>NZ_AAXY01000075.1 GCF_000169375.1 Marinobacter sp. ELB17
GCCTGGTGGATTCACTGCGAACGCTGGGATTTGCCAACAGCGATCTGGGCGAAGTGGCTAGTTTCTTGCGCGGCATTTCCGGCCTATACGATCAGGCCGCACGCTCGGCGGCCTCGCTGTAAAAGCCCGCAGAGCGGCAAGGTGAAAATCTTCACTCTTTGAATTCGGCTTTGTCCAGACCGTGTTTTTTCATCTTGTCGTACAGGGTTTTGCGCGCAATACCGAGTTCAACCATGGTGTCTTTGATGCTGCCATGGCAGGCATTCAAAGCACTGATTAATGCCAGGCGTTCAAAGCCGTCCATTAGTTCCGCCAGTGTGCGGCGGCCATTCACGTTGGTATCTTGAGCCGTGTCGGTCTCGTCCAGAGCCGCCGGCCCCAGCAAGACATAGCGTTCGGCCAGATTTCGCAGCTCACGCACGTTGCCGGGCCAGTCGTGGTGCGTCAGTTTAGTTGCCTGGCCCGCGTTCAACGGGATGCTTTCGCGGTCATAGCGGGCCGCTGCAATCAGCACAAAGTGGTGAAACAGCGTGGGAATGTCTTCCTTGCGCTCGCGCAGTGGCGGGATATCCACTTTCACCACATTCAGGCGATAGTATAAGTCTGCACGAAACACACCCTCGTCGCTGAGGGTTTTCAGATTGGATTTGGTGGCTGCAATAATGCGTACGTCCACCTGCTGCACATGGTTGCTACCCAGACGCTCAACTTTCTGTTCTTCAAGCACCCGCAGCAATTTAATCTGCAGCGGCATGGGCATGCTTTCCACTTCATCCAGAAACAGCGTGCCCTGGTGGGCGTGCTCTATTTTACCAATACGGCGTTTTTCCGCACCGGTAAAGGCCCCCGCTTCGTGACCGAACAGCTCACTTTCAATCAGATTTTCCGGCACCGCACCGCAGT
>NZ_AAXY01000074.1 GCF_000169375.1 Marinobacter sp. ELB17
AGGTAGCCCTAGGGGAACCTGGGGCTGGATCACCTCCTTAAACGATGTCGAACGCTTCGGTCAGAGTCCACACGAATTACTTGGTTGATTAATTAAAGAGAGCAAAGGGTCTCGACCGACCCGCTGAATTAGCGCGACAGATTGTTGAGTCTGGCAAGGCGCGGATGGAGCGAATACGGGAGCGTACATGAGTACGTGACCAACTGAGCGAGAGCCGCAACGCAGTCCAGGCACAATAAGATGGTGTGATAATTGGGTCTGTAGCTCAGTTGGTTAGAGCGCACCCCTGATAAGGGTGAGGTCGGTGGTTCAACTCCACCCAGACCCACCAAAATCGTTCATCTCGGCGTTATCGAATGACTTGCATAGCAGGCTATGCGGCGACATCCGATGCCTTGATCTGAACGATTTCCGAGTTTGACGCCATCTTGTTGGGTCAGTCGGAGGTAGCTTTTTGGGGCTATAGCTCAGCTGGGAGAGCGCCTGCCTTGCACGCAGGAGGTCAGCAGTTCGATCCTGCTTAGCTCCACCATTATACAGATGGTTCGAATAACCTGAAAATCCTGAATTCCCTGGCTTCGGTCAGTGTACAGAAAAAAGTGTTTCAGTTTAGCGTCCGCTAAGTCTGAAGGTCTTCTTTCTGATCACTGGGTCAGATTTGCTCTTTAACAAATTGGATGAGATAGAACACGAATACTTTTCTCTACGGTCTTTGAGGAAAGTGTTCAAGTGATAACGATTTTTTCAAGCGTTATCCGGTGTTGTCGTTGAAGTGGTTGTGTATAACTTCGAGTGACTATCTCTAGTGTTCCTGGAACACGCTGTCTAACTTCGGTTAGTCGGCCGTGATCTTGTGGCAGTAGAGTCAGTTGTCTTGGGGTTATATAGTCAAGCAACTAAGCGCATACGGTGGATGCCTAGGCAGTCAGAGGCGATGAAAGACGTGGAAGCCTGCGATAAGGTTCGGGGAGCTGGCAAACGAGCTGTGATCCGGACATTTCTGAATGGGGAAACCCACCCGATCTAGGTCGGGTATCTTACACTGAATACATAGGTGTAAGAGGCGAACCGGGAGAACTGAAACATCTAAGTACCCCGAGGAAAAGAAATCAACCGAGATTCCCTAAGTAGCGGCGAGCGAACGGGGACTAGCC
>NZ_AAXY01000073.1 GCF_000169375.1 Marinobacter sp. ELB17
TGGACGGTGGCTATTCTCTCACCGGCGCCAAAATCTGGATCACCAACAGTCCGATTGCCGATATCGCGGTGGTATGGGCAAAATCCGCTGCCCACGATAACCAGATTAAAGGCTTTATCATCGAGCGAGGCACTACAGGATTCAGCACGCCGAAAATCGAAGGAAAAGTGTCTCTTCGTGCATCGGTTACCGGCGAGATCGTGTTGGACAACGCGTTTGTACCCGAAGAAAATTTGCTACCGAACGTCAGCGGCTTGAAAGGCCCTTTCGGTTGCCTGAATAAAGCCCGCTTCGGTATCGCTTGGGGCGTAATGGGCACGGCTGAATTCTGCTGGCACGCGGCGCGTCAGTACACCCTGGACCGCAAGCAGTTTGGCCGTCCACTGGCGGCTAACCAATTGATTCAGAAAAAGCTCGCCGACATGCAGACCGAGATCACCTTGGGCTTACAGGCTGCGTTGCAGGTGGGTCGCTTGATGGATAGCGGCAACTGGGCACCAGAGATGGTTTCGCTGATCAAGCGCAATAACTGTGGCAAGGCACTGGACATCGCTCGTCAGTCGCGTGACATGCACGGCGGCAACGGCGTTTCCGACGAGTACGGCGTGATCCGCCACATGGTGAACTTGGAGTCGGTTAACACCTATGAAGGCACGCATGACATACATGCGCTGATTCTGGGTCGGGCTCAAACCGGACTCCAAGCCTTTTTCTGATTTTTCTAACGGCAGGTGTGCACCATGGCAGGTCCCTTAAAAGAGTTGCGCGTACTTGATCTTAGCCGCGTGTTGGCTGGCCCCTGGACGACCCAGATTCTGGCGGACATGGGGGCCGAGGTCATCAAAATCGAAAAGCCCGATAGCGGCGATGATACGCGTCACTGGGGGCCGCCCTGGCTCCAGGCCGCGGATGGTCAGGAAACCCGCGAATCTGCTTATTACCTCGCGGCCAATCGCGGTAAACATTCACTAACGGTGGATATCAGTCAACCTGAAGGTCAGGCGCTGATCTGCGAACTCGCTTGCCAAAGCGACATTCTGGTCGAGAACTTCAAAAGTGGTGGTCTTGCGAAGAAGGGGTTGGACTACGCCACGCTCTCGGCGCTCAACCCGGGCTTGATCTATTGCTCGATCACGGGCTTCGGGCATACCGGGCCTATGGCAGAAATGCCCGGGCTACGACTACCTGATTCAGGCCCAGGGCGGGCTGATGAGCATTACCGGGGCCGCAGACG
>NZ_AAXY01000072.1 GCF_000169375.1 Marinobacter sp. ELB17
ATGCCGCCCCCCACGTTAATCTGCGTTATCTGCAGGTCGTAATCACTTTCCCACTGGCTGACCCGACGACAGTAGGTCTGGATCAATGCCAGGTGGCGGTCCGGATCCAACTGATGGGACATGAGGTGAAAGTGGAACCCCCTTAGCCTTACATGCGATGCCCTGGCGAGCATGGGCAAGGCTTGCTGAAGCGTGTCCTCATCCATGCCAAAGGGGGTTGGCACGCCGCCCATGGTCAGACGGGTGGTGGCCATTTCCGGTAGATTCAGATTAATCCGCAGCAAAATCTCCTGGGTTTGTTGGGATTTTCCCGTTATCTCTGTTAAACGTTCCAGCTCCAGCAAACTTTCAACGTGAATCAGCTCAACGTTTGATTCAACGGCGTGCTTGAGTTCAGAAACCAGTTTACCGGGACCGCCGAAAATGACCGGCAGCTCGGGGAAATGATCCCGGACCCACCGCAACTCACCACCCGATGCAACTTCCAACCCATGCACCCATGGCGTCAGGGTTTGCAGCAGTGGCAGTGACGGGTTGGCTTTGGTGGCATAAAACATTTCGCATTGCGGTGGCAGGGCCTCAACCACCGCTTGCACATGGCTGCTCAGGCTGTCTAGATCGTAGATGTAGGCGCAAAGGGGGTCGCTGTGTTGGCGTTGTAAATCAAGCGCTGCCTGATGAATTCTTTCCAGTAATTTCCTGTTTGGTAATTTCCTGTCCGCTACTTTTGTCATGTTGTGCTGCTCGTGCCGTTTGCTTTGTCTTTTGTCTCGATGCTTGCGATGCAGGTATCCTGCGACGGTTCCGCTGACACTAAGGCCGCAATCGGATTGCGCATCTGCACATACTCTGAATCCCGGTCCGCCCATTTGAACAAGCGGGTTATCAGGTTGCTCTTGTTGGGAATGGACTCGCCCCTGAGCAATCCTCCGAGCACCTGGTGTGCCCAAGCGCTGTCACAGCGGCCCAGGAATTGTTCAAGGTGGGCTTTCCACACGCGCCACAACGTCTTTTCCAGGTCCGAATCGTTGAGGGCGAGATAACTGACAGCCTGAAACAAGTTGTTGATCAACAGACAGTAGGCAATGCGCTGCCATCCCCTCTCCGCGCTGTAAAGAACTGACGCATTCACACGTTCATCCAGTTCGGTGGGCAGTTGTCCAGACCAGAGGCCGGCAATCAGTTTGGTGCCCTCCAGATCACGTACAAACACCTGAGCGGGGTAGCCGTTTTTTAACCCGATAACAACATTCTGCAGATGGGGCTCAAACGCCACCCCGTGAACAAACAGCGCGTCCAGTAAAGGCGGCACCAGCAGCTCCAGATAGCGCTCAAACCAGCTGACTGCCGCTTGGCTTCGTCCGAGACCGGCAAAACGTGCCCAAACACCCACAGCTTCTGTGAGCGGGCAGTGGTCGAATCGATCTTCACTGAACAGCGACGCCGCCAGTAAGGGTGTTACCCCCGGCGCCAAAAGAGGCTCCAGACTGTTGCGCAAAATCAGACCGAAACCTTCCATCAGCAGATGACGTTTGGATTCTTCTGCCT
>NZ_AAXY01000071.1 GCF_000169375.1 Marinobacter sp. ELB17
CGCATTTCCGCTACGGAAAAGTGGAGTCCATTGACGCCATCATGAATGGCGCGGGTAAAGACCTTACTCTGCCGACTCTGGATCTTGAAGACTTTATAGGCCTGGACTTTACCACTGGGCCCGATGGCGTGCTTTATCAGCTTCCGACTCAGCAGTTCGCCAACCTGTATTGGTTCCGGGCTGACTGGTTTGAGCGTGAAGACCTGAAAAAGCAGTTTGCGGATCTCTACGGATATGATCTTGGTGTTCCGGTGAATTGGTCTGCGTACGAAGACATCGCGGAGTTCTTTTCGGTTCATGTTAAAGAAATTGATGGCGAGAAAGTATACGGCCACATGGACTACGGCAAGAAAGACCCGTCTCTTGGCTGGCGCTTCACCGATGCTTGGTTCTCAATGGCCGGTGGCGGCGACAAAGGCCTGCCTAACGGCTTGCCGGTTGACGAGTGGGGCATTCGGGTTGACGAGTGTCGCCCGGTCGGGTCTAACATGTCCCGCGGTGGCGCAACAAACGCCCCGGCAGCGGTTTACGCGACCACCAAGTACGTCGAATGGATGCAAAAGTACGCGCCGCCCGAAGCAACGGGTATGACCTTCTCTGAATCTGGCCCAGTCCCTGCCCAGGGCGCAATTGCCCAGCAGATTTTCTGGTACACGGCCTTCACCGCCAGCATGATTGAAGAAGGACTGCCGGTTGTAAATGAAGACGGTTCTCCGAAATGGCGTATGGCGCCTTCGCCCCGCGGTCCCTACTGGGAAGAGGGCATGAAGTTGGGCTATCAGGACGTAGGTGCCTGGACGTTCATGAAGTCCACTCCTGAGAAGCGCCGCCTGGCGGCTTGGTTGTACGCCCAGTTCACGGTTTCCAAGACTGTGTCTCTGGAAAAAACCGTCGCTGGCCTGACGCCGATCCGCGAGTCTGACCTCAACTCTGACGTAATGACGGAAATGGCGCCGAAGCTTGGTGGTTTGGTTGAGTTCTATCGCAGTCCTGCACGGGTTCAATGGACGCCGACTGGCACCAACGTTCCTGATTATCCGAAGCTGGCCCAATTGTGGTGGCAGTACGTTTCTCAAGCAGCCAGTGGTGAAGCGACTCCTCAGGAAGCTTTGGATGGCCTGGCCGATGCTCAAGATCGCGTATTGGAGCGCTTGGAGCGTGCCAACGTACTTTCGACTTGTGGTCCTAAGCTTAACGAGCCGCGTGACCCGCAGTACTGGCTGGATCAGCCGGGCGCACCGAAGCCCAAGCTGGCCAACGAGAAAGTACAAGGCGTAACCGTACCTTACAATGAACTGCTTAAATCTTGGGAAGACGCTCGTAAGAGCTAATTCCTGAAGACCAATGCCTGCCGTAGTCGAACCCATCGATTGCGGCAGGCATTTCACCATGACCATGATGAGTCTGGTTGATTTCTTTTCCCCCTCCAATTACATTAGTTTTGATGATCTCTTTTGGCCCGCACGTTTTTGTTGGCCTTATCTGCTTTTTTGCTCAGTTCATTTTGGGCTAGTGGTGAGAGTACAAAAATATGAATAAAATCTCGGTTATTCACCGGCTCTATGCTGGTTTTGCAATTCTCTGTTTGATCATTGTTAGTTGGGGTGTGTTTAACAGTCGAATTATGTCGTCTTTTTCGGA
>NZ_AAXY01000070.1 GCF_000169375.1 Marinobacter sp. ELB17
CAACCTTCAGAATGAGGTGAGCATGGCTCTTGGACAGAGATTAAAAGAGGTGAGGGTGCAGCGGGGTATGTCGCAAGCAAAACTGGGCGCGCTGGCGGATTTAACGCAGGCTGCAATCGGAGCGCTTGAATCGCGTGATAGTAAGCATTCGAGCATGGCATTGCAGTTGGCTCGCGCCCTTCATGTTTCGGTTGACTGGCTGGTTACGGGAGAGGGGCCGAAGAGTGTGCCAGATGCTGACGGTGAATGTGGGGATACTGACTTGTATGCGGGTGCGCCACTCAATGAGCGTGATGTCATGCTACATCTGTTGTTAGAGCTGCCTAGAGACCTTGAAACGGAACGAACTAAAATTGTCCAAAGTGGAAGAGCGGTTTTTCGCTTTGCGAAAACGATCTTAACCAAAGCGGATGTTATCCCAGAGAGTGCGGTGTGTACCTCAGTATGGGGTAATAGCATGGCGCCGGTTTTGCCCGATGGCGCCCGGGTTGTCGTCGATACGGATGATGTAAGCGTAAAGGACGGTGAAATCTACGCGGTTAATCACGACGGTATGCTGCGGGTGAAATACCTGCGCCGTAAGCCTGGTGGCGGGCTTGAGATTATTAGCCAGAATAGCGCGGAGTACGCCGCTGAAACATACTCAGCGGAGCAGGTAGCCAGCGGCAATATTGAGGTAATCGGGCGGGTATTTTGGTGGTCGGTGTTGAGGTAGCGGAAAGTCTGATTCCTTCGTGTGTCCTTAGAACAAAATTTGGTGGGCCTCGGTGACCTTCGCCCAATGCGTTATCCTGCGGGCTTCACCGTCATAGAAATACATCAGGTGGTCGCTCTGAACCGGTATTGTCACCGCCTTTGGCTTGAACGCCGCGATGCACTCACCCCCTGGATGCCGAACGCTGTTGTACACAAGCCCCCATGAAGCCTCGGCCCGCAATGCTGCAGCAAAGGCTTGGCTTTTGCCGTACTGGCTGACTGAGGGATCGTGCAGGTGTTCGAACTCCGGTCCACGGATATCGTGCAAAGGGCTGGTTGCTTCGTTGACGTAACAGCGCATGGTCAGGTCAATGGACTCTTCGTTGGCGGCCGCCAGCTCACGCTCTTTGTGGTAGACCGTTTCTGCGATCGCAGTTTCAAGCGTGCTCGCCGCGTAATAAGCCCCGAACGTGTCAGTCGCAAACCGGCTACCAAAACCAAGGTGGGTAAACGCTGCCATGACCGGCGTACTGCCAGGGCCCCACACCCAGTCCTCCGGTGCGACCAGCTGTATGTCTCCCGCTTCATTGAGTAGCCGATCATTGGTCATGCTTTCGATTTCAAAGGCTAAATCCAAATCTTGGGCGTTATCATAGTACCGTTCATAAACCCCAACCGGTGGAAAGCAGCTCGGGATAATCCTGTGCGCCTTCCATTGAGGCTGGTGGAGTCCTGGCGTTGTCATTATGCCCACCCTCGCTTGGCGTCGAAGTACCGGCGAGTCAGTAGCAGGTGACGTATCGACCCTTGGGCCATGAACTCCATCGGCGATTTACCAGAAAAAGGGAAATCGGTACTTCCCAGCCTGATCCGGCGATGAGCCCGCTCAGCCGTGGGGTACATCACCCTCACTGCCTTGTAGATGCCCATAACGTAGCTCACCCGTTCCATGGTGTCTCGGCTTAGGCGAGTGGGCTTCAGTTTGCGGTAGTTGTTGAGAGTTGCCCTGGATACGCCGCCCAGCAGTTGGGTGCGTTCTTCGGTAGAGCAGTCCCAGTCAGAGGTGATACCCAGGAAACCCTGCAGCGCAACGCGACCTTTTTCGGCCTCCCGATCCGTGATGTGAGTCCCAAGGCGGGTAGCGGTGGTCATTGGCTTTCTCCTTTTTGTATAACTTTATCCATTATAGCGTAATGCGTCTACATGTACACAT
>NZ_AAXY01000069.1 GCF_000169375.1 Marinobacter sp. ELB17
AGCATTTTTGCTGCTCCGGGCTTAATTGGCGTTTCACCCGTGCCGGCGAGCCTATAACCATAGAGCCGTCGGGTATAACCATGTGTTCCGGTACCAGCGTATTCGCTCCTATCAAGCAGTGCTTGCCAATTTTGGCACCGTTCAGCACAACTGCGTTGATGCCGATCAACGAATAATCGCCCACGTCACAGCCGTGAAGCATGGCTTTGTGCCCCACAGTCACACCACGGCCGATGTTTAACGGTAATCCTGGGTCGGTATGCAATACGGCACCATCCTGCACATTGCTCTGCTCGCCAATCGTAATCAGCTCGTTATCACCGCGAATCACCACGTTAAACCACACGCTGGTTTTGTCTAACAAGCGAACACTGCCGATCACCGAGGCATTATCGGCAACAAAATGGCCACTCCCTTCTAGCACCGGAACTCTGTCGTTCAATTTGTAAAACATAATTTCCTCTTGAAGTATGCCGTCTCTGTTGGGTTCTCGAACCGATTAACACCGCAATATTAACGCGAGGGCGGTCGCTCCAGATCAATACCGGCATCGTACACAGCGTTCATAAAATCGACCAGCACTACGGCTGACAAACCCCATATCTGGTATTTCTCCCAGCGGTAGCAGGGCACATAAATGGTGCCACCCGTAAAAGGTAAGGCATCGGTACGTTCACGCCGGTCTTCCAGCAACCAGGCTATGGGGACACGGAACACACTTTCGATTTCTGCGGGATTAGGGCGTAGTGGATGGTCTTCGGGTACCACGCCTACGTAAGGTGTTACAAGAATACGAGCATGGGATGCAACTTGGCTTAGCGACGACACAATCTGCACCTGGTCTGGCGGCAAGCCGATTTCCTCATGGGTCTCCCGAAGAGCCGTCACCATCAGGTTTTCGTCTTCGGGGTCGCGCCTGCCACCAGGGTACGCTACTTGGCCACGATGGGTTTTGAGATGGGCCGATCGCAAAGTGAACAACATCTCCGGATTACCGCTGTTGTCGGTAATAGGCACCAAAATACCAGCTTCAGGATAGTCCAGCGCCAGCTCGTTAGGCCGGTAGCCTGCTAACCGGGAATGTAACAAGTGCTTCAAAGTATCTCCTGGCATGTTTCAATCAAAGGCGCCATGGCGCTAAGGTGGCTCAGATGGTTAAACTAACGGCCTTTAAGACATCTACTATCAGTATACGGGGAAAGCTATGAATTACTGCAGTGACTGTGGTGAACAGGTAGAGCAGCGGATCCCCGAGGGCGACAATCGTCACCGCTACGTGTGCACCCAATGCAACACTATTCATTACCAGAACCCTCGTATTATCGCAGGCACGGTGCCAGTATGGGACAACCGTATTCTTCTGTGTCGCCGCGCCATCGAGCCTCGCTACGGTTATTGGACTCTGCCTGCAGGCTTTATGGAAAACCAGGAAACAACAGTAGAAGCGGCTGTTCGCGAAACCCGTGAAGAGGCCCTCGCGGAAGTTCACATTGAGGGCCTTTACGTCGTAATCGACGTCCCACACATCGATCAGGTACACATATTTTACCGCGCCACGCTGATTGAGGGTAAATATGGCGCAGGCGAGGAATCACTGGAAACACAATTGTTTGAGCTGTCAGACATTCCTTGGGACGAACTGTCATTTCCGACTGTGCGTAAAACCCTTGAGATTTTTATAAACGATATGAAAAAGCAGACGTTCGGGGTTCACGTTGACAGTATTCGTCACCCTATGGCGAAATCCCGAAAAGCCTGATCAAAACTGCGTCAGAGCAAGCACTTCATAGGCGGGCTCCTCGTAGGGGTGCGCCGCCTTTAATGCAGCAATGGCATTTCTCACGCAGCCCTCAGCGCACACCAACTCCACCTTGTACTCTGCAACGGTTTCCAGAACACCCGCTTGACCGATAAACGGCTGGCTTCCGTCCAGTGGTCGAAACTGCCCTCGCCCTAATATTTGCCAGGCACATTGATCGTAATCACCAATGCGCCCCGCTCCGGCACCGAACAATGCATG
>NZ_AAXY01000068.1 GCF_000169375.1 Marinobacter sp. ELB17
CTTCTTGGAGTCGGAAGACTAAATTCAAGTGCAATCATCGCATCCGTGGCGGGTTTGTAGGTGTTTTTAACGGGAGTCTTCACGTTTGGCGTGTATTGGTAAAAAGGTTTCATTTTGAGTTCGCCCTTATCGGTAATGTCTCTACGTGAACAGTACCGGGTTTTAGAAGGAAATATCGGGCTAGGCACATCCGTGTGCTTTTGTGCCCTTGCCGCTATTGTGCTGGCGGATTGCCAGTTAAAAACGCTTTTAAACGGGTAATGTTTTGAGCGATGTGCTTTTACAGGCTTCGTACCTTGCCTCTAAATGATCGTTACTGCCAGTCGGGCTGTCGCCCTATGCTTTATGTGGCAGGTCGGCTCTGCCTTCCCTGTCACCGAGCAGCAACGCTTGTGCGATGCCGCTCAAATGAGGTTTAGGTTTATCCGCAGTGTCCATAAGAGCTTCCCATTGGCGGTTGAACTGCTCCAGCCACGCGATACGGCTGCCCAAGGGACGCTTCGCCCGGGACTCGTTGAACAGCAACTCGCTGGCGCATTGCAGTGGCAGGCCGTTCAGTTTGCAGAATACTGTCAACGCTTCATTCAGCCCTTCTTCATCCGTGATGTTTGCCAGCCGTAGGTTATGCCACTGACAGTCTGCGCCAAGGGATTCAGCAAGATCGTTGTGCTTTACCAGCCCGAAGGCGTAGACGCTGGCGCGAGATTGATCCACCCACTCACCGGTCGAACTCCAGTAGGCCAAGCCGTCACGGTTCGCCGCTTCAATGGCGCTGTAGATTGTCCAACCGGTGCCTTTTATGGCGACTTCTTTTGAGCGTAGGATGCAAGTCTCAATACCGGCGCTGGCAAGAACGTCAACCAGATTGGAGTTTGTGATTTCGTCGGTGGTGAAGCGATTGGCATTCGCCTCATCTGTCCAGCCCTGGGAATGGCTAAAAAATGCTGTACTGGAATCACTGCAATTTATGAGTCTGACGTTCCAAAGTGTGGCTCTGTCGTTCTGAGTTCTGGTGGGTGCGGTAGCGGCGTTAAACGCAGCTTCAAGGATTGCAGTGGCTTCATCGCTGCGGCCCGCCTCGTAGACGTTGTGACCGTCTTCAGGGTTAAAGTCTGGCACTTTATCGGTGTGCCCACTGCGAAAAGAGTCAGCGCCAAATCCAGCGGCGATAGCCAGTCCGTCAATGTGGTCTGCGCTCAGCTGTACGGTCAGGGTAACGAGGGTGTTGCTGATTTTGCTCATGGTGTCTCCGGGTTGGCCTTTGGCCTTGTTTTGTCTGGCAATTGCCAGCGATTTGTTCATTACATGACAGGCCAATGGCCTGTCATTCACAACCGCTATTTCAGCTTTTCGTGCTAATCGGACTCATCTTCGATTCCCGCTTCGACCCATGTCCAGCAGCCTGTGCCGACTGGGTAGGCTCGCTTGATTTGTCCGTCTACGAGAATTGAAATCCCAGCATAAAGTTCGTACCGACAGTCGTCCTCTACACTGTCGCCTTGATCTACAAGCACCATGTCGCGCTCAGGGTTGTAGGCGATTCCAGGAAATGCCTTAGCGATTTGTGCAACCTGGGCCAGCTCAAACACCGGCTCAGCAAAACCGTTCCAGAGCAGGCCGCGAGTGTAACCGTGTAATGGTGTTTCGAAATAATCATCCAGATCAAATTGGCCGGCGCGGTACTCGACACCCTCAAACTCGGATGGCTCTACGAACCGGAAATGCTCAAGAAACTCTTGCTCGGGCAGGGTACGGGTAAATCCGCCACCGTAGGGGGCGAATATCACATCGTCGCCGCGAGTTAGCACGGTTACGAGGCCGTTTGGAAGTGCTCTCTCGCGTGGGGTGTAGTGTTCAGCGTTCATGAAGGTCTCCAGATTGCCGTTTGGCTTATCGGTGGCTGTTGGTAGCCGGTTGTTTTAGTCGCAGCGCTGCTCAACGGGATACAGGCTTGTCAGTTCGGGGTGTTCTGACTCGAATAGCTCACAGAGGCGGTCGTATTCTTTGCTTTCGCACATCAGGAGTAGGCCACGATTAACCCGTTGGTCTTGGAGTTCACTGAAGCGTTCGTTTTGCTCGCGTGTCATGGTTGTTCTCCGGGGTGGCGGTTG
>NZ_AAXY01000067.1 GCF_000169375.1 Marinobacter sp. ELB17
CTCAAAAACAGCGCAAAGCCTGTGCCGGATACCACCCGAGCGATTGGTCTGAGTTGTTCAGCCTGTGGTGCGCTGACAAGGTGAGTAACCTCCACGTTAAAGATTGCCTGCACCTGGGCCACGTCTACACACCCGAAGAGTTGGCGGAAGCTTAAACCACCAAAAACGGGTGCCTGTTCTTGCTACGGGCGCCCAAAAATCCCAAACAGTTGAATACCAGCGCCACACTGGTAACAATTGGGCTATTGACCATCGGAGCGCATACCATGATCCAGTATAAAACTAACCCACGAACCTCTGACCAGCCGTTGAGTTTTTCACGGCAGATCAAGCCGGGTTCATACGTCTTTCTGACCAGCGGTACGTGCGAGGCCACCAATCACGTTAGTCACGAAACCCTGCAGCGCATAGGACTGAAGACCGGCATTGTGAATGGCGACCACTACCCGCTGACGGAATCTGAGATGCAACTGATTGGGGAAGAGTACATTCCCTTTGGCCGTCAGATGGCGATGATTGGCTACGCGGTCCTGATGAACGGCCGTAAGTATCTGGCACCGACCATTGAAGTTCCATTTGGCACTCACACACCGGGCGCCGGCAACTACCTGGAAGCTCAAACCGAAGCGCACCAGAGCATGGCGATGGCTAACGCAGTTGCCGAAGCGGTGGGCGGATACTGCTGCTACACCGAAGAATGGATAGCGTCACACGCAATGGGCGGCGTGATCTGCTGCGAGATTCTGATTCCCATAGACTACGCATTAGAGAAGGCCACCACCTACGAAGAATGGACGGCTCATTTAAGCGGTCTGGCAAAGCAGTTTGAGAACGCCAGCGAATCGTACACCCCAACCCACACAATGCACTGATCAGGAGAGCAACCATGAACGCAATTACCGATCACCTGGATCGAGCAGACGTCATACGCGTAGACAACGGCCCACTCCTGACCAGTTACACACGCTGGGATGACGGCAGCATTGAGTTTGAGTGGACAGACGGCGAAAACAATCCATTTATTGAAAACGTCGGGCCAGAGGGTGTGGCGAAAGCTCAGGTTACCGGCCATGTCATCGTGATGACCAACGAAAATGGCGATGCAATCCGCGTCGAAACATTCAATCTCAGTCCGTTTGCAATCACGCCGGCCATCCATGTCGACGCTTTCGCTCGCTACGTTGCGGATCTTTTGCACCGGACCCCGGATGCCCAGGAAACCCTAATCGATCAGCTGGATGATCTTATCTGGTCGAAGTTCGGCGGCGACGAAGCCTCGACCATCAACAACCAAGGTCCAACCCATCAAATTATGGCACTGGTCAATCGTGGCGATGCAGAATGCGCCGTTGGTGTGCTGGGTAGCGTCTCTCACAAAAGTGCTGCCGAAGTACTGACCACGCTGCGGTCCTTAAGCATCAACCGCACCGCAGCATAAGGAAAACACCAATGGGCGCAGGTACACTGCGCCCAAAACCTAAACACACAAAACGATACCCACACAGCGAGAAAACATCATGATTGGATTTTGGATTTTCCTCAGTGTACTGCTCGTTTGCGAAACCTGGCTCCGGGTCACAGGCAATGTATCCATCTTGTCCACGTTCAAGAACCGCTTCGACAGCAACTCTACTCAGGGTTCTAAATCATCGGCTGGCAAGCCGTTCCCAAAACCACCGACTGCAGCGGAACAGGTTCACGCCAATCAAACTCAAAGCAAGCCAAAGCCTACAGTACCGCCGAAGCACCCAAACGCTCATTGAACGAACAACCCAGTAAGGAGTAACCCATGCCAAAAGCAGACATCTTTTATGTATTCACATCGCCCATACTAGATCACCGTGAAGATCCACCCCTGCCCGGGCAACATGACGATCTCGTTGGTGGAATATATGCGGATTTGATCTCTGCGAAAGGCTGCCTGAACCTCTGCCGAGGTCAAATCGAAGACGACAACATTCGAGCAGCCCATAAGTACGGGGTTATTTACACGCCAGAGATGGCAAAGGAGCCCAAAAACAAAGACCTGTTTACCGACCCTGACAGCTATCAAATATTCACACTGCAGGTTGAGCTGCCCGAACAATGGGACGTCAGGCAATACCTTGAGTCCGATTACATGTACCTACCTAACCTAAGCCCCATCAAAGCTGTTTGTGAAATGTGCTCAAATCTTTACGTTAGCGGCAAGCGCATCATGAACGAAGAAGCACCCGAATATCCGGCCTCTGCGCTTTCGTCGAGTTGTCCGTT
>NZ_AAXY01000066.1 GCF_000169375.1 Marinobacter sp. ELB17
ATGAACGGAATGTCTTTTAGGGCGGTGTGACGCAAGAGCTTTTTGCTGTCGCCTCGGCCCAGATTGCTGATGCCCATGGCCGCCAGCACTCTGAAATCGTCTACCGGACGGGTCTTCGCGGCTTCCAACTCGGCTACAAGGTTGGCCGACTGGCCAGGCCCAAAGCCCATCGCTTCAAACTCTGCGGCGGTAATGGCAAAGACTTCCTGAATGGAGCGAACACCGGCTGCGATCAGCTTGTCGCAGGCCACTGGCCCGAACAGGTCAATGCTGCCAATGATGTTAAAGAAATGGTGGAGTCTTGCGTGGCGGCGTCCCTCGCATTCGTTGTTAATGCAGACCAGGAAATCACCTCGGCGCTTTAGGTGTTCGGTGCAGGCAGGGCAGTGCGTAGGCAGACTGGCGCCGTTCGGGGCGGGCGTGGCGCTGACTAAAAACGGGATGATTTCGCCTGATCTTGTGATCGTTGCCATAGCCCCCACATCAATGCCCATTTCCTCAACCTTGCCTGCGTTATGTCCAGTCACATTGGCGATAACAGCGCCGCTCAGGGTGACTTTTTTAAGCTGGATTACTGGGGTCAAACGCCCTGTTTTACCAATTTGCCACTGGACACCAACGACAGCCGTGGTGGCGGTTTCACCCACGGTTTTCGCGGCAACCATCCAGTTGTGGTGATGTCCCGTTGAGCCGAGTTCTTTCCGCAATTCGGGTGACTCGACCGCCAGCACCAAGCCGTCTGTGGGGTAGGGCGTGTTGCCCAGCAGGTATTCACGAATTTCGGGCAGCTGAGCAACGATCGTGTCAGTGCGGCTGTCGATTCGGGTCAGTGTGGTGAAGCTCACAAAATGGATAGAATGATCGTTCAGGGCTTTCATGGCAGCAGGGCGTGGTGTGTCGGCACCGACTGCGCCAGTTACAACATTGCGAGGGTGTTTGAACTCTTCGGATAGGTGCTCATCAAAGTACGACTGAATCATAACCAGTTCACCGTCACCGACACCGTGAACCACCAGTTTTGGCAGAATGTGGGTGATGTTGTTGCCAGTCAGGCCATCCCCGCGAGAAGCCAGCACACCGTCTTTCAAGCGGCCAGCCATGCCGTCCAGTTTGGCGGTTACGCTCAGCAAAACGGGCGTCCTAATACCGATGTTCTGGGCGGCTGATTCAACACGGCGAACCCATGCGCTTAATTCACTGTCGGTTTTAACCTTTTCAGTGGAAAGCATTGGGATTTGATGGCGCACTTTGCCAGCTCCGAAGTCAGCCTCAGATTCAACTTCGGTTAGCAGGGCGTGACCAGGGTCGCGGCGGGCGAGTTCATCTATCAGGGCATCGTAATCGCTGTCGCTGATGATGGAGTCATCGGTATTGCGGTAGGCGTCATTTGCACGTTCCAGGGATTCTTCAATCTGGCGGGTAGAAATGCCACTAAGGCTGTCGGCTGTGTTCAGGGTTGCCAAGTTACTCATGCGGGTAAGTCTCCGGTGGTGGTCTTGTGACCTTTTTATGGCTGGTGGGTGCCAGCGATTCAATAACTAAATTATAGGCCAATGGCCTAACAGTAGCAATGCTTATTTTATTATTATTAGCGTTTGTAATTATTAATCGTTGCCGTTATTCTGCCTGAAAACACGGGAATCATTTTCTATGTCAAAAAGACGACCTCTCACAGATGACCAGTTGGGCGACTCCCTACGGCTTCAGGCTATCTACACAGTTAAGAAGGCTGAAATGGAGGCAAGCGGCGGTTCACTGACTCAGGCCCAAATTGCCCACGACTTTGGCTGGCAGACTCAGGCAGCTGCGAGTCAGTACCTAAACCTGAAGATACCCCTAAGCATGGAAGTGGTTGTCCGTTTTGCTCGATATTTCGATGTCCACGTAGCCGATATAAGCCCGAGATTCGCGGAACTTATTATGCCAACCATGATGGGTTCCAGTGACGTGCGCCCCGCGGATACCGTGCCATTGTTTACCTGGGAAACCGTGGGCGTCGATCACGATAGCGTTCAACGAGCGGCCTGCGGCATTCCCCACAGCGGGTATGTGTTTGCCTTATCCGTGAAAGATTCCTCTATGCACAACCAGGGTGGCCGGTATTCGTTTGATAAGGGCGACCTTATCTATGTGGATGGGTCGGCCCGGCTTGAAAGCGGCGTTATTGCGGTTGTCCGCATAGAAGGACGTGAGGCCGCTTTTATGGGCTTGTACGTGGCAATCGGGGACAAAGGTGAGGGTGTGCTTAGGATGTTGAACCCTGGCTGGCCGGAGCGTGAGATTGCCTTGGGAGCCGGGGCTAAAGTGCTGGGCGTTGTGCGAGGGAGGGTTGAGGTTTATTAATGGTGAGTTCCCCTTTCTGAACTCGCCTAAACTATAGCGGGCCCTTATCCTTTAACGCCAGCTCCACGTGTAAGTGCGCAGGCCAGGTCAGGCCAATCAGGGCGCCGAGGCTAAACTTGTTGATGCGGCCGCTCAGGCAGGGTTGGGTTATACCCAGGCGCTGCGCCGCCTCTTTCTGAGTGACGTCCCACTCCTTCACGCGCCTGGTGATCTGAATCATCAGCTCGGAGCGCAGGCGCATGTTCAGGGCTTCTTCAGGGGTATCTTCAATCGCATCCCACACACCTTCGAATCGTTTGTTTGCCATGTCGGTCACTTGGTTAGCGACTTAGTATCATTTATGGATTCTTTATAGTCGAGCGCATCCTGCATGAGCTTGCTCGATGGCTTCTGGGGTTTCCGATCCAAGATTTCCCGCATCCTATTTCCTGTCTCAACAGAAACCCGAATGCGGGTAATCCGATTCACCACCTCTTCAGCTTTTGAGCGGGCTGAATCAATGAGAAACTGGCTCATTGTCATCCCAGATAGCTCAGCAGCTTG
>NZ_AAXY01000065.1 GCF_000169375.1 Marinobacter sp. ELB17
TACTACCTGTAAAGCAGGCGATGCGTTTTTTAAAACAACAAGCCGGGTAGCCACAGCGCAATGCTTGGAAAAGCAACAACCAGTGCAAGGCCAAAAAGTTGCAAACCAACGTAGGGCAGCGCCGAGTAATAAATATCCACAATGGTGATGGATTTTGGCGCCACCGATCGCATGTAGAACAGATTGTAGCCAAACGGGGGCGTTAAATACGCTGATTGCATGCTAAGAACAAACAACACCGCAAACCAGGTGGTATCGAAACCCAGATCGCGCACGATGGGCACGTAAATCGGGATGGTAATGAACAGGATGGCAAAGTCATCCAGGAACATGCCCAGCACGAAGAAGGTGGCCAGCATTATAATGATGACAACATAGGGCGACAGCGAGAACGCATCAATTAAGTCACTGACAATCATGTCAGCACCTAACCCCATGTAAATCCGGCTGAAAAATACCGCGGCTATCGCAATCCACAACAGCATACCGGTGATTTTTGTTGTAGTCAGCATAACGTAACGCAGCAGGCTCCAGCTCAATCGCCCGTGCATGGCGGCGATAAGCAGTGCTCCGGCAGCGCCTACCGCAGACGCCTCAGACGGCGACGTTACGCCACCAATAATGCAGCCCAGTACCGTTGTGACCAGAATACCCGGAGAGATAAGATGGCGCAGAGACATGAACTTCTCTTTCGCGGTAAATTGTTCTTCCACCGGCGCGGCGGGACCCAGTGCCGGGTTCAGGCGGCAGCGTATGAGTATGTATGCCATGTAAATGCCCGCCAGCATCAGGCCCGGCATTAAACCCGCAGCGAACAGTTTGCCCACAGATTCCCGTGCCAGAAAGGCATAGACGATCATCACCACACTCGGTGGGATCAAAAAGCCGAGTGCTCCGCCGGCCATAATGGTGCCGGTAGCCAGCTTTTTGTCGTAGCCGCGTTTCAGCATGGCAGGCAATGCAATGATGCCCAGGCTTACGGTCGCCGCACCCGAAACACCAGCCATGGCGGCGATAAGGGCACAGATCAAAACAGTACCTACACCAAGACCGCCAGGAAGCCGGCCCATCAGTTTGTGTATCATCTCAAAAAGATCGTCAGTGATCCCTGAGCGCTCCAGCACCAGCCCCATAAATATGAACAAAGGGAGTGCAACCAGCAAAAAGTTGTCCATGGTGCTGAAGGCTGACGAAAGCAGAAACTGCAGCCCGCCAGGGCCGAACATCAGATAGGCACTGCCCATGCCTGAAATCATCAGTGCCCAGGCCAGTGGAGCACCGATTACCATCAGCACAATCATGGAGCAAAACATGATCGCAGTGATGGTAATGGGGTCTAAATTTGTCATCGGAAAAGCCCTTTCAGGGTATACCTGAATGTGTTTCTTATTACGTCACAATTTAACATTATCGCAATGCCTGTCTTACCGGGGGGGGGCCTTCACTATTCGCCCGTGTCAATTCTCGGGTCGTCAAAAGGCACGCCCGCAAGGCGGACTAAGGCACGAACAAGCTCTGCTATGGACTGCAGGATCAAAAGTCCAACAGCAACAGGGATTGTTGCTTTAATAGGCCATACCAATGGACGCCAGATGCTGCTGTTGGAGTATTCGCCGATCAGCCATGAGCGGTATGCGAACTCAACCGCCATTTTGAAAAACACGGCCAGAACGAGAATGCCTAACGTGTACACAATCACGTCGCAGAGGGCCTGCCCGCGCAATGGAAATAAACGATAGATAACGTCGCTGCACACATGCTGTCGATGGAGCAACGTATAGCTTCCGGCCAGAATGCTCAACGCGCCGAAAAACATCGTTGCCAGCTCGTGCCCCCACACGGTGGGGGCGTTGAAAATATAGCGAGCAGCGACTTCATACAGCAGTACACCGATGATACCTAACGTCAGCCAGGAGGTGGCTCGGCCGATCCATTCGGAAAGCCCATCCTGAAAACGAAGATAGCGGGTAATCTTACTCACTGAGGCGGCCTTTCGCTTTGGCATTTTGGATCAGGATCTCGACGGCGCGGGCGTTGCGCTCAGAGCGGGCAGCTTCTTCTCTCCAGATGGGAAGGGACGCTTCTGCCAAATCACGGGAATCTTCTTCTGACAAAGTGGCAAATTCAAACAACGTGCCTTCGTCGATAAGGCGCTGATTGCCTTCTTCCAGCCAGTTGTGGACGTCAAGCAGGTATTGATCAAGCTCTGTTTGAAGAATCTGCTGTTGCTCGTCGCTCATCTTCTCCCAGGTACCCGGGTTAATCAGCAGGTTTTCTGTCCAGCCCGGATTGAGAAGATTCAGGTCGGTGTAGTAACCGGCTACCTCGTTAATCCGCAGCTGCTCGTACTCGACCGGGCCACCATAAACAGCGCCGTCGATAACGCCGGTCGAAAGAGCGATATAAAGCTCTTCGCCTGGAATGAAGGCCGTTGGAATATCAAACTTCTGCAATACCGTGGCAATAGAACTGGTGGCCCGGATACGCATATCGCCAAGATCTTCCAGGCTGGTGACCGGCTTAGTCGTCACCAGGCCATAATCACTGCCGAAGCCGCGTCCAATCAGCTTGACGCCTTTTTCTTCGTAGGCTTCTGCAATGATCTTATCCAGTCCTTGATTAGCAAAAATATCGCGCGCTTCCTCTACATTCACCCAAGCGCCAGGAAGACCGGCTTCGATAGTGCCGATACCAACCGTGCCCGGCCAGTAGCTGCCTACACCGTGGGCAATACTGATGCTGCCCTGCGCAACGGCTTCTACAAACTGATCGCTGTCGACCAGCTCACCGCCACGGAAAAACTGGATCTGGAGAGAACCATCACTGGCTTCTTTGACGCGGTCGCTTAAGTCAGCGGCGATTTGGTCAACTTCTGTGCCGTAAAACGTATGCATGCGCAGACGCATCGTTTCAGCGTAAGCCGCCTGGCTGGCAAGCACGGAAACCGCAAGGGAGGTGGCAAGAACGCTTTTCACGAATACTGAGAGCTTCATA
>NZ_AAXY01000064.1 GCF_000169375.1 Marinobacter sp. ELB17
GTGTGCACCAAACGCCAAGAGCGTACCCTCTTGGCGGTCCTGCCAGCCGCGCACTGATCCGCTCTGATCCACTTAATAAATACCTTATCGCGCTTGCTACATTTAGGCCAATGGCCTATAATTTATATATTGAGAATTTGCGTACGCCAGTTAACATACGGCGGATCGCCACAGCGGAAGACACTCATGGCACACCAAGCTCGCAACAGCCACCAAGAACGATTTATCCAGTCGTTTAGCCAGGAGGACGTCATGGAAAACCATATTGAGCAGCGCACAAGCGGCGAGATTAAGACTGAGATTAAAAGACTGGAACAGGAAATAAAATCCTTAGAGCGCAACGTGTCACGATCAACCGTCCGCTTTTTTTGGACTCTGAACTTCATCGTTTTGATTTGGATCTTCCAGCTCGGCTCCGGACTATGGCAGGGTGCGTTACTTTCTCTCGTGGGCCTATTTTTAATGGCCATGGCAACCGACTACCACACCGACAAACAATGGTTCAGCTTTGCCTTTTTCAGAACCGCACGCCACGCCCTGATTGATGGCTGGGCAGCCAGATTGAATTCGCTAAAAAGTGGATGCTAATGCCATGACCAACCCAAAACTACAGGATGACAAGCACACCAATGAACAGTATTGCGCAATCTGCTACTGCGTTCTGGATTCGGCACCCGACCAGCGCAACCTGGGTGGCGACTGCCTGCGATGCATAGCCGACTGTGACGATCCGTAAGCCATAGCTGAGCTGGCCAAGCTAGACACGAACCCAAAAGATTACATTATGGGCCGGCAACCGCCAGCAACCAGGCAACCGCCAAACCGGAGAATTGTCGTGAACCGCAAGAAAAAAGCTCCACCCACGATCAATCGCGAAGATAGGCCCTTCTTTTGCTTCGGCAAGGTTTTGTTTCTGCTGGCGACCGGCGTACTGGTTTACGCGCTAGCACTGCTGGCATGGCTACCGGCTGGTTTTATATGGCAGCAACTGCAACCACAAATAACCATGCCCCAGGGCATCATGGTCACCCAGGTGTCCGGTACATGGTGGCGTGGTGCAGCCTCGGCCGTGGCGAGCGGCTACCCCTTTCGCGTGCAATGGCAATTAGGCTGGCCACAACTGAGCGAACTGGCTATTCCGATCAGCTGGGAAATCGACACCGCACAATCAGAATTACACGGCGACCTTGGACTGGCGTGGCCAAGTATCGCTACCGTGACTGCCGAAGGTAGCTTGGTAGTCGACGAATTTGAATCACTCATTCGCCAAAGCGGCGGCGCAATGGTCACAGGTACGATCAATATCAACCATTTTGCGCTGCTCTGGCAGGACAATCAGCTGGAGTCTGCCAGCGGCCTTGGGCAATGGCAGGGCGGGCTTGTGAGCTGGCCGATGGCCGAACGGACCGAGAGCGCAAACTTCCCGCCCATGCAGGCAAGCCTCGGCACCACCAAGGGGGGACTGGCTCTTCAGGTTGCAGCCCGTGACAGTGACGGACCGGCTGCCAGCGCCACTGTATTGTGGAATGGGATGCTAGATTTGCGGGTGTACAAGCGCTTGCTCGATTTGGCTGGCCAGCCATGGTCGGATTCGGCAAAACCCGAAGATATGGTGTTTCGTATCCGCCAGCCTTTGCTACAAGGGGTCATGTAAATGCTGACGATGACGGACAGTTTTAAAACGCGCTTGGCGAGTTGGTTACTGCTGGTGCTGGTTATATACGCAGCCGTCAGTGTAGCTCAAATCACTTGGTTACTGGCGTGGCCGGAGCAATCAGTCTCTCGACCAACACAAGCAAATGCAGTAGCGACAGACTCCCACCACACTTTGACTTCAGTTGCCAACTACCCCCTGTTTGGCAGTCCCACGAAATCGCAAGGCCCGCCGATGAGCGTTAAACGAAGGGCTCAGGAAACCGGCCTTCGATTGCAACTGTCGGGCGTGATGGTGGGCGAGCAACCAGAAAGATCCAGCGCTATCGTGGCGCAAGACAATGGCGACACCGCATATTACCGGATCGGCGATGCCTTACCCGGCAACGCTGAGCTGATAGAAGTGGAGGCCAGTCATATTCTTATTCTCCGCAATGGCCGTTATGAAACCCTGACCTTTGACGATCCTTTGCTGGGCAGTGGAATCACAGAGGTTGTAGAGCAAACCAAGCAACCCGTTAAATCAGCTGAAAAGTTCTTGAGCGATACTAAGGCAAAGTTGGATAACCAGGGAGAAGCGGCACTGGCTCCCTTCGGCTTACGACCAACAGAAGCCGGTGCAGACGGGTACGTTTACGATGGTTCGAATGCCATGCTCAATGCAGTGCACTTAGAGGCCGGTGATGTTATTGCCGCCATTAATGGCCAAGCGCTGGGCACAATAGATAAAGATAAAACCTTGTTGGATAACTGGCGGAAACAGCCCTTGCTGAACATTGAAGTTCAGCGCAACGGTCGGAGTCTGATCGTCAGTTATGCCATTCCCGAGCAGTGGATGTGATCGCGACCAAAAAAAAGCGAAACACAGGAAAAAACTTGACTCGATTAGGCCATTGGCCTAACATACAGTTATTGAAGTGTTGGCAACCGCCAGACTGCAGGCCAACTGGCCAACCAGGGGACGCAACCATGTACTACCAGAACGAAGTGACCGGAACCCACAGCGCCACCATCAATGGAAAGCCGACTGGACTGGCTGGCTGCACCAAAAACGCCACCTGCGACAAGGCTTCCGACTGTCTTCGTGCAAACGAGGCGCTGGCGCACCGAGAGGACATGAATCCGAACAACAGCCTAAGCTGCCGGTATCGCATACCCACCGTGGGCGCCAAGACCACCAAGGTTACCCAAGTGCTCTATTCACCGGCTGAGTTTGACACCATGGATGGCAGAGGTTACTGGAGCAAGCGGCGCGGCTGGACGACCATCGACAAGGCTGACCGGCTCACCCCACTGGATGCCCACTACCTCAACCTGCCGCAGTCGTTATGTCAGGATCGCCAATGGATAGACGACCCAGAACTGAGCGTCACCGCCAGCACAAGCGTGGCCTAACCCTAAACCCTACTCCGCGCTCCCGATCCAATATCGGGAGCTGCAAACCTAACTCGCGTTGT
>NZ_AAXY01000063.1 GCF_000169375.1 Marinobacter sp. ELB17
TCCCCTTCCCCTCACCCCTACTCTTGGTAAATCATCTTGCGCACCATGCCGCCATCCACCACGATGTTTTGCCCAGTGATGAAACTGGCTTGAGGGGAGATCAAATAATGCACCATCGCCGCAATGTCGTCGGGTTTACCGACCCTGCCTGCGGGATGCTGGGCGTGGTCCCGTGCGCTTAAGGGCGCGGGCTCCTGGCCTGCCTCCGGCTCGCGGGTATCGATCCACCCCGGGCTGATGCAGTTGACTCGCACCTCCGGCCCCAGGCTGATGGCAAGGGCGTGGGTCAGGGCTACAAGTCCGCCCTTGGTGGCAGCGTAGGCTTCGGTATTGGCTTCAGACTGCATAGCCCGCGTGGAGGCAATGTTGATGATAGCTCCCCGGGTAAGGCGCAGGTATGGTACTGAGTGTTTCGCCATTAGAAAGGGACCGGTCAGGTTTACATCCAGTCGTTTCTGCCAATCCGCCAACGACAGATCTTCCACCGCGCCGGTCACGGGATCGGCCAAGCCGGCGTTGTTCACCAGCGCATCCAGCCTACTTCCCCAGCTTATAAGCTGACGCAACGCCAACTTGACGTCGCCCTCATCTGCCACATTGCAGCGCACGTAAAGCAGGTTGGCGGGATCCCCAAACGCTGCGACAATCTCATTCGCGGCAATGTCATCCAGATCGAAAAAAGCGACACGCCAATTCTGCTTCAGCAGGTACGCCGCTATGCCCCGGCCAATGCCATGAGCTCCACCGGTCACCAGGGCCACTTTGCGATCATCAGACATAGACCAGAATCCTTGATAAACATAAACGGAATACACTGGCAGGGGATAATAGATCTGTCCAGTTCACGTCCAGTTGATTACTGCATTTTTGTAAAACAGCCGGAGAACCAAGAAAACCAGGAAAGAAATTCAAACGTATTAATCGACGTAGTTGTGGTTACGGGCCGAAGGGATCTTGTTGCTGGGGAATATTGACTTGAGAAGAAAGTGGCGGTGGGTCAGGGATTCGAACCCCGGGAAGGCTATTAACCTTCGGCGGTTTTCAAGACCGCTGCATTAAACCACTCTGCCAACCCACCATATTTTTCCACTGCTGCCTAACGACAGCCGGGGGAATCATACCGGAATTCTTATCTCTGTCAACGCTCTGCACGAAATTCAGCGCTAGAAACTGAAAAAACCAACTCCAAGGTGAAGCCAGAGCTACGACAGAGCTAAGCCAGATCGACGACAGAGTTAAACAATAGTTAAGCAAGAGTTACGTCAACTTAATGAAATTTTTCAAGCTTGCGATTGTCACAGTAGTTACCGAAAAACCGGACAAAATTAACCGTTTAATGATTGAAAGTTGTGAAAACGACATTATTATAGACTACAGTATATTACCTTTTGAGATAGCATCTGACCAGTTTGAGCAGCACACAGTTGGTTTAGCTTGAATAGCACACAGTTGGTTTAGAAAGCACCCAGTCGCTTTAAACGGAGATAACAATGGAAAACAGACAGTACAACGTTCAGCAGAGTGCTAGCGACAAGATTGCCCGCGGGTCCGCGACCGCACCTATCAGTGCTTCAGCGACCAAGGTTCTGCGCAACACGTACACCCTGCTTGCAATGACGCTGGCATTCAGTGCAGTTATGGCGGCTGTTGCAATGTCGGTCGGCCTGGGCCGGGGCACAAGCCTGATGTGTAGCCTGGGCGCTATTGCTCTGGTTTGGTTTGTATTGCCACGTACCGCCAACAGCTCTGCCGGTATTGCCGTGGTGTTCGCATTCACCGGCCTGCTGGGTCTTTCACTAGGCCCGATTCTGCTTCACTACCTTCAGTTCGCCAACGGCGGGCAGATTATCACCCAGGCTCTTGGCGGAACCGCTCTGGTGTTCTTTGCGCTTTCTGGCTACGTTCTGACCACAAAAAAAGACTTCAGCTTCATGCGCGGCATGCTGGTTGCGGGCTTGGTTGTGGTACTGATTGCGGCCGTAGGTGGCATAGTGGCCAGTATGTTTGGAGTTGAGATAACGGCCTTCAGCCTCGCTCTCAGTGCTGCTATCGTGCTGCTGATGTCAGGCTTCATTCTGTACGACACAAGTCGTATCGTTAACGGTGGTGAAACCAACTACATCATGGCAACCACCGGGTTATACCTGAACATCTACAACCTGTTTTTGGCCTTGCTGCACCTGCTGGGTGCGTTCGGTGGTAACGACTGATTTAATCGGACGTTAACGTAACCCGAAGCCCCGGCACTTGTCGGGGTTTTTGCTATCAGACAAGATTCCAAACCATGGCTGACATTTCTCTGCAAACCTACACACTGGTAATAACCGGAGCTCCCTACTCATCCCAGGCCCCTCAAACCGCGCTGGACTTTGCCCGTGCCGCCGTTACCGCAGGCCACCAGATTGACCGTGTCTTTCTCTACGGCGATGGCGTTCACATTGCCTCGGCCCTGATATGCCCGCCCTCTGACGAGCCCCACTGGCCTCGGCTATGGTCTGAGTTCCTGGCGGAGCACCAGATCCCAGCCGTAGCCTGTGTCGCCTCGGCCCTACGCCGTGGCCTCATCGACAGCGGCGAGCAAAAACGTTACGAGTTATCCGCACACAACGTAAGGGCGCCGTTTGAAATCGCCGGACTGGGCGAATGGGTGGAAGCCGGCACTTGCAGTAAAGTTATCTATTTCCACAGCGGGGCTTGATCATGACTGTGTTAATTGTAATTGACCAAGCGCCTTATGGCAGTTGGAGCGGGCGCGAAGGCCTGGATATGGCGTTCTCTCTTGCGGCTTTTGACCAAAGCTGCGCTCTGCTGTTCAGCGGTGCCGGTGTGAACTGGCTTCGCGCCGGACAGCAACCCGACGGCCTTGGCCAAAAGTCCGTGGCACAAAATCTGGGCGCGGCGGCCATTTTTGGCGTTGAAGCTCTGTATGCCGATGTCCAGGCTTGCCAACGCTATGGCCTGGCGAATGACGCTATAATTGCTGGCGTAACCCTGATAGCACCTGACCAGACGTTCATGACGGGCTTCGAAAAAGTGACGTTCGCCGGCTGACTAACGGCGACCAACACCGACCCCGTTCGCAAGTTGATAAACCGCCTGTTAGGGCGAAAACCATTGGACCACCTTATGAGCCAGTCTGTTGCAGACTTACCCGCCCACATTCACACCCTGCACATACTGAACAAAACCGCGGAGCATCCCAGGGCTGCACAGTGCATTGCAACGCTGGCCACCGCAGACACGGTGCTGCTGATTGAAAACGCGGTGTTAAGCGCGCCTGAAGTTGCTGTTGCGGCGCCCTGCCCGGTGTTCATGCTGGCCGCCGACGCCCGCGCCCGTGGCCTGATTGCCAAATCCGGGGCGGGCACCGACGCGACAGGAGCTACACCACAGATAGGCTACGAGCAAATGGTGCAATTAAGCGCTCTGGCCACACGCATCATCAGCTGGTGAAATCATGATCAACACGGCAACACGTAACAATGAAGGTTTTCTGGAAGATGCCCACAGCTGGACTCTGCAGATCGCTGAACAAATAGCCGCCGATAACGGTCTGGAACTGTCGCCGGCCCATTGGGAAATTGTGCAGTTTTTAAGGGGTTTTTATCAGCAGCACGCTATGTCACCGCCCTCAAACCGGCTATTTGTGAAGGCGGTAAAAGAAGCTCTGGGTGAAGACAAAGGCAACAGCATTTACCTTATGCAGCTGTTCCCTGGCACTCCGGCTAAAAGCGCCTGCCGCGTTGCGGGTTTGCCAAGGCCCACCAATTGTTTGTAGCGGGTCAGACAA
>NZ_AAXY01000062.1 GCF_000169375.1 Marinobacter sp. ELB17
CAACGCAGGCAACCGCCCGCGATAACAAGGCCAAAGGCCGACCAGGAGATAAACATGCAAAACTCTGATTTTAACCCTCATACCCTAAACGGCTACCCGGTCATCGTAGGCAAAAGCTATTTCTACGAGGACATTAACAAGTCTGGCGAATCAGCCCTGGTGCGCGTCACAAAGCTAGACCACGAAGAAGGCCTAATTATTTGCGAGCGCTTTGATACCTCATCCAGCAATCGAATCCTGAAGCTGGTCCCAGAGGAAATGATTGACGCTGCACCCAGCATCTCCATCATCAAAAGCCTGGCTCGCGATCTTTTTGGAAGTGATGGCGAACTGGAAATAGACTCTGACAATGCTGTTATTCCAATCAACGAGAGTGTGTACGCTATTGAATGCTGGGTCTGGATACCTGACAACGACACCGCGCAAATCGCCGGTAGCGACTACTCCGAAAAAGAACTGAAAGCCCTCTACATAAGTGGCGCTCATAACATCAGCACGGACGCCGAAATCAGAGACGATGCCCGAGTATCCAACGGTAACGATAACGGCGCTTACGTGTCTGGTTGGGTGACATTCACTCCTGACCCACTGGAACTGATTGAGGTTGAGCCGGCCGAGTTTGTCAAGCGCCAACCCGAAAGCCAGTCTCGCGTCACGGTACTGGACGCACCAGAATTTTACCGAGACGCTGCCTTTGCCGAATGGCTGAACAATCCCAAAACCATGGTCTTCACATGGCGGTGAAGGGCGAGCCAATGAACGAGTGCTCCGATGTGCTGGTCAAGATTGACGGTTCGTGCAATGGAGAAGGTGATGTGGCTGATGATATGCCGGCGCACATCTGGAACCTTCTGGTGGACTACTGCCGCGAACAGTTAGGCATCATGCAAGGCAATTATCACTACCTCCTGCTTCGCAACATCGAATTCTAAATCCCAGCGAATAGGCGCCCTGCCCGCCAGCGGGGCCAAGCTCAGTGAATCGGAGACGACCATGAACCAAACAGGCGACACGACAATGCCCGAAGCAACACACGACCAAATCAACGCAAACCTGATTGAAATGCGATACCATTTTGACCAACTAGGATTTAATCACCTGTGCTACAACACCGGTGATGGCTCCGTTGAATGCCGAAGCATTGGGTATCGATCTTGAGCGCATCACCGATAAACAACGCGAAACCCTCGGTATTGGTCTGCGCGTTGGCTCGGCCTTCAAAGTCGAAGCAACCGGCGAAATACTGAGCATTTTTTTTGATTTCACGAAGCTGGTCGGTGGCCGCTATTTCCCAATCTCTTTTGACCAAATCATTCCTGAGTTCGGCGCAACCGCGAACGACCTCGTGGAAACTGGCAAGCTCACCGAAATCGATCTCTCCGATTACCTGGACATCCCCTACCCGCTGAAGCTCTCAGCCTCGCCAGGCGCGGTGTATGAAGATTTGCCTGTCTCGCAGATTGACTATAACCACTAAACGGATATCCAGAACCACCCGATGTTAGCCGCTAGGTGGGAAGGCGAAAGCCGACCCGCCCCATGCTGGAAAGGCGAAGCCCGACCGGCATAAAAGCATAGGGCGCAGCCCGACTAAACCACCACCCATCTTGAGCCAAACAGCGATAATCAGCAGCACACCGGATACGACGATCCTCCCGACCACAAGCGTTGTGGTATTGGCAGTGAGGCTATTCGACTCTATGCGGGCCACCGGCCGGGGCGGTCACTGTAGAATACAGCGCGTAGCAGTCCACCGATCCGCCAGCCGATACTCAACAAGACAGTCAGACCGGAGAGCCGCATGAAACGACTTAAAGACGACCAACGCAATTCATGCCTGTTCTGCAAGAGCGCCGGCAACAAAGTTCGTGCCGTATGGCGCTCACACGGGTTCCAAGAGGCAGCCTGTGACGACCACAAGGACGACCTGATGCGTGTAGAGGTCGAGCGCGAACAGCGTGAAGCACGGTATACCGAAGCTGACCGTCAAACCTGGGAACGCCTATAGTGGCTTGTCCCTGCGGCAATCATATCTTGAAGCACCGGTTGGCCCGACAATCCATTGGAGTAACCGTCTACGAGCTGGACTTTCGTGAGTGCGACAGTTGCGGCCGCGTGGGCTTTGAACGGCTCACCAAAACCGGTGAACTGGTTGGCGAAGGCCCAAGGGCCCGAGGCCAGTATCAAGCGTTACAAGACAACCGCGCGCTGCCGTGGGAACCCTCGGTATCCAAATCGGCTTACCACCCCTACAAGCTCTGGTTTACCCCAAATCGTCAGGCAGTCCACGTTTGCCTGTTGAAGCTGGACAGCAAGGCCGTTGCGATCTGCCCTGATTACCGGCTGCTTATTGAGGGCGACGACTACCTGCAAACATCGTTTGAGCTAACCAGACAAGTGATCGGAGTCCTCAAGTTGGATGCCGGCACCCGCATGGCCGTTACGGACTCACCGCCCTTCGATTTGACCTGGGGAACCAAACCAGCAATACGATTCCCGCAACTTCGGTCGGAGCCACCCTTTGAACCGCCAGCGGAAAACCTCTTACCCGAAAGCCCAGCGTCTAAGATGCCGGCCCTTGCCCCACCGGCTTTCAAGCCTCCCCAGACGGTAAAGCCAGAACCCCAGATCGACACGGCAACGGTTAATCCGATACCAGCGCCTATGGCGGCAGGGCAACTTGCCCTGTTTTAGCAGAAGTCAGACTCCCAGTCTGGCATTGTCTCTAGGTAGACTAATTTTATCTTTTAGTCTACGTCGGGAAATAGTATAGTTAAGCCGTACCAAGGGAGAACATCACCATGATGACATCAGAGAAAAAAACTCAGGCCGACCTGAACCGCATGAGCGTTAAGGGCTTGAAAGCGGTTATGAACATTCTGGACAAGTGGGGGTGCTCACCAGAGCAGGCCCAAGCCATCCTCCGGCTGCCGCGAGCAACATTTTACCGGTACCGCAGCAACCCAGATAAAGCCAACCTGGATGCCGACCAACTGACGCGGCTGAGCTATCTATTGAACATTCACCAAGCCTTGCGCATCGTTTTTGAGAACAAGGACAACGTGTACCAGTTTATGATCAAGAAGAACCACAACCCTTTCTTCAATGGCAGAGCGCCGTTAGCCGTTATCGAGACTGGCGATTTTGGGGCGCTTTATGAAACCTACAAACGGATCGATACGCTTCGCGGAGGACTTTGGTGATGGGCATTGCGCTGCCAGCGATCATATTAACGAACCAGAGGGGTTATCGGCTGGTCAACTCCAAACTGCCAACCATCCAACTGTTCGATGACGTGGCAAGCGCGGAAGACTTTGAGGATCTTTACGAACTCCAAGCTTTTACCAACCCCAGACTTACAGCTGAGGTAGGCAAACTGGCCTACATCGACACACAGGATATGCCATGGGGCATCCCAGGCTGCACCTATGCTGTTGCGCCTTTCACCCATGTTTCACCGGACGGGAGCCGTTTCAGCAACGGTGATTACGGTATGTTGTACCTTGCCGATACGATGGATACCGCAATCAAGGAAGTTGCTTATCATCAGCAGGCGTATCTATCCAACGTTGAAGGACTGGCGTTTGACCGCCTCATTTTTCGGGGTTTGTCATGCGTGTTTTCAGGTGACCCGATTCACGACGGGACCACAGTCGAGCAAAACCATTCAATCTATGATGCTGGTTCCTACACAGATTCGCGGGCGTTGGGAGCAAAGTTGCGGGCCGATAGATCGAAAGGAATCCAGTATTGGTCTGTACGTGCGCCAGGGCAAATCTGTTGGGGATTATTCACGCCGGAGAATGTAGCGTCTATTGTGCAGACAACCCACTTTGAATTTATCATCGATGGGCGATCCATTATGGATATTCGTAAGCTCTCAAATCCTAACGAATTTTTTTAAACATGCGCTAGTAAAACCAAACATAACCTCCCATTAGGCCAATGCTGGCAGGGGTTTCAGGCAGCTTCGGCGCGGATTGGAGCTTCTACCCAAATCCTGGCGCAAACTTATCCCCGCCCAGAACGTCCTCAAGAAACAGCGCCCACTCCCGATCACCAGGGCCGGTTGGCTCATGGTAAGCCAACCCATCGTCCAGGTGCTCAATTTCATGGGCACCCAGCACGGTAAACTCGCAACCTGGGTCACGGACAACCACCAGAGTATCCACAGGGAAGTCGAAACATTCCAACTCGCCTACGATAATCAATCCTATCGCCGAGTTGGGAGTTGGGAGTTGGCAACTTATCCTGCAGCCAATCGGCCACCGTGATCCGCTGATAATCCGCAACGGGAATGCTGGCGGCCATAACATTTGTGCCATACCGCCGAGCGACATTGCAGGATGCGCTAAAGAACATCATGCCCTGACCATCGGACGAACCCGCCCCAAGCTGAACTGTCGAACTCAGTCATCCGAGCCGTGGAACCATCGGTCGTTAATCAATCTTCCAATCTCCCCTAATGTCTTGCATAAAGTAGGCCATTGGCCTAGCATTGTGTTTACGAGAATAACGCTGGCAACCGCCAGCCACAGGCAAACGCCGAAATCGGAGAATCGTATATGGACGCATCAGCGCACACTCAAGCCTGGCTGTCCGAATCACCCACTGACCTGTTCGGGTTTTCCAAGAGCGCCTTGGGGGCCGGTGTCCAGAAGTTCGCGTCCGGTGTCCTGGCACCCGCGATCTGGGAAGGTTATCGCCGTGCAGGCAACCCGATGTGCATTGCCGCCAGCGAGACCAATCCAGCCAGCCTGACTCGCGCTTGTGAGTTTGTTCGTGCTGGCGGTGAGCTTATGGTGGACTCTGGCGCATTCATCTGGCGCAGCGCACCCGAAAGGACACCCTGGGCCAAGATTGTTGAGGTATACCGCGCCATTTCGGAGGCGGCGACTGTGCCTGTCGTGTTCATTCTCCCAGACGTTGTTGGCTCGCAGGACAAAACGCTGGACGCGCTCGGCACCTGGGGAAACGCCATTTTGAGCGTCATAGACAGAAAGCATCAAGCACTCATGCCAGTGCAAACCGGCGATATGACACCCGAGGTATTCGTAACCAAGGCACTGGCGCTGCTGAAACGCCCAATGGACGGACTGGCCCTACCAAGCAATGCAGCCGCATTTCCACCCGAACTGATAAAGCATCTGGCCCGCGTTCCAGCATCCGTACCTCACCGCCTGCACTTTCTGGGCATCAGCCGAAATTCGCGTGGCCTGCAGTCGCGCTTAATTCACCTGAATTCGGTCTGGCCTGACGCTGTTGTAAGTTGTGACGCATGCGAACATCGCGCACTCGTGGGTGACGG
>NZ_AAXY01000061.1 GCF_000169375.1 Marinobacter sp. ELB17
TCACTAAGCGTCGGATCTAAATGCTGCTGTAAGATGGTTTAACACTCAGTCGTTCTTTAAAGATCGTCCCGCGTAAAAAGTCATGTCGTAAAAAGGGACTACAGACCTCACCACAATGATGGCAGACCATAAAGGTGCTGTGTTTTAGCGGCGGGATCACCCTTTTACGACTTTTTCGTTGCGCATTGAGTACATCATTAAGGGTAATTATCTGGGAAGACTGATGCGTTACTTTGTGCTTTTTTTGTTGACGAAATCGCTGTTGACGCTCGGCATTTTTGAAGCACCCAACGCGACTTTCTTGATACTTTTTTGAGGCACGAGCAAGGGATACTCGACGGGCTTTTTCAGAACACCCATCAGTGCAATAACGATGACCGCGATCACAACGAGAACAAATAATGACTTGTGCATGGCAAAGGAGGCAGTGATATAGGCGACTTGAAGTTTGCATCGACAGCTAAAGGTCGATGAGGGCTGGATTTGATCCCAAAGTGTGTAACAATCATTGGGTCGTGCGCCTGCACGATTTTGAGGGGTATGGCGTCAGTTAGGACTGTCAAATCATTCTTGGCGTCATACCTTTCTCACCGACAGCATCTTTATAGCCCGAGTAAAACGATATTGCTTGGCTTATCTATTTCCAATCTCGTGAATGACCCGCCTGAATTGTGCAATGTTTTATGGATTTTCGATCTGAGGAAAAATCTGACTGTGTGGATATTCGGCAAATAGCAGCGCTTTTAGACCGGTGTTTACACCAGTTGCTGATAGCTGGGATTGATCACCGGCTCGTAACGGTGGGATTTGCGGACAGCACTTTTCAGCTGGTCTGGAACGACCAGCTCCGGAACGCCGCCGAAGAACTCAAAGGCTTTCACATGGGCATCCAGCCAGTCCGCCTGGCCCTGGCTCCAGTGGGCGCAGGCGAAGGTGTAATTGGACGCCCCCAGCACCGCCACAAAGATCTGAGCGGTACGGGCTTCGCCCGTATCCGGGTTCACGACGGTCAGGGTGGGGCCGCAATAGTCAACGAAGAGCTTCTCCCCGGCCCGGTGTGACTGGCGCATGCTGCGTTGCTGACGCCCGAGCCATTCGTTGTAGCGATGACAGAACTGGGCATAGCTGTAGCCGTCTTCGGGATGCTGCTGGCGATATTCCTGCCACAGCAACTGTTTGGTCATGGTCTTGTTTTTGAGTTCCAGGTGGATGGCCGGGAAGTCCGGCTCAGAGAAGCGTCGTTGGCCGATCACCGGCTGGGTTGGGAAGAGGAGCCGCCCAAGATCACGCTCACAAAGTTCTTCGGGAATGGGCCAGCTGAGCCCCGCCTGCCTGGCTCGGGTGAGGTAATCCACCACGGTGCCATAGCCGATATTGAGCGACTGGGCGATGCCTCGGTAGCTCAGCCCTGCTTCATGTCGAAGACGCAGAATGTCTTTAATTTTGCGCATTGATAGTCTCATCTTGGCCACCGCTCACACTCCTTGCCTTGGGGAAGGCTGGAAGGTTAGCAGTGTTCTATCAAAATCAATGCGTTAGATTGGTTTTTGGAGGCTGTTGATCTGTGGTTCTGGATTCCGATCACCGATTCTGGAAAACCGGCAAAAGTGATCGGATAAAACCAGAATCAGTGATCGCAAAGTTCCAGAATGGGTGATCGGATTAAACCGGAATCAGTGATCGGAATGGGCCAGAATATGCATTCAGGAAGGTCTTTACTCGCACCTTTAATTCGATCTTCCAAATCTGCTTCATTTGCGACAATTGGGAAGCTAGCAAACTTGCTACCTTCTCGTCCCGCAGAACAAGCAGCGGCGTAGGCTGCTTGATCTAGCGACGATCGAAACCCCTCAATAGCCTCGACCGCCAAATTGGTTGCCCTTTCCGGAAAAGATTTTGTGAGGACCACCTTATGATGGTCCATATTTTCTTCTGGAACATGTTCAACCGTTTTTCTGTAAGGCTGCTTTTTGAAATAGCTCGTGACGCATTTGTCCAGCTTTGAGAGATTTTCACTAGCCCGTCTGAGACGCATGAGCGGACTTTTAAAGTAGTTCGTCGCCATAAAACCTCTAACGCTGCCAGCATGCGCGGCTGCGGAATGGAGGCGAAGCCGCAATGCAGCAGACGTCGCCGTGACTGGCCTTGTTAGGGCTATTGCGATATAATTGTACGGAGTTACCGTACGTAATGGTGGAATTATGAATATCATCAGTGTAAATAAATTCAGAGAAAACCTGAAAAGCCTTGTAGAACAGGTTATTAGCAGGCACGAACCCCTCAAGGTGACACGCCGCGCCGGAGAGGCTTTCGTGATTATGAGTGCCGAAGACTGGGAAAGAGAACAAGAAACCCTGCATGTTCTTCAGAACCAAGACCTGATGCAGCAGATTGCGGCCTCCTTCGATACTCACAGCCGTGGCCAAGGATATACACCTAATGATGAGCAGATGAATGAGATCACTGGTATTTGAGGGCAGCACCTGGGAAGCCTATGAAAAGATGCGAGAGAAAGACAAGAAGCTGCACAAAGCTCTCTGCAAATTGCTGAAAGAAATGCTCCGCTCTGACGACCCATCAACTGGCATCGGCAAACCTGAACCGCTTAAACACAACTTATCAGGCTTGTGGTCACGGCGCATCTCACAGAAAGACAGGCTCATATACCGATTCGACGACAAATCCATTTATGTTTTCGCCATTGGAGGGCACTACGACCAGCCCTAACGCCGGCGTCAACTGCGTAGCAATCTGGCGGGATTTTTGGAACAAAAAGCGTGACAGTTTGCGGAGTCAGATTGCACGCCCTTGTTAGGCAATTTATGCATTAAGGTACTCCATAACAAATACGACAATTGTATGTGAAGCATTAACAGCCAACCTTGCCTCAACTTCTACAATAGAAGGTGGAGTGTTACCTCTGCCATGAGCAGAACCAATGTGTGATCTAAATGCCCCAACTCCATCAATAACAGAAGATAAGCCTTTCAATATTTTGTGTTGGTCTGCTGCTAATACAGGATCTGAATTTAAGGTGAGATTTGAGCGAACAACACCCCATAGATCAATAACATTCAACTTCTTCGGCATCGCAAGATCAAACTTTTCAATATAGAACTTTAAAGCTGATTCAATAATAGAACATGCCGCGGTAATCGAAGCATGAGGATCTGAGGATATATTTTTGACAGCTCTCTCGAATTCTTTCTCGATAGAAGAAAAGTCACCGGTTTTAAAGAAGTCTTCAAGGGTTTTAGTTATTGGGTTAGATCCAGCAATTGTGATATAGCCATTCGGTCGATATGAAAGGTTATTCTTGGCTAAAGAATTAGCGATTCTTTTTTGTCCTTCAGAAATTTTATCATTATTTCCACTACCAAATAATGACGGAGATAGATCTTTATCCATATAGTCTTGAATGACACTTCCAAGCACCTCATGAGCTAAAGTACTAGGATTGTCGTTACAATGCTTTAGCCAATTACTACACTTTTTCTCACAGTTGCCCTCTGGTACATCACCAGGTGCACCTGACTCCATAAATAATGTTTCTAGAGTTGAATGACTGTAATAATGATCAGCAATGACAGATGCTACTGCTCCGATTACAGAATTTGGAATTAAAGAACTCAATCTCGATTCTCCTTAGGCCTAACGCCTCAATAACTGGCGAAGCTTTGCTGCGTCCGGCGCCGAAGGCGCAAAGTTGATTGATTTTTTAGGCCTTTAAGTGCTAAAGAGGCCATACCTTTCTCGTTTTTAAAAAACTATCATCAACTGTGTAACTATAAAAGTATTCACTTAGACCGAAAAAGCCATCTATGCCATGTTGATAGCAAGCGATATGAGAGAGCTCGGATAAAACACTTGAGAGCCAACGAGCAATCGTCAGTGAATGGTACCTACCCCATTTTTGTACAATGGCATTTTGGCCGGTGCGTATAGATGCAGACTCAACGTCCCGCATAGTGTGCCCGCTTTCATTTGTTTGTATTACCATCGTGAACGGGGAAGTGATTGAATCAATAAATTCGGCTCTACCTTCAATACGCTTTTGTGCGGTCTTACCGTAATAATGCTTCTTTAATATGCATTCAGCTACTTCGTCCCACCATTTATTAATTGGTTCATTCGCGGTCAAATTGGGGTTGTCTAATGAAGCGAAATTTGCGTATCTGCCTCGTCGAGCGTCAGCAAATGAATCTAAACACTCAAGTATTTTTTGTGGAACGTCATTTGCTGGGCGCGTGTAATTCGGTGACAGTTGTAGCTTTTCAGAAATTTTTTCAACCTCGTTGGCCAGATCAATAAGCTTGTGCCCAAACTTCTTTATTACCTTTCCGTCTGGCATTTCCCCATTATGTTCTATAGCGTAATGTGCAACCAGTATTAGCTTTGAAAGTCTTTCTAGCCCCACAGAGAGACCGAAGAAAGCAGTATAATATTCACCCATTTTGTCTGCGTAATTAGCTCTACCTATCGCAGTTGCCCCAGAGCCAATTAGGTGCCTGACTAATGATGCTTCTCGCCCCAGTGCATGCCATTCAGGCACTTCCCATGGATTTCTACCCATTTTCATAATTGCCTTTTTCATGAGCCGAGGATAAGTGGAGCCTAACGTCGCGCATGAGCCACCGAGTAGGCCGGCAAAGCCGGCTTGCGAAGGTCGGTCTCGATGCGCTTGTTGAACGAAGCCGCTATGCGGCAGAGGTCAAATTCGACTGTACTTCTCTGACCCCTTCCATTTCGGAGGGCCTGTCAGGAGAAGTGTGATGAACGCTAACGAACACGCTCGTTTTCAAGCTCTGCACCAACGCTACCTCACCGAACTCACCCTGCGCGGCAAAAGCCCCAAGACCATCGATCTGTACACCCGTTGCCTGCGACAGGTCTGCGACTATTTCGAGACCTGTCCCGATCAGCTTAGCACCGATCAGCTCCAGCAGTATTTCATGCATCTGGTCGAGCATCGGTCCTGGAGTCTGGTCAAGATTGCCCGCAATGCGTTGCAGAGTTTCTATCAGTATGTACTGGGCAAGCCCTGGGAATACGTCCCTATCGTCAAGGCCCCCAAGGTTCAGACCCTGCAGGACGTGCTCTCCCTGAAGGAGGTCGAGCGCCTGATCAGTCGCACACGCAAACTCAGTTATCAGGTCTATTTCCTCACCACCTACAGTCTGGGCCTGCGACTGAGCGAGTCCCTGAACCTGACCATCGCCGATGTCGACAGTCACCTGATGCGGGTGCATGTGCGCTGTGGCAAGGGCAAGAAGGATCGCTTCGTGCCTTTACCGCTGATGACACTCAAGGCCTTGCGGCGCTATTGGGCCACTCACCGTCATCCAGACCTGCTGTTTCCCGGGTGGCACCCCCGCGAATGGCCGTCGGTGTCGCCACCTCCGGCAAGCCCCGGGTGATGGCCCGGGGGTGGGGTGCAGAAGGCCATCAAGCAGTCGCCCTGGACTGCGGTATCCGCAAGCATGTTCACATTCACTCCCTGCGCCACAGCTTTGCCACCCATCTGCTGGAAAAGGGGTGAACCTGCGCTCGATT
>NZ_AAXY01000060.1 GCF_000169375.1 Marinobacter sp. ELB17
CTCAGTTCGGGGACAGACTTCAAGTCTGTCCCCAGCGTTGCTCGGTCTGTCCCCGGCTTTGCTCAGTCTGTCGCTGCCCTCTTCGTCATCAGAAAATCAACCAGGCTCTTTTGGTATTCCGGCAGGGCAAAAGTCGCTGCGTGGGGCGTGTCGGTTTGTAGAAACTTCTTTGGCTCTTTCGCCGCCTGGTACAGGGTTTTCCCGTTGGCAAAAGGGATAACGCCATCGCGCACGCTGTGAATCATTAATAGCGGCGTGGGGCTGATACGGCCGATATAGTCGGTCCCTTCGTAGCCGTTGGGGATGGTCCAACTCAGAGGTGCCTGTAGCGGCCAGGTGAGCCAGAAGCTGGCGAGTTTGTCCCGTGCAATGGCGCGAAAGCCGGCGAAAGTGCCGTCGAGGATGACGCCACCTAAGGGTGGCTGTTCGTTGCGCTGCTGCCACTCGGCGGCCAAGGGGATGGCGAGGGCGCCGCCCAGGCTTTGGCCTAGCAGGAAGATCGGTTTGCCTTGGGTTTGTGGTTGCTGGATTAGCCAGCGCATTCCGCGTTCTACATCGTGCAGGGCGCCTTCAATATCCGGCGTACCGGTTGAGCGGCCATAGCCGCGGTAATCCAGCGCAAATACGTTGTAACCTTCTGCCGGCAGCCAGGCAACGTTCATGATGTGGCTGCTGATGTTCTGGGCGTTGCCGTGCAGGTAATAAACCGTGCCTTTCGCGTTTTTTTCCGATGCTATGTTGCCTTCGCTCAGCTGTTTGGCTGCGGCTGGCAACCACCAGCCGTGCAACACTTCGCCGTCTGCGGTATTGATGAAAGCATCGCTGTATTCCAGATTCAGCCGATCCGGTGTTATGTAAGTGGTCTGGTCGGGGAAAAAGAACAGGCCACTGCAACCGCTCAGCGAGAAACCAGCAGCCATTAAGCCAATCAGAAGTAGGCGTGTAGGCCGGCTTGCCATGTGTTTTGCATCCTGTCGAAGTGGTCTTCACGGTTAAACTCGGCGAACACGCTGAATTCACGGCCAAGATGCCAGCTGGCTTTGCCATAAAGCTGGTCCTGGCGATGTTGGCTGCTGACAATCCAGGCTTTGGTTTTCACCCCGGCCAACAGGCTGAAGCGGGGGTTCTGGTGCAGGAGTCCGAGGTCGGCTCCGGGCGCCGCATCGTAACCGCGACCCAGGTCATCATCGATTTCAAGACCCGCCGTTGCCAGGGCAAACGCCTGAGTGTTGTTGGTGATTCGCCAGCTGCCGCCGGCACCGCCGTCCAGATAGGGTGCCAGAACTCTTTCACGCCCCGTATCCGTGCGTCGGCCGCCAAAGCTGACCTGCCACGACAGCGGCGAGAAAAAGCGGTTACGAGGGCTGACAGAGCGTATCTCCACGCCAGTCAGTTTTTCCAGCTGTAGCTCCCTGTTGTTGGTGTAACTAAGAAAAATGCCGCGGTAAGCGAACAATCGTTCGTCATCGTGGGCCGCAGCGTCCGCGGCGTAGGAAATGTGTCGGTCAGCAGCAGGTTGGTCTCTTCGTCACCCCGGGGCGGGGCCAGCCGCAGAAATGTATGGCTAAACATGGACGAGGGGCTGTTCAAATAGGACGCCGCGAACACAAGGCCGACAGTGTCGGTATTCAGCTCATTGGCCAACTGGTAAAAGGTTGGGTGCTTTACCGGTTGCTGGAGCAAGCCAAGTTGTTGTCTCAGTTAATAATCTCCTGCAGGGAAACGGCAGCGGGCATGTCCTCCTCCGGGCTTTGTGATGGCGCTTAGTGTCGCTTCGAACTCTGCCTTTGGTGAGGTTTTTCCTACTTTAGTGAGGAAGAAGTTTTCATCGTCTGCCTGGCTGGTGAGACCGTTATCGAACCGATTGGATTGGTAGTGAACCAAAGTTTAGGTGCTTATGAAGGTTGTCTGAGTCGGACAGAAGAGCAGCAAAAGGCTTTAAACCTGGCATCAGTTAAAACGGGACCAGCACGAAATTAAGCTAAGTGCGTATCGATAGTCAGTTAGTTCCAGTTTGGGCTTCGGGTGGACGGCTTAGGAAGCGTGGCTTCGTCAGTGGCGCGCGATATCCTTTTCGAGCCGAAAGCTCAGGCTGCTACATATTTGCTCAGGGTTTTGTCTGTTTCCAGCAGGGCCACAACAGCATCTACTGCCTTACCGGATCTGGCGCCACGCAAGTTCTTAATATTCCCCCTTGTTGTAATGCGTTTAGCTCTCCGCTAAGTCTTGAAAACTCGGCTTCCTGCTCTTTGTTTCCTCCAACGAACCACACTGTATAAGGTGTCGCCACCAGAAGTTTGTCTCTGTCGGCTTTATCATCAATTCGCCCGCCGAGTTCACTTACTCTTACTCTGAGTCTCTGTTCTTCCGCTGCCAATTGCTCACAGTTATAAGTTTGATACTGTAACGGTGAAACATAGGTAGGTGTAAGATCCTTAGACGAAGAAGCGCAACCAAAAATTACTGATGTAAAGAGGAGAACAGCAAATATCTTCATCAATTATGCCTTTAAAATTTTGTGAATTTTATGTGCCTTGATGTGTGAAAAACAACCGCGTGGCGTCGCTGATCTTACGATCAGAGCCGCAATTCCATCAAGAGTCTTCTGGTCTGATTGTCTCTATCAATAGTCTCAACAATTATTTTAAAAAAATAAAAGCTTCGGATTGCTTGAATACGACTCTGTGAGCAAGTTGTAATATAAGAGACCTATGCAACATAAAGAAGAGTTCTTGTCTGAGTCGTGCAATCAGTTTGGCCGATTGTTCCAGTGTTGAATGATAGAAGTCAGTTTAGCCACCCAGATACGCTTCCCGCACTTGTGGATTCACCAGCAGGTTTGCTCCCGTGTCATGCAGGCGAATGCGCCCGGTTTCCAGCACGTAACCCCGGTCGGCCAAATTCAGAGCCTGGTGGGCGTTCTGTTCTACCAGAAATACCGTCATGCCGTCATCGCGCAGTTTGCCGATAATCTCGAAAATCTGCTTGATAATCAGCGGTGCCAGGCCCAGGGACGGCTCGTCCAGAATGATCAGTCGCGGTTTGCTCATGAGCGCGCGGCCAATGGCCAGCATTTGCTGCTCGCCGCCAGACATGGTGCCGGCGCGCTGGCTTTCGCGTTCTTTCAGGCGCGGGAACAGTTCGTAAACGTGCTCCTGGCTTTTGCGGATTTCTGACTTGGTGTTGAAAAACCCGCCCATGTGCAGGTTCTCTTTCACCGTCAGCCCAGAAAAAATGCGTCGGCCTTCGGGCACTATGGCAATGCCGGAACGCATGATTTGCGAAGTCGGCTCTTTGGTGATGTCGCGGCCGTCAAGCACAACCCGGCCAGCACTGGCTTGGGGGGCACCGCATACAGTCATCAGCAGTGTGGTTTTGCCGGCGCCGTTGGCGCCGATCAGCGAGACAATTTCGCCCTCATTTATTTCAACCGATACGCCGTGCAGGGCTTCGATTTTGCCATAGTGGGTGTGTATATCTTCCAGTATCAACATGGCTGGTCCTCAGGCCTCGCCCAGGTAGGCTTTGATAACGTCTTCGTTTGCACGCACTTCCTGCGGTGTTCCGCTGGCAAGCGGGCGGCCCTGGTTAATCACCGTAATCCGGTCGGAAATATCCATTACCAGGTTCATGTCGTGCTCAATCAGCACCACCGACACGCTGTAGTCTTCTTTCAAGCTGACAATCAGCTGGTTCAGCTCCAGGGTTTCCGCCGGGTTCAAGCCGGCTGCGGGCTCGTCCAGCATCAACAGCTGCGGCTTGGTGACCATGCAGCGTGCTATTTCCAGGCGCCGCTGCTGGCCGTAAGACAGGTTTCCGGCATCGACGTTGGCCTGGTCTAGCATGCCTATCCGCTCTAGCCAGTAGGCGGCGCGATCTAGAGATTTGCGCTCACGCTCACGATAGTTCGGCGTTTTTACCAGACCAGCCAGTAGGTTGGTGTTCAAATGCCGGTGCTGTGCCACCAACAGGTTTTCCACCACCGACATTTGAGTAAACAGCCGCACGTGCTGAAACGTGCGCACCATTCCCATGCGCGAGATTTTATAATCCGGTTTGCCCTGAATTTCCTTGCCTTGAAAGATGATTTTGCCGCCGCTGGGCTTGTAAAACCCGCTCATACAGTTGAATACGGTGGTTTTACCGGCGCCGTTGGGGCCAATAATAGAGTGAATTTCCCGTTCCTGAACATCCAGACTTACGCCGTCTACCGCCAGTAGACCGCCAAAACGCATTGCCAGGTTTTGTATTTCAAGCATTGCCTGTTATTCCTGCGTTTTTAGGGTGATGTGAAGACGGCGCATGGGCACCAATCCCTGGGGTCGCCAGATCATCATCAGCACCATGGTGGCACCAAAGATCAGCATGCGGTATTCAGAAAACTCCCGTGCCAGCTCGGGCAGTATGGTGACTGCAATGGCCGCGAGTATTACGCCAATTTGCGAGCCCATGCCGCCCAGCACCACAATGGCCAGAACAATGGCTGATTCCAGGAACACGAAAGATTCCGGGCTAATAAAACCCTGTTTCGAGGCAAATATGGTGCCGGCAAAACCCGCAAAGAAGGCGCCGATGGTAAACGCCGACAACTTTACCGCGGTGCGGCTGAGGCCTAAGGAACGTGCGGCAATTTCATCTTCACGTAGAGCTTCCCAAGCGCGGCCTACCGGCATTTTCATCAACCGGCGAATAATCAGCGCGGTGATAATGGCCAGTACCAGGGCAATCAGGTACAGGAATATGACCTTGTGTTCGCCGCTGTATGCGATGCCGAAGGTTTCGTGAAACGAGGTATTACCTTCTCCTTTAACACGTCGGCCAAATTCCATTCCGAACAGGGTAGGGTCCGGAATGCCGCCAATGCCGTTAGGCCCGCCGGTCACGTTGGTCCAGTTGTTCAGAAGTATGCGGATAATTTCGCCAAAACCCAGGGTCACAATGGCCAGGTAGTCGCCCCTTAGCCTCAGCACCGGAAAACCCAGAAGCAGGCCGAATAGCCCTGCCAGCAAAGCGCCCAGGGGCAGCGCCATCCAGAACGAGACGCCGTAATACTGCGACAGCAAGGCAAAGGTGTAGGCGCCTACAGCGTAAAAAGCCACGTAGCCCAGGTCCAACAGGCCAGCCAAACCCACCACCACGTTCAGGCCCAGCGCCAGTATCACGTAAATCAGCACCAGGGTGGCCAGGTCAACTGCGCCGCGGGACGAGAAAAATGGCCAGAACAGCGCCACAACGACCAGCCCGGTCAGTACCCAGCTTTCAAGCTTTGCCCGTTTGTCTTGCTCCATGGGCTTGCGGCCGGTCAGCGGGTTCAGGTCGCTCACGGCGCCCAGTTTGCCCATCACGCTGTCGCGGAAAAGCTGAAACAAAAACACGATCAGGGCCGCACACGCAATGGCGACGATGGTGGTGGCGTCGGTGCCAGTCAGGACAATATTGACCCCTTCGGCTTCCAGATTCAGCCCCAAAATGGGGTAAGAGATAACAATGGTTACGATGGCACAAAAGAGTGCGTGCCGAACATTGGAAGTCGCCATCAGATTTTTTCAACCTCCGGTTTGCCCAACAGGCCGGTCGGTTTGAACAGCAAAATCAGGATCAGCAAGCTGAACGAGATGACGTCTTTGTATTCACCACTCAGATAGCCTGACGTCATGCTTTCAGCGATGCCTAGAATAAGCCCGCCCAGCATTGCACCTGGAATGCTGCCAATACCGCCCAGTACCGCGGCGGTAAACGCCTTTAAGCCAGCGATAAAACCAAACAACGGATCAACCGAGCCGTAGTACATGCCCAACAGCAGGCCGGCAACCGCCGCCAATGCGGCGCCAATAATAAAGGTGGCGGATATGATGCGGTTGGTGTCTATGCCCAGCAGGTTGGCCATGCCCAGATCCTGGGATACGGCACGGCAAGCGCGACCGGTGCGTGAGCGCGATATAAATGTCGATAACACGGTCATACAGATCAGGGTGGTCACGAAGATGGTGATTTGCATGTACGACAGCGACATCTGGAAAGCGCCGTCCGAACCAAAATTGAAACCGCCTTCGATCAGTAAGGGAAAACCGACGTTGCGAGAACCCTGGGCCAGGTGCATGTAATTTTGTAAAAAGATGGACATACCAATAGCGGAAATTAGCGGGATCAGGCGGTGCCGACCGCGCACAGGCCGGTAGGCCACTCGTCCACTGCCC
>NZ_AAXY01000059.1 GCF_000169375.1 Marinobacter sp. ELB17
CTGTTCTCATCGGATCAAGCCGTTGTCTCAGCGCCGCCTGAGGATGAGAAACGTGTCGTTCAGGCGTATCAGCGTGGCTCGGGCAAGAAACAACGGGACGACGACTGCCTGAACGACACCGGCCTGCGCTTTAACGACGACGTGCCGGTGGAAGTGATTGAGACGCTGCCTCCGGAGCTGACCGGGCCGGACGCCGATCAATACGACATCATCGGTACCAAGACCACTTACCGGTTGGCCCAGCGGGCCGCCAGTTACGTGGTGCTCAAGCTTGAGCGCCCGGTGTTCCGACGCAAAGGCGACAACAAGCCGATCACCACACCCGCACCGTTCAATGTGCTGGACAACAGCGTGGCCGATGTCAGCCTGCTGGCCGGGCTGATGGTGGACAAGTTCCAGTTCCATCTACCGCTGTATCGCCAGCATCAGCGACTCCAGCAAGCCGGTATTACCCTCAGTCGCAGCACTCTGACCAATCTGGTCAAGCGGGCCATTGCTCTGCTGCGGCCCATTGTGGATGCTCAAACCCAAAGCGTGCTGCGCAGCCGAGTGCTGGCCATGGACGAGACGCCGTAAAGTCCGGCCATCAGGGCCGGGCCACAAAGAGGCAAGATGAATCCGGCTGGTTCTGGCCGCTCTACGGCGATGCCGACGAAGTGGTGTTCACCTACTCCAACAGCCGCGGACGTGCCCATATTGAACAGGTGCTGAACGACCAGTTCAGCGGCACCCTGATCAGCGATGGCTATGCGGCCTATGCTCGATATGCCCAGCAGCAACCGAACATCACCCACGCCCAATGCTGGGTACATTATCCCAAGTCGATTTTTATGTGGAGTATAATGAGGGATCGCAGGGCTTATGGGCGCTGTACAGCTTTGTTTCTCGGGATAAAATACCTGTCAACATTCCATGGTGCAGGTCTCAGATGCAGCTCCGATTCGAGACATCCCTTTCAGGCGAAGCCTATGTGGCAACTCAAGGGTGGCGCATGGCGAGATTGCCAAGTTGCCCGCTACATCCGCAAGGTGGCTGTTCCTTTTCTCGACACGGCACATACTCCCGGGTAACGCCTACTGGTACACGGATACCTCGCTGGTACTGCCCGAAGGGCCATCGCACGTTCAGCCTTTTGCCAGATTGTCTGGCCTCTCGTCTGCCCGGCACGCTCGTGGCATTGGAACGGGTTGTTCTGCATGCCGAGTACGCCAGCAGTGTCGAAGCTGCGGCGAATACGCTGCGTCCCGATGATATCTCCTTACCCAGTGCCGCTCGATGGATCCGCCTCCGGACTTATCTGGTACGAGGCGCATTGGTCGGTGCTTTGCAGGCCGCACCGGTATTGTTTCGCGACTGCCAGCCAAGTCTCACGTCATTCCAAGGGAGACTACGGGGAACCGGTGTTTTGATGGCGCTGCGTACCACGCTCGCCGTTTATCTGCCAAGGTTACCCGCGCCCTTAGGGTTCGCCCCACGAAGCCCGCACTTAAAACGCATCCAACACAACTCTGGGGCAGACCCGCCCAGGGACTGGTATTAATGTTGTCACCGGAGCATTAAGGCAACTGCCGGAGATGAACGGTGCACAGCAAGCAAGTGGTACCCGATTTCGAGACCCAATTAGCCAAGGTTCAGGGCGTATGGCGAGACAACCGCAGCCTCAAGCGGGCTTCGATTGATCAGTATCTCTACTGGATACGCCGTTTTCACCATTACTGCATGGCTGAAGCCCTAAGTCCCAATGAGCAACTGACGCAGGTCGGCGTAACCGTCTTTGCCCAGTGGTACGCACGACAACGGCGGGTCGATACGGAGTGTGCTAGCCAGAGAGCGCAGTCTGCCTTGCGGGCCTGGGCATTTGGATTAAGCGCCTTAGGCGTTGAGGTCCCTCCGTGGCAAGCCAGGATGAACGGTACTTTTCAACCCGAGCCCCAACTAAAGGCTTTTGCCGAACATTTACGCCAACACCGCGGTAACCCGGAAGGGACCATTAAGAAGAAACTGGCCCATATACGTTATTTTTTGGCCTTTATGGGTGCCCGGCATCGGTCGTTGCAAGACCTTTTGCTAACGGATATCGATGCATTTCTGATGGCGTGCAGTAAGCGCTATGCCCGCACGACCACAGCTGACATTGGCTGTAGCCTGCGCCGCTATTTGCGCTTTCTGCTGACCACCGGACAGTTACCCAATGATCTTGCGTCATTCGTCGTAACCCCTGTTATACGCCGCTACGAGCAGCCACTGCGGGCGCTACCGTGGGCGGATGTCCTCCGCATCCTGTCAGCCATTGATCGCAAGACGCCCGTCGGGTTGCGCGACTATACGGTACTCTTGTTGATGAGCTGTTACGGCTTGGGGGCTGGCGAGGTGATCCGTCTGACGCTCGACGATATCGGTTGGCAAGCCGCCACCTTGCATGTCGTACGACCAAAGACCGGTGTTGCCTTCGCACTGCCACTGTTGCCGGCACTTGCCCGCGCATTGGTCAGCTACCTTAAGCGTGGGCGGCCCCGTCGGACACCAACACGACATTTATTCCTGTCAATGAGAGCACCCCATTACCCCTTGAGCGCGTCTTCAGCGGTACGGCATATGCTCGTTGGGTACGCCCGGACTGCTGGCGTTACGGCCGCGTACTTGGGTAGCCATGTACTGCGCCATACACATGCATGCCGGCAGATGGAGCTAGAGACCTCACCCAAGGTAATAAGCGACATTCTCGGTCATCGATCACCAGCGTCGCTTTCCGCCTATCTGCGCATTGACACCAAGCACTTACGCCAACTGCCTCTGCCGGTTCCCAAATGACGCTTATCTGCGCGGCCGAACTCGCCGAAGACATCGTCCATTTTGTCGCTTTCAAGCGTGCGATGGGGCATTCATACCAACGCAGTGAGCTTGCGCTGAAGAGCTTTCAGCGCGCTGTCGAGCATCGGGCCGGTTTACATGCCAAGGTGCCTTTCGACGCTGTATTGCATGAGTGGTTATCGCGTAACCCACATCGGCAGCCGGTCAGCGTGGGGCTGGAGTTTGGTGTCATCCGCCAACTCTGCCTGTATCGCCGCCGTCGGGATCCGGCCAGCTTTGTGCCCGAACAGGACTGGGCACCCATAAAGGCGTCGACCTTTCTACCGTATATTTTCACCCAGGACCAGATCGTCCATCTCATCACCGCAGCCAGCGCTCATGATACCCGACATCTCTGTGCCGGCATGCTGCGAATGTTGTTGCTGATACTCTATTGTACCGGCCTGCGACTTGGGGAGGCCGCCCGATTGCAGCTGTCCGATATCGATCTGGAACAGCGGTGCTTTCTTGTCCGGGAGAGCAAAGGAAGGTCCCGGATTGTACCGTTTCTTGATGATCTGGCCCACGAGTTAAACGATTGTCTGCGGCTACGCCGGCGCATTCTGGAAGCAATAGCAACCGCTGATCCCGGAGCACTTTTGCTGCGCAATAGCGGCCAAGCGCTACCGGTGAAGGCCGCGTCAGAGGCCATTCGTCGGCTGCTTCGTCGGGAAGGACTCAAGCCTGCCAGAGGTCGGACAGGACCGCGACCCTATGAGTTCCGACATGCCTTCGCCGTCCACCGGTTGACCGCCTGGTATCACGAGGGCGTTGATATCCATGCCCGGCTGCCTTGGCTCTCCGCCTATATGGGGCATGTCGACGTGCTCGGCACGCAAGTGTATCTGAGGGCTACGCCGGAACTGATGCGCTTGGCCAGTGAACGTTTCGCCCGACACTGGCACCACGTCGATAAAACGTCATGAGCAGAGCGCCCGAAGATCCGCTATTGGCTTGCGTTGAGAGCTTCTTCCGCGACTATTTACAGCGATTGCGAGGTGCCAGCGCGCACACCGTGCGCGCGTATCGAGATACCCTACGACTGCTTTTCATTTACCTCGCGGACACCAAGGACAGCACCGTTGCCAACCTGCGACTGAACGATCTGCACGTCGATGCGGTGGCCGCCTTTTTGACCCAGTTGGAATCGGATCGTGCCAACTCGATTGCGACGCGTAACTGCCGACGCGCAGCGATTCGCAGTTTCTGCAAGCATCTGATCCGCGTTGACCTTCCACATGCCGAGCAGTATCAGAGGATTTTGGCCTTGCCTGCGAAGAAGTGCCAGCAAAACCTGGCAACCTATCTGGAAGCGGCGGAGGTACATGCCATCCTTGACCAGCCTGACTGTCGTACCGTGCTCGGCCAACGGGATATGGGTTATGCTGTTTCTTTATAATACGGGCGCACGCATCAGCGAGGCCTGACCGTTTGTGTGCAGACTGCATCTGACACCACCCCGGCAGGTTCGCCTCCACGGCAAGGGCAAAAAGGATCGGCTCTGCCCGCTGTGGCGCGATACTGCTCAGGCACTTCTGCGCCTGCCTACTGTACGCGATGGCGCGCCAGGGGCATTTGTCTTTGTGAATCGACAGGGCCAGCCATTGACGCGCGACGGCGCGGCCTATCTGCTTCAAAAATATGTAGTAGCCGCGATCCCGACAGCCCCTACCTTACAGCGCCGAAAAATCACCCCGCATGTGCTTCGCCACAGTTGCGCGGTCGCACTGTTGCAGTCTGGTGTCGACGTTACCGTCATCCGCGATTATCTCGGTCACGCCAGTATCGCCACCACCAGTCGCTATCTCACCACCAACTTACAGATGAAACGAGAAGCACTCGAAGCCTTTTGGAAACGCGCCGGTATCGAACCGACAAATGCAAAGCCGTGGCAGCCAAGCGCTGACTTGCTCGCCTTCTTGGCGTCGCTGTAGAAGTTGGTAATTTTATCCCGTCAAAAGACCGCCCCACGGCCGCATGAACACTGGGATTCTCAGGCTACACTCCGGATAAAAATCGACTTGGGATAATGATCCTTATGCGGAGCTCCGCATAAGGATCACAATCGCCGCTACTTCGTCGAAGCCCAGAAGGATCATCCGGAGCAGGCCACCGAGGCCCTGCAACGCATCGCAAAGCTGTATAGCAACGAAGAGACCATCAAAACCAAAGGGCTAACCGGCGAGAAGAAGCGCCAATACCGATTGGAGTACTCACAACCCGTGGTTAGCCACTTCTTCCAGTGGTGTCGGGATCAGCTGGAATGCGGTGGCCTGCTGCCCAGTGACCCGCTCACCAAAGCCCTGAACTACGCGCTCAATCGTGAAGCGAGCCTAAACGTGTTCCTGGAAGATCCCGACGTACAGCCGGACACCAACCATCTGGAGCGGGCCTTACGGCCCATCCCACTTGGTCGAAATTATCCTCGGTCCTTAGTTATGTAAGGATGTGCTCATCAGGCATTTTAAAGTCGGTCAGGATAGATACTGATTTGTTTTGCAGTTGAAGTACTTAGCAGCATCTGCCCTGTACTGCACCAAGGTGAGTTGATCCTCTGAATCTTACATAACTATAAGCTCTGCAAAACTGTAAAACACTGTCCGACGGGCGGTATCGCGCCGATGCTTGGGGCGGAGCGGGGAGGCATTTTCAATGCCCGGTTCTTCATCGCCAAATCCGCTTCGACATATTCGTGGGTGGTCACCGATACCGGTAAGATCGGCTTCCTGTGCCTTCAACCAGTGCGCTAAATGCTCAATACCATTGAAATATTCCTTGATGATCCCTGCCGCATAACCACGCTTATGGAGGTAACAAAGATACGCATAGGCACTCGTGCTGAGCGGTGAATCGGCGAACCATTGGCATGCCAGTGGCGACAATGAATGAACAGACGCAATCATGGTGACTCTCCTTCCTGATCAGGGTGGAGTCACCACGACAGCACCGGTTATTATGAAAGGCAATTCAGTGCAGGGAGTGGATTACGGCGGTGAAAAGGAAGCGATTTTAAACGGCTTCTTTGAGAAACCTTCCATAACTCACAACCTCGGATAATTTCGATTATGGAAACACTTCCATAATCGAAAAAATTGGCTTTTTTGCTGGACCGAACTCGGTGCCGAACACCTGGGGATCATCCAGAGCCTGATCACCACCTGCAAACTGCACGACCTGAATCCGTACACCTACCTGGTGGACGTGCTGCAACGCATCAGCCAACACCCGGCCAGTCAGGTGGCGGACTTAACGCCAAGGCTCTGGAAATTGCGGTTCGCGGACAAGCCGCTGAGATCTCTGGTGGATCCACGCCATCCCGACAGACAAGCCAACCGGAGCCTGTAAGCCATGCGCATTGAAGACATGAGCATCGACCAATTGCTGGAAATGAACAGGGTCATCTGCCGGCGAATTGATCAACTGCAAGACCAAGAAAACATACAGGCGCTGAGTCAATTGCGAGTGGGGTCGAAAGTGACCTTCAATGGCCGGGAGGGACCGAAGGTTGGGATCGTTACCAAGATCAACCGCAAGAGCGTGATCGTGCTGGCCGAAGACGACGGCATGAAACAGTACAAGGTCTCGCCGGGGCTGCTACGACCTCTTCGTGACGTGAAATAAGTCAACTACGCCATGGAATGAACGCTTACCTTCTTGAATCATTATGAAAGCCTTATTGCCCCCGGTGTTTGTGCACCGGGGTGGCTTACAGGTTATCAGGAGCTTTTGGCTTGGTATCACGCAATCTTCCTTCAACAGCTGCCATGCAGTGCTTCGAAGCGGCTGCCCGTCATATGAGCTTTACTCGGGCAGCAGACGAGTTAAACCTCACTCAAAGTGCTGTTAGCAAGCAGGTAGCTCATCTTGAAACTGCTTTGCAACATAAATTATTTCGACGGGTGCGACGTAGTTTGTTGCTTACACCAGAAGGAGCCATGTTTTTAAGTGACGTGCGTAAAGTGCTGACTCAGATTGAAATGTCGGCTCACGCCATTATGACGTACAGCGGAAATAGCGAAGTTCTAAAGATTGCTACATTGCCTAGTTTCGGTAGCCGTTGGCTCGCAAAAAAATTGCCGGCTTTTTTATCATCTAACCCAAATATTAGTTTGGAGTTTCATGACCGGGTAAAAGACTTTAATCTTGAACAAGAAGACATCGATGTCGCATTTTTTTATGGCCATGGTAGTTGACCAGGTCTTGCGTGTCATAAACTTATAGATGAAGAAATGGTCGCGGTTGCCTCTCCAGAACTACTGTATCAGTGTTCTATTCACACAGTCGGCGATTTAACTCAATTGCCTTTGCTCCACCTTTCGACCCGGCCTGATGCCTGGCACCATTGGTTTTCCGTCCAAGAGATTATTACTGATCGCAGTTATCACGGTACTCGCTTTGAGACCTTTCCGATGCTTGTGCGAACCGCAATGGCAGGGGGGGGGAGTAGCGTTGGTTCCTCATTTTACCGTAGATGAAGAACTGGAAGCAGGTCGATTAAAGCTTGCCTGGCCCCATAGATTGCTTAGCAAAAGTGCTTACTATCTTGTTTATCCCGAGCACTTA
>NZ_AAXY01000058.1 GCF_000169375.1 Marinobacter sp. ELB17
AAGACAGATTGGTGACAAAATCGCCGCCTAAAAATAATCGTTATTTATCAATTACTTAAATTTTCTTACTGAAATTATCATGATAAATCATGGGGTTGTTTACAGAACATACAGTGAATGCCCGAAAATGTGCATAAAATTTACCAGTCAAGAGTTTTTTTTGGAAATTATGCAGTTTTTTCTCTTGATATCCCCAAACAACACAAATTACAGGCAAAAAAAACCGGGCATCCGCCAGCTCCTTTAACAGAGCTGACAAAAGCCCGGCTTTTACACCAACGACTTAGCCAAACCAGCGCCGCGCATTACGGAACATCCGTAGCCACGGGGCGTCTTCGTCCCAACCTTTTGGTTGCCAGGAATGCTGTACTGCGCGGAATACGCGCTCCGGGTGCGGCATCATGATCGTTACCCGGCCGTCACGAGTTGTGAAACCGTTCACGCCAGCCTCAGAACCGTTAGGATTAAACGGATAGCGTGTAGTAGCGGCGCCGTAATTGTCCACGTAGCGCAAAGCGATTTGTTCGCTTTCTGCCAGCGACGCCAACGAGATGTTGCTGCTCAACTCGATCTGGCCCTCGCCGTGTGCTACGGCAATGGGCATACGCGAACCCGCCATTCCTTCGAAGAAAGCCGACGGTGAAGGCAACACCTCCACCATAGCCAGGCGCGCCTCGAACTGCTCTGACTGATTGCGAACAAAGCGCGGCCAGCCTTCACTGCCAGGGATCAGTTCATGCAGACTGGACAGCATCTGACAGCCGTTACACACGCCCAGAGCCAGGGTGTCCTGACGGTTGAAGAAAGCCGCAAACTGGTCACGCACACGATCGTTGAACAGTATGGATTTGGCCCAGCCTCCGCCGGCGCCCAAAACGTCACCAAACGAAAAGCCGCCACAAGCCACCAGGCTGTTGAAGCCTTCCAGTGACATTCGACCAGACAACAAATCGCTCATGTGTACGTCAACAGCGGTGAAACCGGCACGATCAAACGCCGCCGCCATTTCAACGTGGCCGTTTACGCCCTGCTCTCGCAACACGGCTACTTTGGGTCGCGCGCCAATGTTGATAAAAGGCGCACTGATGTCTTCATTGATATCAAACGTGGTTACTACCTGCAAACCCGGGTCTTTGGCATCCAGAAGGTTATCAAACTCCTCCCGCGCGCAGTCTTCGTTGTCGCGCAACGATTGAACACGGAAGCTGGTTTCGCTCCAAAGGCGCTGCAAATCGAGCACTGGCTCATCTACTACAAATTCGCCGTTAAAGCTCATCTGTACACGAGCCTCCGAAGTCGGCTCACCAATAACGATTGTATGGTTGCCTAATCCAGCTGCGGAGAACTGCTGCAGCACGAATTCGGTATCGTCGCGGCGCACCTGAATCACCGCACCCAATTCTTCGTTGAACAGTTCGCGGACAAACTGCGAGGCATTTTCCGCCACTCCGTCCAGCTTGATGTCGATACCGGCACGACTGGCAAAGCACATTTCAACCAGAGTGACAAAAAGGCCGCCATCCGAGCGATCGTGATAGGCGAGCAATTTTCGGTCAGCGTTCAGGCCCTGAATCACCGCGAAAAACGCTTTCATGTCTTCCGGATCGTCCAGGTCCGGCGCTACTGCGCCAACCTGGCCATATACTTGGGCCAACGCAGAGCCGCCAAGACGGTTCTGGCCCGCAGCGAGGTCTACCAGGATAAGATCGGTATCGCCAGCGTCCAGCTGAAGCTCCGGCGTTAGCGTCAGCCCCACATCGGTAACCGGCGCAAAGCCGCTGACCACCAGCGAAAGTGGCGCCGTAACGCTTTTCTGCTCACCACTGCTTTCTTCCCACACGGTTTTCATGGACATCGAATCTTTGCCGACGGGAATGGTAATACCCAACTCTGGGCAAAGTTCCATTCCCACCGCACGCACGGTTTCATAAAGATTCTCATCTTCCCCCGGGTGGCCAGCCGCGGCCATCCAATTTGCTGACAAGCGCACATCTGACAACTTGGCGATAGGCGCCGCAGCTAAATTGGTCAGAGTTTCACCCACCGCCATACGGCCAGACGCCGGCGCGTTGACCGCGGCAACCGGCATGCGCTCGCCCATGGCCATAGCTTCGCCGCTGCGCACGTCAAAGGAACTGGCGGTTACCGCTACGTCTGCGACTGGAACCTGCCACGGGCCCACCATCTGATCCCGTGCTACAAGCCCGGTAATGGTGCGGTCGCCAATGGTGATCAGGAAACTCTTGGAACCCACTGACGGCAAACGCAACACGCGACGAATCGCTTCGTGCAGGTCCACCCGGGTGGAATCGAATAAGCGTTTAGTAAATGACGAGCGTGTGATGCTGCGATGCATACGCGGAGCCTTGCCAAACAACATATCCATCGGCAGATCGACCGGCTTATCATTGAAGTACGAATCCGCCAACTCCAGGTGGTGCTCTTCAGCGGCTTCGCCAATCACCGCATAAGGGCAACGTTCACGACGACAGAGCGCATCAAACAACTCCAGGTTTTCTGGCGCCACGGCCATAACGTAACGTTCCTGGGACTCGTTACACCAGATTTCCAGCGGCGACATACCCGGCTCGTCGCTGGGGATTTCACGCAACTCAAACTTACCGCCGCGACCACCGTCTTTCACCAGCTCCGGCATGGCGTTTGACAAGCCACCAGCGCCAACGTCGTGAATAAAGCAAATCGGGTTGGTGTCACCCATCTGCCAGCAGCGATCAATCACCTCCTGACAACGGCGCTCCATTTCCGGATTGCCACGCTGTACCGAGGCAAAATCCAGATTTTCATTGCTGGAACCAGAATCCATAGAGGATGCCGCTCCGCCGCCCAGGCCAATCAGCATAGACGGACCACCCAGAACAATAAGCTTGGCGCCTACCGGAATGTGGCCCTTCTCTACGTGCTCGACTCGAATGTTACCCAGGCCGCCGGCAATCATGATCGGCTTGTGGTAGCCGCGCACTTCTTCGCCTGCAGGGCCTGCAACCTTGGCTTCAAAGGTACGGAAATAGCCCGTGAGGTTTGGCCTGCCAAATTCGTTATTAAAAGCCGCGCCGCCGATCGGGCCTTCAATCATTATATCCAGCGCGGAGGCAATACGGTCTGGCTTGCCATAACCGATTTCCCAAGGCTGAATGTCGCCCGGCAAATTTAGGTTAGAAACGGTAAACCCGCTTAAGCCGGCTTTTGGCTTGGAGCCACGACCGGTTGCGCCTTCATCACGAATTTCTCCACCGGCGCCCGTGGCAGCTCCGGAAAATGGCGCAATCGCCGTTGGGTGGTTGTGGGTTTCCACCTTCATCAGGATGTGTATGTCTTCCTGATTGTAGCCGTAAATACCGGTGTTCGAATCCGGGAAGAAGCGGCCCCCACGACTCCCGGCAATAACAGAGGCGTTGTCTTTGTAAGCAGACAACACGCCTTCGCTGTTCATTTCGTAGGTGTTACGAATCATCTCGAACAGGGATTTCTGCTGATTTTTGCCGTCGATGTCCCAAGACGCATTGAAGATCTTATGGCGACAGTGCTCGGAGTTGGCTTGGGCGAACATCATCAGTTCAACGTCTGTGGGGTCACGCTTCAGATCAGAGAACGCAGCCCCCAGATAATCAATCTCGTCGTCCGCCAGCGCCATACCCAAGCGACGATTGGCGTCCACCAGTGCTTTACGACCGCCGGCAAGAATACCCACGCAACCCAACTCGCGAGGTTCGTCGTGGCTGAACAGCAACTCGGCGCCGCCCATCTCGTGAAATACTTTTTCTGTCATGCGGTCGTGCAAAAGCGCCGCAATTTTCCCCCGCTGTTCCAGGCTTAACTTCTTCGCCGAACGCACATAGTAAGCAATACCCCGCTCAATACGCAGGACGTGACGCAAGCCACAGTTACGCACAATGTCGGTTGCCTTGGATGACCAGGGCGAAAGCGTGCCGGGGCGGGGAACCACAAGAAACAACACGCCTTCGGGCTGCTCTACGGACACACTCGGGCCGTAACTCAACAGACGATCCAGAATCGCCTGTTCCGCGTCAGACAAGTCGCCATCCAAATCGGCAAAATGCATGAACTCGGCGTACACATGGTCAATTTCGGGGACGCTGCCTTTCAGGCAGGCGTGCAATTTATTGAAACGAAAAGGTGAAAGCGCTGGTGCGCCGCGAAGTTCAAGCATGGTAGCAACCTGTATCGCGCGTAGCGGGGGTTTGGGGAGACATTTTGAAGGCGCATCATACTCGAAAGCGCCTCCGGGATACAGCGATCCAGCACCTTACCAAACAACGCCATCAAGGATGCCGCTGATCGCTCTTTAATTGACCGGACCACGCACAACATAGATGATTGCAAGAACCTGTAGGCACCAAGACAGACAATCAGAAACTGGCCGTACACTCGCTTAAAACCTTACGGAGATAACGCTTTTGCCGGCAAACACCCAGTTGCAGCTAGCTTACCGGCGGGTATTATCGTTGCCCGAGCGGGTCGGCAGGGGCTCTGCCATGGTAGCACTGCTGGCGTTTACTTTGGTTTTGAGTGCCTGCTCACGGCCAACAACCCTGCAACAGATCAAAGCCGAAGGTGTACTGCATGTCATTACCCGGGTTGCACCCTCAATCTATTACAAAGGTCGTGACGGACCCACCGGCTATGACTACGAACTGGTGCAGCTATTCGCAGAACACCTGGGCGTAGAGCTTCGGATTCGCGTTGCCGAAGACAACACCGAAATTCTATCTGTGCTGGCCCAAGACTTCGCCCACATAGGGTTAGCGGGGCTGTCAGGGCAAAAACAGTTCCAGGGTCAGATGCGGGCACTGGCGACCGGTATAGAAGTAGAGTCAGTGGTGGTGTATCACCGCGACTCTTCCAAGCCCGAAGCTCTTGCCGATTTAGCAGACAAACCATTGCATATAGTGGCCGACAGCAATCACGAACCACAACTGGAAGAGGCGCGAATCGATGTCCCTCAGCTGTCCTGGCAGGTTCACCCGGGCCTGGATGCCGCCGGTTTGCTGGCACGGGTCGAGACCGGTGAGTTGCCTTACGCGGTGGTGTCATCCAACGAGCTGGCGCTGAACCACGTGTTTTTTCCCGATGTAAAAGAAGCAATACCGCTGGGTCCGCCCCGCGAGCTGGCCTGGCTGTTTCCTGCAATGCAGATCGGTCATTGATTGAGCTGCAGGGCAATTCTTTGGGATGCTTGCCGAAGACGGCACCATGGAGCAGATCACCGAGAGTGTTTTTGGTCTCATATGGACTGGGGAAAACGTTGGGCGTTACATTTTGTGCGCCACACCGAAAAACGCCTGCCAAAATATGAAAGCCTGTTTCGCTCTTACGCCGACCAATTTGCCATGGACTGGAGGCTTCTGGCGGCCATTGGTTATCAAGAATCCCACTGGCGGCCTCGGGCAACCTCGCCCACCGGCGTACGCGGACTGATGATGCTTACCCGCTCAACGGCAAAGTACGTGGGCGTCAAAAATCGCCTCAGCGCTGAGCAGAGCATTCGCGGCGGTGCCAAGTATTTAAATATTGTGCACGACCAGATCCCCGACCGAATTGAGGAGCCCGACCGCACCTGGTTTGCTCTGGCTTCTTATAACGTTGGGTTTGGCCATTTGGAAGACGCACGCATACTGACCGAGCAGGCCGGAAGGAATCCGGACCGCTGGTTGGATGTAAAAGAATTTCTGCCACTGCTGACGCAAAAAGAATGGTACAGCCAAACGAAGTTTGGTTATGCCCGTGGCCACGAGCCAGTGATCTATGTACAGAACATCCGCCGCTACTACGATGTGCTGGTGCGCATGACCGAACCCGCCGCAACACCGGATACCCTGCTAGCCGATGACCCTCTGACACGGCCTGGCAACGACGGCGAGGCGCTCATGGCCGCACCAGAAATTCAGGCCGCCTTGCCAGAGCAATTGACAGACGTACCACCTACGCTGTGATCTTTCGGAGCCCAGTGCCTTTAGCATTCATGCCGGTTCTACCGCATCCAACGCAGCATTAATCTGTTCCTGGGTAAATCCGCGGCGCTGAAGGAAACGCATCTGGCGCAAGCGTTCTTCCAACTGCCCGCGCAAATCTAATAACCCGAAGCGCTTACGGCGCAGTCGTACGGCCTGGTCACACCAATCCTGCAAGCTCATTGTCTGCAGAGTGTCAGCATTTTCAGACACGCCACGTTGGCTCAATTCACCCGTTATGCGCAGCAGACCGTAACCCGCCTCAATACGTTGCCGCGCATAGGCTTCGGCAAAGCGTTCATCGCTCAGCCAATCCTGTTTTTGGTAGTCATCCAGCACCGTTTCAATGACCGCTTTTGACAACTGGCGCTGCAACAACTTACGAGTAAGTTCAAGCCGACTGTGTTCACGCCGGGCCAGTAAGCGCAGCGCCACAGAACGGGCTTTATAATCGTCACCCTGATCATTTTCAGATTTTGCCATGACATCTATTTCCGCATCGCTTCACAAAACGCTAGACTAGCGCTCGTGTTCTATACGCCCGGTAGCTTCGTACCTAGACATCCAAGCGTCCAGCACCAACCTCAACGGGTGCTGAAGAACGGTAGCGGCACACTTTGCCCGACACCGCAGACTGGTATCAACCAGAAAGATACTTTAAGGAAAACACCCATGGCCGCACTTCTTCGCAGATTGTTCAAATCCCGCATAACAAAGCTGAAAACACCCGCACCAGCGGTCAACAAACAGCCTCAGCAGGCGGAAGCTGCCAAATCCGCAAAAGAAGATCGCGGCGCCCGGATTGCGAAGCAGCTGGAAGCCGTACAAGGTATGCCAGCGCAAACAAAACTGGCGGAGCTGGCCATTGGCGGGCTAACCGCTGAAGTTCGCAGTCGTGCCGCCAGCGACCTGCGCGACGAAGCCTTGCTACATGACGTTATCCGCCAAGCGAAAGGCCGGGACAAAGGGGTTTTCCAGATAGTTCGCCAAACACTTCAACAGTTACGCGACGTCCAAGCCGCACAGAATGAACTGGAAGAAAAGCGACAGCAGCTGATTCAACAAGCGCAGGACCAAGCCCGCAGTGAAGACAACACCCTGTACGGGCCACGTCTGGACACGCTGATCAAACAGTGGAAAAGCGTAGAGACTGACGCGAGTAACGAGCAGATCACAGAATTTCTGAGCGCCACCCACCAGTGCCGTGAACGCATTCGCCAGGTGCAGCAACAGCAGCTACAAGAACAGCAACTTCATGAAAAACTCGACCAGCGCAAGCAAACCTTGACGCTACTGGACGAAACGCTGGCCCAATTAAAAACCGACGACACCCGCGAGCCGCCCACGCTGACAGCTCTGGACGCACTGCTGAAAACCCAGCACAACCGCTGGCTTGAAGCCAGTGAAAATACCGACGTAAGCGCGCCCGAACAAAGCCGCTACAACACCGCCAGCGCCGCTCTGCGTGCCTATTTAGAAGCACACGAGCGACTCATGCAGGTGCAAGAACAAATCGCCAAGCTGGCGGCCAACTCAGCTCCAGGCGACGGAACCAAAGATGATGCAGAGCTTCGCGGGGAGACAGCAGAGCAGGCCAAAACCCTGCTCGCCATACTGGACTGGCCAACGACGTTTCCACGGCCCGAGCCCGTCATTGTGCTACAGACACTGGCTAAACAGCGCAAGAAAGCAGAACCGGTCGAACAACCAGACCTAGCACGCCAGAACAGCCTTTCAGCAGATCTGGACAGGCTCCTCACGGAGCTTGATAGCGCCCTGGAGAACAAACAGCTGAAGCCCGCCAAGCAGCTACTAAAAAACGCCCAGCAAATTACCAAGAAACTCGATTCCCGGCACCAGAAGCCATTTGTTGCGCGCACGCAATTGCTACAAGGCCAGTGTAACGAACTCAGCGACTGGCAGGGCTTTGCCACCACACCCAAGCAGATCGGACTGTGCGAGCAAATGGAACGTCTGGCAGAGCAGCCTATTGATCCAGAAGCCAAGGCCGCTCACATCAAAGAATTGCAAGAAGGTTGGAAAAACTTGGGCGGCTCTTCTGACCGGTTGCTTTGGGCCCGCTTCAGGCAGGCATCCGATGCCGCCTACGAACCTTGCAAAGCTTACTTCGCCGCAAAATCCGATCTAAAGCACGCCAACCTGGCCACACGCCAACTGATCTGCCAGCAACTGCAAGAATTTGTGGCTCAGGCCGACTGGTCTAGTATTGACTGGAAAGTGGCCGAGCGTATTCATCAAACCGCACGCCAGGAATGGAAGGCCGCATGGCCGGTAGAATTCCGCGACAATCGTCCGTTACAAAAACAATTCGACGAATTACTGAAACGGCTGGATGCCAAACTGAACGATGAGCGCCAGCGCAATGAAGCTCTGAAGCAGGCCATTGTTACCAGCGCCGAAGAGCTGATCAGCACCGAACCCCTGACCGACGCCATGGTGCAGGCCAAAGAGCTACAAGGCCATTGGCAGGCTATCGGGATTACCCATCATCGCGAAGACCGAAAACTCTG
>NZ_AAXY01000057.1 GCF_000169375.1 Marinobacter sp. ELB17
GTTGTTCGAGAGGCAAAACGCAAGACCTGACCCCAAAGAATTCTCGTTATGTGGCTAGCGGAGGCTGTCACCGAATTTTATGTGGTTGCTGTTTCATATCTGTATTAGAATAACCGTTGGCTTATGGGCAGATTTTTAGTTCGCGTTTCGCGATCAGTGAAAAAATTGTCCGTACGGATTGCCTTGTATGTATATTCATATGTTTATATATGATTATATGGTGCCTAGGAGTGCCCATAAGCCACCACTAATATGATGTAATATATGTCAAAGCTTAGACACTTAAAATCGACTTCTTCCAAGCCTGGTTTTGCAAAGGTTTTAGATGTAGATGCAGCTTTCTTAACTCGTTGTCTATATATAAAAAAGCCTGAGACCCAATACCATCAATTCTCTATTGCTAAAAAGTCTGGTGGGACAAGGGTTATCAATGCACCATCAGAAGAACTTAAGAGCCTTCAAAAAAGCTTATCTAAACTTTTATTGGACTGCATTGATGAAATCAATGCAACGAAGTATCCTAATTCACAGTGGTCAAAACCCAAACTTCGGAAAAACGGCGAGACGGATTATGCGGCCGAAGTGTTGAAGATTAAAATCCCCACAGCAGAGACAAAGCAACCTTCTTTATCTCACGGTTTTGTAAGAGAACGATCCATAATTACTAATGCGATGATGCATGTGGGCATGAAGCACGTTCTTAACATTGACTTAAAAGACTTTTTTGATAGCTTCAACTTTGGTCGAGTCCGTGGCTTTTTCATTAGGAATGCCAACTTCCAGTTAGACCCCCATGTTGCGACTGTCATTGCACAAATAGCTTGTTATGACAATAAGCTCCCACAGGGAGGTCCATGTTCACCAGTAATAACTAACTTAATTACTCATAGTTTAGACATACGTTTGGCATCCTTAGCCAGAAAGTATAAGTGTACTTATACGCGATATGCTGATGATATGACTTTCTCTACGCGGAGAGCAGATTTTCCTGCTCAAATAATGAGGCAATCCTCTAATGAATACTTAGCGGGGAAAAGGCTAAGGCGTGAAATTGAGAGCGCAGGTTTTGCTATAAACAGCAATAAAACTCGTGTTCAATTAAAAAATTCCAGGCAAGAAGTGACCGGTCTTGTGGTAAATAGAAAGCCCAATACCAAAAAAGAATATTGGCGTTTAGCTAGAGCAAAATGCAATCATCTGTTTAAAATAGGTCGGTTTACAGTAGCCAAAAATGGTAATAATGTTGAGGGCAACCTCAATGAGTTAGAGGGTCAATTAAACTTTATTGATCAAGTAGATCACTATAATCGTATGAGGCAAAAAGCTCCGTCAATTCCTGAGTATGCGTCAAGTAAAATTGGGAAAAACACTAAGAACTTACTCACCGGCAGAGAAAAAACATTTAGTCAGTTTTTGTATTATCGGCTATTTTATGGCAATGATAAACCTACAGTTTTGTGTGAAGGAAAAACTGATAACGTCTATTTGAAATCAGCGATTAGTGAATTAAATAAATATTATCCATTGCTGGTTGATGTCAAAGATGAAGAATATGATCTTTCAATCCGCTTTGTTCGATACTCTAAGCGAACACGATTTCTTCTGGAGATATTTGGTGGTGCCGACTATCTTCGGGGTTTTATTGATAACTTTGAAAAGAATGTAAAGTTGTACGAAGCGATTAAGCCAAAAAATCCGGTAATTGTTTTTTTAGATAATGATGAAGGTCCGCAGCAGATTGTAAAGTTATTGAGCACTGAAAGATTCCAGAAAAAAATAGAAATCATACCATCGAAATTAAATAAAAAAAATGATATTAGGAAGTCTCATTTTATACATGTGGTAAAAAATTTGTATGTTGTTTTTACTCCATTAACGCATGAAGGAAAAGAAACTGATATCGAGTATTTTTTTAATGATAAAGCGAGGCTCATCAAACACTCAAATGGAAAATGTTATAACACAGTGAAAAATAGAGACGCTAAAAAAGACCTAAGTAAAGATGCTTTTGCAACACACATCATCAAAGAAAATAAAAAGAGCATTGACTTTGAGGGGTTAAAGCCATTGTTAAACTCCATAGTGAATGTTATCAATCACTACGAAAAGATAAAGTAGCACTCTTAGTGCAGAGAGTACGCACCACTTTACAAGCGCATGTTGTCGGGCTGGTTTTCCGCTGCGCTCCAAACCAGCCGCAAATGCGGGTATTATGGCTGACTAAAACAATGGAGGATGACTGGAGTAAATGCTCATTATTCAAATAGCTTTAGGTATAGTTATAGTGGTGGTATTGCTCGCAGCTCTTCCATATTTAATTTGCATGGCATATATCGCACTTAAGAATATCGCGATAGGCGTAGGCTCAGTCGTTTTGGTTTTTGGCGGTACATTGCTTCTTTATGGGTTGTTTTACCTTGGGTGGTATGTCGCAACAGCTTACATTCCAAAAGTTATTCTCGTTGTATCTACAGTCGCATCAGTTTTATCACTTCTGGCGTTGGTTGCCGTTGCTATCAAGCAAAAACTACCGGTTCCCGGAAACATATGGTTTTTATTGGTAGTATTATGCGGACTATCGATATTGGTTTTTAGTTCGGCGTATGAGTCATACCAAAAGTATAGCGAGCTAGGCAATGAGCTTAATTATGTTTCACCTTTCTTTATGTTTTTGGCCGTTTTAGGATGGTCTGTATTGCTACTGTTTAAAAAAAGGCAGTTGGGGCATACGTCAAAACCATAAAAAAGCTGTAAACCTTCCTCAAATTACTACGCGATTGTGTGCAATACGCTGCGCGCGTTTTCGCGAAAAACTGCTCCGTAATTTGAACAGGTTACTGCAGAAAACCGTAACAGATTTAGCTTTTGGCCGTGGATAATTTGTTGACAGCCTATGCAAGCTTCCCAATTGTTTTTTAATGGAGTGAAAGATGTCTTGGTTTAAGGTTTTTTCCGCAGTAGTAGTTGCCAATATCGTATCGTGGATCATCATAAGCATCATTGGTTGGTTTATCTTCTTCGTGGTCTTGGATTCCTTCAACGATGCGCTGACCGAAAGGCTTTCTAAAAGCAGCAAGCCTGAGTTTCCGACGATTTCTGTCCCTTCTTTCTCACCGCCGGTGCCTACGGCAGAGGAAATAAGGGCTCAACAGGCGCGGGAGAAGCGATTGGCGGCTCAGCGGCGCCGTGCGAGAAACGAGGCAGAACAGAAACGAAGTGTGATTGCGAGCAGTAAAGAAATGTGTGACTTCTGGACTTCTGAGTACCGCAAAGACGGAAACCCCAAGAGTCAGGCATATAAAGAAATGGCTTGCTTGCGTTACCGCAACTTACTTAATTGATTGATCAGAATACAAGAAAACCGGGACAGATTTTTTTTCGCGGCTTCTCTGATGGTTTGGATCTGATTTGCATCACTACCAACTTTCTTCGCACTTTGGTTAATATCGGATGCCAGCACACAGAATGGATTCTGTGTTTCAGAAGCAAGAGGATGCTTATGCCAAGACAGGCTAGGGTGATTGTGCCCGGTCTTCCCACCATATTGTTCAGCGCGGTCATCATCGCCAACCGGTGTTCGTCGAACTCCGTGATTTTGAAAAACAGATCTGTCCCGGTTTTCCGAGGGTTACCCCCTCTGCCAGCCTAGTTGTCCAGTTGGCGATTTCGCCTAAATTCATGTCAGATTGGGCGGAGTGAGAGCAGTCATGCCACGTTATTCCGAGGAACGTAAAGCGGCCGTGTTGAAGAAGTTGTTACCTCCGCAGAACCGCAGTGTGGTGCAGGTGGCCGCAGAGGAAGGCCTATCGGATGTGACTCTGTACAATTGGTTAAAACAGTGTCGACAACAAGGGGTGCCTGTGCCGGGTTATCGTAATGCTGGAGACGATTGGTCTCCTGATGCCAAGTTAGCCGTCGTGATCGAAACGGCGTCTATGTCCGAAGCTGAACTGAGTGCGTATTGCCGCCAGAAAGGTCTGTATCCCGAGCAGGTACAACGCTGGAAAGACGCCTGCCTACACGGTGCCGGTCTGCAAGAAGGGCAAGGGAAAGCCGCTCAGAAGCAGCAGCGTGATGCCCGCAAAACCATCAAGAAGCTGCAAGCGGAAGTGCGCCGTAAGGATCGGGTTCTGGCAGAAACGACCTCATTGTTGGTGCTGTCAAAAAAGCTCGAAGCCTTGTACGGCGAGGACCCGGACAGCGAGGACAGTTAACACCGCTGACCGAACGTACAAGGCTTTTAAACGACTATGACGAAGCTGTCGCCAGTGGCGCAGCCCGGTACAAGGCGGCCGACTTGATGGAGCTGAGTCAGCGCACGTTGAAGCGCTGGCGACAGGCTAATGGCGCTGTAGCGGAAGATCAACGCCCGCAAGCGGAGCGCGTTGTGCAGCCACACCAGCTCACTCACGCTGAAGAAGCGGCCATTCTAGACACCTGCAATGAACGGGAGTACCAGAGCTTGCCACCGTCCCAGATCGTGCCTCGACTGGCTGATAAAGGGCTTTACCTGGCCTCTGAGTCCTCATTCTACCGAGTGCTCAAAAAGTACCAGCAAGTGAATCATCGGGGCCGCATGAAACCGCCGCGCAAGGTCCCTGAGCCCACCAGCTTTACCGCCACAGGCCCGAACCAGGTGTGGAGCTGGGACATCAGCTATTGCCCCTCAGAGGTGCGCGGTCAGCACTGGTATCTGTACCTGATCATGGACATCTACAGTCGCAAAATCGTGGCGTGGGAAATCCACGAATCAGAGTCCGGCGAGCTTGCCAAAAAGCTCATTGATCGAGCTCTGTTACGCGAGAGATGTTGGCAAAACCCACCGGTGCTGCACTCAGATAACGGCGCGCCGATGACGTCCTACACGCTGAAAGCGCGGCTGGCAGACCTGGGTATGCTGATGTCTCACAGCCGACCCAGAGTAAGCAACGACAACCCTTACTCAGAGTCGTTGTTCAAGACGCTAAAGTACTGTCCAAAATGGCCAGCCAAGGGCTTTTCATCACTAACGGCGGTGCGCAAATGGATGCTGTTGTTCGAGCAGGCTTACAACGAAGAGCACCTGCACAGCGGCATCAACTTCGTGACGCCCGCACAACGGCACCAGGGTGTTGATGCAGAGTTGTTAGCCAAACGTGAAGCGGTTTATGAACGAGCAAAGAGTCTGAATCCTAGGCGTTGGTCTGGTGATACTCGAAACTGGGCAGTCGCCGGAGCCGTATCGCTCAACCCTGGAAAATTGCAGGAAATTGAGCGTAATAAACAGGCTGCTTAAGTGCAGCTATATGGACAACTGGGTTGCAAATCACCGGTTATGCGGAAACTCGGTCGTTTTCTGTGGTTTCCAGTTTCACTCGAAAACCACAGGCTGCGGCGTACTTGCTGAGCGTTCCCCAGCTAGGGTTCCCCCGGCCACGCTCAAGTCTGGAGATGTTGCTTTTGCTCGTTCCCAGCTTCTTGGCAAGATCCTCTTGGGTAAGGCCCGCTTTCGTTCTCATGGTAATCAGTTGGTCGATCAGGTTGAATTCTTCCTGAAGGGCATCGTACTCTTTACGCACTTCAGGATTTTCGAGTGCCTTCTGCTTAAACTGTTTGAAGCTCATAACTTTTTGACCTCCCTCAAACGCTCTTTTGCTAGATCTAGGTCTTTCTTCGGTATTTTTTGATCTTTCTTCACAAAGACATGGAGAATGATTTTCCTATCCTGCATATAGCAGAAAATACCTCTTCCAATGCCTTCTTTGGCTTTTGCGCGGATCTCGAACAGCTCATCACCAAGTGACTTGGTGTGTGGCTCCCCAAGGTTCGCACCGTGCTTTTCCATCAATTCCATTAGCCGGATCATTCTCGCCTGAATTTTTGGCGGCATCCCGGCCAATTCTTCGTCTACCTTTCTGTAGAATTCAATGTCCCAGTCCATGGGTGTTCCGTATTTTCAGGTTATCATATATGATAACTCCAGCTATCGGAAATATCTTGAAAACCGGGGCGGGGTGGTGCTGACCGGTCGCTTGGTGCCTGGTTGATGTTGTCCCCGACTTTATCTCGATAGGGCATAGGTAAGCGCCTGAACACAGCGGTCGAACAACGCTGCAGAGAAAAACGGGTGTTCGCCTGGCTGCTCAGCCAAAAATAGTTGACCACCGGATTCGCAGATGCCGCCTTCAAGCATCAGGTTGTCACTCAGCTCAAAGTCTTCGATTGTATGGCTCATGTTGTCCAGGTCGGTTGCACCTGCCCGTTCCCGGTAGTGCCGGCTATCCAGGGTGAATCCGAATGCGGGCTTGCCCTGACCAATCATGTAACCCACCTCATACACGGTACCAGGGTCGCCGCTGATGCCGCGAAAGGGTGTCAGGTTGGCGATGATGGCATCGCAGCTGTCCATCAGTTCACGGTTGGCCTTGTATATTCTATGCCCGCGATCAGGTTTTGGTTGGCCATCTGAAAATGTCAGCTTGGTATCCAGCGGGTCTACGCCTTCAAACCCGTGTTCCCGAAGGAGGCGCTTTTTCTCGGCCACGATGAGCTGGTGTTCGCTGGCTGGGAAGAAGACTTCCGGGCCGGCGAGGTAGATGCGTTTTGGCTTTGCCATAGGGGCCTCTTAAGGCTGGTTGTATATAATTGGGACAGACTAATTTTATTCACACTGGTTTTTTGCCTTGGGCTGTCTTCGTGACGTTATCAGCCCATTTCGAAAAATATCTATCAAACAAGAGCTATCTGTTCGGCGACAATTAGGATGACCGGTTAACGACAATTATCTTGGCCGGTTGGGTGTAACAATCGGTACTTTGTTTTCCACTGTGGAGCACAAGGTGCCTGGTCAACACATAACCAACCGACAAGAGGAGCTGTACATGCAGCACCGACAAAATGGCGCAAGCCAAGAAGTAGCTGCCGCCAAGGCAGGCGTTTCTGTCCGATCTGGGCGACGCATCGAGACATCAGCACAAAAACCCTGCCTTGACACCGAGCGGCAATGGCGTACCCGAGAAGATCCACTGGAAGCGGTTTGGGAAACAGAGTTGCTCCATCTGTTAGAAAATGAGCCTAAGCTGACCGGTACAACTCTGCTTGATTATCTGCAAGAGCATTACCCTGAGCACTACGATCAGACCATTCTGCGCACCCTGCAACGCCGTGTGAAGCTCTGGCGGGCGCTACACGGGCCGGAACGCGAGGTCATTTTTCGCCAGCAGGCGGTTGTGGCGCAACAGGGGTTTTCTGATTTTACCCACCCCGACAACCCGGTTACGATTCAATCCAAGACCTTTCCACACCTGCTCTATCAATTTCGATTGGCCTACAGCGGTTGGCGCTCGGTTACCGTCGTTCAAGGTGGTGAGAGTTATGCGGCTCTGGCGGCGGGCTTGCAGCGAGCCTTACAACAGGTGGGTGGCAGTCCCATTGAGCACCGCACCGACAGCTTAAGCGCGGCACGCAATAACCGTCAAAACGTGTGGACTGAGGCTTATAGCGAGCTGTGCCAGCATTACCGCATGACACCCACTCGCAATAATCTGGGGCAGTCCCATGAAAACGGCGTGGTGGAGTGCGCCAATGGCTCGCTCAAGAAACGCTTGGCACAACAGTTGTTATTGCGCGGTCACAGTGACTTCGACGGTGTTGCGCACTATCAGGCTTTTATTGATCGCGTTGTCGACAAGCTCAATCAGCGCAACCGATCGCGCGCGCTTGAAGAGCAGGCGGCCTTGCAGCCTCTGCCGGAGTTTACGGCGGCCGAGTATCAGACCCTCCACCTTAAGGTGACGCGCAGCTCAACGATCGAAGTCCGGCGCGTTGTTTACACCGTGCCATCGCGGCTGATTGGAGAGTCGGTACAAATCCGGTTGCACCACGACAAGCTGGTGCTGTTCGTCGGACAGCAGCCGGCACTGACATTACCGCGCATTTACCCCAAACCTGGCGAGAATCGCGCCCGCAGCGTCAATTACCGGCACGTTATCCGCTCGCTGGCCTCGAAGCCGCAGGCCTTCCGTTACTCTCAGTTGCGTGATGACTTACTCCCGGACGACAACTACCGTCAACTCTGGCAGCTTGCGGATACGCACCTTGAAGCCCGAGAAGCCTGCAAATGGATCGTGACAACATTGCGACTGGCCTTCGAGTACGATGATGAACAGTCGCTGGGGGAGGATCTGCTGATTGAGGCCCAAGCAGGCCGGTTCGCGTCCATTACCGAGATTCAGTCACGCTACCTTCGCGGCAACCCAGACCTCAAGTGCTCTGCATCAAGCCAACACACCTTAGTGAGCTACGACGAGCTACTGTCCTCGATCAACAGTCAGGAGGCACAGATATGACAGGCTCTGTCGCTTTACTGTTAAAAGAACTCCGTCTGCCGGCCTTCCACCGTCATTACCAATCGCTCTGGGAAACCGCCATTGAGAAGAACTGGTCACACACCGATTACCTAGCGGCATTGTGTGAGTACGAGCTCTCAGACCGCTACCAGCGCCGGACCCAGAAGTGGGTACGCGAGGCAAAACTTGCCGCCAACAAGACCTTCTCAGCGCTTGATCAAAGCGCGTTCAGCCGCCCCTGCAACACCGCACTGGCAAGGCTGCAACAAGACAGTGACTGGGCACACCATGCCGACAATGTGCTGTTGATTGGCCCCAGCGGCACTGGCAAAACCCATATCGCTAATGCACTGGGTCATCAACTCACCGAACAGGGGGTACGCTGCAAACTGTTCCCTGCCATAGCGCTGGTTCAGCACTTACAACAGGCCAAGCGCGATCTCGACTTGATGACAGCCATGACACGGCTGGATAAATACAGGGTCGTCATCATCGATGACATCGGTTATGTAAAAAAGACGGATGCAGAAACCCAGGTACTGTTCGAGTTCATCGCCCATCGCTATGAGAGTGGCAGTCTAATCGTCACAGCCAACCAACCATTTAGTGAGTGGGATCAAATCTTCCCAGACAGCATGATGACTGTAGCGGCCATAGACCGGCTGATACACCACGCAACTATTATCGAATTAGAGGGGGAAAGTTACCGAAGACAGCAGCATCTCAAGCAGGCTGCAAAGAGTAAGAAGTAAGACCACCCAACCGGCCATCATAGTTGTCGCGGACCGGACAGGATAGTTGACGCCGAACAGCTATCAAACAATCATGACGAGAAAGACATTAGGTTTAACCCGAAAACGAAATAAAGACCCTAAACCAGTGGCTGAGGAAGCCGAAGCTATGGCTGAGGTTGAAGGTGAGGCTGATCCACAAAAACGTTTTTTAAATGCTGTGGCTATCAATCCAACGCCGGGGATTCGCTTGGAGTCAGGTTCAGAAGAACTCACGGTGCGCGCGATGGATTTGATCACGCCGATTGGAATGGGGCAGCGAGGTTTAATAGTTGCACCGCCGGGGTCTGGAAAATCGACGGTTTTAAAACATATTTGCCAGGCGGTGGGAAAGGCGTATCCCGAGATTAAACTTTACGCGTTATTGATAGATGAGCGACCCGAAGAGGTCACTGATTTCAGGCGTAGCGTCCCGGCTGAGGTACACGCTTCTTCTTCGGATGAAAGCTATGCTCATCACGTTCGCGTTGCCGATGAACTTCTTGATATCGCCCGCCAACAAGCGGGCGAGGGTCACAACGTCATGATTGTGATTGATTCTCTCACGAGGCTTTCGCGTGTGCATAATGCGGAGCGAAAGAGCAGCGGTCGTACTATGTCTGGCGGGGTGGATGCTCGAGCGATGGAGATTCCGCGGAGGTTGTTTGGCGCTGCACGAAACATTGAGAATGGCGGCTCGCTGACCATTTTGGCAACCGTTTTGGTGGATACCGGCAGCCGTATGGACCAGGTTATCTTTGAGGAATTTAAGGGCACGGGGAACATGGAGCTGGTTTTATCGAGAGACGTGGCGAATCAGCGAATCTTTCCCGCGCTGGATATTTCGAAAAGCAGTACACGCCGTGAAGAGCTGCTGTTGGATCCAAAAGATTTAGACAAAATAAGAGCATTGCGCCGGGCGCTTAGCGGTCTCAAACCGCTAGAGGGCACAAAAAAGCTGGTTGAGCTGCTTGAGA
>NZ_AAXY01000056.1 GCF_000169375.1 Marinobacter sp. ELB17
AGTCGATTTTTATCCGGAGTGTAGCCTGAGAATCCCAGTGTTCATGCGGCCGTGGGGCGGTCTTTTGACGGGATAAAATTACCAACTTCTACAGCGACGCCAAGAAGGCGAGCAAGTCAGCGCTTGGCTGCCACGGCTTTGCATTTGTCGGTTCGATACCGGCGCGTTTCCAAAAGGCTTCGAGTGCTTCTCGTTTCATCTGTAAGTTGGTGGTGAGATAGCGACTGGTGGTGGCGATACTGGCGTGACCGAGATAATCGCGGATGACGGTAACGTCGACACCAGACTGCAACAGTGCGACCGCGCAACTGTGGCGAAGCACATGCGGGGTGATTTTTCGGCGCTGTAAGGTAGGGGCTGTCGGGATCGCGGCTACTACATATTTTTGAAGCAGATAGGCCGCGCCGTCGCGCGTCAATGGCTGGCCCTGTCGATTCACAAAGACAAATGCCCCTGGCGCGCCATCGCGTACAGTAGGCAGGCGCAGAAGTGCCTGAGCAGTATCGCGCCACAGCGGGCAGAGCCGATCCTTTTTGCCCTTGCCGTGGAGGCGAACCTGCCGGGGTGGTGTCAGATGCAGGTCTGCACAACAAACGGTCAGGGCCTCGCTGATGCGTGCGCCCGTATTATAAAGAAACAGCAATAACCCATAATCCCGTTGGCCGAGCACGGTACGACAGTCAGGCTGGTCAAGGATGGCATGTACCTCCGCCGCTTCCAGATAGGTTGCCAGGTTTTGCTGGCACTTCTTCGCAGGCAAGGCCAAAATCCTCTGATACTGCTCGGCATGTGGAAGGTCAACGCGGATCAGATGCTTGCAGAAACTGCGAATCGCTGCGCGTCGGCAGTTACGCGTCGCAATCGAGTTGGCACGATCCGATTCCAACTGGGTCAAAAAGGCGGCCACCGCATCGACGTGCAGATCGTTCAGTCGCAGGTTGGCAACGGTGCTGTCCTTGGTGTCCGCGAGGTAAATGAAAAGCAGTCGTAGGGTATCTCGATACGCGCGCACGGTGTGCGCGCTGGCACCTCGCAATCGCTGTAAATAGTCGCGGAAGAAGCTCTCAACGCAAGCCAATAGCGGATCTTCGGGCGCTCTGCTCATGACGTTTTATCGACGTGGTGCCAGTGTCGGGCGAAACGTTCACTGGCCAAGCGCATCAGTTCCGGCGTAGCCCTCAGATACACTTGCGTGCCGAGCACGTCGACATGCCCCATATAGGCGGAGAGCCAAGGCAGCCGGGCATGGATATCAACGCCCTCGTGATACCAGGCGGTCAACCGGTGGACGGCGAAGGCATGTCGGAACTCATAGGGTCGCGGTCCTGTCCGACCTCTGGCAGGCTTGAGTCCTTCCCGACGAAGCAGCCGACGAATGGCCTCTGACGCGGCCTTCACCGGTAGCGCTTGGCCGCTATTGCGCAGCAAAAGTGCTCCGGGATCAGCGGTTGCTATTGCTTCCAGAATGCGCCGGCGTAGCCGCAGACAATCGTTTAACTCGTGGGCCAGATCATCAAGAAACGGTACAATCCGGGACCTTCCTTTGCTCTCCCGGACAAGAAAGCACCGCTGTTCCAGATCGATATCGGACAGCTGCAATCGGGCGGCCTCCCCAAGTCGCAGGCCGGTACAATAGAGTATCAGCAACAACATTCGCAGCATGCCGGCACAGAGATGTCGGGTATCATGAGCGCTGGCTGCGGTGATGAGATGGACGATCTGGTCCTGGGTGAAAATATACGGTAGAAAGGTCGACGCCTTTATGGGTGCCCAGTCCTGTTCGGGCACAAAGCTGGCCGGATCCCGACGGCGGCGATACAGGCAGAGTTGGCGGATGACACCAAACTCCAGCCCCACGCTGACCGGCTGCCGATGTGGGTTACGCGATAACCACTCATGCAATACAGCGTCGAAAGGCACCTTGGCATGTAAACCGGCCCGATGCTCGACAGCGCGCTGAAAGCTCTTCAGCGCAAGCTCACTGCGTTGGTATGAATGCCCCATCGCACGCTTGAAAGCGACAAAATGGACGATGTCTTCGGCGAGTTCGGCCGCGCAGATAAGCGTCATTTGGGAACCGGCAGAGGCAGTTGGCGTAAGTGCTTGGTGTCAATGCGCAGATAGGCGGAAAGCGACGCTGGTGATCGATGACCGAGAATGTCGCTTATTACCTTGGGTGAGGTCTCTAGCTCCATCTGCCGGCATGCATGTGTATGGCGCAGTACATGGCTACCCAAGTACGCGGCCGTAACGCCAGCAGTCCGGGCGTACCCAACGAGCATATGCCGTACCGCTGAAGACGCGCTCAAGGGGTAATGGGGTGCTCTCATTGACAGGAATAAATGTCGTGTTGGTGTCCGACGGGGCCGCCCACGCTTAAGGTAGCTGACCAATGCGCGGGCAAGTGCCGGCAACAGTGGCAGTGCGAAGGCAACACCGGTCTTTGGTCGTACGACATGCAAGGTGGCGGCTTGCCAACCGATATCGTCGAGCGTCAGACGGATCACCTCGCCAGCCCCCAAGCCGTAACAGCTCATCAACAAGAGTACCGTATAGTCGCGCAACCCGACGGGCGTCTTGCGATCAATGGCTGACAGGATGCGGAGGACATCCGCCCACGGTAGCGCCCGCAGTGGCTGCTCGTAGCGGCGTATAACAGGGGTTACGACGAATGACGCAAGATCATTGGGTAACTGTCCGGTGGTCAGCAGAAAGCGCAAATAGCGGCGCAGGCTACAGCCAATGTCAGCTGTGGTCGTGCGGGCATAGCGCTTACTGCACGCCATCAGAAATGCATCGATATCCGTTAGCAAAAGGTCTTGCAACGACCGATGCCGGGCACCCATAAAGGCCAAAAAATAACGTATATGGGCCAGTTTCTTCTTAATGGTCCCTTCCGGGTTACCGCGGTGTTGGCGTAAATGTTCGGCAAAAGCCTTTAGTTGGGGCTCGGGTTGAAAAGTACCGTTCATCCTGGCTTGCCACGGAGGGACCTCAACGCCTAAGGCGCTTAATCCAAATGCCCAGGCCCGCAAGGCAGACTGCGCTCTCTGGCTAGCACACTCCGTATCGACCCGCCGTTGTCGTGCGTACCACTGGGCAAAGACGGTTACGCCGACCTGCGTCAGTTGCTCATTGGGACTTAGGGCTTCAGCCATGCAGTAATGGTGAAAACGGCGTATCCAGTAGAGATACTGATCAATCGAAGCCCGCTTGAGGCTGCGGTTGTCTCGCCATACGCCCTGAACCTTGGCTAATTGGGTCTCGAAATCGGGTACCACTTGCTTGCTGTGCACCGTTCATCTCCGGCAGTTGCCTTAATGCTCCGGTGACAACATTAATACCAGTCCCTGGGCGGGTCTGCCCCAGAGTTGTGTTGGATGCGTTTTAAGTGCGGGCTTCGTGGGGCGAACCCTAAGGGCGCGGGTAACCTTGGCAGATAAACGGCGAGCGTGGTACGCAGCGCCATCAAAACACCGGTTCCCCGTAGTCTCCCTTGGAATGACGTGAGACTTGGCTGGCAGTCGCGAAACAATACCGGTGCGGCCTGCAAAGCACCGACCAATGCGCCTCGTACCAGATAAGTCCGGAGGCGGATCCATCGAGCGGCACTGGGTAAGGAGATATCATCGGGACGCAGCGTATTCGCCGCAGCTTCGACACTGCTGGCGTACTCGGCATGCAGAACAACCCGTTCCAATGCCACGAGCGTGCCGGGCAGACGAGAGGCCAGACAATCTGGCAAAAGGCTGAACGTGCGATGGCCCTTCGGGCAGTACCAGCGAGGTATCCGTGTACCAGTAGGCGTTACCCGGGAGTATGTGCCGTGTCGAGAAAAGGAACAGCCACCTTGCGGATGTAGCGGGCAACTTGGCAATCTCGCCATGCGCCACCCTTGAGTTGCCACATAGGCTTCGCCTGAAAGGGATGTCTCGAATCGGAGCTGCATCTGAGACCTGCACCATGGAATGTTGACAGGTATTTTATCCCGAGAAACAAAGCTGTACAGCGCCCATAAGCCCTGCGATCCCTCATTATACTCCACATAAAAATCGACTTGGGATAATGTACCCAGCATTGGGCGTGGGTGATGTTCGGTTGCTGCTGGGCATATCGAGCATAGGCCGCATAGCCATCGCTGATCAGGGTGCCGCTGAACTGGTCGTTCAGCACCTGTTCAATATGGGCACGTCCGCGGCTGTTGGAGTAGGTGAACACCACTTCGTCGGCATCGCCGTAGAGCGGCCAGAACCAGCCGGATTTCATCTTGCCTCTTTGTGGCCCGGCCCTGATGGCCGGACTTTACGGGCGTCTCGTCCATGGCCAGCACTCGGCTGCGCAGCACGCTTTGGGTTTGAGCATCCACAATGGGCCGCAGCAGAGCAATGGCCCGCTTGACCAGATTGGTCAGAGTGCTGCGACTGAGGGTAATACCGGCTTGCTGGAGTCGCTGATGCTGGCGATACAGCGGTAGATGGAACTGGAACTTGTCCACCATCAGCCCGGCCAGCAGGCTGACATCGGCCACGCTGTTGTCCAGCACATTGAACGGTGCGGGTGTGGTGATCGGCTTGTTGTCGCCTTTGCGTCGGAACACCGGGCGCTCAAGCTTGAGCACCACGTAACTGGCGGCCCGCTGGGCCAACCGGTAAGTGGTCTTGGTACCGATGATGTCGTATTGATCGGCGTCCGGCCCGGTCAGCTCCGGAGGCAGCGTCTCAATCACTTCCACCGGCACGTCGTCGTTAAAGCGCAGGCCGGTGTCGTTCAGGCAGTCGTCGTCCCGTTGTTTCTTGCCCGAGCCACGCTGATACGCCTGAACGACACGTTTCTCATCCTCAGGCGGCGCTGAGACAACGGCTTGATCCGATGAGAACAGATGGCCCTGTTGCGGCAGGTCGAACACCTGCTTCTCGGATTTGGGGCCGAACAGTTGCTTCTTGAACCAGTCCAGCTGGTGTTTCAGTTGACGAATCGCGTCAGACTGTGCGTCCAACTGCTCCCGCAGCAAGGCGTTCTCCTCGGCCAGGGCCGAGAAGGAAGGCAATGCAGTTTGAGGGGAAGAAGCCGTTGAATTCATGGCTGATATTATACCAAACGCCCATCCTTTATGCCCCTCGAAAACGCTTGAATTGGCGGTATTTTTGCACTTCAATGCCGTCAATCAGCAGCTGTAAATCTGTCTGGGTCAAGGCTCGCTGACCCGCGGCGGAGAACGGCACCCGGAACTGTCCCTGCTCCAGACGCTTGGCCCACAGGCAATAACCGGTGCGGTTAAAATACAACATCTTCATCTGGGTTTTGCGACGATTGACGAAGACGAAATACTGGCCACTGAGCGGATCGTGTTTGAGTTGATTTCGAACCAGGGCGCTCAGGCCCCGGAACGATTTACGCATGTCGGTGGGCTCGGTGCACAGCCAGATCCGGGCCTGGCTATCGAGCCCGATCATCCGTTCTGGCTCAACCGCAGTTCGACACCGTTGCCGAGGCTCAGCACAATGTTCCAGCCTGGGCCAGAAGTCGACGAAGCGCCCATCAGCGACGACAGATCCAGAAATCCGGCCTCGCCGGAGTCCGCCGAATCAGCAACCGGTTCTTCGGTCAGGCGCTTACGCCAACTACAGAAACTCGCATAGCCGATGTCCTCCTGCTTGCAAAACTGCATGGCTGATAAACCGCTGTCACGCTGCTTATCAACCAAGGTCTGCCATTGTTCCTGGGGTCGGTGTTTTCTCATGGGGGTAACCTCGTGCTGGGAAATGTGAGGCTACTGTAGAAAGAAATTCATCGGGATGGCAGGACGTCTTGGAATGAACGGTTACTCAAGAAGCGATCGACTCGGCCTCTTGAGGCGTTTCAGAACGGCGTGATTGAAGCCAGCCCACCGCTACCATGGCAACTAAACCCGCGCCACTCGTTAGCAACTCGTTAGCAACTCGTTAGCAACTCGGGAACCCTGCCTGAAGGCAAACCAAGAATTCCGATAGAAATATCAATATTGCCATCTTGGACACCGTTAAGTGCATCACCAAAACCTTCTTGATATGCACTGTAACAATCGCCATCTATACCGTAGGCATCAAACAGTAATTGAGAAAGCTTTGGGTTGTACTTGCGGGAGGCCCAATTGCGACATTAGGTTTGCTTTCGGCACCACAGCCTGTCAATAAATTAGAACACCAAAGCCGCACAGTGCTTTAGACAGAAAATGTTTCATGTTTGCTCCTACTAATTAGAATTTTTGTAATAAACTTGTTTCGGAAAATTTTCAAAATCTGATCACCTATAAATTAATCAGCGAAAACTTTCACGAAAAAGTATTTAGTCATTGTTCACGTCCGCAGCCCTACAGACAAAAGAAATTAAGTTGCGTATACATTCCATTTTTTCATGCATGTATTTTCGAGTGACCTACGCAAATTCATTCGGCGCACACCATTGCCACACTCCGCCTCAAAGCTATCGCAAAGGTAAGCGCCTCTAAATCGACCCACTTGTCCTCAGTCGATCTGCGGCACTTTTTTTGAAGTCCGTTCCAGATCTACGTTCCACGGCAGCAGTGCCTCCAGCTTTTCTAGCGAGTCAGCGCCAGCAACGCGTTCCAGAACATGCTGGATATAAACCGACGGTTCCAGTTTGTTCGCTTTAGCGGTTTCGACTAGGGAATAACACGTGGCACTGGCACGGGCGCCCTGGGAGGTATCTGCAAAAAGCCATGCTTTTCGGTTATGCAAAGCTTCGCATAACGGTAGTTATCCTCACCCTATAATTATGCAAGGTTTGTTGGGCTATTCCGGCAAAGGCCAGTGGCGACGAAGCTTTTAGCTGTGTTGTAGCTATCGAGCTTTGCATAAAAACAGTGTTTCCTGTGGGCTCGTCCCTAACCGCAGGAGCACACACCATGCCCGCCGATAAAACCCTCACAAACCTTGTTCGCTACAACTGGCTGATTGATAGTCCGCTCGAGAGCGTCGTTTCATCCTACATTAAGGCGCTGCGAGGCCAGCGCTACGCTGATCGCACCATCAGAATCTATTTGGGCTGCCTTGCCCATTTTGGTTTCTGGCTTAAAGCTGAAGAGCTCGAGTTGACGCACGTCGATTCATCCCTTATTAAACGGTTCGTGCGCGAACACCTCCCGGCGTGCACCTGTCCCGTACCCTGCTACGATTCTGTAGGCTGCTCCGGAGCGGCGCTTCGGCATCTGCTCAAAATACTGATGCGTTCACAGCCATCGCCAACGATGGCGAAGGATCCAGTGACGATCGAGCTCACTCGGTTCGCCGAGTACTTAACGGATACTTGCGGGCTATCATCAGCCACCCGTGACAGCCGAGCTCAACACGTTGGGGCGTTCCTCTACGACGTAGGCGTTACTGATACCGTGAGCGTCTTGTCGCTGTCGGCGACCGACATAGATGCTTACTTTTCGACGCTGACGTCGCGCCTACGGCCGGCATCGCTGCGTATCGTGTGCAACAGTCTGCGTAGCTACTTTCGTTACCGTGCCGTGCGCGGTGACGAGACCGACGGGCTAGCGGCAGCGCTTCCACGAATCGCAGACTGGCGCCGGGCCACGTTGCCCAAGGTATTGTCGGACGCCGAACTAACGGCCTTTCTGGATGCCTTCGATCGCACGGACCCCGTTGGCCTGCGTGACTATGCCATCGCGCGCTGCCTGCTTGATCTGGGTTTACGCGGTCACGAAGTAACCTACCTCACGCTGGAGTCGATCGACTGGCGCAGGGCAATACTGACCATCAGCGGTACCAAAAGTAAACGCATTCAACAGCTTCCCCTGCCTGCGTCCACGGGAGAGGCGGTAGCGCAGTATCTGCGACAGGGACGCCCGCAGACGACGAGCCGCAGACTATTCGTCCGGCACCGGGCACCGCTCGACACGCCACTGAGCGTTCCGGCCATTCGCAATTCAATGAACCGCGCCTTTGTTCGTTGCGGTTTGCGCGATCAGTTCTGCAACACACACGTGCTGCGGCGAACGATGGCAACGCAGCTACAGCGCGCTGGGGTCTCAGTCAAAGAGATCGCCGACGTATTGCGTCACAAGAGTCTTGACACTGCCTACAGCTACGCCCGCGTTGACGTGGAGCAATTGCGCGCGATGGCACTGCCGTGGCCCGGGAGCCCGTCATGAGCGCCCGGTTGTCTTGGATGGCGCGGGTCGAAGCGTACCTGGCGTATCGTCGTCGTAACGGATTCGAGCTAACCATCGACGCAACGCAGCTTCAGTCATTTGCCCGTTTCGCGGATGAGGTCTCTCCTGAAGGGCATCTGACGGTGCCGCTCGCTGTCGCATGGGCACAGACTTCGCAGCTTAAGGCGTCGTTTACCTGGGCGCGCCGCATCGGGATTCTTCGCGGTTTCGCCCGCTTTTGCCAGCGCGAGGATCCGGCGACGGAGGTTCCACCGCGAAGTCTCTTTGGTTCGGCCCACCGGCGTCTCATCCCACACATCTACACAGAAGCCGAACTGTGCACACTGCTTGAAGCCACGCATGGCTTGGCGCCCACCGAGGGATTGCGTCCAGCAACTTGCCACTGTGTTTTTGGCTTGCTCGCCGCGACCGGGCTACGCATCGCCGAAGCACTGACACTAACCGCGGCTGACGTCGACATGGACAGTGGCGTTTTGCATATCCGCGAAGCGAAGTTCCATCAGCAGCGTCTCGTACCGCTGCATCCGAGCGTTACCGACTCGTTGCGCGCCTATGCACGACAGCGAGATAGGCTCGTGCCACGGCCTTGTTGTGACAAGTTCTTCCTGCGTGATGATGGCAGCGGCGTAAATCAGCCCAGCATGCTGTATGCCTTACAGAGGCTGTGTCAGCAACTGGACTGGCAAACGCGCGGTGACTATCAGCGTCACCGCCTGCATGACATCCGGCACACCTTCATCGTGAGAAGCATGCTGCGCCTCTATGAAGAGGGCGTAGATATTGATCGTGCCATTCTGGCGCTATCAACCTACGTCGGGCACGCCAAGGTGAGCGACACCTACTGGTATGTCACCGGCATTCCCGAACTGATGGCGATCGCCGCCGAACGCTTTCACCTCTATACGCAAGGAGAGGCGTCATGAACCCCTTGCTCACCGCTCCCACCGAATTCGGCGCGTTGCTCCAGCGCTTCTTCGCCGAGCGCTTGATCCAGCAACAGAACGTCAGCCCCCGAACAGTCGCTGCCTATCGCGATACCTTCAAGCTCTTGCTGAACTATGTGGGACGCGCAACGGGCAAGCCACCTGCCATGCTGGCACTGTGCGATGTCGATGCGGCCTTGGTGCTGAATTTCCTCACGCATCTCGAGACCGAACGGCACAACACCATTCGCACGCGCAATGCAAGATTGGCGGCGGTTCGTGCCTTTGCCCACTACGTCGCCTCACAAGCGCCGCCAGCTCTGCATCTTGCACAACAGATTCTCGCGATACCTATGAAACGCTTCGAACGACCCATGCTTGAGTTCCTGTCTCGCGACGAGGTTCGCGCGCTGCTTGCAGCCCCGGGTATAACGACCTGGTGCGGGCGCCGCGACACCGCCATGCTCACGGTGCTTACAACACCGGCGCTCGGGTTTCCGAACTGATCGGCATCCGGGTGGCCGATATCACGTGGCGGCAACCGCCTCTGTGCGCTACATGGCAAGGGCCGCAAACAACGAACCGTGCCTCTATGGAAGGAAACGGCGAAGGAAATCCGGCAGTGGCTAAAATACGCCGACTTGCATGTCGAGCAACCCCTCATTCCAAACCGCAGCGGATTGCCAATGACGCGCACCAATGTGGCCGAACGACTGAACCTGGCCGTCAGCACCGCGACAAAGATGTGTCCACAGTTAGCAGGCCGCAGGATCTCGCCGCATACCTGGCGCCATACGACGGCCATGCACCTGTTGCAGGCGGGCGTCGATCTGACCGTGATCGCGTTGTGGCTCGGTCACGAAAGCCCCGTCACCACTCACGGCTATGTCGAAGCGGACATGGGCATGAAGGAGCGGGCCCTTGCCGCCATCACCCCACCTGCGACCCAGCACAAGCGCTACCGCCCGACGGACGCACTCCTCCAGTTCCTGGAAAGTCTCTGAAATTATGCAAACCTCCGCTCGCGCTCCGCCCCTGAAAATACCGCTTGTGTTCCGACGAACCTTGCATAATTATCGGGTGCAGATAATTTCGGCCAACTGCAAATGGACGGATGGCGTTTTCGGCCAGCACGTTGCTGATCTGTAGGTCGCCCCGTTCGCAGTAACCCACCAAGGTGGGCCACTGGTTCAACGTATAATCCATCGCGGTTCGTGTCAGGGTGCCCTTTGCGACTTTGCCAGCGTTGGCCTCCAGCCAGGTCTTCAGTGTTTTCAGTCTGGGTACACTCAGTTCCTGACGAATGCGGTAACGCTCGGCCACACTCAACGCTTTGATCTTGCGTTCGATGGCGTAAAGCTTGTTGATGTGGCTCAGAGCCACATCGGCTTTGGACACGTTCGTGGGTTTGCCTTTACCTTGAGGCTTGGCCGCTTTGGTGGCTTCCACGAACTTACGTCGGGCGTGATCCTTATGCGGAGCTCCGCATAAGGATCATTATCCCAAGTCGATTTTTATGTGGAGTATAATGAGGGATCGCAGGGCTTATGGGCGCTGTACAGCTTTGTTTCTCGGGATAAAATACCTGTCAACATTCCATGGTGCAGGTCTCAGATGCAGCTCCGATTCGAGACATCCCTTTCAGGCGAAGCCTATGTGGCAACTCAAGGGTGGCGCATGGCGAGATTGCCAAGTTGCCCGCTACATCCGCAAGGTGGCTGTTCCTTTTCTCGACACGGCACATACTCCCGGGTAACGCCTACTGGTACACGGATACCTCGCTGGTACTGCCCGAAGGGCCATCGCACGTTCAGCCTTTTGCCAGATTGTCTGGCCTCTCGTCTGCCCGGCACGCTCGTGGCATTGGAACGGGTTGTTCTGCATGCCGAGTACGCCAGCAGTGTCGAAGCTGCAGCGAATACGCTGCGTCCCGATGATATCTCCTTACTCAGTGCCGCTCGATGGATCCGCCTCCGG
>NZ_AAXY01000055.1 GCF_000169375.1 Marinobacter sp. ELB17
AAAGGTGCTGTGTTTTAGCGGCGGGATCACCCTTTTACGACTTTTTCGTTGCGCATTGAGTACATCATTAAGGGTAATTATCTGGGAAGACTGATGCGTTACTTTGTGCTTTTTTTGTTGACGAAATCGCTGTTGACGCTCGGCATTTTTGAAGCACCCAACGCGACTTTCTTGATACTTTTTTGAGGCACGAGCAAGGGATACTCGACGGGCTTTTTCAGAACACCCATCAGTGCAATAACGATGACCGCGATCACAACGAGAACAAATAATGACTTGTGCATGGCAAAGGAGGCAGTGATATAGGCGACTTGAAGTTTGCATCGACAGCTAAAGGTCGATGAGGGCTGGATTTGATCCCAAAGTGTGTAACAATCATTGGGTCGTGCGCCTGCACGATTTTGAGGGGTATGGCGTCAGTTAGGACTGTCAAATCATTCTTGGCGTCATACCTTTCTCACCGACAGCATCTTTATAGCCCGAGTAAAACGATATTGCTTGGCTTATCTATTTCCAATCTCGTGAATGACCCGCCTGAATTGTGCAATGTTTTATGGATTTTCGATCTGAGGAAAAATCTGACTGTGTGGATATTCGGCAAATAGCAGCGCTTTTAGACCGGTGTTTACAGCAAGGAAGTAACATCGGAACTGTAGTGGTTAACTAATCGCGGTCAATTAAAGAGGCCAAGAAAGTTTACGTGCTCAGTATTAAGAAGGAAAAACCACAACGTCATCTCCCTCTTGCCACGGCCGAAACTTGGTCATGGCTTGCAGAAAGAATGAGTGCTCCAGCCAGTGTTGTAACCACAGATGCAGGTTTGGGTAAGGTAGGCTGTGAAAAACATCGCGATCCACATGGGCGAATTGACGGACAAAAGGCACGATACCAATATCCGCAATGGTCGCGCTGTCCCCCAGTAGGTAAGGGTTTTTAGTCAGCAACTCTTCTAAAACCTGTAAAAAGGCCTCACCCCGTTGCCGATACTCTGACTGGGTCATTTCGAGATATCGGTCGGCGTATTTATAGCGATCCAACCAATGTTTAAAGTCGTTGTCGTTCTGCTCAATCAGAGCATTGGCCTGAGGCAAAACCGTTGCATCCAATAGCCCTTGTGGATCTTGCTGCCGAAGCGCCCACACCATTATTTCCCGGCTCTCTTCAACCACGGTACCATCAAAAAGCTGTAAAACAGGCACCGTGCCTTTCGGGCTAATCGCCAGCATCTGGTCCGGTTTATTTTTCAATATTATCTCCCGCAGCTCCACCTGCAAACCAGCAAACAAGAGGCCGAGACGGGCGCGCATGGCATAGGGACAGCGACGAAAAGAGTACAAGCGGTGAAGTGAGGAAGTCATGGGTATTTTTTCGCAGTTGAATCGAAATTAGTGAGCTTAGAGTCACTGATTTCAATGGTTACTTAATTTCACTCTTGATCGCTGTAAAAGAGGGAAGTCTTGTACAGATTTGTATCGTCGATTTTCTAAAATTAATGATGCTGACTTGAATGGCGCTCAGCCGACGCAACTGTGCCGATAATGACACATAGAAGCCCGGCTGCAGTGGCTATGAGCATTTGAGATCTTTTTGTGAGCGTGGTTGGCTTAAGAATTCAGCTCATTAAAGATTCTAAACATGATCATTACCTGTGGAAGAATTTCAAGGCTAACGTTGCATTCAGCGGCTTGTCCGCTGCAATTCTTTGTTAGGCTTGATAGCCCGATAAATTGCAATAGGCTGAACCATTATTCGAGGATATCTACAGGTTCTGATCATTTCCTCTAAGCCATCAAACCCTCGAAAAACTCCACGAAACCCACGTTCGAATGATTGAGCCTCATTTACGTCTTCATCTAGATCAGTATCTTCAAATTCTTTCATTGGCTCAAATGAATCGCCTTCCTTCTTCGGAATCGATGTGATAACTCCTAGCATAGTAACTTTGATTGTAGGTTTCGATCCAAAAAGATAGTGGACAGACTCAGTGTTATCATCAAGGAAAAACTTTCTTTTTACATTAGACATAACGTGGAAGTTTTTGGAATCTTCAAATGGATATACACGAATATTAAACACATCGGGAAGAAATACTCGAACCCATGTTTTTAAACCATCAATGATCCAATCATCAACCTTGCCTATTTTTTTAGAACTTAAAAGCGCATTTAAATTACTTTCAAAATCTATCATTTCAGTCTTTTTCTTTGTTTTTGCGGTCCCATTTTTCATTTTCTTGATGTCTTCTTTCATGACATCAATTTTCTCGATGAGATCTTTCAGCTCTGGAGTTTCGTTCAGATTGTATTTAATACTATTATTTATAAAACCAACGATATCTTCATAATTATGTGCGATTCTAGTGATCCGTTCATAATCCTCTAGAACAACATAACCTTCGACTTTAATACATAGTGCACTTTCAAATATTTTGGTTGCTTCGCCTGAGTCAACTGCCTCCTTGGAAACATCAACGCCAATTTCAGCAGCGTATCCTTTTTCAAAAAGATCATTTTCAAGTTCGTTATAGATATCGTGGTGGCTAACACGGACTTCTTTAAGCGCCTGAGATTCTGATTCAGTACCACCGGCTTCATGCTTAAATATTTTGAAATCGTAGTTTCTTAAGTTTTTACTATTTCCGCTAGACGTTGAAGATGCCTCGACAGATTGAACTATCCCGCCAGACAACTGGCTATACAGTGAACTAACCTTTTCCATGTCAAGGTACATAAAATCTTTAATTTCTTTCATCGTACTTCCTGATTATATGGGCCTAACGAGGCTGTAGGAAAACCCCCGAGCCCTTTTGTGATAACGTTCCTACGTAAAATCTAGGTCTGCTTTCAACGATAAGTGCTCCAGATTTTAAGAATAGGCGCTATTTTTAGCTTAATTATTGATCGATTCAAGGCCGAAAAAAGCCTTTGACCTTTTTCTACAGCCTCAACGCGAAGCTCAGTGGCGTGCTTCAGCACGTCCGCTGAAGCGATTTGTGTACGCCCAGCATGGGCATGAACTAATGGGGTGAAAGTCCCCTGTGGGAAGATCACCGTTCAGCCGGTTTTACTCGATTGAACGCTAACCACTAGCGAATGGCAAGGGCCAACCCGCGAGGCGCCGTCTCCGGAACGCCGGCCGGAAGTAAGCCGCTAGCAAAGCTGCGAGCTGATGAACAAGAACATCATATGAGGCGTAGGCCGGAGGCGAGTTGGCACAAGCCGACGGGGCGGCCTCCCGCGAAGCCGCGTGATCTAACGGCCACCGTAAATGATGCAGTTGCGCAGTGACAGTGCATGTTCTTATCTGGGGCGGTCCGACGCATCGGGATCTGCTCAACGAGCGATCGGTCAATTACCAGTCAGGCCACTGGTCGATCAAGCCTGGGCGCAGCCGTTGCCATCGGCGGTTGCGAGCGAACAAGGTGGACACCGATAGCGCCGATAGGGGTAACCCCGCCGGTGATTGAGCAGAAGTCAGCAGACGGCATAGTAGCCAAACGCCCATCGTAATGGTTGGGACAGGGTGAAGGCCTGAACCCGAAAATCAATGAGGAGCCTGTGCAGCTCAACGATTCCATGTCCGACCGGACTGAGGAACGTTGGCGCAAAATCAGAAGCCATCATTGGGGTAGGAGGAGGTAATCGGCCATCTTACTCTGAACGTTTTCGGGAAACGCCCTGTGCGGACCCGCCGGTCCGACGCATCGGTGCAGGGTGTTGTGGGGGCTGAGGGTTAAAAACCTCGGCTACCCGATTAGACGTCTGTGTTTTATAATGGAAGTGGAGCCTACGCTGCTGGCTTGACATGGAGTTGCAACCCTAGCGCCTTAGCAACTTTCAGCACGGTACTTAGCTGCGGGTTGCCTTCAGCCGACAGCGCTTTGTATAAACTTTCACGCCCTAGTCCCGTTTCCCGCGCCAGTTCAGCCATACCTTTGGCCCGCGCAATATCTCCGAGCGCCATTGCGATAAAAGCAGCATCTCCGTCGCTTTCTTCAATAGCCGCCTCCAGATATGCAGCCATCTCTTCGGTCGTACGAAGGTGCATTGCCACATCATAGTCATGAAGTTTAATTGTCATTGCCTAACTCCAAGCCCTTTACTAATTCATAGGCCAGTTCAATATCATCAGCTTGGCTAGACTTATCCCCGCCACAGAGCAGGACAATCAGCACGTCGTCCCAGTCTGTGTAATAAACCCGATATCCAGGCCCCAAGTCGATTTTCAGCTCCGACACGCCATGCTTGAGATTCCGATGCTTGCCCGGATTACCCAAGGCCAAGCGCTGGATGCGCGTCTGTATTCGGGCACGACCGCTAATGTCCTTTAAGCGGTCCAGCCATTTCGTGAACTGGGTGGTGGTCTGAATCCTTTTCATTTGGGCATTGTATCTCATGGGATACGTTTTGCAAGCCAATTCTTAGGCCTGAAGGTAAGAGTGTGGATAGCCGTCTAATGCTCGGCTTTGCGGCGTGCCGGAGCGCAGCGTAGGCGCGTCCGACAACAGCCGCTTGTGTACGGTGTACGCCCAGCATGGGCATGAACTAATGGGGTGAAAGTCCCCTGTGGAAAGATCACCGTTCAGTCGGTTTTACCGATTGAACGCTAACCACTAGCGAATGGCAAGGGCCAACCCGCGAGGCGCGGTCTGGAGGAAGCCGCTAGCAAAGCTGCGAGCTGATGAACAAGAACATCATATGAGGCGTAGGCCGGAGGCGAGTTGGCACAAGCCGACGGGGCGGCCTCCCGCGAAGCCACGTGATCTGACGGCCACCGTAAATGATGCAGTTGTGCAGTGAAAGTTCATGTTCTTATCTGGGTGCGTATTCCGGTGATTCCGATCACCCGTACTGGTTTTATCCGATCACCTGTTCAACCTAACGCGCCGATGGTCATCCTATCACTCGGAGTGATCGGATTGCCCCATTTTACTCATGGCTTTTCTCATGGATTCTCCTTTGAGATTCAGCTTATGACTGTTGTGCAGAAGGCGGTCGAGAATGGCGTCCGCCAGGGTCGCATCGCCGATGGCTTTGTGCCATTGACTGATCGGCAGTTGGCTGGTGATCAAGGTGGAGCGCAAGCCATGGCGGTCTTCCATGATTTCCAGTAAATCGTTGCGCTGACTCAAGGTCATTTTCTCCAGCCCCCAGTCGTCCAGCACCAGTAAATCCGTCTTGGCCAACTGTTGAGTCAGTTTGGCGAAGCGCCCATCGCCATGAGCAATGCTGAGCGATTCCAGCAGTCGAGAGGTCCGGAAGTAGCGCACGGATAAGCCGTGCCGGCAGGCCTGATTCGCCAGGGCACATCCTAGATAAGTCTTACCACAGCCCGTGGGGCCAGTGATGAGGACGTTGTGGTGCTGGTGGACCCAGCGACTGCTGAGCAGGTCGGCGAATTGACTTCGATGCAGGCCACGGGGGTGCTGGTAATCGATCTCTTCGGGATGGGCCTGTAGTTTCAGGCGGGCGGCCTTGAGCAGGCGGGTCACCTTGTTATTGTTTCGGTGCGTGGTTTCCCGATCGACCATCAGGGCAAGACGTTCTGTTCGGCGTCAACTATCCTGTCCGGCCTCAGTAAAAAATCAAACTCATCGCCAGATTGTCTCACCAGGATTATTGTGCGGTTAGCCGCTCATTAGCTGCGTCATTTTAGTCTGATAGCTCTGGTCGCGTAATCTCCATTCGTTAATTCGTCGCTGGAGGGTTCTAACTTGGCTATTCGTGTATTGGCCAGGGTGCTTTTCTGAGAGCCATTCAATGATTTCGCGAGCGTAGCTTTCAGGCTGAAGCTCTAGCTTGAGCTGGATTTCATTCCAGACTTTCTCAAACGGGTCTTTTCTAGTGCGGTAATTTCTTGGCAAACTCCGCTTGTCTCTTGGCTTATTATACCGGAAATGATCACAGACATTGGGTGCAGACGAGAATTGGTCAAGAGCGACCGGTTCTACCAAACTAATGTCATCGATTTCCACCAGCCCATTCTGGCTCCAGGCAAAACTCCACAAGCTGGCTTGTAGCCGTGTCAGCTCGGCCATGAGGTAAACCGGGTCAAGCGTTAAGTACTCGGCTTTTAATCGCTCTTTGATCGCTTCAGAGACGTCTGAGCTGCGAGCAATTCGTTGGTAGGGGGTTGATGGCCAGCGCCCGGCCACAGGCTTTGTTGAGCCGGTCTCGACCGTATTTCTTCGCGTTGCCCAACAAGGCCAGAATGCGGCGGAAGCTCTGTTCCTGGTGGCGCTTTTCTGTCAGTAAGTGGCTCACCACTTCGCGGGTGGCTTCACCGATATCGTCGGCCCAGTTGAGAAAGCGTTCCGCAGACCAGCTGTGGATGGCCTGATGGGAGGGCGGCATGTGTTCCGGGCAGGTGCTATGAGCGCCCTGGCGGTAGCTGCGTGGGTGACTGGCCATGCGCTGGCCCTGGCTGTAGATGGCCACGACACGGCTGCTGCCCTGAACCTCAAGCGCCTGCTTCACCAGATGGTGAGGAACCGAGTAGTAGTGCTTGTCATACTCGATGTGGTAATCGATATGGACGCGGGCCTGCTTGATCTCGGCGTACTCGTAAGGCTGGGTAGGCAGTGAACGCAGGGCGGGTTTATCCAGCTGTTCGAACTGGCTGGCGCGGGAGCCGGGCAGCTTTTTAAAGGCACGCTGGTTGAGATCCTCCAACAGGAAGCGGATAGCCTGGTTGAGCGAGAAGAGGGTAAAAAACGACTGGTGACGTAACCTGGCCATGATCCAGCGCTCGACGATCTGGACCGCCACCTCGGCCTTGGCTTTGTCCTTGTTATGGACTCGAGTCCATAACAAGGATTATGTCCTGCCGAAAATTATGTGCTGGCAACGCGCCAAGACCACGCGACGCAAGGGTAAGGGTTGCGACTACGCAACATAAGTAATCAACTTGATACTGGTATGTCTACATCCGCAAAGGAGGACACACCATGTTCAACACTCTGTTCATCCGCCCAAGTGCGCTGATTCGCCACCGTACCGGCCCCCATGCAGAATCCAGAATACGCTTTCTCGAGCATTGCTCAAATCAAGGCTATCCTCGTTCGTCATTGCAGAAAATCGCCTGGGTACTGTTGGTCTTTTCGCAAAGCATTGACCTGAGCAGACCGGATCGAATAACACGGCAGGAAATCGTATATGCGGTAGAGCATCGTATCCGTTATGCCCGACGACCGGAGCACGCCACAGACTCAAGAAGCTCGCGACTGATGTTTATCCATGTCGCGACAGCATGGTTACGCTTCCTGGGCCGCTTGGAGGAGCCCCAAAACCAACCGAAACGCTTTGCAGAGCAGATCGACACGTTCGTCAAGTTCATGCGCGATGAGCGTGGGCTATCGCCCGCGACCATTACGTTCCGCAGTGAACAAGTCACCCACTTTCTCTCGACTATCTGCGGCCCCGACATTTCGCTGGCCGCGATAACCATTAACGATGTCGACGCTTATCTTTCTTATCAGGGCAGCCATGGTTGGAGCAGGACGTCGCTACACACCCTGGCAGATGCATTGCGCAGTTTTTTCCGCTATTCAGAAGCGCAAGGGTGGAGCAGCGGAATCGCGGCGTCCGTAGATGCTCCACGAATATATGCACAGGAAGACTTACCCCTCGGACCCACTTGGGAGCAAGTACAACAACTCATTACCAGTTTCTCCAGCAATAACGCAGTGGATATCCGTGATCGCGCCATCGTCCTGTTGCTGGCCGTCTATGGATTGCGCAGCGGTGAAGTGACGCGGCTTCGCCTGGGGTGTTCGGCGACAATTAGGACGACCGGACAGGATAGTTGACGCCGAACACTGGGGGATGTGGACTGGGTAGGCGAGATCCTCCACATAACGAGGCCAAAACAACGCTGCACCCAACAATACCCTTTGGATCCGGAAGTGGGTGATGCGATTCTGCGTTACCTGAAGGAGGCTCGACCCCGATGCTCCTCTCGCCAGTTGTTTATGGCGCTCAATGCACCTATTCGTCCCCTCATGCCCAAATGCATAACCCCTATCGTCCATTCACGTCTCGATGCCCTCGGTATTCATGTTCCGCGGCGCGGTGCGCATTGCTTGAGGCATGCCTGTGCTCGGCACCTGTTGGCAGCCAGCTTCTCTCTGAAGCAAATCGGCGATCAGCTCGGCCATCGAAGCGCTTCATCTACACGGGTGTACGCCAAGGTTGATCTTGATGGGCTTCGGCAGGTAGCGGAACTCAATTTGGAGGGATTGCTATGAGACTCTACGATGTCGTGGACGAATATGTGGCTTATAAACGCGCACTTGGCATGCGCTTCTATACCGACGCCAACATCCTTCGATCATTCTGCCGTCGCGCGGGAGATGTACCGCTGATCTCTGTTACGGCCAATCAGATACGGACCTTTTTGGACGGTGATACGCCGCTTTCCAGTTTTTGGCAGCGTAAGTATACGGCTCTTTCCGGCTTATATCGCTTCGCGCTGCCGCGCGGTTATGTCGACGCTTCTCCGCTACCTTGCCGCCGCCCTAAGCTTCCCCCTCCTTTAGTCCCTTACATCTATTCGCCGGCCGAACTCAAGCGCTTGCTGGACGCCACGCCGGGGGCCTGTGGTCGGCAGGTCCCGATGGACGCGTATGTCTTTCGCACCTTGATCCTGCTTTTATATGGCGCCTGCCTTCGCCTTGGCGAAGCGCTGCGTCTGACAATGAACGATGTCGATCTTGATCAGGCCATCCTGTGTATTCAGAAAACTAAATTCTACAAGACGAGGCTGGTGCCGCTAGGGCAGGACCTGAATCTGGTATTGAAGCAGTACGCACTGCGACGCAATGCCACTCATTGCAAGGAAGCTACTGCACCCTTCTTCTGTTTCCGGGATGGCCACACATTGAGTCAGTCCGCGGTGCGGAGCGCTTTTCGACGACTGCGCTCCCAAGCGGGCGTTCAGCGCAATGACAGCGCCCGCTACCAGCCACGATTACATGATTTGAGGCACACTGGCGCCGTCCATCGATTGGTGTTTTGGTATCGTAGCGGGGCCGATCTACAACGCTTGCTACCGCAGCTTGCCACTTACCTCGGTCATATCGATCTCTCCGCTACGCAACGCTACCTCACGATGACCCCAGAATTATTGCGCGAAGCAAGCATGCGCTTTGAGCGTTACTCCAAGGGGGAGCATCATGACTAATTCAATTTTTCTGGGTCCCTGGATCCGACGTTTCCTGCTCGAACACCTGGTGGCCGAGCGCAATCTCGCCTTGAATACCCAAAAAAGCTACCGCGACATGCTTATGCAGTTGCTTCCCTATTTGGCTGGAAAAGCTAATAAAGCGATCGACCGTTTAACGGTTGATGATTTCTCCCCGCAGGCCGTCCGTCTATTCCTGTCCCATATGGAACAACAACGCAACTGCACAATAAGCACCCGCAATCAGCGCCTCGGGGGCATTCATGCCCTGGCGCGATTCATTGCTGAGCACAGCCCAGAGCATATCGGTTGGTGTGCTCAGATTCGCCTGATTCCGTTCAAGAAGACCAGCCAACCGGCGATTATATATCTGGATAAACCGGAGATGGATGCGTTGTTGGCGGCACCCGATGATCATACCGAGCAAGGGCGGCGCGAGCAGGCCTTGCTATTGTTCCTTTACAACTCCGGGGCACGGGTCAGTGAGGCAGTGCAACTGAAGATTGGGGATATTGATTGGCATGCCCAGTGCGTCAGGGTTGTCGGCAAGGGAAACAAACAGCGGCGTTGTCCACTCTGGACTTCCACACTCGAACGATTGCACGTGCTGGTTGATGGGCGAGAAGCAACTCAGCCGGTCTTTCTCAATCGATGTCATCAGCCGATGACCCGTTCAGGGATCCACACGCTGGTCAAACGTTGCGCTGCCCGTGCCTGTGCTCGTGCGCCTTCGCTACTGAATAAACCGGTAAGCCCTCATGTCATTCGGCATAGCACCGCCTGCCATCTATTGCAGGCAGGCGTCGACATCAACACGATTAGGGCCTGGTTGGGACATGTCTCCCTGACCACCACCAACATCTATGCCGAAATCGATCTGGAAACCAAGGCTCGGGCGTTAGCAGCCTGCTCCGTTTCTGAGGGGGTAGTCGCTAGAACACGTTGGCGAGATCAGCCCGACCTAATAGAGTTCCTGAGGACATTATGAACAAAAATTATGTAGCGTTCTCGACCCGCAACGTCAATCAGAATGCGAGCTGTGAAGCTGGACCGCACATAATTTTCGGCAGGACATAATCCTTGGGCTTGTAGGGGCGGGCCGGCACGATGGCGGTGTGGTAGTGCGCAGCCAGTTGTTAGCGCCGGTGAAGATCCGCTGTTATTTGCCGCAGTTTAAAAATGGCGATAAAACGACGTTTATTGCCATTTTTCAATAGCCGTTGAGTTGGATGCCTTAGTCCTTAGAAGTCCATGCCGGCATTAGACTGCTCGCTTTTTTCCTTTTGTTCGTTGGCAATATGTCTGTACATTCCGGTAATATCTTTGCCGTAACTTTCCCAGATAGCGGTTTGTAACGTGTCGAGCGCTTCGTGAACACATGCCGCTTCTTCTGTTGTCCAATGGGTGGTGATTTTCAGCACTTTCATTTTGTCTTTCCTCTTTTAACTTTTCCCCGTGCTAATGCCTGCTCTTGTGCTTCTTTCATGCGATAAGAGTCTCCTTCAATCGCAATCACTTCGCTGTGATGCACCAAGCGGTCGATTAGCGATACCACGCAGGCTGCATTCGGGAACACGTCATTCCATTCGCTAAACGGCCGATTCGTTGTGATGAGGGTCGCGTTTTTCTCATAACGGCGGTTGATGATTTCAAACAGTAAGTCGGCATGGCGATTGCTGTAGGACAGGTAGCCCACTTCATCGATGATGAGTAACGTCGTCTTGCTGTAATGAGCTAATCGTCGTCGAAGTGCGTTATCACCATCTTGCGCCGCTAAATCGTTAAGCATGTTGGCGGCAGAAGTGAATAGAACGGTGTGTCCTTGCATAACCGCCTGATAGCCTACGTTCTGCGCGATGGTCGATTTGCCCACACCGTTACTGCCAATGAGGATGATGTTGCTTGGGTCCTGAATGAAGTCGAGCTGCATGACACGGTGCACTGCTTGTTGGTCTATTTTTGCTGGCCATTGCCAGTCGAATTCGGTTAATGATTTAAACCGACCGAGTTTGGCGCTGCTTAATCTGCGC
>NZ_AAXY01000054.1 GCF_000169375.1 Marinobacter sp. ELB17
ACTACACTTTGGCGACATCTGAAATATCTGCCACCCTCCGCTGGTTTATTCCGGCTAACCGGCAAGGCTTGATTTGCATTGTTAAACGCGCTTTGGAGCATTCGCTATGGAACACACGACACCGGCACCCGCTGACAAATACGCCAATCTGGACAAGGAAAAACAGGCCGCCAGCCGGGTTACCGTAATTGGCATGGTGCTGGACGCTGTCTTGGGGCTGTGCAAGATGGTGGTAGGCACCCTGTTCCATTCTCACGCGCTGGTGGTGGATGGCATTCACTCGTTCACGGACGTGGCCTCTGACTTGATGGTACTGGGTGTGATGCGGATATCGCGGCAGGCACCGGATGAAGACCACCCCTATGGCCATCAACGCATTGAGACGTTTGGCACTTTGTTAATGGGCAGCCTGCTAATTGCAGTTGGCGCCGCCCTGGCCTGGGAAAACGTGCAACGGCTATTCACAGGCGACCTAACCTTCACGCCGGGCTGGCCGGTGCTGGTTGTGGCGCTGTTGTCGGTGGCGGGCAAAGAATGGATTTTTCGCTACACCCGTAAGGTGGGCCAGGAGATACGTTCAGATCTGCTCATTGCCAACGCCTGGCATAGCCGTACTGATGCTTTCTCATCAGGTATTGTGGTGCTGTCTACCATTGGCGCCATGCTGGGCTATTTGTGGCTAGATACGCTAGCAGCGGTTGTTGTGGCAGGCATTATCATCCATGTGGGCTGGAGCTTTGGCTGGAGTTCTATGAAAGAACTGGTCGACACAGGCCTTTCTGTTGAAGACACCGAGCGATTGCTTGCCATTGCCAGTGATATCGACGGCGTTCGTGATGTGCACGAACTGCGCAGCAGGCGCATGGGCAACGATATCCTTTTGGATGTGCATTTAGTGGTACGCCCGGACGTCAGCGTATCGGAAGGACACCAAGTGGGTATGCGCGTGGTAGGCGCTATGCGCAAAGAGCTGGACAACATTCGTGACATCAACTTTCACATTGATGCGGAAGACGATGAAAGCTACCACCCAACGTCGGCATTGATGCCCTCTCGCAAAATCATTCAAAAGGCCATACATCAGATCACGCCTGAAGCACCTACTGGCAATCGGATGCGCCTGCACTACCTGAAAAACAAGGTGCATCTGGAGCTGTTTCTGGACGGCAGCGAGGGCGATTTCGATAGCGCCGAGCTACGTACACAGCTAGGCGAGTTCCCCTGGTTTGGTAGCCTGAGGGTGTGGCAGACTGCCGACTGAGCAGCGGCCCGTAAACGCTCTTTAACTTCTTAACGGCTTAGCGGCGACGGTTGGCTTCCATCCGCGACAGGAATTCCTGCATGATCAGGGTGTACAGCTCACCGCCCAGGAACAGATCTTCCACCCCGGCGTCAATGCTGGGGTTGTCGTTCACCTCAATCACCGCTACCCGGTTACCAGACTGCTTGATGTCTACACCGTACAGGCCGTTACCGATCAGACGAGTTGCATTCAGCGCCGCCTGAATCACATTGCGCGGCACCTCGTAGGTGGGCATGGTTTCAAAACCGCCGCTGTTGCTACTGGATTCCGTGTGTTGGTAGATTTGCCAGTGGCCCTTCACCATCAGGTATTTGCAGGCGTAAATGGCACGCCCACCCAATACGCCAATGCGCCAATCGTAGTCTGTGTAAAAATATTCCTGAGCCAGTACCAGCGCCGACTGCTTGAACAGTTCCCTCAAGCCTTCGCGCAGAGATTTCTCATCTTCGGCCTTGTTAACGCCGCGAGAAAAGGCGCCGTCGGGTATTTTGATGACCACCGGAAAGCCCAGCTCATTGATGACCTGCTCTACCGCGTCTTTCTGATCTTTCGACAGAATCAGGGTTTTTGGCGTGGGCACTTTGTTGTTTTTTAACAGGTCGGCCAAGTACACCTTGTTGGTGCAACGCAGAATCGACACCGGATCATCAATGACGACCAGCCCTTCGGCTTCTGCCTTGCGGGCAAAGCGGTAGGTGTGATGGTCAATAGCGGTGGTTTCGCGAATAAACAGACCGTCGTACTCTGGAATACGCATGTAATCGCGACGGGTGATCTGCTCTACGTTAATACCCAGCTTGCGACCGGCTTTTTCAAAGCGTTTGAGGGCTTCTTTGTCACTGGGAGGCATCTCCTCATCTGGGTTCACCAGAATGGCCAGATCAAAACGATAGTTTCGGCGGGCACGGGGCTTACGCCACACCATACCGCTGAAACGATCCAGCGAAGTGGCAAACACATCTTGCTCCTGTTCCTGCAAATCTACCGGCGCAGCCGGCTTCATGGATTCGATTTGCCAGGTTTTACGGCGTTTGAACACCACTTCCAGAATCGGACACGGGAGGCGATCAAACAGCGCACGCGCTACCGGTTTTAATTCCGGCTGGGACGACTCGCCAAAATACGTGCGTATACGCACTTCCTTCGCTGAATGAGAATTCCCCGCTGTAGGCACAATGGCCGCATCCAACCATTGAATCACGCTGGCGTCCAGCTGTTCCAGCTGCAACGAAAACAGGCCTTTGCGACTTAGGTCGTTCAGCGTCATCACCGAAGGCACCACGTTGTGGCCACGGGCTTCTGCAAGCAGAGAACAGTAATAGCCACGGCTGAGGTAGCGGGCACTCTGGCACAGGTTAATCACTCGCACCCGGCTCGAAGCCGGCGCAGAGAATTGCAGGTACTGATCAAACGTCAGTACGTCTGTACTAGGGTAATACGGCGCCCAGTCTTTGGTGCGATCTACCACAATCAACAATCGAGACATATTTGGGCGCTACTTTCAAAAGACGGCATCCAGCGGATGGCATCGGTAAATTTTCGCAACAATACGCGGCAATCCAGTGCGCTACAATCATCATATGATCGGTGCTTTTACGCATACTTACAATGCTTGCGCCGGCGCGGCGCAAGCCCATAATACGCCCATACGGGAAGCGTATGCGCATGCCCTTGTGTACGTCTGTTCAGGCCACCGATTTATGTCTTCAATTGTGCTTCGCCAGGCCGTCAGTGACGATCTTGACGCCCTTTTGGCCTTGGAGCATCGCTGTTTCAGTGAAGACCGGATTTCTCGCCGCAGCTTTCGCCGTTTTCTGGAAATGCCGCGGGACCGGTTACTATTGGCCAGCGACGGCGACACCCTTTTGGGTTATTGCCTGGTATTGATGAGCGCGGCAACTCGTCTAGCGCGCATTTACTCCATTGCCGTTAACCCTGGCTCTCGTGGTAAAGGTATCGGTGAAAAGCTGGTTCAAATGGCTGAGACCGAGGCGGCGGACGCAGGGCGCATCGTAATGCGCCTGGAGGTAAGAGAAGACAACCCCGGCGCCATTGCGCTTTATAAACGTTTGGGCTATCGCCAGTTTGGCAGTTATCGCGATTATTACGAAGATCACGGTAACGCCCTCCGCTTTGAACGCCGAATTCTGTTTTACAAGCCGGGCGCACAATTCCCGCCGGTACCCTATTACCCGCAAACCACCGAATTTACCTGTGGCCCCGCGGCGCTGATTATGGCGATGGCGGCGCTGAACCAACAGCAGTCACTGACGACCCTGGAAGAACTGAAAATCTGGCGTGAGGCCACCACCATTTTTATGCTCTCTGGCCACGGCGGCTGCGGCCCCCACGGCTTGGCGCTGGCGGCTTGGCAAAGAGGCTTTGAGGCCAGCGCGTGGATCAGCAACGAAGGCGCACTGTTTAAAGACACGGTGCGTAACGACGATAAAAAACGGGTGCTGGAGCTGGTACACGAAGGCTTTATGCACGACCTCAGCCAAACCGGCATTGAACTCCATCACGACCCGCTGACCCTGACGGGGCTAGAGCAAGCGCTACTGGACGGGCGCATTCCACTGATTCTGATCAGCACCTGGCAGCTAAACCGCAGCCGAGTACCCCACTGGGTAACCGTGTGCGCCATGGACGACCAGTTTGTGTATCTGCACGATCCAGAGATTGATGTAGAGGAAGGGGAAACCGTGGCCGACAAGCAATACCTGCCCATCGACCGCCGGGTGTTCAGCAAAATTTCCCGTTATGGCAGCAATCAACCGTTGCAAGCCGCGGTGATTGTGGGGCCAAAACGCGCCGTTTAACGAGAGCGTCAGCTAACGCAAGCATCAATCTGCGGCACCGGTTATCCGGTACGCAGCGACGCTTCTTTTAACTCGGAAATATCATCACGCAATCGCGCCGCCGTCTCAAAATCCAGGTCGGCCGCGGCCTTGTACATTTCGTCTTCCAGTCGCGACATTTCCTTGAGCACTGCCTGCGGCGACTTGTTGCCCACCAGAGTGCGGTAATGTTCGGCTTCTTCTGCGGCCTGCTGACCCGGGCGTTTCGATTTGTTGCGGCTACGGCCACCAGCGCTGGCGCCCTCCATAACGTCTGCAATTTTCTTGGTCAGGCCTTGGGGCGTAATGCCGTGTATTTCGTTGTGCTCAGCCTGTTTAGCGCGCCGGCGCGCCGTTTCATCAATCGCCCGCTGCATGGAGCCGGTAATGCGGTCGCCGTACAAAATCGCCTTGCCGTTGATGTTACGGGCGGCGCGGCCAATGGTCTGAATCAGCGAACGCTCGGAACGCAGGAAGCCTTCCTTATCCGCATCCAGAATGGTCACCAACGACACCTCCGGCATATCCAGTCCTTCACGCAGCAGGTTAATGCCCACTAGCACATCAAATTCGCCGCGGCGTAAATCGCGGATTATCTCAACACGCTCGACCGTGTCGATATCCGAGTGCAGATAACGCACTCGGATATCGTGCTCCATCAAAAAATCGGTGAGATCTTCTGACATACGCTTAGTGAGTGTGGTCACCAGCACCCGCTCGTTGACCGCTACCCTGGCGTGAATTTGTGATATCAGATCGTCAACCTGTGTTGACGCTGGCCGTACTTCAATTTCTGGATCAAGCAGGCCAGTCGGCCGAACAACTTGTTCAACAACTTGACCCTGGTGCTCGGCTTCGTAGTTACCGGGGGTGGCCGACACAAAAATCATCTGCGGCGCAATGCGCTCCCACTCTTCAAAGCGCATGGGGCGGTTGTCCAGCGCCGACGGCAAGCGAAAACCGTATTCCACCAGAGTTTCCTTGCGTGAGCGATCGCCTTTATACATGGCGCCGATCTGCGGAATACTGGCGTGGGATTCGTCCACCACCAGTAAAGCGTTCGCAGGCAGGTAGTCAAATAACGTGGGTGGCGGCTCACCGGGGGGCCGGCCCGACAGGTAGCGGGAGTAGTTTTCGATACCGTTGCAGTAACCCAGTTCCTGCATCATCTCCATGTCATAACGGGTGCGTTCTTCCAGACGCTGGGCTTCCACCAAGCGGTTGTTGTCGCGCAACTGCGTCAGGCGCTGGTCCAGCTCCACCCGAATATGCTCGATGGCGTCCAACACGTTTTGCCGCGGCGTTACATAGTGCGACTTCGGATACACCGTCACTCGTGGCACACGGCGTAGCATCTCACCGGTCAGCGGATCGAAAAAGCTCAGATTTTCTACCACGTCGTCAAACAGCTCGATGCGAATGGCTTCTTTTTCCGATTCTGCCGGAAACACGTCGATCACATCGCCGCGCACACGGTAATTCGCCCGATGGAATTCGATATCGTTACGGGTGTACTGCAATTCAGCCAAACGTTTCAAAATAAGGCGTTGATCCAACTGATCACCGCGATCCAGGTGCAGCATCATTTTTTTATACGATTGCGGATCGCCCAGACCGTAAATGGCCGATACCGTCGCCACAATGATTGCATCCGGGCGTTCTAGCAGAGCTTTTGTCGCCGACAGCCGCATCTGCTCGATGTGTTCGTTGATGGAGGCGTCTTTTTCAATAAACGTGTCGGATGAAGGCACGTAGGCTTCTGGCTGGTAATAATCGTAGTAAGACACGAAATACTCGACCGCGTTATTCGGGAAAAATTCGCGGAATTCGCCATACAGCTGGGCTGCCAGAGTCTTGTTGTGAGCCATCACGATGGTGGGCCGCTGAATCTGCTGGATGACATTAGCAATGGTGAAGGTTTTACCGGAACCGGTCACCCCCAGCAGGGTCTGGTGGGCCAGCCCGGATTCGATACCGTCTACCAGGGCTGCTATGGCTTTAGGCTGATCACCGGCCGGAACGTAGGGTGAGTGCACCTGAAAAGCGCCCTCACCCACATTGGGTTGTTCAACGTTTTCAAAGCTGTTGATCATAACCTGAGAAAATCCTCGATGGCTCTGCAAGCCGTGGAAATTGGCACTATCTTACCGAGATACAGTGCGTAGATAGTACAGAGAAATTTAGTGTTGCGCCGGCTTCGTGCTAATATCCCCCTGATCGACGGCTGAAGGAGGTTCAGCCAGCGCAGCTGACTCCGGCCGATCGCAGCCCTTTTCAGATGCAGCTTTAAGGAGCGCAAGTTTGGACCTTCAACTTTCCAGCCGTGTACAGTCAATCAAGCCTTCCCCCACTCTAGCAGTCACTAACAAAGCGGCAGAACTTCGTGCTGCAGGCCAGGACATTATTGGCCTTGGCGCTGGTGAACCAGACTTCGATACGCCAGATCACATCAAGGCGGCTGCGATTGAGGCCATTCACAACGGCCAGACAAAATACACCGCGGTCGACGGCACCCCAGCGTTGAAGAAGGCGATTATTGCCAAATTCAAACGCGACAATGGCCTAGATTACGAAGCCAACCAGATACTGGTATCAAGTGGTGGCAAACAAAGCTTTTTCAACCTTGCCCTGGCCGTTCTGAACGCCGGCGACGAAGCCATTATTCCTGCGCCTTACTGGGTGTCTTACCCGGACATGGTGCTGGTGGCCGAAGGCAAGCCAGTCATTCTGGAAAGCACCGCCGAAACCCGCTTCAAGATCACCCCGCAGCAGCTGGAAGACGCGATCACCGATCGCACCCGTCTGTTTGTGATCAACAGCCCGTCTAACCCCAGCGGCATGGCATACACCCTCGAAGAGCTGCAAGCTTTGGGCCAAGTGCTGAAAAAGTACCCGCAGGTAATGATTGCAACCGACGATATGTACGAACCCATTCTGTGGACGGGTAAGCCTTTTTGCAACATTCTGAACGCCACCCCGGAATTGTACGACCGTACCTTTGTGTTGAACGGCGTGTCTAAAGCTTATGCCATGACCGGCTGGCGTATCGGTTATGCCGCAGGCCCGGCCAAGGTTATTGGCGCGATGAAGAAGATTCAGTCGCAAAGCACTTCTAACCCGGCGTCTATCTCACAGGCAGCTGCGCAAGCGGCACTGGATGGCAGTCAGGACTGTGTGCAGACCATGGTGACGGCATTCCATGAGCGTCACGATTACCTGGTGGAAGCCTTGAACACCTTGCCAGGCGTTGAGTGCCTGAAGGGCGACGGTACTTTCTATGTATTCCCGAGCTTTCAGGGCGCGATTGATGCTGATAGCAGCGTGAGCAACGATGTGGAGTTCGCGGAAAAGCTGTTGAAAGAAGCAGGCGTAGCGCTCGTTCCTGGCTCGGCATTTGGTATGCCAGGGCACATGCGATTGAGTTTTGCCACCAGTCAGAAAATTCTGACGAACGCGATTGAACGGCTGAAGAAAGCTCTGGGATAATTTCCCCAGAGGGGGTTGACGAGGCGAGGCGGCATGACTAGTATACGCGCTTCGTCTTAAAACGATGTTCCCTGATAGCTCAGTTGGTAGAGCAACGGACTGTTAATCCGTTTGTCGCTGGTTCGAGCCCAGCTCGGGGAGCCACTATTTAAAAGCCCGCTAATTCTCTGGATTAGCGGGCTTTTTCGTTCTGGTGTTTGCCGTGGCAGAGCCAGAAAAAACAGCGAACTACAGGCCCGCCACCTCAGCATAGATCGCTTCCAAAGCAGCCAGAGGATCAGCAGCCTGGGTGATGGGGCGGCCGATGACCAGGTAGTCGGAGCCGGCTTTTAGGGCTGCTGCGGGGGTCATGATGCGTTGCTGGTCGCCTTTGTCGGCGCTGGCCGGGCGGATGCCGGGGGTGATTAACTGAAAGGCTGCGCCCTGCTCTGCTTTTAGCTTGGGGGCTTCTTGCGCTGAGCAGACTACGCCGTCCAGGCCGCAGTTTTTGGTCAGGGTGGCCAGGCGCGATACATGCTCTTCGGCAGAGACATTGATGCCGATGCCGCTGAGGTCGCGTTCCGTCATGCTGGTCAGTACGGTGACCGCAATAAGCAGTGGCTTGTCGGCGCCGAAGCGTTCCAGGCGTTCGCGGCAGGCGATCATCATTTTTTCGCCACCGGAGGCGTGCACGTTCACCATCCACACACCCAAGTCCGCCGCAGCGGCAACCGCACCCGCGGCGGTGTTGGGAATGTCATGAAATTTTAAATCCAGAAACACCTCGAAGCCACGCTGCTGAAGCTCGCGAACTAAAGCTGGGCCACTGCTGGTGAACAACTCTTTGCCCACTTTCAGGCGGCATTTTTCTGGATCTAGCTGATCGACCAAGGCTAGTGCGGGTTGATCATAGGGGAAATCGAGGGCAACGATGATGGGGGATGCTTGGGTGCCTTGCACGCTGGGGTTCCTGACGTTAAATGAATGGATGTGATCTATAGGGGATCGCTGGTTTATTCTGCGTCTACGCCCTGAATCGGGCGAACGGTTTCCCATTGACGGCAGCTTGGGCACAGCCAATGCAGCTGCTGGCCGTCAAAACCGCAGTTTACGCAGCGGTAGACAGGGCGGTTGTGCAGTATCAATTCGCCGATACGGCTGACCAGACGGCCTTCATTGGTGGTCATGCTCTTTTCGTATCCGGCCATTTCAACCAGCTGCAATAAGCCGCGTACGCTAGGGCGGACTTCCAATTCGCCACGAAGCAGAGCAATAGCTGCCGGGCGGCCGGAGCGGCGCTCTACCGATTCTACCAGCGCCAGCAACAAGCTGGTGCTGGGGTAGCTTTCATAAAGTTTGCGCAACTTGCGACCGAGCTTGCCGATATCGCCATGTTCGCGTTCCAGCTTCATCAGTTGGTCGATGGCTTCCGGGCCGAAGTCAGGGTTCTGCTCGAACACTTTGATTGCCATGGTGCCGGCTTCACGAAAGCTACCCTGACGGGTCAGCAATTTCATCAGTATCAGAGTGCCACGCACGCAAGAGCGGTCGAATTCCAGCGCTTCTTTGGCCAAGCGCTGAGCGCCCCAGCGGTCATCTTGGCGCAATGCTTGTTCAGATTTTTCGCAGGTCAGATAAGCCAGAATTTTAAACATGGCAGGGTCTGCGTTACCGCGGGTGAGCGTGTGGGCTACCTGAGAAGCTTTATCCCACTCACGCTCGCGTTCGTACAGATCAATCAGCTGGGTTGCGGCACTACGGCCGTATTCCCGATCGCCCATCAGCTGCTGCAACAACGCCTCTGCACGGTCGAGCAAACCGGCATTGAGGTAGTCCAGAGCCAGTTCGAGGGTCACTTGAGGAGAATAACGGGCAGGAAGCTCAGGGCGGTCAAGCAAATTCTGATGAATCAGAATAGCGCGGTCTGTTTCGCCTTTGTTACGGAAATGGCTGCCAATGGATAAATGCAAGCTGACGGTGTCGCGGTTGACCGCCAGTGACTGAACAAAGTTATCAACGGCTTGGTCGGAGTAATTGGTGAACAGAAATTGCAAACGGTCACGCACCGATTCTTCATCGGCTATTACCTCATTGCGGCTGCGCGAACTCCCGAAGCGGCCAACAGCCCAACCAACCGCGACTGCTGTGCTAACCAGCAACCACTGAAACATCATGTCCATTAAACCGTCCGGTCGTTCTGGGCCCGCTCTTTTTCCAGTGTTTGTTCAGTACGTTCAAGCTTTTTCTGCAGGGATCGCCGCGACACCTTGGCCTTTACCGTAGCCAGTGTGGCCATCAGAACGCCCACCACAGCGCCAATCACAAAGGCCAGGATTATCCACATCGCTACGCCATGGGGGCGGGTTTCAAAAACCAGAAAGTTCAGCGGAACGGCCATCTGATTATTCAACGAGAACACCAGTGCCAACAGAACCAGCACTAATACCAACAGAATGATCAGGATTTTCTGTAATCCCGCCATAGCAATAGAACTCCTGAAGGCCATTCAGGCCCGATTGAGAAACGGCACCCAACGCAAAATCAGAAACCCTGTTTCAGGCTCTCGTTAACCTGTTCGCGCAGTTCTTTGCCGGGTTTGAAGTGGGGCACAAATTTTGCCGGTAATTGCACTGCGTCACCGGATTTCGGGTTACGCCCTACCCGCGCGGCACGATGGTGGAGGGAAAAACTACCGAAACCGCGAATTTCGATGCGCTGGCCATCTGCCAGAGATCGGGACATGTGCTCGATGATGGTTTTTACCGCCAGTTCCACATCTTTTACCGACAACTGCGTCTGCTTTGAAGCAATTAACTCAACCAGTTCCGACTTTGTCATGAGGTATTTCCCTCTTGCGTTATTATTCGGTGAATAAAAACTACTTTACCATGCCTCTAGTTTAGCCACACCGAAAAAAAACACAAAAAAAACGGGCTCTTAGAGCCCGTTTTTTAACACAACTCAGAAATTAATCCTTATTGGCGTTCTGCTGCTGCATCTGTTCCTTGATGAGATCACCAATGGTGGTCGCACCGGAGGAGCTTTCTACAGTCTTGGTGCGCACTGTATCCAGGGCCTGCTTGTCGTCTTCAACGTCTTTCGACTTGACGGACAGGTTGATAATGCGGTTTTTGCGATCAATGCTAATGATCTTAGCTTCAACTTCTTCGCCTTCCTTCAGCGCGTTGCGTGCATCTTCAACACGGTCACGGCTGATTTCGGAAGCCTTCAGAATTGCTTCAACTTCATCGCTCAGGGTAATAGTAGCTGCCTTGGCGTCGACGGCAGAAACAACACCTTTAACAATGGAGCCTTTATCATTCAACTGCACGAACTCTGCAAACGGATCGCTTTCCAGCTGCTTGATACCCAGAGAGATACGCTCACGCTCGGGATCTACAGACAGGATAACAGTGTCAACTTCGTCACCCTTCTTGTATTCACGTACGGCTTCTTCGCCAGTCTCGTTCCAGCTGATATCAGACAAGTGAACCAAACCATCTATGCCACCGTCCAGACCGATGAAGATACCGAAGTCAGTGATTGACTTGATCTTACCGGAGATGCGGTCGCCCTTGTTGAAGTTGCCAGAGAAGTCTTCCCATGGGTTGGATACACACTGCTTGATACCCAGGGAAATGCGACGACGCTCTTCATCGATATCCAGAATCATCACACCCACTTCGTCGCCAACCTGGACAACTTTAGAAGGATGGATGTTCTTGTTGGTCCAATCCATTTCAGACACGTGAACCAGACCTTCAACGCCTTCTTCCAGCTCAGCAAAGCAGCCGTAATCGGTCAGGTTGGTAACGCGTGCTGTGACCTTGCTACCTTCTGGGTAGCGAGCCTTGATTTCAACCCAGGGATCTTCACCCAGTTGCTTCAGACCCAGTGATACGCGGTTGCGCTCACGGTCAAATTTCAGAACCTTGACGTTGATTTCGTCGCCAACGTTCACGATTTCGCTTGGATGCTTGATGCGCTTCCAGGCCATATCGGTGATGTGCAGCAGGCCGTCAACACCGCCCAGATCTACGAACGCGCCGTAGTCGGTCAGGTTCTTGACGATACCCTTAATTGTCAGACCTTCGGTCAGGGTTTCCAGCAGAGCTTCGCGCTCGGCGCTGTTTTCAGCTTCCAGAACGGCACGACGTGAAACAACCACGTTGTTACGCTTCTGGTCGAGCTTGATAACCTTGAATTCCAGTTCTTTATTTTCGAGGTGCGCGGTATCGCGAACCGGACGAACGTCTACCAGGGAGCCCGGCAGGAACGCACGAATACCAGCCAGATCAACGGTGAAACCACCCTTAACCTTGCCGTTAATAATACCT
>NZ_AAXY01000053.1 GCF_000169375.1 Marinobacter sp. ELB17
CCCGCACCAGGGTGTCATTCATCATCAAGTTCAGCCGACGCAGGCGGAATTCCGCCCAGGCGGCAATGGCCGCAAAAGGAATCGCTACAACCAGCCCCGCCGCGGTGGTGGTCAGTGCTTCGTAGATACCGCCACTGAGTTGCGATGCATTGGCCTGACCTTCTGCCACCGACATGGCGCTAAAGGCAGACATCATTCCCATTACCGTGCCCAGCAGGCCCAGCAGCGGCGCCAGTGCGGCTATCACTTCGATGATTTTCAGGGGTGCCTCGAATGGCTTCAGCGCATGCTGGGATCGGCGTGCCAATTCTTCACGCACTTCGGTCCCATCGCGTTGCTCAAGACTGGAGGTCATCGCCGCGCGAATCATTTGTGGCAACGGGTTGCATCGAGTAAGCCAGCCCCAGGGGCCGTTCAACGATTCTGCACACTGGTGTGATGGTTGCTGTTGCCACTGGTTGAGGGTTTTTCGCAAGCGCGAAGTTAGCCGAGGCGCAAAGAGCGCACCGGTGATGATCAGATAGAAGAACGCCACCAGGCCAAGAACCGCAAGTCCCAGTAGTACCCACATGACGGGGCCGCCCATTTCGGTCAGTTGCTGCAGGGGGGTTATGGCTACTAAACCGGAGTCCGTGGTTAGGGGGTTTATGATAATGTTTCTCCGCACAAATATTACTGCGAATTATAACGATTATCATTATATTAGTCTAGCCGTGATCGACTCAGAATTTTCTGCTCTGCTCAGCAAACGCGGCCAGCACTTTCGTTAGCGCCTTGTCATAAAAAGGCTGAGCTTCCGCTAATATGGCCGGCTCGGAGCGGAGGGAACACCCGCCTGTGAAAGGCGGGTGTAGGTCGTATTCCATGCGCAGCTGGATGGATTTCACCAGTGCTTTTCCCCAGATTTGAGCAATATGAAGTCGATGCCGAAAGTGATGCCTGCGACGGTCATAAGATTGCCATCGACGATTAGGCTGCCATCCGTAAAGTGCGCGCTTTCAGGTTATGTTGTGTCTGTCCACAGGTTTCCAGAATGCACGTTCTGAAATTTGTTGTCTGGGTTCAGAATTCTACGTTGGTCAAACGATGTCAATCAATAGTTCACCCGGGGTTACCCGGTCACCTTTGGTGACGTAAATTGCCGCGATTTTGCCGTCAACATCAGCGTGTACTTCGGTTTCCATTTTCATCGCTTCGGTGATCAGTACGGCTTGACCGGCACTCACTGTGTCGCCTTCTTTCACCAGAACCTCGACCACGTTGCCGGGCATGGCGGTGCTGACGTGGCCAGGCGTGGACGCCTTTTTGCGGCCGCTGCTGCTTTGTGCCACATAGTCGTTGAGGGATTCAAACACCACTTCTTCCGGCATGCCGTCGAGCGACAGATAGAGTTTGCGTTTACCCACACCGGATTCACCGGAGCCGGTGACCGCCACTTCGTAGCTCTCACCGTGCACTTCAATGCGGAATTCGGTGGCAACACCGGTGACCAGGCGATCACCGGATTTTGTTTCTGGTGGCAACAGGGCCTCCGGGACCAGTGTGCCGTCTTTGCGTTGCTGCAGGAACTCGCGGCCAAGGTCAGGGAACATGGCGAAGGTGAGCACGTCTTCCTCGTTGAGGGCCAGCTCGCCAATGTCTTTGCGCAGCTTGTCCATTTCGGGGCTGAGATGGTCGGCCGGGCGGCCTTCGTCAACGGTTTTATTGCCAATGGCTTTTTTGCGCAAGTTGGCGTTCACTGGCGCTGGCGGCCGACCATAGCCACCCTGCAGGTAGCGTTTTACTTCGTTGGTGATGGTTTTATAGCGCTGGCCGGCCAGAACGTTGTATACCGCCTGGGTACCGACAATCTGTGAGGTGGGTGTAACCAGCGGCGGAAAACCGAGGTCTTCCCGTACCCGCGGAATTTCATCGAACACGTCGCGGATGCGGTCCAACGCGTTCTGTTCTTTGAGCTGGTTGGCCAGGTTGGACATCATGCCGCCGGGCACCTGATTAATCTGAACCGACACGTCTTCGCGGGTGAACTCGCTTTCGAACTGCTGGTACTTCTTGCGGACTTCGCGGAAGTAATCGGCGATTTCGCTCAGCAGATTCAAATCCAGGCCGGTGTCGTAATCAGTGCCTTTCAGCGCGGCCACCTGGGATTCGGTTGCCGGATGACTGGTGCCGGAGGCGAACGAAGAAATGGCCGTATCCATGCGGTCCACGCCGGCTTCAATGGCTTTGAGCTGGCACAGGGGGGCCAGGCCAGAGGTGGAGTGGCTGTGAATTACCAGCGGCAGATCCACTTCCGCCTTGATGGCTTTGACCAGATCGTAGGTGCCGTAAGGCGTCAGCAGTCCGGCCATATCCTTGATGGCGATAGAGTCGGCGCCCATGGCTTGCATGTCTTTGGCTTGCTGTACAAACAATTCTGAGGTGTGCACCGGGCTGGTGGTGTAGCAGATGGTGCCCTGGGCATGCTTGCCGGCTTTTTTCACCGCTTTCATCGCGACTTCGATGTTGCGTAGATCGTTTAGCGCATCAAACACCCGAAACACGTCGACGCCATTTTCTGCGGCTTTTTGTACAAATGCCTCCACGACGTCGTCCGCGTAATGGCGATAACCCAGCAGATTCTGGCCCCGCAACAGCATTTGCAGGCGTGTGTTGGGCAGCGCTTCCCGCAGCTTTTGCAGGCGCTCCCAGGGGTCTTCTTTCAGAAACCGCACGCAGGCGTCAAAGGTGGCGCCGCCCCAGACCTCCAGAGACCAGTAGCCTACCTGATCCAACTTGCCGCAGATGGGCAACATGTCTTCAGTGCGCATGCGGGTGGCAATCAGCGACTGGTGCGCGTCACGCAGAATCAGGTCAGTTACTTCAATTCGTTTTGCTTTGCTCATGATCTTATTCTCCTGCGGATTACCAGCCTGAGTGCGCGGCGATGGTGGCGGCAATGGCGAGTGCAATGGCACTGGGGTGGCGTTTGGTGGAATATTTCAAAAGTTCCGGGTGGCTGGGCACAAAGCTGGTGTCAAAGTTGCCAGCGCGGAAGTCCGGATGCTCCAGAATCTGCTGGTAGTACTGGGCCGTGGTTTTGATGCCGTGCAAACGCATGTCGTCCAGAGCGCGCTTGCCGCGGGCGATGACTTCGTCCCAGGTCAGCGCCCACACCACCAGCTTCAGGCACATAGAGTCGTAATAGGGCGGGATTTCGTAGCCGGTGTAGATAGCAGTGTCTACCCGTACGCCGGGGCCGCCGGGCGCGTAGTAATGGGTAATACGGCCAAAACTGGGCAAAAAGTCGTTTTTCGGATCTTCCGCGTTGATGCGAAATTGCAGCGCATAGCCACGGAACTGAATGTCTTCCTGGCGATAACTCAGGGGCAGGCCGGCAGCGATGCGCAGTTGTTCACGCACAATATCTACTCCGGTAATGGCCTCGGTGATGGTGTGTTCCACCTGCACCCGGGTGTTCATTTCCATAAAGTGCACTTCGTTGCCGGCCAGCAGAAATTCCACGGTGCCGGCGTTTTCGTAGCCTACGGCTTCAGCCGCCCTCACCGCCAGGGCACCAATGTACTGTCGTTGCTCCGGCGTGAGCTGCGGGCTGGGTGCGATTTCAATCAGCTTTTGGTTGCGCCGTTGTATCGAGCAATCGCGTTCGAACAAGTGAATAACGTTGCCGTGACTGTCCGCCAGTATCTGCACCTCAATGTGGCGCGGATTCACAATGCACTTTTCCATAAACACTTCGGCAGAGCCAAAGGCCTTGGTGGCCTCAGAAATGACGCGCGGGTACTGGGCCGTCAGTTCCTGAGGTGTGTCGCAGCGGCGAATACCCCGGCCGCCGCCACCCGAGGTGGCTTTCACCATGACCGGGTAGCCAATCTCGTTGGCCAGTTTTAAGGCTTCATCCAGATCTGCAAGATTGCCGTCAGAGCCGGGGGTGATGGGTATGCCGGCGGCGCGCATGCTGTTGCGGGCCTGGGTTTTATCGCCCATTTTGTGAACAACGTCGGATTTTGGGCCGATAAACGCCATGCCTTTTTGTTCGCACAAGCGCGCAAAATTGGCGTTTTCTGATAAAAAGCCGTAACCGGGGTGAATGGCGTCGCAGCCGGTCTCTACCGCAAGGTTAACGATGCGCGCCGGGTCCAGATAGCCCTCCAATGGGTCGTCGCCCAAGGAATAGGCTTCGTCGGCGCGCTTTACGTGCAGGCCGTAACGGTCTGGCTCGGTGTAGATGGCGACGGAGCGTATCCCCATTTCCGCACAGGCCCGCACAATGCGGACGGCAATTTCGCCGCGGTTGGCGATGAGTACTTTCTTCAACATGGGAGACTCCTCATTTCTGCGTCCCTAATGAAGGTTATAAAACCCGAATGGCGAATTCAAAAAGAGTAGCGCTCTCGACTCTTTTGTAAAAATTGGTATTATTTTGTTTGAGTATAAGTAATCCCTTATGAGTCGATTCAGAAAGGTCCAATGCCATGCCGTTAAGCATTCAAAACCTCGCCAGTCGCCTGACCTTTCGTCAGCTTCAGGTGTTTAAAGCGGTTTACGATTTAAAAAGCTACAGCAAGGCAGGGGAGTTATTGGGGTTGACGCAGCCGGCTATCAGCAGCCAGGTGCGGCACCTGGAACAGGCACTAAGGTTGCCGATGTTTGAGTATGTTGGGCGCAAGCTTTATTGCACCGCCGCCGGTGAGGAAATGGCGAAATGTGTGCGTTTGGTGTTTGCTGCCCTGGAACAGGTGCAGAACAATTTGGCGGCGCTGGAAGGGCAGGTGGCCGGAGAGTTACGCCTGGTGGCCGTGAATACGGCGCAATATGTCGTGCCTTATATGTTGGGGGCGTTTTTGCAGCTAAACCCGCAGGTAACCGTGTCGGTGTCGGTGGTGAACCGCGCAACGGCGCTGCAAAGGCTGAATGACAACGCCGATGATCTGGTGATTATGGGTATGGTGCCGGCGGAGCGGCCACTGACGTCTTTGCCGTTTCTGGACAACGAGCTGGTGCCGGTGGTGCCGCGGGGGCATCCGTTGCTTGATCAGACGAGCGTGAGCGCCCAGGCGTTTCTGGACAGCGGTTTGTTGGTGCGTGAGAGCGGCTCTGGCAGCCGCCTGGCGCTGGAGCTGCATTGCCAGAATCAGCGTTTGCGGGCGATTCCAAGTATGGAGCTTGGCTCTAACGACGCGGTGAAGCATGCGGTGCTGGCAGGCTTGGGCGTCGCTGTTTTGCCAAAGCTGGGGGTGCTGTCCGAGCTGGCCTTGGGCAGCCTAAGCATTGTGAATATTGCCGGGTTTCCACTCAGGCGCAGCTGGTGCGTAGTGTATCCCCAGGCGCGCCACCCAACCCCGGCCATGCGGGCGTTTATTGATTATGTGCAGAAGAATATCCGCCGGTTTGAGCAGTTGTTCCTCAGGCGCTCCGAGCAATAGCAGCGCCTGCAGCGTCACTTTAGGCGTTGAGTTTTCTTTGCAGAATTTCGGTGAACAGGCGCGGGTTACCCTGGCCTTTTGAGGCTTTCATTAGCGGCCCCATAAAACCGCCCATCAGCTTCTTTCGCTTTTTTTCGTCGGCTTCCTGGAACTGGGCAATCTGCTCGGGCATGCCTGCCAGTACTTCATCCACAATGGCTTCCAGGGCGCTGGTGTCTGAAACCTGTTTCAGGCCTTGAGCTTCTATGATGGCGTCAGCCGCATTATCTTCAGAGCCGCCATCGCCATTCCACAGTGCTTCAAACACCTTCTTTGCGCCTGAGGACGACACCGTGTTGTCTGCGATGCGCGCGACAAGCTGACCCAGTTGGATGCCGCTGATGGGCGCCTGCGCTACGGTTTCGTTATCTGCGTTCAGGCGCGCCGAAAACTCGCCCAACACCCAGTTTGCTGCCAGCTTGGCGTCTTTGCAGTGACTGACGGTGTCTTCAAAAAACGCTGACAGGCGAGCGTCGTCGCTCAACAAGCTGGCGTCGTAGTCGTTCAGGCTATATTGCTCTTTGAAGCGTGCTTTGCGGGCATCCGGCAGTTCTGGCAACAGAACGCGCGCACTTTCGATAAAGGCATCATCGATCACCACCGGCAGCAGATCAGGGCAGGGGAAGTAGCGGTAATCGTTGGCTTCTTCTTTGCTGCGCATAGAGCGCGATTCGTCGCGATCGCCGTTGTACAGCCGGGTTTCCTGAATGATGCGGCCCCCGTCTTCCAGAATGTCCATCTGCCGCGCTACTTCATGGGCGATGGCCTGCTCCATAAAGCGGAACGAGTTCAGATTTTTGGTTTCGGTGCGGGTGCCCAGGGTGTCAGAGCCTTTGGGTTTGAGTGAAATATTCACGTCAAAGCGCAGCGAGCCCTGACTCATATCGCCATCGCAGATGCCCAGGGACGACACCAGGCTGTGCAGCTTTTTGGCGAAAGCGACGGCTTCTTCGGCGCTGTTCATATCCGGCTCGGTCACAATTTCGATTAGCGGTGTGCCGGCGCGGTTTAAGTCGATACCGGTCATGCCCTGGCCACGTTCATCAAAAAGAGATTCGTGCAGGGATTTGCCGGCATCTTCTTCCAGGTGTGCGTGGTGGATGCGAACGCGTTTGCTGCGGCCGCCGGCTAAATCGACGTCTACGAAGCCCGGGCCCACAATAGGGTGGTCCAGCTGCGTGGTCTGATAGCCCTTTGGCAAATCCGGGTAAAAGTAGTTTTTGCGGTCGAACACCGAGCGCCGGCCAATTTCGGCGTTTACCGCCAAGCCAAACATCACTGCGTAGCGGAAGGCCTGTTCGTTGGGTACCGGTAAGGTGCCGGGCATGGCCAGGTCGACCGCGCTGGCCTGGGTGTTGGGCTCGGCGCCGAAGGCGGTGCTGGAGCCGGAAAAAATCTTGGTTTTGGTGGCAAGCTGAGCGTGTATTTCCAGCCCGATCACAATATCCCACTGCATAACGGTTCTCCTGATTCAGGCTTACTGGGGAAATTTCTGGTGCCAGCCGGTAACCTGCTGGAACTGATGGGCTGCGTTCAGCAGACGGGCTTCTTCAAAATAATTGCCGATTATCTGCAGGCCCACCGGCAAACCGTCGACAAAACCGGCCGGTACCGACATCGCCGGAACGCCCACAAGATTGACTGCGATGGTGAATATATCTTCCAGGTACATGGTCACCGGGTCGCTGGTTTTCTCGCCTTGCACAAAGGCTGGCGACGGTGACACCGGGCTCATCAGTACGTCCACTTCTTTGAACGCGTTGATGAAATCCTGCTGAATCAGACGACGTACTTTCTGTGCTTTTAAATAGTAGGCGTCAAAATAGCCGGCGGACAGGGCGTAGGTGCCTACCAGGATGCGGCGCTTAACTTCGTTACCAAAGCCTTCGGCACGGGTGCGGGTGTAAAGGTCGTTCAGATCCTGCGGGTTGTCGCAGCGATAGCCGTAACGCACGCCGTCAAAGCGCGATAGATTGGCGGAAGCCTCGGCCGGAGCGATGACGTAATAGGCGGCAATAGCCAGTTCGGCGTGGGGCAGGGACACTTCTTTCACCGTGGCTCCCAGCTTTTCGTATTCCTTCACCGCGTTGCGCACCTGCTGTTCCATGGCGGGATTGAGCTGGTCGGAGAAATACTCTCTCGGCAGGCCCACGCGCAGGCCTTTTAAAGGCTGGTTCAGAGTTGCGGTGTAATCCGGCACGGCGCGATTAGCAGATGTAGAGTCTTTTGGGTCAAACCCGGCCATTACATTTAGCATCAGCGCGTTGTCTTCGGCGGTGCGCGCCATGGTGCCGCCCTGATCCAGGCTAGAGGCGAAAGCGATCATGCCGTAGCGTGACACCCTGCCATAGGTGGGTTTCAAGCCGGTTACGCCACACAGCGCTGCCGGTTGGCGAATGGAGCCGCCGGTGTCGGTGGCGGTGGCGGCCGGCACCAGGCGCGCGGCGATGGCCGCTGCAGAGCCACCGGAGGATCCACCGGGTACGCGCTTCTCGCCCTTATTCAAGCCCCAGGGGTTGGTCACCGGGCCAAAAAAGCTGGACTCGGTAGACGAGCCCATGGCGAACTCGTCCATATTGGTTTTGCCCAGGCACACAGCGCCGGCAGCGCGAAAATTGGCCACGACCGTAGCGTCATAGGGCGGCACAAAATTAGCCAGCATTTTCGACCCGGCGGTGGTCGCCACGCCGTTGGTGCAGAAAATGTCTTTATGGGCAAAGGGTACGCCGGTCCAGACGTTGGCGTTGCCGGCCGCGCGCTGTTCGTCAGCGGCCTTGGCATCGGCCATGGCAAGGTCTTCGGTGACGGTTATAAAGCTGTTGTACTGGCCGTCTTCTGCTTTGATGCGATCGAGGAACTCGCGGGTCAGTTCCACGCTTGAAATCTTGCCGCTTTCCAGTTCGCGGGAAAGCTCTGCTACGGATTTGTTATGCATGTTCAATCCTGATGGTGTGGTTCGTCAGATCACTCGATTCCCTTTACTCACTCAATCACTCGGGGTACTAGATAGAGGCCGCTCTCGGTGGCGGGAGCTATGGCCTGGAAGGCTTCGCGCTGGTTGCTTTCAGTGACTTCGTCGGCGCGCAGGCGCTGTACCGCATCCAGTGGGTGGGCTAGAGGCTCTACGTTGTCAGTGTTGGCGGCGCTGAGTTGGTCAACCAGGCTGAGGATGTTGCTCAGGTCGTTTTCCAGTGCGGGTATCTGTTCGTCATCAAGACGGATACGGGCCAGCACGGCGACTTTTTCAATGTCTGCGCGGGAAATGGTCACGTTGACTCCGGTTTTTCGTATTTGATATTCAGACTGCGCCGCAGCGTTTTCACGGCGGAGTTTAGATCGACCCCTACCCGCAGTGTCTGAGCTTGGTAATAAGGACGATATGGTAACAGATTAGTGGCTTTGCGGGAGCGGCGCGGTGGTCTTCTGAAGAAGAGGCCTGGTCGTCTTCGAGAACCTGTGCTGAAACCTATTCAACTGGCCTGGCATCGTCCAGTAGGTCTTCGGAGGTGGCGTCGCTGCGCTCCTCGCACACCTGCTTGTATATGTAAGTGTCCGGGGTCACATTGAGCGCTTCATCGGCTGGAGTCAGGGGATTGCAGCCGGTCAAACCGCCGGCGAGCGCTAGAACCATCAATAAAATTGAGGCATAGAGAATTTTCATAGCAAACATCTACTATTGCAGGCTGATTCGCCCAATCAAGGCATTGGTATTAGCTATTATCAACCTAATCAGAGTCTAATTGCTGACTCTCGTCAAACCGCAAGGCATTCAAAGCGGCATTTTGCCCTGTAAGTGCATGACGGTTTGTTCATGCTGGGGTAGGTCATTTGCTTTTGCGAAGGCTGCGCCTTGCCTGTGCGTGGGGGCGCTGCTAAAGTTGCCGCATCTTTTCGCAGCCGCCACTCTCAGGTTGAAACTACACGAATGTTGATTAAAAGACTCCGAGGATTATTCTCCAGCGATCTGTCCATTGATTTGGGCACCGCAAACACTCTTATCTACGTGCGCGGTCGCGGCATTGTATTAAATGAACCTTCCGTTGTAGCTATTCGCACCACTAATTCGCAGAAAATGGTTGCCGCTGTTGGCGCCGAAGCCAAGCGAATGCTGGGCCGCACCCCGGGCAATATAAGTGCCATTCGCCCGATGAAAGATGGCGTAATCGCTGATTTTGTGGTGACGGAAAAAATGCTTCAGCACTTTATTCACAAAGTGCATGAAAACAGCTTTATTACCCCCAGCCCTCGGGTATTGGTGTGTGTGCCCAGCAAATCCACTCAAGTGGAACGCAAAGCCATTCGCGAGTCGGCCATGGGTGCGGGTGCGCGCGAAGTGTTCCTGATAGAAGAGCCTATGGCGGCAGCCATCGGTGCCGGCCTTCCAGTGGAAGAAGCCAGCGGCTCAATGATTGTGGATATCGGCGGCGGCACCTCTGAAATTGCCATTATTTCTCTGAACGGCATTGTTTATGCCGATTCGGTGCGGGTAGGCGGTGACAAGTTTGATGAAGCTATTGTCACGTATGTGCGTCGTAACTACGGCAGCCTGATTGGTGAATCCACCGCGGAGCGCATCAAGCATGAAATTGGCTGCGCCTACGAAGGTTTGGAAGTTCGTGAAATTGACGTGCGTGGCCGCAATTTGGCTGAAGGCGTGCCGCGGGCGTTCACGCTAAACAGCGAAGAAATTCTAGATGCTCTGCAAGAGTCCCTGGCGCAAATTGTCCAGACCGTTAAAAGCGCTCTGGAACAGTCGCCACCGGAACTGGCATCTGATATTGCCGAACGCGGCATTGTGCTGACCGGCGGCGGCGCCCTGTTGCGTGGGCTGGACAAATTGATTAGCGAAGAAACCGGCCTGCCGGTGATCGTCGCTGAAGATCCCCTGACCTGTGTTGCCCGTGGTGGTGGCAAAGCGCTGGAAGTGATTGATCGCGGCGGTATTGGAATGTTCTTCCAAGAGGGCTGATCCCGTGGGGAGAACAAGCTATTAAAACCATATTCGTGCAGGGGCCGGTTCCGGGATTCCGGTTGCTGTTGGTTGTGGTGTTGGCGCTGGGGTTGATTGTTGCAGATGCCCGCTTTGGCAAGCTGACAGTGGTACGCAGTACGCTGGCCACGGGGCTGACACCGGTCTACTGGCTGGGCAACGCGCCCACTCAATTTTCTGATTGGGTTGGCAGCCTGTTCGTCAACAAAGATGACCTCAAGCGTGACAATGACGAATTGCAGGCGCGGCTGCTAATTCTTGAGCGTCGTGCTCTGAAATATGCCTCTTTGGCCTCCGAAAATAATGAACTGCGCCGCCTGATGAACTCCTCCGAAGTGCTCGACGACCGCGTTATAGTCAGCGAAGTTGTGAGCGTGTCGCCCGACCCATTTGCCCATGAACTGGTCATCAATAAAGGTCGCAGCGACGGTGTTCACGAAGGTCAGGCCATACTGGACGCCGGTGGCCTGATGGGGCAGGTGATTCAGGTCAGCCAGATAACCGCTCGCGTTTTGTTGGTATCTGACAGCAGCCATGCGGTGCCGGTAGAAGTGGTGCGCAATGGCCTGCGGGCTATTCTGCTGGGCACCGGCAAAGCTAACAGCCTGGAACTGGTGCACGTTCCGGATACGGCCAACATTCGTGAGGGTGATCTACTGGTGAGTTCCGGCTTGGGCGGGCGTTTCCCCCGCGGCTATCCGGTCGCTGAAGTGAGCCGCATCAGCAAGGAACCTGGCGAACCGTTTATCACTATTGAAGCCACACCCACCGCCAAACTCAATCAGAGCCGTATGTTGCTGGTTGTGTTTCAAGCTCTTGTCCCCGATAACGAGCGGTCAGAAAATCAGCTTGAGCCTGCGCAAGACGGCAATCGTTTGCAGGAGGAACGCTGATGCTGTCTGTGATCAGCTACCCGGTGTTTGCTCTGTCGGTGCTGCTGGCGCTAACGCTGAGCATTGCTCCAGTGCCTTCCGGGTGGCTGGAGTTTCGCCCGGAATGGCTGGCGTTAATGGTGTTTTACTGGACCGTGCGTGCGCCTGCGCAATTTGGCGTTTTCCTTGCTGCAGCTCTGGGCCTGTTGCTGGATGTGCTGGAGTCAACGCCGCTGGGTGTGAACGCCATGGCCATGGCGGTTGTAGCGTTTCTGGTTCTGACCGTACACCAGCGCCTGCGCATGTACCCATTGCCACAACAGTGCGCCATCGTGTTTCTGCTGCTGGGCATTAATCAGATGGTGGTGCACGTTATCAAACAGTCCCTGGGGGCAGACAATACCGGTTTCGGGTATTTGTGGCCGGCGCTGACCAGCGCGGTAGTTTGGCCCTTCCTTAGCCTGGTGCTGGACAATATAAATCGCCGACTGGGCTAGTGTCCCGTCTGGCTAATTCGTAAGCCTACTGCTTGGCACTGAGAGGTCTGGCCAAGGTGCCAGTCTGCAGATGTGGTGGTTCCACATCAAAGGCTGGCAACACAGGTCCAGAGCCCTCAGGGACAGGCCCTTCGGGAGCTTCTGAGAACCCGAA
>NZ_AAXY01000052.1 GCF_000169375.1 Marinobacter sp. ELB17
CCGTTGATCAGCTGGGCGAATACAATCGTTCGGTGTTGGAAGTTTCCGAAATAATAAATGAAGGTTTGTCAGCATTTCTGGTCAATAACGCAGACATGAAACGGCTCTTAGTGCGAGAGGGCACGGAACCCGCCGGTGACGATATTTATATTCGGGACTTGTTTACTACGATTATGGAAAATTTGGCGTACATTGAGCTGCTCATTATGCAGATGGTCAGTACCGACGATGCCGATAAACTCGCGAGTGTCATCGAGAATCTGCGGGTTAATACCCAGATTATTGAACCGGACATTAATGCATTAGTGTCGGAGATTCCGCGCCTAGAAGGCCTTCCAATATTGATAGACAGCTTTGTGGCCGCGGTGAATCAGGATGACGGCATTATTAACCAGTATTTGGGCTATCGTCAGAATCGCTTGAAGCTGGCTGAGGCCGGGCGGGAAGTGGATCGGCATTTGGGTGATCTTGCGGACAATCTCGACGGGATGAGGGTAGCGGTTTCAGACCGGATTACCCAAACGGTCACGGCGCTTGACGAGTCTGCCAGGCGTTCGGAACAGTTGGTTTACTGGTTGTTATCGCTGGTTGTTTTGTTCGCTTTGGGCACCTCGGTGTGGCTTGCCAGAATGATCAGTTTGCCCCTTAGGGCTACACTTTCGCACTTGGCCGGCATGGCAAAGGGTGATTATTCGCGCCGGCTAGAGTTTAACGCCAAGGGTGAGTTTATTGACCTCAAAGCTTCCGTGAACCAGTTGTCAGACGCCATGGCGACTGTTCTGGGCAGCTTGCAGCAGGCGGGTGGCGACATTGCCGTTATTGCAACAGGCAATGCCCGTTTTGCCCGGGACTTCAATGAACGGGTACGCGGACAGTCTGAAGAACTCGGTGCCATAGCGGCGGCGATGACCCAGATGGAGGCGTCTGCTCGTGAGGTGGCGGGTTCAGTACGGGGAACTCACGATCTGGTGGGTGAGATAAACCAGCAGGTTGCCGCGAACCTGTCCGATGCAGAACGTGGAAGCCTTTGTGTGGCAGAGCTCGAAACCCAATCCGGGCACACGGCAGCCAAGCTCCATGAACTTGAAAAAGCGTCTCAGGACATCGGCCGAATTACCGAAGTGATCGATGGTATCGCCAATCAGACGAATTTACTGGCATTGAATGCCGCGATTGAATCCGCTAGGGCGGGAGAAGCCGGGCGCGGCTTTGCGGTCGTCGCTGACGAGGTTCGGGGTCTGGCCCGGAAGACCACGGAAAGCACCGAGACCATCCGCACGTTGGTAGAGCGTCTTCAGGGTGAAGCGTCGGAATCCGTCCGTTCAATGAACAATAACTTTTCGCAACTGGCGGCGGTCAGAACGCTGATGGCCAGTGTTTCCGACGGCGCCGAAAAGATCCGCACTGCCATGGCGCGAATTTACCAGGGAGCCGATCAAACCCGTCTGGGAATGGATGAACAGGAAAGCGTCAGTAAGTCGGTTGCTCGCCAAGTAAACGAAATTAGCAGCTCCGCTAACGCCAGCCTTGATGAAATTGACGAACTGGTTGCAACGTGTGAACGCCTTGAAGCCTCTGTAGGCAATATCGAAGCGCTGGCGGGGCGATTCCGCGTTAATTAATTTGGCCGGAGGTGATTGAATTTTCGTTGGTTTATCGAAAATTTGGTTTCTTTTCGGTTTTTTTCGCCTGATTATGTTCGTTTTCAAACATTAACATGGTTATTATTGTTCGAAAAAAATGATGCATGCATAAACAAAAACAACTAACAGGAAGGCTACTATGGAAAAGATAACTCACATCACGGCCCGTGAAATTCTGGATTCCCGCGGTTTTCCCACGGTGGAAGTGGATGTTCTACTGGATAACGGTGTGGTCGGTTGCGGGCGTGTTCCGTCGGGAGCGTCTACCGGCTCCCGCGAAGCCTTGGAAAAACGCGACCTTGATAGCCCGCGTTACAACGGCAAAGGCGTGTTGCAGGCGGTCAACGCTGTTAACACACGCATCGCGCCGGCTCTTGTGGGACAAATGGTGTTTGAACAGTCGCAAATCGATCGTTTGATGTGCGAAATGGATGGTACGCCGAACAAGGCCGAATTTGGTGCCAACGCGATTCTTGCCGTGTCATTGGGTGTAGCGGATGCCGCGGCCAAGGCCCGCAAACTGCCGCTTTTCCGATATCTTGCGGAGTTATACGGTTGTGCGTCGCCCAGCGTGCTGCCGGTGCCGATGATGAACATCATCAATGGTGGTGCCCATGCGGACAACAACGTGGACATTCAGGAGTTCATGATTCAGCCGGTGGGGGCTCCCAGTTACAGCGAAGCATTGCGTATGGGAGTTGAGACCTTTCACGCGTTGAAAGCACTGCTGAAAGAAAAAGGCCTGTCGACCGCCGTGGGAGATGAAGGCGGGTTTGCGCCCAACCTTCAGTCCAGTGAAGAGGCACTAGAACTGATTATTGAGGCGATTGAAAAAGCGGGTTACCGCCCCGGAACCGACATTGTTCTGGCCTTGGATTGCGCGGCCTCCGAGTTTTACTCCGATGGCTGCTATGACCTCAAAGGCGCGGGTAAAAAGTACAGTTCGGAAGAGTTTGCCGACTACTTGGTGTCTCTGGCCAAAGCCTATCCCATTGCGTCCATTGAAGATGGTATGGATGAAAATGACTGGGCCGGTTGGAAGTTGCTGACCGAAAAAGTGGGTGAGCGGGTTCAATTGGTGGGTGATGATTTGTTTGTCACCAACACCGTGCTGATTTCCGAAGGTATCCAAAAAGGCATTGCCAATTCCGTGCTGATTAAATTCAACCAGATTGGCACGCTGACCGAAACGCTTGAGGCCATTGCCATGGCGCAGGGCGCGGGCTACACCGCGGTGATTTCACACCGCAGTGGAGAAACCGAAGACACTTTTATTGCCGACCTGGCCGTTGCCACCCGCGCCGGACAGATCAAAACCGGTTCGCTGTGCCGTTCTGACCGCGTTGCCAAATACAACCGTTTGTTGTGGATAGAACAGGAATTGGGTGCTCACGCTTTTTATCCCGGTATTGGCGCCATTCGTTGCGCACTTGATAGCTGATGACATCCTTGTTGGGAGAATACCCATGAGAAAGCCGATTTTGATTGGAAACTGGAAAATGAACGGCAGCCTGCAGTCTAACCAGGCACTGGTCAGCCGATTGCTGCCGCGGCTTAGACCGCTACGCAAGGTGGTTGATATAGCGGTTTGTCCGCCTCTGCCTTACCTGTTTCAGGTGCGGGATTTGCTGGGTTATACCGGCATTACTCTGGGCGCTCAGAATGCGTCCGGGTTTGTATCCGGCGCCCATACCGGCGAATCCAGTGCCACCATGCTCAAGGAGATGGGTTGCGTCTACGTTCTGGTGGGGCATTCCGAAAGGCGCAGCCTATACGGTGAAACCGACGCCGACATTGCGGCGCGCTTTGCTGCGGTTCGTGGCCTGGGAATGACGCCGGTGTTGTGTGTGGGCGAGTCACTGCAGGATCGTGAGTCAGGCCGCACTGCTGAGGTTGTACAGGCACAGATTCAGGCGGTGATTAAGAAAGTTGGGCTGGCTGGCCTTGCCGAGGGCGTATTGGCCTACGAGCCGGTCTGGGCTATTGGCACTGGCAAGACCGCCACGCCCGAGCAAGTGGCAGAGACGCATTTTGGTATTCGTCAGTTCATTGCTGGCTGTGGCGAGCCCAAGGCCAAGGTGATCAGCCAGGCATTGAGGATTCTTTACGGTGGTAGCGTCAAACCGGCGAACGCGGTTGCGATTTTTAGCCTGGACGATGTCGACGGTGGGTTGATTGGCGGCGCGTCATTGCATGCTGATGATTTCGCCGCCATCGCCGAGGCCCTCGGGGCCACGTATCCTGAGGCGGTAGGCGAGAGTGAATCTCACTAACGTAAAATAATGAAGACTGTTGGAGACTGCAATGCAAAAAAAAACAAAATCCGGTTCTGAGATAAGTACTGAATCTGCAAATTGGAGCGCTAACGACTTTTTTCCAGACATCGAGAGTGTTCCGGAGAAGTTTCGCCAGAAGGGCGGAGTGTCTATCACCGAAACCTTGGTTAATGGCCAGCTGAAACCTTGGCCAGGCCCTTTTGCAGAGGTGCGCAGCCCGATCTGTTTGCGTGCCACGGGCACAGAAGAACCCCAGCCACTGGTGATTGGCAGAACGCCGCTGATGGATGGGCATGCCGCGCTTGAAGCTCTGGACTCAGCGGTTGAAGCATACGGACAGGGCCGTGGAACCTGGCCTAGCCTGTCAGTTGCCCAGCGGATTGAACACGTTGAACAGTTTCTGGTGGAAATGCGCAGCCACCGTGAAGCGGTGGTGGAGCTGTTGATGTGGGAGATTGGTAAAACCTACGCCGACGCCTGCAAAGAATTTGACCGAACCGCAGACTACATTCAAGACACCATTCACGAGTTAAAAGTACTAGACCGACGTTCGTCGCGTTTTGAAACTGTCGGCGGTGTGGTTGCCCAGACTCGCAGATTACCCGTGGGTGTGGCTCTGTGCATGGGCCCTTACAATTACCCGTTGAATGAAACCTTCACCACGCTTATTCCGGCTCTGATTATGGGTAACACCGTGGTTTTTAAACCGGCAAAATATGGCGTGCTGCTGATTGGCCCGCTGTTGGAGGCGTTCCAGAAAGCGTTCCCCGCCGGTGTGATCAATATTATTTTTGGCCGCGGCCGCGATACCATCGGGCCTTTGATGAAAAGCGGTAAAGTGGATATGTTCGCGTTTATTGGTACCCACAGCGGTGCGTCGGCGCTGAAACAGATGCACCCCAAACCTCATCGTCTGAAAGCGGTACTGGGCCTGGATGCCAATAACCCGGCCATTGTGTTGGCAGACGCCGACCTGGATCTGGCCGTGAGTGAGTGTGTGGCCGGGGCCCTGTCGTTTAACGGTCAGCGTTGCACCGCCTTAAAACTGTTGCTGGTACATGAGTCGCTGGCAGACGAGTTTGTAGCGCGTGTGTCCAAAGCAGTAGACAATCTGGTTGCAGGCATGCCGTGGCAGCCCAATGTGTCGTTAACGCCGCTGCCCGAACCCGGTAAGATCGACTATCTGAAAGCGTTGGTCAGTGACGCCGAGGCTCTCGGCGCACGAGTTACAAACACCGGGGGCGGCCAGGCAAACGGAACCTATTTCCACCCTGCGGTGCTGTATCCGGTGACCACCAAAATGCGCGCTTACCAGGAGGAACAATTTGGGCCGGTCATTCCGGTGGTGACGTTCAGTGATGAATCCGAGGTGATTCGCCACGTTCGGGAATCTGAATTTGGCCAGCAGCTGAGCATATTTGGCAGTGACCCTGCCGCCATTGGTGGGTTGATTGATGTTCTGGCTAACCAGGTAGGGCGCATCAATTTGAACAGCCAGTGCCAGCGCGGGCCCGATACGCTGCCGTTCAACGGTCGCAAAAATTCGGCGGAAGGAACACTGTCGGTATCGGATGCGCTGCGGGTGTTTTCAATTCGCACCACGATTGCCGCCAAATCCAGTGAATCCAACCGCGACCTGGTCACCAGCATTGTGCGTGAGCGTCATTCCAGAACTCTGACCACGGATTATCTGTTCTGATTACGCGACGACCGAATTTTGCGCCATACTGCGTTTCTACGCTGGCGTAAGAAGAGGAGTTCGCTATGTCATCATCTCAAGTCACAGAGCACATCACCTGGCAATCCGCGCAATGCTATCTGGGCCAAGTGCTTGTGGCCTGCAGTGACAAGGGTGTGTGCGCTCTGCTGACCGGGCAGACACTGACACCGCTAATGGAACGATTGCGCAGTCGCTTCCCACGTGCTCAATTATGCCAGGCAGAGAGTGCTTGCCCGAGTTGGCTGGGCAAAGTGAAAGCCCAGCTGACAGACGGCCGCAGCGCGGAACCCCTGGCTCTGGATTTGCGCGGCACTGAGTTTCAGCAGCAAGTCTGGCAAGCGCTACAAAGCATCCCCAGTGGTGAGGTCATAAGCTACACCGAGCTGGCGCGGCGGGCAGGGCGGCCAAAGGCCGTTCGCGCCGCTGCCAGCGCCTGCGGGGCCAACCCGGTGGCCGTGCTGGTGCCCTGCCATCGGGTGCTGCGCAGCAACGGCGACCTGGGTGGCTACAATGGCGGGGTTGCTATCAAAAAAGCGCTGTTGGCCCATGAGCAGGCGCTGTCTGCCCGCTAGTTTCGTTTTTTTGGCTTTCGGCGTCTGTAAATAAGCAAATGGCGTTACCGCCGGCGCGTTTGGCCGTATACATGGCCGCGTCGGCCTGTTCCAGCAGCTGCCGGGCGGTGTCGACTTCGTTCGAATACAGGCTTATGCCTACGCTGGCGCCGGCACTCAGGGTATGGCCATCAATTTGATAGTCCTCGCGGTGCTTGTCCAGCAAGCGCTGCGCAATCGTTTTTGCCGCTTCGGGACCGTTCAATTCTGGCAGTATCACCACAAATTCATCGCCGCCAAAGCGAGCTAATGTGTCGCCCTCGCGAAGGCAGGTCTGTGCTCTTTCGGTGAACTGAAGCAGCAAAGAATCGCCTACGTGATGCCCCAGAGTGTCGTTAATCTGTTTGAAATGATCCAGGTCAATGTACAGCACGGCTAGCCCCAGTCGGTTGCGGTGGGTCTGGCGGATGGCGTGTTCCAGGCGGTCGTCCATCAGCCGGCGGTTGGGAATGCCGGTGAGCGCATCGTAATAGGCCAGCTGGTGAATGCGCTCCTCGTTGCGGCGGTTCTGGGTGATGTCGGTAAACAGGGCAGCGTAGTGGGTTATGATGTCGTTATCATCGGTTATCGCAGTAATGGTCAGCAATTCCAGATACAGCTCGCCGGTTTTGCGCCGGTTCCAGATTTCGCCGCGCCATACGCCTTCCCGCGCCAGGGCTTGCCACATCTGGTCGTAAAAGGCTTTGTCATGGCGACCAGACGAAAGCAGCGCCGGCGTTTTACCGATTACCTCGTCCGTGCTGTAACCGGTCAGTTGGGTAAACATGGGGTTAGTGAATTCTATGCGCGATTTGGCATCGGTAATCATGATGCCTTCCATTGAAGAGGCAATCACCCGCTCAGCCAGTTGCAGGGTTCGCCGCGACTGGGCCAGGGCCGAGTCCCGAAGCTCCAGTGCAGCGCGCAAATCCTGCATATACAGCTGTTCCACACCGGCAAGCATCTGACCGTAGCCCACCAGGCCGATCACCTGGTTATCGTCATTGATCACCGCCAAGTTACGGATGCGCAGGTTCATAAGGCGATCACGGGCGTGAATAAGCGGCTCGTCCTCGTGCACGGTTATCAATGGGCGGCTAGCCAGGGGGCCGACCACTTTATTACCGGTATTGCGGCTGATAAGACGGACTATGTCGCGCTCGGTAAGAATCCCCAATCCCAGTTTTTCGCAATCAATAATCGCCGCATGAGCGCAGTTTTTGTACATGCTAGCCGCTGCTTCCGCCAGGGTCTTTTCACCGCTTATCGACAGTGGCATTGTGGCGGTGGCGGAGCGCACGTCACGCAAACGCAGATAGGGTTCAATACCCTGGTTTATCGCCATGTCGGTTTGCGAGAGAATACCGGCCGCCTTGCCGTCGGCGTTGACCACCAGAAAGTGACGTTTGCCGGTTTCGCGGAATTTAACCGCGGCTTCCTGCATGGGCATGTAGTTGGGCACAGAGATAACCGGTGAGCTCATTACCAAACTGATCGGCTGGGCAAAGATAGAAGAGGATGTAAAATCAATGCTCAGGGCATCGCGCTCTGTCCAGATGCCCAACACGTCGTCATTGCGAATAATCAGAATGGAACTGACACTTCGCTCCGCCATCATCGCGGCGGCAGTGGCTATAGTGGTATCAGGATCGCAATGTAGAAGGGCACCGCTGTGCATCAGTCGGGAGACAAGAAGTTGCGGTACCATATGAATAGAATCCTGTTTGCGGTGCCATGCTGAAGGCATGAATTTACAGAAGAATTTGATCAAGTATGCCTCAATACGGGCTGATCTACCAATAGCACCTGTCGCTTTTGTGTTGTGTGTACAGTATTTGGTCTTACATCGGTGTCTTAACAAAATGGAACAAATGATATGAGCAACCAGCCTTTGTCAGTGGAGCCGCCGGAAGGTTTGCCGCGAAGCCAGGTAATCGGATTGGTGGTCGGTTTGGCCGGCTTTTTGGCGTGCCTGATTATACCGCCGCCTGGTGGTATGTCGGTCGAAGCTTGGGCCGCTGGCGGCATGATGTGGTTGATGGCCACTGCGTTTCTGAGCATGTGGGTAAGCAACACGGCAACGGCGGTAATGATGTTGCCCATCGGCCTGTCTATCATCGCCATGACCTAGAGCGATAACGAAGACGGCCTGCGCCGCTTCGGCACAGCGCTACTGCTGGCGATTGCCTGCTCCGCCAGTATTGGCGGTATTGCCACCTTGATTGGCACGCCTCCCAACGCCTTGTTGGCGGCTTATTTGTTGGATGCCCAGGGCATTGAAGTGGGCTTTGCCCAATGGATGCTGCTGGGACTGCCGGTTGCTGTAGTGATGCTATTGCTCGTGTGGTGGTGGCTGATCCGGGTCGATTTTGGTATTGGTCGCGCTGATGACAGCGGCGAAATGATCCGCCGCGAGCTCGAGGCCCTTGGGCCACTTGGCCGCGGTGAAAAACGGGTAGGGCTGGTGTTTGTGCTAACGGCGAGCGCCTGGATATTCCGCCCGTTGCTGACGGCGAACCTGGCGCCCCGGCTTGTGATGTCTAGATAATAATTGTGGCTGCGCTCAGGCATTCAATCTTCTGGCCGAGATAAATCCAGCCAGGGTTGGGACAGCCAGTAAAAGCGTCCGTCGCCTGCGGGGTAGGTGCAGTTATAGCGAAAGCGGCGGCTGCTAAATGCAGCGGGCGCCTGAACATTCGCCTGCTGTGCGTTGGCGGTTACCTTGATTCGGCCCTGGCCAGAGCCGAAGCAGGTCAGTTTAGCTGGGGTGAATCCACTTGGCAGAGTCATCCGCAGGTGCGGCGGGTTAGCGCTTACAATACCGTCTGGAAGATCCTTGGCCGGCACGGGTAAAGCTTTACTCAGCAACTTGTTGTCCAGGCCTTGTAGCTGCCCATAGGCGTTGGCCATGGGAAATCGTGGCAGTCGGGTGCGGCTTGAGGTTGCGCCGACGGGCCCGGATTGCTGCCCGAAGGCCAGCCAGCCGCGCTGGTTCATTTGCTGTTCCAGTGCTGTATCAAATTCGCCATAGGGGTAGGCGAACATTGGAGGAGCATTGCCAAACTCTTGTTCAAGCAACGTTTGCGCGCCATCAAGGCCTCGATGAACACGCTCTTGCCACTGCTCTTCTTTCTCGTTGGGTGTTTTGGCCAGGTGCCCGTGGCCGGCGCTGTGGTTGGCGATGGTCGCCAGGCCCGTAGACGCCAGTTCCCGCAGCTGCTGTAACGTCATAAAACCGCTGTTGCCGATGGTGTCAGTGTTCACAAACAGGGTGTAGGGATAGTTTAGTCGCGCCAATATGGGTGCCGCGTTGGAATACACGGAACTGTAGGCGTCATCAAAACTCAGGGCAACGGCATCGCCGCCATTACCCGCCAAGGCTTTTTGTGTTGCCTCGTACAGTGGTTCAACCGCCAGCCCGAGTTGGTCAATCAGTTGCAGTTGGGCTTGAAACAGTGCCGGCGACGTACTGGTGGCGCCCGGCGTGTTATTGCTGATGTGGTGGTATTGCAATATGACCAGATCTGCGCTGGCGCCCGCAGGCAATGCCAGTGCGATAGCCAGCGTGGCGGCTACAAAATCCTGTCGGCGCATGTAAAATTCCTTCGTTTTAGGGGGTTGCCTTCACGTTGCTTACAGCAGCACTTAGTAGCGCCCGCGATAGTGGTTTCTGATAACGGCAAAGGCTGCGTTAAGTTTCTGGATTTGCTCGGTGCTGCCGCCCCTGTCGGGGTGCGCCTGCATGACGGCACGCCGAAAACGCTGTTTTACCTCGTGAAAACAGTCCGGCAAACGCTTGTCGCTATAGCCCAGACAGTTCGCTGCTGCGGCAACCTCCGATGTGTCGTGATGATTATTGGCACCCCGATGACCGGCGTAGAAATTGTCAAGCATGGTGTGGATCTGCGCCGTGGATAGCCGGTATTGGTTCAGATCCAGATAGAATGCCCGCAAGGAATCTGCCTGGGCCGGCAGGCTCTGGTTAGACAGCTCATGCCGAGGCTCTTCGGGGCGGTTTTCAAGGCGGGTCAGCATGGGTGATATCGCCAGGGTTTGACCGTCTTCGGCCAATTGATCGCGCAGCGTATACAGGGTGTGAAACAGCAAGAAGTGAACCTGGTATAACAGCTCGGGTTGATCAAAGCGCACCTCACCCAGAAGTTGCCAGGGTGGCTGCTGCAGTTTTTTGATCAGGGCATATTCACTCAGCCCGCCAGGTGCTTGGCGCAGCTCGTGCTCCAGAGCAACTTGCAGGTGGGCTATGTGGCTTTGCAGAGCCTCCTGGGACCTGGGATCACCAGGGTGGGTAATGGCGCAGGGTTGTTTGGGTGTTGAGGAGTTTGTCATGACTCTATGGTAGAGCACACACGGGTTGCCCTGCCAGCCTGATGGCACCCGATGTGGGCTTGTGTCAGTGTTAACAGCGGAATGCGACGGGTATAATTCGGCCTGACATTTTTCAACGTTAAGGTTAAGATTGTATCTCAAGGCCATAATGCATAAGGCCAGAATGCAGCTCAGGGGCGGAGTCTCGTCTTTGAGAAAGGCATCAAATAGAGATTTCGATCAGTACTTTCAAACCTCCTTTTGACCCATTTGAAAAACAGGTCTCACCTCCATACCGAGCGACTATTTCGCGAACGATAGCAAGCCCAAGTCCATGTCCTGGAGTTTGTTCATCGAGCCGTCGCCCTCTCTGACCCAAGTGCACCTGATCATCTTCTGATACGCCAGACCCATCATCTGTTACGACAATCAGCGCCAAACCATCACGCTGTTCTAAAGAGAGTTCAACGCATTCTGCAGACCATTTCCCGGCATTATCGAGTAAATTTCCCAATATCTCGTTTAGATCATGCTCCTCAATCGGCCAGCGAAATTCCTCGGTGAGTGAGGTGGACAGTTCAAATGACTTTTCGGGGTAAAGTCGGCCCAGCATCCACAAAAGATCGCGGGCTTGCGTGACGGGGAAGGCACTTTTACCAACCTGGGGCCCGGCAAACCGACTGCGCCGCATTTCTGCTTCTAATTGCCTGTCAATGTCGCCCAGGCGCGATCCCATTTCATGCCTCAGGCCGTTATCCAGAGGTCGGCTGGTATCTTCGAGAACCTGTCTAACCGCCGCAATGGGCGTTTTAACGCTGTGAGACAGGTTTGCCAGCGCTTCCCGGGAGCGCTCAAGCCGTTGATCCAGGGAATCAAGCAGTTGGTTGAGCTGTTGCACCAGTGGTTGAAACTCTTCCGGGGCGTCTGCGTTGATCCGCGATATTTCGCCGCTCTGTAATCGTTTGAGAGCGGCCTGAAGCGAGACAACGGGGCGCATTGACAGGTTAATACCAAACCAGATAATTCCCACAAGCAAAATGATCAGCAAGATCGACACGATCGCCGTCCACGCATGCAGTTCTGCCTGGCTGTTTTTCAGTGCTCCCATGTCTTCTGAAACGATAACCTTGATAGGAACGCCGTTTACAACAAATGATTTCCGATAAGCGAGAATGTCGGAAGGTACGTTGGCTATTTTTGCATTGTGTACTCGGATACTTTCGTCGCCATCAAATTGCAGCAAAGGGTTTAACAGCGGTTGCCAGGATTGCGGCGATATAACCGTTTGACTTGAAGAATGGATGGCAAAGGCATGATGAAATACCTTTTCAAAATAGTCACCGGTTTTCAGCATGTCTATCTTGCCTTCGGCTTGCCGGATATTGAGCTCCAGAAACGCGACTTCGTCTTTCAGTCGACTTTCGACGAATTCCCGGGACATCCTCTCCAGAAGTAATCCGTGAACAAACCAGGCGATAGCCATAAGAGCAAT
>NZ_AAXY01000051.1 GCF_000169375.1 Marinobacter sp. ELB17
TCTGGGTCTGTAGCTTCTCGATGACGTCGCCTTCCTGGATCAGGCTATGGTTCAGTTTGATACCGGTAATTTCGAAGAATGCTTTAGCCAGAACGTTGGATTCATACTCGTGAGTGGCCAGGGTTTCTGAAACTACGTTGATTTCCATTCCGCGGAACTCTTCCGCAGCCTGGGTAAACCAAGCCATTTCCTTCATCTGCTCTTCTTTGCTGAGAGTCGACTTCTTGAATGACTCACTTACCCACTTTTCAGCTGCGTCCGAATATTGATCGGCGTAGGCTTGCAGGCTCAAACTCATACTGGCAGCGGCGATAGCGACACTGAGTATAAGAGTTTTAGGATGTTTGTTATTTTTGAACATACCCAACCTCATTTACTTTTTATGGATGGAGCGGGACCAGTCCGCGCTCCGATTTTACATCAACATCACTTACAGCACTCGAGTCATTAAACGTTGTATTCGAGAACAGCTTAATGATCGTTTTCGATCATTAACTCAAAGTTAGTTCGTTTCCGAATTCTTTACAACCTTTTTGGCCAACAATTTTCACTATTTCACATCACATCACGTCACGCTCTCGTCTCATTAGCCCCAGCGTAACAACACCGCCGCCCAAGCCACAGACACCGCCAACGCGACCCACAAGCTTACATCGCTGACCGCAAGAAAAGTCAGATGAATGTAAGCGGTCGACAGCAAGCTAATAAACAACCGATCGCCGCGAGTGGTTTCGATAGGCAGAAATCCTTTGCGCTCACGACAGGGCGAAACAATTTCGTAAACGGTCATAACCGCGAGAATCGAAGCGATCACCGCAAAAAAGATTACCACCGTGGGGGTCCAGTTCATCCAGTCAATCATCAGTGTTCTCCTTATACGCGCCCGAGAGCGAAGCCTTTGGCCACATGGTTACGAACAAACCAAATCACCAATATGCCGGGAATAATCGTCAGAGCACCTGCTGCCGACAGCACACCCCAGTCAATACCGCTGGCTCCTATGGTCCGCGTCATAATGGCGCCAATAGGCTGAGCGTCCACAGATGTCAGAGTACGGGCAAGCAACAGTTCTACCCACGAAAACATAAAGGTAAAGAATGCGGTTACGCCGATGCCAGAACGAATCATCGGCAGGAACACTTTGATAAAGAACCGTGGAAAGCTGTAACCGTCAATAAAGGCCATCTCGTCGTATTCACGGGGTACACCTTTCATAAAACCTTCCAGAATCCACACCGCCAGAGGTACGGTGAACAAACAGTGCGCCAGTGCAACGGCAATGTGTGTATCAAACAGACCAATTGACGAGTACAGCTGAAAGAATGGCAACAAAAATACCGCCGGCGGCGCCATCCGGTTGCTCAACAGCCAGAAAAACAGATGCTTGTCGCCCAGGAACTTGTAGCGGCTGAAGGCGTAAGCCGCCGGCAGCGCCACCAGCAACGTGATGACCACGTTCATGGCCACATACGTCATCGAGTTCAGATAACCGTTGTACCAACTAGGATCACTAAAAATGACCGCATAATTGTCAAGGGTGAACGTTCTTGGAAAAAGCGTAAGGCCGCCCAGAATTTCCTGGTTTGTTTTGAACGACATGTTCAACAACCAGTAAACCGGAGTTAGTACAAACGCTATAAAAAGGGTGATCCCTACGTTTTTGAAACGACTTTGTTTCATCTCACTCTCCTTATTTTTCTTTGTCATCTTGAGTGATGGCGGTAAAAAACAGCCACGAAATCAACAGCACAATCAGGAAGTAGATCAGCGAGAAAGCAGATGCGCGCCCCAGGTCGAACTGTCCGATGGCCATGGTGGTCAATGTTTGGCTCAAGAAAGTGGTCGAGCTACCAGGCCCGCCGCCGGTCAATACAAACGGCTCGGTATAAATCATAAAGCTGTCCATAAAGCGCAACAGCACCGCTATGATCAACACGCTTTTCAACCGTGGCAGCTGGATGTAACGGAACACTGCCCATTTAGAAGCACGGTCAATTTCAGCTGCTTGATAAAAGGCCTCCGGGATGGCGCGCAGGCCCGAATAGCAAAGCAGCGCTACCAGCGGCGTCCAGTGCCATACGTCCATCAACAGAACCGTTAACCAGGCATCAACGGTGTTGCCGGTGTAGTTGTAGTCAAAGCCGAGCTCGTTAAGACCCCAACCAAACAAGCCAATGTCGCCACGGGCGAAGACCTGCCAGATGGTGCCGACCACGTTCCAGGGAATCAGCAGCGGAATTGCGATCAAAATCAAACACAAGGAACCTTTAATGCCAGACTTCGGCATCATCAGCGCAACGCCGATACCCAAAGGGATCTGAATCAGCAGCACAGCGCCGGAAAACATGAACTGGCGAATGAGGGAATCCTGCAAGCGCTCGTCACCCAGCACCTCTTTAAACCACTCGGTGCCGACGAAAAACGCCTGCCCCGGGCCAAAAATATCCTGCACTGAATAGTTGACAACGGTCATCAACGGAATCAACGCTGAAAAAGCGACCAGCAAAAATACCGGCAACACCAGCCACCAGGCGCGATTATTATGGATTTTTTGCATTATTGTTGCTCCTGTACCAGGAATTCATCGACATACAGCTTCAGCCACTGTTGCGGGAACGAAAGGTACGTGCGGCTGCCAATGGCACCCTCAAACTCTTCGTTCATCCGCACTTTCATCTCCTGCTGATCCAGCCGCACGGTGACAACTTTGTAAGTACCGAGGTCTTCCATATCCAAGATTTCGGCCTCGTAGGTGTCGTCCGAGGCAGTCGGAGACAACTCGATAAATTCCGGACGGATCCCGATTTTGATGTTTTTGGATGTGAGGCGTTTCAACAGCTCGACCTGCCACGGCGCCAGGTCCACCTGAGTAGACCTGAAACGAACCCCTGCGGCGCTGCGCTCTACTTCAACCAGGTTCATGCCCGGGCTGCCAATAAAATAACCAACAAAGGTATGGTTGGGCTGCTCGAACAACTCGGTGGGCGTACCGAACTGAACAATCTGACCGCCGTACATCACCGCAATCTTGTCGGCAAATGTAGACGCTTCCAGCTGGTCGTGGGTCACGTACACCATGGTGATATCGAACTGCTCGTGAATCTGCTTTAGTTTACGCCGCAGTTTCCACTTCAACTGGGGGTCAATCACCGTGAGCGGTTCATCAAACAGAATGGCCGACACGTCTTCCCGCACCAGACCGCGCCCCATGGACACTTTCTGCTTTTCGTCGGCGGTCAGGTTTTTAGCCTTCTTGTACAGCTTGTCTTCAATTTCCAGCACTTCGGCAATTTCTTGCACCCGCGCCTTGATGCGTGACTTCGGTATTTTGTTGTTCTTTAACGGAAATGCCAGGTTGTCAAACACGGTCATGGAGTCGTAAACAACCGGAAACTGGAACACTTGGGCGATGTTACGATCCCGCGGCGACAGCTCGTTGACCCGCTTACCGTCAAACAGCACTTCACCTTCAGAGGGCTGAACCAGACCGGAAATGATATTCAGCATGGTGCTTTTGCCACAACCAGATGGCCCTAGTAAAGCGTAAGCCCCGCCTTCATGCCAAACGTGATCGAGATGACGAATCGCATAGTCTTCTGGCCCTCCAGGCGTTTCGCTGTAACTGTGAGCCAGTGATTTCAATTTAATTTCAGCCATTAGGCAGCCCCTCCTGACATTCGCGATGGTGTGTGCACCAACTTTTCGGCGCTATCGAACACGAACAGTTTGTTGATGGGCAAGTAAACCTTAACCGGGGCACCGGTGTGGTACTGGTGCACACCCATCAGCTGCATCACCATTTCGAAATGGCTGTTTTCGATGTGTATAAACGTTTCCGAACCGCTGATTTCGCTTAGGGCTACTTCCATCGACATTTCAAGGTCATCGTCGTTGGCCGGCACCAGAGCAATATGGCTAGGGCGAACCCCGAACCAGTAATCTCCTGGCGCAAGTTTGGACAATTCCTGAGTCAAAGCGTGATGAGAGTATTCGTCAAATGTTACTTCGGTTTCTGTTACGCGTCCGCGGATCATATTCATCGGCGGTTCACTGAACAGCTGCGCAGCCAAGGTGTTTACCGGTGACCGGTACACATCCATAACCGGACCGTTCTGAATCACACTGCCTTCATGCAACAGCGTGGTTGTGCCGCCCAACGCCAAAGCTTCGTTGGCTTCCGTGGTGGCGTATACCGCAATGCACTGGCGTTCACGGAACAGGTCACGCAGTTCGGCCCGCAGCTCTTCCCGTAGTTTATAATCAAGGTTCACTAGGGGTTCATCGAACAGCACCAATGTGGCGTCTTTAACCAACGCCCGCGCCATCGCTGTTCGCTGCTGCTGGCCGCCAGAAAGCTCGAGGGGATAACGCTTCAAAAGGGGGCTAATTTGCAGCATGGCCGCGGTTTCTTTTACCCGGCGGTCAATTTCAGAATCCGTCATCTTGGCCAAACGCAAAGGCGAGGCGATGTTTTCATACACCGATATGCCTGGGTAGTTGATGAACTGCTGATAAATCATCGAGACATTCCGGGCTTGCACGCTCTGTCCGGTTACATCTTGGCCGTTGAAGATCAACCGGCCTTCAGTTGGTGTGTCAAGTCCGGCCATCAAGCGCATCATCGAGGTTTTGCCCGAGAGCGTTCGACCCAGCAGCACATTGAAAGAGCCGGCCTGAAAGGTGAGATTGGCATCCCGTATATAGTCGACACCGTCGACCCTATGAGAGAGGTTCTCCAGAGTTAAGGACATATCTATTCCTTCTTGTTCTTGTGGAATCACATCTGGGCAAATGATCGCGCCCGGTCTTTTGATTGCGAATTAGACAACGCAAAGGCTATACCAGTTTTTTGCAAATCTACGTAAAAATACTTATATAGTTGATTTATATAGATTTTTTTTATGCTTGGCCTTTCTGAATCGAAAGATATCGTGTTCGTTTAACACTACTTTGTTCAAATTGAACATTGACCTAAACACAATTTACACAGATTATTGAACAGTATTCAGTGTATCAATGAACAATTCGCCTCGCACATCGGCATCAAATAACGCTAAAACGAACACAGAGATGCGGCTTAATGAAAAATACCGAACACGAAAATGGACGCAGCCTAGTCGAGCAATCGTGGGATCGCTGCATCGCTTGGGGCCTTGATCACGACTTCGAACCCACACCACCGGCACCGGGTGCGGCACAGGTAGAAGAGCTGGAACGCCAATACCACGAACTACTCACCAGTACCGAAGCCGAAGTGTTGCCCTACTATCGAAATGTACTTTCCAGCAGTCGCTGCCTTATTTTGCTGGCAAACCGGCACGCAACGGTGCTAAGAAGCTGGGGTGACGAACGCATTACCGAGGCACAGTTAAAACCTTGGTTCCAGCAAGGCTCAAACTGGCGGGAAGAGCGCTGTGGTACAAACGCCATAGGCACTGCGATTGCTGCTAACAAAGCGGTGCAGATTCAGCGTAACGAACACTTTCTAAAACTCAATCGCAGCATGATTGGTTCTGCCGCGCCTATCTTTGACGCACACAAGCAATTGGTGGGCGTGCTCAGTGTGTTCAGTGACGCCTACCTGCCCCAAGCTCATACTCTGGGCATGGTTCGTTTACTGGCACAGTCGGTAGACAACCGCCTGCTAAAGCGTCAATTCGAGCGCGACCATTTCATGCTGACGCTCAGTACCACTGCAGACAACTTCGACAGCCCCTGGTCCGGTATACTTATTTGTGATGACTTGGGGCGTATCGTGGCCAGCAATCAACGTGCTGACCAACTGTTGAGTAAAACGACCGTTGGGGATCGGCTGGACGACCTGTTCACTACCCATCGCAATCACATTCTTGGGCACCCACCGCAATCTGCATTGCAGCTCAGCACTAAAAATAGGGTGCGCTTGAGTGCGAAGATCCAACGGCCCACTGTCGCTCAGGTACGGCCGCTCGACGAGGATCCTTTAGTAATAACACGACAAACCAAGGCGACACAGACGCACAGCGCCGATTTTTCAGCCCTCGAATACGGCGACGCAACCGTTCGCCGCTGCGCCGAACAAAGCCTGAAAGTGCTGGAGCGCGGCGTGCCAGTGCTGATTACCGGGGAAACCGGGGTTGGCAAAGAGGTGCTGGTTAAGGCCCTGCATCAGGCCACACAGCGCAAAGAGCAGGCTTTGGTTGCCGTTAATTGCGCGGCTATCCCGCCGGAGCTGGTGGAATCGGAACTGTTCGGCTACGAAGCCGGCGCCTTTACCGGAGCACGGGCGCAAGGTTCGTTGGGGTTCATTCGTAAAGCTCACAAAGGCATTTTGTTTCTGGATGAAATTGGCGAAATGCCATTATCGGCACAATCCAGGTTATTGCGGGTACTTCAGGAGCGAGTGGTAACACCGGTTGGCGCCACCGACAGTATTGCGGTAGATATTCTGCTGATCACAGCTACAAACCGTGCACCGGCCTTGCACGTTGAGTCAGGGCAATTACGCGCAGACCTTTACTATCGCATCAACGGATTGTGTGTCGAACTGCCCGCACTGCGTGATCGCACAGACAAACACAAACTGGTGCAGCATATTTACAGCCAATACCGCGACCCAGTGCAAAGCGAGGCACTATCGCCCCGGATTCTGGCAGCACTGACCAATCACCCGTGGCCCGGCAATATCCGCCAACTGGTCAATGTGATCAGAGTAGCAGTTGCCATTGCCGACGGCGAAGATCTCCAGATATGGCATCTGCCAACCGATTTTTTGGCACAGCTTGATGCCACCGCTACCGGCAACCTGTCAGACGTAATTAACGCTGCCGCCGGCGAGAGCGGCTCGGAGGCCACGTTTGGCAAACTGAAAAAAGCCGCGCCAGAACCCCTTGCTCACACACTGCAGGTCTATCAAAAATGCATGGGCAACATTTCCAGCGCAGCGCGGGAGCTATCAATCAGCCGCAACACACTCTACAAGCGCCTGCGGGAACTGGGGATGCGCTAGTGCGCAACCCAAGTTCATAACGTTCGCTTCGTTTAAAGCTTGTGCACCGCCTGAATCCAGCCGGCGTACAACCGGTCGCGATCTGCCTTTGACATTACTGGTTCAAAGCGGCGATCGCAGCGCCATAAATCGGCAAGCTCTTCCAGCGAACCGTAAACGCCAGCTTTTAAACCCGCTAAATAGGCTACGCCTAGAGCTGTGGTTTCCACCAACGAAGGCCGATCAACAGTGGCCCCCAGGATATCAGCCAAAAACTGCATAACCCAGTTGTTTTTGACCATGCCACCATCTACCCGCAGGGTAATCGGACGAATGCCGTCTTTCTCCATGGCTTTCTGCAGATCTTTGGTCTGATAGCACACCGATTGCAACCCGGCGGTCACGATTTCCTTGATACCAGTGTCGCGGGTCAGGCCAAAAATGGCGCCTCGGGCGTCAGGATCCCAATAAGGTGCACCCAGCCCGGTAAACGCCGGCACCAGATAAACACCGTGGTCTACCGGCGTGCATTGCGCCAGTGGTTCAGCCTCGCTGGCGTTATTAATCAATTGCAAACCATCACGCAGCCACTGAATCGTTGCCCCGGCAATAAAGATACTGCCCTCTATCGCATAGGTCGGCTTACCATTCAAACGATAGGCGACCGTTGTTAGCAAACGGTGCTCGGATTGCAACGCTTTGTCGCCGGTATTGAGCATGAGAAAACAACCGGTACCGTAGGTGCTCTTCGCCATACCAACCTTGAAACAGGTCTGGCCGAACAACGCCGCCTGCTGGTCGCCGGCAACACCTAAAACAGACACGCCGTTCAGCGCACCGCCTTCCGTGATTTTGCCAAAATCATCTGACGAGTCCATCACCTCAGGCAATAAGGACGCGGGAACGTCGAATAATTTCAGTAGCTCTTCATCCCACTGCTGGGTATGAATATTGAACAACAACGTGCGACTGGCGTTGGTAGCGTCGGTGCGGTGTACCTGGCCCCCTGTCAGCTTCCACAACAGAAAACTGTCAACGGTTCCAAAGGCCAGCTCACCACGTTCCGCCCGCTCTCGCGTGCCTGGAACATTTTCCAAGATCCAACGGATTTTTGTAGCGGAAAAATAAGGGTCTATTAACAGTCCAGTTTTACTATGCACTGCGGGTTCGTGGCTGGACGACTTCATTGTTTTGCAATAAGCGGCAGTTCGCCGATCCTGCCAGACAATTGCGTTATAAACCGGCTCGCCGGTTTTCCGATCCCATATGATGGTGGTCTCACGCTGATTGGCAATGCCCACCGCGATTACTTCGTCATCTGCACCGAACTCTTCTGCCATCACTTCGTCGCAGGTGCTTTGCACTGTTGACCAAATGTCTGCCGGCTTGTGCTCTACCCAGCCACTGTCAGGAAAATGCTGGGGGAACTCCTGCTGCCGTACCGCATGAATATTGCCGTGCAAATCAAAAAGAATGGCGCGAGAACTGGTGGTTCCCTGATCTATGGAAAGTATGTATTGACTCATTTTTTGTAGGCCTCGTTTTCTTATTTGTTCGCATTTTTACTTTTTTGAACATGAATGCCAAGAAGTTTCGCCTATATCCGAACTCTGCACACGTCTGTTGGGTTCTAACGGCTGCATAAAAGATCGAAAACGACTATAGTTTCACAGTATTTTCTAAAAAACATACAATCATAAAAAAAGAACCCCACGTGGAGGGTGTTGAATGGCACAGCGGCGTCGGCAGGATTTGATTATGGAACTGATCCAGCACAACGGGTTTGTAACCACCGAGCAGCTGGTAGACCAGTTCAAAGTAACGCCGCAAACCATTCGCCGGGACTTGAACGAACTGGCCAAACATAAAAAGCTAAGGCGCCATCACGGCGGCGCGGGCATAGACTCAAGCACCGTTAACACCGATTATCAGGCCCGCAAGATTATGGACCTAGAGGCCAAAGAGCGCATCGCCGAAGCTATGGTCAAGCTGATTCCCGACAATTCCTCGGTATTTATCAACATTGGCACCACCACCGAAACCATTGCTAAAGCCTTGCTTGAAAAGAACAACTTACAGATTGTAACCAACAATCTGCATGTCGCCTCTATTCTATCAGCCAAAGACGACTTTCACGTTATTATCGCCGGTGGCGAAGTGCGCAGTCGCGATGGCGGCATTGTAGGCGAAGCCACCCGAGATTTTATCAATCAGTTTAAGATGGATTTTGGCATTATCGGCATAAGCGGCATTCACAACGACGGCTCGCTACTGGATTTTGATTACCGCGAAGTTCGAGTCGCTCAGGCAATTATTGCCAATTCCGGTCAAATTTTACTAGCAGCGGACCACTCCAAGTTTGGCCGCAACGCCATGGTTCGGTTAGGTAACATCACCCAAGCCGATCACGTGTTCACTGACCAAGCACCGCCCCCGGAAATCTCTCGACTGCTCATCGAGCACGATGTCACTCTTCATTTAGTTTGATTTTGGTCTAAGAATTCGCTTGAGGATACACATTTTCTTTTATTTTCGCTTTTTTTCTATTTTTTCCTTTACGAATATATCTCGCTTTCGCATAATAGGTTTTGTAGCGCGTATGAACTCTGAAAAGTGCGCATAACAAAAAAGCGTCTTTTCCAATGGCATCAGGAGATGACCGATAATGACTGTAGATCACCAACGTTATGACGTCGTCGTAGTTGGCGGCGGTGTAAATGGTACAGGCATCGCAATGGACGCTGCCGGCCGCGGTTTGAAAGTACTGCTTTGCGAAATGAATGATTTGGCTTCGGCGACGTCATCCAGCAGCAGCAAGCTTATTCACGGCGGACTGCGTTACTTAGAACACTATGAATTTCGCCTAGTGCAAAAAGCACTGGCCGAGCGCGAATCTCTTTTGCGCAATTCTCCTCACATTATGTGGCCCATGCGCTTTCGTTTGCCACACCGGTCGCACTTACGCCCGGCGTGGATGATTCGTGCAGGTTTGTTTCTTTATGACCATTTAGCCAAGCGGGAAATTTTGCCCGGCTCCAAGTCCATCCGTTTTGATGAGACCGGTCCGTTAAAACCAGATATTACCCGCGGTTTTGAATATTCTGATGGCTGGGTAGACGACGCACGACTGGTAGTACTGACCGCTAAAAAAGCTCAACAATCCGGCGCCACCATTTTGACTCGCACCAAGTGCGTAAACGCAGAACGCGGTCGTGACGAATGGCAAATTACCCTTCGCAACACCGACACAAACGTAGATCAGATAATTTCTGCGAAGTGCATCGTGAATGCTTCAGGCCCGTGGGTAAGTTCATTGTTTGGCGAAAGCCTGTCGATGCCGGCGCCTAAAATGATCCGCATGGTAAAAGGCAGTCACATTGTTGTGCCCCGCCTGAACCAAGAAGAAGAAGCCTATATTCTTCAGAACGAAGACGATCGCATTGTGTTCGTTATTCCCTACGAAGATAACTTCTCGCTGATTGGCACCACCGACGTTGAATACGAGGGCAATCCGAAGGAAGCCAAAATTTCACCGGAAGAAACCATCTATTTGCTGAAAATTGTGAACTCGTACTTTGAGCGTCAGCTGGAGCCATCTGACGTGGTCTGGTCTTATTCCGGCGTGCGTCCGCTGATGGACGGTGAAGAAGAGAACGCACAGAAGGCCTCCCGCGACTACACCTTTGAAGTCAGCGAAGAGAAAGACAAAGCGTCGTTGATTTCGGTGTTTGGTGGCAAAATCACCACGTATCGCAAACTGGCGGAAGCGGCCACCGACAAAATTTGCCACTTCTTCAAAAACAATCGGGGCCATTGGACAAAAACGGCCGTGCTTCCGGGTGGCGACTTTGATAACCAGATTAACCTGGCCGCTTCACTCGATGAGGCCTACCCTTGGTTGCCGGAAAAACTGGTCAGCCGCTACGTGCGCACCTACGGTACAACGTCGCGGGATATTCTGAACAACTGCGCTAGCGTAGACGATCTTGGCAAGCTCTTCGTGGGCACGCTCTATGAAAAAGAAGTAGAGCACCTGATCAACAACGAGTGGGCCATGACCTCCGAAGACATTCTCTGGCGCCGAACCAAGCAAGGGCTCTACGCCTCAGATAGCGAAGTTGAAGCGCTGGACAGCTTCCTGAAAGACAGAGCAACCGTTTAAAGCAGTAAACCTTCTCCACCACAGTGCCTGGTATTTTTTCAGGCACTTTTCTCCGGCCGGATTGTTCCGTCCGGAGTTTTTTTTGCCTGAAATTCAGATAAAAAATCAGGCAAAAAAAAGACTGAGAACCCCACTCAGTCTTTTTCCACTTCTTTGAAGGGTTCCAATAGGAGAACCCTTCCTTCTTCAAACCATCAGCATTAGAACGTTAGCTGTGAGCCGAAGATGATGGCGTCATATTCGCCGGTGCCATCACCTGTGCCAAGAGTAGTGTACTCAGCCATCAGGGTCAGGTTATCAGTAGCCGCGTAGCGGGCGAACAACATGGTCAGGTCCGTGTCGTCTCCGTCGCCGGCTATGATGTCATCTTCGCCCTCACCGTAGCTTACGCCCAGGGTGGTCTTGTTGATTTTATACGTTGTCTCAACGTACCACTGGCTGGCTTCTTCTTCGTTATCATCAAAGCGTGCCGCAAACACACCATTACCTGTACCCTTAGTCATGGAATAGTTACCACGAACAGCCAGATCGCCAAGCGAGACTGAGCCACCAAAGTCGATACCAGACATGGTGTAGTCGTTAAAGGAGCCGGTTTTGGAATCTACATCTTGAGTAAAGCCGCTCGACCACAGCGAGAAGTTATCTGCAGAATACACAACGTTCGCTTCGATGCGGGGCATGTTGTATTCAGCATCGGCACTTCCGGTTTCTGTAGCGCCCAGCTTTGACGGACTGAACAAACCTACCTTAAACTGCAAACCACCAAAACTGTTGGATGAGTACATCACGCGAGGCGTGAAGTTCGCGTAAAAATAACCATTACCAATACGCCCTGCAGTGGCTGTATCTGTATCCGGGCCACCGATCAGGCCAACACCCAAACCGCTGCCGTTATCACCAATGGCTGGTGTTCCAAAAATGCCAAAACCCTTACCAATGTTGACGGTACCAAAATA
>NZ_AAXY01000050.1 GCF_000169375.1 Marinobacter sp. ELB17
AAACATCGTGGATTACGACGGTGAGCAAGTCACCTTCCGCTACCAGGACAGTCAGACCCGGCGCTGGCAGACCATGACCGAACCGGCGAGCCGGTTCCTCTGGCGGGTTCTGCAGCACGTCCTGCCCAAGGGGCTGCGACGGGTGCGGGAATACGGGTTCCTGCACGGCGGTGCCCGCAAAACCTTACACCGGTTGCAGTGGCTCTTGCGGGTCGCGCTACCCGGGATCGTCACCCAACCCCGGAAACAACGCATTTGCCCCTGCTGTGGCGAGCCCATGGGCATCACGCTTTGGCGGCGCCCCTGCCGGTGGCCCGTGCCGACAACCCGGCGACGATGTCTGGCATAGGCCTACATCCGTCCGACATGCACCTCACAGGGAGGGATCAGAGCACCCTATGACACCACCACCAGGACAGATCGGCTATCGGTTCCACCGAGGGTCACGGGAACCTCTGGCCTGACGGAAATGACCGCCCAATGCCAGGGCCAAAGCACCTCTCAGTTCGCCGACGATATTTCCTTAATAGAGAAGCACCGGGCTCGTCCAACACCGGATCAGGTCGCGGCTGCGCGCGACCTATCCTTATTTGTTAGATCTCACCGGATACGCCGATCTTCCGCCATACGCTCGCAAGCCAAGGCTGTTGCTCGAGCGGTAACCCCGTTGGACGATAGTAGTACTCCAGCTCCGCGAACGCAGCCCTTTCAAGAAATGCGCGCCATGCTGCCAGGTCGTGATACACCCCATATCGCCCGCGATTCCAGCCCTCCTCGTTATTTCCCCGGGGGTTCGAGGTGAATAGCACCCCATGGGGCTTGAGCGCCGCGTGCAACTCGCTCAATACACGCGGTAACTCTTGGCGTGGCACGTGGAACAGAGAGGCGTTTGCAAAGATGCCGTCGAAGCGGCCGGCGGGAAGCTCAAGCGCGAGGAAATCCTGCTCCCAGACTTCGCAGCCGCTGTGCTCGCGTGCCATGGCCGCAAGCGGCGTGGAGCCTTCGAGGCCGATCGGCTCGTGGCCAAGGGCGCGAAACGCCGCCAGGTCACGCCCAGGGCCGCAGCCGAAGTCGAGTATGCGCAACGGTGGTGTACCGCGAACGTGCTGCAGCAACGCCGCGATATTCTGCTTCACATCGTGGTCGCGCGTGCCTTCCCAGAACTCGGCAGCGCGCTCGCTGTAGTGTTCGAGCGTCTTGTCGGTGATGAGTGCCATGTCGTCGAGGATCTGTATCATCGCGATTCTTCGCTTCCCTGATGAGCTCTAACGCTTGCAGCATGCGCGCCCTTGGAATGGAGCCGAAGGCGCAATGGAAAGGGCGTCGCCATGCCTGCACTGGTTATGTTTTCTTGATATTAACGACGTTTTCTCAGCCAACTCGAAGAATCGATATGGACAAAATAGCCAAAGTCGTCGGTTGGGCTCTCAGATTGCGCAGCAACAAGTTTTTCTCCGCAATATGGGCAGAATTTGATTTCGACGGCAGTCATCCAAATCATTTCGCCAACTTCTTCAAGATAATGGTTTTCTTGTAAATCATCCTCTGTCGCCAGTCTTTCGACAAATAAGCACCAGCCGAGGTCGTCGTCCTCGAAAAAGCCTGAGCCCGACCGCACCGCTACACCATTCTTTGGCATCTGATCGCAGTCATGTATGAGGTTTTCCAAGCTATCCATTAATTTCGTCCACAAACACCTGTCTTTCTAATGCATCCGCAATTGCGAAATCCAACCGTGCGAGCAACTCCTCGAACGATTCATTAGGTCGCCTGGATAACATTGCGAGGCACTGATCTTCATCAGACGCCGTAGCTGCACAGCGAATTGGACCAGCCCTTCCTTCCGATAGAAATTTCGCCTGAGGTATCAATCAACATTTCAATATTTTCAAATTTCATATACGAGAATCAGACTCCTTAAAAACATAACGCCAACAGCACGCGCGGCTGAGAAATGGAGGCGAAGCCGCAATGCAGTAGCCGTCGCCGTGATTGTTATGTTCTGGGTGCGCTTAGGCAGACAGGTGTCCGACAACGCTGCCGACTCCGATAGCCCACATAGTTTCAAACATGGAGCTTAAAAAAACGCGAGTTCGGTCAGTTAATGTTTTTACCATAGACACCCCCTTTTCACTGTTGCTGGTAGCCGGCAGGACCACGTTTGCGCTGATGTATCTCAGTAAAATTAATAAAAGGGCTACGGAGCCAACAAGCGCCAGGGGAATCGAACCCCAACCTGCTACCCCTGTCAGCCTAAACACACTCATTTTTGCGACTATTTCTTATCCTTGGGTGGCATCGGATCGTTGCCATGACTATCCGGATTTTGAATGCTCCCATCTTTCTTATGAACCACAAACTCGGATTCCTGATTCCGACTGACCTCGCGACCATAATCAACGGCGTTTTGCTTGGTGTCAAAATGCTTGATGGCCCGTTCACCACCGCCTTTTTTTAAATCCCAGCCGCCGTCAGGGTTGGGAACTACTTGATGTGTTTTTCTAGGCATCGCCATTCTCCTCTTTGAACATAACACTGAGATAACTGGCGCGGGAGCGCGATAGCGGAGAGAGCCAAAAACAGAATGCTTTTGGCGTCCAGTTGACCAAATTGCTAAGCATCAAAATGTTCTATATGACTGACGGAATCGGTGATTTGCAACCCAGTTGTCCATATAGCTGCACTTAAGCAGCCTGTTTATTACGCTCAATTTCCTGCAATTTTCCAGGGTTGAGCGATACGGCTCCGGCGACTGCCCAGTTTCGAGTATCACCAGACCAACGCCTAGGATTCAGACTCTTTGCTCGTTCATAAACCGCTTCACGTTTGGCTAACAACTCTGCATCAACACCCTGGTGCCGTTGTGCGGGCGTCACGAAGTTGATGCCGCTGTGCAGGTGCTCTTCGTTGTAAGCCTGCTCGAACAACAGCATCCATTTGCGCACCGCCGTTAGTGATGAAAAGCCCTTGGCTGGCCATTTTGGACAGTACTTTAGCGTCTTGAACAACGACTCTGAGTAAGGGTTGTCGTTGCTTACTCTGGGTCGGCTGTGAGACATCAGCATACCCAGGTCTGCCAGCCGCGCTTTCAGCGTGTAGGACGTCATCGGCGCGCCGTTATCTGAGTGCAGCACCGGTGGGTTTTGCCAACATCTCTCGCGTAACAGAGCTCGATCAATGAGCTTTTTGGCAAGCTCGCCGGACTCTGATTCGTGGATTTCCCACGCCACGATTTTGCGACTGTAGATGTCCATGATCAGGTACAGATACCAGTGCTGACCGCGCACCTCTGAGGGGCAATAGCTGATGTCCCAGCTCCACACCTGGTTCGGGCCTGTGGCGGTAAAGCTGGTGGGCTCAGGGACCTTGCGCGGCGGTTTCATGCGGCCCCGATGATTCACTTGCTGGTACTTTTTGAGCACTCGGTAGAATGAGGACTCAGAGGCCAGGTAAAGCCCTTTATCAGCCAGTCGAGGCACGATCTGGGACGGTGGCAAGCTCTGGTACTCCCGTTCATTGCAGGTGTCTAGAATGGCCGCTTCTTCAGCGTGAGTGAGCTGGTGTGGCTGCACAACGCGCTCCGCTTGCGGGCGTTGATCTTCCGCTACAGCGCCATTAGCCTGTCGCCAGCGCTTCAACGTGCGCTGACTCAGCTCCATCAAGTCGGCCGCCTTGTACCGGGCTGCGCCACTGGCGACAGCTTCGTCATAGTCGTTTAAAAGCCTTGTACGTTCGGTCAGCGGTGTTAACTGTCCTCGCTGTCCGGGTCCTCGCCGTACAAGGCTTCGAGCTTTTTTGACAGCACCAACAATGAGGTCGTTTCTGCCAGAACCCGATCCTTACGGCGCACTTCCGCTTGCAGCTTCTTGATGGTTTTGCGGGCATCACGCTGCTGCTTCTGAGCGGCTTTCCCTTGCCCTTCTTGCAGACCGGCACCGTGTAGGCAGGCGTCTTTCCAGCGTTGTACCTGCTCGGGATACAGACCTTTCTGGCGGCAATACGCACTCAGTTCAGCTTCGGACATAGACGCCGTTTCGATCACGACGGCTAACTTGGCATCAGGAGACCAATCGTCTCCAGCATTACGATAACCCGGCACAGGCACCCCTTGTTGTCGACACTGTTTTAACCAATTGTACAGAGTCACATCCGATAGGCCTTCCTCTGCGGCCACCTGCACCACACTGCGGTTCTGCGGAGGTAACAACTTCTTCAACACGGCCGCTTTACGTTCCTCGGAATAACGTGGCATGACTGCTCTCACTCCGCCCAATCTGACATGAATTTAGGCGAAATCGCCAACTGGACAACTAGGCTGGCAGAGGGGGGAATTAAAACCGACCATAATCGGATCTCCTTTTACCGCCCCCCTGAATGGCAAGCAAACAGCGTATCCTGCTCCGGCCTGTATTATCGCTATAACTGGCTGGTTTCCCTCTTTATAATAGGAGTCGGCGGGATCACCTACCTGAGCAGCCATCTCCTTACCATTATGACGATACATCAACCTATAAATTCTGGGCTCCGGTATTGTGCCATGCACAAATGCCTCGATGCTTTTTAGATCACTCTCAGCTTCTTTCTTATTTTCGGTGTATGGCAAAAAAAACTTCATATAATTCTCCTATTTTGCTGTCGTATAATTAGTTAGACAGCATGGAAATTTTTTTTCCAGCCTTGAGAAAGTGACCTAGTTCGGTGGGTTGCCTAACGCCGATGGTAACCGGCACCGAAGCGCCGATTGATCGCTTGGTTATGTGATGCTCCGGTGACGAGATTCCAATCAATGGCTACCAATCATTATCTTCTGTGCGTTCCATTGCGATTTCAAAAGAGTTAATAAGCTCGTCAATGTCGCGCTTGGCATCCTCTTCTGTGTAAAGTGTGTAAATGTTCCCTTTTGCATAGGAAAACGATTCTGGAGTGACAGAGATCTTGGCAGCGTCATCTTTTACTCTAACTTTGATAGTAGCGTAAGCACGTCTTGCGGGGCCACTACCGGCGTTAAAAACCGTCCCGAGAAGATATCTACCTGATATAGTTCCTGATTCTTTATCAGTGAACTGAATCACCGATTCCGCATTATTAAATGCCTCGACCATCCAGTTATTCGCTCGAACATACAAAGTATTTTTCTCTGCGCTAGCAACGTTTACAACTTTTTCAACAGGAACACTCTCTGTGGTTATCGTTGCACAACCTTGTATAAGTGCAAAAACCCCAACAATTATCAAAACAGCGATTTTTCTCATTAAAATTACTCCATCTTCAGGTTTTATAAAGTGCGAAATTCATCACACTTAGGGGATGTTTTCAAACACATAACGCCCGCGTAACAGGCTGGTTTGGAGCGCCAGCGGAAAACAAGTCCTTGTTGACGCGTTTGTTAGAACACTACTTGCTAGCATGGTAGGCCTTACTTTTTTCGAGCAATGGAAAGTCCAACAAGGGAACACCATACGAGAAACTAGGCTCTATTGATTCTCGCTTTGTTTTAGGGTTGAAATGTTGATGATCTGGACCGAATGGTACATCTGGATGGTCATCAGCTGAATCAATACGATGAACCTGCTTGCCGGAAGAGTTAAACAGCATGTATCCGTAGTCCGTTAGCGTGTTAAGTCGAAGCAACCATGACCAACCATCTTGCATTTCAAACCGAATGTGCCAGCCTCGCTTTCTCTTCTCCGGCTTATCGAATTGTGCATTCAAATTTGAAGCAATTATATCTGTTAAAGGGATGACCAAATCATCGGGAATATGATCTAACTTAATTAAGTCCAGAATATCAATATTTAGGAAAAATAGAGTGCCGAAAAATTTGAGTATACAGGGGTGTTCACTCGCTTCTAACCTATGAGTTTCGCAAAGTGAAATGGATAGCATGACAGTGCTATCCATTTCACTTTGTGTAGTAGTGGCATGGTGACCAGCTGCAGCCCCACAAACAGCACAACCATTTCCTTTTGTGACAAGCATTGCCTTATCAACAGCCGTGTTTGAAATCCGCCCATCTGCAAACTCAGTAAGGACGGAATTAACTCTTATCTGGTGTGCTTTCCAGTTTTTGAATATTTCAGAGTATTCAACTGAATTCAGAATATCTAATAATGAGGTTTCTGATTGAATATGCTTCCATGAGCCAATACCCCATGGTTTATCTCTTCGAATATCGTGATCTTTTGAGGGCTTATACCTATAAATCCTTGTATAGCCACAGTCTTGGTTAGGGTAAAAGACAGCCCACCCTCTACTTTCATCCTTTAGCCAAAATAGCTTGTTTGCTTCTTGAATTAGTCTTTCCCAGTATTGAATCTTATGAGTTACTAACTCCAATATGTGCTCTTTCCTTTTTGGAAAATCCAGCATATTCAGACTCATTACGCATATGTAACTATCCATTACCTTGGCAGTCACTTCTGCATCATTCAAAGACTCATAATTTTTATCTATAGATAGTAACGGTAACTGCATACTTTCCTTAGTGTTCTAACGCCAACAGCACGCGCCGTTGCGGAGTGGAGGCGAAGCCGCAACGCAGTAACCGTCGCCGTGACTGTGATTGTTAGAGCTTGCTCTCATGTTCAACGATTTCTCGGACAATTTGTTCCAACCGCCTACTCGACAGGCTCCCTGGTTTATATCGTGCGTCGCTTCCCGTTCCGGCCAGCGACGCGTTGAACAGTTCTACGATTTTTGCCTTTGTCCACCTCTTCTGCGTGGTAAGTGGACTTATTACTTCATGAGCGGGGAAAAAGCTCCAACCTTCTCCGGAAGAATCGATAACAATATACGACTCCTTGGCAGCGAACGACGACTGCTTGCAAAGACGACTGATCCTTTCTCCACTACGCGCACCCATGACTCTTTCGTCCGTTTCGATGAGAACCGGGTATTTGGGCTTACGAAAAAGATACTGAATCACAATGGCTCAATTCCTATGACTGCTGCTCTAACGCTGAGCGCACCGGCGACCTTGACGCAGCGAAGCGAAGACAAAAGCATCCGCGTGCCGCGTCTGGTTAGCTGTTTTCCAGCATGTAAACACGAAGCTGCCGTTCCTCCCTCATAACATAGAGGATGAACACATGACTCCCTTCTTCACGGTAGAAAACACGGCAAGGGAGCACGACAACTTCCCTGTAGATTGAATTGGGTAGCTCAGGTGGAGTTCGGCCGGATTGCGGAAAGTTTTCCAAGCGCTTCGTTTTTTCAAAAACTTTTTCAACCAGAGCGCTTGCAGCAACTACATTATCCAGAGCAATGTACTCGGCAATAGAATCTAATTCTTGAAGAGCTGGCTCCGTCCAGATTACTTCAGCCATTTACTCATTTTCTCCCTGGCTTCGTTTTGGCTGTACGTTCGTCCCTCCAGTACAGCACGCTCTCCCCGTGAGAGCCCTTCAAGTAGTTCCAGCCGGCGCTGCATAAACTCGTAATCCTTCACGTCAACGAGGTAAGCGGACGGCTGGCCATGCTCTGTAATCAGTACCGGTTCTTTTGATAAACGCAGGTCTGCCAGAATTTTTGTCGCTTGGCGCTTGAGGCTTGTAACTAGCTCAACTTTCATGGAATTACCCTGAATTAGTTTGATAGTGACACTATAGTATCACTTTTCAGGTGGCGCAATCCCAGCTAACGCTAGCAGCATGCGCGCCCTAGGAATGGAGCCGAAGGCGCAATGAAAAGGGCGTCGCCGTGCCTGCATTGGTTAGCACTTGTTGACGTCTGCGTATATGTTGATAATATACATTCATGATGAATTGGGCACAAATTGCTGGCTTTGACTGGAACGAAGGCAACTCCCGAAAAAATTCGGAGAAGCACAGCGTCGGCCAGTCTGAGGCGGAAGCCATTTTCTTTAATGAGCCACTCCTGGTGCTGGAAGACTCCAAGCATAGCCAGACCGAAGCCCGTTTACATGCCCTTGGTGAAACAGATGATGCGAGACTGCTGCACATTACCTTCACGCTAAGGCATAACGATACCCTGATTCGAGTAATTTCCGCTCGCGACATGCACCGCAAAGAGAGGGCTGTTTATGAGCAAGTTAAAAAAGACTCCTGAGTTCAAAACAGAAGCAAAAGAGCGAGAGTTCTGGGAGACTCACGACTCCTCGGACTACGTGGATTGGAGTCAGGCAAAACCGGCTTCTTTCCCAAAGTTGAAGCTCTCAACCAAGACTATCTCACTCCGCTTGCCCGAAACTCTGCTTGATCGGATTAAAATCGAGGCTAACAAGCGTGACATGCCCTATCAATCGTTGATCAAGGCTTGGCTTGCGGACGATGTGAACGACAACCGTCGGGCCTGAGATGCTAACGCTGAGCACAGCGGCGGCACGTCAGTGACGTCCGGCGGCCGTAGGCCGCGTACTGCTGCGATTTGTTAGCTGGGTGTAACTGACAGCCCAGCCCCTGGCACTCAAAGTGATAGCCTACTCCGCCGCTGCCCTTCCACCAAAATCCGCCGATGCACAGTGTCCTAAAACACCGCAGCCGATGCGGCGAACGAACCTGAACGCCAGATTACCAGGCGCAGACCTAAGTTTGCGTGGACGGCCCCACACGGCGAGCACCAAATTTTATGGCAATGCCGGTGAACGATTGAGCTGCCAAACTGATCACCGACTTAGACGGCCTTGGCGTAGCTGAAAGTTACCGGTTTTGCTACGAACCTGAGCCAAGGCCACTGGCACCAAGCCACCAAAAAGGCACCACATCAATCCAGCTAACGCCCGCAGCATGCGCAGCTTTGAAATGGAGGCGAAGCCGTAATGGAAAAGACGTCGCCATGCCTGCGATTGTTAGGAATATGCACCGGAGCTCCCTCTCTTAGTCGTCCTTCGCCTTACCATGCTCCCGATATGCTTGTACCACCTCTTTGGGCAGAAACACATACTCCAGTACTCATTCAAAATTTCCGGATGTAGTAGAGGGGTGCATTCACTGCATAGAGTGCCGAATGCATTCTGACCTGTTTTCGGATTGAGTTTCCAAAAAATAAATTTTGCCAAATCAGTGCGCTGCGAGAGGTATGCTCACGTTTATCTAGAATTTTTTCCAGCAGCCCACCAATGAGCTTGAATTTTTGTGGAGGGTGCTGATCGCTTGCTTCGATAGCATCTAGCTCTCGGCTGAGCATGTTCGCCACTTTTCCGCTAGGCAAAGTTACCTCGTGATCAAGCACCTTACAGTAGCGCCGTATTTCCCAAACAGCCTCGTCTAATTCGGCTAACTTAGGGCCTTTGATAAAATATGAGGACTCTAAATATCTGAATCGCCCAAAATCGGAAACATGCTTTATGAATTCGTCAGTAATCGGGCTTCTCTTCAACAGGAAGGGCAGTTTCCTGGTGTACTTGATAGCCTTATCGAGATCGTGGTTAATATCCTTCGCTTTTACCCGGTTGTAGAGAAGTATGGCCTTCAGATATTTCTCCAAAGCTTGGAGCGACTGCCAATGGAACTGAGAATACAAACCATGGCGGTACGAAAGCCTAGCCGCAATATAGTCTTGATCGGCTACATCTCGAAAACTTCGTGTAGCAAAATCGTTTATCAGAATGCGCTTTTCCATGGGGCTCAGCTCAATTTCCTAACGCTAGCAGCATGCGCGCCCTAGGAATGGAGCCGAAGGCGCAATGAAAAGGGCGTCGCCGTGCCTGCATTGGTTAGCACTTGTTGACGTCTGCGTATATGTTGATAATATACATTCATGATGAATTGGGCACAAATTGCTGGCTTTGACTGGAACGAAGGCAACTCCCGAAAAAATTCGGAGAAGCACAGCGTCGGCCAGTCTGAGGCGGAAGCCATTTTCTTTAATGAGCCACTCCTGGTGCTGGAAGACTCCAAGCATAGCCAGACCGAAGCCCGTTTACATGCCCTTGGTGAAACAGATGATGCGAGACTGCTGCACATTACCTTCACGCTAAGGCATAACGATACCCTGATTCGAGTAATTTCCGCTCGCGACATGCACCGCAAAGAGAGGGCTGTTTATGAGCAAGTTAAAAAAGACTCCTGAGTTCAAAACAGAAGCAAAAGAGCGAGAGTTCTGGGAGACTCACGACTCCTCGGACTACGTGGATTGGAGTCAGGCAAAACCGGCTTCTTTCCCAAAGTTGAAGCTCTCAACCAAGACTATCTCACTCCGCTTGCCCGAAACTCTGCTTGATCGGATTAAAATCGAGGCTAACAAGCGTGACATGCCCTATCAATCGTTGATCAAGGCTTGGCTTGCGGACGATGTGAACGACAACCGTCGGGCCTGAGATGCTAACGCTGAGCACAGCGGCGATCTTGGAATGGCGACGAAGGCGCCATGGAAAGAGCGTCCGGCGGCCATCGGCCGCGTACTGCTGCGACTGGTTAGAAAGTTACTGGCTGTGAGGATCCTTCCAGTGCCCCCTCGCTTGATACTGAAACTCTGAAATAGATTCTGCTACGCATCCTGAGTTTAGTTCCACTAACAACTCCCGCTGTGTCGCGCGCTTTGTTTTAATTCGATTAACATTGCCTGACAAGTCCAGTGAAGGCTCGGTGGCGAATTCTGATGGGAACGGAATTCTTACTTCATTTTCGTCACCAACTTCAAATTGCCCCTTGCAAACTTGATCGCCGTTACCGTACCTGAACCATTCACCATCAGAATTACTGCCACTTTCAATAATGCTATTGTGATTTACATGGTTCTGCACCAGCTTCAACAATTCATCTTGTGACGGTTGGGTTGCTGGAAGGCTATCAATAAGCGGTTGAGCCCACTCTGGTGCGGTCTTCGAAGATTGCCGATAATAAATGTGAGTTATCAACCAAGAGAGAATCGCACCGAAGAGAAACAAAACAAATTCCATACTCGAAGTACCTTTTTGAAACAAACTTTTTAACGCCAAGCTAAGCGGTGCCCGACTAGGGCATCCGGTGGACGGCCTTCAGGCCGGGAACGAACTTGAGCGATTGGTTAGCTGGGTATAACTGACAGGCCCAGCTCTTGGCACTCAAAATGATAGCCTACTCCGCTGCTGCTCTTGCACCAAAATCCGCCGATGCACAGTGTCAAAAAGCACCGCAGCCGATGCGGCGAATGAACCTGAACGCCAGATTACCAGGCGCAGGCCCAAGTTTGCGCGGATGGCCCCGCACGGCGAGCACCAACCTTTATGCCAACACTGCTGGCCGATTGAACCGCCAAACTGACCACGGATTCCGACGGCCTTGGCGTAACTGAAAATTACCGGTTTTGCTACCAACTCTGGGCCAAGGCCACTGGCACCGAACCACCCAAAAGGAACCACATCAATCCAGCTAACGCGAAGCTAAGCGGTGCCCTGACAAGGGCATCCGGTGGACGGCCGTCAGGCCGGGAACGAACTTAAGCGACTGGTTGAACGAAGCCGCTATGCGGCAGAGGTCAAATTCGACTGTACTTCTCTGACCCCTTCCATTTCGGAGGGCCTGTCAGGAGAAGTGTGATGAACGCTAACGAACACGCTCGTTTTCAAGCTCTGCACCAACGCTACCTCACCGAACTCACCCTGCGCGGCAAAAGCCCCAAGACCATCGATCTGTACACCCGTTGCCTGCGACAGGTCTGCGACTATTTCGAGACCTGTCCCGATCAGCTTAGCACCGATCAGCTCCAGCAGTATTTCATGCATCTGGTCGAGCATCGGTCCTGGAGTCTGGTCAAGATTGCCCGCAATGCGTTGCAGAGTTTCTATCAGTATGTACTGGGCAAGCCCTGGGAATACGTCCCTATCGTCAAGGCCCCCAAGGTTCAGACCCTGCAGGACGTGCTCTCCCTGAAGGAGGTCGAGCGCCTGATCAGTCGCACACGCAAACTCAGTTATCAGGTCTATTTCCTCACCACCTACAGTCTGGGCCTGCGACTGAGCGAGTCCCTGAACCTGACCATCGCCGATGTCGACAGTCACCTGATGCGGGTGCATGTGCGCTGTGGCAAGGGCAAGAAGGATCGCTTCGTGCCTTTACCGCTGATGACACTCAAGGCCTTGCGGCGCTATTGGGCCACTCACCGTCATCCAGACCTGCTGTTTCCCGGGTGGCACCCGCCGTATGCGTCGGTTGCCACCTCCGGCAAGCCCCGGGTGATGGCCCGGGGTGGGGTGCAGAAGGCCATCAAGCAGGTCGCCCTGGACTGCGGTATCCGCAAGCATGTTCACATTCACTCCCTGCGCCACAGCTT
>NZ_AAXY01000049.1 GCF_000169375.1 Marinobacter sp. ELB17
AAGGTCTTGCATGGGGTGCCATCTCCGGAAATCGACTTCTGACGGGCAGAGAAACGCGCAGCAGGTAAGGGCGCCGCGCAATTAACGTTTGGATCAGAAGCTTGGAAAGACACCCCGCAGCCGTCGGCAGGCTGCGGGGTGTCGTCTCTTTCAGGGCTGCCGCCGGGCTTGCGCCCGCACGACAGCGGCGGGTTGAGGGCCCGCGTTAGTTACTGACCGGAGTCTTGCTGCCGTCTGAGTGCCATTCATAAACTACAAATTCGAACGACTTCATGTCGCCGGCTTTGTCGTACTGAACGGTGCCAATGGGCGTTTCGAAGCTGTTGGCGCGCAGTGCGGCGGCCACTTCAAACGGGTCTTTGGAACCTGCTTTTTCGATGCCTTCAGCTACCAGCTGAACCGCTGCGTAGGAAGTCAGTACAAATGGGCCGGAGGGGTCTTCGTCTTTATCCGCAAACGCGGCAATCAGATCTTTGTTCTCTTCTTTTTCATCGAAGGCCGGAGGCAGGGTAACCAGCAGGCCTTCAGCGGCTTCGCCAGCAATGGTGTTGATGTCTTTGTTGCCAACGCCTTCAGGGCCCATGAACACAGCGTCCAGGTCCGCCTGGCGAGCTTGGCGCAGAATCAGACCCAGTTCTGGGTGATAGCCGCCGTAGTACACGTAATCGACCTGGGCCTGCTTGAGTTTGGTCACCAGCGATGAAAAGTCTTTATCGCCTGCGGTAATGCCTTCAAACATGGCTATTTCAACGCCGGCGTCTTTCAGGGTATCGCGCACGGCGGTGGCAATGCCTTCACCGTATTGCTGTTTGTCGTGGATAACCGCGACTTTCTTGGGCTTCAGGCTGGCCAAATACTCTCCGGCGACCGGGCCCTGCATGCTGTCCAGGCCGATGGTGCGGAATACCAGTTCATAGCCGCGAGTGGTGATGCCCGGGCTGGTGGAGGCCGGGGTGATCATCAGAATACCTTCGTCTTCGTAGATATCAGACGCCGGCTGTGTAGAGCTGGAACACAGATGACCTACCACGTATTTCACGCCGTCGTTGACCAGAGCGTTGGCAACGGTCACGGCCTGCTTGGGGTCGCATACGTCGTCGTATTCAACCGCTACCAGGTTTTCACCCATAACGCCGCCAGCAGCATTAATGCGTTCGATGGCCATCCGTGCGCCAGAAAATTGCATGTCGCCGTACTGCGCAACCGGTCCTGTCATGGGGCCGGCAATGCCTACTTTAATCTCTGCTACGGCGGCGCCTGCGCCCAGCAGGGCAACGGATGCGGCGATAGCTGTTACGAGTTTTTTAACGTTGTTTTGCATTATTGGTTTCCTGTAATCAGGTTATTATTGTGATACTCAGGCATCAACAAAGCACCCACGCTTGGTTGTTGTCAAGCGAAGGCCATTCCAGGTTGCCATCTTGCCGTGAAAATCGTTGTTTGTCTTCTATTTGATCGCTGCCAGGCCATATAAAAGTTGTTGGTGATTGATGGTTTTTGCAGTGGATCGTGATATAAACAACTCTAAATGTTAGTGGTATAAGCATGGCGGGAGCGGCGCGTTGACCAATTATGACGAAGTATTAGTAGCATTACGCCGGGTAATCCGCGCAACAGATCTGCACTCAAAACGATTGAGCAAGAGCGCCGGGCTGACCGCGCCACAGCTGCTGATTATGCGGACCATACGGGATTTGGGCCAGGTCACTATTGGCACCATCGCTGATAAAATCAGCCTTAGCCAGGCCACAGTAACCACTATTTTAGACCGCCTGGAATTGCGCAAATTGGTGTACCGGGTTCGCAGCACTCAGGATAAGCGCAAAGTGCACGCCCACCTGACCGAAGCCGGCGGCGAGATTCTGGCCCGTGCGCCCAACCCGCTGCAAGAAGACTTCATCAAAAAATATCAGGCCTTGGCGGAGTGGGAGCAAACCATGATTCTGGCCTCGTTGCAGCGAGTGGCTAATATGATGGACGCAGACCACATAGACGCATCACCGGTTCTGGATGTAGGCCCGGTGCTGCGCGAAGATGGCTGGAAGGAAACCTCTAAATAAGGCTTCATGGTAAAGCTGCAGGTTGGGACGAAGAGCGGCGGCCGGCGGGTCAGTGCATAACCGCGCCCTTCTTTGGTTGTTGGCCAAAGCAAACCTGAAACACATCGCTGTAGTGTTTCGCAAAACTGACCGCAATGCCTTCTTTCAAGTACCCCGGTAGCTCGTCGTAATCCCCTCGGTTAGCTTCTGGCAGAATCAACTGGTTGATTTTCTGCCGCCGGGCGGCAATCACCTTCTCCCGTATTCCCCCGACTGGCAGTACCTGCCCGGTCAGTGTCAGTTCACCGGTCATGGCGATGTTTTGCTGCGGCGCTTCACGGCGAGCAATCGACAGCAGCGCCGTGGCCATAGTGACGCCCGCGCTTGGGCCGTCTTTCGGCGTGGCGCCTTCCGGCACGTGCAGGTGCACCAGAGATTTGTCGAAAAACACAGGGTCGCCTTTATAACGTTTCAAATTAGACGCGACAAAGCTGTAGGCAATCTCGGCGGATTCGCGCATCACATCCCCCAGTTGCCCGGTCAGTTTGAAACCGCGCTGGCTGCTGTGAATGCGCGAGGCCTCAATGCTGAGCGTAGTGCCGCCCATGGCGGTCCAGGCTAAACCCGTTACTACGCCCATGCCCTTCATGGATTTTTCTTTGCGGAAGAGAGGTTGCCCCAGGTATTCCTGTACGTCGGCAATGCCAACGCGAATGGGTAGGTCAGGATTTCCCAGCAACTTGACGATGCTTTTGCGGATAATTTTGTGCAGCATCTTTTCCAGACCACGCACCCCGGCTTCACGGGCATAGCCTTCAATCACCTGTTTTATGGCAGCGTCAGAAATGTTCATCTGCTTTTTAAGCAGTCCGGCGCGTTTTAGCAGTTTGGGTAACAGGTGGTGCTTGGCGATCGCCAGCTTTTCTTCCGCTATGTAGCCAGACAGGCGAATCACGTCCATGCGGTCGAGTAGCGGTCGCGGTATGGTATCCAGTTGGTTGGCGGTGCAGATGAACAGCACTTTCGACAAATCCATGCGCACATCCAGATAGTGGTCCAGAAACTCGCGGTTCTGCTCCGGGTCTAGAGTTTCCAGCAGGGCAGAGGCCGGGTCGCCCTGGTAAGACGCGCCAATCTTGTCGATTTCATCCAGCATAATGACCGGGTTGGCCACTTTTGTGTCTTTCAGTGCCTGCACAAATTTGCCGGGCATGGCGCCAATATAGGTGCGGCGATGGCCTTTAATTTCGGCTTCGTCACGCATGCCGCCTACGCTAAAGCGATAGAACTTGCGCCCCAGCGCGTCTGCCACCGAGTGGCCGATGGACGTTTTGCCCACGCCCGGCGGACCCACCAACAGCAGGATGGTGCCGCTGACTTCTTTTTTGAAGCTGCCCTCTGCCAGAAACTCGATAATGCGGTCTTTTACATCGCCCAGGCCGTCATGGTCTTTGTCCAGAATGTGCCGCGCCTCGGCGAGATCGAAATGATCCTGTGAGTGTTGGCCCCAGGGCACTTGGGTTATCCAATCCAGATAATTGCGGGTAACGCCATACTCCGGCGAGCCCTGTTCGAGAATTCGCAGTTTTTGCAGTTCTTCATCAAAACGTTCGCGCACTGCTTCGGGCGGGTCGAGTTCCGCCATGCGCCCTTCGAAACGTTCGGCGTCGGCGGTTTTGTCGTCTTTTGACATGCCCAGTTCGCGCTGAATCACTTTCAGTTGTTCTTTCAGAAAGAACTCACGTTGGTGCTTTTGTACCTTTTGGTTCACTTCCGCGCTAATTTCAGACTGCAGCTTGGCCACTTCCAGCTCTTTACGCATAAGCAGCAGCACTTTATCCATGCGTTGCAACAGCGGCACGGTATCCAGTACTTCCTGCAATTTCGCGCCAGGTTCGCTGGTCATCGATGCGCCGAAGTCGGTCAACGGTGAACTGTCCTCCGGGCCGAAGCGCGTCAGGTACTGCTTCACTTCCTCGCCATACAGCGGGTTGGTGCGCAGCAACTCTTTAATAGCGCTGATAACGGCCATTGTATAGGCCTTGGTTTCATCCAGGTCTTCGGCGGGCTCCTGTGGGTACTCCACTTCCACCAGATAGGGGGGGCGGCGGCGCAGCCATTGAACGATGCGAAAGCGCTGCAGGCCCTGTGCAATAAACTGCACCTTGCCGTCTTTTTGCTGGGCGTGGTGCACGCGCACTGCGCAGCCCATGGTGGCCAGATCTTTGCTGTCAGGCACGCCCTTTTCACTGGCTTCGTTGTCAACGTAGCAAATGCCCAGCATGCCGTGATCGGTCTCTCTCACTTTTTTCAGGGTTTCGTGCCAGGGGTTTTGATTGACCATGACAGGCTGTACCTGGGCGGGGAAAAACGGCCGGTTAGACACCGGCAGCAGGTACAGGCGCTTGGGCAGCGCCTGTTTAGACAGTGCCAGGTCTTTGCTGTGTTCGTCTTTGCCTATGTACTCGGTTATATCTTCTTCGAGCTGTTCCAGAGAGTCATTGCTGTTGTCGTCTGTCATGCTACTTGGCTTCCCGGTACTGGGTGTGTTCGGCGTCGTGTATTCAGTGTCGAACGTTTATTGATTACTTGCTGCCAAAACTCTGATTTTCAAGGCCGCTTGTTAACCCCTTTGGCCTGTTCCTCTTGAATTTCGCCACCGGGCTCCCCATCTTAGCTGTATCTATAAACAGCGACAGATTCAGGTGTCTCAATGAGCAGCTCTTCTTATAGTTTCGAAGCCACAATGGAAAACTTCCAGCAGCAGGTGATGGAAGCCTCTGCGACAACGCCCGTTCTGGTCGACGTATGGGCGGAATGGAGCGCGCCTTGTAAGCAGCTGATGCCACTGCTGGAAAAGTTGGCCGATGAGTATAAGGGCGCTTTTTTACTGGCCAAAGTGAATGCCGACCAGCAAGAACAACTTGCCTCCAGCTTGGGTGTGCGAAGTCTGCCAACCGTTATTTTGGTGAAAGATGGCCAGGCGGTAGACGATTTTAACGGCGCGTTAGCGGAAAGCGAGATCCGCAAAGTGCTGGACAAGTATGTAGAGGCGCCCGCCGAGGACCCGTACGAAAAAGCTCACGCGCTCTGGGAAGAAGGCAATCTGGATGGCGCCCTGGCCATTTTGGGTGATATGAACCAGAAAGATCCGGAAAATCTGAAAGTGCTGATTGACCTGGCTCAGATCAAAGCCGAAATGGGGGATCTGGACACCGCCGAACAAATTTACAACAGTCTGCCTCCGGAAGAAAAATTGCAGCAACAGGCCAAACAGCTGGCGGCCCGCATCAAGTTTTTGAAACAGTCCACAGAGCTGCCGCCCCAGACCGACCTGGAAATGGCTCTGGAGCAGGACCCAAAAGACCCCAACGCGCTGCACATGCTGGCGCTGCATAACGTGTTAAAAGAAAACAACGCCGAGGCCATGGAACTGCTGATTCGCCTGATGCAGGTAGACAGCAAGTATAAAAATGAAGTGGCCAAGACAACGCTGGTGGAGCTGTTTGAAAAGCTGGGCAACAACAATGCCGATGTGCGCACCTATCGGCGCAAGCTGTATACCTTGATGCATTAAGTAGCGATTTAGTCTTAAAGCAAAAAACGGGCTCACCTCACGGTAAGCCCGTTTTTTGCGTATTATTCAAGGTGAAACGTAGAAGGTTTAGGGTTGCAAACGAAGTCACGTAGAGTTGACGGTGTTCGACCTTGGTCGGGTGTGACTTGTCGGGAGGGTGTAAAAACGTCATTATTCCGTAAGGAATCGAAATTAACCCCCATTTCCCCAGATTTTTTAAGGGTTAACCAAAAAATTTCGATAAATTGTAGTAAAAAAACTACAATGCCGGTTAATTGCCAAAAGCAGTTTGCGATCTGTTAAACGCAAATTGTGAAACCTGATCTATGCTTGTTCATGAATAATTAATCGGCGCTACGGCCCCAACGCCGCAAGCCCCACTGACTGACTCAGCAGCGCAGCCCGTGACATTCGGCGCTGGGCCGCATTTATATAGACGCCTACGGGAGGATTTGATGTACCAGGACGACGATCCGATTGAAACCACGGAGTGGCTTGACGCACTCGAATCACTGATCGAGCAGGAGGGTGTAGACCGAGCCAAGTACATTCTGGAACGCCTTTCCGAGCGCGCCAGCCGCGACGGCACCGAGCTGCCGTATGCCATTACCACACCATTCCGTAATACTATCCCGCTTGCACAAGAAGCACGTATGCCGGGTGACCTGTTCATGGAGCGCCGTATTCGTTCCCTGATCCGTTGGAACGCCATGGCGATGGTCGTGCGTGCCAGCAAGCGCCCGGGTGATCTGGGTGGTCATATTTCCACCTTCTCGTCTGCGGCCACGCTCTATGATGTAGGCTTTAACTATTTCTTCCACGGTGGCGACGAAAAACGCGAGTCAGATCTTGTCTATTTCCAGGGCCACGCCTCGCCGGGCATTTACGCCCGTTCCTTTTTGGAAGGCCGGTTTGAAGAAGCGCAGCTAGACAAGTATCGCGAAGAAGTCGACGGCGGTGGTTTGTCATCCTATCCGCACCCGTGGCTGATGCCGGATTACTGGCAGTTCCCCACGGTTTCTATGGGCCTGGGCCCGATTCAGGCCATTTACCAGGCTCACATCATGAAGTACCTCGACAGCCGCGAGCTGGTCGAAATGGAAAATCGCAAAGTGTGGTGTTTCATTGGTGATGGTGAATGTGACGAGCCCGAAACTCTGGGCTGTATTTCCAAAGCCAGCCGTGAAAACCTGGACAATCTGGTGTTTGTGGTGAACTGCAACCTGCAGCGCCTGGATGGCCCGGTACGCGGCAACGGCAAGATTATTCAGGAACTGGAGGGCGCGTTCCGCGGTGCTGGCTGGAACGTGATTAAAGTGGTTTGGGGTCGCATGTGGGACCCGCTGTTTGAGCAAGACGAAGACGGCACTATGCAGCGCGCCATGGACGAAGTGGTTGACGGCGAACTGCAAGCTTTCACCAACGGTGGCCCGGCGGCAACCCGCAAGCAGTTTTTCGGCAAGTATCCGAAGCTGGCCAAGATGATTGAAAACTGGACCGACGACGACATTCAAACGCTCAATCGCGGCGGCCACGACCCGTACAAAGTGTATGCGGCTTACAAAAAAGCGGCAACCGAAGCCAATGGTAAGCCAACCGTTATTCTGGCCCACACCATCAAAGGTTATGGCTTTGGTGCCGCTGGCGAAGCCACCAACACCGCTCACTCTCTGAAAAAACTTGATGTGGAAACGCTTAAATCATTCCGTGACCGTTTCGCGATTCCGGTGAAAGACGAAGAGCTTGAAGACGTGCCTTACTATCGTCCGGCGCCCGACAGCCCCGAATTGGTGTACATGAAGAAGCGCCGGCAGGATCTGGGCGGCTTCTATCCCAAGCGTCGTAAAGACAGCCAGCCGCTGCAGATTCCTGACTTGGACATCTTCAAGCAGGTTTTGGACGGTTCCAATGGCCGTGAAATCTCCACCACCATGTCGTTCGTGCGCATTCTGAGTGCGTTGGTAAAAGACAAGCGTGTGGGCAAACGTGTTGTGCCGATTGTTCCTGACGAAGCCCGTACCTTTGGTATGGAAGGCATGTTCCGCCAGCTGGGTATTTATACCTCGGAAGGGCAGAAGTACGTGCCGCCGGATCGCGATCAGATCATGTATTACCGTGAAGACAAAAAGGGTCAGATTCTGCAGGAAGGCATCAACGAAGGCGGCGCCATGGCGGCCTGGATTGCGGCTGCTACATCGTACAGCAACAACAACTTTCCGCTGATTCCGTTCTACGCGTTTTATTCCATGTTCGGCTTCCAGCGCGTTGGCGACCTGGCCTGGGCCGCTGGCGACATTCAGGCTCGCGGCTTCCTGATTGGCGGCACCGCAGGGCGGACCACGCTGAACGGCGAGGGCTTGCAGCACCAGGACGGTCACAGCCATATTCTGGCCAACACCATTCCTAACTGCAGAGCTTACGATCCGGCTTACGCCTACGAAATGGCTGTGGTAATTCATCACGGCATGAAGGAAATGTACGAAAAGAACACCAACGTTTATTACTACATCACCATGGAGAACGAGAACTACGTTCAGCCAGCGATGCCTGAAGGGTGTGCAGATGGCATCATCAAGGGCATGTACAAGTTCAGTTCGGTGGAAGCAAAAGGTAAAGGCAAAACCAAGTTGCGGGTTCAGTTGCTGGGCTCCGGCGCTATCCTGAACGAAGTGAATGCCGCTGCCGAGCTGTTGAAAGATGATTGGGGGGTCAGCTCCGATGTGTGGAGTGTGACCAGCTTTAACGAACTGGCCCGCGACGGCCAGCACGTAGAGCGCTGGAACCTGATGCACCCGGATGACAAAGGCCGCAAAGCCTATGTAACCCAGTGCCTGGAAAACCAGGCGGGTCCGGTTGTGTCGTCTACCGACTACATCAAACTGCACTCTGAACAGTTACGGGCGTTTATCCCCAAAACCTTCCTGACCCTGGGTACGGATGGCTTTGGCCGCAGCGACACTCGTGAAAAACTGCGTGATTTCTTTGAGGTTGATCGTTACCACGTTGCCGTAGCGGCTCTGTCTGCTCTGGCGAAAGACGGCGAGATCAAGCACGAGCAGGTTCTTGAAGCCATGCGCAAGTACGGAATCGATCGCAACAAACCGAACCCGGCGCACCGCTAAGGAGACCGCTATGAGCGAGCAAGAAATCAGGGTCCCCGATCTAGGCGGGGCAGATGAAGTTGAAGTTATTGAAATACTGGTCAGCGCCGGTGACTCGGTGGCTGAAGAAGATCCGATTTTGACGGTTGAAACCGACAAGGCATCGGTCGAGTTGCCGTCACCGGGTGCGGGTAAGATCGTTAAGATCATCGTTAAAGTGGGCGACAAGATCAAAGAGGGCGACGTGGTCGGTACTCTTAGTTCTGATGGTGCGGGCAGTTCAGATGGCGCAAGTGATGGCGCTTCAAACGAAAACAGCGCGCCAGAGCCTGAGCCCAAAGCCCAGAGCGATGACGCACCGGCTAAGTCTGACGACAGCACCGGCAAGCCGGCGCCGCAGAAAAAATCCGGCGGCACGCGCACAGAAATCGTAAAAGTGTCTGGCCTGGATGGTTTTGATGACATCCCGATCATCGAGCTTAACGTGTCGGAAGGCGACGACGTTGACGTAGAAAGCGCGCTGGTCACCGTGGAATCTGACAAAGCGACCATGGAAATTCCATCGCCCTTCGCCGGCAAAATCGGCAAGATTCTGGTTAAAGAAGGCGACAAGATTTCCGAAGGCGACGACCTGTTGGAAATGATCATCACCGACGATGGCGCAGATGACGGCGACGACGCTGACGATTCAGCCCCGGCTGATAGCAGCGATGTTGGCAAAAAGGAGCCAGCCGAGCCTGAGCAGCCGGCTGCGGCTAGCGATACCAAAGCCAAACCCAAACCCAAACCCGCGGATACCGGTTCGGTGACCTATGAGGCGCCCGCCGCCGGCAGCAAAGTGCACGCCGGCCCTGCGGTTCGCAAGCTGGCACGTGAACTGGGTGCAGACCTGGCCCGGGTGAAAGGCTCCGGCCCGAAAGGCCGTATTGTTAAAGACGACGTGCACGGCTACGTGAAGGCTCAGCTGCAGCAGGCACAGCAGGGCGCCGTAGTGCCCGGCGCTGGCAGCAGCGGCATTCCAGGCGTGAAGCTGCCAGATTTCAGCCAGTTTGGTGAAGTTGAACGGGAAGGCATGTCGCGCATGATGTCTGTTACGGCGCTGAACATGCACCGCAGCTGGCTGAATGTGCCACACGTCACCCAGTTCGAAGACGCCGACATCAGCGATATGGAAGATTTCCGTAAATCGTTGAAGCCATTGGGCGAGAAGAAAGGTGTGAAAATGACGCCGCTGCCGTTCATGCTCAAGGCCTGTGCCGCGGCTCTGGCTGAATTGCCCCAGTTCAACGTCGCCCTGGATATGGATCGCAAAGAAGTTGTACACAAGAAGTACATCCACATCGGTATTGCGGTGGATACGCCCCACGGTTTGATGGTTCCGGTGATTCGTAATGTGGACCAGAAAGGCCTGTGGGAGCTGGCGGCAGAAAGCGCAGAGCTGGCGCAGAAAGCCCGCGACAAGAAGCTGAAGCCGGCAGAAATGCAGGGCGCCTGTTTCACCATTACCAGCCTTGGTGGTATCGGTGGCACGGCCTTTACGCCAATTGTGAATACGCCGGAAGTGGCGATTCTGGGCGTGTCCAAAGCGGCGATGAAGCCGGTTTGGGACGGCCAAGCCTTCCAACCACGGCTAATGCTGCCGCTGTCGTTGTCTTACGATCACCGTGCGGTGAACGGGGCCGACGCAGCCCGCTTTACCTCAGCGCTGGCTCGGCTGATGGGTGATATTCGTACCCTGTTGCTGTAAGCGAGAGTGAGGGGGCCGGGCGCTTAGCAGCACCGGTCCCTGACATAAAGCAACCGCTTTGGCGGTGCAAGCCAGTACACTAGGGGCGCAGAGCAATCTGCGCCCTTTTTGTGTTTTATAGTGCGGGTGTTTTCGACAGAAAGCGCCGGCACACGCTTCAGGACGGTCTTCATGGCACACCAATTCCAGCTGGCAGCGATTATCTACGACAACGACAACCAGCCCGTAGACGCGATGCTGCACAGCCTGGCGAATCATTACAACCGTAAGGGCATTCGCGTGGCGGGCCTGGCCATGGCGCTGAACGAACAGGGCCTGCGCCGTGAGCCTATGGCGGTGCAAGATGTAGAAACCGGTACCGAATACTCTATAGCCCAGAATCTGGGCAAAGAATCGCAATCCTGCTGCCTGGATCCATCTGGCTTGGCGGATGCGACCGGCGTTTTGCGCGGGGCATTGAATAATCCACCCCGGCTGGCCATTGTGAACCGTTTCGGGCAGCAGGAGATTGACGGTAAAGGTTGCCGTGCCGAATTACTGCAATTGCTGGAAGCGGGGATACCGGTGCTAACCGTTGTGAAACGAAAATTTCTGCTTCAGTGGCATGAATTCAACGGTGGTGCGGCAACCGATCTGGCATTTTCAGAGAACGACGTTAAAGAGTGGTGTGACGGGGTGTTTGCGCGTGGCCCGGTCAGGTCGATTAAGAGCCAAGATGAGGCGTAATGCCGGGAGTGCGCCATAAAAAGCCCCGGCACGGGGCCGGGGCTTTGTTTCCCTAAAAGATTTCGGGATTAGAAGCTGAACTGGGCGGAAGCCTGCAGACGGGTGTTGTCTGAAGATTCGCCGTTCATCAGCTCTTTGTCCGCAAAGGACAGTTCCAGGCCTAGGGTGACAGGATCAGCAATTTGATAGAAGTTGCTGAAGTGCACGCTCTGCAGGGTTTCGAACGAGTTCGGGAACAGATTATCCGGCTGGTCCCCTTCCACGCGACCGTAGCTGAGGCCGGATGTGAACTTCGGGGTCCACTTCTGGGAGACCGCTACGTTGAAGCCGAAGGCTTCGATCGTTTCCAGGTCACCGTTGGCATCGATGTAGGCTTCACCAATACCGCTGCGATTAAGCCCGGAAGTAGGGTCAGTCGGATCTGAAAGCTGACCGTCTTGGTTTGCAGAAACGTTGTTGCTGAACGAGCTGTAGATGTAGCGCCCGACACCGTCGCCAAAGATGGCACCGGCCATCAGCGTGGTGCTGTTGGTGACGTTGAGTCGGCCGGCCAGCATCAGGCCATAGGCGAAGGCTGAGTCATCACCCACCGCGGAATCTGACTGCAGCTGGCGGGCGAGACCGGCGAATTCAAAGCCGCCGCCATCGCCGGCCCATTTATACCTGGCTGTAAAGTCTGGCAGTACGTCCCTGGAACCCTCGAAGCCGGTGGTCTCGGCGTTCTCGGCAGAGACGGACAATGCACCGCCACCCATGGGCATGGTGTAACGAACCTGAGCCTGACGGATGAAGCTTACGCCCACGGGGCCGTCGAAATCGACGGTGGACGGGTAAGCCGTGAAGTGCATGAAGTTACTCCAGGTCTGACCGGCCAGTAAGCCGCCCAGTTCGCCGTAGGCGTGACGAATACGCAGCCCGCTGGAGTTGGAGAAGACCTCGTTACCGCCACCGCCGAAGAAATCGCCCTCAAAGCGCGTCTTGACGACACCCGCATCCGTGGGCGTGATTGTACCAATGCTGATTCGGGACTGACGTGCATGGGCCCGGAAGACGCCATTGCTCTCGTTGTTTGCCGTATCAAGACCAGCGACGAAGAGGCTATCGCCCAAGGCTTGGTCAAAATCGTAGATCATGTCCAGCTTGACGTAGCCACCAATGTCCACGGTGGTATTGCCTATTTTGATGCCGTCGCTGGAAGCCGCCTGGCTGGCGTT
>NZ_AAXY01000048.1 GCF_000169375.1 Marinobacter sp. ELB17
GATGAATACCCCGTGCCAAAGTTGTCGATTGATACCTGAATATTTGCATCTCGAAAATCGAATAATATCTTGTCGACACTGGCTCCGGATTCCACCAATATTCCTTCTGTAATCTCAACCGCAATGGCATCTCCTAGTAGCTCCAGCGTCTTTAGGTGTTCAAGCCAATTTTCTGCACTGAGAGCATCGTTTTTATATTGTACCGGCGAGGTATTAATACTAATTTGGAAGTTGGGTCGGAAGGAGGCGCGCCAGCGGGCTGCCTGCCGGCTGGCCTCATGGAACACCCAGTCGCCGATACCCAAGATCAATTTCGTCTCTTCTGCAATTGGAATAAACTCGGCCGGCCCGATTAAACCTCGGTCAGGATGGTTCCAGCGTAGAAGTGCCTCGGCTTTATAAACATCACCATTAATCAAGTCTACAATCGGCTGATAATAGAGTTGAAACTGATTTTCTGGCAAGGCAATGCGTAAATCACTAATCAAAGCCATGCGAGATACTGCGCTCTGCTGCATCCAGGGCGTAAAGTATTGGAATCTATTACCCCCGTTATTCTTCGCTGCGTACATTGCCTGGTCCGCATGTCTCAGTATTTCAACCGGATCAGAAGCATCTTGTGGATAAATTGTGATGCCGACACTTGTTGAAATATGGACAGTTTCTTGTCCCACCTTAAATGGTTCTGCCATTTTTTTAACCAAGTCGCTCGCTATCAGGTCAACTTGATCCGGGCTGTCTAGGCCGCCCACAATGATGACAAATTCGTCTCCTCCAAATCGAGCAAGAGTATCGATTTCTCGGAAATAGCTGCGTAGCCGTTTTGACACTTCCACCAAAAGCATGTCACCAAAATCGTGACCCTGTGTGTCATTGATATGTTTGAAAAGATCGAGGTCAAGGAATAAGAATGCGATACTTTTATTCGAACGATCAGCTACTTTAATGGCTTGCTCGAGTTTATCATTCGCCATTTTACGGTTAGCCAATCCGGTGAGTGAATCGTAATGCGCCTGCTGCCAAATAATCAGCTCCGATTGTTTTCGAACCGTTACATCGTCGCAGAGAGAAGCTATCGCAATCAGTTTGCCGTCGTCATCCAAGATCGGTGTGTTATACCACTCACAGTTAATCGTTCTGCCATCTTTAGTAACGTTATCGTTATTGCTTCGCTCTCCACCTTTTTTTTCCCATAACGCAGCAAAAACCTGACCAGCCTCAGCCGCTGCTTTCGAGTCAGCTTTCAGGATCAAATCTGTTGCATGTTCACCTATCGCTTCCTCGGCTGAGTATCCAAAAATCTCTTCGGCTATTTTGTTCCATTGTGTGACATAGAAATTTCTATCCCATGTTATAGCGGCTAAAGGAGTATTGTGCAGATGATGAGATAGTTTCAACTCGCTTTCTCTGAGTGCATGCTCCGTTTTCAGGCGATTTTCAACGTCTTTTAGCAACATGCCCAAGAGGGCAGTAGCGGGTGTGAAAGTAAGAACGAGTGGGATAGCAATCGTCGACATTACTCCAGCAACAACAGCAGCTGGCAGCTGGGTGAATATCAGTATCACAACAAGATGCACGAGCAGGCCAAATAACAAAAGCTGCCATACGTTAATTTTCGCCCAGCCTTTTTGAACACAGTGTCGGTAGCCTAAACCCATGCAGACGGATGCAATGATACCAGTGACACCCACATAGATACCGCCCCCACCGAGAAATAGGCGATATCCTCCTGCGATGACGGCTGCAATAATGGCTACGATTGGGCCACCAAAGAGACCCGATATACTCAGAACGACGGGTCGAGGATCAAAAATAACACCGGGGCTGAACTCTATAGGCGAAAACATGCCCACAACACAAATTCCGCCAAAAACAATGCCTGATAGCACTTTTTCAACGTGTTGCTTTTTATGCAAGAACCGAAAGATAAAACCGTGTAAAAAACTCAGTGACAATAGAAGCGCTAAGAGATTGATGAAGCCTATTATCATAATGAATCACACCGGGTTTTGTAGAGGCCATTCCATCTAGGCCAGGCTGCCATAACCTGACCGGTGTGGTGCTGGTATAAGAATGACGTAACGAGTCAGCCAAGTACACCGGTAATACTCAACAGCCATGGCAGAAAAACCGAGTAGAGGAAAGCCGACAGCGCCATCGCAAGACCAGAGAATGCGCCCATCTGGGCGCTTACCTGGAAAGCCCGCGCGGTGCCGATACCGTGGGACGTCATGCCCATAGCAATACCTTTCACACTGTCGTCTCGAATACCCATCAAATCGAATAGCTTGGAGCCGATAACGGCGCCAATAATACCGGTAACCACCACCAAAGCCGCTGTTAGCGAAGGCAGGCCTCCGATCTGTTCAGATATTGCCATACCTACCGGTGCCGTTACCGACTTAGGGGCCAGCGACAACTGGGTTTCAAGGCTGGCGCCCAGCAGTCGGGCAATGGCCACCGAGCTGAACGCACCAACGACCACCCCGGTTACCAGCGCCACGGTGACCGGCAGCCAGACCTGTTTCAGCTTGTTGAATTGCTGGTATAAAGGAATCGCCAGCGCCACGGTGGCGGGGCCCAGCAGGAAGTGAACAAACTGGGCGCCATCAAAATAATCATCGTATGACGTGTCCGTCGCCAGCAGAAACAGGATGAGTGCCGTAACCGACGTGACCACCGGGTTCAGTAAAGGGTTCAAACCCGAGCGAAGGTAAAGGCGGTGCGCCAGGCTGTAGGCCACCAAGGTCATGGTCAAGCCCAACAGGGGTGACGCAGACAGATAAACCCATATTCTGTTCAGGTCTGGTTCAGTCATGGTTCGGTTCTCGCCTGGCCGTCAGCCGGGTGACCCACTGCATCACCAGAGCGGTGACCGCCATGGTGATAATGGTGCTGAGTAGCAGGGTGACACTGATTGGCAACCACTCGTTGCCAAGGCGATTGAAGTGAACAATAAGCCCCACCCCGGCTGGCACGAACAGCAGCGAAAGGTGGCCCAGAAGGGCAGTAGACGCAGGCTCAACGGCCTTGGCCATCTGGCCCCGTATCATCAACGTTATAAACAGCATGACCATGCCCATCACCGGACCAGGCACCGGCAACCCCAGCAACCGAACACTCACTTCGCCTGCCAGCTGGTAAATCAGTAGCAGAGTGATTCCATTAATTAACTGCATTAAATGTCATCCAGGAATATCAGAATTAGCGAGCGGTGGATGGCGTGATAGAAGATCGGATCAGCCCATTCTCCTGCGTTTCAATGGCTCTGAGCGCTTCAGCAACATGAGCCACATGCGCCATAGCAGCCTTTTGAGCCCAGTTGGCTTGCCGGCTGATGACAGAATGGTAGATCTGGCGGTGATGTTTGTCGATCTGCTGCTTGAATGCATCCCGGTGGCTAAGATTGGCCACCGACGCCCGCACCGAGTTCAACATAAGGTCTTTCAAGCTGTTGAGCACGTGAATCAGCACCGGGTTATGGCAAGCATTTACAATGGCCCGATGAAAGGCATGGTCAAGGTCCGCATTGGTGAGCGGGTCGGCTTTCTCCATTGTTTCGAAGGCTTTGGTAATTTGATACTGGTCTTTTTCTGTAGCGCGTTCTGCCGCCAGATACGCGGCCTTCCCCTCCAGTTCCTGTCGCACCTCAAACAGATCATAAAGGGTGCGGGAGTGCTCCATGAACATCTGCATCAAGGGGCTGTTCCCCTCGGGCTCTGGCACCATGTGCGACACGAAGGAACCTTTGCCATGCTGTGTTCGAATGATGCCCCTGCCCTGAAGCTCATGAAGGGCTTCCCGAACGATGGCGCGAGAAACCCCAAAACGGCTTGCCAACTGCCGTTCGGAGGGAATCATCTGCCCCGGCGCAAAACTGCCGTCGAGAATCAGTTGTTCAAGGCGGTACGCGACCGCCCGCGACATGGGAATGGGTTTTTCCTGCATCACTGAAATCAACTGGTCAGACCAGCTCTCCATAAAAAAAGTTTAGGTTAGCGGATAGCGCGCCTGTCAAAGAATATGGCGGATGCCTGCGTGCCTGTCTACAAAAACTGGTCTGACCAGCAAGTAAAGCGCTGGACTTGAATGCTGCTTCGAATCGAACATTAGGCTACAGTCACCTTGTAAAGCGTTGCATCTGCGAGTAACTCGTTCGGTGCCAATCGCACAGAGTGGTATAAACAACAACAAAGCCCTGCATCTGGAGTTTCTACGATGACTGACATCACCTACAAGATCGAGAACAAAGGCTCGGCGCGTCGCCGCGGCTTCCTGAAAACCCTCGCGGTGTCCACCGCCATAAGCGCAACACTGCTCGCCAGCAGCGTTCAGGCAGCGACTACCTGGAAAATCCAGTCCGTTTGGGACGCCGGCACGGTCGGTTACGAGCTGTTCAAAGAATGGTGTGACGGCATGGAAGAGAAAACGGGCGGTGAGCTCAAGTTCACTTGTTTCCCTGCCAAAGCGGTCGCAGCCGACAATAACGGCCTGTTCGACGCCGTGCGTAACGGCGTATTGCAGGGCATGAACCCGTTTACCCTGTATTGGTCGGGCAAAATTCCAGCGTCGGTATTCCTGTCGTCTTATCCGGCCGGCCCCGATCAGCCACACCAGTGGGACACCATGTTCTATTCCCTGGGCATGCTGGAAAAAACCCGTGAAATCTATAAGAAATTTGGCCTGTTCTACGTCGGACCGATTCAGCACGACGCCAACATTATTCACTCCAAGCAGCCGATTAACAGTCTTGCCGATCTGAAGGGTCTGAAAATGCGCCTGCCCGGCGGCATGGTGGCAGAAGTGTTCGCCGAATTCGGCGTGGCAGCGGTCAGCCTACCCGGCTCCGACATCTTCCCGGCGCTGGAGAAAGGCACCATAGACGCCGCTGACTATGTAGGGCCAGCCGTAAACTGGGAACTGGGCTTTTCTCAGGTTACCAAATACATTCTTATGGGACCTCCCGGCGTTATGTCAGTCTACCAACCGGTTGACCTGATGGACCTGACCGTTAACCTGCGAGCCTGGAACGCACTGGATCCCAAGCTGCAGCAAACGGTGGAAGACGAAGTTCGTATCTATTCCCAGAAACACTACCTGGCTATCCAAAAGCGCAACATTGAGGCGATGGAAAAGTTCAAGGCAGCGGGTACCACAGTTACCCGCCTGAGCCAGGAAGACCTGCAGGAATTCCGTCGTGCCGCGATTCCGGTCTGGTATCGCTGGGCTGACAAGAACGAAGACGCCCGCGAAATCTTCGACATGCAGCTCAAGTACATGATGAACGACACCGTTGGTTACATCACTGAGGAAGACATCAAGGGCATGAAGTAACACCCTTAGCGTCCAATTCAGGGAGAGCATTTGCTCTCCCTTTTTTCCATTACAACATCTGGGTATAACCAGAGGTAGTTCATTATGTCTGACCTGGAAGGCTTTGGCTTTGTAATGCCCCACTGGCTGTATTGGGGCTGGCTTGCGTTTATGCCGCTTATAATGATTGCACTGGGTCGTTGGCGCGATACCGACCCACAACCAGCGACAGAACCGGAAATTCCGGTTGGAGGGGAACTCCAGGAACATCCTTCCGCATCTGCCTACCGGCCCTCAGACGAGAGCCTGCTCACTCGTGCCATAGACTGGATGAGTGACAAAACCGGTCTGTTCATTTCGTTCTGGACCGTTAACGCGGTGTGCTTCTATTTCTTCGAAGTTATCATGCGTTACATCTTCAATACCCCGACCATTTGGGTGCATGAGGCCAGCTATCTGCTGCTGGGCATGCAATACCTTCTGGCGGGCGGCTTTGCCCTGTTGCATGGCTCCCATGTGCGGGTAGACGTGGTCTACAACTATTTGCCCGTGCGCGGCCGAGTGGGCATGGATATTTTCACCTCCGTGTTCTTCTTCATGTTTGCGTTGGTGCTGGTACTGACCTCCTGGACCTACTTCACCAACGCTTACTCCATGGGCGAAACCACCGTTGAAACCTGGGGTATCCAGTATTGGCCGGTCAAGGGCGTCATGCTGCTAGGTTCGGTGCTGATTCTACTGGCCGGTATTTCAAAACTGCTGAAAGACATTTCAGTCTTCATTCGTCTTGGTCGGGAGGCATCTTAATGTCCACTCAAGCTGCCAACGCCAACCCCGCACCGAAGAACCCTCTTATCGGTAAGCTGGGCACCTGGCTGATGATCCTGGCGACTGTCGGGATCGGCTTTGTTATTTGTGTCGAAATGATCAACATCCTGTTTTTCGACCCATACAGTGATGAGTTTTTTCTGTTCCGCCTTGCCGGGAGCCTGGCCAGTGTTGAAATCGGGCCACTGACTTATTTGATGTTTGGCTCGCTGATGGTTGCCCTGATGATGGGCCTGCCACTGGCGTTTGTAACCGGCGGCCTGGGCGTGATGTTTGTGTATCTGGTTGGCGACACGGCAATGCTTAACATTGTGCCAAGCCGCATCTTTCCGATGATGACCAACTCTGACCTGGCGGCCATTCCTCTGTTCATCTTCATGGCCTCTATGCTGGAACGAGCCGGGCTGATCGAGGAAATGTTCAGCGTGGTCTATAAATGGATGGGCGGCCTCAGTGGCGGCCTTGCGGTAGCCACCATTTTGGCCTCTACCATTCTGGCCGCGATGGTCGGTGTTATCGGTGCCGCGGTGGTTACCATGGGCATCATTGCTCTGCCTGCCATGCTGAAACGCGGTTACGATCAGAAGATCGCACTGGGTTCAATCATGGCTGGCGGCACGCTGGGCATTCTGATTCCGCCTTCAATCCTGGCCATTCTCTATGCCGTGGTCGCTCAGCAATCCGTGGGCGAACTCTACTTAGGCTCGATCATACCGGGCCTAATGCTGGCAACGACCTACATCACCTATGTACTGATCCGCAGCTGGCTTAATCCAAAGCTCGGGCCACCTGTGCCGTTGGAAGAGCGGGTTTCCATGGGTGAAAAACTGCGCCTGCTGAAAAGCTTGATTGCGCCGCTGGTGCTGGTGTTTCTGGTGCTGGGCTTATTGTTTGGCGGTGTGGCAACACCGGTGGAAGCGGCGGGTATTGGCTCATTTGGCGCCATGATTGTGGCCTGGAAACACGGCGCACTGTCTATTGCTGCACTGCGAGATGCATCTGTTACCACCACCAAAGCCTCTGCCATGGTGCTGTGGATCATGTTCGGCGCCTCAGTGTTTGTAGGCTTCTACATCCTGCAAGGTGGCCAGGTGTTCATCACTGAAACCATTCTTGGCATTGGCCTGTCTCCGTACGCTGTGTTGTTCCTGCTGATGCTGCTGCTGGTGGTTCTGGGCATGTTCCTGGACTGGGTGGGTATACTTTTGCTGGCCGTGCCGATCTTTATTCCGATTGTTGAAGCACTGACTTTCGACGGTCTGTTCGGCTTCCCCGGCATTGACGGCTCAGACGTGGTGCTCTGGTTCGGGGTGTTATATCTGGTGAATATGCAGATGTCGTTCCTGAGTCCGCCCTTTGGGTATGCGCTCTTCTATATCCGCGGGGTGTGCCCCCCGGAAATCTCGATGGCAACCATCTTCCGGTCAGCACTGGTGTTCCTGGGGCTGCAGGCACTGGGTCTGTTCCTGTGTGTAGTCTTCCCGGCCATCGTCACCTATCTGCCGAATCTGGTTTACGGTTGACGGCTGGCACCTGAGAAAATCAAGGCCGCTAATAGCGGCCAACTTAACCGCTTAAGGAGAATACAAAATGATCACATTGAAAAGACTGGACCAGCAAGACGCCCGCCTGTTGATCGAAGGCGCCGCCGCCAAGGCTCGGGAAATCGGCATCCCGATGTGCATCGCCATCACCGACGAGTCCGGTAACCTGATCGCTTTTGAGCGTATGGATGGCGGCAAAATCAGCAGTGTCATCGTCGCTCAAGACAAAGCTTACACCGCTGCCGCTGCCCGCAAGGCAACCCACGATTACAACGCCGCCTGCGTACCCGGCAATCTGGTGTTCGGTATTCATACCTCGCAGGGTGGGCGCTTGTGCGTGGTCGGTGGCGGTCTGCCTGTTGTTGTAGATGGCGAAGTGGTCGGCGGCATTGGCCTAAGCTCCGGTACACCGCAACAGGATATGGATTGTGCCCAGGCCGGTATTGATCACCTTAATGCTGGTCGCGCGTAGTATGTCATTGCTAGCAGCACTTCACTGTTAACCGCACTTTACGGTGAGCAGGACGTAGATATAAAGAGAACTGCCCCGTAAACAGGACTGCCCCACACAGGGCCGGAGTCGCGTAATGAACACTGACAGCAAACCGTTAAACACGGCCGCCAGCAAGCCTGGCAAAACCGAGTTGGCAGAGATGTTTCGGAAATTCATTGATCCACAATTCGTCATTACCGACGAAGAGACGCTCAAGCCCTACGAGTGTGACGGCCTGTCAGTGTATTGCGTTATGCCGCTGCTGGTGCTGTTGCCAGAGACCGTTGAGCAAGTGCAACAGGTAATGCGCCTGTGCCACCAGTACAGGATTCCGGTGGTTGCCCGCGGCGCAGGCACCGGCCTGAGTGCGGGCGCCATGCCCGACGCCGGCGGCGTGGTTTTGTCGCTGGCCAAGTTCAACCGCATTCTGCATATCGATCCGCTCGCGCGCTCGGCCCGCCTGCAATCCGGTGTACGTAACCTGGCCATCAGTGAAGCCGCCGCCGACTATGGTCTCTACTACGGTCCAGACCCATCCTCCCAGATCGCCTGCACCATCGGCGGCAATGTGGGTGAAAACTCCGGCGGTGTACATTGCCTTAAATACGGGCTTACCACCCACAACATTCTAAGCGTCGAGATGGTTACCGTAGACGGTGAGCGTGTGGTGATCGGCAGCGATGGCCTGGACAGCTGTAGCATGGACCTGCTGGCGCTGATTACCGGGTCTGAAGGCCTGCTGGGTATCATCACCGAAGTACAGGTAAAACTGCTGCCAACCCCGGAAATTGCGCGGGTTATTATGGCTGGATTTGGCACAGTTGATGAAGCCGGCGCGGCCGTCGGCGGCATTATTGCCCAGGGTATCATCCCCGCCGGGCTGGAAATGATGGACAGCCATGCCATCATAGCCGTGGAAGCCTTTACCGGCGCGGGCTACCCGGTGGAAGCCGCCGCCCTGCTGCTGTGCGAGGTAGACGGTACCAAGGAAGAAGTACAGGAGCACATCGAAAAAGCCGAAGCCCTGTTCCGGGATTTTGGCGCCACCTCCATTCGTACCTCAAAAGACGATGCCGAACGGGCTCTACTCTGGAAAGGCCGCAAGAACGCTTTTCCTGCCATGGGCCGGATTTCTCCGGACTACTACTGCATGGACGGCACTATTCCCAGGGCGCACCTCGGTCAAGTACTGAACGAGATGCAAGACATGTCAAAGCGATTTGGCCTGCGCGTCGCCAACGTATTCCACGCCGGTGACGGCAACCTGCACCCGCTGATCCTGTTTGATGCCAATAAAGAGGGCGAACTGGAGCGCGCAGAAGCTTTCGGCAGCGACATCCTCGAGCTCTGCGTTAAGGTGGGCGGCTGCATTACCGGCGAACACGGCGTTGGCGTGGAGAAAATTCGCCAGATGCCCATGCAGTTTACTGACCCCGAAATTGAGCAGCTCAATGCCGTCAAAAGCGCCTTCGATCCCCAGGGGACCTTGAACCCGGGCAAGGGTGTGCCCACCCTGCGCAATTGTCAGGAATACCGAGCCATTAACGCCAAACCACAGGCCCCGGAAGTGCAGCATGCCTGACATCACCAAGCACCTTCAGCAACAGATCAACGAAGCCCGTAACCAGGGCCACAAACTGGCCATCGTGGGCGCTGGCAGCAAGCAGTTTATGGGTCGCAAGATCAACGCCGAGCAACTGGACGTTGGCGGCCATAGCGGCATTGTTGACTACCAGCCGTTGGAGTTGGTTTTAACCGTCCGCGCCGGCACGCCGCTGAGCGAAATCGAAACCGCGCTGGCGGAGAAAAACCAGATGTTGTCGTTCGAGCCGCCGTACTTTGGCGACCGCTCCACCATCGGTGGCACCCTGGCCTGCAACCAGTCCGGCCCGGGCCGCCCCTGGTGGAGCTCGGTGCGTGACCAAGTGCTAGGCGTCAACCTGATTAACGGTAAGGGCGAAAAGCTGCGTTTTGGCGGACAGGTGATGAAAAACGTCGCGGGCTACGACGTCTCACGCACCCAGGCAGGCGCCATGGGCACGCTTGGCGTCATGACAGAAATCAGCCTCAAGGTTTTACCGAGACCGGCAATCACCATGACCCTGTCACGGAAAATGGAACACTCCGAAGCCATACGCTTTATGAACGCCCGAGCCGCCGAACCCAAGCCTTTATCCGGCGCCTGCTGGCTTGATGGTACGCTGTATTTACGACTGTCCGGCGCCCATTCTGCGGTGGAAGCCACGGCCAAGCACTGGGATATACCGGTAATGGCAGACGGCGACACCTTCTGGCAGCAATTGCGCAACCAGCAGTTAGAATTCTTTGCGGGCGAACAGCCGCTGTGGCGCTTCTCCATAAACTCCACCGCGGCAACGCCACCGTTAAAAGGCCCCTGGCTTCTGGACTGGGCTGGCTCCCAGCGCTGGTACCGAGGCGATAGCGAAATGGCGACCATGGAAGCCCTTGCCGAGAAAGCCGGCGGACAGGTCAGCCTGTATCGCGGCGGTGACCGCACCGGCGAAGTCATGCACCACCAGCAGCCCGCCCTGCAAGCCATCCAGAAACGACTGAAACATTCCTTTGATCCTGACGCCCTTTTCAATCCCGGGCGGCTCTACAGCTGGTTGTAACCTAGCAGGTGCTCAATGAAGACCAACCTTGTTGCTGAATTTCAGAACACTGCGGAAGGCCTGGAAGCCGAATCCATATTGCAGGCATGCGTCCATTGCGGTTTTTGCACCGCAACCTGCCCGACCTACCAGGAACTCAATGACGAGCGTGACGGCCCTCGGGGTCGCATCTACCTGATTAAGGAAATGCTGGAAGGTGCTGAAGTCACCAGCAAAACCCGGGATCACCTGGACCGCTGCCTGACCTGCCGCGCCTGCGAAACCACCTGCCCCTCCGGTGTTCAATACGGCCGCTTGGTGGACATTGGCCGTGGCGTAATTGAGGAAAAGCTTGAACGCCCGCGTAACGAGCGGTTAATGCGGCTGGCATTGCGCAAAATATTGCCGTACAGCAGCCGGTTCGGGCCGCTGCTGGCGCTTGGGCAAACGTTCAGGCCCCTACTGCCAGAAGCACTTAAAGCCAAGGTGCCGCCGCGACGCAAAGCCTCACCCTGGCCCACGGCCAACCACCCTCGGGTGATGATGGGATTGGCCGGTTGCGCGCAATCCTCCGCTGCCCCCACTACCAATGCGTCAACGGCGCGGGTGCTGGACAAGCTTGGAATTACTCTGGTAGAGGCTCCGAAAGCCGGATGTTGCGGTGCCGTCAGTTATCACCTGTCGGCCCATGAGGAAGGTTTAAACTTCATGCGCAACAACATCGACGCCTGGTGGCCCGCCATTGAAGCCGGAGCCGAGGCCATTGTGATGACCGCCTCTGGCTGTGGCGCCATGGTGCAAGACTACGGCCACCTGCTTCGCGACGACCCGGTGTACGCCCAAAAAGCCAAGCGCGTCAGTGAACTGATGAAAGACATCAGTGAAGTATTGCTGGCCGAAGACCTGGGCAAACTTGATCTGCAGCCATCCACCGACAAAATAGCCTTCCACTGCCCCTGCACCCTACAGCACGCAATGCAGAAAAATGGCCTGGTAGAACAGGTGCTGACCAAAGTCGGTTTTGACTTGGCCAAAACCAAAGACAAACACCTGTGCTGTGGTTCCGCAGGCACCTACTCCATCATGCAGCCGGAAATGAGTCAGAAGCTGTTGAAGAACAAACTCGAGGCGCTGACCCTGGACCAACCTGACCGCATCGTAACCGCCAATATTGGCTGCCAGCTCCACCTCGAAACCAAGGCGCAGGTACCGGTGCAGCATTGGGTGGAACTGCTGGACCGGTGAGCCCACTCCATTGCTTTCAATCTAATTATGTTATGATTCGATTGAAATTTTCCGAACCTGTTAACCATGAATCCTAAAACACACCAAGAAGAGCTGGCGGATATCAGAGAGAACCTCGGTGTCCGCGCTTACAAGCTGCTAAAGAATGACATTATTAGGGGTCAGTTCCGCCCCGACGAGAAGCTACGCATGAGCATCTTGAAAGAGCGCTACGACCTCGGCATCGGGCCGCTACGTGAAGCCTTGTCGCAATTGGTAGCCGAGCAATTAGTCGTGGCCATCAGTCAGAGAGGCTATCGCGTTTCTCCTATGTCGCTTGCAGAATTGCATGATATTTACGATGCGCGTGCAGAGCTGGAAGCCATGATGCTTGGCCTGGCGATTGAACGGGGTGATGACAACTGGGAAGCGGAGATATTGGCCCGAAACTATCAGCTCGCCAAAGTGAGTGAAGCCCATACACCCGACTCACTGCTGGAAATATGGGATGCCCGCCATAGCCAGTTCCATATCGCTCTGGTTTGCGGTTGCCGTTCTCCTCAGCTAATGAAAGTGCGCGATGGACTCTTTGATAAAGTTCAGCGATATCGTCATGTCTGGCTGAAAGAAACCGTTTTTTCCAGCGAAGCCCTAGATCAAAAGCGCAAAGAGCACGCTGCGCTGGTGGAAGTTACTCTTGCCCGCCGCAAAGACGAGGCCGAGAAGATGATGCGCGAACACCTGATGACGCCTGTGCCGATTATTACTGCCGTCATGCAACAGCAAGGAACTGCCTGAAAACAGCATTCTGCAATAACGGCCCGTTAAAAATAAAAAGGGGGAGAATCTGTTGTTGCTAGTTCATGGTGAGCCGGTGGCCCATGGCGATCAAGGCTTCAGCGCGAAGTCCGCAAGCGGCGAGGGCTCAATGTATTTTAGCCTGGTCGACATCGCTATCAGGGGTGAGCTGACCCTTAA
>NZ_AAXY01000047.1 GCF_000169375.1 Marinobacter sp. ELB17
GGTGCTTTGCAACTGACCGAACAGTGCCGCCCTCTGTTAAAAGGCGAAGCCAGCGTTCAATTACGTAAAGATCCGGAGCCGCCAAAAAGTGCAGCAAAAGGCAGCTCACGCTCCGCTGCATCGGTACGGGAGCAAATTACGGACCACGACGGCTGGGAAGCGCTGCGGGCCTGCCGCAAACAGCTCGCTGATAAGCAAGGTGTGCCGCCCTACGTCATTTTCCACGACACCACGCTGTTCGACATGCTGGAGCGCCGGCCCGCCAGTCTGGAAGAGCTTGCCGAAGTCAGCGGTGTGGGTGCTGCCAAGCTGGAAAAGTACGGGGATCTATTTTTACAAACACTGAACAGCTTGCGCAGCTAAACGGAACGTCATGCCTGGATTTTTCGCTTCTGTTAGACTCTATCGTCTTTTATTCTATGGGAGCGCGTGTTTTCACCGCGCCACCAACTGACTGAACGCCCAAGGGAGCCGCTGTTTATGGCCCATGAAGAACTGCATTTGAACCTTCGCAACCTGACGCTAGATGATTACAATCAGCTGCAAGTGCTGATGGACCGGGTTTACGATGATATTGGTGGAGCCTGGCCGCGCGACACCATCAAGGCTCTGGTAAAACAGTTTCCAGATGGCCAGATCTGCATTGAAGAAAGTGGCGAGCTGGTGGCCGTGGCGTTAACGGTGAGCGTGCAATACGAAAGGTTCAGCAATCCGCACACTTATGATGACCTGATCCTGCGTGATAAAAAACTCCGACACGACGAAAAAGGCGATTCGCTGTACGGTCTGGATGTCTTTATTCACCCAGAATACCGCGGTTACCGCCTGGGCCGCCGGCTTTATGAGGCACGCAAAGAACTTTGCCGCTCCATGAACCTGCGCGCCATTTTGGCTGGGGGTCGAATTCCCAGTTATCACAAATACAAAGACCATTCTACCCCGGCCGAATACATCGAACGGGTAAGCCGTAAAGATATTTATGACCCGATCCTGAGTTTTCAGCTGTCCAATGAGTTTCAGGTAACCCGCTTGTTACACAAATATTTGCCGGAAGATGAAAAATCTCTGGGCTATGCAACCCTGCTGGAATGGCGGAACATTCTGTATGTTCCCCCCTCCTCTGTACTGAACACACGCAAAACCCAAGTTCGCATGGGTGCGGTTCAGTGGCAGATGCGTGAGTTCGCATCGGTTGAGGAGGTGCTAACACAGGTTGAGTATTTTGTTGATGCGCTGTCGGACTACAAAAGCGACTTCGCCCTGTTTCCAGAGTTTTTTAACGCGCCCTTGATGGGCCTGACAGATCAGGTCGACCAAACGCGCGCCGTACGTTTCCTTGCCGGGTTCACTGAACAGTTCCGTAAGGAAATGTCTGACATGGCGGTCAGTTACAACATCAATATAATCACGGGCTCAATGCCGCTGATTGAAAATGACCGGGTCTATAATGTCTCGTACCTGTGCCACCGCGATGGCCGTGTAGACGAGCAGCGCAAAATTCATATCACCCCACACGAACGCCGTGACTGGGTGATTGAAGGCGGCAACGAGTTCAAGGTATTTGAAACAGACGCCGGCCGCGTTGCTATTCTGATCTGCTACGATATTGAATTCCCGGAGCTGGGGCGTATGGCAGCAGAACAGGAAGTAGACATCATTTGCGTGCCCTTCTGGACCGATACCAAGAACGGCTATCTGCGAGTGCGTCACTGCGCTCAGGCTCGTGCTATTGAAAACGAGTGCTATGTGGTGATCACCGGCAGCGTTGGTAACTTACCGAAGGTAGAAAACCTGGATGTGCAGTACGCCCAGTCTTCGGTGTTCTCGCCCTCAGATTTCGCCTTTCCCCACGATGCGGTGATGGCAGAAACCACTCCGAACACCGAAATGATCATGTTCTCCGATATGGACCTGGAAAAGCTGACGCTGGTGCGTAACGAAGGTTCGGTGACCAATCTTAAAGATCGCCGGGTTGATCTCTATCAGCTAAAAACAGGTCCATTCTAAGAGTGGCTTGAAAAACCGGTCGAACCTTGTACTTTAAGGAGTGAGCAACAAGGTTCGTCAAAAGTTGACATGACGGCAGGAATCTTTATTGATGAATGAGGCATTGCCCGATTTACGCGCCCGCTTCCATTTTCGGCATGGGCTGTTTCGTAAAGAACGTGTGGATGTTCCAGTGTTTGAGTTGGACACTTACGGCTGCGTATTGAAAAGTGACAAAGTGTTCGAACCCGGCGACACCATCATTATGGATTTGGTGATGACCATGCCGGTAGACGAAATTTGCGCCCAAGGTATAAACGGCGTAATTATCCAACGTCGAAAACACTGTAGTAATTTTTTTTACTCCGTTGAGTTTGTCGACCCGGACCGACAAAAAAATCCCCATCTGAGTGATCGCTTAAGTCGTATTCGCAGTGTGTTAAGCAGAAAGCAGTCCATTCAGTCCCGCCGCTCATCAGGCACCGGCGCAGCGTTACAGAAAACGGCCTGAACCAGCTCTGTACTGATTTTCAGCTATTCAGTTGTGCCATTTACCGCAAATCTATTGCCCCAACCCACCTGAGGACAACATCATGGCCAAGAAAGAAAAGCCAAAAAACGTCGAAAAACTTGTAAAAAAAGTAAACAAGAAGTTCGCTAAAACCACGTCACACATTGAAAGTCTGTTTAGTGATGCTCTGAAACAGTTCGACAATCTGCAAACCCAGATAAAACAACCTGTGCACAAGCTGCGTAAGGACATTGACGAACTGCGCGATCGCGAAATGAAGCGCTTCAACGACGAATTCGAGCGTCGGCTTCAGGAATTTCAAGAGATGCAAAACAGCCTGTTGGAACGATTGGGCATTGCACACGCCGACGAAGATAAGCCGGACAGCAAGAAACCGGTGTTGCCGACTCCTGCAGTACCCAAGAAGAAAAAGGCAAAGCCTGCGGCTGAGTCTCTTGTAGCCTCAGAAGCCACGCCATCAAAATCAAAAGCACCGAAAAAAATCAAGGCCAAAGCCGCACCTTCACCTGCGTCTACATCTGCTGTAGCACCGGCAAAGGCACCCGCTCAAGCTCCAGCTAAAACCAAGGCAAAAACAACTCAACTGGCAGATCCCTCCGACCTGACCCGAGTCAAAGGCATTGGCCCCGCTACCCAGAAAAAAATGAAAGAAGCCGGGTTGAACACTATCGCCCAGATTGCCTACCCCAGCACCGAAGACCAAGAAAAGCTAAAAGCGTTTGCCAGCATAAAGGACTTTGACCAGCTGGCGGCTGAAGCCAAGAAAATCGTTTAATGCAAAAGCCTGACCAGCCTGTATTACAGGACATTGTCCTGATTGGCGGCGGGCACAGCCACGTCGGGGTTTTGCGGCAGTTCGCCATGAATCCCGTACCTGGCGTGCGTTTGACGCTGATTTGCCGCGACACCGACACGCCCTACTCTGGCATGCTGCCCGGTTACATTGCCGGCCACTATAGCCATGACGACATCCATATCGATTTAAGCCGACTGGCTGAGTTTGCTGGAGCGCGCTTTTACCGGGACGAAGCCATCGGCCTGAATGCTGCCGCCCAGCAGGTTATCTGCCGTGATCGCCCGCCCGTCAGCTACGATTTGCTCTCTATCAACATTGGTTCTTCACCACGTACTGCCGATGTGAAAGGCGCCGCCGAACACGCAGTACCCGTGAAACCTATTAACCGCTTTAATCGGCACTGGCTGGAATTGCTTGACCGCATAAAACAACACCAGGGCCCGTTCACACTGGCTGTGGTAGGTGCAGGCGCTGGCGGCGTTGAAATGGCTCTGGCTATGCAATACCGCTTGCAGAACGAACTACGCAACATTGCCAACCAGGCGGTAGAACTCCATGTGCATATACTGGATGCCGCTGACACGATATTACCCACCCACAATCCAAAAGTACGCACCCTGTTTGAACGCACCCTGGCTGAGCGGGGTGTAAATGTTCATTTGGGTGCGGCAGTCACCGAAGTAACCGCCCGAACCTTACAGATTGAAGGTGAAAAATCGCCCTTAATGGCGGACGAAGTGCTCTGGGTGACCCGCGCCGGCGGCCCGAAATGGCTGGCCCAAACCGAGCTGGCACTGGACGACGGTTTGTTTATTCGAGTTCGCGATACGCTTCAGGTTGAAAACAGCGATCGCATTTTTGCGGTTGGCGATATTGCCAACATGATTCACCACCCGCGGGAAAAAGCCGGGGTATTTGCGGTACGCCAAGGCAAGCCGCTGGCGGATAATCTGCGCCGGATGGCCCTTGGCAAAACGCCGTTGAACTATCACCCTCAGAAAAAATGGCTGGCGTTGATTTCCACCGGTGACCGCTACGCGGTGGCCTCGCGCGGAAAGCTGAGCGTATCCGGCGCGTTGGTGTGGCGTTGGAAAGACCAGATCGACCGTCGCTTTATGAAGAACTTCAAAGAGTTGGCGGCGATTCCTAATAAGCTGGTTAAACCAAATACCGACGCTGCACGCTCCACCGAAGACGCCGCCCAAGCGCTGTCTTCGGCCACCATGCGCTGCGGAGGTTGCGGCGCTAAGGTCGGTAGCACGGTGTTGTCCCGCGCGCTGTCAAAGCTGCAGCCGGTGAACCGCGATGATGTCATTGTTGGCCTTCACGCTCCGGATGACGCAGCCGTATTGCGCATGCCTCCGGGCAAAGCCATTGTGCAAACGGTGGACTTCTTTCGTGCCTTTATTGATGATCCCTACCTGTTTGGTCAGATTGCCGCCAATCACAGCTTGGGGGATATTTTTGCCATGGGTGCAACGCCGCAAAGCGCTACGGCTATCGCCACCGTGCCCTATGGCATCGAAAGCAAAGTGGAAGAGCAAATCTACCAGATGATGGCAGGCGCTGTGTCGGTGTTGAATAACGCCGATTGTGCTCTGGTGGGCGGGCATACCGGCGAAGGCCAGGAACTGGCTCTGGGGTTTGCGGTGAACGGCCTGATTGATCCGGATGTGCTGATGAGCAAAGGCGGAATGCAACCCGGTGACGCCATTATTCTCACCAAGCCCATAGGCACCGGTACTCTGCTGGCCGCACATGCGCAGCTTATTGCCAAAGGCCGTTGGATTGACGCAGCCCTAAGCTGCATGGTGCAGTCCAGTGCAAGCGCTGCCGAGTGTTTTCAGCAACACGACGCAACAGCTTGCACCGACGTTACCGGCTTTGGCCTGCTTGGACACCTGGCAGAAATGCTGCGCCCCTCGAGTTGTGCTGTGGAGCTTAATCTTGCCGCCATACCGCTACTGGACGGCGCATTAGAAACCAGCAGCCAGGGCATTTTAAGCTCGCTTCACATTGCCAACAGCGGCGCAGCCAGCCGTATTGAGCAGGCCAGCCAGTGGCAAAATCATCCGGTTTATCCGCTGCTGTTTGACCCACAAACCGCAGGGGGCTTGCTGGCAAGCGTACCTGCGAACAATGTTGAAGATTGTTTAATGGCATTACGCCAGTGTGGTTATGCTCACGCTGCGGTTGTCGGCGTCGTCAAAGAAGGTGCACAATGGGTTATAGAAAGACCCACAATTGGCGGTGAAAATGTCGCCAACGCCGACATAACTCTGGTGGATCAGTCGTCCTGAAACACCATCCTGAATGGTGGTTGATCGGCCAGCGGCGTCATGCCTTTTTGTAAGTCTACGCGCCAATTCATAGCGTCGCCGGTGGTACAAAAAGGCGCAGAAAATTCGGCGTAATAGTCATTGCCGTTGCCGTTGCGCACCAGTGGCACCGGGTACTCGCCCATGTACATAGACTCGCCACGCAACACCACTAACAGCGGCTGAGGCGCCCCCGGGGCAACAATATCGAGTCGATAATTGTTCTCGGTGTCGTTATTCGTGGTGATGTCAGACAGGCTTACCCGCCAGTTCTGGCCCTGTTGTGGCCAGTCACAGTCGCTCTTTTGCAGGTTACAGGTGCTGGTCTGCTGCCCGGTCTTTTCGCTATTCGAGCTATCCAGCCAGCGCAGCGCCAGAACAGCGACGGCAATCAATACGATAATCAGACCTATTTTCAAACTCGAAACCTTTATCCCACGTATCATTGGCACACCTTGTTGGTAAAACGGCATTATGGACAGTTCTGCCGCCCATTCAAAGGTTTCTAAAGCAACCGAAGTCATGACAAAATGATCGCTTGCTATCATTCAGCCAGTGTTTACCTATGTGAAAACAGGCCAGTGTTTACTTTTTTTAAAACAGGCCAATGTTTACTTTTTTTTAAAACAGGATAGTGCCGTGCAACCGGAAATTTCCGTAAAAAATCTGAACAAATCCTACGAAGGCGGCTTTCAGGCCCTGAAAGACATTAACCTCGACATTAGCCGCGGCGAAATATTTGCGCTGTTGGGGCCCAACGGCGCGGGAAAAACCACGCTGATCAGCATTATCTGCGGCCTGGTGAATATGTCGTCGGGTCAGGTTCTGGCTGCGGGTAACGATATCATTCGCGACTACCGTCAAGCTCGGCAAGCCATAGGTCTGGTGCCGCAAGAACTCGCCACCGATTCGTTTGAAACCGTTTGGGCCGCTGTATCCTTCAGCCGAGGGTTGTTCGGTAAACCGGCAAACCCGGCTCACATTGAAAAAATATTGAAGGCACTATCGCTGTGGGACAAACGCAACAACCACATAATGACGTTGTCTGGCGGCATGAAGCGCCGAGTGATGATTGCCAAAGCCCTGTCTCACGAGCCACGCATCCTGTTTCTGGACGAACCCACCGCTGGTGTAGACGTAGAACTGCGCCGGGATATGTGGGCGCTGGTGCGCCAACTGCGGGAAAGTGGCGTCACCATCATTCTGACCACCCACTACATTGAAGAAGCCGAGGAAATGGCGGATCGTATCGGGGTTATCCGCCAAGGTGAAATCATACTGGTGGAAGACAAAAACCGGCTGATGAACAAGTTGGGGAAAAAAGAACTGCGCCTGCAATTGCAGAACAAACTCGAGTTCTTACCCCCCGAATTGGCTGCGGAATCCCTGGAGCTGTCAGAGTCCGGCCATGAACTGATTTACACCTTCAATGCCCAACACGAGCAGACCGGTATTGCCCGCCTGCTAAGAACCCTGGGCGACCTTGGCATTGAATACCGCGACTTGAAAACCCGGGAAAGCTCCCTCGAAGACATATTTGTTGGGCTGGTGCGCCAATAAACACCCTACGGAGAACGGCATGAATTTTTACGGCGTAAGCGCCATCTACAAATTTGAAATGGCCCGCATGAAGCGGACCCTTATGCAAAGCATACTCTCGCCGGTGATTTCCACGTGCTTGTATTTCGTGGTTTTCGGTTCGGCCATAGGCGCCCGCATGGGCGATATTGGCGATGTGCCCTATGGCGCATTCATTATCCCCGGGTTGGTCATGCTATCACTGTTGATGCACAGCATTTCCAACGCATCTTTCGGCATCTACATGCCAAAATTTTCAGGCACCGTCTACGAGGTGCTGTCGGCACCTATATCCTATATCGAGGTGATACTGGGTTACGTAGGTGCTGCGGCCACAAAATCGGTGATACTGGGGTTAATCATCCTGGTTACATCGAAGTTTTTCGTGGATTACAGCATTTTGCACCCGTTCTGGATGGTGTCTTTTCTGGTACTAACCTCCGTCACCTTCAGCCTGTTCGGCTTTATTATTGGCATTTGGGCTGACAATTTCGAAAAGCTACAAGTTGTTCCGATGATGATCGTGACTCCACTGGTATTTTTGGGCGGCACTTTTTATTCCATCGACATGCTGCCAGAGGTCTGGCAAACCATCAGCCTGTTCAATCCCGTGGTGTACCTGATCAGTGGATTTCGCTGGGCATTTTTCGGCGTGTCTGACGTCCACATTGGCGTTAGCCTGCTTATGACACTGGGTTTTCTGACCGCCTGCTTGGTGACCATCAGTTGGATTTTCAAAACCGGATACAGACTGCGCCCATGAACCTGGTAGCGTTAAAACCAAGACTTATCGCCTTAAGTGTATCGCTGCTGATGGTGGCGTGCACCACGGGCGCCCGTGCTATGGAGTCTCAGGTGTTGCCGGGGCACGCAGCGTGCTTTGTGAGTGAAAAACAGAGCGTTTCTGTAAGCCTGGAGTGGGCCGAAACAACAGAACAGCGGGGCATCGGCTTGATGGGACGGGAAAAACTGGAAGAACGCAGCGGCATGCTGTTTGACTACGGCAGCCTTCAGTCTGCCGAAAACAGCTTCTGGATGCGCAACACGCTGATAGCGTTAGACATTGCCTATGTGAACGCGCAAGGCAGCATCGTCGCCATTAATCGGATGGAGCCTTGCGAATTTTTGGCGGCGTTCAATTGTCCAACCTACCCGGCGGGCGCCGAATTTGTCCAGGCTATAGAGATGAATGCCGGTTTTTTTAGCCGTTATCAATTAACTCTGGGCGATCGCTTACAGACAGACCCGGCGCTGTGCGCCAATGAACCTTAGCGATCCTGCCACTTAGCCGGTCGCTTCGCCAGAAACGCGCAAATGCCCTCTTCCGCATCCTCAGCTTCCAGGTTCTTCGCCATCACCTGAGAGGTATAGGCATAAGCCTCGTGCAGGGGCATTTCTAGCTGACGATAAAACGCCTGTTTGCCGATTTTCAAAGTATGGCCAGATTTACTGGCGATTGTACCCGCCAACTGCGCAACCGCATTACCCAGTTCGCTGTCGGCAACCACCCGGTTTACCAATCCGATCTGCTCTGCCCGGGCAGCACTGATCATCTCGCCGGTGAGCAACATTTCCATGGCATGTTTGGGTGATACGTTACGGGACAGCGCCACCATTGGCGTGGAACAGAACAAACCGATATTCACCCCGGGCGTCGCGAAGCGCGCCGTTTCACCGGCAACCGCCAGATCACAACTGGCCACCAGCTGGCAGCCGGCCGCTGTGGCTACGCCATCAACTCGGGCAATCACCGGTTTCGGCAAATTCACAATCTGCTGCATCACCTTGCTGCACAGCTCAAACAAAGACAGCATAAACGGCGTACTGCCAAGCTGATTCTGCACCTCTTTCAAATCGTGACCGGCACAAAACACCTTGCCACTGGCCGCCAAAACCACAACCCGCGTGGCGGCGTCATCGGCCAATACCACCAACTGCTCATGCAACGCCTGCAGCATCGCCATCGACAAACTGTTACGACCGGCCGGATTATTCAAGGTCAGCGTGGTTACGCCGTCCAAATTATCAACTAATAGCAGGGAATCCGATTCAGACGTCATGATGCTCTCCTCTTATCCACAATTTTTATTCAGAACGTTAGGTTGCGCCTTCGAGTATTGAATAGCCTGACAATCATGTCGAAGCGACATTGGTAGCACGGCGGAGAGTTCACCTACCGGTGGTTGGGCGTTTTGTTAAAATTATGCGCCTGAAACATCATGGTTTGGCCGTATCTGGCGCTGCAAGCCTAGCAAAAAGTTTCGAAGAATTTGGTCTTTACACTCTCGATAATTCTTATTACCTCGCTTACGGAAAAGCGCACTTAATTCATGGTTACTTAATTGAAATTCTACCAACTGAAAAATAGCCAAAATATCATCAGCCTTTAAATTTAAAGCAATTCGCAGTTTCTGGAATACAATATTATTATTCAGCTGCTTCTCTGGCTCTGGCTGCTCGCCATCGCGTTTACCACGTTTATAAATAATTAAGCCATTAAGAAAAACGGCTAGAGCTATGTCATTGAGCTTCAAAAACGTATCGTCTTCGTCCTTTTTCAGCCAGGCAGAAACTTGCTCTTCGGTTACGGTAAAATCGGCCAAAGCAAAGATTTCAATCATCGTACTGTCGTTTAAATCAAAGATATAACGTACACGGCGTAAAACATCATTATTGGTCAAAATATAATCCCTAGTCTTAGGTGAATCCAGCTCAGTCAAAACAGTCTTTTCGAACGCTTTATTTTACCATAGCTGCAACTTCTAACCCGAACCGATTGTCACCTCTTTCGCGATGTTCTAATGTTCATTAATCTCAACCTTTCCTGTGGCGGCAGACTAAATTCGATGACCGATTCTCAGCCAGAAGACGTGATGAAAAGCGTCGAAAAGGTGATTCAGGACCCTCTTCGATTCAAGCTGAAACTTGACATCGGCGAAGACGCTTACACGTCGCTAAAGCTCAAGAAGCACTTCCTCGACAGTGTCGATGCAGCTACCGGCGCAACAACGGGCGTTGCCGTTGCCCAGTCGTCGTTGGTCGCTTAAACCTTTTTTACTCAATCGGGACTTCTTGGCGTGCTGGGAATTGGCACAGCCGCCACACCGGTTGGTTGGGCCATAGCCGCAGGTGTTGCTGGTGCAGGGCTGAGCATTGTCATCGGCAAATATTTTGTTCGCGGATCGTCTGGCAGAGTGAAATCGATTCCGGATTTTATCAATACGCCTCTGGATATTTTAGCCACTGGCCTTTTCGACATGATCGCCATGCTGGGGGTAAAACTGGCCTCCATGGATGGCAATGTGAATCACGAAGAGCGAGAGTTTATTAAGTTCTATTTTGTAACCCAGTGGGGCTATGACATGACCTTCGTCGATAAAGACCTCTCGCTGATCGAGTTACAGGCTGACCAATACACCGTTAAGGGAATAAGCGAGCAGCTTGCTCGCTTTAAAAAATCCAACCCTGACTGCAACTACAACTCCATGTCTAACGAGGTCATCTCGTTTCTTACCGGTTTGGCAGAAGCCGACGGAGCCATTGACGAACGCGAAGAGATGGCCATAGAACGTGTCAGCAAAATTTTCATGACCGTAAACTCTTTCTCTACAACGGTATCCGAAGGTGCAAAGGCAGGAATAGAAAGCCTGAATCGTCAACGGCAATCTGCACTGGCGGGCATAGCGTTTGAGATTCAAGCTTCGAAAAAAAGTTTTGGCTCTTTAGGACAAAAATCGAGGACCGTTTTTTCCCGGCTTGGGCGTAAAAAAAATGCCAGCGCACCTAAGGTTCCTCCGCAGAAGTAGCCGCTCCCCTAAGATTCCATAACATAAGAGGCGGCGGCACTGGCACTGCACATTCACTCCAACTATTTAATTAACAGCCTGGCCTGAAAACCAAAACGCGTGATCAATGATCAAAACTATCGGCAAAGCGGTGGTTAACATCCCTGTGACCCGCTTCATCCATTCTGACCACTATAATGACATCGCGCAAAGTTGCATCGGCGGGCAATTTCCAATAGTCAATTGCAATCTGCGGAGCGGGCACGTTTTCCAAACGACCACTGTCCACCTCGGCCAGGTATTCGCCATAGCTATACACCGCCGCTTCTTCGAAATAACCCACTAGCCGATGTGCGGTGCGGCCAGAAATAACGTAGAGAAATAGAAAGCTGGTAAAAAAAACCCCTGCGCGAGCAAAATCAGCACCCGTTCCAAAACGCTGGGCTGAGCAATTTGTACAAACGTCATTAGGTGCATGCGTTCGTTTTCAGCCTCTTCCAGCAGCGTGTGGATCCATTCCCGATTGTCTTCCATCCGACGAAGCGAGCGCATGTGCCCCACCATCCCGCCGACCATCCCCGGTACGGCTGCTACGGTTTCCAACACTACCGCACGGTGCCCATAGCGCTTGGCAAAAAAAAGATCCGCAAAAAAACGTAGAAGCCTGGTTAAGCGAAAGGCCACGCGGTCAGAAAAGCCCGAAGGGGTATGATGTTTACTCAGCGGATCACTATTGTGTGCCGTTGAAAAAGACCCCAATGCTTCGTTCATGTCAACGATCTCCAAATTAAGCGTACCAAGACCCCAAAAAAATACTGCCGATGTGAGGAAAGTTCGCGGCACCTATAATTACGAGGCTTACCAACCAGTTAGATCACTACCCCCTTCATAATACTCGAATGTTATCATTTACTTTCTAGACGCTGGTGCTCACCCCCTCTGTCAACCTCAACGCGATTACGCCCGTGCTTCTTGGCTCGATAAAGTGCTTTATCGACACGGGCAATCATGGTGTCTGCGTTTTCATCTTGTTGGTGAACAGCGACCCCTAAGCTGGCATTGAGTACCCTTTTTTCAGGAAATTCGTGTTCCGCAATTCGCTTCCTGATTTGCTCGGCTAGATTCTCGCAACCCTGTAGATCCGTGTCAGGGCAGATGATAAGAAACTCTTCACCGCCCCAGCGCCCGACAATATCGCTTTTACGAATGGAGCTAACGAGCAGAGAAGCAAACGATTTCAGTACCTCATCCCCAACGAGATGACCAAAATGGTCATTCACCAGCTTGAAGTTATCGATATCCAACAAGATGATGGAAAATTCACTTTTCGTGCGTTTAGACCGTTTTATGGCATAAGAAAGATCTTCATCCAGCTTAAGACGATTGTAAATTTCCGTAAGAGCGTCAGTAATCGACTGCCGTTTGAACATTCTGTTTTGATTTTCAAGTTGAGCCTGCACCTCATGCAAATCATTAAGCGTGTCGCGAATTTTCTTGTTTGCCTGGGCTAGATGACGGTTCCAGTATAAAGAAACGATAAGCACTGTTCCCAGTACGAGTAAGGTCAGCCATAACAAAGTATAGTCAGTCACCTTCTCGATCGTAATCGCAATCCATTTATCGCGGATACTTTGCCCCTCTTTCGGGTCAAGGTGAAGAACGGCCTTTTCAAACGCGCTTCCCAGTAACGGCTCATCATTACGAGTGGCAACAGAGAGCTCATACCGAAGCGGTAGACTGCCGGTTACCGCCAATTTATTCAGATTAAGGGACTGAATGGCAAAGGCAACCGCGCCCTGCGCTCCAATATAGCCAAAAACATCTCCTGCATAAACGAGCTCCATCGCCTGGATATTATTTTTAACTTCAACAAGCACGACACCGGGGTAACGCTGCCTGAGTTTATCAATCGCGATATCACCTTTGATCACCGCAAACTGGGTCCCGGCACCCTCAAGGCTTTCCTCAACAAAAATTCTGTCATAACGCGTTACAACGGCTAAAGGCAGGTAAAAATACGGGGTCGTAAAATCCAGAAAAGATTGTCGCTCTTCACTGGCGTTGATCTGAGAAACCACATCACATTCGCGGCTCTTAGCCTTGCTGATCAGGTCATTCCAGTCCTGGACTTCTGGCACAACCATTTGGATGCCCAACATGTGCGAAAAAATGTCGAAGTAATCTTTTGATAGCCCAACATGTTGTCTATCCTCATCCACTCCATCAAAGGGTAAACGATCGGGGTCAACACAAACACGTAATACTTTCTATAGTGGACCCCGTTTTCAAGACAAAGGTTTAAGCTGTACTTTGTCATAAGGGGATTAGCAACGATGAGCGAAGCGAAGAAGCGGAAGGTACACACCTCGGAGTTCAAGGCGAAGGTTGGCTTGGAAGCCGTACGAGGCGTAAAGACGATCAACGAGATTGGCCAGGAATACGGCGTACATCCAGTTCAGGTTGGTCAGTGGAAGAAAGCGATACAGGAGCAAGCCAAGACCCTGTTTGAAGGCAAGCGCGGCCCCAAGCCGCTGGCTGCCCACCGGGAGCCAGAACTGCTCTACAGCGAGATCGGCAAGCTGAAGGTGGAATTGGATTGGCTCAAAAAAAAGTCTGGGGTCAGCCAGTCATGACGCGGCAAGCCTGGATCAGCCAAGGTGCTGCGGTCAGCGTCGTTCAGCAATGTATTCTGGCCGGCGTATCCCGCGCCACAGCCTATGCGCAGCAACGGCCCAAGCCGGTCGATGAAAGCGACCTGCTATTCGGTCGCCTGATTGACGAGGAGTATACCAGACACCCATTCTACGGCAGCCGCAAGATGGTCGTATTCCTCAAGGTGGCGGGTCACACCGTCAATCGCAAGCGGGTACAACGCCTGATGCGGGAGATGGGCTTGGCCGGCATGGCGCCGGGGCCGAATACCAGCCGTCCACACCCTGAACACAAGATCTATCCTTACCTGCTGCGCGGCGTCCCGATTGTCAGACCCAACCAGGTCTGGAGCACGGACATCACCTACATCCGCCTGGCGCATGGTTTCGCTTATCTGGTCGCCATTATCGACTGGTACTCGCGCCGGGTGCTCAGCTGGCGGATCAGCAACAGCATGGAAGCGGTGTTCTGCGTCGATTGCCTAGAGGATGCATTGCGCAACCACGGTCGGCCGGAAATCTTCAACAGCGATCAAGGCGCACAGTTCACCAGCGCCGTCTTCACGGACGTGCTGACCCGTGAGGGCATTGTCATCAGCATGGATGGGCGTGGGCGGGCATTCGACAACATCTTCGTCGAACGCCTCTGGCGCAGCGTCAAGCATGAGGATGTGTATCTCAATGGCTACGCTACGATGGGCGAGTTACTGGTCGGACTGACGAAGTACTTTGTCTTTTATAACGGTGAGCGCCCGCACCAGTCCTTGGGGCAAACGACACCCGACATCGTGCATAGAACCGCTGTCGGTGGCGGGGCAATGATCGTGGATAAATTTCCGCGCGCGGTGGATA
>NZ_AAXY01000046.1 GCF_000169375.1 Marinobacter sp. ELB17
GGCACTTATTATCACCTTCGTCAACTGGACACCTTCATGATTTCTATCGTTTTAAATCGCTTATCCACAGAAAAAGGCCTACGTAATAACAGTAGTATTCAATCTTTAAAGAGAATTATAAAAGAACAATTACTACAGTTAGCTAAACGTGTTTCCAGGTTTTTTGCTCGAACGAAGCACCAGCTGAAAAAGGTTATTAACCAAGCCCATTGAGCCTATTCCAGCATCCATAAAAACAACCCGTTTATTAGCGTTGAATTCCCACCGAAATTTGCATAGAATACCGCTCCTGTTTTGGTTGTTCATTTTCCAACCACAGACTGAATTCCTAATCCAGAATTGTGAGATCATTCCCATGAAAAGAACGTTTCAACCAAGCGTACTGAAGCGTAAGCGCGTTCACGGCTTTCGTGCCCGTATGGCCACTGCAAATGGTCGTAAAGTTCTGGCCCGCCGTCGTGCAAAAGGTCGCGCACGTCTGTCTGCATAATTTTTGGTCTGCCTCATGAAGGCTTTGAATTTTCCGAAATCGCATCGCCTGCTCAAACCGGCTGATTACGGCAAAGTCTTCGATGACGTGCAACTGAAAGTTCCGCACCGGAATTTTCTGATTCTGGCAACGCCCAATTCTCTGGGACATGCCAGAATCGGTCTTATATTTGCAAAAAAGAACCTGAAGCTGGCTGTACAGCGCAACCGTGTTAAGCGCCGAATTCGTGAAACATTTAGGTTGAAACAGCAACTCCCGGCACTGGATATCATTGTTCTTGGCCGTCAGGGCTTGGCTCAGTTAGACAATAATCAAGTCAATCTAGCCCTGCTCGATCTCTGGCAGCGATTGGAACGCAAATACAGCAAGCTGCAATCTACCCCGGCATCCGTAGCCTCTACACCATCTGGCAAAGCAAAAGGAACGGAATAATGCGCCAGCTTTTGCTACTGCCCATTCGTTTTTACCAGTATTGTCTCAGCCCTATGCTGCCCAGCCGTTGCCGTTACTACCCCACCTGTTCAGATTACGCTGCTCAAGCTATTACCCAGCACGGCGCCGCTAAAGGCTCTTTGCTCGCGCTAAAACGATTGCTGCGGTGTCATCCATGGGGAAGTTCCGGTTATGATCCGGTTCCGGGCACCTGTTCTGCCAAGCATCATCAAGTTCCAACAACTCACGAACCCAGACAGTAAATTTATGGATATCAAACGCATCGTACTTTTTGCCGGCCTGGCAGTTGTCAGTTATTTGATGGTACTCGCCTGGAACGAGGACTATCACCAGCCTGTGCCAGTTGCTCAAACCAGCGAGCCGGTGGACTTTTCCGCCGCTGGCAACAACGACACCATGACGTTGCCGGAGGCAGGCGACGCCAACACCGACAGCACCGGTGAGTTCGCCACACCGGAAAGCGAAACGTCACTAAGCAATACAAATAACGTTAATAACGTTAGCAATCAGTACGTTCACGTCATAACCGATGTGTTTGATATCACCATAGACCAAGTCAGCGGTAATCTTGTCAGCAGCTCCCTTCTGCAATATGACAGAGAACTAAACGGCGACGAGCCATTAAAGCTTCTGTCGAATACCCAAAACCGGTTATACGTGCTGGAAAGCGGATTGATAGGTCGCGATGGCCCGGATAACAGCCGCAATGGCGATGCACCGGTATACAGCTCAACTCAAAATAGCTACCAGATGGCGGAAGGCGAAAATCAGCTTGCAGTGGATTTAAACTACACCACTAACAGCGGCGTAAATATAATCAAACGCTTCACTTTCAACCGTGATGACTACCAGATTGATATCCGCTACTTGATCGATAACCGGTCAGAAAATGAGTGGCAAGCGAACTTTACCGGCAAGATTGTGCGTGACCAGGCCGGTGATCAAACGTCCCAGAACAGCATGGGTATCAAAGCTTTCTTGGGATTAGTCGTCAGCACGCCTGAAGATCCTTATGAAAAGTATGACTTTGACGATTTGAAAGACAAACCGATCAATCAGTCTGTCACCAACGGCTGGATGGCGTTTCTACAGCACTATTTCCTGACAGCCTGGGTGCCCGAGCCAGACCAACAGGCCCAATTCCAAACCACCCGCCGCGGCCCTTTAGCTGTTATGGGTTTTGTCTATCCAGCAACTAACGTACCTGTTGGCGAAACTGTTGAAGTGGGCGCATCGGCCTACGTTGGCCCAAAAATTATTGACCGGCTGGAAACGGTAGCTCCAAACCTGGACCGTACTGTGGACTTTGGCTGGCTGTTCTTCATCTCGCTACCTTTGTTTGTTGTGCTAAATTGGTTCCACGGCATCATCGGTAACTGGGGTGTGTCGATCATACTGCTGACCGTGTTGGTCAAAGGCCTGTTCTTCCATTTGTCAGCAACCAGCTACCGCTCTATGGCACGAATGCGCGCCGTAGCGCCTAAGTTAGCTCGCATGAAAGAACTGTACGGTGATGACCGCCAGCGTATGTCTACAGAAATGATGGCGCTGTACAAGCGTGAGAAAATTAATCCGTTAGGCGGCTGCCTGCCCATATTGGTGCAAATGCCGGTATTTATTTCCCTATACTGGGTTCTGTTTGAAAGCGTGCAACTGCGCCACGCACCTTTCGCGCTGTGGATTCACGATTTGTCGGTGATGGACCCGTACTTCATTCTGCCGATTATCATGGGTGCCAGCATGATGTTGCAGATGCACCTGAACCCCACGCCGCCAGACCCCATGCAGGCGAAAATTATGAAGTTGATGCCGGTCGTATTCACCATCTTCTTCCTGTGGTTCCCGGCAGGGCTGGTACTGTACTGGGTGGTGAACAACGTTCTGTCTATCAGTCAACAGTGGTACATTACTCGCAAGATTGAAGCTCAAATGGCGGAAAAAAAGCACTCATAATCTAATCAGTCAGGTTATTCAGCAAAGGCTCCGTTACGGGGCCTTTGTTGTTTTAGTACTCTGGGAAACCAAGTGTTATAAACCATCCTATCCCGCTCATATTAACCTGGAGTCGCGGCCATGAATCACCCCACAGAAACGATTGCAGCCATCGCCACCGCACCCGGCCAAGCCGGCGTCGGCATTGTGCGGGTTTCTGGCCCCCAGGCGACCGTTATTGCCCACAGCCTACTCGGTTACGCACCCAAACCGCGCTATGCCCATTACGGCCCGTTTAAAGACAGCCAAGACGAACTGATAGACGAAGGTATTGGCCTGTTTTTTCCAAACCCCTACTCATTCACCGGCGAAGACGTGTTCGAACTCCAGGGCCATGGTGGAACCGTTATTCTGGACCTGCTGCTTCGGGAGGTGTGTGCTCTGGGTGCAAGGCTGGCCAGGCCTGGAGAATTCTCCGAGCGTGCCTTTCTTAATGACAAGCTCGACCTTGCCCAGGCAGAAGCCATTGCCGATCTGATTGAAAGCAGCTCGGAACAGGCAGCCAGATGTGCGGTGCGTTCTATGCAAGGCGTGTTCTCGCGGCGTATTGAAACGCTGGTGGACGCTGTTACCCACCTGCGGATTTATGTGGAAGCCGCTATCGATTTTCCGGAAGAAGAAATCGATTTTCTGGCCGATGGAAAAGTCGCTACTGATCTCCAGAGTCTGCGAGACCAACTTCAGGGCATCATGTTGGAAGCCCAGCAGGGCACTATTATGCGCGATGGCATGAAAGTGGTGATCGCCGGCAGGCCCAACGCCGGTAAATCCAGCCTGCTGAACGCCCTTGCCGGCCGTGAGGCAGCGATTGTGACCGCTATAGAAGGCACTACCCGTGACGTATTGCGGGAACACATTCACATTGACGGCATGCCGCTGCACATCATCGACACCGCCGGCCTGCGCGATAGCCCAGACGAAGTGGAACAGATTGGCATTGCCCGCGCATGGGATGAAATTCGCCAGGCCGACCGCATACTGCTCATGGTGGATGCCACCACTACCGATAGAACCAGCCCCCATGAAATCTGGCCAGATTTTATTGACCAGCTGCCAGCTGCCGCGCCGATTACGGTAATCCGCAACAAGGTGGATTTGTCGGGTGAAAGCGTAGGTTTAATTGAACTATCCCCGCAGCAGGCCCCGGTGATCCGTTTGGCAGCCAAGTCCAGCGCGGGTTTGGACGCACTCAGGGATCACTTAAAGCAGTGTATGGGCTTCGCGAGCACCACTGAGGGCGGGTTTCTGGCTCGCCGCCGCCATTTGGACGCGCTTGAACGCGCTGCCGAATTTCTGGTTCAAGGCCAGACTCAGCTTGAAGGTTATGGCGCCGGTGAACTGCTAGCGGAAGATCTGCGCGCTGCGCAGAGTGCACTGGGAGAGATTACCGGACAGATAACGCCGGATGACCTTTTGGGCAAGATTTTTGGATCGTTTTGTATCGGGAAGTAATATACCTATAGAAAATTGCGTTTTCCTGAACCGCTTTTCGATGAGTCATTCGCCAGCTACAGTAATAAGCGGTGCGCCATCCTCACTGAATATTTGCAGAAAATGTACTGAAATTTAGTGCTAATCTGATTTCGCCAAGGGAGAGACCGCTTATGGATACCAGCAAACACATCCTTTCTACCTTGTTTCAGCAGTTAGGCCTGGCAGCGGATGATGCCGGCATGGAGCAGTTTGTGCGCCAGCATTCTCCACTGCCACCCGAAGTTGTGCTGGCAGATGCAGATTTCTGGAGCCTGGGCCAATCTCAGTTTTTACGAGAAGGTTTGGAAGACGACAGCGATTGGGCCGAAGCCATTGATGAGCTCAGTGCTCTGTTACGACACTGACTCGTCGGCCATTGGCTCCATTTCAGATGTCCAGGCTGCTTATTGGCAACAAGCCTTGAATTTCCTGCCGCTGCCACAGGGGCAAGGCTCATTGCGACCGGGTTTCAAAATGCCCTCGTGGGGCTCACCCTGCAGGTAATACCAGCGGCCATTTTCCCGCACAAACTGCGAGTGTTCTTGCAGGTAGCCCCAACCCGGATTCAACCGGTAGAAGGCTTGGAAATGCACCTGCCCGCTGTCACCGGTTTGGCCACCGTCCAGAATGTGCAGCGACACCCAGTCGGGTGAGTCGTCCAGACTAAGTTTTACCGGGCGTGTGCTTGGGTGCCAGCTGTCGCGCAAATAGCTGTCGAGTTTCAGCACAAACGCGGTAAAGCGCGACCGCATTAGTGTTTCGGGTGTGCTGGCAATGGCTCCGTCGTGATAGCGCTGGCAGCAGTCTGCGTAGGGTGTCTGGTTGCCGCAGGGGCAGTGTAGGTTAGTATATTGGGTTGGCATGGCTCTCTGGTACGCGTCGAAAATATGCCAATCAGTATAACAGCCCGGGTATTCGTGCAACCGGGTCCGTATTTATTTCGCACCTGCAGTCCGCTTTTACCGGCTTTTTCCTTTAACGATTATATTGAAATTGCTGGGTAAAAAGCCGGAAACGGCATTTGGCTGATTGACAAAAGTATGACTAATGTTATGCCGTCAGCCGCGGTAATATTTCAGCGCTGTGGAGTCCTGGTGTAAACTTGCGGGCCAACCCTCTTAAAGCCGCCTGTCACCCGCAACGACAGGACGACAAAAACAAGGACACAGCGCCATGAGTGATACCCCCCAAGACCCTCGCCGCCGTTATTCCGCTCCGGTTGTGGACGGTGTGGCTAAATCCGCCAGTCGTTCCATGCTGAGGGCCGTCGGTTTTAACGACGAAGATTTCAGCAAACCGCAGATCGGCATTGCTTCCACCTGGAGTATGGTTACCCCCTGTAATAGCCACATTAACGAGCTGGCCGACATTGCTTGTAAGGGTGCGGACCAGGCCGGTGGTAAAGGCGTTATTTTTAACACCATTACGATTTCTGACGGCATTGCCAACGGCACCGAAGGAATGAAGTATTCCCTGGTGTCGCGGGAAGTCATCGCAGATTCCATTGAAACCGTGGCCGGTTGCGAGGGTTTTGACGGCCTGGTTGCCATTGGCGGCTGTGACAAAAACATGCCCGGCTGCATCATGGGCCTGGCGCGGCTTAACCGGCCCAGCGTGTTTGTTTATGGCGGTACTATTTTGCCTGGTGAAGGTCACACCGACATTATTTCAGTGTTTGAAGCGGTGGGCGCCCATGCCAAAGGCGAACTGTCGTTGATTGAAGTGAAGCATATTGAAGAAACCGCCATTCCCGGCCCCGGTTCCTGTGGCGGCATGTACACCGCCAATACCATGGCCTCGGCCATAGAAGCACTGGGTATGAGCCTGCCCGGCAGCTCGGCGCAGAATGCGGTGTCGAATGACAAAAAAGCCGATTGCGAAGCCGCCGGTGCCGCGGTCATGAATCTGTTGGATCGAGATATCAAACCTTCCGACATTATGACTCAGCACGCCTTTGAGAACGCCATCACTGTGATCATCACCTTGGGTGGTTCCACCAACGCCGTACTGCACCTGATTGGTATGGCCAACACGGCGGGTGTAGAGCTAACCCTGGATGACTTCACTCGCATTGGTAAAAAGGTTCCATTGTTGGCGGATCTGCGCCCTAGCGGCCATTACATGATGAGCGAATTGGTGGCCATTGGCGGCATCCAGCCACTCATGAAAATGCTGCTAGACGCCGGCATGCTCCACGGCGATTGCCTGACAGTAACCGGCAAAACTCTGGCCGAAAACCTGGCCACGGTAGAACCTTATGCCGATGGCCAGAAAATCATTATGCCTCTGGACCAGCCCATTAAAGCGGAAAGCCACCTGCGCATTCTGTTTGGTAATCTGGCGCCGGAAGGCTCCGTGGCAAAAATTACCGGTAAGGAAGGCACCCACTTTAAAGGTCGGGCGCGGGTGTTTGGTTCGGAAGAAGAAGCCCAAGCACGAATTCTGGACGGCACTGTGGTGGCTGGCGATGTGCTGGTTATCCGCTATGAAGGCCCACGCGGCGGCCCCGGCATGCGCGAAATGCTGTCACCCACCTCGGCGATTATGGGCCGTGGGCTGGGCAGCGATGTGGCTTTGATAACTGACGGTCGTTTCTCCGGTGGTAGCCACGGCTTCGTCGTAGGCCACATTACGCCGGAAGCGTTTGATGGCGGCCCTATTGCCTTGGTGCAAGACGGCGACGAAATCGTGATTGATGCCGTGGCCGACACTATTGAGCTAAATGTCAGTGACGACGAACTGCAGAGCCGTCGCGACGCCTGGCAGCAACCGCAACCGCGTTACACCCGCGGTGTGTTAGCCAAGTATGCGCGCACCGTGAGTTCGGCGTCGACCGGTGCAGTGACCGACCTGCCCGAGCCTTGAGGATAAGCCCGGCGCCGTTACCGCAGATAGCGGTACGGCGCCGAGTGTAAATTGCCTATATCTTCACTATGCAAACCAATGGGTAGTTAACGAAAAAGCGGCTTCAAACAACATCAATCAAGCTCTTTGCAACCGCTTTGCGCTCTAATAAAGCACACTTTAAATTACCAAAATCCAAGAACACGTTCAGGTTCCTATCAATGTCACTCCCCCTAACTGCGGCTGCCCGACGGTGGTCGGTATTCCTTCTCAGTGTATTTTTTGCCCTATTTGCTTTTAGCGGTTCTGCCTTTGCCGCATCGACTGAAACCATGGATCTGACCAACCATCCGGTCGGTTATATTGCCGTTATGCTGTTCGTAATAGCCTATATTTTTGTCATGATGGAAGAAAAGCTGCATCTGCGAAAATCCAAGCCGGTGTTGATAGCCGCGGGTTTAATCTGGTTTTCGATAGCCGCGGTTTACGTTGCCAATGGTGATACCGAAAGCACTGCGGTGGCACTACGCCACAACTTGTTGGAATTTTCCGAGCTAATGCTGTTTTTGTTGGTCGCGATGACCTACATAAACGCTATGGAAGAGCGCCAGCTGTTTGATGCCTTGCGGGCCTGGTTGGTTGGCAAAGGTTTTAGTTACCGGAGTTTGTTCTGGATTACCGGTGTATTGGCATTTTGTATATCGCCGGTGGCCGACAACCTGACTACGGCTTTGCTGATGTGCGCGGTACTGCTAAAAGTGGGTGAGAACAGCCCAAAATTTATCAGTCTGGGTTGTATCAACATTGTGGTGGCGGCCAACGCCGGTGGTGCATTTTCGCCCTTTGGCGACATCACCACGTTGATGGTGTGGCAAAAGGGCGTGGTTAATTTCGCCGAGTTTTTTGACCTGTTTATACCGGCGCTTGTCAGTTTCACGGTGCCTGCGATTATCATGAGTTTCTTCATCCCCAATGACATGCCAAACCCGGCGACGGAAGCAGTCATTATGAAACGCGGTGCCCGCCGCTGCGTTGCCCTGTTCCTGTTGACTATTATCACCGCTGTTTGCGGCAGCAACTTTCTGCACTTGCCGCCGGTAGTGGGCATGATGATGGGTTTGGGATACCTGCAGATATTTGGTTATTATCTGGGCCAGACGTTCAAAAAACACGTGGAAAACGAACGCAAACGGGCCGAAGTGCACCAGGATTTCCGCCTGCTGAACCGCCTGGACAAGGCGCTGCCGTTTAACGTGTTCAACCCGATTGCCCGTGCTGAATGGGACACCCTGTTGTTCTTCTACGGTGTGGTTTTGGCGGTGGGTGGTCTTGGTTACATCGGTTACCTGAGCGAAATTTCCACCATTATTTACACCGGCTGGAACCACACCCTGGCGAACGCTGCGGTGGGTATTTTATCGGCGGTGGTGGATAACATACCGGTGATGTTCGCGGTGCTGTCGATGAACCCTGACATGTCCCACGGCCAGTGGCTGTTGGTTACCCTGACAGCGGGAGTGGGCGGTTCCATGCTGTCTATTGGCTCGGCTGCCGGTGTGGCACTGATGGGCCAGGCCCGTGGCCACTACACCTTTATGAGTCACCTGCGCTGGACTCCGGCTATTGCCTTGGGCTACGTGCTGGCCATATTTTCTCATCTTTGGCTTAACGCCGGTCTGTTTTGAAACTCTGGCGCCCACCGAAATCTGATCGGAACCCCAGGCGCCAGCGTAATCTCCCCAATTGAGCGCTATTCTTGCGGTGGTCGCTATATCGCGGCCGCCGCACCACGCCATAGTCCCAGGGAGTGTAAAAATGATGAAAATTTTGAATTTCAGCCGTCTATGGGGCTGGAATCGACTGTGGATACTGCTACCGTTCTTTCTACTTGGCGGCTGTGCCGGCCCATCGTTGGATGATTATCAAGATCGCTCACCGGCGTTGGTACCCGACCAATTCTTCGCTGGCAACCTGTCTGCCCGCGGTGTGGTCAAAAACTGGTCTGGCGCTGTTATTCGTACCTTTGACGCGGACATCACGGCATCATGGACCGAGCAAGGCGTGGGCACGCTAGACGAGGTGTTCCGCTTTGATGATGGCGAAGTTCAAACCCGGGTATGGACTTTAACGCCAGACGGCGAGAGTTATCGTGCCACCGCCGGTGACGTCACCGAAGCCGGCACCATGCGCTGGTCGGGCAATGCCATACACATGAACTATATGCTTGAGGTGGCCTACGGTGATGGCACCCTTGAGGTGCGCATGGACGATTGGATGTACCTGGTAACGCCGGATACATTGATCAATCAAACCACCATGAGTAAGTGGGGGATTGATGTGGGCGAGATCGTTCTGGTTATTCAAAAGCAACCCTGACCGCCAGTGCAGCGTGAATGACTGCGAGCGAATTGAAAAAGACACAGGCTGAACGATGATGAAGCAATGGTTGATCGCGGCGATGCTATTGGTAGCTGCTCTTGCGGCAGCGTGGCTGGTGCAGTATTACAACAGTAACGCCGATGCGGGTGCCGCGAGTGCCCGCGAGCGGGCGCCCACATTGGTGGCCGTGGCGTTTCCGGAACGCACCACCGTGAGCGACCGGGTAAAAGCCGTGGGTAACCTGCAGGCCGAAGACTCCATTGCCCTGACCACTGAACTCAGCGGCCGGGTAGTGCAACTGAACCTTGAACCCGGGCAGCGGGTGGCTGAAGGTGATTTGCTGCTGCGCCTAGACGACCGCCAGGCTCAGGCCGATCTGCAGGTTATCGAAGCTCGCTTGGCTGATGCCAAGCGCCAATACGATCGGGCCCGCCAGTTGAGCACGAATAACAACATCGCCATTGCCCAGATGGACGAGCTGCGCACCGCCGCCGACGTGCTTCAGGCCCAGCGCGTAGCGGCCAAAGTCAATTTGGAAAACCATCGAATTATCGCGCCGTTTGCCGGCGTTATTGGCCTCAGTGATATCAGCCTTGGCGCTTACGTCACCGCCGGCACCCGCCTTGCGACACTCGACAGTACCCGCCGTATGGAACTGAACTTCTCGGTGCCGGAACGCTACCTGGGCCAGCTCAAAGCCGGTCTAACAGTGCAGGGCGAGTCTCCGACCTATCCAGGGCAGTCATTTGGCGGCGAACTGGTGGCGCTGGATTCACGGGTGAGTGAGCTCAACCGTTCGCTGGCGGTGCGCGCGTTGATCGACAATGCCGATGGTCGCCTGCGCCCGGGCCAGTTCATGTCGGCCAGCCTGACTTTGCAACAGCGCCAGTCTTTGGTGATTCCTGAACAAGCGGTGATCGTGCGCGGTGATAACAGTTACGTGTTCGTGGCTGAAGATGGCATCGCCCGGCGTCTGACGGTGAGCCTGGGCGCGCGTCTGCCGGGCAAGGTAGAAGTGACTGAGGGCCTGGAGGAGGGCGCCGAGGTTATTGTAACCGGCCAGGATCGTTTGAGCAGTGGCGAACGGGTGTCGCCGAACCCTGACGCTCAGCTGCCTGCTAATCGCTTTATTTCAGGCGCAAGCGCAGACGATGGCGGGGAGTCTTAAGTCATGGTGCTGTCCGATGTTTCCATCAAGCGACCGGTATTTGCCACAGTATTGAGTTTGTTGATTGTGGTGTTTGGCTTGGCTGCGTTAATGGGGCTACCGGTGCGCGAATACCCGGATATCGACCCGCCGGTGGTGTCCATCAGCACCGATTACACCGGTGCCGCCGCCGAAGTGGTGGATACCCAGATTACCGAATTGATTGAAGGCGCCATCAGCGGTATCGAAGGCATACGCGCTATTGAATCGTCCACCGAACAGGGCGAATCCCGCACCAGCATTGAATTCAACACCAGCCGCAATATCGACATTGCCGCCAACGACGTGCGCGATGCGGTATCGCGCATCAGTAACCAGCTGCCGGAAGAAGCCGACGCGCCGGTGGTAAGCAAAGCCGATTCCGACGCCCGCCCAATGATGTGGATCACCCTGCGCAGTGACGTGTGGGACAGCGCAGAATTGAGCGATTATGCCGACCGTGTTCTGGCAGACCGCTTCTCGGTGCTGGATGGCGTGGCGGATGTGCGTATTGGTGGCGAACGCCGCTACGCCATACGGGTTTGGCTAGACCGCGAGAAGCTGGCCGCGCGGGACGTTACCGTCGCCGAGGTGGAACAGGCTCTGCGGGCTAACAACGTGGAACTGCCTGCCGGTTCGGTAGAATCGTCTACCCGTAACTTTACCGTGCGCGCCGAAGGCCGGCTGACCACCGTTGATGAGTTCCGCAATCTGGTGGTGCGTCGCTCCGGCAACGATCTGCTGCGCCTGGGTGAAGTAGCCAATGTGCAAATGGGCGTGGAAAACGATTCCGGTAGTCTGCGTGCTAACGGCAAAACCTCCATAGGCCTGGGCATTATCCGCCAGTCCAAAGCCAACACAGTGGCGGTGTCCGACGCAGTACAGGCGGAGCTGGCGCAGATTCGCGAATCCTTGCCCCCGGAAGTGTCGATTGCTGAAAGCTATGACGAATCGGTGTTTATTCGCGCATCAATCAAAGAGGTCATAACGACCCTGGCCATTTCCGTGGCCCTGGTGATTCTGGTCATCTTCCTGTTTTTGCGCTCCTGGCGCGCTACCCTGATCCCTGCGGTGACCATTCCTGTCGCGGTGATTGGTGCTTTCATCGGCCTCGGTTTTCTTGGTTTCTCGATTAACGTGCTGACGTTGTTAGCGGTAATACTGGCCATTGGCCTGGTGGTGGACGACGCCATTGTGATGCTGGAAAACATTCAGCGTCGGATTGATAACGGTGAAGCGCCGTTGCTGGCGGCCTATCACGGCGCGCGCCAGGTGGCGTTTGCGGTGATTGCTACGACCGTTACCTTGGTGGCGGTGTTTGTGCCCATTTCCTTTATGGGTGGCAACGTGGGTCGGCTTTTTGCCGAATTCGGTTTTACTTTGGCAGCCGCGGTGGTGTTTTCCAGTTTTGTGGCGCTCACCTTGGCGCCCATGCTGTGTTCGAAATGGCTGCGCCCTAGCCCCAAAGCCGGGCAGACCAAGGGTTTTTGGGCGGTCGTTGAAAAAAGTCTTGATGGCCTTGCCAGTGGCTATCGCCGGGTATTGGAATTTGCCCTGCGTCAGCCCGGTTTGTGGTTGGGATTAGGGCTGGCGGGGCTGGTGGCGGCCGGTGCTATTTACCCCCAGCTGCCACAAGAGCTGGCGCCAACCGAAGACCGTGGCACCATCATCATGCCGGTCAGCGCCCCCCGCGGCTCCACCGTGGAATTCACCGACCACTACGTGCGCCAGGCTGAAGCTCAGCTGTTGCCTTACCTGGAAGAGGGTGTAGCCAGCCGGATGCTGTCCATTGTGGGCTTTCGCGGTGAGGAAGACCGCGGGTTTATGATCATGGGCCTGGTACCCTGGAATGAGCGTGACATCAAACAGCAGGATGTGACCAATCAGATCCGCCAAAAAATGAGCCAGATCTCCGGGGCGCGGGTTATTCCCATCAACCCGCCGGGCCTGGGTCAGCGCGGTTTCAGCCAGCCGGTGGAGTTTGTGGTAGCGGGGCCGGATTACGAATCGGTGCAGGCCTGGAGTGAAGAACTGATCGAACGGGCGAAACAGAACCCCAACCTGCTCAGCCTGGAAACCGATTTCGAACTGACCCGGCCGGAACTGCGGGTAAACATAGACCGCGAACGCGCTGCCGACCTGGACATTACCGTGCAGGATGTGGGCTTAACCCTACAAACCATGCTGGCCTCGCGCCAGGTGACGACCTACATTGACCGTGGCCGCGAATACGATGTGGTGGTGCAGGCCGCAGATGCTGACCGTGCTACTCCGGAAGACCTGGGCCAGATTTTCCTGCGCCCGCGGGAAGGCGGGCAGATGGTGCCTTTGCAGGCTTTGGTGAGTTGGGAAGAAATCGGCGCCAATCCGGATTTGCGCCGTATCGACCGGCTGCCAGCGGTGGTGATCAGTGGCTCCCTGGCCGACGGTTATGACCTGGCCTCTGCGCTGGATTATCTGAACACCCTGGCGATGGACACCTTGCCACCGGAAGCGCGGGTGAGCTATCGCGGGTTGTCGCGAGAGTTCCAGGAATCTTCATCGGCTATTTTTATCACTTTTGGCTTAGCGTTTTTGATTGTTTTTCTGGTGTTGGCTGCGCAGTTTGAAAGCTGGATTCATCCGCTAATCATCATGTTGTCGGTGCCGTTGTCGATTACCGGTGCACTTATGGCCCTGTGGTGGACCGGTATCAGCCTGAATATTTACAGCCAGATTGGCATTATTATGCTGCTGGGGTTGATGGCGAAAAACGGCATTTTGATTGTCGAATTTGCCAATCAGCTGCGGGATCAGGGCTATTCGGTACGCGACGCCATTGTGGAAGGCTCCGTGTTGCGTTTCCGCCCGGTACTGATGACCACCATCTCTACGGTGTTTGGTGCTGTTCCTCTGGTACTGGCCACCGGTGCCGGCGCCGAAAGCCGTACCGCCATTGGCGTGGTTATACTGGGCGGGCTGGTGTTCGCCACCAGCATGACGCTGTTCATTGTGCCGGTGCTGTACAATCTGCTGGCGCGCTTTGCCAGCTCTGCCAACGCCGTTGAGAAAAAGCTGAAGGCGCTCAGCGAACAGCCAACCATGCCGGCTGATGCGGCGACTGTAACGGGCGCCGACCAGCGGCTCTGAATTTGCAGCGCCCGGGCTTATCCGGCGAAATCCGGGAGACACCGTTTTGGCCAGCCCCAAAACCAGCTCGAGCCAGTTTCAGCTATTGCGCCAGCGGCGATTTTTGCCGTTTTACCTGACCCAGTTCAGCGGCGCTTTCAACGACAACCTTTACAAAAACGCGCTCTTGCTGCTGATCACCTTTACCACCGTAGGCTGGGCCGGCCTGCCGGTGGACCTGGTGGTTAATCTGGCTGCGTTTTTGTTCATTGTGCCCTATTTTCTCTTTTCCGGGCTGGCCGGCCAGTTGGCTGACCGCCACGAAAAAGCCCGCATTATTCGCTGGGTGAAAGCCTCAGAAATCGTCATCATGACCTTGGCTGCGTTAGCGCTGTGGCAAGGTTGGTACGGCGTATTGCTGTGTCTGCTGTTCTTGATGGGCACTCAGTCTGCTTTTTTTGGCCCAGTCAAATATTCCATTTTGCCCCAGGTGCTGGAGCCCAGCGAGCTGGTGGGTGGTAATGGTCTGGTGAGCGGCGGCACATTCTTGGCCATACTGCTGGGCACCATTGCCGCTGGCGTACTGGCCAGTTTCCCCCTGGCAACCCCGCTGATAGCCTTTGCTGTGGTTATTATGGCGCTATTGGGCTACCTGAGTGCGCGCCAAATACCCGCTACGGTCGCGCCGGAATTACCGAAATCAATGAGCCCCATGCGCTGGCAGCCCCTGCGGGAAAGTTGGCGTCTGATGGCGGTGGCCGCGGAACAGCGTCCGGTGTTGTTGGCGATATTGGCCATCTCCTGGTTCTGGTTTTTGGGCGCAGCCTATCTAACCCAGTTCCCCAATTTTGCCCGGCTGCACCTGCAGGGCGATGAAACCGTTGTTACCTTGTTGCTGTCACTGTTTATTGTCGGAATTGCCAGTGGTTCGGTGTTGTGTGAGCGGCTAACCCACCACAGTGTCAGCCTGGCGCCCGTGCCCTGGGGCGCCTTGGGTTTAACATTACCGGGTATCGATCTGTTTTTTGCACTGCCGGCCAGCGCCGTACCAACCACCTGGTGGTTGTTACTGAGCCAACCTGAATACTGGAGGCTGCTGGTCGATCTCGTGTTGATTGGCGCCGCCGGCGGGCTCTTTATTGTGCCTTTGTACGCTTATATTCAGAGTGCCACCGAGGCCCATAAACGCGCCCGCATTATCGCCGCGCTGAACGTCATCAACTCGTTGTTTATGGTGGTCAGTGCGCTGGCGGGTATGCTGCTGCTGGGAATTGCCGGTTTGAGTATTCCATTGTTTCTGTTGATTTTGTCTGTGGTGAATCTGTTAGTGCTGCCGCTGGTGTTACGGATTCGCCGCTACAAAGAGCAGGAATCAACCGTCAAACATGTGGATAAATAAGTGAACAAGCTGCGGGCAGCA
>NZ_AAXY01000045.1 GCF_000169375.1 Marinobacter sp. ELB17
ATACGAAAACATGAGTGCTGAGGATATCGTTGATGAAGCATTCACCTATCAATCGATTCGACTTTGAATTATGACCCGGGCGTCACTTATCTGCCTACCTAACCGCCACCCGGTCACCCTTTTTGGCAAAAAAATCCTACAGCATTAGGAGATCGACTTCATGGCGAAGCTAACCTATCGGCAGCCGAACAAGGATCAAATTGACTGCCTTTCGGATGGGAAGTGGTGTGCTTTAATCCAGAAGCTCAACAGGGGTCGGTGGGAGCTGACGGTGGTGGAAATTCGCGGCCAGCGCCAAGACCAAACCCGGGGCATCGCGCTGGGCACCGGTGAACACTTCGACGCAGGCCCTCTTCAGGAAGCTAAAAGCGTGCTCTCCGATCTGCTCAATGCGGCATAGTCGCAGGGTGGGTAAGGAAGAGGTTTTCAGAGCATCCTGATCGTCGCAAATCCGTAATAACCAATTGATAATAAGAGCGTTCAATTCCAACACCAGTGGTGGGGCTGATCGGCTGGGTCGAACGCTAAAGACAGGCCCAGCTGGCGTCTGATGGGGCCAGCTTTGCCGGGAGTCGTTTTAGGCTGCCCGGCTTACTTCGGCGGTTTCATTCTGATGCCGGATCTTTTCGAGACTACCCGCTTTAATGGCACGCTTCACGCCTTCGCGCCCCAGTATTTCTAAACAGGCGTCAAAGTCATAATTCAGGCCTTTCCAGTTGAATGTTTGTGGGAACTGGCCATGCCGGATGAAGCTATCCATCGTCAATTCCATCAAGACGAACCAGCGTTGCAGATGATTAGCTGCGTTAACTGCTTTGGGATCGGTGTGTGCCTGGGCTGCTACGCGTCCAATAAAATCGCTCAACTGCACATTTTCGTTATTCTGGATGAGGTTGCCGTAGCCGGTGATCGTCGGGCGAAGGCCCGGACAGCATGACGGATATATGAATGAGTTTTCGGCGCGTTTCTTGATGATGAGATCACGGCTGTAAGGCATAGGGCTCTCTTTATAGTCAGGTCAGTGGAACGTAATAGTGGAAGGCTTAACCTGGGCTTTCTCATCGCTGGCCAGCTGCGTGATTCCTTTCCATGATTTGTAGTGCGCTTCAACCCCGGCAAGGTTGTTGAAAAGGCGGATACCGGGCATTCCGCACCAGGCACGAGTGCTGGCGTTGGTGGTCCACACTTCCCAGCCGCCAGACGTGCGTATCAGCGTCATGTGACTACCGCGAGCTTGGGTTTTGTAAGTGTTGTTATCGACTTTGGTGATTGTATTGGCCATGTGATGTCTCCGAGTCAGGCGATTGCCCTTGATATCTTGGCCGGTTGGCCAGTAGCGAACCAATAAAAGGTGGTCGATTTAATCGGTTTCGGGTCGGCTTGGCTTAACGAAAACGTCGCCCTCGCGTTGTTTGGGTGCTGTCGTTCGTGCGCTGTATGGACGGCCCACGATGCGTGCGGCTACCCACTTGTGGCCGTCTAGGACGATGAAGAGCATAACGAACATAAGAAACAAGTCAGCATACATTTAGTTTGGCCTTTGAGGATAAGTGCAGTGCATGGCACCCAGGGTTCGCGTTGCATTAGTCGGTCAGGTGGAAATATTCGTCAGAGCAGCCCGCTGCTATGGCCATATTTTGGCCCGCAGAGATGAGTCCGTAATAGTGCTCAATAAGCGATTTTATCAGGTCATCGCTAATGCCCAGCTCATCAGCGTTCTCGGCCATGATTAATATAGCGAGAGCACTGGTAATGACACCCACAACTTCTTTGGGCATGTCAGCTTCAGCAAAACCAAATCTGGTCTTTATCTTAAGGGTTTCGCCAGAGGGTGGGTTTTCTGGATATGCAAAGGGGTTGCCCATAGTTGTTTCTGCGAACGTCCAATCCGGGCCCGGGCTTTCACTAAAGGTTTGAGCTGTGGCGCCCATAAGCTTTTTTACAAACGTGGCTGCATGAGTCTGAAAGTGTTTCTCTAAAAAAACGTTGATGTCAGAGTTGTTGACCGCTTTTACATTGAACATGCTTGCGAATTGCGATTTCTGGATGCTCATGGCGTATTCTCCTGTTTGGCGCTGGGCGTACACGTGACTGGCGGTTGCCAATCTTAAGATATACTGATAATAGGCCAATGGCCTATATTGGTCAACGGGTTATTTAATTTCGTTGATTTTGGCCAATAAAAAGGCTTCCGAAGGAAGCCCGTTGTCTACGTTTTAGCGTTATTCAGACCAAGAATGAACCGCTTCTGCGCCGAACTCTGCGCGCCATTCCCGAAGAGTCTTTTGGTTTCCACCGCGGGTTTTTACAACTTCACCGGTGTGCGGGTTGGTGTATTTTTTCAATGCCCGGCGTGTTCCGCTTGGGGTTGCATCTTGGCTTCCAGTTTGATGGCTGACTGGCGCAAGTGTCGGATCGATTATCAGCAGTACATCCATGGCATCTTTGGCTGACTTGTCTTCATCCGCCAATAACTCTTTAATCTTGCGCTCGAACACCAAATCTTTCTTCAAGCTTTCGTCGTCTTCGAGTTTTGATAATTCATCAATAAGCTGTTCCATCAGCTGTTTCTTTTTGTAGTATTCGGTAATTTTAGCCATTTCGTTCTCCAGTGAGAGTATCTGATTAAGTCAATAGGATATCAGGGATGCGGAATATATCAGAGTTGCGTTTTTTTATCGAACTCATTGAAGATACGCTTGGAGTATTCGAAATATTATTAAGACTTGTTTACTCGATGTTTGGCTATGAATTCTTGCGTTCTTCTTTTTGCTTCATCTTCGGAAATTCGTTCTTTTTGATTCGTGTTTTTCGACGTGTCGCCGGCAATGTCATCTGTGCGCCCGCCATCCAGGTCAAGAAGGTTTTGCTTAATGGCGTTGGGCAGAGTGATGCCTTTCTTACATCGGGTTATCGCGACATAAAGAAGATTTACGGATTCCACTTCCTGTTCGGACAACGCAGCCTTGTTGTTCAGTTTGGCGACAACGGCCGCTGATAGAGATAGGTCACTGGTCAATCGCGTATAAGCCCATTCGCGGCCTTTAGCACGGTGACCGGTCAATAGGGTAATTCGGCCGCGATCATTCTTAACCTCATCCCAGGGCTTTGCGCAATGCTGAATAATGCCGGTCAGATGCTTCCCATGGTCAAGAATAAGACTTACGAGATCTCGGTACTCTGGGAATTCGTGCCCCATTGTTTTTGCAGCGTCCTCAAACGCATGCCAACTACCCAAACTTTTAAGGGCACTTACGCGCACATCGTCCAGGCGACCTTGATAAAGCGCCAGTGCGGATTCAGCCTTAATGCGAGTTTCCGCGGTGAGCCCGCCCGGTACATACACCGACTGGTGGGTACCTTGATATTCGGCGGCCACACTCAGCATCGTGACGTTGTTGCGCACCAGAACTGTGTGGTGGCGCCTCAAATCCATTTGCTGCAAATTATAATTCTGACCGATGAGAGGAACTGTTTCACCTAGCGACCTGAGCAGAATGTTTGCGGCGCCGGCAATTTGATGGTTGAAGCGGAAGGACTGGGAGAGCGGCATCACCAGCAGCCCGTCCTCTATTCTGGTTTTCATCGCATTTACAGCACCGCGCCACGAATAAATTTGCTGGTAGGGGTCCCCGATGAAAATCTTCTGACCAGCTTGATGACTGATGATGGCGTCGAGGACTAAATTGGTGTCTTGGTACTCATCCATAATCCACAATTCGCTGTCTTCGCTCAGCTCAATTTCTCGCAGTTGGAGTATCTTCACATAGCCGTCATGACTCAGTGGGAATCTATCGCGCTCGTTGCGCATGCGTCCCCATATTTGGCCCGCCAGCTCGGCTAATAGGCCGCTTAGTTCGTTTTCACGGGCACTATCGTCTGCCAGTCGCATAGCAAGCGGTACGATTTTACGGGGTACGTGGGCAATGCTTGGGGACGGGGCATCGCTGATCAAGAACGCGGTGAGGGTTGCCAGTGCTGCACCGGCTATCTGACCTGCAGTGCACTCGAGGTCTGCTCGATCTTCAAGTGCAAATTGCTGAACAATCAGCTTTGCGGGAATAGCCTTGCCGCGACAGTTCATCGTATATTCAAGTTTTCGTTGGTACAAAACGCTGGTTTTAACGATGTGATCGTGGGCCATGCCGTGACCAGTGGATACTTTGATGTGCGGTGGCATGCGCGATTCGGCATCCCGGCGTGCGCTGGCGTTAAACAGAATCATTCGGCCGCGGCGTCCTGTCGATCGTGCCGTGTCGACCGCTGTTGCGGTTTTTCCAGTGCCGGCGTACGCCTTAACCACGAGATCCCGGCCAGTGGCTGCGGCGGTACCAATCGCAGTCTGTTCGGCGGTTGGCTTAAACGTGGGAGCTGTGAACAAATCTGAGAGTCTTTTGGCGGCCATAATGTTGGTTCTTTGATACCCCAAGAAAGCAAATGGCGTGGCAATCACATGCCTTTGTTATCGTATGGTATACCATATTTACATGCATCAGTGAGCGAGGCGCAAAAAAGGTCGCAAACAGTGTGCGACCTTGTTTGGTCTATCGGTTCATTCAGCTTGGCGCCATGCCGCCATCGTGGTCTTCAAAGTCACCCATGTCATCGCTATCAGACACTCCATACGGAAACCCGCTCTCGCCAACTTCGCTGGGGTCACCCATCTGCCGGATACTGTCGTCACCGGCCACTATTGAGGGTTTGCCGCGTCCTGCGTCTCCGCGCAGCACCGCTTCCGCTTTTAGCAGGGCCTGCTCGTAACATGGATTTCGCCCAGGTCGGCGTAATGCCTTTTCCTTCCCGATGCTTTGATACGCTTCCCGAGCCGCATCCATAACGTCATTGTCTGACCGGCCTGCAGGTGATCCGCCGCTTTCCTCTATTGCCGATCGCAGAAATGCTATTTTATCTTCGAAAGCATCCAGTCCAAACGGTGGGTTAGGTCTGACGAACACCTCATCGTAGCAAGCCGCCAGGTTTTCGACCGGCCCGTGTTCGGTGTCGATGATGTCACCCGGTTGTCTGTTAAGTTGGGCGAATCCAGTAAGTTCCATGTGTAGCTCGGAGCATAGGATTGCCCCGTCACTTTCCAGATCGCTTAAAGCGCTGTCCATGAAGTCATAAAGTCTTTCGAGCTCACCGTCGATTACGTCTGCGGCGTCCACAATCCCGAGCTCGTAGGCCTGGTTAACCTTTACTATCAGGTGGGCAATGGATTCGCGAGCCTGCTGCATATCGTTAGAGAGCCATGGCAACTCTATACCCTCCATAGCTGGGCGCCGGTTACCGTCAAACTCGTTATTCGGAATCATTTGCATAAGTTTGCACCGTCTACATTGAAGGTGATTCGTAGTCGTCAGCTGGAATGTCCAGGCGGTCTTCTTCCGCCGCGAAATCCCACCCATCGCGTCCGATATTTTGAATCCGCTTGGCCAAGTCTTCGATGGGTAGGTAGAGCGTTGGGGCGTCCGTGGTATGAAGGCTCTCTGCTAAAGGGGAGCTGGTCAGCCAGTCGCTTAGACTTGTGAGGACGTGATCGTGACTATTTGCACTGCGGCCCTGTTCATCAAACAAATTTGTAGCGAGAGATGGCAGTCCTACTTGTGGGGCGATCACTTGAAAACCATCAAACATACCCTGTTCAATGGCATCGGCCTGCTCTTGGGTGATCGCTCCCGGCAAAATAACCGTCGCGCTTTTGCGATCGGATGCTGTGTGGTACTCCAGTTCAATCCGGGTGTTCATTCTTAAGCCGGACAGTCCCAATGGGTCAAGGTTAAGTCGAGCTTCTTCCGCTTTTACGTCCCAACCATTCTGGCCTACGGCTTCAATCCTAGCCACCAGATCATCAACAGTCATGGTTGTGGTGGGCGAATCTTGTGTGTGCAGGTTGATGTCTAGTTCGGGCTGAGTAATCCAGTCTGGAAGGACTGAGTAAGCGTGATCACCTGGTACCGGAAACTTGCGCATGGCACTGGTTTTCTCAGACAGCGTGGGGAGGCCAACTTGGTGCGCTATAAGCTCTCCGCCTGACGTTGAGATCAGGTTTTGTTGGATGGTGGCGATTTGCCGGTCGGTAATCTCGCCAGCTAGGATAATGGCGTCTTCTACTTTTTCGTGTGGACCTGGGTACATCAGTCGAATTTTGGTGTTCATTGGCGCATCCATAGTCTAGTGCTGGTGGTAAATAATTGTTGATATGCATCTATCGTAACCAAGAGTGTTGGGTCGCGATATGTAAGCGGGCATCTCGGGCGCACCTTGTCCACTTTGGTTGTCAGTTTGCAGTCATTAACCGGCAATCAGTATCGCATGATGTAACATGATATTACTGCCTTTTGGGCGATTGCGTCGGATGACCTTGTGAGATTTGAACCATTTGTTTGGAGTGTTTTGTACGATTTGCAGTATGCCTGGTATGCGATCGTCGACGGGGCTTACGGTTATGTGCCGATTTGGGTTTGGGTCTTTCTGGTTTTTGCGGCCTGGCTAAGCTTAAAGATTCTTTGGTGTGCCGTGAGACCCGGCCGGAAACCTAAATGGTCCAAGTCAGCGCAGGCGCAGCGTAAGGCCAGCCGAAAGCGTCATACGAGCTGGAAGGGAGAGGCTGCGGTAGTTCTCAAGCAGCTGAAAAAGGCGCCCTTGTCTGATGAGGTGACCGTTAAACTTCTGCAGTCAATGTCGCCTTTCGGCTTTGAATATCTGATTACCGAGGGGTTCCGGGGGAAGGGGGCCGAAGTGCGTAAAATACAGCGTGTGACCGGCGATGGCGGGATAGACGGTATGGTTCGGATTTCCTCGAAATGGCATTTAATCCAGGCAAAACGATACACTGCCCCGGTATCCGCGGGCATGATCTCGGAGTTTTTGGAGCTCTGCCAGAATAAGCGAATGCCGGGCTTGTTTGTGGCTACCAACGGCTTCAGCGAGCCCGCAAAGCGGTTTGCCCGTAAGGCAGGCCGGTTGACCTTGCTGGACGGGAGGCAATTGGTAGCGATGTTGCGATAAGTTATCGCATATCCTACTGCAGTACTTCAGAGCGCGCCTCTAGGTTAGAAAAATTTCGGTATCTAGGGTTCGCTCTGCTGCTGTCACCTTTACAAATTTGGTTGACTGGATGTTCCGTAAGCGGCGTTACCTGATGGCATCTTAGTTCTAACCTATTGATATAGAATTTAATTATTTGGTTGACTGATGGTTGATTTGGTCAGTGCTCCGCAGGCATCCGCCAGCTTTCTCCACTCTCCGGTTGTGGTTCCCCCCGGTGTGCACGTGTTGTTGTCCAAGAATGCCTGCATCCCAGGTGCTGTTTCTGAATCACTACTGCAGTCGTTGATGGATCGCGTTCGCTCAAAGGCCTTTGCAAACGGCCGAGCCATTTCCAAGAGCGCGTTGCTGGCGGACAAAACGGAATACGCTTGTTCCAGTGCCGGCAGGGATTCGCAGCATTGCCGGCTCAGATCGCCAAATCCATTGGGCATGGCGTCGGCGCGAATACGGGCAATCAGTTTTGCCAGATCGGACAGAGCGGCTTCCGCCAGCAATGGTGTGGGTGCTTCAGCCTTGCTGGCGGCTTGAAACGACTCCCACATACGTTGAGTGATGGTAGATGTAAACTCTTGCGCAGTTTCCGACCAATCCATTTCAGCTTTGCCGGCCATGGCCGTGGTAAACCGCTCGCGTTCTGATTGGCTCATTGTTATTCCTCTGTAAAAAGCCTTTCGGCTAGGGATTGGCGGTCCCGCTCGCCTACTACTTTTATGTTGATGAGCTCTTGGTGCAGGGCTTCCGTCGCCTCGTTCCACGTATGGAACCGGCATCGCGAAAGAAATACGCTGTCCCGGCCGCTGGGTGAAGGTTCGTACTCCCACTCACTTTGATGATTTAGACACAGGCCGGAGCGATTTCGGACAGCATAAACAAGCTGGTCCTCCTTGTTTTTCTCAACCGTATCTATGAACAACTCGCCTGACCGGTCGCTCCATCGGGTTGCGTTGATACCGTCTGGGTGACCGGTGCCTGAAAGCAAGCCGTTTACTAAGTGGTACAAAATCACTGGTGCAATAACAGATTCGTCCTCCCGGGTAGGGTGGGCGCAGTACCCGCCAAATTCCGGATGTTGCACGGTGATGCGATCGTCCACACGGCGAATCAGCCAACCTGTTGGAAAGGGTTGTCCAGGTGGCTGTCCAAGATCTGCTAAAGCCTCCCAGGCACACTGAACATGGTAGGACTTGTACTGTCCGGGCCAGGCCGAAGTGTTGGGCTGACGGTTAAGGCTCCACTCGCGGGGCGGCATGGCAGCCCAGGCTTCAAACTTAGATCTGGTGTCGTTAATGATCGTTCTCCTTTTGCCCGAGCAGGGCGGCTTCAATTTTGTCAGCGCACTCGTACAGGTCGTTGAACGTATGAGGTGCGTTGTCGACTTGCCGGATCACATCACGCAGGTCGCCTTCAATCCAAAGAAGGGCTTTGGCGATACGAGCCTCTAGTCGATCTACCTCTGCGACCAGTTTTGGGTTGTGTTGGCTGTCAGACGTTGTGGGTTTTTGCAGTTTTTCTTGCAGATTTCGTGTCACATAGTTGAACACCAAATCTTCACGGCTGCTGACCCAACAAATTACCCCGTCTTTTTCACACCCGACGCCAATCGGTGTGTTCTCGTCGTCGAAGATCACCACTGCACTGCACGCCCCGGTCATCTCGCCGTGCATTAGCTTGAAAAGGTGCAACAGTTTTTTCGTATCAGTAATTATTTTGCTCCGACATGCAATTGCTCAACCCTTGGTGGTTGAGGGCGAACTATCAGTGTTGGTGCCCAATCGCTGACTAATTTGGGATTGCCAATAACAAAGCTGAAATCCACGATATCAACGATGTCTTCTTCTTCGCTGTAGGCGAATACTTTACCGAAGTAATCCGCATCTTTTCCTGTCGGCATCTGCTCGCTACACTTGATCCAATCAACACTTTCAGTGACTGCGGTGGCCGCTAGCTTACGAACCTGATTGACCAGCATTAAACAGCGCAAGGCAAACTTGGAAGGCGAAAACTCTTCCTTATTTTCTACTGCATTGCATAACTCAAGGGCTTTGTACGCTAAACCTCGCGGATCAATTTTGGGATGTCCATCTACCACTGCAGTCACACCTGCATTGGCATCAAGTAAAGCCCGAGCCTCTTTAACAACGATCAGGTCACGCTCAATGCGCCGGGCCAGCTCGCTAGACCGGCGCGATTCGATTTCGCTTTCCAGGTTGTCGGCAAGTTCTTTTATGATGTCACGCCATGCTTTGGGCGCGTCGGTGGTGTAGTTAAATTGATCCAGCGTACAGAGCCACACACGACCACCGTCCGGACCCTCATCTTGCCACTCGACGATATCGCCAAAAACTCTGTTGCACGCATCGTCCTCGCCCGTTGATACATCAATACTGACTTTATTCCCAACCACAAGTTCGAGCATTTCATCTGGCAGATCTCCCAGGCAATCCATATCTCTGTACCACTGGATACCGTTGAGTATCATCGCCGTTGCCTCAGGCTCGAACTCTGGCGCGCCGGTACTGAACTCAGGCTCACGTAATACGGTTTCATCAGCAGTCTTCGCGGCTCTGGCCAGCATTCTGGCTAACTCATGGGGTTTATAATCGGACAAACGAATATTCAGTTCACGGTTGAACAGACCGCGGAAGTACGCCATATCCAAGCCGTATCGGTTTGTGCCTCTTTCGTTAGGGACACTGGTGCTGGAAAGCTTCAGGAAGGCGTCAAGAGCCATTGTTACGTCATCGAAACCCAGTGATTTGGATTGCTCCAAAATCTCATCATAACGTTCTGCTTTGTGCGTAATGTCTACGCCGGGTTCTGATGATAGGTGAGCCTTCAATTTTTCGTGAGTGCTGGCCCACGGCTCAAGAAGTCCGTAACGCTCTTTTAGGTCACCGTCTAGCAGGCCGTTTATCACCTGGCAGAATTGTTCCATTAATTCAGTCTGCCCTTGGTGAAATGCCTGGCGCCGGTGATCTTCAATAACGGCTTTGGGTACGCTGAAGTGGAGGGGTGACCATGCACCACTGCGCTTGCGCACGTCGTCAATCTGGCAATCGTGTAATGGGCCCTCAAAGCCACCCGTTGATGTGGGCCTGATCCACGCAACCGTTTCGTCGTTTTCAAACGAGGCCGAGGCGAAGGCCTGCCAGCCAATCCAACGCTGGTGCTGCGCAAAAGCGTCACTGGAAGCCTTCGGATTCAGTAAGGGGTTATCGGGCTCATACCGGCCTTTGCCACACCACTCCGGGTTCCAGACAACGTGTTCTGGCACAGGGAATTTATCTTCAAAGGTTGCCCTGTTGTGACTCATGAGGTAGTCCTTGTGTGGTTGTCGATTTGATTAGTCGTCTTCGGGGATTCTTTGGCCACATCTGAGCGGAATGAAGTTACGCCCAGCTGGCGGTACGCTTCCAGCAATTCTTGAGGCGGTATTAAGGGAAAGTTCATCCACCATCGGGAGTCGCCTGAGGGAGCTTTAGTGATCACTTCGCTGACCGTGAGGTCTGCTGTGTCGGCCTCCTCGGTTTCATCCCAGTGCCAGTCAGAACACTCTAAGGCCGCAGCCTTCACCGAATCTTCGCGCTGGCCTGGGGTCATGGCATTCCATTCGCTGCGGTCAAACTCAATGACATTGGTGCAATCGTTCGCGGCGCGATCTGTGATCAGGTATTTGATTTTTACGGTGCTATCCATGTGCGCTCTCGCTTCGATGTACATGTTCTGCGCTGCGAGGGTCGCTGGTTTGTCGACCGGCAGTGTAGGCGTCAGAAAATATGGATCAAAGGATACCCTGCTACGGTGCAATAATTGGTCTTTTCTCGACATTGTACCGAAATTAGATTGCTCTATTAATTGCCAGAGTTTTATCCTTGGCTAGTAATATAGGCCATTGGCCTATATACGTCAATAGTGGTTTCTGTATTTTTAATTGTTTTACGGTATACGTTTTGTGGGGCTGCTCTCAGCCCTAGTGGTCGGCCTAAATAGATAGCTTTGCCAACGATGTAAGCATCTGGAGTGCCGTCCAACGGTGAGGGTACCGGCTTGGTTAAAGTAATCCATACCCGCAGGGTGATATCTCAATTGCCGGTTAAGCATGAAGCCTGGTTTAACCTCCACATAATGGGTTCCCGATATAATTTTCCAGGGTCTCCATAGTCCACTGGCAATTTCACTAAAGCTATCACCCAGCTGTTGAATGCACTGGAAATGGAGTTGTCAAAAAACCCAGTTCTGCTCCAAGATCGGATACAGCCAGACAAAAATCGCCTTTCCCGTTCTCCAGGATTTCATTGATTTCGCTCTCAAACCGAGAATCGTAGATATGCAAGTCAGCATCACCGACGGTATAGGCGCCCAATCTATCTGAGGGACATTCGTTCAAGACATTTTGCAGCTTTCTGAGCCAGTCCCGCTCAGTTTTTGTTAGTGGCTTTATCTTCATTCTGGGTTTCCATTGTTGGTCTTGGGTTCCTGTTCCCCTGCGATGCCGCGGTACCAGATCGCAATCGGACCATCTTCGGTATCGTGAATGCTGAGCAAGTGCCATTCAGCACCTGGTTGCTCGGGTTCCCACCCAAGGCTTCCCGGGTTGCCCTGCTCGTAATGCCGAATCCACGCTGGATGATCCGCGGGTATCTCGTATTCCATTTCGGACGTTTGAATTTCGATGCCGTGTTCACCAAGCCACATATCCCATTCATCGGCGGGTACAATTTCTCTATCTCCAAGCAATTTGGTTAAAGCTGGGTGCGTCCAGTCACCATCGCTGTCTCGTGCTACGGGCTCCAAAACGAGCATTACACGTCCTCATGGTTGCTTAGTACTGATGTAACCACAATGGGCTTTTGTGCATTCATTATTTTGGTGTCCTTTTTCTGATAGAAATAGCCTAGCCCTGCATAACAGGGCTGTGTCGGCTGTGGGTTATTCGGTTGTCTCAACTGACGGTTTGCTCAGTGATGTACCGTTTATCGATGAGCCATAAGCCGCCATGCTGGCATACTGTTGCCCTTTGTCGGACGCTGTATCCACCACGATCACGCTGCCTGGGTTTTTTGAGGCCGAGATAATCGAATCACGCCGATCCAGTCCGTCCATAGCATGCAGTAGCATGCTTGGGTCAAGGTCGGGGAAAGCATCGCGGAACGCCTTAATGGATTTCACCATTTCTTGGGTAAACAGATTTTTCGCTTCGCCGGCCGCTGCAGCTCGCAAGGTTAGTGATTTCGCGTCCGCTTCGGCTTCACCGGTTTGCTCCAAGAAAATGGCCCGCTTGAAATCTTCCGCGGCTTCCGCGCGGCGCCGGTTTTCTATCCGCTTATTGGAGGCTTCCTCAATGCTGGCGTCCAGCTTGGGGTCTTCCACGATCACTCGCAGGCATTCCCAACCGTGGATATCGTAAATTTTGTTCAGCGTTTCCATGACAGCTTTGCTGATTTTTTCACGGTCACTGTATACCTCGGATAGCTCAAGCGTGGGGACAATGGCTTTCACCGCTTCGCTGATCGATGCCTTAATTTGGTCTTCAGGGTTTTCCAGATTGAATGTTGCTTCCATAACGCTAGATGAGCGAATCTGCATGACGGCCTTCACTTCCAGATCGAAAAAGGCTTCCTCTTTGGAGCGGGCTCTGTTGGTAACCTTTATGATGCGTTCGGCTAATGAAACTCTGTCTGAAGTGCTTTGAAGTGGGAAGGGGAGCTTGAAGTACAAGCCAGGTTCAGTGATCGTTCTTAATACTTCACCGCCAGCCCACGAATAGATCATGCGAGCTTGGCGGGGTTCCACCAGTACAAGGGTGCTTATCAGCATAGGAAGCGCTATTCCCATAGCAATAATACCTGCAATGATTGCGAAAAATGTTTCGTATGCGCTCATTTTGTATTTCCTTGAGTTGTCTTATGGGTAGATGTGGTGCCGCGATCGTAATCGGCTGCAAATTTCAACAAGCGATTACACGCGGCGGTAACGGATACATTTTCTAGGCGTCTCGCCACTTTTGGTTCAGTGCACATCACACGCTCAGTTACCAAGCGGTGTGTTTGACGCAAGGCACCTATACCTAGCAATTCGTCATAAGCGCGTTGTTTCCTTGGGCTTCGGTTCTGTTGGATGGGCAGGATTCGCCTGTAGGCTTCCTGTCTCCATGCCTCTTTCAATGCTGTCAATTTGGTCTGAGCCATAACGGCTACTCCTTTTAAATATTCTTTTGGCAGGCAGGGGCCTGTTATTCCGTGTTCGCTTCTCGCTTTGGCGGTAGTTCTGCCAGCGGTGATCGCTCTCAAGTCGGGGCGTTGCCCCTATGCTTATCAGTGTTGGTCGGGCGCAGCCCTCCCATCACCCAGGCACACTCCGCGCTTGCGGAGCGGGCCCTTTGGCTTACTCTGTTGGGCTGCTCACCACCTCTGCGAATGTGGTCATGTAATTGGCAAAGCTCATGCCGGTTGGCTGTATGCGCCACGCATAATCAATCCACAGATCATCAACTTCAAAAGCGTTAATATTTAGAGGTTTCAGGCAGGCATTGATGGCTTTCAGTAGTTCTTCGTGCGCTGTTCCTGCCGCTTTGCTGGTGGCGAAATATTGGTTGGGTGCGCCATCGCCGTGGTTGATGACTTTTAGTGCCTCGACGCCGTTGTGGGCTATTTTAGCGGTGATGATTTGGCTGTCCCTGCCCAATCCTTTCTCCGTGTACTGTGTGACTGACCACTCCTGAAGTGTGCTGTCAGGTTGGGGTAGGTAGGCTGGCATTAGCAGGCTGGCTGGAATGGACAGTATGTGTTGTTCGGTCAGGCTGACGGTGGGTTTGACTCCACCTCGGAGTACGCGGCCGGTGTGGTGGGCGCCCTCATGTTGAAACGCCACGATGTCCCCTTTGCTGGCGGACGATTGTGGGGTTTTTTGCAGGTCCATGTAGACACGAAGGTTTTTCGGAATGGGCGTTCCAGCGTGGGGCTTGGCATCCAGTCGCGTCAGCAGCTTTTGGGGTGTCGTGCAGCGGTTCGCCTTAAACCATTGGAGTTCGTGGCTATTTGAAAACACAATCTCGGCTCGGGTTGGGGTCAATACATTTATGAATGCCGTAATGGGTTCGCAGCCAGGGCCAGGGGTTATCGTAACGATCTGTTTCTTTTTGAGCGTGGTCATAGCGATCACTCTTTGTAAATACTTGCCGGTGCGCCGGTTGTGTCCGTTGAGGTCCGCCAGCGCATGCGCTTTTTGGCTGGGCCTGTTATGGCATGGCCCTGCTACATGCTAGGGCCGTCATTGTCGTTGCTCATGGTTTGCATGAGTTCTATGTCCAGGCTCTCCGAGCCATAGGTTTTAATGGTTGCACCGGCTGACGCTACGGCAATCTCCGAGTACATCTGGTAGGTCAGGTCGGCTTCGTCAATCAGGTCGCTGACCGACTCGGGGAGCGCGAAGTGTTTTTCAATGAGAGTGCTGGCGGCAGCGGGTTCGAGTGTTCCCGAGAGTAGCCATATCGCGCTCATACCAAAGTTAGGTTGTGCGGTGGCAAGCAAGGCGCTTGTGACGTTGTTAAACGACAGTTCAACGCCGGAAGTGGCGTTCTTGCTGTCTACGATAAGCAGGGTTCCACCTGTTTTCGTTGGGTCTATGTGGAAGTGGGGGTCAACGCTGGCACCTTCAGTCGAGTCCAGAATCCGCTTTTGAAAGCCAGTATCTCTGATAGATTTCATGGGTGTGGCTTCAAAGGCAAACTGAGAGGGATGGTTTAGAAAAATTTGGGTGGTCATGGGTTTTGCTTTCCTAATAAGTTGTCGCTGGCGGTTTTAACTTCGTTGTCGGGCCTTGCGTATATGAGGTCACGCCGTTCCCGAAATTTTGACGATTTGCAGGTTTCCTGTCCGGTAGGCTCCAGTGTCCAGATAAACCACATTGTCGATCCGGGTCACTTCTTTAAGGATGGAATGCCCGACATAGACCGTATCGATACCTTTCACTGGGCCGAGGGTTTTGCCTGTTGAACGCTCAACCCGCTCTCGGCTCCATACATCGCGGAGGGCATCAAACTCGCCCCATTGCCCGCTGGTTACGTCTGCGTGGATGATGCCTACTCGACCGCTGGCGGTTCCCACTTCCAGTGCGAGGGGCATTCTATCCATTACGTCATTGATTAGAACGCGAAGGTCGTTACGATCATGTGCGAGCGACCATGTTCCGCCGTTCATAAGCCAATTCACTTCATCGCCGCCGTTCATGGCTTCGTGCATCAGAACTTCGTGGTTTCCGCGTACTGCAAAGAACCAGGGCTCGTAGGGCAGTGAAAGGCATTCAAAAGACTCAAGCCCGCGATCTATAAGATCGCCAACGCTGAATAGCCGGTCGATTTTCTTGTCGAACGCCATGGCTTTCAGGGTGTCCATCAAAAAGGCGGTAGCAGCCGTGTATGTCGCCCACAACG
>NZ_AAXY01000044.1 GCF_000169375.1 Marinobacter sp. ELB17
AAAATGACGTTGTTGACGCGCTGCTGAACAGCACGGAGTTTGACGTTCCGGCGTCCTTGGTTGATCAGGAAATTGATCGTGTGCGTAAGGACGCGGTTCAGCGTTTCGGCGGCGAGATGGACTTCCAGCAGTTGCCCAAGGAAATCTTTGAAGAGCAGGCCACGCGTCGCGTGAAGACCGGGCTGTTATTCCAGGAAGTGGTCAAAAAGAACGAATTGACCGCCGACGCGGAAAAAGTAGAAGAAAAGATCCAGGAAATTGCGTCTACGTATGAACAACCTGAGGAAGTGATTGCACACTTCAACAGCAGCCCGGAGCAGAAGTCCCAGATAGAATCTACCGTTCTGGAAGACGCAGTGGTTGAATATGTGCTGGGTCGGGCCCAAATAACTGAAAAGGCCATGAAGTACGAAGAGGCCATTCAGGCGGGTCAAACCCAGCGTTGATGGTTGGCCGGTTGCGAACGCTAGCAGCCGGCGCAAACGATCATTGCAAGTAGTCGGCATGTCCGGCTGTTTTTTCTAGGTTTGCCCAAGTGGTCGTTGCCCGCTTTATAAACGCCCATAGGCTGTGGTGGCTACAGGCCACATAAAGTGGTAATAACAGTCCATGCCCATTGTTCATAAGGAGTTCAGGCGCATCATGATGCAAAAGCCGATTGACGGTTCCGCAATGTCTACCAGTGCCGCCCTGGTGCCGATGGTTATTGAGCAAACGGCGCGCGGCGAGCGTTCGTTTGACATTTATTCCCGCCTGTTGAAAGAGCGGGTCATATTTATGGTAGGCCCGGTGGAAGATCACATGGCCAACCTGGTGGTGGCACAGTTGCTGTTTCTGGAATCAGAAAATCCGGACAAAGACATCCATCTTTATATCAATAGCCCGGGTGGTTCGGTAAGTGCCGGTATGTCGATTTATGACACCATGCAGTTTATCAAACCTGACGTTGCGACTTTGTGCGTGGGCCAGGCGGCCAGCATGGGTGCATTCCTGTTGGCGGGCGGCGCTGCGGGCAAACGTGCCTGCCTGCCCAACTCGCGGGTGATGATTCATCAGCCGCTGGGTGGCTATCAGGGCCAGGCAACGGATATCGAGATTCACACCCGTGAGATTCTCAAGATTCGCCACACCCTGAATTCCATTCTGGCGCACCATACCGGCCAGGATCTGGAAACCATTTCACGCGATACCGATCGTGACAATTTTATGGATCCGACCCAAGCTAAGGCCTATGGCCTGATCGATTCAGTACTTGATAAGCGCGTACCGAATAAATAATACTTGGGTAACACGCACCATCCGTGGCCGGCGTGGGGTTCCGTTTTAATCGGCGCCGGCAAACAGAGATCAGAGGTATTTCAATGGCAGACGAAAGAAACGGCAGAGGTGACGATAGCAGCAAGTTGCTGTACTGCTCGTTTTGTGGAAAGAGCCAGCACGAAGTCCGGAAGCTCATAGCAGGGCCTTCGGTGTTCGTCTGCGACGAATGCGTTGACCTTTGCAACGACATTATTCGTGAAGAAATTCAGGAAAATGCTCAGGAAGAGGCCAGCGATCGTCTGCCGACACCGGCCGAGATTCGTGAAACACTGAACGAGTACGTGATCGGCCAGGACCGGGCTAAAGTGGTGCTGGCAGTTGCTGTATACAATCACTACAAGCGTTTGCGCTACGGTGAGGGTAAAGCCGATGTCGAGCTGGGTAAAAGCAATATCCTGCTGATTGGCCCTACTGGCAGCGGCAAGACCCTACTGGCTGAAACTTTGGCGCGGGTGCTGAATGTACCCTTTACCATTGCCGACGCTACCACCCTGACCGAAGCCGGTTATGTGGGGGAGGATGTTGAAAATATCATTCAGAAGCTGCTGCAGAAATGCGATTATGATGTCGAGAAGGCCCAGCGGGGCATTGTCTACATCGACGAAATCGACAAGATTTCCCGCAAGTCTGACAACCCCTCCATCACTCGGGATGTGTCTGGTGAAGGTGTGCAGCAGGCGCTGTTGAAGCTGATTGAAGGCACCGTGGCTTCGGTACCGCCCCAAGGTGGCCGCAAGCATCCGCAGCAGGAGTTCCTGCAGGTGAACACAAGCAATATCCTGTTTATTTGCGGTGGTGCGTTTGCCGGTTTGGAGAAGGTGATACAGCAACGTTCTGCGCGTTCGTCCATCGGCTTTTCAGCAGAAGTGGCGAGCAAAGACAACATCAAATCCGCCGGCGAGATCATCAAAGATGTTCAAACCGAAGATCTGGTGAAGTTTGGCTTGATTCCGGAGTTTGTCGGCCGCTTGCCGGTTGTGGCGACCCTGACCGAGCTGGACGAAGACGCCCTGATTCAGATCCTGACCGAGCCCAAGAACGCTTTGACCAAGCAGTACCAGAAGCTGTTCGAAATGGAAGGTGTAGAACTGGATTTCCGTGAGGAGGCCCTGCGCGCGGTGGCTCGTAAAGCGAAAGAACGCAACACGGGTGCTCGTGGTTTGCGCTCGATTATGGAAGCAACGCTGCTAGACACCATGTATCAGATTCCGTCGGAACAGGATGTGTGCAAGGTGGTGGTTGATGAAAGCGTGATCAGCGGTGATTCTGAACCGTTCAAGATTTACGCCAACAACGACATGGCCAAAGTTGCGCCGGACGATTGATTCGCCAAATCCGCGTAATGATTGAAAAAGGGGCTGATTAGCCCCTTTTTTTATGTCGCAGATGCCCCAATGATTGGTGTTATGCTTATTAAAACTCTTTATTGATACCCCGTCAGAGGATTCCCTATGACCCGGATACCCGAAGAAACCGTGAAAGTTTACCCACTGCTCCCGTTACGCGATGTGGTGGTGTTCCCGCACATGGTTGTGCCCCTTTTTGTGGGCCGAGAGAAGTCTATCCAAGCGCTGGAAGCCGCGATGGAACGCGGCAAGGAAATCCTGCTGGTTGCCCAGCGTGACGCGGCCACAGACGACCCCGGCGTAAGCGACGTTTTCAACATTGGCACCCTGTCCACCATCCTGCAGATGCTGCGGCTGCCAGACGGCACCGTGAAAGTGCTGGTAGAGGGCAACGAACGTACCGCGCTGGAACAGATCGAAGATGGTGACTACCTGATAGCACACGCCCGCATTCTGCACGAAGAATCCTTGCCGGAGCGCGAAGAAGAAGTGCTCAGCAAGACCTTGATGGAAGAGTTCGAGAAGTTTGTGAAGCTTTCCAAAAAGGTGCCGGCCGAGGTCTCTGGCGCGCTCAACGGGATTACAGGCGTAGAGCGCTTGGTGGATACCATTGCTGCCCATCTGGACTTGCAGATTCCGCAAAAGCAGGAGCTGCTTGAAGCGCTGGATACCCGTGAGCGAATTGAACTTCTGCTGGGCAAGCTGGACGGCGAAATTGACCTGATTGAAGTGGAAAAGCGCATCCGTGGCCGGGTCAAAAAGCAGATGGAGCGCAGCCAGCGCGAGTATTACCTGAACGAGCAGATGAAGGCCATCCAGAAAGAAATGGGCCAGATGGGTGACGGTAATAACGATTTCGAGGAACTGGAACAGAAACTGGAGGACGCCGGTCTGCTGGACGAAGCCCGCAAGAAGACAGAAAGCGAGCTGAACAAACTGAAAATGATGTCGCCCATGTCGGCGGAAGCCACAGTGGTTCGTGGCTATATCGACTGGATGCTGGCGGTGCCCTGGAAAAAGCGCAGCCGCGTGCGCCACGATATCGATAGGGCCCGTGAAATACTCGATGAAGATCATTATGGTCTGGACGAGGTAAAAACCCGCACTCTGGAATACCTGGCAGTACATACCCGGGTGAAGAAGATCAAAGGGCCGGTGTTGTGCCTGGTAGGGCCTCCTGGAGTGGGTAAAACCTCTTTGGGGCAGTCCATTGCCCGTGCCACTAATCGCAAGTACACCCGTATGGCCCTGGGTGGCGTGCGTGACGAAGCCGAAATTCGCGGCCACCGCAAAACGTACATTGGCGCTTTGCCTGGCAAGCTGCTGCAGAAATTGGCCAAAGTCGGGGTGAAAAATCCGCTGTTCCTGTTCGATGAAATTGACAAGATGGGCATGGATCAGCGCGGAGACCCCGGCTCTGCGCTGCTGGAAGTGCTAGACCCGGAACAGAATCACACCTTCAACGATCACTATCTGGAAGTGGATTACGATCTGTCGGATGTGATGTTCGTGTGCACCTCGAACTCGATGAATATTCCGTCGGCGCTGCTGGACCGGATGGAAATCATCCGCATTCCAGGTTACACCGAAGATGAAAAAGTGAATATCGCTCTGCGTTACTTGGTGCCCAAGCAGACAAAAGCCAACGGTCTGCGTGACAAAGAGCTGGATATTCCGGAAGAAACTCTGCGCGACCTGGTGCGTTACTACACCCGCGAGGCCGGCGTACGTGGCCTGGAGCGCGAAATTGCCAAGATCTGCCGTAAGGTGGTGCGTGAGCACGTCTCAAGCGGCGATAAGAGCCAGGTAGCGATAACGCCGGCGATGCTGGAAGACTATTCTGGCGTGCAGAAATTCAAATACGGCCTGGCAGAAGAAAATAACGAAATTGGCCAAGTGACCGGTCTGGCCTGGACCCAGGTGGGCGGCGAATTGCTGACCATTGAATGTGCGCTTACGCCGGGCAAAGGTCGGGTGGTGAAAACCGGTTCGCTGGGCGACGTTATGCAGGAGTCTATCCAGACGGCATTAACCGTTGTGCGCAGTCGCGCTAAAGCGCTGGGTATTGCCGATGATTTTCACGAAAAACACGATTTGCACGTGCACGTGCCCGAGGGCGCGACGCCAAAAGACGGCCCCAGCGCTGGTATAGGTATGTGTACAGCATTGGTGTCGGCGTTAACCCGTAATCCGGTCCGCAGCGACGTTGCCATGACCGGTGAAATAACCCTGCGGGGCCGCGTTCTGCCCATTGGAGGGCTTAAGGAAAAGCTCTTGGCAGCGCACCGAGGAGGCATCAAAACGGTTATAATTCCTGATGAAAATGTCAGAGATCTCAAAGAGATACCTGAAAATATAAAAGAGTCTCTGGAGATCCGTCCGGTTAAATGGATTGACGAAGTGTTGGACATTGCGTTGGTGTATTCGCCGGAGGTAATGGCAGGTGAGATCGCTGCAGAATCAGCCGCCAAGGCCGGTTGTGGTGACGACGCAGAATCGAACGAACGCCCAAATACGCACTAAACCCGACATGAATTGTTGACACACGGAAGAGCCCATTGGTATAACTGTTTCGCCGTGAAGCAGCCTGTACCAAGGGCTCCCGCGTTCTACAATGCTATTCCGATTAACGGTTTACCGCTCCGACTTACGGATTGTTGCCGCAAGGGATAAAAATAATTGCCGAATGGAATTCTACAAACGTATGTGCAATAGTCTCTGCGTTTGAGATCCACCGACCTATAACATCTTCAACCTGAAATCGAAGGGGTTTAGTGTGAACAAGTCCGAACTTATTGATGCAATAGCAGAGTCTGCTGATATTTCCAAAGCCGCCGCTGGCCGCGCTCTGGATGCCATGACCACCTCCATTACCAGTGCCCTGAAAAAGGATGATCAGGTAACGTTGATTGGTTTTGGTACTTTCTCCGTGAAAGAACGAGCTGCCCGTACTGGCCGTAACCCGCAGACAGGCGCCGAGATCCAGATCAAGGCTTCCAAAGTGCCTGGTTTCAAAGCAGGTAAAGCCCTGAAAGACGCCGTTAAGTAACGGGTTTTTCGACGGCAGCTCCGCGGTTTGGAGCTGCGCCAGAAATAGTAAAGGCGCATTCCACACTGAATGCGCCTTTTCACGTTAACAACGTGAGATTTACGTTAACAACGCCAGAATTGCGTTGATGACGATAAAAGATTCGCCGGCATTCGCTGGCACAGTACGACCTTGAACAGGGATTCGGGAGATACATGCTTCAAGATATGCGGGAAAACGCCCAGGGCACCATTGCCAAGATTATTATCGGCTTGCTGATTTTGTCGCTTTCCGTTTGGGGAATGGACGCCATTATTGGCGGCTTCAGCGGCGAACCGGAAGTGGCTACGGTGAATGGCCAGGATATTACAGAGCGCGAATTTTTGCGGGTGGTGCAGCTGGAAAGCCAGAACCGCCTGTCCCGTATGGAACGGCCGGATCCTTCTCTGTTGGACGAAGATCAGATTCGAGTTGACGTACTGCAGGCACTGATTGAAGAGCAGGTGTTGGCGCAGGACGCAGACCGGCAGGGTCTGGCGTTGTCTGACGCCGATATTGATGCGCTGATTACCCAGATGCCGCAGTTTCAGGTAGACGGCCAGTTCAATCGCGATCAGTTTGTTACTACCGTCCGCAATGTGGGTATGGGCGTTGGCGAATTCCGCGATGCCATGCGCAAGCAAACCGTTGTGAACCAGATTCGCGCCGGTATCGTCGCCAGCGGCGTTGTCACCAGCAATAGCATTACGCGGCTGATGAAGATTCAAAATCAGACCCGCGACTTCCGCCTGCTGAATATTTCTGCCAGCGCCGTGGCTGACCAGGTAAACGTCAGCGCCGGTGATATACAGGCGTTTTACGACAGCAACCCAAACTTGTTCCAGCAGCCCGAGCAAGTCGATGTCAGTTATGTTGTGTTATCGCTGAACGCGCTGGCTGACGCCATCGTCATCAGTGACGAAGAGCTTCTGACTTATTACCAAAGCCGCGAAGCCGATCTGGCTCGCGAAGAGCGCCGTGCGGCGCATATCCTGGTTGAAGACACCGCCGATGCGGACGCCGTTGTTGAGCGTATCCAACAGCGCCTGGCCGACGGTGAAGACTTCGCAGCGCTGGCGCAGGAACTGTCGATTGATACGGTTTCTGGCGAGCAGGGCGGCGATCTGGGCTTTGCCGGCCGTGGCGTTTACGACCCGGCCTTCGATGAAGCTCTGTTCAGCCTTGAACCCGGCACTGTTTCAGACCCGGTGCGCACCAGCTTTGGTGTACACCTGATCAAGTTGAACGACATTCGCCGTTCAGACGTGCCCGCCCTGGCCGACGTTGCCGCGCAGTTGCGTGACGATCTGTCCCGCGAGCAAGCGCGTGAAGCTTATGCCCAGGCACGTACAACGCTGGCGGACTCGGCTTACGCGGCCGACAATCTGGAAGGGCCAGCGAAAGACCTGAATCTTGAGCTTCGCCAGGCTGACAAGATTACCCGAAACGGCGGCGGTGAGCCGTTTGACCATGCCGGACTGGTGCGCCAGCTGTTTTCGGAAGACGTATTGAACGGTGGCTATAACACCGAGCTGATTGACGTTGCCGACAACCGCGCTGTGGTCGCCCGCGTGCGGGTTTACCGCGAGGCTGAGGTGTTGCCGCTAGACGGCGTGGAGGACGCTATTCGCAGCAATCTGGAGGCCGAAAAAACCCGTACCGCGCTGGCGGCCCGTGCCAGCGAAATGGCCGCGCAGTTACAGGCCGGCGAATCGTTGCAGGATATCGCCGACGACAGCTGGGCTACTTACAGCGAACAGCCCCGCAGTGCGCCGGAATTAGGCGGTGGGGTCATGCAGACGGTTTACGCGTTGCCGCGTCCACGGGCAGGTGACGTCAGCTATGGCCACACTATTACCGGTAACAGTGCCGTTGTAATCGCTCTGGATAAGGTTAATGAAGGTGAAGTAAACACCGGCAGCACCGAATACGTGCAGTTGCAGGAGTTTCTGGCCTCACTGGACGGCCAGCGCGAGTATACGCCTACCAGCAGTGGCTGCGGAATAACGCCGAGGTGGGGCGTCCGTAGTACAGGTTTAGTACACAGCTAGAATAAAGCTAGGGAAAATCCAGGGCAGGATGACCCCCAAGGCGAGTAAAAAAGCCCGAACCGGCTACCCGGTTCGGGCTTTTTTGTTTCTAACGTCAACGTTGCTTTAGCGCATGCGCTGTCAGGGTTGTGTCAGTGGTAGGCGGGTAGGGCGCAGGCTTTCTTTAATTTTTTTTAAGTGGCTGAGAAAATCCGGGCCGCGCTTTAACGTCACCCCTGTAGCCAGAATGTCGATGACGGTAAGCTGGATAATACGCGACGACATGGGCATATACACTTCGGTATCTTCCGGCGAAATCACCGGTAACACCACGCTGGACACTGCCGCCAGGGGCGATTGAGGGTTGGTAATGCCAATGACCGTGGCGCCGTTATCGCGGGCAATTTGTGCTATTTCTACGGTTTCCCGGGTGCGGCCGGTGTAAGAGATAGCCACAATCACATCGCCCACGTGGGAGCCGGCAGCCACCATTCGCTGAATCAAGGCGTCGTCGTAAGTCGTAACGGGTATGTTGAAACGGAAAAACTTGTGCTGGGCGTCCATCGCCACCGACGCTGAGGCACCCATGCCAAAAAAGCTGATCTGCTTGGCTTGAATCAGCGAATCGATGGCCTGCGCCAGTGCCTTGGCATCCAGCGTCTGGCGCGCCTTATCCAGGCTCGCCATGGTGCTGAGTATGATCTTGTCGGAAAACTCTGCCACTGTGTCGTCGGGCTCAACGTTCTGGCCGACATAGGGAGTGCCGGTGGCAATGCTTTGTGCCAGGCGAATCTTGAAGTCGGGAAAACCGGTGGCGGAAAACCCGCGGCAAAAACGGTTAACCGTCGGTTCGCTAACGTCAGACGCCCGCGCCAGCGCGGCAATGCTGTAACGGGTTGCAGCGCTGGGGTCGCGCATGATGGCCTCTGCCACCTTGCGCTCAGATTTGTTGAGCTGCTCCAGCCTCTGCTGAATATCCTCAAGCAGATTATCATCCCGGCGAGAATGGGTGAGGGTAGTTGCAGTCATGCCTGAAGCTCCCTGATTACGTCGTTTGGTGTGAAATTTTAAAAATTATACCCTGTTTTACGGATTTTGGGTGTAGTAAAAGTGTCGGAAGTGGGGTTAAATGACCAGATACTCACATTTTGGCGACGATTATTGGATAAAATTACTACAATGACCAAATTAGACAATACTCGCTGCGACTTGATGATTTTTGGCGCCTTAGGCGACCTGGCCAACCGCAAACTGTTTCCGGCGCTCTACCAGCTTGAGCGCGCGGAATTGTTTGCTGAAGGAAGCCGTGTTCTGGCACTGGCCCGGCACGAGCACAGCAACGACGACGTGCGCCAGCAGATTGCCGATAATTTGCGCCAGCGGGTTCCGGCCGAAGAATTTGAACAATCGGTTGTAGAGCGTCTGGTACAGCGGGTGGAATACCGCAGCCTTGATTTCAGCCGCCGCGAGAGTTACCCGGAGTTGAACGGTTGGCGCGACAGCGTCAATAACAATCTGATTGTGTACATGGCCACGCCGCCGTCGTTGTACGGGGTGATTGCGCGCAATCTACGAGATTCCGACTGTTGCAGTGAGCACATCCGGGTAGTGGTTGAGAAACCCATTGGCCATGATCTGCAATCGTCGCGGGTCATCAATGATGCACTGGGCGAGGTATACGCTGAAAGTGAGCTGTTCCGCATTGACCATTATCTGGGCAAAGAGACCGTACAAAATCTGATTGCTCTGCGTTTCGCCAACAATCTTTTTGCCTCCCAGTGGGATCAGAACCACATTTCCCACGTGGAAATCACTGTGGCCGAAAGCTTGGGTATTGAAGGGCGATGGGGCTATTTCGACAAGGCCGGGCAATTGCGTGACATGATTCAGAACCACCTGCTGCAACTGCTGTGCCTGATTGCCATGGATCCACCGTCTGATTTGTCGGCAGACAGCATTCGCGATGAAAAAGTGAAAGTGCTGAAAGCTCTGCGCAAAATTACGCCCGCCATGATGGAACATTACGCGGTGCGCGGGCAGTACACCGCAGGTTCCAGCGAGGGCAAGGCGGTGCCCGGATACCTTGATGAAAAAGGTGCTGATAAATCCAGTGATACCGAAACTTTTGTCGCCCTGAAAGTAGAAATCGATAACTGGCGCTGGTCTGGTGTGCCATTTTACATCCGCACGGGTAAACGGCTGCCTGAAAAGTTTTCCCAAATCGTGATTCATTTCAAACCGGCACCGCACTACATATTTGACCCAGACCAGAAGCATCTGGCCAACAATAAATTGATTATCCGCCTGCAGCCAGACGAAGGCATGGCGCTGAAAATACTCACCAAAGACCAAGGCCTGGATAAAGGCATGCGCCTGCGCCAGGGGCCGCTGGAACTGACCTTCGCCGAAACCTTTGCCAAGGTTCGCATCCCCGAAGCCTATGAACGGCTGCTGTGGGAAGTTATGAAAGGTCACCAGTACCTGTTTGTGCGCCGCGACGAAGTTGAACACGCCTGGCGCTGGATAGACCAGATCATCACCAATTGGCAAGACAGCGGCGAGCCGCCAAAACGTTACGCCGCAGGTGGTTGGGGGCCGGTGGCATCGGTGGCTTTGATAACCCGTGACGGACGAAGCTGGTATGAAGATGTCTAAGCCCTTATTACCCAATGGCGTATTTTGGTACCGGGCTGCAACACCGGCCGACCTTGCCCGGAAATTGGCCGAGCAGGTTGCGTTGATTCTGCGCCAACGTCTTGAAGCAGCGCCGCGGGCTAGCTTGGCGTTGTCTGGCGGCAGTACACCGATTTTGCTGTTTAAGGCTTTGGCCCAGCAAGTGCTGGACTGGCAGCGGATAGACATTGTGCAGGTAGACGAACGCTGGGTAGAGCCGTCGCACCCAGACAGCAACAGCGCCCAGATACGAGAGCATCTGTTGCAGGAAGGGGCTGCCGTGGCACGTTTTCATCCACTGTACGAAAACGTCGCAAGCCCTTCAGCCGGCCTGGGTGCCGTTTGCCAACGGCTTGAATCTCTTAGCTGGCCGCTGGACGTGGTGGTGTTGGGTATGGGCAACGACGGCCATACTGCATCGTTATTTCCTGATGCGCCGGAACTGGTCGCCGCCATGGCGGAGCATAACTGCAGTAAATTGGCGGCGATAACACCACCCAATCAAGCCCAGGCGCGAATAACTCTGACCCGAAGCGCCATTGCCGGCGCCCGTAATTGTATTCTGCACATTCAGGGCGACGACAAGCTGGCCACTCTGAACAAGGCATTGGCCGAACCTGATAACTGGGCGCAAATGCCAATCCGCGCGTTTCTGCGGTCGGGTTTGCACATTTTTTGGAGCCCCGCAAAGTGACCTTATTGATGAATGCCCAAGCTCAAGCCCAATGCCAGCGGTTAGACGACATCGTCAGCCTGTCGCCGCTGCTGCCGGTGATCACCATTAATCACCCAGACACCGCGGTGCCTCTGTGCGAGGCGTTGATGCAGGGCGGGCTTAAGGTGTTCGAGATCACTCTGCGCAGTGAATACGGTCTGGATGCGATTCGTGCTCTGCGCAAGGCGCTTCCTGACGCCTTTATAGGCGCGGGTACGGTGTTAACGGTAGAGCAGTATAAGCAGGCAGAGGCGGCGGGTGCGCAGTTTGTCGTAACACCGGGAATCACACTGCCGTTGCTGGAATATGGGTTGCAAGCACAGGCGCCGCTGCTGCCTGGCATTGCTACGGCGTCGGAATTAATGAGTGGTTACCAGTTGGGATACCGCCGTTTCAAGTTCTTTCCAGCAGAAGTGGCCGGTGGCACGGCGGGCTTGCGGGCGTTAAGCGGACCGTTTGCCGGAGTTCGGTTTTGCCCTACCGGCGGTATTCGCCAAAACACCGCAGCGGATTACTTGGCTTTGGACAACGTGATGACCGTGGGCGGAACCTGGCTGACGCCGGAAGACGCAGTGGCCACCGGCGATTGGGCGAGAGTCCGTGAACTGGCGAGGGCAAGCCTGGCGGAACTGAATGCGTCAATAGGGTCAGCTGAGGCGTAAGGTTTTATACGAAAAGGCAGTGAGAAGCCAGCAAGAAAAAGTCAGCAAGCCGGCGTTTTTTGTGCCTAAATAATTCGCGATTTAGTGCAAATGTTCACCTACACGCAGGATTTGCATGGAATTGGTGCCGCCTTGGGCATTGGTAAAATTGCCTTTGGTGATGATAACCAGATCGCCGTTTTTCACTACGCCTTGTTTTACCAGTTGCTCTACCGCCTCGGTGTTGGTGTCTTCGGCCGCAAAGTTTGCAGCATCAAAGGGTACGGTTTGCACGCCACGGTACATCACTACCCGGTGCTGGGTGGTGTGATGGCGTGAAAACGCATAAATCGGCAAGCTGGACTTGATGCGAGACATCAGCTGCGGGGTTGCACCGGTTTCGGTCAGGCAGATGATAGCGGCTATGCCGTTCAGGTGATTGGCCGCGTACATGGTAGACAGAGCAATGGCTTCATCTACCCGTCCCATGGACTCGTGCATCCGATGTTTGGACTGGTGCATGGAGGGGTGTTTCTCCGCACCAATGCAAATTCGCACCATGGCGGTTACCGCTTCCACCGGATAATCACCAACAGCGGTTTCTGCCGACAGCATCACTGCGTCCGTGTAATCCATCACCGCGTTAGCCACATCCGACACTTCGGCGCGGGTGGGCATAGGGTTGGTGATCATCGATTCCATCATCTGGGTGGCAGTAATCACCGCGCGGTTGAGAATTCGAGCGCGCTGAATAATGTGCTTTTGCACACCGACCAGTTCGGCATCGCCGATTTCCACTGCCAGATCGCCGCGGGCAACCATGACCACGTCAGACGCTTCGATGACCGCATCCAGTGCGGCGTCATCGTGGGCCAGCTCGGCGCGTTCAATTTTTGCGACCAGCCCCGCTTCAGAGCCGGCTTCTTTCAGCAAACGACGAGCTGTGTGCATGTCTTCGGCGTTGCGAACGAAAGAAACGGCCACATAATCCGCGCCCAACTTGGCGGCAGTAACAATGTCTTGCTTGTCTTTCTCGGTCAGCGCCTCAGCCGACAGGCCACCGCCGCGCTTGTTCAGGCCTTTGTTGTTAGACAAGGGTCCACCGATCAGAACCGTGGAGGTGATGCTGTGATCGTCTACCGCGTCTATCTGCATTTCGATGCGACCGTCGTCCAACACCAGAATGTCGCCGGGTTTTACATCGCGGATCAGCTGTTCGTAATCGATGCCTACGCAATCGGAGGTGCCACTTTCTTTGTCCATGGTGGCATCCAGCACAAAGGTTTGGCCGGCGGTCAGGGTGACTTTATTGTCGCGAAAGCGGGCAATGCGCAATTTTGGCCCTTGCAGGTCGGCCATAATAGCGACAAAACGGCCCTGTGCCTTGGCGGTGTCGCGTACCAGGCGCGCGCGCTTTTCGTGATCTTCCGCAGTGCCGTGGGAAAAATTCAGACGGGTAACGTCGACACCCGCAGCAATAATAGCGCCCAAAGATTCGGGGCTGTCGGTAGCGGGACCAAGGGTGGCAACAATCTTTGTACGCCGGAGCATAGTGGGTGTCCTTTCAGAGTGTGAAGATGTTTCGCTTACGCGGTTTGGCTGGTTGTCGGCTTGTGCCTTCATTGGCTGGCTTTTATAAGTGCAGCTGCATTATCCAGCATTCGGTTCGAGAAACCCCACTCATTGTCATACCAGGCCATGACTTTTACATGACGCCCGATCACGCGCGTGTGGTTGGCGTCAAAAATACTCGAACGAGCGTCGTGGTTAAAGTCAACGCTAACCAGTTTTTCCTGGTTATATCCCAGTACGCTATTTTTGTCAGCTGCGGCTTTTACTGCGGCGTTAACTTCCTCTACGGAGGTGTCGCGGCTTGCAATAAAGCCAAAGTCGACCAGCGATACGTTAATAGTGGGTACACGAACCGCCAGGCCGTCCAGCTTGCCGTTCAGTGCCGGAATGATTTTACCAATCGCGGCAGCGGCACCGGTTTTGGTGGGAATCATTGACTGGGTGGCCGAGCGCGCGCGGTACAGGTCTGAATGGTACACATCGCTCAAATGCTGGTCGTTGGTATAGGAGTGAATGGTGGTCATCAATCCACTTTCAATTCCGACCGCATTGTTCAAAGCTTCGGCGATTGGTGCCAGGCAGTTCGTGGTGCAGGAGGCGTTGGAAATAATGTGATGGTCGGCGTTCAGAATCTGGTCGTTTACACCGAAAACCACCATGGCGTCTGCGTCTGGGCTGGGTGCAGAAATAATCACTTTGCGGGCACCCGCCTGCAAATGGGCCGCGGCTTTTTCACGTGTCGTGAACAGGCCCGTGCATTCCAGCACCACGTCTACGCCCAGATCTTTCCACGGCAGGTCGGCGGGGTTGCGGATTGCGCTGATGGCAATGCGGTCGCCGTTCACGCTGAGGGAATCGGCATCGTGGCTTACGTCGGCAGCAAAACGCCCGTGAACACTGTCATACTTGAGCAGGTGGGCGTTGGTTTCGGCATCGCCCAGGTCATTAATAGCGACCACCTGCATCTGCTCGCGATAATTGTTCTCATAAAGGGCGCGAAGCGTGTTGCGGCCAATGCGGCCAAACCCGTTAATTGCGATTCGAATGGTCATACTCTTACTCCTGAACGGATGGTTTTTATTCGGAAATACACATGGGGTAGTAAATGTATCAACAAAACGCAAACAAATGAACACTGAAACCCGTAAAATGTAAGAAATAGAACGTAAAACTACGTTCATAGCCAAAATAATCAAATAAACCTGCTGCCTGTGGAGCTTGCCATGAACCCGACCGTTGATCGCGTAACCCAAAGAATTATTGAGCGCAGCCGAGTATCACGTCTGGATTATCTTGCCCGTATGCAGGCGTTGAAGAACAGTTCGCCCCAGCGCGGCACCTTGTCTTGCGGTAATCTGGCCCATGGTTTTGCCGCTTGTGAGCAGGGCGATAAAGACACCCTGAAGCTGATGAACCGGGCCAATGTGGCGATTGTGTCTGCGTACAACGATATGCTGTCGGCGCACCAACCTTACGCGTCCTTTCCCGATGTTATTCGCAAGGCTGCCCACGGTATGGGGTCTGTGGCTCAGTTCGCGGGTGGTACACCGGCCATGTGTGATGGCGTTACCCAGGGCCAGCCGGGTATGGAACTTAGCCTGTTTTCCCGGGACACTATTGCCATGAGTACGGCGGTTGCGCTCAGCCACAACATGTTCGATGCAACACTGCTGCTGGGTATTTGCGACAAGATTGTTCCGGGCCTGTTGATAGGCGCGCTCAGCTTTGGTTACTTACCGACGATTCTGGTGCCGGCGGGCCCCATGCCGTCAGGGCTGCCAAATAAAGAGAAACAACGCATTCGCCAACTGCACGCCGAGGGCAAAATTGGTAAAGAGGAACTGCTGGAAGCCGAAAGCCAGTCTTACCACAGCCCTGGCACCTGCACCTTTTACGGCACGGCGAACAGCAACCAGTTGTTGGTTGAGGTGATGGGGCTACACCTGCCGGGCAGTGCGTTTGTGCATCCTGACACGCCTTTACGGGAGCAGCTCACCTGTGCCGCAACGGAGCAAGTTATCCGCCTGTCGAAACCCCAGGGCGGTACTTTGGGGCTGGGTGACATGGTGGATGAAAAGGCCATTGTGAATGCGCTGGTGGCCTTACTGGTTACCGGTGGGTCAACCAACCACACTTTGCACTGGGTGGCCATTGCCCGCGCCGCCGGCGTTATTATTGACTGGAACGACTACGCCGAGCTGTCGTCGGTGGTGCCTTCCATGACCCGCATTTATCCCAATGGTGAAGCAGATATCAATGCCTTCCACGAAGCCGGTGGCACACCTTTTTTGATTCGCGAGTTGCTCAGCCACGGCTATTTGCACAACGACGTACAAACCGTGATGGGTTTTGGTCTTGAGCGTTACACCCAAGGGCCTGCGCTGAACAGCGGCGAACTGACCTGGCAGCCTGCGCCGGCAAAGAGCCTTTATCCGAGCGTGCTGAGCAGTGCTGCCGAGCCGTTTGCTGTAGACGGAGGCCTGAAGGTGCTTGACGGCAACCTGGGCCGCGGAGTTATAAAAGTGTCGGCGGTGGCACTTCAGCACCACAAAGTGCAGGCGCCAGCGGTGGTGTTCAACGATCAGAACAAACTGAAGGCCGCGTTTGATGCCGGTGCCCTGAACCGGGATTGCGTGGTGGTTGTGCGTTTTCAGGGGCCAAAAGCCAACGGCATGCCGGAGTTGCACAAGCTAACGCCCTACCTGGGCGTTCTGCAGGATCGCGGTTTTCAGGTGGCGCTGGTGACCGATGGGCGCATGTCTGGCGCCTCGGGTAAAGTGCCAGCGGCCATACACGTCTATCCGGAGGCACTTGACGGTGGTGCCCTGGCCAAAGTGCGCGATGGTGACCTGATATCTCTGAACGCAGATACCGGTTCGTTGGAGCTGTTGATAGACGAACAGGTTCTTGCCAGTCGCGAACCGGTAAAACCTAACTTGGCGGCATCCCATCACGGTCATGGCCGTGAACTGTTTGGTTGGATGCGCCGCAGCGCCAGTAATCCTGAACAGGGTGCCAGTGTGTTCTGGAATTATGACGACTAAGCCGACATAAAGAATGGTGGTTATGTTTGTTTTCGTACAAAACTATTAAAAACACGTTATTAGTAAGTTCGCTAACGAATTTTTTTATTTTTTTTATTTTTCGATAAGTACTTATAGAACAATATTTTAATGCGATTTCATGGGCATTTATCGCATTTAAAGTCACTCAAAGCGAAAATTACTTTGATCAAAAACTTTCTATTTTGTCATTTGACGGTTAAATTTGTCTTGTCCCGAATATTCTGATTGAAGACAAAGCAAAAATATTCGTTCACTAATCGGGCTGTTGTGCCTGAATGCAAGCGCCGTTGGCGCTGCGATGTTACAGCAGTTTGAGATCTGGCACTAATAACAACAGGAAGCTGACATGACCGAACACAACGCATTTGCGAAAACTCCCAGCCGTCGTCCAATGCGCAAGGCGCCTTTGGCCGTTGCGCTGTCACTTATAGCAGCGGGGATGGCTTCACCGGCAATGGCGGAAGTCGCATTG
>NZ_AAXY01000043.1 GCF_000169375.1 Marinobacter sp. ELB17
ATGTCCACATCGTGGTCCCTGGGGGCGGGCTGACGGGCCATCACTTGGCACGCCCGGGCCGGGCGATACCTGTTCAACGGCCGGGCCCTGGCCACCGTGTTCCGCGCCAAATTCCTCACCCGGATGCGCGAGCAAGGCTTTACCTTGCCGGAATCGATTCCCGGGCACTGGGTCGCCCAGTGCGAGCAGGTCGGCCGTGGCGACCAGGCGCTGACCTATCTGGCCCGCTATCTGTATCGCGGTGTACTGCGGGAGCAAACATCGTGGATTACGACGGTGAGCAAGTCACCTTCCGCTACCAGGACAGTCAGACCCGGCGCTGGCAGACCCTGACCGAACCGGCGAGCCGGTTCCTCTGGCGGGTTCTGCAGCACGTCCTGCCCAAGGGGCTGCGACGGGTGCGGGAATACGGGTTCCTGCACGGCGGTGCCCGCAAAACCTTACACCGGTTGCAGTGGCTCTTGCGGGTCGCGCTACCCGGGATCGTCACCCAACCCCGGAAACAACGCATTTGCCCCTGCTGTGGCGAGCCCATGGGCATCACGCTTTGGCGGCGCCCCTGCCGGTGGCCCGTGCCGACAACCCGGCGACGATGTCTGGCATAGGCCTACATCCGTCCGACATGCACCTCACAGGGAGGGATCAGAGCACCCTATGACACCACCACCAGGACAGATCGGCTATCGGTTCCACCGAGGGTCACGGGAACCTCTGGCCTGACGGAAATGACCGCCCAATGCCAGGGCCAAAGCACCTCTCAGTTCGCCGACGATATTTCCTTAATAGAGAAGCACCGGGCTCGTCCAACACCGGATCAGGTCGCGGCTGCGCGCGACCTATCCTTATTTGTTGGGCGACAACGGCACGGGGCCTGGATGAAAGTTTTGCAGCTGCGCCGGAAACATAGTCGCCACTAATCCAGAAGCCTCTCAGGTGCATCCATGTCCTCGTGCAACACACGAACAATAAGCACCTCCGATTCAAGCACTTGATAAAAAACAGCGTGATGCTCGACCTGCAACCTGCGATACCCATGAAGAACATGGGCGTAGTTCGCGCCTAGTGACGGATGATTAATCAGCTGCTGCATTCCTGTTTCCAGTTGATCTAGGTATTTATCCGCCTGATCAACACCCCATTCTTCGCAGGTGTACACCCAAATTCCGATAAGGTCTGATTCCGCCTTCGGCGTGATGCTCAGATTGAACACTAATCAGCCGCCTTCATGCGCTTACGGCCACCAGCCTTGATAGCCGATATGTCAAGCGGCTTAGGCGTTCCGCTTGATTCACCCTCAAACAGAGCCTGCCGCAGCGTGGCAAGACGTATCTGGGCTTGCTGGTCTCGCCGGATGAGATAGCGTATATACTCACTATCATTGCCGAAGTGACCGCTTTCAATCTGGCCTTTCACCCAACCGTCTTGTTGCTCAGTCAGCGTAATAGTTTTCCGGTGCATGCTCATAGCTGGTACTCCAAATACAGGTAAGGTATGACAATATCATACCTCCCGCTTGCACCCAATCAATGCGCCACTTCTTGGCGCCCAACGCTGAGCACAGCGGCGGCACGTCGGTGACGTCCGGCGGCCGTAAGCCGCGTACTGCTGCGATTTGTTAGCTGGGTGTAACTGACAGCCCAGATCCTGGCACTCAAAATGATAGCCTATTCCGCTGTTGCCCTTATGCCAAGATCCCCAGATGCGCAGTGTCAAAAACACTGCAACCGATGCGGCGAATGAACCAGAACGCCAGATTAGCAGACCAACAACTTGCTTACGCCGGACAGCCCCACAAACAGAACGCCCAATTTTCTGTCGCCACTTTTTAACCGCTGTGCTGCCAACTGACCACCGATTTCGACGGCCTTGGCAAACACCGAAACTCGCCGGTTTGCTGCCAAACCTGAACCAAGGCCACTGATACCGAGCCACCAAAAAGGAACCACATCAATCCAGCTAACGCTGAGCACAGCGGCGGCACGTCAGTGACGTCCGGCGGCCGTAGGCCGCGTACTGCTGCGATTTGTTAGCTGGGTGTAACTGACAGCCCAGCCCCTGGCACTCAAAGTGATAGCCTACTCCGCCGCTGCCCTTCCACCAAAATCCGCCGATGCACAGTGTCCTAAAACACCGCAGCCGATGCGGCGAACGAACCTGAACGCCAGATTACCAGGCGCAGACCTAAGTTTGCGTGGACGGCCCCACACGGCGAGCACCAAATTTTATGGCAATGCCGGTGAACGATTGAGCTGCCAAACTGATCACCGACTTAGACGGCCTTGGCGTAGCTGAAAGTTACCGGTTTTGCTACGAACCTGAGCCAAGGCCACTGGCACCAAGCCACCAAAAAGGCACCACATCAATCCAGCTAACGCTTGCAGCATGCGCGCCTACGAAATGGAGCCGAAGGCGCAATGTAGTAGGCGTCGCCGTGCCTGCACTTGTTATGGGGTGTCACTTGGGCAGCGACTTCCATGGGTAAATTTCCTTACCCTGTGGCCCAGTTTTCCAATCCTTATACTGCGAAATCATGCACCGTCCGCACGGCCTGTAATCGGCCCCAATAGCATCTTGCTCATTCGCAAAAAAGACACGGTGTTGTGCATAGCCTTTTGCAAGTGGCCCATTTGCTGCTGAGCAATCTAAGCGGCCGTATATTCTGGCTTTGGAGTTACCACCCAGAGTGCCGGGCGTATTACTGATGACTGTAGTTCCATCTGCTGACAGCAACTTATAAGTTTTCACGAATACTCCCATACCCATAACGCTTGGACTCACTGGAGAGCGAGCGAATCCGGTGAAGCCCATTGTTATGTGCAGCTTTTTGATGTGAAACGGACATTGATTATTACGACAGAGACACTTGTTGATTTTGGTAATGATATAGTACCCACTTGACTACTAATTCAACTCTATCAGTGTCTGTTGATGAAATTCTTGTAGCCTCTTCTTCTGGAGCACCAACACCAAGAGCTAAAGTTGCACTATAGGCGGTTGCTATTTCTTGTGGACTGAATGATAGAGGACTTTCCTGTTTCAGTGCTGCCGCATCTAGCAAGTAGAATGCTGTAGCAATATGAGCCGGTTTTATATCCTTTATGCCGTTTTCTAAAAATTTGGACTCTATAAAACCACTTTTGGCTACCGCTAATTTATACTTCTCAACAGCATTCAGAATACTGTCTCTGTCTTGGTGCTCAGACATGAGCATACCGGCAAGGTTTATAGCCCTGCCAGCATCAAACATTTCATCCTGAATTTCGCTTGACATGGTTATACCAAATTCTTCGTGCCAATCTATATAACGTTTAGAGGTTTGATCGGAGTTATTCGAAGACTCCATGGACTTCTGAATTTCATATGCGTTTTCTAATGCTTCTAAACTTGTAGCGATACCATCCATATTTCTATCCATTCGAAAACTTAACAGAAAGCTTAAAAAGTAACCCCCAAACTCATCTGCTTTAGCATTGTAGTTCGCCGTTGTTCCGCTAGATTGAGTCTTTGCACCAAATTTTCTTTCAAGCCGACCCGCGACGAATTTCACTTTTTCACTACTGCTGTTTTTTGCACCACTGACTTGTTCAGCTATAACATCGGCAATATCATTTGCACTTAAGCCATGCTCATCAATGAGTTGAAGCAAAGCATCATTAATTCTTTCTTCTTCTGGGGACATGTTGCTATTTCCTATTAGTTTACTTGGCACTCATCAAAGCTAATCCAGCGACTAAAAATCCAAGGGCAATCAAAGCCGCATGACCTGAACCTGCAAACCAGAATCCCAGCCAGCCAAAAACTGACACCCCGACAAAAATAAGTCCAAGTAGCTTCATTTTATTTCCTATCGTTAAACTTCGTGGTTTGAAAAAGCTTGCAAAGATGCTCCTAAAGCACATAACGCTCGCAGCATGCGCGCCCTTGGAATGGAGCCGAAGGCGCAATGTAAAGGGCGTCGCCGTGCCTGCGCTGGTTAGCGCTCTTGCAGACGCGTCCGCCAATAACCTGGCCGAAGCGAATGGTGCGCGAGAGCGAACACAATGATGCCACCGGCGGTTGGCTGATAAACGACCGAGAATGGGAAGTCCTTGAGAAAAACCCGCCGAGTATTCTTGGGCGCGGGCGAACCAGCGAGCGGAAACGCAAGAGCTCTACTTGTTGCCTCTTCAACTGCTGTCGTAAAACGTGCGCCAAGACCTGGCTCTTCCTCATTGTAATAAACGACTTCAGCCAAGAATTCACGTCGTGCTGCAGCAACGAACCTGACGCGTCTCACCGCGACAAGTAGTACGCTTCTGCAAAAACGTCCTCTGCTGCGTAGGTCGGCATATCGCCACGATCGAATGCGGCTACGCGATCTTCGATCTCTTGGGCCCAAGCCAATTCTATATCGGAACGTGACAACTGAAGTGACTCGAGCAACGACTCTGCAAGCCTAGCACGTTCTTCAACCGTCAAATTCCGGGCCTGCCGCTCAATTTCTGTGAATGAAGCCACCATACTTTACCTCCGTATTCCCATCTTCATTGTACCGCCGGTTCCGTCCGGTGTCTTGGAGCGCTAACAGCGTATTGGACAGCGCCCTTCATGATTGAATCATCTGACATCTTCGTTTTCACCCATCACGATCACGCAGTTTCCAGGCAACTTACTCATAAAACTAGTCCAAAAACAGCAGATTACCAGCCTAACATCGTCAAATTGTGTAATATCACAACGCAATAACGAAGCTGCCACGCGATTACCAAAAGTACTCGGCCACCATACAAAAAAAAGGCCCGAAGCAAAACCCCGGGCCTTTTTTATCACTTCATCAATCTACCTGCTCACCCACACTTACTATCGCCACAATTCAAACAAGTCGCACAGCCATCCATCACAATCACTGCTTTGGTGCTGCACTTGCCACAGGTGGTGGCGTTGGGTGGAAAGTCACCGGACGTGTCGTCGTTGGTGGCTTTGCTCTGATTGGCTTCAAAATCAGCCCGCTTTTCAGCCAGTATGCGTTTGGTGTTGTCGCTCATTTCTTCGCTTTCCAGCAGGCCAACGGCCTTCAGGTGCTTTTCAATCACGGCGCCAATTTCGGCGACCAGTGAGGGCATGAACACGCCGCCTTTTTTGAAGTAGCCGCCGTTGGGGTCGTATACCGAGCGCAGTTCTTCCACCAGGAAGGTCAGGTCGCCGCCTTTGCGGAATACCGCAGAGATGACGCGGGTAAGGGCGATAACCCACTGGAAGTGTTCCATCGACTTGGAGTTGATGAACACTTCGTAGGGCTGGCGGCTTTCGTGGTCGGTGTCTGCGTTCAGCAGAATGTCATTAATCGTAATGTACATTGCGTGCTCCGCCACCGGCGGTTTGATTTTGTAGGTGGTGCCCAACAAAAACTCTGGCCGCTCGATGTATTCGTTCATCTTTACGAGCGTGCTTTCTACAGTCGGCGCGGGCTGGTTGTTTTCGTCGGCTTTGGTTACCCGATAACCGACGATTTTGTTGCTAATTTTTACTGGCATGTCTGTATTCCTGTGTCGGTTCTCGGATCAATACTTTCCGTAAGTGCCTTCTTTCAAAGCATCAAACAGGTTGGCGGCGGAGTGAATTTCGCCGTCGTAATCGACCTGTTCGTTACCTTTCAGTTTTACTTTGGTGCCGTCGTCCAGGGTGAATTCGTAGACGGTGTTTTCCAAATCGGATTCTTTAACCAGTACGCCCTGGAAAGCTTCTGCGTTGAAGCGGAAGGTGGTGCAACCTTTCAGGCCTTTGTCGAAGGCGTACAGGTAAATGTCTTTGAAGTTCTTGTAGGGGAAGTCGGTCGGCACGTTGGCGGTTTTGGAGATAGACGAATCTATCCACAACTGGGCTGCGGCCTGGATGTCTACGTGCTGGGCCGGGGTTACGTCATCTGAGGTGGTGAAGTAATCCGGCAGTTTTTTATCAGCGTCGTCCGAGAACGGCATGGCACCCGGGTTGCTCAGGTGGCGGTAGGCCAGCAACTCGAAGGAGAACACGTCGACTTTCTCTTTGGTTTTACGGCCTTCGCGAATGATGTTGCGGGCGTAATGGTGCGAGAAGCTTGGCTCTATGCCGTTACTGGCGTTGTTGGCCAGTGACAAGCTGATAGTGCCGGTAGGCGCGATGGAGGTGTGGTGGGTAAAGCGGCCACCTTTTTCGGCCAGTTGTGCCACCAGCTCCGGTTCTACTTCAGCGATGCGCTGCATGTAGCGGCTGTATTTGGCGTGCAGCACGCGGCCTTTGAGCTTGTCGCCCAGGTTGTAGCCGTCGGCTGTCAGCTGCGGGCATTTGCCCAGTAATTTCGGGGTAATTTCGAACTCGTCGTCCATGATCGGCGCCGCGCCTTTTTCTTTGCCCAGGGCCAGGGACTGGCGCCAGCCTTCTACAGCCATTTCACGTACGACGTCTTCGGTGAACACCACAGATTCTTCAGAACCGTAGGGCATACGCAGCATGGCGAGGGTAGAACCCAGGCCCAGAATGCCCATGCCGTGGCGGCGCTTGTAGGTAATTTCGTGGCGTTGCTGTGCCAGCGGCAGGCCGTTGATTTCGACAACGTTGTCTAGCATACGGGTGAAGATGCCGACGACTTTTTTGTACTTTTCATAGTTGAAGCTGGCTTTGTCGGTGAACGGGTCGTCCACGAACATGGTCAGGTTTACCGAGCCCAGCAGGCAGCTGCCGTAAGGGGGCAGGGGCTGTTCGCCGCAGTTGTGGGCGTGAAAACCGTTGGCATCGAAGGTATTGATACCGGGAACCTGCACGTCGTAAACGGCTTCGACAGACGCTGTTTCTATAGCAGTAACGCGGGCTACGAAGCGCTCACGATTCATTTGCCGCTTGTAGCTGGATAGTGACGTTTCAAGCTGACTCTGTTTGTCGGTGTCGGCAAAACCCACTTCATCAGCAAAGCGGCGAAGGTTCTCTCCGCTTATGATCAGTTCGTGCTGGGGCTGGGTGGGGTAAGCCTGTTGTCCGCCTTTGCCGTTCGGCAGGGTAGCGGTTGAGGCGGCGCGCCGGTCTTCGTAAATGCTGGCAACGATGCCAAGGCGTAACAGCATGCGCTGGGTTGCCTTCAATCTTTGCAGGTCAGACTGTGCCAGGCGGACACTCACGCCTTTTTGCTGGGTGCCCTGTACAGAACCGTCGGCGTCGAAAAAGCCCCGCAGGAAGCCGCGATAAGCCGCTGAAGATGCTTTTTCAAGACTTGCGGTAATAATCTTATTACCCGGGCTCATGCCCACGTCGTGTGCAAGCTGTTTCAGGGCAGCGGTGCTCATGCGGTATTCGTTACGGCCGCTGACTTGCTGCCAGCCGTTAAAATCGGCACGGTGGGGCAGGCTGCGTAGGGCTGTTTCAGCCGCCTGCATGATGGCGCTGTGGCCGGTGGCTGCCGGGCCGCCGTTAACGGCGATGGCGGGTTGCCATACCGACAGAACGGCTTTGTCTTGCTTTAGGGTGCCGTCACCGACCAGCAAGCCCAGTAAATAGCCCTGGTCTTCATTCAGGGTGCCTTCCCAGTCGGCCAGCTTACGCTGATCTTGAAGGAGTACGCGGTCGCCCTGTTGTAGTTCACCAGCGGCACACCATTCGGTTTCTGTGCGATAGCGGGTGAAAGCACTCACGCGGCGCACACGGTGATCAGCTGTCAGCTTGAGTTCGTAGCCTTCTGCAGTTTTCAGCACCATCGTTTCTTTGTCGGCGGTTTTGAAGAAGCCTTCGGCGCCGGATTCGTGGGCCTGACCGTCCACCATGGCGGTGAAGGGCTTGCCAATCAACTCGCTGACCTGGCGGGGGCCTTGGCTGGTCTGAACCCAGGTGTCACTGGTCACGCACGGGTTGGTGGCACGAATGTCTTCGCAGAACCAGTTGTTGTTCATCTGGTTTACTTTGTCGATCAGGATGAAACCTGGCTCGGCGTAGTCGTAGGTGGAGGTCATGATGGTGTCCCAGATGAACTGGGCTTTCAGGGTGCGGTAAATGCGGCAGGCTACTTTGCCTTCGGCGTTCATCACGTAGTCTTTTACGACCGGGAAGTCACGGTATACAAACTTGGCTGTGTCGGTCAGGTCCAGGTCTTCTTCTTCTACTTCTTTATCGGTCACCGGGAAGGACAGGCTCCAGTCGGCGTTGTCACGTACGGCGTTGATGAAGTCTTCGGTGATCAGCAGCGACAGGTTGAACTGGCGCAGGCGGCCATCTTCACGCTTGGCCTGGATGAAGTCGATGATGTCTGGGTGGTGAATGTCAAACGTAGCCATTTGAGCGCCGCGGCGGCCACCGGCTGATGACACGGTGAAGCACATACGGTCGAAGATATCCATGAACGACAGCGGGCCGGATGTGGTGGCACCGGCGCCGGCGACGTAGGCACCGCGGGGGCGCAGGGTAGAGAATTCATAACCGATACCACAGCCGGCTTTAAGCGTTAGGCCTGCTTCGTGGTTTTTCCCCAGAATGTCGTTCATGGAGTCGTTAATGTTGCCACTAACGGTGCAGTTAATAGTAGAGGTGGCAGGTTTGTGAGACTGTGCGCCCGCGTTGGAAATAATGCGGCCGGCAGGAATGGCGCCGTGTTTCAGGGCCCAGGCGAAGTCTTTGTAGTGTTTGGCGCGCAGGTCTTTGTTTTCGACTTCTGACAGGGCCTGGGCTACGCGCTCGTAGGTGGCCAGAATGTCTTTGTCGACGGCGTCGCCGGTTTTGGTTTTCAGCTGGTACTTGCTGTTCCAGATGTCGAGTGATGCATCTTGCATCGGAATGGTTGTGACTAATGCCTGTGCTTTAGCGTTCATTGCCGCCCTCGAACTGTGTGTGTCGGGAAAAAAAGCGTCGCCGTGTGGGGTGCGCCATGTCATTACTTTATCAGTGCTTTCGCCAGACGCTTGTGCTCAGCGCCGGGCTGGAAACGTGTGTCTACCTACGACTGTTTTTCTACAACAGATTGCTGCGTCGTCCTACATATAGGTCAGATCGACCCTAAGTATAACAGGATGTAGTGTTTTTAAAAGAAAAGCCCGGCTATGGCCCGGGCTAATTTGAAGGTTAAAATCAATGGAAAAGCACTTGCAAAGTCGCAACAAACTGAAAACCGAAGGGCTTCAATACGTTGGGGGCGGCTGTGTGTTTTCAGGTTAGCGCGGTGTAACGGGGGGTTAGCTCAGCAGCAGGCTGTCGTCGTCTATGGTCAGGCCGCGTTGTTGTTCAAACAGGTTGAGTAGGTCTTTTACTTCTAACCCTTCGCGGTCTTTGCCGGCAATGTCGAACACCACTTCGCCCTGGTGCAGCATCACGGTGCGGGTGCCTACTTCCAGCGCCTGCTTCATGCTGTGGGTGACCATCAGGGCGGTGAGTTTCTGTTCAGCGATAATATTCTGGGTCAGTTCCAGCACGAAAGACGCGGTTTTTGGGTCCAGCGCAGCGGTGTGTTCGTCTAGCAGCAGAATGCTGGACGGTGTCAGGCTTGCCATCAACAGGCTAACGGCTTGGCGCTGGCCGCCAGAGAGAAGGCCCATTTTATCGGTCAGGCGATTTTCCAGGCCCAAACCCAGAGTGGCCAGACTGGAGCGAAAGCGTTCCAGATACTGTTTTTTCACCGCAGTGCCCAGGCCGCGGCGTTTGCCGCGTTTGATGGCCAGGGCCAGGTTTTCTTCAATCGACAGGCCTTCACAGGTACCTGCAAGCGGGTCTTGAAATACCCGCGCTACGCGACCGGTACGCTTGTGGGTGGGCAGCTTGGTGACGTCGATGTTATCGACAAGAATTTTGCCACTGTCGACCAGTACTTCGCCGGCCAGAGCGTTCAGAAATGTCGATTTTCCGGCGCCGTTACTGCCAATGACGGTGACAAATTCGCCCTGGTTGACGGTCAGGCTCATGCCACGTAGAGCCGGGTTTTCCAAGGGGGTGCCTTCGCCGAAGGTCAGCCGGAGGTCTGTTGCGGTAATCATGGTGCCTCCTCAGGCCTTTCTGCGTTTGAATTTGTTCATCAGTGACACGCGGGCACCGGGCAGAACAATGGCCAGGGTGACCAGAACGGCGGTAATCAGGTTCAGGTCTTGCGCTTTCAGGCCGAGTGCATCGGCATTCAGTGCGAAGGCGATGGCCAGGCGGTAAATGATGGCGCCGACCACGCAGGCCAGCAACGCACGAAATACGCTGGTGGGCGTAATAACCGCTTCACCGCCAATCAGCGATGCCAGACCGATCACAATAACGCCTACGCCCATGGTGACGTCGGCTGCGCCCTGGCTTTGGGCGAACAGTGCGCCGGCCAGGCCCACCAGGCCGTTGGATACGGCCACACCCAGAATAATCATGCCGCCAGTCGCGATGCCCTGGGCCCTGGCCATACGAGCGTTAGCACCGGTGGCGCGCATGGCCAGCCCGATTTCAGATTTCATGAAACGCCAAAGTAGAAACAGCGAAACACCGATAACGAAGGTGAACAGCAACACCGATACCTGATGATATTCAAGCCCCAAGTTGTACCAGGGGGTCAGCACGGTGTCTTCCATCAACAGTGCCACGTTGGGGCGGCCCATAATGCGCAGATTTATGGAATAGAGCGCAATCATGGTCAGAATAGACGCCAACAGGTTCAGGATTTTCAGCTTTACGTTAAGCAGGGCGGTTACGGCACCGGCGGCCATGCCGGCCAGTATCGCGGCACCGGTTGCCAGCCAAGGGTTCCAGCCGGCAATAATCAGCATGGCGGCCACGGCAGCGCCGAGGGGGAAGCTGCCGTCTACGGTTAAGTCGGGGAAGTCTAGAACACGGAATGACAGGTAGATTCCGAAGGCAACCAGGCCGTATATCAGGCCGGTTTCTAATGCGCCGTAAAAGGCAATGTTACTGAGCATGGATAAGGTTCGCTGTAAAAGAAAACGGACAGGTCGGCTTGGTTACCGCCTGCCCGTGTAAGTCAGGCTTTACTTGGCGTTGGAAACCACTTCTTTGGCTTCCGCAATAATGTCATCGGCAATGGTCATGCCCATGCGTGCGGCGGCTTCAGGATTAACAAACAGGTCTAGAGTGTCCATGGTTTCTACCGGCATATCGGCGGTGTTAGCACCTTCCAGAATGCGTACGACCATGGCACCGGTCTGGCGGCCGTGATTGTAATAATTGAAGCCCAGCGCAGCAACTGCTCCGCGGGAAACCGTGGCGGTGTCGGCGGCAAATACCGGAATTTTTGAGCGTTCACCCACAGAAATCACGGCTTCTGCTGCGCTGATGACGGTGTTATCCGTGGTCAGGTAGATGGCATCTACTTTGCCCACCAGCGAACGGGATGCGCCCAGCACTTCGGAGGTTTTGGTAGCAGCGGCTTTTACCAGCACCATGTCGCGGGCTTTCATGCTTTTTTCAATCATGTCTACCAAGGCCACGGCGTTGGCTTCACCCGGGTTGTAAACCGTGCCGATACGCTTGGCGTTTGGTACCAGGCGCTGCAGCAAATCCAGATGCTTCTCGATGGGCAGCATGTCCGATACGCCGGTGATGTTGGCGCCGGGTGCATCCAGTGATATCACCAGCTTGGCGCCAACCGGATCGGTTACCGCGGAAAATACAACCGGAATGTTGCGGGCTGCGGCCGCAACGGTTTGCGCAGACGGCGTGGCGATGGCGACGATAACAGCCGGGCTTTCACCTATAAACTTACGCGCAATCTGGGCGGCAATGCCGGTGTTGCCCTGAGCGCTTTCGTGGATGATGCGAATGTTGTCGCCGTCTACATAGCCACGCTCTGCCAGTTCATCTTTTATGCCTTCATAGACCGAGTCCAGAGCGGGGTGTTCTACAATCTGAGTAATAGCAACAACAGGGAGTTCTGCGGCCTGAATAAAACTGGCAGCGGCAAGCACGGATGCACCAATCAGGGTGCGCAACATTCTCTTGGCCATACAACCATCTCCGAGTCGGTCAACTGATTTTATGTGGGTTATTTTTGCTGTGCATGCGCAAGGTGCGGAAGTTTACCACAGGATTTGCGCTTGCGGGGTAAGGAGCCCAGCGCGATTTTGCATCGGTCTGGCGGGCGTTACAAGGCCGGCAGGCGATTGCGGATATTGATAGCATTTTATGTTTGGCTGACATATTTCAAGACATCATACGTTGGTGTAATGTGTCATCGTGATATACAGACCAATAAGCACTTACTGCCAAGGTTTAAACGGCTGTTTTTCAATCGGACTGAATGAGCAGGGTATCAAATGAAAACAACGAATAAGCTGCCTCTCGACTTGATTTACCATTGGGAGTCTACCATCGGGGACTCCTTATACCTGACCCAGCCGATAGGAAAAGGCCAGGTTGACGAGTTTACCTGGCGCCGTGCAGCCGACGAGGCCCGGCGCATGGCTGCGTATCTGAAATCGCTGGATCTGCCCGCTGGCAGCAGTATTGGGCTGATTTCGAAAAATTGTGCCCACTGGGTGATGGCAGACTGGGCAATCTGGATGTCGGGCCATGTGTCTGTGCCCATTTACCCGACGCTGAACGCGACCACGGTTGCCTACATCCTTGAACACTCCGAGTGCAAGGCCCTGTTCGTTGGCAAGCTGGACGACTGGGACATGATGAAACCCGGTGTGCCAGAAACCATGCACTGCATTTCGTTTCCTTCCAGCCCGCCCACGGACTTTGTGACCTGGAACGACATTATTCGCGACACGGCGCCGATGGAAGGCGAGGTGAAGCGCGAAGCCGGTGAATTGGCCACGGTGGTGTATACGTCTGGCAGCACCGGCCAGCCCAAAGGCGTTATGTTGAGCTTTGCTAACTTGGCATTTGCTGCTGAAGGTGCTACTCAAACTCTGGGGCTTTCACCCAACGAGCGCATGCTGTCGTATTTGCCGCTGGCACACGTGTTTGAACGCGCTTTTGTGGAGTTCGGCTCGCTGTATAACGGCTTTCAACTGTTCTTTGCGGAATCGCTGGATACCTTCGTGGCCGATGTGCAACGTGCGCAGCCCACGCTGTTTCTGTCTGTGCCCAGGTTGTGGGTGAAATTCCAGCACGGCGTATTGCAGAAACTGCCGCAGAAAAAACTCAACCTGTTGTTGAAAATTCCAATCGTTAACGGTGTCATCAAGAAAAAAATTCTCAATGGCCTGGGGCTTGGCAAGGTGAAATTGGCGGGCAGCGGGTCTGCACCGCTTTCTAATGATGTGCTGAGCTGGTATCGCAGCCTTGGGCTGGAATTGCTGGAAGGTTATGGCATGTCCGAGAACGTGGCCTATTCCCACATGAACAAACCGGGACGCTCGCGAATCGGTTATGTTGGCGAGGCCTTGCCCGGGGTGGAAGTGCGCATCGGTGACAACGGTGAAGTTCTGGTAAAAAGCCCGGCCACTATGATGGGGTACTTCAAGGATGAAGAACGCACCCGCGAAACCATGAGCGAAGACGGCTTTTTGAAAACCGGTGATAAAGGCGAGATGGACGAGATGGGGCGCCTGAAGCTAACTGGCCGTACCAAAGAGATGTTCAAAACCAGCAAAGGCAAGTACATTGCCCCGGCGGCGTTGGAAAACCGACTGATGGCAAATCAAAGCATTGAGATGGTCTGTGTTTCCGGCGCCAATCAGACCAATCCGTTTGCACTGGTGCTGCTCAATGAAACTTTGCGGCCGCAGATGGCAGACCCGGCGGTGCGCAAAACCGTTGAAGCAGAGCTGAACACCCTGCGCGAGCAGGTAAACCGTGCGGTGGACCCGCATGAGAAACTGGCGTTCATTGCGGTGGTTACCGATGAGTGGTCGATCGAAAACAGTTTTCTAACGCCTACTCTTAAGCTCAAACGTAACGTGGTTGAAGCGGCTTACGAAAGCCAGGTTGAAGGCTGGTATGCCGAGCGCAAAGCGGTGGTTTGGCACTAAACACCCGTGATTCTGTGAAAAGCCCGGCAATGGCCGGGCTTTTCTGTAAAAAAACCAAAGTTTATTTGTGGGTATGCCGTTATAGGGATGTCCCTGTTTTTTTTCAGGACTATGTTTTCAGGAGCATGGCATGTCGCGCCTCGCGCAGTTTCAAAAGCGTATCAACCAGCAGATTCCATTAACCAAGGCCTTGGGCCTGAAATTGCTGGAATGGGACGGCACGGCATTGTTGTTGAGCGCTCCGCTTGCACCCAACAGTAATCACCAGGGTACGGGCTTTGGTGGCAGCCTCTACGGGGTTGGCGTATCGGCCGCCTGGAGCGTTGCTGAGCTGGCGCTGGCTGACCTTCAGTTGAAAGGCACAGTTGTGGTGCAAACGGGCACGATTGAATACAAGTCGCCGGTGGATGGGGATTTCTTTAGCGTGTGCCGGTTACCAGACGGCGAGATGCCAGACCACTTTCGGAAAAGTCTGGCTCGCCACGGCCGTGCGCGGTTGGAGCTAGCAGCCGAGATTTTTTGCGGTGCACCCACGCTGCAACCGCAGCAAGAGCCGGCGGCTATTTTTAGGGGGCGCTTTGTGGTCTCTGACGTGCGCTCGCGATCCCGTTAACGCGCTGCGCTGATTATGCGCTGAAAGCCTTTTAGAATAGAAAGGGCGTCAGTTCATGGCTCGCGAGTTGGAAATGGAGCGGCTCATCAGAATAATGGGGATAATGCCGGCTACCACGATAATCAGCGCCGGCAATGCGCTGTGGAACAGCTTTTCGTCAGATGCAAACTGGTACACGTAAGTGGCCAATGTTTCAAAGTTGAACGGCCGCAGAATCAGCGTGGCCGGCAACTCCTTCATGCAGTCTACAAACACCACCAGCGCTGCGGTTACCAGGGTGCCCCGCAACATGGGCAGGTGAACTTTCACCAGAGTTTTGCCCGGCGTATGCCCCAAAGAGCGTGAAGCCATGTCCATGCTTGGGGTGATTTTCTGCAGGGCGCTTTCCACGCTGCCGGCGGACACCGCCAAGAAACGCACGGTGTAGGCGAATATCAGTGCAAACGCTGACCCGCTGAGCAGCAGCCCGCTGCTGAAACCAAAGTAATCCCGCATCAGGCTGTCTAGCCAGTTATCAAATCCTGCCAATGGCACAATCACCCCCACCGCAAGCACTGCGCCGGGCATGGCGTAGCCCAGGCTCGACAGCCGCATAAGCACCTGCATGCCACGGGTGTTATGCAGCCGGCGGCTGTAGGCCAGGGTTACGCCAATAACCAGCGTGGTGAGCGCTGCAGCGCTAGACAGGAAAAGGCTGTTCAGGGTGTTTTGAATAAAATCCGGGTTCCAGCTTTCGCTGAAATATTCGATGGCGTAGGTGGCCAGAGTGGCGCCTGGAATGGCAAATCCCAAAAAAACCGGAATGCCACACACGGCCACACAGACCATCTGGCGTGGAAAGGACATGGTAAAGCGGCGGATGGGCTCGCGGTTGTCTCGGGCGGCAAACTGCTGCTGGCGGCGGCGGGAATAACGTTCGAGGGTGACCAGCACCAGCACAAATATCAACATAACGCTGGCAATCTGAGCGGCACCGCCAAGGTTGCCCAGGTTCATCCAGGTATCAAACAGGCCGGCCGTGAGGGTTTGTACAGCAAAGAAGTCGACGGTGCCGAAATCGTTGAGTGTTTCCATCATCACCAGTGACAAGCCAACGGCAATCGCCGGGCGGGCGATGGGCAGCACGATACGAAAAAACGTACTGATTGCGGAGTGGCCCAGGCTGCGACTAACCTCGAACAGCGATGGTGACTGCTCCAAAAATGCCGCGCGGGCCAGCAGGTACACATAAGGGTAGAGCACCAAACCGATCATCAGGATGGCGCCTTCCAGGCTGCGGATTTCGGGAAACCAGTAATCCGCTGCACTGGTCCAGCCAAACACAGCGCGCAGGGTGCTTTGTACAGGCCCGGCATAGTCCAACAGGCTGGTGTACACATACGCAATAACGTAAGCCGGCACCGCGAAGGGCAGTAGCATGGCCCACTCAAAATACTTGCGGCCGGGAAACTCGCACATGGTGACGGCCCAGGCGCTGGACAGGCCAATGCCCAAGGCAAGTATGCCTACGCCCAGCATCAGTTTAAGGGTAGTTACCAGGTAGCGCGGCAGGGTGGTGCTCATCAGGTGCGGCCAGATGTTCTCGTCTGGAAAAAATGCCAGGTAAATAACGGCAAGCACAGGTAGAGCGACAATGGCGGTAATCAGTGCTGCGGCAATCAGCCAGCGTTTAGATGTGCGCTTGATGTGCAGCGGTTGGGCCGGCGCAATGTTGGCGCCGGTGGCAGCTTCAGACATGAGAATCCTTCTGATTCAGCCCGACACAGAGGCTGAAATGCAATGAACCATTGATGAAGACTGGTTCAAGATGATGATGAAAAGGATTCCGATTTTAGACAGCTGGGGGCTGGCCTGCAAGCAAGCCGGCGGCAGGAAGTCGCTGCCGCCGGCTGTTTTTCGATCAAACGGACTTATTCGCCGTCAAAATCTACGCGGTCGACCAGTTTTACAGCGGCGTTGCGATTGTCAGCAATTTCCTGCAATGAAATGGAGTCTGGATGGATTTCGCCCCACTCGGCAACCATACCCACAGGCTTAACATTCGGGTTAGCCGGGTACTCTGCGTTCGCTTCGGCGTAAATGCGCTGGGCTTCTGCAGAAGACAGGAACTCCATTAATTTAATGGCGTTTTCTTTGTTCGGTGCGCTTTTGGTCAGTGCAATGCTGCTGATATTGATATGGGTGCCGCGGCCGTCGGCGTTGGGAAATACCAGACGCACAGCTTCGGCGGCTTCGCGTTCGTTTTCATCTTGGAGCATGTTGCCGTAGTAGTAGCTGTTACCAATGGCAACGTCACACACGCCGGCTGCAATGGCCTTAATCTGATCGCGATCGCCGCCTTGGGGTTTGCGTGCCAGATTGTCTTTTACGCCTGCCAGCCACTTTTCGGTGTCTGCTTCACCGTGGTGAGCAATCATCGATGAGATCAGTGCAACGTTATAAGGGTGTTTGCCGCTGCGGGTACAAATGCGATTGTCCCACTTGCTGTCTGCCAGGTCTTCGTAGGTGGTGATTGCGCCTTCTTCAACGCGGTCTTTGGAGGTGTAGATCAAACGGCCACGGGTTGTCAGTGCGAACCACTGACCATCTGGGTGGCGCAGGTTTCCGG
>NZ_AAXY01000042.1 GCF_000169375.1 Marinobacter sp. ELB17
CGTTGTGTTTGAGCTGATTATAATAGGCCATTGGCCTATTTTTAGCAATGACTTAATGTGTAAAGTGTTTTATCCGCCAGCATACAAGGTTCTTTCTCGTGCTGGCGGGCTATGATTGGATTGCTATTACTGGTCGCTGCCGCAGTTATTGCAGTCAGGTACATAGATGTCGAGCAAAATTCCGCCACCTTCTTTCGCTTCTTGCAAATCGCTCTCTGAGAATGCGTGCTGGCTTGCCTCTACTTCTTCCAGCGTCAACCAGGCAGAGCCTCCATTTTCACGGACGGCATCGTTGATAGCCTCGGCCGTCTCCGGGCCTACGTTCAGGTCATCGTTAATGTCAGCTTTAACGATGCAGTTACAGGTATTGCTGCACGTCGTGTGGGTGTCATACGGTGTTAGCATTGGTCAATCCTCAGTTATGTTTATTGGTGTACTAAACTATTCTGGGGGCGTCAGCGGGTTTTTCCAATGTTCGGTTAATGTTTTTTTGTATTCCGGGTGTCCCCAGTCAGCCTTAACCATTAAAAACCCCACCGCCGCTATTGACACCTATTTTTAAGTTAGGCCATTGGCCGATTACCGGAAAGCGATGAATTTATGATTATATTATTTTATCTAATGTATTGTGGCACGTGAGTTCCGTGCTATTGTTCTTGCATTAATCGATGTGGTCGGAGGTTCCATTATGTGCTTTCAAAGACAGCCAGGACTTGGCCGGTACAACTCAGGGCGCAGTGAATGGCTTGGGGCGTATCGTACGGCAAGGATTAGTGCTGCTCAGGGTTTCGGCCCGGATGCAGCCAATGACGGCGTGTGGTGGAAAGCTGAGCTGATTGTGCAAGAGCGCGCCATTGAAGATCAGCTTATGGTTCCAGTGGTTAATAGGTTGGCTGCTCAACGGGTCATCGAAGATATTCTGAACGAATCATAGAGTCATGCGTTCGCTCAATTAACCTGTAAGGAGGTTTCATATCATGCAGTGGGACGGAAAAACCCCAATACCGGTAGAAACCAGCGACGATCGGGCAATGGGGCAGGCAATAAGAAATCCCGTTGTCCGATCTTTCACGGTGTGGCTGTTATATTTGGCTCTATACGTCGTCGCGCTCGCACCTTTCCATGAATACCTGATTAGCATAGGCTGGTTTCATGAGTGGTTGTCTCCACTACTCTGGATCGCACGTATTGACCTTATTGTGATAGAGACTCTCCCTACGTTTCTAGCGTGGTCTGAGTCAGGCCTTTGGTCAATTTTTGCCTGGTTAATTGTCGCATTGACCGGAATGGCGTTTCTCGTTGGGTACCCTTATGTTGTTGGGGTTGCCTTGTTCGTGTCTATCCTATGGTTAGTATTACAGGTTTTTGCTGCAATTGTTTCCGCTGTTTGGATATCCGTCGTCGTTATCGTCAGCCTTCTGATTATTTGCTCCTACATTTACTGGTTTTTTGATTCACGTAAGTATGGGGCTGACAAGCGGCTTCGGCTGATTAGCGCAATTGTCGTCATAATCATCGTCTTGCCATTTTTCGCGGCCTTTGCGTCCAAGCTTTATTGGGATGATCACGACAAAAAATACACACGGACAGCTATGGCTATCTGGGAAGATAGGGGGTCGTTAGCTGCCGATGAGCTGGTGGCCCTAGCAAAAGAATCAAAGACCGGAGAGGTCATTTATCTGGCTACTCTGGGGCTTGCCGAGCAGAAGCGCTACCAAGACGCTGCTCTTTTCGCAAAATGGGCATTTGATGAGGCAGTTGCCACCGAGTCAGTTATGTCTTTTGTGGTGATTTACAAGTTGCAAGTGGGTGAGCATTTCTTTTATAAGTCAGAGCGCAAGGCTGGCCTGGATAGGCTTGGCCTACCTTATTATCACCATTTGCCCGAGCTTAATAATTTCTCTTTTGGGGAAATTGCTGGCTTAGAAGCCTCGAAAGCTACGATTAGGGCGCGGCAATTTTATCAATATGCTGCATACAATAAGGATAGCTTTACGGTTTGGCGAAGCTTGGTACATAAAGTCTTTGTTCTTAGTAGGACAATCGATGCTTTATTCTAGCAAGAACATTAATGATGTCCGTTTTAAATGCAAACCAACAGTTTATGCCGGGGAATAGTTAATTAACTATGGCACCTTACTGACTAATGGATACCGGATGTACTCAAAAACGCAAACCAGTTTCTATCGGCGCTTGTACGTGGCGTATTTGGTGGACTCTGGCATTAATACGGTGCCGGCGATCATGGCACACACAGGTATGCCCAGGCGCACAGCCCAGGACACGCTGGCGGCGATGCCTGAGATAACGATTGAACTTGTCAACGAGGGTGGTCGGTTTTCGATTCGCTCTTGGGGCGCTATTAATAAAAAGTGGATCAAAGAACACTTGCAGCACGTCACAGACGTGCTAGAGTATCGCTGACATGAACCGTAGGATTTGCCTCAATGAAAAAACAATTTGCACTTCGCAAGCCTTGTTCAAACTGCCCGTTTAGAAACGATGGTGCGGCTATTGAGCTTCAGCCAGGGCGAAAAGAAGGAATCATTGATGGGCTTTTGTCGGGTGAGCAGTCTACGTTCCATTGCCACAAAACGGTTTATCGCGAGGATGGCCGGAACCACGACGATGAGGGCAACTATCGGCCTGTTGACGTTTGCCAGTGCCCCGGCGCTGCAGCCGTAGCGCGAAAATTCGGCAGGGATACGGTGATGGTTCAGGTGGCTACCAGGCTTGGCGTTATAGGTCACGACCATTACGATGCCGCGATACCTTCAACTGTCGGGCCAAACGATTTAACGATTAATCGGGATATCGCCCGAGTTTAATTTGGGAATTAAGCAATGAAAAATCTGGATGTTTTCGAGGTCAGAAGGGTAAACCTGAAGACGATTATTGACCAGCAGTTTGCGGGTGTTCAGCGAGGGCTGGCGGCCAATCAGATTTTGGTGAGGGTGTGATTGACGGTAAGGGCGAGGCAATTTTGCCTGACGTTAAACGAATGAATGAGCGCTTGGGTATCAACGGTCTTTCTTTAGCTGACCTCGCCAGGGACATAGGCGCTTCTCCACAATCTTTGAACCATTGGCGGCACCGGGGTATTCCAAAACCTTTCCTTGCGCTCGTCGCTGCATTTTTAGGGTGCTCGGTTGACTGGCTTTTAACGGGTGAAGACGATGCCGTGGACCTGACCTCCCACCAGGCGTTCTTAACAAGTATTATGGGGCGTGGGGTGCTTTCGAATAGCGAGTGGGCTTTGCTGCGAACAATGGCGGAGTCGCTGATGAGTCGGCCTCGGGTTCGGCAGTTTCCAGAGTAAAAATGAATCAGTGAATAAAAGTTGGAGCAGAAGGATGACAGTTGACCATAAAATTGCAGGTAATTCTGATACTAAAACTGTAAAAGAGCCAAAGGCCCGATCAGTTGTGAGAGAGTTTTTTAGCTCGATGTTGATGAGTATGTTGGGCGCCATTGTCGTGCTTTTGAGCGTGTTGCTTCTGGCAGGTACTAGGCTCGACCCGAGGGTTTGGGCGGGTGAATATGTGCCGGGTGAGAATTTGGCGGGTGGGCTGGCAAACGCGTCGTCAAACATTGAGCTTGCAATGACTGTTTCAGTCTTGGCATTTGGTTTTTTGTGGTTCTGCTTTGGCATTTCTATCGCGGTTAAAGCTGCTGCAGAAGGCGGTCATGACTTCAAGGCCCGCAAGCGAGGTTTTGGTGAAGATAACTGAAAAATTCGTGTTTTTTTGGGGAACGACCGACTCGTTCTCTAATTTTCACCCAGCGCCGTTCGAGTATAAGGGAAATAACTTTTTAACTTCTGAGCAGTTTATCAACGTAATCGCGAAATACCTCATCCAATTGACTCAAGTGGAGCGGGAGCGACTTCCCTAACATTTGGGTGGGGATGGATAGCGTGACCTCGACAGAGGTCTTGTCTTAGCAGAAACACTGTGGTTATATACAGTATGGCTGAGTTCACCAAAACCCTCAAAGTCCGAGTTCGGGACAAACACGCTAATGTGCTGCGCCGTCAGGCGGCGGCTGTTAACAGTGTGTGGAATTTTGTGAATGAACTCAGTCATCGCAGCATTCGGGAGAGAAGACAGTTTCTGTCGGCCTTCGATCTTCACCCTTATACCAAGGGTGCCGGTAAGCTGCTGGGCCTTCACAGCCAAACACTTCAGGTCGTTGCCCAGGAATACGTCACACGCCGCAAGCAGTTCCGAAAATCCAAACTCGCGTGGCGTAAAACCCACGGCGTTCGCCGGTCGCTCGGCTGGGTGCCGGTGAATACCGACGCCGCCGTTTGGCACAACGGGCAGGTTCGGTTCCACGGTCAGCATTATCGGGTTTGGGACAGCTATGGTTTGTCTCAGTACAAATTCCGCTCTGGCTGCTTTTCTGAGGACACCCGAGGTCGGTGGTATTTCTGCGTGGTTGTCTCGGTAAAACCCGATCGCCGGTGTGGCACTGGTAGCGTGGGTCTGGATCTGGGCCTGAAGACCACGGCTACGCCCAGTTCGGGCGAGCCGCTGCAAGCGGGTCGCTTCTATCGGGATCAGGAGCAAAAGTTGGCGGTGGCCCAGCGGGCCCGGAATAAAAAACGGGTGCAAGCGATTCACGCCAAAATCCGCAATCGCCGGCACGATGCTTTACACAAATACAGCCGGAAGCTGGTCAATAACAACGGCCTGATCGTTGTCGGCAATGTGTCCAGCTCCGGCCTGGTAAAAACCACTATGGCCAAGTCGGTGCTCGACGCTGGCTGGTCCACACTAAAAACCCTGTTGTCATACAAATGCGAGAGCGCAGGCGGGATTTTTCTGGAAGTTGATGAACGGTACACCACCCAGACGTGCTCGTGTTGTGGCTCTTTGAGCCCCAACAGTCCGAAAGGTAGAGCAGGCCTTGGAATAAGAGAATGGGCCTGTGAGTGCGGTGTCACTCACAACCGCGATTCCAATGCGGCCAGGAATATTCTCGCGCTTGGGCATAAGCGTCTAGAGGTAGGAATCCCCTTCCAAAAAGCCGGTTAGGCGTTTGGTGGGGGAGGATGTCAAGATGTTTGGAAAAGCAAAGCTCTTTGGGGATGATGTGGCGTGATAATAGAGTTGGTAACAATGGTAATAAAGTTGGTAACTATTGGCGTGCTGCTTTTACCTCAAGCTACCAGTATTGCGACCGAGCAAATCAAGCCCGCAGGCTACTGATCACTGGGCTTTAAGGTCAAAAAGAAGAATTCAAAGCCCTAATTCTGTATAGAGAAGAATCGCTGAATCTGTATGATTTAGCCGGTTTCCTCGATCAAAGTTACCAACTTTATTACGATCCCACAGATGATGCGTCAGCCGTAGCGATTCTAAAAACAACCGATCCTAAAAAGTGTAAAGCGATGGGGCGCGGCGTTCAGGGATTCGATGAGGCGGTCTGGAATGTTCACAGCGAGAAAATTGTGGGCATTGGGTGTAGAGAGAAGTTCTTGCAGAATCCGCGCCTGCTGGAAGACTTGCTTGCCACAGGTAATCGAGAAATCGTTGAAGCCAGTCCTTACGACAAAATCTGGGGTATCGGTTTGAAGGACGACCACCCAGATGCAACCAATCCAAGTCGCTGGCCCGGTGAAAATCGCTTGGGCAACGTGATTACCCAAGTTCGGGAAGACTTGCTGGCGGGTTATGCTAACTACACACTTCCTGAGCGTGCTCGGGTTGCTGTTGAAAACGCCATGGCTGCGCTCGGAATGAACGATGAGCCCTCCGATAGCCTGGGGTTGCGCTAGGGCATTACAGAAACCGGTGTCGGGCCTTTTGTTGGTCAAATGGTGATAGAGGATGGCAAAAGTTGAGAAAGTCAGGGGCACGTTTTTGGTCATTCCATCCGACTATTCGGAGCTTAGGCTGATTTGTTGGCACCGGAACCCGGATGCCGCGATTTCCGAGGAGGATGCTTTTGGGTTGTACGAGGCAAACTGGCGCTATGTTTCTCAAGAGCGATTGACCGCAGCGGAGGGCGCCCTGATTGAGCGTCTGAAAAATCGCTATGGAAATGGAGTTATTAATGGATGATAAAAAGGCTCACCATCACCGAATAGTTAGCGTGCTTGAGGCCATGAACCCCGAGCTTCTAAAGGATTTGCAATGTTTTTTTTGCGGTGGCACAGCCATTGCTTTGCAGCTTAATGATTTTAGAAAGAGTGTCGATATAGATTTCGTCTGCTCAGGCGTGGATGGATATCGGGAGCTAAGGGGTCTTGTCGGGCAATACTCCATGACAGGTCTATCGGCTCTTTTTGATCGGCCCGTTCCGCAGTTACGTGAGGTCAGGGCTGATCGCTACGGAATCAGATCTGTCCTTGATGTGGGTGGGGTGCCAGTTAAGTTTGAGGTGATCCGAGAGGATCGAATTTCTCTGGATGCTTCCTTCGAACAGCTGCACGGTGTTCCATTAATCGCGCGTGCTGATGCTTATGCTCACAAGTTGCTAGCCAACTCGGATCGTTGGGGGGATAGGTCGGTGTTGAGCCGCGACATTATCGACCTTGCTGTGATGGTGCGCTCTTGGGGTCATGTGCCTTTAGCGGCTGAGCAGAAGGTTCGCGAGGCTTACGGTGATGCGCCTACAAAAGATTTCGTCTTAGCAGCTGGCAGAGTTGTGGACGATGAGCGTTATCGAAAGAATTGCTTTACTAAACATCCCCATAAATGAATTTAGGGGGTTTTATGGCGCCTGATGGTTCGGGGTCTCCCGGTTCTCGCTTGGCTCTCACCAAGCTACACCTCCGGGCCGTAGCCGAACCGGCGCCACTTTAAAAGACGAATCGCTCCGACGGAGTTACCGTGGGAAGAACAAGAGTTCCGCCGCTCGCAATTTGTATTTGACGACACCAGCCCGTCTTTTCTAGTAACTGTTTCACAACCGGCCAGCGCATAGTGAGCTGGCTTGACTGGTGTCCGTTTTCGGCAACGCACAAGGCCAAAAAGGCCGAGTACATATCTCGTTGAACGATAACGGAGCTTTCCGTTATCTCGGCGGCTTTGCCGCCGAGAACATGCCATCGTTCGCTGAGTTGTTTTTTGTGGCATTCGCCGCTGACATGATCGTACTGCGACATCTTCAAGCTCCAGGTATTCAGTTCCAAAAGTTGACCACCGGCGCTTTCAGCCTTGCGGTTTAGCTTCTGCATGAACGCACTGGGCGCTTTGACTTTGACACTTTTTCCGTACAATGTTTGCCACGCTTTGTACGACAGCTTTTCGGTTTTGACGACGTTGCCCAAGCGAATCACGGCGTTCGCCAGCTCACCATGGGCGCGTTTTCGTTCGGCGCTTAACGTGCGTTCTGTTTCAGCGAGAGTGGCTTTCAGGGCCAGGTAGTGCTTGGATACGACCTTGACCTTGGCGCCTTTTTTCCAGGTGCCATTGGCGTTGTAACAGTGTGGATTAGTGGTGCGGCGAGAACGATCCATGGCCCTCTGAATGCGGCGAATCTCTTTCCAGGGCTGTTCGATGGTGGGGCAAAACTTGAATAACTCGGCGCCGGATTCGGACACCACCGCGATGGTTGAGGGGCCAACATCAAGGCCCACTTCGCAACCGGCTTGTGTCGTGTTTTTTTCTTTGGTGGGTGTCAGGCCGGTTTGCGCAAGCTGGAGATACCAACGGCGTTTTCCTTTCACCGTTCGCCAGAGAATCCGGCAAAACTTGGTGGTGGATTCCAGCGCTTTTTCAAGCCAAACATCTTTTCCTTTTGGCGGGAATTTTACCGCCAGCACCAATCCGGCCCATTCCACCACGCCGAGTTCGGCGCGGTACCGAATGCCTGCTTTGTTGGTTTTTCCGGTGAAGGATTTCAGCGGCCGTTTAGCGTTCTTGAAGCGCGGGCGGCCGCGTTTACCAAAGCTGTATTGCTCAGCCGAATCAAACGCGGTTTCAGAAATGCGCTGGGTTTCGTTCGCACTTAATCGTCCTTTCCAGCCCGCGGCATTTTTACAGCCGGTGGCAAAAGCGGAAACCGAAGCTGAGGTAAAATCATGCGCTTTAATGGCCGAACCAAATGCGGCGGATCGTTCTTTGGCTTTCAGTTTTCTAGCCGCCTGCCACGCCTTCGATTCGCGCATCAACCCCAAGCGTCGCAGGGCTTCGCCCAGCGCTGCGTTATACAGTCGAGTGCCGGCCAATAGGCGAGCGGTAAGCTGCCATTCGGTGTTGTCGCAGACGGACAGCGGCAGTTCGACAATAAAGGTTGGGGTTTTAGCGCGTTTCATACGTTTTTCTGGTTCTCAATGTACTGCTTAACGATTTCAAGCGGAGCGCCGCCTACGGTGCTCACAAAGTACGAATTGCTCCACAAGGTCGGTAGGCGCGATTTGAGCGCGGGAAACTCCGCTCTCAGCGTTCTGGATGAAACCCCTTTCATGGATTTGATCAGTTTGTGGACACCGTATTGCGGATCAACTTCGACCAGCAAGTGAACGTGATCGGGCATAACCTCCAGCTCCAATATCTCAGAATCATGATTATTGGCTATGTCCTGTATAATCTCTTTTAGGCGATGTTCTATTTGATCCACAAGCACGGGTCTTCGGTACTTTGGACACCAAATAACGTGGTACTTACAGGAATACACCACGTTGTTGTTTGACTTGTATCTTACTTTAAATTCGCTCATGGAAAGAGTATACACGTATTAGCTACTAACTAAACCTAAAATACTATTTTTTGCGACGTTTCCCTCCCCATAAATGAATTTAGGGGCTTCCCGCTATTTTTGGTGAGCTTCAGATAGATCAGGATGTCCATGAGGGGTTGCTGATGACTCTCCAAGATATCGCTAACGGTTACTGCCTTGAAAGCGTCTCGCTTGACAACGATTCGAGCCCTGGCCCTACAGGCTAAATGACGTCGATTCGGACGCAGGGCCCTCCATAGGTTAAATAATTTTCAGTAGGGTAGTTCTCATGAACGGAACGGTAAAATGGTTCTCCACAGAAAAAGGATATGGCTTCATCTATGGCGAGGGATGGGGTCGACCGGTTTTTCATGTCAGGGAAATCAATGGAGGCGACCTCCCCGGCAACGGGGGCACTGTCACCTTTGATTCAAAAAAAGGTGATCGGGGGCCGTGCGCTGTAAACGTGACCCTTACGGGGGCATTTAAGCGAATAAGAGAGCAAATTAAACCAACCTGCAGTTCGTGTAATCGAAGCTTCGTGCCAAGGATTGTCACCGGGCCTCCTGTATTCGGTGGCAAAAGATGGCAGCCTGTTCCGAAATACTCTGTCTGTCCCTTCTGTGGAGCGACCTATCAAAAGTTTAGGTCCTTTTTCAGTAGTAATTATAACGTGGCTGGCTTCGTTTTGCAGGCTGTAGTTTTTGTGATTGGTGTACGCCTCTTTATTTTTGCTTTGTCCAACTAACCGTAAGGCGGGCAATTCCAAACTGTGTGTTCTGATCAGCCGGGCGATGGGCCGGCTGAGTTGTTCAGCGCAAGCCTGGTCCATCGTCAATGCTCTCCCGTAACGTTTCGACCTCCATATCGGGGTCGTAATTTCGCCGTAGAGGGCGTCCTGCAACGTATGCGTTGATCACATTCTTAATCGATTCGCTGGTTTCTGGGTCTTTCAACATTGGAAACTCTTTTTCCAGCTTGTTGCTGATCTGGCCGTCATTGCGCTCGACTGAGCGCATAATCCGATCTATATGTTCATTCGGCCCTTCTAGGGTGTCCTTCACCTTATCCCGAGCGTTGATATACGACTGATGCGACTCAATCTGATGGCGCATTTCATACTCAATCGTCTCGTGGATAACATGGAAAAGGTACTCCGACTGTTCCGTGAGGTCGGGATAGCGCCAAGCTGGGCGCAGGGTGTCATTGCCAGAAAACTTAAAGTCCGAAACCACACCGTCTGGATACGTTGTTCGATCTCCAAACCGGATATCGTTGGTCGTTTTCGCCATCATAGGGCGAGAATAGGCTTCAAGTATCTTGTCATAATTATTACGGCTTCCTGTGCTTTTGTTGATCGTAGATGATATCGGCAACAGCAATGGTTCCGGAACGGCGGAGTCCCGACGAAGGCTGTCGTTTATCAGAAAACGCGAGATTCGTCCATTTCCATCAGCCATTGGGTGAATGAAGACAAAGCCGAAGCTTGCCACCGCAGCCCGAACGATCGGGCTTTCGTGCTGGGTTTTTGCCATGAAGGCTTGTAGGCCCTCCAGCATAGGTTTCACCTCGTTGGCATCGGGGGCGACGTAGTGAACATAAGAGCCCATCTCTTGAGTCCCCGAACCAACAAATACTGGAGACTGGCGAAGTCCGGGACGAATAGTGCTGGTACCGAGAATACTGTTTTGAAGTTCGGTGAGCGATTCGCTGGACAAGGGGGCGTCGATTTGTCCGCAATACCTGCCCATCGCCAAGGCGAAACGATGAATCTTGCTCTTCTGATCGCCCTCATGCTCGATGGCAAAGCTCGCTCGGCTCTCACGAATGGTCAACCAGACGGCGCTCCTAGACATCAGCTCTGCGCCGAAGTCGTCTTCCATATTTTTAAGTCGCGCATTTGAATCGTAATTGGACGCGATGTCGAGAAGTTCTGTTCTGCGGATTATCGGGCAGAAATGGGGCGTGCCCGGGAGGTTGTCATTAATCCGCCAGCGTGAGTTTTTGATAGGCGTTTCAGCGGCAACCACCTCATGTGGATTAAGCAGGTTGTGATAGTTCCCAGACATTTCCGGCACTGTCAAAATGTCACCGGTTAACCATTCGTAGAGAAAGCCGGCTTTTCGCGTGTACTGCCCAGTTGGCTCAGAGGCAACCCAATCGGTCAGTGCTTGCTTCTGATAGCGTTCAAAAACATGACTGAGCAGTTCCAAATGGATGCCTTCATGTTTAAGGGCGAACGCCAGGTGGGCCGAAGGAGTGTCATCGGGTTTTGAGTTGGGCCGATAGGTTTCATGGTAGACGCCATTCTGGAAGCTCGTCTTCCGGTCACGGCCAATCTGGCTACGAATGGGCATTTTCTGGGTCACGGGTATGTCAAAGTGCTTCTGTAACCATGCGTAACCTGCCCATGAACTCATGCTGCCACCTTGTAGTTTGGTCTGTGTTTTCCGTTACTTCGATTATCCTACCGCATTATTAATTACAATACGCCGTAAAACCGTTTTATGAGATGCAGGCTTTTTAGCGGTCAACAACCGATGCGCGGGCCGTCATTATCCTTGTGATGGGCCAGCTGAGTCGTCATCATCATCCAGGGTAAGTCGCTCGTACAGCTCAACCTGCCCCGCCCGTAGTACATCTACTTCAGCCAATTTCTGCAGAAGCGCGGCTTCCACCGCGACGTCCTCAGGTGCAAGGTGTTCACCGTTGTCTATGCGCGCTATGTTTGCCTTGTACGCCTTATAGTGTTCAGCCAGGAGTCCTGAGGCCATTTCTTCAATGTTTCCTGGTGCACAGGCGATTAATGCCTTCCATCCGTAACTTTCGGGGTTAGACGACCTGAATAGTGCTTTGTCCACTGGCCTTTCGTGATCGTGGGCCATGACAATTTCAGTCAGTTCACGTTGCGCTGGCGGGTTGCTTAGCGTTGGGTGGTCTGCCATAAGCCTTAGCCTTTGGGCGGCGACCGTTACAGGTAGGTCAATCGGGGTTTCATCGAATAAACCAGCCGGCGAATTATTGGCTACCTGGGTTCCGCTACCCATTTCCGGAGCAATGGCCTCCCACGCTTTTTGGCTGATTTTCTCATGAAGCCTGGGGTTGCTTTGAAACATTCCAGCGGCTTTCTCCGGGCTTCGTTCCATTGCTAAAAAGCCGGCGTTCTCCTTAGCCCGCACCCAAGATCTGCTGTCGCTGTTAGAGATTACGATGTCCGAAATATTGTGATTGTTGTCGTAGACGAAAAATAGGTCTGGCTTGCTCATGTCGATACGTTCCTGTTGTTGAGTCTAGGTGTCAGATACCTCCATTGCCGGTCAGCCAGGCGCCGGCCCGTCTTCGTCTTGATCAATTCCAAACGTGTTTATCAAGTGGTATTCGTCTTCACTCATGGCATCTGCCTCGACGAGTTTTTGTGTTAATTGCGCTTCTTCGAACAAGTCTTCTTTTGGTACATCCTTGCCATTGGCTTTGCGGTACTCGTTTGATTTACGAACATTACTGAGTTCATGGTTGATCTGCCGGTCGGTTTCACACAGGTCGTCGTAATCATAGCGTTCAAGTTTGGCGCGCCAGCCTTCCGAGTTTTGGCTTTCCTCGGTAAATAACTCAAGGTTCACCGGCTGCTGGTGCTTATCTGCCATAATAATTTCCGTTAACTCGCGCTGTGCGGGCAGGTTAACCGGCGAAGGAAAGTCGATTAATTGCTTTAATCTCGTTTCGGCCAAACTGGCTGGCAGATCGGGTTCCGTAAATTCAAAGAAAGGACTATCGGGTGTTTCGCCCTGGGTTTTCACCAAGTTCTTTTGCAGGTTGCTCATACCTTCAGCAACCGTCTGCCAGGTGGCGTAATCCATCTTTTCGTACAGTACCGGCTGCGTATGTAAAATCGACGCGGCAACCGTTGCGTCAGGCTGCATGACGTTTTTGCCAGAGGACTTAGCTTCGTTGGCTCGTACGGGATCGTCTGTAATTGCGGTGATCTCAGTGGGTAGCTCAAGGCCTGTGCTGTCAAAAATAATGAAAACGGTTTTCTGGCTCACGGTATTAGTTCCTTGGTGTTATTGGCTGGATTTGCAGCACTCAGCTCATGCCGGGGCCGCTGTCTGAATCGTCAGTCTCATCGTTGATCCAGTCTTTTTCGTCCAAGTAGCCCAATAAGACGGTGAAGGCTTCTTCATCGGATGTGTCGATGGGCTTATGGGGTGTGTTTTGCGCGCTGGCAACGGCGTCTTGCTCCATGGCGTCCTTGATAGCGTTGATAACTCGCCCTGTAACACCGATATTCTTGTTCCCGGTAAGCTCACCAATACTGCGGCTCGCTGCAGTCACAACGTTGTTTGAGAAAAGGTTGGCGATTGGAGGCGCCTTGTGGCCTCCAGTCATGAGCCAGCCAACGTTAACGTCCAGTGCACCGGAAAGATCAACAAGCTGTTGCGGCGAAGGATCGCGCCGACCGCTCAAGTAGTGCCCAACAGCGCCCCTTGTAGCCACACCGAGTATTGATGTTAGAGATTCCTGGGTGATCGACTTTCGTTCCATTTCCAGTTTTGCTCGGGCGTACCATGTTTCGGTTCCCGTACTATCGGGGTTGAGTCTGGCAGCAGCGTCATTTCGTGAAGCGTTTTCGGCTGCGGCGGTACCCAGTCCGTCCGCCAGTAATGCTAACTGTGGTCCGGATAATTGTGCATCCGGTTTACAGGCTCCGGCTTTAACGGCCGCATCAAAAATTGATTTTCCCAACATATCCATTTGGCGGATTGCCTCTAAAGCGGCCCCTGGTAAAACAGTTCGGCGTTTCCCCAAACTTTCAGCGAGATGTGTCAACTCACGGATGCTAGGGGTGTCGCTTTCGTTGCACAGTCCTGCTGCCGCGGATACGTCCCGTATTGACGTGCTCAACGCATCCCGCTCGCTAATTACTTGGATCATCTGGGGGTTGGGAGTGTTCGCATTGTTCGCATTGGCGATGTGATCTTCTTTTTCGGTAACGGACGGCCGAATGCCAGTAAGGTCGTATTCGTGGACTGTTGCGCGTTCTAACGTTTCACCATGGCGCTGCGTTCGATTAATAGCCTGGACGGATGCACGCGAGTCAGAGGAAAATTTCTCTGAAATGCCACGTTCAACGTTCAGTATCACCTCCATAAGATCGTCATACTTTTGGGTGTCGGGTCCAAACGCTCCGTTTATCGCAGCTTGGCAGGCATCACTCAGTGCGCTGATGTGTGGTAATAGCTCCGCTGCTAACTCAAGTTGTCGCTCATAATTTGTCTTCTGCTTTTCCATGTTCGTGGCCACTCTATGTATCAGTCTTTAATGGTTAGCGTGGTGCACTGCAAGATCAATCGAACACTGGGCGATCATCGCAGCCCGGGCGCATCGTCTAAATCGTCGTCATCGCTATGATTGTCGTAAATGGCCTGCGCTTTGGCATTAATGTCGGCCACGTTGCGGGTAACGGTTTCGGCTGCTGCAGCGCCCAGGTCGTCCGCCAGCGTCATCAGTTGTGGTCCGGTTAGTTGTGCATCCGGTGTGCACATGCCGGCGTGTGTGGCGGCGTGGAAAATGGCCTTACCAAGCATGTCCCGCTGGCGGATCGCTTCAAGAGCGGCGCCCGGCAATACAACAGGGCGTTTTCCGAGGTTTTCGGCAAGCTTCGTTAATTCGTGGGTGTTGAGCTTTGCGTCTTCTTTGATTAGGCCGGTCTTAGATCCAGCGTCGTGAATGGACATTTTTAGTATGTCACGCTCTCGAATGACCTCAGTGAGCTGCGCATTAAGAGCTTCAGTGGCATTAGCCCCGGAAGCCTGGGCAGATTGGCCGAGGCCTATAACAGCGGAAGTTAGCTTTTGGGTGTCCATAGGGCCGTGTATCTTGGGATCACGCAAATGACTCAGCCCCGCCATATCGACAGCCTGCATGATCGCAATCTGTAGTTGCTTGCGCTCCTGAGCAGCCGCAATGCCATCCGTGGTGCTGACGGTCTCTGGCAAGGGGGCAATCATATCCTTCAGTAGAGTTTCAACGTTCGCAACGTTTGTGGACCATTTTCCGTTGGGGTTGGTCGCAAGCCGTTCAGCTATCCCACGTATATGACTATCGCTCACCTTGGGCTGGGTATCATTAGGCGCCTGATCGGGATTATGGTTATCCATGTTTTTATCCACTTTGGTAGATTTGATAATCAGTTAATGGTCACTATCGTATCAACTACCCTAGTGCAGTTGGCCTTCTTTATTGCATTATTGCAGTTGATTGTTCACTTTGGTTGTCATTGAAGCGATTTTCAGCACTAAAACACGATCAAACGTCAGTGCATCCGAAGATTGGTGGTTCACATCGATTATCATGGTTTTTTCATTTTTAACGACTGGAATCCAACATGGGTGCGCTGGTGGCCATAGATCATCCGACGACCGTTTCACTTGATTCACTAAAGCTGGACCACCTGCCCGAGAAGGTCCAAACGTGGATACGACTGGTCAAAACCGATCCTGCGGTGATCGCGGGCCTGCGTAATTTTGGGAATTTGCGGGACTACCAGCTGGAGGCTGTTTTAGCGGCTGCGTTCAGGATTCGGAAAACGGTTGAGCCCATTTTGATTACCTTGCCTACTGGTTCGGGTAAGAGCTGGGTTATTGCGGCGTTGGCCAGTGTTGTGAAAGAAATGTCAGATGCGCGCAGCACCAAGGTCAAAAAAGTCATGGTTCTGGCTCACAGCAAAGAGTTGGTGGCCCAAAATCATCAAAAAATGGGAGCGGCCGGGTACAAGGCCACTATTTACAGCGCGGGCTTGAGTACACGGGATGCCAGCGGGGATGTGGTGTTCGGTTCGCGCCAGTCCATCATTAATGCAGTGGGGGAGTTCGCCCAGCTCGATTATGAGTTCTCAGCGGTGTTTGTCGATGAGGCGCACTCAATGCCAACACAAACCCGGGAGATTATTGAAGCCCTCCGATCTGTAAACCCGAACTTGCGAGTAATCGGCCTGACGGCCACGCCTTATGCGCTGGGAAAGGGCTACATCTTCGCTCAGGACACCTTTCGGGATCTTGAGCCAATGCGGGATATATACGCCAAAGAGCCGTACTTTGCTGAGCGGGTGTACGACAAGTGTATTGAGGAATTGTTTGCGGACGAGCAGCTGTGCCCCCCTATCTTGGGTACCATCAGCGATCACTACAACACGGAGGCGCTGGAGCGCACCGTAGGCGGCTCGTTCTCGGAAGCATCCAACAACGCGGTGTTCGTGACCGGCCAGGCCGATCTAACCAAGCGTATTGTTGCGGATGTAGTGATGCAGTCTAAAAAACGCCATGGCGTTATGTTTTTTGCGCAAAACCGGGAGCACGCTCGACAGATCCTTTCGTTTTTACCAGGGGATAGGGCGGCGCTGGTGGACTCCGGCACCAAAGCCAAAGACCGTGCCCAGTTTATTGAAGATTTTAAGTCCACAAAGCTGAAGTATCTGGTCACAGTGGCGGCCTTGGCGATCGGATTCGATGCTCCGAATGTGTCGGTCATAGCAGTTCTTAAGCACACCGAATCACCGGCGTTTTTCCAGCAAATCATTGGCCGTGGCCTGCGGTTGTGTCCGGAAATTGGAAAACGTGATTGCCTGGTTCTCGATTACGGGCAGAATGTCTCGGCTGACGCGAATCTGTTTTCACCGGCTATTCAGGTCCGAATGCCAAAGCCAGGCTTGGACGGCCCAATAATTCCGGTGGTTGAGGTGATCTGTCCGGACTGCGATCACGTCAACACGTTCCGCAAGGCAGCGTGGCCACAAGATATGGAAATGACCGACACCGGCTTTCTCTATCACAGGGACACCCGCGCTATTTTTACCGACAGCGACAATAAACCAATGGCCGGCCACATGGGGGCGCAGTGTGGAAACCTTTTGGACGTTCCGGGTAAGAAAATGCCGGTGCGCTGCGATTACACCTGGGGCGCAATTTTGTGTACGGCCTGCAAGCGGCGAAACTCTCATCGAACGGATTTCTGCGTGGCTTGCGAAGAACCGCTGTCAAAGCGGGCCAAGATGTTGAGCATGACCACCTCAAGGGATGCGAACTACACACAGCGTTTAGCAAAAGTCGTGTCACGCCAGCGTCAATGGTTGCATCCCGGCAAAGCCAAGACTTCTGGCGCTCCAAACCTTCGGATTAACCTGACGGTTCAAGAGCTGCCGTATCTGGTACCGGAGGGTACCGGTGCTGAACAAGATGAGGATGATGAGCAAGAGGCGTGGGTACCGCCTGGCATGATGCTGGTGCGGCCGGCGCCAAAGGCGATTCCTGTGTGGCTTAACCCCACAGCGACAAACGCAGACGCCCAGGCAAGTTGGGCATCGTTTCGAGAATATGCCGAGGCAAATCGACTCACAACCGCCAGTTGGGCGCAGCATCCTGAAATGGATGATCTGTTGCCGGCGCTGGCGGAACCAGAAGGGGTTCTACGGTTCCGCGCGCCAAGCTATCTGGTGTATGTAGAAAATGCGGTGGGTGGCTCGGAGCGGGTGTTCTACAACCTCAAAACGATGCACAAGGATCACCCGGAAGCTGAAAAAATAAACGCGCAGGCGCCGCGTGACGATACCGGCGAACTGCCAGATAAAGGCCCTGAAAAATCGGCTGAACCGGCTGTTGTCGAGGATGTTGCGGCCGCCAGAGCAGCAGAGACGCCAGAAAGTGTGCTCTATGAGCTCTTGAGCAAGTGGCTAGAGGATGCCAGCAAGGGCAAAAAGCCAACGCCTACGATTGAGCCTGCCGACAGTAAGGGTGAAGTTTACCCGCTCAAAGAGTGCTTATTAGACAAGGACGGCGACGATCACCGGATTGTGTTCAAGTACGGTACGGCCAAGGCTGCCAATGAATGCAGTGTGTCTAGCGCAGAGGACGGCCCAGGCTGTATTAGAGTGGTTGGAAGCAACATGGTTCGGTTCTTCTCGAATGGTGAGTCAGGCGTCATCCGCAGGACACGCTAAGCGGTCTTTGCAGCTCAACGAAAATGCTTGTTCTTTGGTCCAGGTCGGCAATCAGGTGAGCTGCACACAACCGGCCAGTTTTGGCTAGGCTCTTGCGTAAGGCATAGTTTGGCGCCTGCCAAATATCGCTGGCTTCGGAAGAGATGAACAACGTCTGGTACGTCAGAGCAATTTCGGTGGTTAACCGTTTGGCCCAATGGTTCGCCAGTACGCTGTCCGTTGCCGGGTTCTCCGGCACATCAGGCATGGTATCTCCGAACGCGCTTTCAAGATAACCAAAATGTTCCTCGGCATCGTTCATCCTCTGACATTGAAACGTTGCACCACTGGCATCCAGGTTGCCAAACACTTCGCGCAGACCGTTTTCCCAGCCATATCGATTGGCCAACTCAAAATTGAGGCACAGGGTTGCGTAATAGTTGGTGGGAATTTCCATCATTCGGCCCAGCTCGTCAGATTCGAATCGAAGCCTGCAGGTGTGGCTTAATGGTCTGGCGGTCCAGTGTCTCCGGCTGTGCGCCAGCTCGATGTACATGCTAAAC
>NZ_AAXY01000041.1 GCF_000169375.1 Marinobacter sp. ELB17
TTTAATAAAGCGATGGTTCAGAAAGTGGGGGCAGACGATTTTATGGCGAAATTCAGCCCAGACGAATTGGCCGAGCGGGTTATGGATATTATTGATGGAAAATAAACGTGTTACTTCACAGGCTGTCAGAATCGAGAACGCATGAAAGCTGAAATTACTCCTCAGGAATACGTTGCGTTCAAAACTTTTTTACAGGATGCATCCGGCATTCTACTGGGCGACAATAAACAGTATCTGGTGAAGAGCCGGCTGCGCCGGATTCTGGAAGACAATCAGCTCGGCTCTCTTGGCGAGTTACTGGACCGCTTGAAGCGTCCGGGTCGCCATAATCTGAGCGAGGTGGTTATTGATGCCATGACCACCAACGAAACGCTGTGGTTTCGGGATAATCATCCGTTCCGTATTTTGCAGGATATTTTGCTGCCTGATTTTGCTGATCGTAAAATGACACAACCGTTACGCATCTGGTCGGCCGCCTGCTCTACCGGGCAGGAACCTTATTCCACGGCAATCGTGATCGAAGAGTATCGTCGCTTACGTCCCGGGCGCCTGCGCGACGTGAAGATCGTTGCCACCGACATTTCCAAAACGGTTCTGGATGCGGCGCGGCGCGGCGAATATGAAACCATTGCTATGGGTCGGGGCTTGTCGCCGGAGCGGCAAAAACAGTTTTTTACCGCTGCTGTTAACGGCAGCTGGCAGATTAAACCACAGATAAAAGCGATGGTGGAGTATAAGGAAATCAACTTATTAGAGCGGTATCTTCTAGGCAAGTTTGACATTGCCATGTGCCGCAATGTGCTGATTTATTTTTCCGCTGAGCGCAAGCGCGATATTCTTACCCGTATTCACGCGTCCTTGAACCCGGGCGGCTATCTTATATTGGGCGCATCGGAATCCCTTACGGGGTTAACCGACCTGTACGAGATGGTCCAGTGCAGTCCGGGTATTATCTACCGAAAAAAATAAACTATGCCAGTAAATGTCTGGGTGTTAATTGCGGCGCAGGCGATGGCTATGTGCACGGCGCCGTTTATTGTGTTTATTGGCAGTATTCAGGGCCGGGCGCTGGCCAGTAGCCCTGAATACGCGACCTTGCCGGTTGCGTTCGTGGTGGTGGGCACGGTGTTGTCCATCAAACCGGCCACCTGGCTTATGGCTCGCGTCGGGCGCAAGCCGGTTATGATGTTGGGCACGGTTATGGGCACAGTCGCGGCTGGGGTGGGTGCCTTGGCCTCTTGGCAAGGTGCTTTTGCCCTTTTGTGTCTAGCGGCGGTGCTTGGCGGCAGCGGGCTTGCAGTGGTGCATCAATACCGCTTTGCCGCTATGGAATCTGTCCCTCCAAAGCTGGCCGGCACCGCAGCAGCCCGCGTTCTGTTGGGTGGATTGGTCGCGGCCTGGGTCGGTCCGGAAATTGCCTCGATTGGAGGTGACGATCCGCTGCACCCGTTTCTGACCAGCTGGCTGGGACTGGCAGCGGTTCAGCTTGCTGCCATGATCATATTGGTGCTCGGTTACCGCAGTAGCGGCGAATTAACGCGACCGGTGCATGAAGGTGGTGGTAGGCCGATGCGTGAAATTCTTGCAAATCCGGTGATATGGGTTGCCATCAGCGCCGCTGCGGTGGGTTACGCGATCATGAGTTTCATTATGACGGCAACGCCCCTTAGCATGACTGAAATGGCAGGGCACCCGCTAGACGATGCCAAGCGAGTCATTCAGTTGCACATCATGGCCATGTATTTGCCATCGCTCATAAGCGGCTGGTTAATTCGGGTGGTGGGCATAAGGCGCATGATGCTAGTGGGGATGGTCGCCTACCTGATCTGCATTGCCCTGGCGGTCAGTGGCGTCAGCTTTCATCACTACTTGAGCGCTCTTATTCTGCTGGGTATTGGTTGGAACTTTTTGTTTGTGGGTGGCACCAGTTTGCTGCCGCAGGGCTACAGCGATTCCGAACGCTTTCGTGTGCAGGGCTTGAATGACATGATGGTTTTTGGCTTTCAGGCCGTTGCGTCCATGTCAGCCGGTTTGGCCCTAAGCTCCCTTGGCTGGGCCGGCCTATTGTTGCTTACGATCCCACTGTTACTGTTGCACTCTGGGCTTATGCTTTTTTGGTACCTGCGCCGCAATTCAGCGGTCACGTAGCCCGACGGTTAGCGATGAGGCCATGGCCGATTTCAGAAAAACAGCGATAGACGCAGGGTTTGACCTGCAAGAGCTGATCGTGGTGGATCACAGCACCATTAATTAGCATGTCTGTTCAACAGCCAAGTGGCCGGTTTTTACCCAGATAACAGTCTCCTGCTCGACAAAAGGATGATGTTGGCTTAAATGAGGGCTTCTTATCCAGGTACCTTCTGGATAACGCCCGTTCTCGTCACAAAACTCCCCTGAAAGAACATAGATTTCTTCCCCGCCAAAATGCCGGTGGGGCTGAAAACGTTCATTGGCCGGCCATTTTACCAGTGCTACATGTTCGTGCTCAAATTCGTGCAGAGGCATGACCTCCAGCCCACCGATTCCGGGAAGCCAGCGAGTTTTGTGGGTATCGATTCGCACAGAGGTGTGGTCGCGTTCATCGAACTGATGGAGTTTAACCAGCAGCGTACAGCCCGGCTCGCTAAACGGCGCGTGGCCCGTGCCCGGCGGGTTGCGCAGATAGGTACCTGCCGGGTAATCACCAGTTTCATCCGAAAACACGCCTTCAAGCACCAGTATTTCTTCACCCAGTGGGTGCTCATGGCGGCTGAACGAGGCGCCGGGCTTGTAGCGGACAATACTGGTCGCGTGACCGCGCTCCGCCTCTTCTCGAACCAATGGTTTTCTGTCCACACCACCTGAAGGGCTGGCAATCCATTCCTGGTCACCGGTGCGAACCACAACCCTGCGGGCAAAATCCATATTCAGCATTGTTGACCTCTTTGCTGGTGAAAACGGGAGCAATGATTACGCTGCCCGACTATGAACAGATGATGGGGATTTCTGGCTACTTAATCAACCGCTGCAGGTCTTTGAAAGCCGTGTCTTTGCAGTGTCGCATCCACTCAAACGCGACCATTTCAACGGTAACGATGTGCGCACCGCCGGCTCTGAGACGGTCAAGGGCGACATCCCGATCGAATTCTCTACGCGATCCTGTAGCATCTGCTACCACCCAGAGCGAATAGCCGGCATCAATCAGGCTAAGTGCCGTTTGCATCACGCACACATGGGTCTCGCAGCCGGCAATAACAATATGTGGCCGGCCTTCGGGTAGAGCCTCGACCAGGCCGTCCGAGCAGGCATCAAAGTGATGTTTGGTCAGGGTACGGTTGCAAAGCTCCTTGACCGCTTTCAGATTGGGTCCGAGTTTTTCTGGCATCTGTTCGGTGGCTAAAACCGGTATGTTCAATAGGGCTGCAATCGTTCCCAGCGTGACACATTGGCTGACCACCTTCTGCCCATTGGCAATCGCTGGCATCAGTTTTTGTTGAATATCGATTAGCAGCAGGGTTGAGTGTTCAGATTGCATCAACATTTATTATCCGCCTTTAAGTGCTGCTCATATTTTGAAACGAATCACATTGCTTGATAAACACACAAGGAACGTTTTACTGTACAGATAATTAACGGCGCAAGCTGGAAGTTTTGCAGATTTCGGTTTCAAGATGGTTGCTAAACGCTGATAAAACGATTAAAGTCTGCGCCCTCGAATCGACGATCATTTGCTGATTCGACACCGTTTTAGGAGAGGTGGCCGAGTGGCTGAAGGCGCACGCCTGGAAAGTGTGTAAACGTTAATAGCGTTTCGAGGGTTCGAATCCCTCTTTCTCCGCCAATTTGAAACCCTGATTTTCTACGAGAAAATCAGGGTTTTTTCGTTTCTGGGACAAAATTGCTGCCAAAATTGGCAACCGATGGATACCGGGCTCTGCACCGAGTAGCGTCATGCCTGCGAGGGTTTCCCGGTCTATCTCGCTAAACCTGGGGCAGGGGTGATCCGGCGGAACGATCACCACCACCAACTCCTGTTTCCAGTCACGCGCCTCGAAACCGGGTTTGGGGTTCCACCATTCCATAACCGCTATTCAACTATCTGTAACCAGCTTGTAGCTAAACTGTCTTCTCTCTGACGCCTCTTTGTCACACTGAATAACTAGCGTTGTCGAAAGGTGAAACCCGATCGCAAATCAGAGAGGCGTACATGGAAATCCGCAAATCCATTCTTGCAGCAGCCATTCTTTCAGCCACCATGGGGCTGTCAGCCTGTGCTGGTAACGTTAGCAATACGGCCAATAGTGCTAAGCCCATTACCGGTAAGCAGATTTTCCTGGCCGAAATAGGACGCTTTACCAGTATCGATAATAAATTTGATGAGAGTGCTGCAGAAATTGTTGCTTATGATCCGGATACCACCCAAGTATTTGTGGTAAACGCCCAGCAAGGCGCGGTGGATGTTCTGGACCTGAGTGATCCCGCTCATCCTGAGAAAGTGGGAACGATCTTTGCCAGTGCGCATTGGCTAGAAGCTGGGGCGATTAATAGCGTCAGCGTTTCTGACGGTCGGGTGGCCGTTGCTGTACAAAACAGCACAAAGACATCTGCTGGTCGGGTGCAAATATATGGCTCCGATGACCTGCGTTTTCTCGGGCAAGTGATCGTGGGCTCGCTTCCCGATATGTTGACGTTTACGCCCGACGGTCGGCACATACTGGTAGCCAATGAAGGCGAACCCAATCCTGATTACAGCCAGGATCCGGAAGGTTCGGTGACGATTATCGATGTCCGCAATCCGGCTCAAGCTCAGGCAGTAACGGTAGATTTCAAAGATTTTAACCGGAATGGTCCCCGGGCCGCCGAGCTGCCGGAGCAGGTGCGGATTTTTGGCAACTACGGCAGAACTGAATTGCAGGTGACCGGGTTTGAAAACAGCGAGCCCGCGACACTGACGGTTAAGGATGCCTCTGCTGTTGATGTTGGCATGTGGATGACCGTCGCCAGTAGTGAAGGTGATCCCTTGCCCTATCGAGTTGCCTCGATTGCTGGTAATACCATCACTCTGACCACCGAGTTTGACGGTGACACTGAAGCTGGTGACGAAGACACAACACTCAGAGCGTATCTACATGACGGTCAGTCGTCGGTAGCTCAGGATCTTGAGCCGGAATACATCGCGGTATCGCCAGACGGGACGGAAGCCTGGGTGACTCTGCAAGAAAACAACGCCATTGCGGTGATCGATATTCAACAGGCGAAAGTGACGCGAATAATCGCCCTGGGTACAAAAAACCATGCCATTCCCGGTAATGAGCTTGATGTCTCAGACAAGGATGATGCGGTCAATATCGCCAACTGGCCGGTTCACGGCATGTACATGCCCGATACCATCAAATCTGTGGAGATCAACGGCAAGGTCTACTACCTGACCGCCAATGAAGGCGATGCCCGTGAATACGATGGCTTCGTAGAGGAAATCCGGTTTGCGGATGCGCCTTTGGCCGATAAGAATGTGTTTCGGCAGGCGGATTTCACTAACGCAGCCGGCATTGGCCGATTACTGACGACTCTGACTGCAGACACTGATGGCGACGGCGAGCTGGACGAATCGCTGGCCTATGGCGCGCGCAGTTTTAGTATCTGGAGTCGTTCTGGGGACTTGATTGCCGACAGCGGTAACGAATTTGAAGTGATTACCGCCAACGTCCTGGGTCCCAATTTTAATAATGACAATGATGAAAACAGTGGCGATAGCCGCAGTGATGCCAAAGGGCCTGAACCCGAAGCGATTGAAGCCGCGCAGATCAACGGGCACACCTATGCGTTCATCGGGTTGGAGCGTACGGGCGGGCTGATGGTTTATGACATCAGCAACCCTGCCAGCCCAAAATACATTCAGTACCTCAATAACCGGAACTTCGATTATCCGATTGAAGACCGTATTGACGATGGCAATGCCCCTGCCTGGGCCGCCGGCGACCTTGGCCCCGAAAGTATTCTCTTTATCTCTGCTGAAGAGGCTCCGGACGGTCGACCATTGCTGCTTGTGGGCAACGAAGTGAGTGGCACAACCACCATTTATGAAATTCGTTAACGCCTGATCCTGAAGAAAGACAAGCCCGAAGTGGCGGTTTTCTCCGTCGCTCCGGGCTTTTCCCGTTTATCTTTTTCCTCGCACTTTCCGTCATAAAACTTTCATAAATACTTAATTTTATTGCAATAAGTTACCTGTAGCTTAAAAACTCAAAGCTTGATGAGGATTTCAGCTTTGAGTGGGTGCTAACTTTTGGGTGAAGAAACTTTAATGCCGGGGTTGCTCCCGGCTTTTTTACAAATTTTGACCTTTCGGTTGTCGCTCAATGCAAAGTGCGCACCGGGAAGTTATGAATCTGAACTTCTGGAGTATCCGTTGAAAGCCATCGTTGCCCCGTCTTTTTTATTGGCCCTGTTTTTTTCTGCTCAGGCCCCTGCCGAAGTAACGCTGGCACTCGGCCCGTGTGTGCAGGTCCACGTGATCAACGGCGAAGAAAAAATAGTTCTGCCGGAGAGTTCGCTGACGCTGACCAATGGCACCCAGCAGTTGGTTGTGGATTGCACGGCAATGCTGGGCCGTTCCAGCGATGAAGCATTCCCCGAGACTGGCGAGGCTTTTGTCCTGCTTTTTGAGGCGGCTGATACCAAACTGACGCTGTCCGCTCCCCACATTCAAACCCGCCAACAGATGAAAGCCTTTAATCGCCAGAGGAATTTCGGGCTGACCAGTGCCGCAGGAACGTCTCTGAATTATTACGTGGAGGTGCTGGAAAAAGAGGGATTTCAGGTGTTCCGGGATTTTCCGGGCGAGCTTGAGGTCTTCAACCGCACTTCGTCACCCGCGGCTATCCGAGCGCAACTGCCGGGGCTGGCTGATGCCGATACCGATATCGATACAGCGGAGCCCTCGCCAAAGGCTGGCGGTCAGGGCGCTCAGGATCAGGAAACGGTTCGCCAAATGCTGCGCTACTGGTATTTGGAGGCGGACAAGCAAACTCGAAAAGAGTGGAAGAACTGGATCCAATCCAGCAATTAAAAGCCCATAAAACCAATCGAAAATGGAGTAAAAAAACCATGAAGAAGCTTCTTCTGGCTATTGCTGTGTCCTCTGTAGCGGCAGGTTCTGCCAGCGCTGCAACCATTTATGAAAAAGACGGATTTACCTACAAACTGAACGGCGATTTCCAGGTTCAGATGCGTCAGGCCATTGGCAACGATGAGCGTACCGAAGTGGAGTACGATGACTTGGAACTGAAAAACTATGTAAGCTATGACGTGGGCAACAACCTTACGGCCTTTGGGCGCCTGGATTTTGGCTTCAAGGATGCTGCGGAAGATGATAAAAACGGCAGTAACCTGGAAGAAGCCTACGTAGGACTGAAGTACAACCTTGTCTCTTTCTCCTTCGGTAAGCAGAACTACGCCTCCGATGAATTTGGCATCGAAGAAGCCTACGAAATTAAAACCATTGATGACGACCGCTTCGATGATACGGGCACCGATGGCGATGACACCTTGCGTGTTGATGTTGAGCTAGACAATGTGTACATCGCGGTGTCTCACGAGATGGACGCGCGAGACGACAATGATGGCATTGATGGTGAGTACTACGATGTGTTTGTAGCGACCGACATTGCGGGTCTGAATTTGGCAGCGGCCTATCAGGTGAACAATTCAGCCGGTACTGCGGATTCACGGGACACCTATGGTGTCAGCGCATCCTACGATTTCGGTTTTATGAATCTGGCAGCGGATTACAGCGTGACCGACGACAACAACACCGACTTTGAGACCAAGCAGTACAACATTGCGGCAGTCTTCGGCGTTGCCAGCACCACCGATGTGGCTGTGGGCATGGGCAACAAGAACTCCGATGAAAATGGCTTCAAAGACATCACCGAATGGTACGCCAACGTCACCTACAAGTTCCCGCAGGCCAAGAACGTCAGTGTCTTTGCCGAGGTCGCTAATAGTGACTTGGAAAAAAATGGCAAAGAAGTGGATATGGGTATGCTGGCCGGTTTGCGCCTGAAGTTCTAAGTTTTACTGAAAGCGCATCGCCTGTTCAGGGCGAGTGCGTGACAAAGGCAATACAAAAAGCCGGGCAATTGCCCGGCTTTTCTGCGTTTATACTTTTGCATGTCTCTCGGTTTTCATCAGGTAACAGGGCCTCCGAGTGAGATGTCAGGATTTGAACCTGCGCCTCCAGATCTGAATGCAGCTCGGGTACGGAGTCTAGTCTTTGAGAATGGCATTAAATAGAGATTACGATCAGTACTTTCAAGCCTCCTTTTGACCCATTTGAAAAAGAGGTCTCACCTCCATACCGAGCGACTATCTCGCGAACGATAGCAAGCCCAAGCCCATGCCCTGGAGTTTGTTCATCGAGCCGTCGCCCTCTCTGACCCAAGTGCACCTGATCATCTTCTAATACGCCAGCCCCATCATCTGTTACGACAATCAGCGCTAAACCATCGCGCTGTTCTAAAGAGAGTTCAACGCATTCTGCAGACCATTTCCCGGCATTATCGAGTAAATTTCCCAATATTTCGTTTAGATCATGTTCTTCAATCGGCCAGCGAAATTCCTCCGTGAGCGAAGTGGACAGTTCAAATGACTTTTCGGGGTAAAGTCGGCCCAGCATCCACAAAAGATCGCGGGCTTGCTTGACGGGGAAGGCACTTTTACCAACCTGGGGGCCGGCAAACCGACTGCGCCGCATTTCTGCTTCTAGTTGCCTGTCAATGTCGCCCAGGCGCGATCCCATTTCATGCCTCAGGCTGTGATCCAGAGGTCGGCTGGTATCTTCAAGAACCTGTCTAACCGCCGCAATGGGCGTTTTAACGCTGTGAGACAGGTTCGCCAGCGCTTCCCGGGAGCGCTCAAGCCGTTGATCCAGCGAATCAAGCAGTTGATTGAGCTGTTGCACCAGTGGTTGGAACTCTTCCGGGGCCTCCGCGTCGATCCGCGATATTTCGCCACTCTGTAGTCGTTTGAGAGCGGCCTGAAGCGAGACAACGGGGCGCATTGACAGGTTAATACCAAACCAGATAATTCCCGCAAGCAAAATGATCAGCAAGATCGACATGATCGCCGTCCACGCATGCAGTTCTGCCTGGCTGTTTTTCAGCGCTCCCATGTCTTCCGAAACGATAACCTTTATAGGAACGCCGCTTACAAGAAATGATTTCCGATAGGCCAGAATGTCGGATGGCGCGTTGGCGATCGTCGCATCCTTTACTCTGATACTTTCGTTGCCATCAGATTGCAGCAAAGGCAATAATAGCGGTTTCCAGGATAGCGGAGATATAACCGTTTGATCTGGGGATTGGATGGCAAAGGCATGATGAAATACCTCCTCAAAATAATCACCGGTTTGAAGCCTGGCGATTTGCCCGTCGGCTTGACGAATGTAGAGCTCAAGAAAGGCCACTTCGTCTTTCAGTCGGCTTTCAAGAAACTCTCGCGACATCCTTTCCAGGAGTAAACCGTGTATCAGCCATGCGATGGCCATCAAACCAATGCCGGCCGGCAAAAGCAGGGTAAGTAGGGTGCCTTTTATGGATACCCGTTTTCTAAAAAGCGTCATTGAACAAATACCCCTGACCGCGCCGCGTTTCAATAGTCTCCGGCCCGACCAGCTTTCTCAGGCGCCGGATATAGGCTTCGATGACGTTTTCATTGGGACTTTCGGTAAGATTGTAGAGCTGCTCCATAAGTTGTTCTTTGGAAAAAATGTGCCCGGGGCGGCTCATCAAACACCTGAGCAGTCGAAATTCGGTACCGGTTAAACTGTGTTCCGGGCCGTTGTCGATTTTCAGGCACTGCCGGTTCTCGTCGAGTTCAAAGTGACCTGCTTTCACTGAGGAGAGAACCCGCCCTTCGCTGCGGCGCACGATGGCGTTCAGCCTGGCAATCAGTTCTTCAGCCTGAAAGGGTTTGCCGAGATAATCGTCGGCGCCGGCTTTCAGGCCGCTGACTTTGTCTTGCCAGTCGCCTCGCGCCGTTAGAATCAATACCGCAAAGTTTGCGTTGTCCTGCCGCCATTTCCGTAACACGTCTAAACCATTCCCGTCGGGCAGTCCGAGATCCAACACCGCTGCCCGGTAGTCTTCCTGCACGCCCAAAAGCATCGCTTCTTTGGCCGTGCCGGTGACATCGACACTGAAGCCGGCCTTCTCAAGTTGGCTGGCGAGCCCTTCGGCCAACAAACGGTCATCCTCTACAAGCAGTAATCTCATCTGTCGTTCCTTTCCTCAGGCTAAACCGGCTAATGCAGTGTCCGCTATTAACCTGAATTCAGCCTGAACTAAAAATATTTCAGCATTTTCAGAAAGAATTCAGGTTGATGAGCGATGGTATCAAGCGTTTTAGCCGAATGCTCACGTTGCCGGATAAACCCAGTGGGTTTTGAACGCACGCCATGACACATCACAGGAGAAAGTTTGATGAGCGTATCAAAGTTCGTAGTCGCAGCATTAGCCATGTCAGTTTCAGCAGTAGCTCTTGGGGCTGGCGCTCATGGAGACGGGCACGGGCACGGTCAAGGTGCAAAGAGCGGTGAACCGGGTAAAGCCTCGGACGCCGGGCGCAGTATTACTGTGCAGATGTACGACAACTACTACGAGCCTGAATCTATCGAGGTCAAACCAGGGGAGACGGTGCGCTTTGTGGTTGAAAACAAAGGCAGCCTGGTGCACGAATTCAATATTGGTACCCCGGCCATGCACGAATCTCATCAGAAGGAAATGACGATGATGGTAGAGCACGGCGTTATTCAGGGCGGCAAGCTGAATCGCGACATGATGGAAATGGACATGGGAAATGGCATGTCCATGAAGCACGACGATCCCAACAGCGTGTTGTTAGCGGCCGGCGAGAGCCAAGAGGTTGTTTGGAAGTTCTCGGAGAAGGGCAATATTGAATTCGCCTGCAACGTTCCGGGGCACTACCAGGCGGGTATGTATGGCGACGTGAATTTTAACTCCGGCGACTCTCGCGTTCGCTCACTCGCCGACGCATCGAAATCTTTGAATACTGCAAAATAACTCTGGAGTCGTTGACCATGAAAACAACCCTTCTCGCAGGCGCTTTAGGCTTGCTTCTACCGGTTATTGGCCTGGCGGGTGAATACAACCTGACGGTCGACCGGGTTCAGATCGACACCGGCGACTTTGTCAAAGAGGGCATCGGCTACAATGGCGCGTCTCCCGGACCGGTTCTGCGCTTTAAGGAAGGCGAAGAGGTCTCGATCAATGTGACCAACAACCTGAACGAAATGACGTCCATTCACTGGCATGGCATGATCCTGCCATTTACTCAGGACGGCGTGCCCGGTATCAGCTTTGCGGGTATCAAGCCTGGGGAAACCTTCACATACGAATTTCCCATCACCCAGTCAGGCACTTACTGGTTTCACAGCCACTCCGGCTTCCAGGAGCCGGATGGTGCCTACGGTGCCATTGTGATTGACCCCGAAGGCCGCGAGCCGTTTCGTTACGATCGCGATTACGTGGTCCAGCTGACCGACAAGCACCCGCATTCTGGCGATCGCATCATGCGCAACCTCAAAATAATGCCGGATTACTACAACCGTGAGCAGCAAACCGTCGGAGATTTCTTTTCGGAAGCGTCTGAAAACGGTTTGATGGCCACCATCAAGGATCGGATGGCCTGGGGCGACATGCGCATGATGAAAGCCGATGTTGAAGACTTGCAGGGTTTTACCGGCCTGATCAACGGCAAGGGTCCCGACCAGAACTGGACCGGCATTTTCGAGCCCGGCGAGCGGATTCGGCTGCGTTTTATTAACTCGTCTGCCATGACCTATTTTGATATCCGCATCCCGGGCCTCGAAATGACCGTTGTCCAAGCGGATGGCAACAATGTTCAGCCGGTGACTGTGGATGAGTTCCGCATTGGTGTGGCGGAAACCTACGACGTGATTGTGCGGCCCAAAGAGAAACAGGCTTATACAATTTTTGCTGAATCCATGGGGCGTTCAGGATATGCGAGGGGAACGCTGGCCCCTGAGGCAGGAATGGTCGCGGCTGTGCCAGAGCTGCGCGAAGCGGCTCGATTGACCATGGCCGACATGGGCGGCATGGAAGGTATGGATCATTCGAGCATGGCCGGCATGGAAGGCATGAAGGGCATGGATCATTCCAAGATGGCCGGTATGGATCAGTCTGACATGAAAGGAATGGAGGGCATGGATCATTCCAAAATGGCCGGTATGGATCAGTCTGACATGAATGGCATGGAAGGCATGGATCATTCTGCGATGGGCCAAGGTGCAATGGCTTCCGCGGGTGGCGCAAGCGATCCCTTTTATGCGGCGGGCAGTGGCCTGGTTCCAACGGCGGCCAATGGCGGCAAGTTTCTGTCTTATTCCGATCTGAGAGCGCAAAAACCGCTCTACGACGAACGCGAACCAACCCGGGAAATCGAACTGAAACTGACGGGCAACATGGAGCGCTACACCTGGAGCATCAACGGCGTCAAATATGAAGACGCGGATCCGATCCGCCTTCAGTATGGCGAGCGGGTGCGATTCAAGTTTGTAAATACAACCATGATGACTCATCCCATGCACCTGCACGGCATGTGGTCCATGCTTGACGTTGGCGCAGGTCAGTTGAACCCGGTCAAGCACACCATCAGCGTTCAGCCCGGCACCACGGTTTACATTGAGACAGAGGTTGATGAACCCGGCCAATGGGCTTTCCATTGCCATCTGTCTTATCACGCCGCAGCGGGTATGTTCCGCAAAGTGATTGTTGAGGGTGGGCCGGAGTCCACGCAGGCGGTATCCGATGACCAGCCGGGCGATGTTGGAGGTGACGTATGAAACTATGGACGCCTTTAGTAGTAAGTACAGTTTTGGGTCTGAGTGTTATACCCACTCTGGCGTTTGCTCAAGAGCGGGTGCGTGACACCACTGAACGGAAGGCGCCATTAAAAGTGTGGGGCGCGCAATTTGAAGAATTTGAATACCGCTACAGCGACGACGACGAAGAACTTGGGGTATGGAGCGGCGATTTTTTCTACGGCACGGACGAGCTGAAAGTCCGTTGGCTAACAAAAGGCGAGTACGCCATTGAAGAGCAGGCCTACGAAAAGCTGGAAAACCAGCTGGTCGGCCAAGTGCCTATCTCTGATTTCTTCGACGCCAAAGCCGGGGTCAGGTTTGACACGCCCGAAGGCCCTGATCGCACATACGCCGTTCTGGGTGTCGCGGGCCTTGCGCCACAGTGGTTCGAAATTGATGCGAATCTTTACGTGAGCAAGGACGGCGACACGTCCGCCGCTCTGGATGCAGAGTATGAACTGCTCTTCACCAACTACTGGATACTGACGGCCACTCTGGATGCGACTGTGGCGTTCAGTGAAGATAAAGAGATTGGGGTTGGAACGGGCCTGGTATCGACGGAAACCGGGTTGCGGTTGAGCTATGACCTTATTGACCGCGCTTTCTCGCCTTACGTGGGTGTTGTTCACGAACGCAAGTACGGCAACACGGCCGACTTCGCCAGAGCCGATGGCGGCGGCACAGAGAGCTGGTTTGCGGTAGTTGGAGCACGGCTTACCTTCTGAAACTCCGGACGGGCCCTGGACATTCGTTCCCGGCCCTTTTTTTCTGCACAATTTGATGTAACTCAAGCTTTAGTCTAATAGATCGTTTACCCCTGTCATTTTCAGCTGGAGTTCAGCCTGGCGTGTTGTGATAGAGGCTGAGAACACAGGCTGACAGGTGAACGATCATGACGAAAGCTCATAAAGTAACAAATCAGGCTCAATTTCTGCTCCGACGCAAACTCGCAGTCCAAGGCCTTACTGAGATTCAGTGGGAGGACTTCATTGAGGAGCTGAATCATCATCCATGCGTCGATTTTGCCGAGCGCAAATCGGAAAATCAGTTGATTGTCACTTTTGATGCCACCCATTGGTCGACCGATGCTCTGATTGAACTGGTTGGATCGCACGGCGGCCATTTGAAGGGCGGTTGGTGGGAGCGCAGGAAACTAGCAGGGTACCGATTCGGCGATGAAAACCTCCGAGCCAACGCCAACCTTGATCCCTTCTGCTGTTCAAAAATACCACCGATGAAAAAATAAAAGAAGGTTGAATGACCAAGGACCAAGATAGAACCTCGCGCTATGATGAAGGCAGCCTAACGCTGCCAGGAACGGTCATGCTAGGCACCGGCGTCATGATTGGCGCCGGCATATTCGCGCTTACCGGACAAATGGCGCAAATGGCCGGTGCACTTTTTCCGCTGGCTTTTCTGGCGGCCGCTATCGTCATTTCCTTCAGTTCCTATTCCTATATCAAAATCTCCAACGCTTACCCGTCAGCGGGTGGCATTGGCATGTATCTGCACAAGGCCTACGGCGATCGCTTATCGACGGGGTTCAATGCCTTGCTGATGTATTTCTCGATGGTGATCGCCCAGAGCTTCCTGGCTCGCACGTTTGGGTCATACACCATGCAACTGTTCGGTGGTGATGAGGGCGGGCGCATGGTGCCGATACTGGGCGTGTCGCTTATTTTGACGGCCTTCGTGATCAACCTGCTGGGCAATCGCTGGATTCAGGGCGTTGTCTCGTTCATCGGGATCCTCAAAATTACTGGCATTCTTGTCTTCGGGCTGGTGGGCGTATGGTTGGCAGACAGCCTTGCGGTCGATTTTCCCAGCAGTGGCGAAACCGGTGTTGTCGGCAACTTTGTGGGCGCAACGGCACTGGGCATTCTGGCCTTCAAGGGCTTTACCACCATTACCAACAGCGGCGCCGAGGTGAAAGACCCGAAGCGTAACGTTGGTCGCGCCATTGTGATCTCCATTGCCGCCTGCGTGGTGATTTACACCCTGGTGGGCTTTGCCGTTGCAAGCAATCTGTCCCTCGCCGAAATCATCGAGACCCGGGATTACTCCCTGGCTGCCGCAGCACGTCCGGCACTGGGTGATTATGGTCTGTGGTTCACCGTGGCGATTGCCATGATGGCGACCGCTGGAGGCATTCTGGCCAGTATTTTTGCGGTTTCCCGCATGCTGGCCATGTTGACTGAGATGAAACTGGTACCCCATAGCCACTTTGGTATGCCGGGCAGCATCCAGAAACACACGCTTGTTTATACCGTGGTGCTGGGCCTGGTTCTGACCGCTTTTTTTGATCTCTCAAGGATTGCGGCCCTCGGTATAATCTTTTATCTAATTATGGACATCTCGATTCACTGGGGTGTGCTGCGCTACCTGTATCAGGATGTGAAGGCCAAGAGGTGGGTGCCCGCCGTGGCGATCGTTCTGGATCTGGTGGTTCTGGGCGGCTTTGTTTGGGTTAAATTGAACTCTGACCCCTTTGTGATCGGTGTGGCGGTGGTCACGATGATTGTTATTGCGGTTGCCGAACAGATATTCCTGAAGTCTTCCGCCAGACGTAAGGCGATGAACAGTGATGAGGCTAATGCACACCATCACTGATATTCACAGTGTAAATCGGAGGATAATCCCATGATGGACGGCGATATGTTTGGAAACACCATGTGGGCTGGACATTGGCTATGGATGCTGGTCATTGCCATTGTCGTTGTTATACCAGCCTGGCGAATCTGTCAGCGTATCGGTTACTCGGGCTGGATGGGAATTTTGATTCTTATTCCCATGGTGAACCCGGCTGTCTTGTACTTGATTGCGTTTTCGGACTGGCCAGCGGACAAAGTTGGAGCACCCCACTGAAACTCACCGAACCTGTGGCGAGCGCTATGCAACGCTTGATTTCAACGGTATCTGCCGTGAAGTGTTCGATTTTCACGATCAAATAATCGATCTCTGCCAAACACTGGTCGGGAAAGCAGAAATTCCGGAGGTCAAAGAGCTAATGGAGTCACTGTTGACGATGGAAAACAACGAGTCGAAGGGTCTGACTAGTCAGGTCGGCCGGATGGGCGATTTATGAATGAGTCCTTCAACCACGCTGGAGCCTGGGGCATTACACTGATCGTTATCGTTTTGGTGTCTTGGTTTTTTTATCGATATTTTGCGCCGAAGAACTGGCGAGAGTGGGCCGGTGCCGGTGTGGTGCAGGCCTTTATCATCGCGCTTTATGCCGAAATGTACGGTTTTCCGCTCACTATCTATCTGCTAGTGCGCTTTTTCGGTCTCGACAGCGAGTATGTTAGCGCCAGTCTATGGTCGACCCTGGTTGGGCTTGGCGAAACCGGCATGCTTGTCTCAATGTTGCTTGGCTACGGGATCGCATTTACCGGAATAGGGCTCTTTATTCAGGGGTGGCGCCAGGTTCACAAGGCGCGAGAGGAAAATCGTCTGGTGACAGACGGGTTGTATGCGTATGTGCGGCATCCCCAGTACACAGGGCTATTCATTGCTTTGTTTGGCGAAGGCGTGGTGCATTGGCCAACGCTCTTTTCAATAGGCCTTTTTCCGGTGATCGTGCTGGTCTACACCTGGCTGGCTCGACGTGAGGAGCAGCAAGTACTGAAGCAGTTCGGAGACGCTTATCGCAACTATAGGCGGCAAGTACCGATGTTTATCCCTCGTTGGGGCAGCTGGCGCCAACTCGCGGCGGCTTCGCGAGCCAGCAATGATGACAACACGGTATGAGTCCCTACTTGATCTAGATACAAGATCTTAAATCGGGTCTTCTGGATTGAAGAGGATAACCAAAAAAGGATGGCCGAATTATGTCCTCAAAAAATAGTACAACCAGTTCCCACCATTAATGTCTACGATTTGAAAGGGCGGAAATACCATGATGAACGAAAGCATGTTTGGTAACACCATGTGGGCCGGGCACTGGCTGTGGATGCTGGTGATCGCGATTGTAGTCGTCATACCGGTCTGGCGAATATGCCAGCGTGCGGGATATCCGGGCTGGTTGGGGTTCTTGATGCTGATTCCGATGGTCAATCTGGCGTTGTTGTATTTTATCGCTTTTGCTGATTGGCCTGCGGACAAAACAGGAGCACAGAATGAGTGAGCACCAGTACGATCATCATGGACCTGAAAACCACGACGAGCATTCCGTAAAAGACCCTGTCTGCGGGATGTTGGTAGACCCCCATACCGCAGAGCATCGCAGCGAGCATGCCGGCAAAACCTGGTATTTCTGTTCGTCTGGATGCCAGTCGAAGTTTGAAGGCGACCCGGACAAGTACCTTGGTGATAAGAGTGAAAAGGCAGAGCCGGCAGCGCCCGGTGCCCTGTACACCTGCCCGATGCATCCAGAGATTCGACAGCAAGGCCCGGGTGACTGCCCGATCTGCGGTATGGGCCTGGAGCCAGAAGACGTAAGCCTTGATGACGGACCCTCCGAAGAACTCACGGACATGACTCGTCGGTTCTGGATCGGTCTGGCCCTCGCGCTTCCTGTGTTTTTGCTTGAAATGGGCGGTCACTTTTTCGGGATTGACCAGATTGTGTCGCCACAAGTCTCCAACTGGATTCAGTTGGTTCTGGCCACGCCAGTGGTCGTCTGGTGCGGCGCGCCCTTCTTTGTCCGCGGCTGGAAATCGATCCTCAGCCGCAATCTAAATATGTTCACGCTTATTGCCATTGGCACGGGCGTCTCTCTGATCTACAGCTTGGTAGCGACCCTGGCGCCGCAGCTATTTCCTGCCGCCTTCCAGCAGGCAGATGGTTCGGTCGCCGTATATTTCGAGGCAGCCGCCGTTATTGTGGTGCTGGTTTTGTTGGGCCAGGTGCTTGAGCTTCGGGCCCGGGAAAAAACATCGGGCGCTATCAAAGCCCTACTTGACCTTGCGCCCGCCAGCGCAAGAAAACTCGAAGATGACGACAGCGAGTCCGACGTTTCGCTCGATCAGGTAAAGGTGGGTGATCGTTTACGGGTTCGCCCCGGCGACAAGGTGCCACTGGATGGCGAAGTCCTTGAAGGTAGCTCGAATGTGGATGAATCCATGGTGACCGGAGAGCCTTTGGCGGTCAGCAAAAAGACGGGCGACCAGGTGGTTGGCGGTAGCATCAATCAACAGGGCAGCTTCATCATGCGCGCCGACAAAGTGGGGCGCGATACCATGCTGTCTCAGATTGTCCAGATGGTGGCCAGTGCGCAACGCAGTCGTGCGCCCATTCAGGGCCTGGCAGACAAAGTGGCTGGATGGTTTGTGCCGGCGGTTATTCTCATCGCGGTCATTGCGTTTATTGTCTGGTCGGTCTTCGGGCCGACGCCGCCCATGGCTTTTGGTCTCATCGCGGCGGTGAGCGTTCTGATTATTGCCTGTCCCTGCGCTTTGGGTCTGGCAACCCCCATGTCCATCATGGTCGGTGTCGGGCGAGGCGCCCAGAGCGGTGTTCTGATCCGGGATGCAGAAGCGTTGGAGCGCATGGAGAAAGTCGACACCGTAGTGGTGGATAAAACCGGCACCCT
>NZ_AAXY01000040.1 GCF_000169375.1 Marinobacter sp. ELB17
ATACCTCATCCATTGACTCAAGTGGAGCGGGAGCGACTTCCCTAACATTTGGGTGGGGATGGATAGCGTGACCTCGACAGAGGTCTTGTCTTAGCAGAAACACTGTGGTTATATACAGTATGGCTGAGTTCACCAAAACCCTCAAAGTCCGAGTTCGGGACAAACACGCTAATGTGCTGCGCCGTCAGGCGGCGGCTGTTAACAGTGTGTGGAATTTTGTGAATGAACTCAGTCATCGCAGCATTCGGGAGAGAAGACAGTTTCTGTCGGCCTTCGATCTTCACCCTTATACCAAGGGTGCCGGTAAGCTGCTGGGCCTTCACAGCCAAACACTTCAGGTCGTTGCCCAGGAATACGTCACACGCCGCAAGCAGTTCCGAAAATCCAAACTCGCGTGGCGTAAAACCCACGGCGTTCGCCGGTCGCTCGGCTGGGTGCCGGTGAATACCGACGCCGCCGTTTGGCACAACGGGCAGGTTCGGTTCCACGGTCAGCATTATCGGGTTTGGGACAGCTATGGTTTGTCTCAGTACAAATTCCGCTCTGGCTGCTTTTCTGAGGACACCCGAGGTCGGTGGTATTTCTGCGTGGTTGTCTCGGTAAAACCCGATCGCCGGTGTGGCACTGGTAGCGTGGGTCTGGATCTGGGCCTGAAGACCACGGCTACGCCCAGTTCGGGCGAGCCGCTGCAAGCGGGTCGCTTCTATCGGGATCAGGAGCAAAAGTTGGCGGTGGCCCAGCGGGCCCGGAATAAAAAACGGGTGCAAGCGATTCACGCCAAAATCCGCAATCGCCGGCACGATGCTTTACACAAATACAGCCGGAAGCTGGTCAATAACAACGGCCTGATCGTTGTCGGCAATGTGTCCAGCTCCGGCCTGGTAAAAACCACTATGGCCAAGTCGGTGCTCGACGCTGGCTGGTCCACACTAAAAACCCTGTTGTCATACAAATGCGAGAGCGCAGGCGGGATTTTTCTGGAAGTTGATGAACGGTACACCACCCAGACGTGCTCGTGTTGTGGCTCTTTGAGCCCCAACAGTCCGAAAGGTAGAGCAGGCCTTGGAATAAGAGAATGGGCCTGTGAGTGCGGTGTCACTCACAACCGCGATTCCAATGCGGCCAGGAATATTCTCGCGCTTGGGCATAAGCGTCTAGAGGTAGGAATCCCCTTCCAAAAAGCCGGTTAGGCGTTTGGTGGGGGAGGATGTCAAGATGTTTGGAAAAGCAAAGCTCTTTGGGGATGATGTGGCGTGATAATAGAGTTGGTAACAATGGTAATAAAGTTGGTAACTATTGGCGTGCTGCTTTTACCTCAAGCTACCAGTATTGCGACCGAGCAAATCAAGCCCGCAGGCTACTGATCACTGGGCTTTAAGGTCAAAAAGAAGAATTCAAAGCCCTAATTCTGTATAGAGAAGAATCGCTGAATCTGTATGATTTAGCCGGTTTCCTCGATCAAAGTTACCAACTTTATTACGATCCCACAGATGATGCGTCAGCCGTAGCGATTCTAAAAACAACCGATCCTAAAAAGTGTAAAGCGATGGGGCGCGGCGTTCAGGGATTCGATGAGGCGGTCTGGAATGTTCACAGCGAGAAAATTGTGGGCATTGGGTGTAGAGAGAAGTTCTTGCAGAATCCGCGCCTGCTGGAAGACTTGCTTGCCACAGGTAATCGAGAAATCGTTGAAGCCAGTCCTTACGACAAAATCTGGGGTATCGGTTTGAAGGACGACCACCCAGATGCAACCAATCCAAGTCGCTGGCCCGGTGAAAATCGCTTGGGCAACGTGATTACCCAAGTTCGGGAAGACTTGCTGGCGGGTTATGCTAACTACACACTTCCTGAGCGTGCTCGGGTTGCTGTTGAAAACGCCATGGCTGCGCTCGGAATGAACGATGAGCCCTCCGATAGCCTGGGGTTGCGCTAGGGCATTACAGAAACCGGTGTCGGGCCTTTTGTTGGTCAAATGGTGATAGAGGATGGCAAAAGTTGAGAAAGTCAGGGGCACGTTTTTGGTCATTCCATCCGACTATTCGGAGCTTAGGCTGATTTGTTGGCACCGGAACCCGGATGCCGCGATTTCCGAGGAGGATGCTTTTGGGTTGTACGAGGCAAACTGGCGCTATGTTTCTCAAGAGCGATTGACCGCAGCGGAGGGCGCCCTGATTGAGCGTCTGAAAAATCGCTATGGAAATGGAGTTATTAATGGATGATAAAAAGGCTCACCATCACCGAATAGTTAGCGTGCTTGAGGCCATGAACCCCGAGCTTCTAAAGGATTTGCAATGTTTTTTTTGCGGTGGCACAGCCATTGCTTTGCAGCTTAATGATTTTAGAAAGAGTGTCGATATAGATTTCGTCTGCTCAGGCGTGGATGGATATCGGGAGCTAAGGGGTCTTGTCGGGCAATACTCCATGACAGGTCTATCGGCTCTTTTTGATCGGCCCGTTCCGCAGTTACGTGAGGTCAGGGCTGATCGCTACGGAATCAGATCTGTCCTTGATGTGGGTGGGGTGCCAGTTAAGTTTGAGGTGATCCGAGAGGATCGAATTTCTCTGGATGCTTCCTTCGAACAGCTGCACGGTGTTCCATTAATCGCGCGTGCTGATGCTTATGCTCACAAGTTGCTAGCCAACTCGGATCGTTGGGGGGATAGGTCGGTGTTGAGCCGCGACATTATCGACCTTGCTGTGATGGTGCGCTCTTGGGGTCATGTGCCTTTAGCGGCTGAGCAGAAGGTTCGCGAGGCTTACGGTGATGCGCCTACAAAAGATTTCGTCTTAGCAGCTGGCAGAGTTGTGGACGATGAGCGTTATCGAAAGAATTGCTTTACTAAACATCCCCATAAATGAATTTAGGGGGTTTTATGGCGCCTGATGGTTCGGGGTCTCCCGGTTCTCGCTTGGCTCTCACCAAGCTACACCTCCGGGCCGTAGCCGAACCGGCGCCACTTTAAAAGACGAATCGCTCCGACGGAGTTACCGTGGGAAGAACAAGAGTTCCGCCGCTCGCAATTTGTATTTGACGACACCAGCCCGTCTTTTCTAGTAACTGTTTCACAACCGGCCAGCGCATAGTGAGCTGGCTTGACTGGTGTCCGTTTTCGGCAACGCACAAGGCCAAAAAGGCCGAGTACATATCTCGTTGAACGATAACGGAGCTTTCCGTTATCTCGGCGGCTTTGCCGCCGAGAACATGCCATCGTTCGCTGAGTTGTTTTTTGTGGCATTCGCCGCTGACATGATCGTACTGCGACATCTTCAAGCTCCAGGTATTCAGTTCCAAAAGTTGACCACCGGCGCTTTCAGCCTTGCGGTTTAGCTTCTGCATGAACGCACTGGGCGCTTTGACTTTGACACTTTTTCCGTACAATGTTTGCCACGCTTTGTACGACAGCTTTTCGGTTTTGACGACGTTGCCCAAGCGAATCACGGCGTTCGCCAGCTCACCATGGGCGCGTTTTCGTTCGGCGCTTAACGTGCGTTCTGTTTCAGCGAGAGTGGCTTTCAGGGCCAGGTAGTGCTTGGATACGACCTTGACCTTGGCGCCTTTTTTCCAGGTGCCATTGGCGTTGTAACAGTGTGGATTAGTGGTGCGGCGAGAACGATCCATGGCCCTCTGAATGCGGCGAATCTCTTTCCAGGGCTGTTCGATGGTGGGGCAAAACTTGAATAACTCGGCGCCGGATTCGGACACCACCGCGATGGTTGAGGGGCCAACATCAAGGCCCACTTCGCAACCGGCTTGTGTCGTGTTTTTTTCTTTGGTGGGTGTCAGGCCGGTTTGCGCAAGCTGGAGATACCAACGGCGTTTTCCTTTCACCGTTCGCCAGAGAATCCGGCAAAACTTGGTGGTGGATTCCAGCGCTTTTTCAAGCCAAACATCTTTTCCTTTTGGCGGGAATTTTACCGCCAGCACCAATCCGGCCCATTCCACCACGCCGAGTTCGGCGCGGTACCGAATGCCTGCTTTGTTGGTTTTTCCGGTGAAGGATTTCAGCGGCCGTTTAGCGTTCTTGAAGCGCGGGCGGCCGCGTTTACCAAAGCTGTATTGCTCAGCCGAATCAAACGCGGTTTCAGAAATGCGCTGGGTTTCGTTCGCACTTAATCGTCCTTTCCAGCCCGCGGCATTTTTACAGCCGGTGGCAAAAGCGGAAACCGAAGCTGAGGTAAAATCATGCGCTTTAATGGCCGAACCAAATGCGGCGGATCGTTCTTTGGCTTTCAGTTTTCTAGCCGCCTGCCACGCCTTCGATTCGCGCATCAACCCCAAGCGTCGCAGGGCTTCGCCCAGCGCTGCGTTATACAGTCGAGTGCCGGCCAATAGGCGAGCGGTAAGCTGCCATTCGGTGTTGTCGCAGACGGACAGCGGCAGTTCGACAATAAAGGTTGGGGTTTTAGCGCGTTTCATACGTTTTTCTGGTTCTCAATGTACTGCTTAACGATTTCAAGCGGAGCGCCGCCTACGGTGCTCACAAAGTACGAATTGCTCCACAAGGTCGGTAGGCGCGATTTGAGCGCGGGAAACTCCGCTCTCAGCGTTCTGGATGAAACCCCTTTCATGGATTTGATCAGTTTGTGGACACCGTATTGCGGATCAACTTCGACCAGCAAGTGAACGTGATCGGGCATAACCTCCAGCTCCAATATCTCAGAATCATGATTATTGGCTATGTCCTGTATAATCTCTTTTAGGCGATGTTCTATTTGATCCACAAGCACGGGTCTTCGGTACTTTGGACACCAAATAACGTGGTACTTACAGGAATACACCACGTTGTTGTTTGACTTGTATCTTACTTTAAATTCGCTCATGGAAAGAGTATACACGTATTAGCTACTAACTAAACCTAAAATACTATTTTTTGCGACGTTTCCCTCCCCATAAATGAATTTAGGGGCTTCCCGCTATTTTTGGTGAGCTTCAGATAGATCAGGATGTCCATGAGGGGTTGCTGATGACTCTCCAAGATATCGCTAACGGTTACTGCCTTGAAAGCGTCTCGCTTGACAACGATTCGAGCCCTGGCCCTACAGGCTAAATGACGTCGATTCGGACGCAGGGCCCTCCATAGGTTAAATAATTTTCAGTAGGGTAGTTCTCATGAACGGAACGGTAAAATGGTTCTCCACAGAAAAAGGATATGGCTTCATCTATGGCGAGGGATGGGGTCGACCGGTTTTTCATGTCAGGGAAATCAATGGAGGCGACCTCCCCGGCAACGGGGGCACTGTCACCTTTGATTCAAAAAAAGGTGATCGGGGGCCGTGCGCTGTAAACGTGACCCTTACGGGGGCATTTAAGCGAATAAGAGAGCAAATTAAACCAACCTGCAGTTCGTGTAATCGAAGCTTCGTGCCAAGGATTGTCACCGGGCCTCCTGTATTCGGTGGCAAAAGATGGCAGCCTGTTCCGAAATACTCTGTCTGTCCCTTCTGTGGAGCGACCTATCAAAAGTTTAGGTCCTTTTTCAGTAGTAATTATAACGTGGCTGGCTTCGTTTTGCAGGCTGTAGTTTTTGTGATTGGTGTACGCCTCTTTATTTTTGCTTTGTCCAACTAACCGTAAGGCGGGCAATTCCAAACTGTGTGTTCTGATCAGCCGGGCGATGGGCCGGCTGAGTTGTTCAGCGCAAGCCTGGTCCATCGTCAATGCTCTCCCGTAACGTTTCGACCTCCATATCGGGGTCGTAATTTCGCCGTAGAGGGCGTCCTGCAACGTATGCGTTGATCACATTCTTAATCGATTCGCTGGTTTCTGGGTCTTTCAACATTGGAAACTCTTTTTCCAGCTTGTTGCTGATCTGGCCGTCATTGCGCTCGACTGAGCGCATAATCCGATCTATATGTTCATTCGGCCCTTCTAGGGTGTCCTTCACCTTATCCCGAGCGTTGATATACGACTGATGCGACTCAATCTGATGGCGCATTTCATACTCAATCGTCTCGTGGATAACATGGAAAAGGTACTCCGACTGTTCCGTGAGGTCGGGATAGCGCCAAGCTGGGCGCAGGGTGTCATTGCCAGAAAACTTAAAGTCCGAAACCACACCGTCTGGATACGTTGTTCGATCTCCAAACCGGATATCGTTGGTCGTTTTCGCCATCATAGGGCGAGAATAGGCTTCAAGTATCTTGTCATAATTATTACGGCTTCCTGTGCTTTTGTTGATCGTAGATGATATCGGCAACAGCAATGGTTCCGGAACGGCGGAGTCCCGACGAAGGCTGTCGTTTATCAGAAAACGCGAGATTCGTCCATTTCCATCAGCCATTGGGTGAATGAAGACAAAGCCGAAGCTTGCCACCGCAGCCCGAACGATCGGGCTTTCGTGCTGGGTTTTTGCCATGAAGGCTTGTAGGCCCTCCAGCATAGGTTTCACCTCGTTGGCATCGGGGGCGACGTAGTGAACATAAGAGCCCATCTCTTGAGTCCCCGAACCAACAAATACTGGAGACTGGCGAAGTCCGGGACGAATAGTGCTGGTACCGAGAATACTGTTTTGAAGTTCGGTGAGCGATTCGCTGGACAAGGGGGCGTCGATTTGTCCGCAATACCTGCCCATCGCCAAGGCGAAACGATGAATCTTGCTCTTCTGATCGCCCTCATGCTCGATGGCAAAGCTCGCTCGGCTCTCACGAATGGTCAACCAGACGGCGCTCCTAGACATCAGCTCTGCGCCGAAGTCGTCTTCCATATTTTTAAGTCGCGCATTTGAATCGTAATTGGACGCGATGTCGAGAAGTTCTGTTCTGCGGATTATCGGGCAGAAATGGGGCGTGCCCGGGAGGTTGTCATTAATCCGCCAGCGTGAGTTTTTGATAGGCGTTTCAGCGGCAACCACCTCATGTGGATTAAGCAGGTTGTGATAGTTCCCAGACATTTCCGGCACTGTCAAAATGTCACCGGTTAACCATTCGTAGAGAAAGCCGGCTTTTCGCGTGTACTGCCCAGTTGGCTCAGAGGCAACCCAATCGGTCAGTGCTTGCTTCTGATAGCGTTCAAAAACATGACTGAGCAGTTCCAAATGGATGCCTTCATGTTTAAGGGCGAACGCCAGGTGGGCCGAAGGAGTGTCATCGGGTTTTGAGTTGGGCCGATAGGTTTCATGGTAGACGCCATTCTGGAAGCTCGTCTTCCGGTCACGGCCAATCTGGCTACGAATGGGCATTTTCTGGGTCACGGGTATGTCAAAGTGCTTCTGTAACCATGCGTAACCTGCCCATGAACTCATGCTGCCACCTTGTAGTTTGGTCTGTGTTTTCCGTTACTTCGATTATCCTACCGCATTATTAATTACAATACGCCGTAAAACCGTTTTATGAGATGCAGGCTTTTTAGCGGTCAACAACCGATGCGCGGGCCGTCATTATCCTTGTGATGGGCCAGCTGAGTCGTCATCATCATCCAGGGTAAGTCGCTCGTACAGCTCAACCTGCCCCGCCCGTAGTACATCTACTTCAGCCAATTTCTGCAGAAGCGCGGCTTCCACCGCGACGTCCTCAGGTGCAAGGTGTTCACCGTTGTCTATGCGCGCTATGTTTGCCTTGTACGCCTTATAGTGTTCAGCCAGGAGTCCTGAGGCCATTTCTTCAATGTTTCCTGGTGCACAGGCGATTAATGCCTTCCATCCGTAACTTTCGGGGTTAGACGACCTGAATAGTGCTTTGTCCACTGGCCTTTCGTGATCGTGGGCCATGACAATTTCAGTCAGTTCACGTTGCGCTGGCGGGTTGCTTAGCGTTGGGTGGTCTGCCATAAGCCTTAGCCTTTGGGCGGCGACCGTTACAGGTAGGTCAATCGGGGTTTCATCGAATAAACCAGCCGGCGAATTATTGGCTACCTGGGTTCCGCTACCCATTTCCGGAGCAATGGCCTCCCACGCTTTTTGGCTGATTTTCTCATGAAGCCTGGGGTTGCTTTGAAACATTCCAGCGGCTTTCTCCGGGCTTCGTTCCATTGCTAAAAAGCCGGCGTTCTCCTTAGCCCGCACCCAAGATCTGCTGTCGCTGTTAGAGATTACGATGTCCGAAATATTGTGATTGTTGTCGTAGACGAAAAATAGGTCTGGCTTGCTCATGTCGATACGTTCCTGTTGTTGAGTCTAGGTGTCAGATACCTCCATTGCCGGTCAGCCAGGCGCCGGCCCGTCTTCGTCTTGATCAATTCCAAACGTGTTTATCAAGTGGTATTCGTCTTCACTCATGGCATCTGCCTCGACGAGTTTTTGTGTTAATTGCGCTTCTTCGAACAAGTCTTCTTTTGGTACATCCTTGCCATTGGCTTTGCGGTACTCGTTTGATTTACGAACATTACTGAGTTCATGGTTGATCTGCCGGTCGGTTTCACACAGGTCGTCGTAATCATAGCGTTCAAGTTTGGCGCGCCAGCCTTCCGAGTTTTGGCTTTCCTCGGTAAATAACTCAAGGTTCACCGGCTGCTGGTGCTTATCTGCCATAATAATTTCCGTTAACTCGCGCTGTGCGGGCAGGTTAACCGGCGAAGGAAAGTCGATTAATTGCTTTAATCTCGTTTCGGCCAAACTGGCTGGCAGATCGGGTTCCGTAAATTCAAAGAAAGGACTATCGGGTGTTTCGCCCTGGGTTTTCACCAAGTTCTTTTGCAGGTTGCTCATACCTTCAGCAACCGTCTGCCAGGTGGCGTAATCCATCTTTTCGTACAGTACCGGCTGCGTATGTAAAATCGACGCGGCAACCGTTGCGTCAGGCTGCATGACGTTTTTGCCAGAGGACTTAGCTTCGTTGGCTCGTACGGGATCGTCTGTAATTGCGGTGATCTCAGTGGGTAGCTCAAGGCCTGTGCTGTCAAAAATAATGAAAACGGTTTTCTGGCTCACGGTATTAGTTCCTTGGTGTTATTGGCTGGATTTGCAGCACTCAGCTCATGCCGGGGCCGCTGTCTGAATCGTCAGTCTCATCGTTGATCCAGTCTTTTTCGTCCAAGTAGCCCAATAAGACGGTGAAGGCTTCTTCATCGGATGTGTCGATGGGCTTATGGGGTGTGTTTTGCGCGCTGGCAACGGCGTCTTGCTCCATGGCGTCCTTGATAGCGTTGATAACTCGCCCTGTAACACCGATATTCTTGTTCCCGGTAAGCTCACCAATACTGCGGCTCGCTGCAGTCACAACGTTGTTTGAGAAAAGGTTGGCGATTGGAGGCGCCTTGTGGCCTCCAGTCATGAGCCAGCCAACGTTAACGTCCAGTGCACCGGAAAGATCAACAAGCTGTTGCGGCGAAGGATCGCGCCGACCGCTCAAGTAGTGCCCAACAGCGCCCCTTGTAGCCACACCGAGTATTGATGTTAGAGATTCCTGGGTGATCGACTTTCGTTCCATTTCCAGTTTTGCTCGGGCGTACCATGTTTCGGTTCCCGTACTATCGGGGTTGAGTCTGGCAGCAGCGTCATTTCGTGAAGCGTTTTCGGCTGCGGCGGTACCCAGTCCGTCCGCCAGTAATGCTAACTGTGGTCCGGATAATTGTGCATCCGGTTTACAGGCTCCGGCTTTAACGGCCGCATCAAAAATTGATTTTCCCAACATATCCATTTGGCGGATTGCCTCTAAAGCGGCCCCTGGTAAAACAGTTCGGCGTTTCCCCAAACTTTCAGCGAGATGTGTCAACTCACGGATGCTAGGGGTGTCGCTTTCGTTGCACAGTCCTGCTGCCGCGGATACGTCCCGTATTGACGTGCTCAACGCATCCCGCTCGCTAATTACTTGGATCATCTGGGGGTTGGGAGTGTTCGCATTGTTCGCATTGGCGATGTGATCTTCTTTTTCGGTAACGGACGGCCGAATGCCAGTAAGGTCGTATTCGTGGACTGTTGCGCGTTCTAACGTTTCACCATGGCGCTGCGTTCGATTAATAGCCTGGACGGATGCACGCGAGTCAGAGGAAAATTTCTCTGAAATGCCACGTTCAACGTTCAGTATCACCTCCATAAGATCGTCATACTTTTGGGTGTCGGGTCCAAACGCTCCGTTTATCGCAGCTTGGCAGGCATCACTCAGTGCGCTGATGTGTGGTAATAGCTCCGCTGCTAACTCAAGTTGTCGCTCATAATTTGTCTTCTGCTTTTCCATGTTCGTGGCCACTCTATGTATCAGTCTTTAATGGTTAGCGTGGTGCACTGCAAGATCAATCGAACACTGGGCGATCATCGCAGCCCGGGCGCATCGTCTAAATCGTCGTCATCGCTATGATTGTCGTAAATGGCCTGCGCTTTGGCATTAATGTCGGCCACGTTGCGGGTAACGGTTTCGGCTGCTGCAGCGCCCAGGTCGTCCGCCAGCGTCATCAGTTGTGGTCCGGTTAGTTGTGCATCCGGTGTGCACATGCCGGCGTGTGTGGCGGCGTGGAAAATGGCCTTACCAAGCATGTCCCGCTGGCGGATCGCTTCAAGAGCGGCGCCCGGCAATACAACAGGGCGTTTTCCGAGGTTTTCGGCAAGCTTCGTTAATTCGTGGGTGTTGAGCTTTGCGTCTTCTTTGATTAGGCCGGTCTTAGATCCAGCGTCGTGAATGGACATTTTTAGTATGTCACGCTCTCGAATGACCTCAGTGAGCTGCGCATTAAGAGCTTCAGTGGCATTAGCCCCGGAAGCCTGGGCAGATTGGCCGAGGCCTATAACAGCGGAAGTTAGCTTTTGGGTGTCCATAGGGCCGTGTATCTTGGGATCACGCAAATGACTCAGCCCCGCCATATCGACAGCCTGCATGATCGCAATCTGTAGTTGCTTGCGCTCCTGAGCAGCCGCAATGCCATCCGTGGTGCTGACGGTCTCTGGCAAGGGGGCAATCATATCCTTCAGTAGAGTTTCAACGTTCGCAACGTTTGTGGACCATTTTCCGTTGGGGTTGGTCGCAAGCCGTTCAGCTATCCCACGTATATGACTATCGCTCACCTTGGGCTGGGTATCATTAGGCGCCTGATCGGGATTATGGTTATCCATGTTTTTATCCACTTTGGTAGATTTGATAATCAGTTAATGGTCACTATCGTATCAACTACCCTAGTGCAGTTGGCCTTCTTTATTGCATTATTGCAGTTGATTGTTCACTTTGGTTGTCATTGAAGCGATTTTCAGCACTAAAACACGATCAAACGTCAGTGCATCCGAAGATTGGTGGTTCACATCGATTATCATGGTTTTTTCATTTTTAACGACTGGAATCCAACATGGGTGCGCTGGTGGCCATAGATCATCCGACGACCGTTTCACTTGATTCACTAAAGCTGGACCACCTGCCCGAGAAGGTCCAAACGTGGATACGACTGGTCAAAACCGATCCTGCGGTGATCGCGGGCCTGCGTAATTTTGGGAATTTGCGGGACTACCAGCTGGAGGCTGTTTTAGCGGCTGCGTTCAGGATTCGGAAAACGGTTGAGCCCATTTTGATTACCTTGCCTACTGGTTCGGGTAAGAGCTGGGTTATTGCGGCGTTGGCCAGTGTTGTGAAAGAAATGTCAGATGCGCGCAGCACCAAGGTCAAAAAAGTCATGGTTCTGGCTCACAGCAAAGAGTTGGTGGCCCAAAATCATCAAAAAATGGGAGCGGCCGGGTACAAGGCCACTATTTACAGCGCGGGCTTGAGTACACGGGATGCCAGCGGGGATGTGGTGTTCGGTTCGCGCCAGTCCATCATTAATGCAGTGGGGGAGTTCGCCCAGCTCGATTATGAGTTCTCAGCGGTGTTTGTCGATGAGGCGCACTCAATGCCAACACAAACCCGGGAGATTATTGAAGCCCTCCGATCTGTAAACCCGAACTTGCGAGTAATCGGCCTGACGGCCACGCCTTATGCGCTGGGAAAGGGCTACATCTTCGCTCAGGACACCTTTCGGGATCTTGAGCCAATGCGGGATATATACGCCAAAGAGCCGTACTTTGCTGAGCGGGTGTACGACAAGTGTATTGAGGAATTGTTTGCGGACGAGCAGCTGTGCCCCCCTATCTTGGGTACCATCAGCGATCACTACAACACGGAGGCGCTGGAGCGCACCGTAGGCGGCTCGTTCTCGGAAGCATCCAACAACGCGGTGTTCGTGACCGGCCAGGCCGATCTAACCAAGCGTATTGTTGCGGATGTAGTGATGCAGTCTAAAAAACGCCATGGCGTTATGTTTTTTGCGCAAAACCGGGAGCACGCTCGACAGATCCTTTCGTTTTTACCAGGGGATAGGGCGGCGCTGGTGGACTCCGGCACCAAAGCCAAAGACCGTGCCCAGTTTATTGAAGATTTTAAGTCCACAAAGCTGAAGTATCTGGTCACAGTGGCGGCCTTGGCGATCGGATTCGATGCTCCGAATGTGTCGGTCATAGCAGTTCTTAAGCACACCGAATCACCGGCGTTTTTCCAGCAAATCATTGGCCGTGGCCTGCGGTTGTGTCCGGAAATTGGAAAACGTGATTGCCTGGTTCTCGATTACGGGCAGAATGTCTCGGCTGACGCGAATCTGTTTTCACCGGCTATTCAGGTCCGAATGCCAAAGCCAGGCTTGGACGGCCCAATAATTCCGGTGGTTGAGGTGATCTGTCCGGACTGCGATCACGTCAACACGTTCCGCAAGGCAGCGTGGCCACAAGATATGGAAATGACCGACACCGGCTTTCTCTATCACAGGGACACCCGCGCTATTTTTACCGACAGCGACAATAAACCAATGGCCGGCCACATGGGGGCGCAGTGTGGAAACCTTTTGGACGTTCCGGGTAAGAAAATGCCGGTGCGCTGCGATTACACCTGGGGCGCAATTTTGTGTACGGCCTGCAAGCGGCGAAACTCTCATCGAACGGATTTCTGCGTGGCTTGCGAAGAACCGCTGTCAAAGCGGGCCAAGATGTTGAGCATGACCACCTCAAGGGATGCGAACTACACACAGCGTTTAGCAAAAGTCGTGTCACGCCAGCGTCAATGGTTGCATCCCGGCAAAGCCAAGACTTCTGGCGCTCCAAACCTTCGGATTAACCTGACGGTTCAAGAGCTGCCGTATCTGGTACCGGAGGGTACCGGTGCTGAACAAGATGAGGATGATGAGCAAGAGGCGTGGGTACCGCCTGGCATGATGCTGGTGCGGCCGGCGCCAAAGGCGATTCCTGTGTGGCTTAACCCCACAGCGACAAACGCAGACGCCCAGGCAAGTTGGGCATCGTTTCGAGAATATGCCGAGGCAAATCGACTCACAACCGCCAGTTGGGCGCAGCATCCTGAAATGGATGATCTGTTGCCGGCGCTGGCGGAACCAGAAGGGGTTCTACGGTTCCGCGCGCCAAGCTATCTGGTGTATGTAGAAAATGCGGTGGGTGGCTCGGAGCGGGTGTTCTACAACCTCAAAACGATGCACAAGGATCACCCGGAAGCTGAAAAAATAAACGCGCAGGCGCCGCGTGACGATACCGGCGAACTGCCAGATAAAGGCCCTGAAAAATCGGCTGAACCGGCTGTTGTCGAGGATGTTGCGGCCGCCAGAGCAGCAGAGACGCCAGAAAGTGTGCTCTATGAGCTCTTGAGCAAGTGGCTAGAGGATGCCAGCAAGGGCAAAAAGCCAACGCCTACGATTGAGCCTGCCGACAGTAAGGGTGAAGTTTACCCGCTCAAAGAGTGCTTATTAGACAAGGACGGCGACGATCACCGGATTGTGTTCAAGTACGGTACGGCCAAGGCTGCCAATGAATGCAGTGTGTCTAGCGCAGAGGACGGCCCAGGCTGTATTAGAGTGGTTGGAAGCAACATGGTTCGGTTCTTCTCGAATGGTGAGTCAGGCGTCATCCGCAGGACACGCTAAGCGGTCTTTGCAGCTCAACGAAAATGCTTGTTCTTTGGTCCAGGTCGGCAATCAGGTGAGCTGCACACAACCGGCCAGTTTTGGCTAGGCTCTTGCGTAAGGCATAGTTTGGCGCCTGCCAAATATCGCTGGCTTCGGAAGAGATGAACAACGTCTGGTACGTCAGAGCAATTTCGGTGGTTAACCGTTTGGCCCAATGGTTCGCCAGTACGCTGTCCGTTGCCGGGTTCTCCGGCACATCAGGCATGGTATCTCCGAACGCGCTTTCAAGATAACCAAAATGTTCCTCGGCATCGTTCATCCTCTGACATTGAAACGTTGCACCACTGGCATCCAGGTTGCCAAACACTTCGCGCAGACCGTTTTCCCAGCCATATCGATTGGCCAACTCAAAATTGAGGCACAGGGTTGCGTAATAGTTGGTGGGAATTTCCATCATTCGGCCCAGCTCGTCAGATTCGAATCGAAGCCTGCAGGTGTGGCTTAATGGTCTGGCGGTCCAGTGTCTCCGGCTGTGCGCCAGCTCGATGTACATGCTAAACATCCCCATAAATGAATTTAGGGGGTTTTATGGCGCCTGATGGTTCGGGGTCTCCCGGTTCTCGCTTGGCTCTCACCAAGCTACACCTCCGGGCCGTGACCGAACCGGCGCCACTCTAAAAGACGAATCGCTCCGACGGAGTTACCGTGGGAAGAACAAGAGTTCCGCCGCTCGCAATTTGTATTTGACGACACCAGCCCGTCCTTTCTAGTAACTGTTTCACAACCGGCCAGCGCATAGTGAGCTGGCTTGACTGGTGTCCGTTTTCGGCAACGCACAAGGCCAAAAAGGCCGAGTACATATCTCGTTGAACGATGACGGAGCTTTCCGTTATCTCGGCGGCTTTGCCGCCGAGAACATGCCATCGTTCGCTGAGTTGTTTTTTGTGGCATTCGCCACTGACGTGGTCGTACTGCGACATCTTCAGGGTCCAGGTGTTAAGTTCCAGCAACTGGCCACCGGCGCTTTCAGCCTTGTGACGCAGTTTTTGGATAAACATTCCGGGTGCTCTGACTTTGACGCTTTTGCCGTAGAGTTTCTGCCAGGCCCTATACGACAGTTTTTCGGTTTTGACGACGTTGCCCAGCCGCATCACGGCGTTGCCCAGCTCACCCTGGGAGCGCTTTCGCTCAGCGGCCAGTTTGCGTTCCGCTTCGGCCAGGGCCTGCGCTAACGCCCGATAATTTTTGGACACCGCCGTCACTCGGGCGCCTTTTCTCCAGGTGCCATCGGCGTTGTAGCAGTGAGGGTTGGTCGCTCGACGCGAGCGATCCGTAGCTCGCTGCAAAGATCGAATCTCTTTCCAGGGCTGTTCGATGGTGGGGCAAAACTTGAATAACTCGGCGCCGGATTCGGACACCACCGCGATGGTTGAGGGGCCAACATCAAGGCCCACTTCGCAACCGGCTTGTGTCGTGTTTTTTTCTTTGGTGGGCGTTAGGCCGGTTTGCGCAAGCTGGAGATACCAGCGGCGTTTTCCTTTCACCGTTCGCCAGAGAATCCGGCAAAACTTGGTGGTGGATTCCAGCGCTTTTTCAAGCCAAACGTCTTTGCCTTTTGGCGGGTATTTTACCGCCAGCACCAGTCCGGCCCATTCCACCACGCCGAGTTCGGCGCGGTACCGAATGCCTGCTTTGTTGGTTTTTCCGGTGAAGGATTTCAGCGGTCGTTTAGCGTTCTTGAAGCGCGGGCGGCCGCGTTTACCAAAGCTGTATTGCTCAGCCGAATCAAACGCGGTTTCAGCAATGCGCTGGGTTTCGTTCGCACTTAATCGGCCTTTCCAGCCCGCGGCATTTTTACAGCCGGTGGCAAAAGCGGAAACCGAAGCTGAGGTAAAATCATGCGCTTTAATGGCCGAACCAAATGCGGCGGATCGTTCTTTGGCTTTCAGTTTTCTAGCCGCCTGCCACGCCTTCGATTCGCGCATCAACCCCAAGCGTCGCAGGGCTTCGCCCAGCGCCGCGTTATACAGTCGAGTGCCGGCCAATAGGCGAGCGGTAAGCTGCCGTTCGGTGTTGTCGAAGACGGACAGCGGCAGTTCGACAATAAAGGTTGGGGTTTTAGCGCGTTTCATACGTTTTTCTGGTTCTCAATGTACTGCTTAACGATTTCAAGCGGAGCGCCGCCTACGGTGCTCACAAAGTACGAATTGCTCCACAAGGTCGGCAAGCGCGATTTGAGCGCGGGAAACTCCGCTCTCAGCGTTCTGGATGAAACCCCTTTCATGGATTTGATCAGTTTGTGGATGCCGTACTGAGGATCGACCTCGATCAGCAGGTGGACATGATCCGGCATAACCTCCAGTTCAATGATTTCAGAACCATGATTATTGGCTATGTCCTGTATAATCTCTTTTAGGCGATGTTCAATTTGATCCACAAGCACGGATCTTCGGTACTTTGGACACCAAATAACGTGGTACTTGCAGGAATACACCACGTTGTTGTTTGACTTGTATCTTACTTTAAATTCGCTCATGGAGAGAGTATACACGTATTAGCTACTAACTAACCCTAAAATACTATTTTTTGCAACGCTTCCATCCCCATAAATGAATTTAGGGGCTTCCCACGATTTTTGGTGAAGGTATCCCATTTAACGATCATGTTGAATGTTCCGGACCGATGGGCGCGTTGCTCTGAGCGTAGCGCGCTGGGAATTGAAGGCCGGCCAGGACGCGGCTGCGGTTATACTTCTGCAGTGCCATCGTGGCAGTGATGCACCAGTTCTTAAGCTGTTTGTTGGTCAGGCATTCAATGATGGGCCCTGGTGGTAATAGCGGGAGGTCAATGTCCAGCTTCTCGGCTACCTTAAGCGCTTCGCTCAACTTCTGAGCATCTTCTAACGTGGTAATTTTAGGGAGCCAAAAGTGTTCGATCAGTTTGTTAATTGCAGGCGGTGCCGCAACTGACAGCGCTATAAAAACTCCGAGCAAAAATGGGTCTGGGGTTCTGTTCTGTAGAAACACGCCCAGAAAAATAAGTACCAACATAAGCGTGAATGTGAATGCAGTGCCATAAATCCCTTCAATACTCCACGCCGTGTGCTCAAAGCTTATAAGTTGGTCGTTCTTCAATTCGTATTGCATATTATTTCCTTGCCGTTCCCGGCTTGTAGCGCTCCGGAATTTTAGAAGTTGCGTCCACATGGATTTGGTCAGCACGGATCAGGATATCGTTGGCTGTAATGGCCCAGTTTTTCAGCATCTGATTGGTCATGATGGAAAGCGTATCGGAAGGTAAGCAGGGCAGGTCTAGGTCAAGCGCGACGCCTGCTTTGAGAAGCTTAAAAGTCTCTGTCATGGCGTTTCTGGTTATCACCATTTTTTTCCATCGGCGATGCAGCATCCAAGCCACGCTCCATGTTGCGAATATAAACGCAACAGACGTTACTATGATTGCGTCCCTGGATTGACCGAACGTTATGCTACCGATTACGCCTGCAAAAATGACGATAAATATCCAGCCAATATAAGGACCATGACTGCAGGTAACTGGTCGCGATTCGTCTTTCCATTCAATTTCCATATATTTCTCCCATTTATTTCAAGTTACAAAGCTCAAGGCGTAACAACAGTTAAGCCGCTGCCCCAAGCCCAGGCTTTGTAGATGTGGTGACCAGTATACCTGCCGCAAAGGCATGAACAGTCCGAACGCGCCGTTTTAACACGGCTTGCCGGGTCTTTCGCTGATGAGGAAATGAACATCGCACAACAGGATCGCTGGAGCGTAGCCAACCACCTTTTCCTTGTGCGGGCCGGCTATGGCCATGATCGAAAACAAGGAAGGCCGATTCAGGTTGCGGTACACCTTCACGCTCAATCCGGGCTCCGGGGTGCCGCGACCGCGGAATGAAATAAACCCATCCAGTCTTGGTTGGCGTGCCCGCGCGGCCGCTGTACTGGCTCCCGATTGTGTTGCTGTGTGGTGAACCTGCATAGCTGACCTCGTATCCCTTGATATGTAGGTGGTTCGCCTGACTGGCGGTGTTGTCCGGTCAGCCAGGTGATTACCTTTTCTTACGCCTCGGCGTCTTCCAGAGCTACAGAGGATCGCTCTTCTATTTCGTCGAGGAAGTCAGCAGGCATCTGCAGGCCATATCGGGCCAAACGTCTACCCATACCTTCTGCATCTAAATTGCCATCTGCAATCTGAGCGTTGAGGAAGCTGGTTACCTCGTCTTCCATATCATGACGGTCAACCGTTACATTGGCGCTGTACATCAGAAGTTCAGTGTTAGATAGACCGGTAATCAGGCCGCCTGAGATGGCTTTGTTCAGTGACGCTCGGAGGTGCGCTTCGAGATCTTCTTTATCAGTGCCGTTTAAGTCCAGTACGGCGCTGATCTCCAATGTGACGGTGGTGGTTATAATCATCATAACGACATTCCTTCTAATGATAAAACCGCTTGTAACGGGCAGGTATCGGGCCAACGGTGGTGATGTGATAATCAATACCGGCTCAAACCCTGTGGGTTCATTCTTGCGGGTCTTTGACCCTTGCTTCTATCTCGGGGCGGGCTTTGCCCTTTCCTCATCATGGCCGGGCGGCTCGCGCCTTCCTGCCACTGAATAGCGATTCGATTACCAACATTGCTTGTTGTAGTGCGTTTTGATGGGGCTTTGTAGAACCGCAAACAGTTTGTCGAAAACGGCTTCAATGCTTCCGTGGGTGGCCTTGGCGCAAGCGTCAAACAGCGCGTGGTCGGCCGGGATGTTAAAGCTCTGAACATCGCGTAGACCGATTCGAATGCCACCGTTGTCCAAGCGGGCGCCGAAGTAGCCATCGCCGTTGTCGGCAAAGACGGTTGTGGTGATGCCTGGGTGGTTGATGCTCATGGAGTTCTCCCGGTTCGTTGTTGTGCGTGGATAGGGTGCCGGTGCGACACCCTATCGTTACCCTTAAATCTCAATGAATTGGTGTAGCCAGAGCGTTTGATAGGCGTCTAGGTTGTCACCGTCCGCCAGCAGCTCCTTTGCGGAGCGTGCAGGCAGGCCCTGGGTTAACCGGAAGGTTTCAAGCGCATGATCCTTGGCGGATATGGTGGTTAATGCTTTGAGTGGTACCGTGGCAAGCGGTGATGCTGCCAGAGGGTCAATCAGCACTAAGTCGCTCAGAATGCTTGCAGCCTGGGATGCCAGACCCAGCGTGGCATGTCCGTCTGCCAAGTCTTCTTCGGAGTAGTCATCCGCAACAGCGTGTTGGCTTTCCAGGTACTCGGCGCGATCCGCCATGCCCAGGTTGGCCATGTCCAGTAGGGCGGCGATGTGCGCTTGTGTCAGGACGGCGGCGATAGCGGTGTTCAGGGTTGCGGTGGTCATGATGAATCCTGTGTGTCAAAAGGTTTGGGCTGGCGGACCAGCCCTTGTTAGATGCGTTCAGGCGACTCGTTGTTCAGGGGTCTGCCAATCATTGTGGTGGGCGTGGTCTTCCCAAAACTTTGGCGTTAAAAGTCCTTCTACGTCCGGCAGCTCGACGTTGTACATGCGGGCAATCAAACTCAGTACAGCTGGAATCTCAGAGGCTGGGCGGTTGCCATAAATCACGTAGGTATGGGCAACCTCCTGCGTCCAGAACTCGTCCCATTCACGGTTACTTAGGGTGTCCAGCCAATGGGTAAAGCCGAAGCAGTTAACGTAGCTGGCCATGTGGCGCTCAGGTGTGGAGTAAGC
>NZ_AAXY01000039.1 GCF_000169375.1 Marinobacter sp. ELB17
AGATTTCCGGCCGACCGTGGTTGCGCAATGCATCCTCTAGGCAATCGACGCAGAACACCGCTTCCATGCTGTTGCTGATCCGCCAGCTGAGCACCCGGCGCGAGTACCAGTCGATAATGGCGACCAGATAAGCGAAACCATGCGCCAGGCGGATGTAGGTGATGTCCGTGCTCCAGACCTGGTTGGGTCTGACAATCGGGACGCCGCGCAGCAGGTAAGGATAGATCTTGTGTTCAGGGTGTGGACGGCTGGTATTCGGCCCCGGCGCCATGCCGGCCAAGCCCATCTCCCGCATCAGGCGTTGTACCCGCTTGCGATTGACGGTGTGACCCGCCACCTTGAGGAATACGACCATCTTGCGGCTGCCGTAGAATGGGTGTCTGGTATACTCCTCGTCAATCAGGCGACCGAATAGCAGGTCGCTTTCATCGACCGGCTTGGGCCGTTGCTGCGCATAGGCTGTGGCGCGGGATACGCCGGCCAGAATACATTGCTGAACGACGCTGACCGCAGCACCTTGGCTGATCCAGGCTTGCCGCGTCATGACTGGCTGACCCCAGACTTTTTTTTGAGCCAATCCAATTCCACCTTCAGCTTGCCGATCTCGCTGTAGAGCAGTTCTGGCTCCCGGTGGGCAGCCAGCGGCTTGGGGCCGCGCTTGCCTTCAAACAGGGTCTTGGCTTGCTCCTGTATCGCTTTCTTCCACTGACCAACCTGAACTGGATGTACGCCGTATTCCTGGCCAATCTCGTTGATCGTCTTTACGCCTCGTACGGCTTCCAAGCCAACCTTCGCCTTGAACTCCGAGGTGTGTACCTTCCGCTTCTTCGCTTCGCTCATCGTTGCTAATCCCCTTATGACAAAGTACAGCTTAAACCTTTGTCTTGAAAACGGGGTCCACTATAGGCATCAAGAGCCATTTGAGTAGATGTCTCGGCGAGTAAGCAGTGGGTTACCGTACAATGTCATCGCTAAGCATACATCCGGCGAATCCCCCATTGCTCGCTCTACTGCTTTGTTCCCTTTAAATGTTGCCTCTATCAAAGGTTCATCTGAATACCACGCGTCTAAAAACGCTGGTAACCAATGGGACGGCACCCTGGCATCTAGTGGCCAGGCAGACGCAATTACGGCCGAGCATCCGTTGGTCAACGCGTCTTTAGGAAGGCCGATGGTGGAACTCGACAATGGGTGTTTATCAAAACGCCCCCCACTGCAAATAAAAAGAATTGCTACGCCAGCGTTTTTCAATGCTCGCGAGAGGGTGGCGGAGGCTATTCTTAGGCTAACTTCATCCGCCACGACTTGGAAAAAACGTCCTTCAGGTGCTATTCCGCCATGCGCAGCAACAATCCCAAGTTCTGCACCCTCAAGTTCACTAGGGATCTTAGCTTTGGAGTTTAGCTCAATCTTGTACTGAGCTAAGGTGTCTTGAAGGCGGCCTGCTAAAATCTCAAGAGTTCCATTATTCCCTTCGGCTATTTTAGTTGGTATCCAGGCAACTGAGCGTCCGTGTAGCCTTGGCTTAGCGTTGATTGCAGCGTGTAGCCAGCCAACTGAAGGAGCTACTGACATTTGTGTATTGCGCCCGACAAGTTCGTCACCGGCCATAAGTAAGTTGGGTGGGACTTGCTGAAGCCCGGTCTCCAATATAAGAACAACTCGCTCAGTTTTGGGTTGGGTTATGCCGAGCCCTTTCATCGCGGTATAAAAAAGATTTCCAACCTCATCTTGAATCCCGAATTCATATGGGTATTTTTTCGACCACTGCTCTAGCCAATCTACTGAAAACACTTCAGAAGCTTCGAGAACTGGATCATTTAGCCTACCATTTTCAGCTGTTACTCGAACCAGCCGCCCTGAATTGTCGACAGCTAACATGGAGACGGTAATACCGCGACTGGAAACTTCCTGAGCTTGTTTGCCAGGTGCAGTAGTGCTGGCGGGAAGCCATTTGTGACTTTTTGTTTCTGAGCCCAGTGTTTCGATTTTAGTAATGCCTTGATCGGTCGTAAGTTCAATAGCAAAGGCAGCGTCATAAGGGCTTCCAACGATTTTGGTCGAGGAGAGAAGTTGCCGAGCCGCTTGAACAACAAGAAATATGTCCGAACCGACATCTTCAGAAAAGAGGGCTTCTTCGGTGACGTAGGCCAGTTGAAAAACATCGTCTGCACTAAGATCCCCTCCAGACATGACCTGCATAAGTAACGCGGCGCGAGTACCTGACGTGCTTGCTGCTTTTTGCAATAACTGAAGTGCTTCTGCATCTAGAGTGCAATTTTTCTCTTGGCATAATCTGAATATTTGTGCAGCTATAATTGCACTTGGCAGTAATTCGTCGCTTCGCTCTAGGGTTTGTTGACAATTCACATCGGCAGCCAGAGAAATGCGCAAGCCAATGACACGATGCTCTCATAATTTCGAGCAAGCTTGTCATATCGGGTGGCAACGGCACGATAGTGCTTGAGCCTGGCAAACGCGTTCTCCACCAGGTGCCTGAGCTTGTACAACGGCCAGTCGAATCCCTTGTTTCCCTTTATCGAGTTTTTCCTTCTGGGAATAATAACGCTCATTCCGAGGGCTTCTCCCTTGTCTCGTATTATCTGGCTGTCGTAGCCTTTATCCGCTATCAGCACCTGCGCAGCGTCAATTTTTTCGATGAGTGTTGGCGCTCCAGTGCAGTCATTGATGTGACCGCCTGTCATGGTGAACGCTTCCGGCAAGCCGTAAGCATTCACCGCCAGATGCACCTTGGAGGTGTTGCCAGCCCTGCTTTTACCGATATTCTCGTCGTAGCCACCAGCGGCTCCGGCGCTGTGCTGGTGCGCTTTTACAGAGCGGCCTTCAATGAAGACCCATTCCAGATCGGAGTCTGTTTTCAGCACGTTGAAGAGCTTTTTCCAGAGGCCTTTTTTCGACCAGTGATTGAACGCCTTGTAGATGGAATTCCACTTGCCGAAATGCTCTGGCAGATCTCTCCATGGTATGCCAGTACGCATTCTGAACAGAATACCTTCGACTGTCCTGCGCAGGCCTGCCTTGTTATACAGACTGAATTGAAGCAATATTTCTTTTAGCTTGGACCACCGCTCCTCTGTGAGCATGTATCTGGGCATTGCGGGCTCGTATGGTTGTTGTTGTGGAACTTCATTATACGAGCTTGCTCTTACCTTTCAAAGACTTACGAGCAATTGTCAACAGACCCTAGGTAATCGACAAAACTTCGGATCCGGGGCAGAAGTTCACGCTCTGGTAGGAAGACCGCACTAATCGACGTGTCATCGCGGACTTGGTAGTCCGCCAGGAGCGGCAACAGTTTACCGTCTCGAATGGCTGGGAGTGCCAGATGCTCAGCCAGCCGCATGACGCCGACTCCTGCTGTGCATAGCTCAAATAAGGTTAGACCATTACTGCTGCGGAAGTTACCGTTTGCAGACAATGTTTGTATCCTTCCTTCAACCTGAAACGACCAGCGGTTGAGATGATCAAGTGGCCCCTCCCACATAAGGTAGTTGTGCCGACTAAGGTCTGCCGGCGTCTGCGGCGCGCCCTTTGCGGCCACGTAGCTGGGCGCAGCCACTACCAAACGTTGCAGATTGCAAAGCTTCCTGCTGACAAGGGAAGAATCAGTCAGCCTGCCCATACGAATAGCCACATCGATGTTGTCTTCGATGAGATTTGCAATCGAGTCAGACAGGGCAAGATGGAATACAACGTTAGGGTGATCTGCCATAGTCTTAGAAAGTAATATCCAAAAGGGGGCGTTAAGGCACAAGTCTAAAATTGATTTGTTAATTGATTATCTTGTCGATTCTGTTGCCCAGACTTTGCCTATTTTTTTGCAAAGCCGAAACGGATAATTTTAAATTTGACGAATGGTAATTCTTGTGCTTTATTAATAATAACATTAGCCGGAGTCAATGTGGACTTGGGCCGAAACAATACAACGGGCATAGAAGCCCCGCATGCTGAGACCGAAAGGTTTGGTACGCGGGGCTTTTTTTTGTGCAAAAAAACTGGAGGCCACCGGTAGGGTGACTTCACAGCAACATAGCACTGGAGGGTTTTGTGATGAAACGACGTGATTTGTTGAAAGGAGTTGCCTTCGCTGGCGTGGCTGGCGCCACGGGACTTGGAGGATTTCCCGGTATTTGGACAGGTCGTAACGCCGCGTGGGCGGCCGGGAGTGACATACCGGTCGGAGTTTTATTCTCGAAGACTGGAGCGGTAGCGGTGGTTGAAAGCACGCTTCATGACGCTTGCATGATGGCGATCGAGGAAATCAACGACAACGGCGGCATTAACGGTCGCAAGATTCGTCCATTTGTCGAAGATCCGGCTTCGGATCCAGCGACCTTCGCTGATCGTGCCAACCGACTGGTGCGAAGGGATAAAGTTGTTTCCATATTTGGCTCGTACACGTCCTCCAGCCGTCAGGCGGTGCTTCCAGTTGTGGAGGGGCAGAACAATCTTTACTGGTATCCAACGCTTTATGAAGGACGTGAATGTTCTCGCAATGTGATGTACGGCGGTGCAGTTCCCAATCAACAACAGCAGGATTTCGTGCCCTGGCTGAAAGAAAAATTCGGTGGCCGGTTTTATTTGCTTGGCAACAATTACGTGTACCCGCGAGAGGAAAATAACGTTGCCAGGAAAATCCTCAAAGGTATCGGTGGCGAAGTTGTTAACGAAGAATATGTACCTATGGGGCATGACAGCTTTAGCTCCATTGTCAGCAAACTCCGGCGCGATAAGCCGGATGTGATTTTCTGTACTTTAGTGGGCGACTCCGACGTGGCTTTCCAACGGGAATATCACAATGCAGGTTTGGACCCAAAAACGATGCCAGTTGCCAGCCTTACCCGGTCAGAAATTGAAGTTAAAGCGATTGGTGGTGAAGCTGCTGCCGGTCATTTCTCATCGGCACCTTATTTCATGGGGTATCAATCGGCAGAGAACAAGAAGTTTGTGGAAGCTTATTTGAAGAAGTATGGACAAGACCAGGTAACGCACTTCGTGAATGAAGCAGCTTACTCCCAAGTATATCAGTTCAAAAACGCAGTCGAAAGAATTGGTTCAGGTGAACTGAAGCCGTCAGCTATCAGGGATGCCGCAGTCGGACAGCGTTTCATGGCCCCTCAGGGTGAAATAGAAATTGCTGATAATCTGCACTCATATCTATGGCCCAAGATTGGTCAGTGGCAAGCAGATGGCCAAGCTAAAGTGTTGGTAGATTCCAAGAGCCGCATGGCGCCAGAGCCATACTGGGCGTACGAAGGCCAAGAGTGCACAGCTGAAGGCCTTCAGAAAAGCTGAGGCGACCTACCCATTTAACAAGAAATTGATCTAAGCAGCTCCCTCATAGAGGGAGCCAGTCTTAAAATGGTTACCGTGAATAGGAGCACTCGATGCATTCGTGGCTTAATGAGATATTCATCGGTCTTAGCCTGACCTCAATCCTGCTAATGGTCGCATTAGGGTTAGCCATCATATACGGCACCATGGGTGTAATTAACTTAGCCCACGGTCAATTCGTGATGATAGGTGCCTATGTTGCCTGGTTTCTGCAAAGCCAGTTCGGTATCGGCATTATTGTAGGATTACCGCTGATTTTCATAGCGGGCGCCTTGCTGGGTCTCGCAGTAGAGCGAACGATTATTCAAAGGCTCTACACACGCCCGTTGGATACAATCCTGGCAACCTGGGGGATTGGTATCGTACTTGAACAGCTGGTTCGAGGACTTTTCGGATCAGATTCACGCTACGTCGCACGGCCTGAGTTTCTGGACGGAAATCTCATACTTGCCGGTGTTCACATGTCTTACTACCGGCTGTTTATCATTGGTTTCGCACTGCTCACTCTCGCGGTTACGTGGTTTCTGCTGTTTCGCACAGAATTTGGCACCAAGCTTCGCGCGGTTATCCAGAACAAAGAGATTTCTGAATGCTACGGCGTCAGCGCAAACCGTGTGTATGCCGTGACATTTGCATATGGCGCGGGACTCGCAGCAATCGCTGGCGCGCTGATAACACCAATGGTCAGTGTTACTCCGACCATGGGCACCGGGGTTGTGGTAGATGCATTTCTAGTGGTGATCGTTGGCGGTGTAGGCAGTATTGTCGGGACTGCGGCGGCAGCACTCATGATTGGGGAGGCAACGGCGTGGCTGTCCTATCTCTTGAGTGAAACCACGGCACGCATCCTGATTCTGTTGGGCGTTATAGTTCTGATTCGTTTTCGTCCGCAGGGACTCTTTCCCGATAAAGTCCGGCGCTAAGGAAAATTTTTTATGAACAAAGGCTTCGCTATAGATTGTATTGGTTATGCGCTGTTTGCAGTATTTGTTGTGCTGATCATACCTTGGTTGGCAAATTATAGCGGTTACGACCTAAATGTTTACGCTCGCTATCTCGTTTTGGGTATGGCGGCAGCAGCTGTCGCCTTGTCTTGGGGCACTGCGGGTATTCTCAACTTGGGCCAAGCACTGACCTTCGGCATCGGCAGTTACATTATGGCGATGCATTTAAAACTTAAAGCCAGTGAAGCTCAGGCTGGAGGCATGCCAGATTTTATGGGGTGGACGAATATGGAGGAGTTGCCGTGGTTTTGGGAGCCGTTCCAATCAGTTTCGTTCACTCTGGCGGCTGGCATTTTGATTCCTGTTGCAATAGCAAGTTTGATTGGCGGCTTCATGTTCCGTGGCCGGATCACCGGCGTATTTGTCGCGATTATTACCTTGTCTCTCATGCTCGCTGTTCAACTCTGGATAATCAGTGAGCAGCGTTTCACTGGCGGTCAAAATGGGCTTACGGGGCTGGCAGCCCTGGAGCTATTTGGTTGGTCGGTAGATGTATATGGCCTGGCCTTTTATTACATGGTCGCTGGCTGTCTGCTGGTCGTCCTTACGCTTGCGTTGCTGTTCTTGCGCAGCAAGGCTGGACTTGTACTGCGTGCAATAAGGGCTGATCCGGAACGAACTCGTTTTTTTGGCTACGACGTTTCAACCTATGAAGTCGTGGCTTTCGCAACCTCTGCCGGGATTGCCGGAATAGCGGGAATGCTCTACGCAATGATTCTAGGATTCGCTTCTCCCACTTATATGGGGCTATCTCTCAGTCTCGCATTTGTGATTTGGGCTGCCGTTGGTGGACGTGAATCTATTGTGGCAGCAACTCTGGGAGGCATCGGCGTCAATATGGCTGAAGGCCGACTGTCAGACCTATTTTTTGATCAGTGGACCTTGATTCTGGGCGTTATTTTCATTGTGGTTGTGCTGTTTCTGCCTCGCGGTCTTTTCGGCCTCGTTATGGATTTACGAATAAAGCTGGAATCCCACTTTATGGCCAATCCCATATCCCGAATGAATACGTCGCTGGACAAACATCGCTCTGAAACTACTGCTAGCCAGCGGGAGGGTAAATAATGGCTGCTTTGACATTAGAAAAACTGACGGTGAAATTTGGCGGACTTGTGGCGGTCAATGAGCTCGACCTGCACATAAGCGATGGGGAGTTGCGCTGTCTTCTAGGTCCAAATGGGGCAGGTAAATCAACCACACTGGATCTGATATGTGGCAAAACGTTACCTACCTCTGGGCGGATTCTACTTGGCGACCAGGATATTACCCACTTGCCGGAATTCAAGCGGGCTCGGGCTGGAGTTGGGCGAAAGTTTCAAACGCCGACGGTATTTAAGGAACTGAGCGTTATTGAAAACCTGGAAATAGGTCGTTCAGCCTTTCCCGGAGTATTCAGCACAATGCGTGTTTTTCGAACCCCTATCCGGGGCCAAATCCGGGAAGTGCTTTCCTTGGTTGGTTTGGATTATGAAATATACACCAAGGCAGAAAATCTTTCTCACGGCCAAACCCAGTGGTTGGAAATTGCCATGTTGCTGATGCAGGACTGCCACGTCATCTTGATGGATGAGCCAACCGCGGGTATGACCGCACAGGAAACCAAACAGACAGCTTCACTGTTCAGGGAATTGCAGGGTGAACACACCATGATCGTAGTAGAGCACGACATGGCATTTGTTAGAGATATCGCCGACATCGTTACGGTGATGGACGGTGGTTCGTTACTAGCCGAAGGCAGCATAGCTGAAATTGAGACTAATGCCGCCGTGCGGGAAGCGTATCTTACTGATACTGGAGACGATGATGCTTGAAGCGAAAGGTCTGTACTCTTTTTACGGGAAAAGTCCCATTTTGCAGGATATTGATTTCCAGATTAAGGATGGTGGTTTTCTTGGCATTGTCGGGCGAAATGGCGTGGGTAAAACAACATTACTTCGCACCATCATGGGGCTTACCGACAGAGCGAATGGCACGCTTTCGTTTCAGGGCTCAAACCTGCTAGACATGTCGACGCCCGAGAGAGCTGCGACCGGTATTGCCTATATTCCCCAGGGAAGGGAGGTGATCCCACGCTTTACAGTGAGAGAAAACCTACTGATGGGCATGTTCCCTCGGGCTGACAAGTCTCGATCCATTCCTGAACATATCTTCGAGCTGTTTCCTATTTTGTCAGATTTTATTGACCGTCTTGGAGGTGACCTTTCAGGCGGCCAACAACAGCAGCTGGCTATTGGTCGGGCTTTGGCGATGGGCCCCAAGGTCCTCATCTTAGATGAACCGACCGAAGGTATTCAGCCAAATATAGTGCAACAGATTGAGGAAGTTATCCGAAAGCTCAACCGTGAGATGGGCCTCACTATTGTACTTGTCGAGCAGAACACCAGATTCGTGCGCCAGGCTGCGGATTCCTTTGTGCTTTTAGACAAAGGGCGGGTGGCGTTGCGAGGCCGGGGCGAGGAGCTGACCAGTGAGGTCATTGATCGGTATCTCGCTATTTAAGGGGGTAGCTCGAAGCTATCCCATCGGGACATACTCTGTCCTCTCGTTTTCTTTCAACGATCCGAAGGAGTATTGCAATGCGACATGGTGACATTTCAAGCAGCGACGACACCGTTGGCGTAGCAGTTGTTAATTACAAGATGCCTCGCCTGCATACCAAAGCACAGGTGCTGGAAAATGCCCAGAATATTGCCGACATGGTCGTTGGCATGAAGAAGGGATTGCCGGGTATGGATCTGGTGATTTTTCCAGAGTATAGCACGCACGGCATTATGTACGATCCGGATGAGATGATGGCAACGGCCACGACGATTCCCGGCGATGAAACAGAGATATTTGCCCAGGCTTGCAGAAAAGCAAATACTTGGGGCGTGTTTTCCCTCACCGGGGAACGTCATGAGGAGCATCCGAAAAAAAATCCGTATAACACTCTTATTCTGATGAACAACAAGGGCGAAATTGTTCAGAAGTACCGGAAGGTTATACCTTGGGTTCCCATTGAGGGCTGGTATCCCGGTGATCAGACTTACGTGAGCGAAGGTCCCAAGGGTATGAAAATCAGCCTGATTATCTGCGATGACGGCAACTATCCGGAAATCTGGCGGGACTGCGCTATGAAGGGCGCAGAACTGATTTGCCGCTGCCAGGGCTATATGTATCCCGCGAAAGAACAACAGGTGATGATGTCAAAGACCATGGCGTGGGCTAACAACTGCTATGTAGCCGTTGCAAACGCATCTGGATTTGACGGGGTGTATAGCTACTTCGGGCATTCAGCCGTGATCGGTTTCGATGGTCGTACCCTCGGTGAATGTGGTGAGGAGGATATGGGTATACAGTACGCTCAACTGTCCATTTCGCAGATTCGAGATGCACGCAAGAATGATCAGTCGCAGAACCATCTATTCAAGTTGCTGCACCGAGGCTATACCGGGATGCAGGCCAGTGGTGATGGTGAGAAGGGGCTGGCTGAGTGCCCGTTCGAGTTCTATAAGACTTGGGTTACTGATGCGAAAAAGGCTCAGGAGAATGTTGAGGAGATTACTCGCAGTACTTCTGGGGTCGCCCAATGCCCAGTAGGCAACTTGCCGTACGAGGCCAAGGAGAAAGAAGCGGGAAGCTAAGCGGAAGCCGCCTGTTACTTCGTTGAACGGATCGTAATAGGTACTATAGTCCCGGGCGGTGCAAACGCCGCCCGGCGTTTGATCCTTGGGGGCTATCTATGCCGTTTCTCAATGACATGCTTGATTCGGTCGAGCGAAAAAATGCTGATTGTGAGGCAATGGCAGCCGAGAGTCAGGAGCCAAGTGCGTCAGCTGAAAAAGTCGCTGAACCAGGTATTACCACACGCTACCGATTTGATATCGGTTCGGTCATGGAAGTAGTTCGACATGAAGTCCGGGGCCAGGCTCAAGCACTTGACGCAATTGAAAATATGCTAAAAGTGGTGCGAGCAGATATTGCTGACCCGAGGCGGCCGCCCTTTACGGCCCTTTTCCTCGGGCCTACCGGGGTTGGCAAAACTGAAACCATAAGAGCTCTGGCGCGCGGGCTCCACGGTGATGCCGATGCCTATTGCCGAGTCGATATGAATACCCTGTCACAAGAGCACTATGCTGCAGCTCTAACTGGTGCGCCTCCTGGGTATGTCGGTGCCAAGGAAGGGAATACTATACTGGATCAGGAACTGATCGAGGGTACGCTTGGCAAGCCCGGCATTGTACTTTTTGACGAAATTGAAAAAGCAAGCCTGCAGGTGGTACAGGCGCTGCTAAACGTCTTCGATAATGGCCAATTGACCGTTGCATCTGGAGAGCGAACCTATAGTTTTAGGAACACTTTGGTATTCATGACCAGCAATTTAGGGGCCCGTGAAATACAGAAACACGAGAGACCTTCTGGTTGGCAGGCTCTTTGGCCAAGAACCCGTACTGGTAGAAAAAAACGACTCGACGCTAAGTTACAGGAAAAACTCAATGCTCACTTTTCACCAGAATTCGTGAACAGAATCGATAATATCACTGTGTTCAACTGGATAGAAAGTGAGATAGTCGAAGAACTTGTCGGGCTTGAGATAGAGAGGCTTAACCGCCGTTTAAGAAAGCATAACTGCCACTTGGAACTGACAAAAGAGGTTGTACGTTATCTGGCCACTCACGGTTTCGATCGACAATACGGGGCCCGCGCTTTACGCAGAACTATACGTTCGGAGGTAGAAGTGCCTTTTGCGGAGCACCTCTTAACTCAATTTACGCCTGGGCGTGATAGCTGGAAATCGAAAACAATTTTTACCATGTTGTTCCAAAAGAACAAGATTATATTTGAGCAAGAAGTATCAAATATTAATTGAATATCTTTTGGTATCAAGTATTAAAGCCAAAACTCAGGACGAAACTATATGGCGCGAAGTTCTTCGGATAAACCTTGGACTGTCGGTGTCCTGTTTTCTCAAACCGGCGTGACATCCATTATTGAGAACTCACAGCTAAAAGGAACGTTGCTTGCCATAGACGAGATTAATCAAGCCGGCGGTATAGAGGGCCGCGATATATCACCCGTGATACTTGATCCGGCTTCAAACGTTAAGCAATACCGAATTTACGCCGAGGAAATGTTAGCTGATCCAGAGCTGAACGTTATTTTTGGGTGTTACATGTCTTCTTCTCGTAAGGAGGTCCTTCCCGTCATAGAACGTCAGAACGGCTTTCTTTTTTATCCAACGCTTTATGAGGGTTTTGAGTACTCCCCCAATGTTATATACGGTGGCGCCGCCCCTAATCAGAACAGTTTGCCTTTAGCGATTTACCTTTTAGAGAATTTTGGTTCACGTTTTTATTTCGTTGGATCGGATTATATTTATCCTCGGGAATCCAATCGAGTAATGCGCAATATCGTCCGCCAAGGTGGTGGCCAAGTGGTAGGGGAAAATTATTTAAGTCTGGACGCCCGACGTGAGGATTTCGAATGGATTCTTGAAGATATCAGGAGAGTTTCCCCGGACGTAATTTTTTCAACGGTAGTTGGAATTGGAACGGTTAATTTTTACACTGCTTATCATGAGAGTGGCGGTGATGGTTTCAAGTTGCCGATTGCAAGCCTAACAACTAATGAAGCTGAAGTGGCAATCATGGGCCGTAGCGCGGCCGCCGGTCACATTACCGCTGCACCTTACTTCCGGAACATAAAAACGGATGAGAATGCTCGCTTTCTAGGTAAATATGCGCGAAAGTTTGGCAGCGTTGAGGACGTGACCAGTTGCTGCGAAGCGGCATATTCACAGGTGCACCTCTTCGCCAATGCATTGCGTCTAACTGGGTCAACTGGGGCGGACCAATTGAGGGCTGTCTTGCGAGGCGCAGAGTTTGAGGCCCCTCAAGGGCGCATTAAGATTGATCCGGACAACAATCACACCTATCTGCAGTCGCGAATAGCGAGACTAGGGGCGGACGGAGAGTATCGCGTTGAACGGGAGGCCGTCAGGCCAATTAAACCGGACCCATATCTGGCGGTGCCAACCCTTAATGATTGGGCAAATGCTCCTATTGGGACGAATTAATGGCAAACGACAACATCATACGGCAATTGCGTGGGTTGAATGTTCTTGTCCTTCATCCCAGAGATGGCGACGCCGAGGAACTCCTTCAGCAGCTAAATCGTATTGGATGTCGTGCGAATGCTATTTGGCCCCCACCCAGCTGCCCTTCAGACCCGGCCGATTTGACGTTTATTGAAGTGCGGGAAACGCCAGATGAAGCTATTACCAATTACCTGAAACTTACCGAAGACCGCCCAACCCTGATTGGCATGGCCGGTTACGAGAGTCCCTCAGTATTGCAGAATTTAATCGACCTTGAAGTCGATAGTGTTCTGGCTAAACCCGTTCGACCTTATGGTGTGCTTAGCAGCATCATCGTTGCTCGAAGAAACTGGCAGCAAAGCAAAAGTAACGAAAAAATCATTGCGAAACTAAAGAGTAAAGTAGAAAACAGCCATAAGATGAATGAGGCCAAAATCGTCCTCATGAAAGTTCACGACATCAATGAAGATCAGGCTTACAGAGCGATACGCCAACAAGCGATGAAGTGCAGAAAAACCATAGCGGAGGTTGCCCAATCTATTATTGATGCTAACGTTATGTTGCATGATTGCGTAGCTAAAAGAGTTTCTGACGACGATGATCTTTCCGAGGGCGCTTAGTTCGGATTTCGCCGCTTCAGATTTCTGGTAATCTGTCATGAAGTCTCCGATCTGGAGCGATAGTGTCACTACGGACCGATACACGAAAAATTCGTTCACCCTCAGACAAGCCTATGTGCACTCCCCCGAAGAGTTCAATGGAGCCCATCGGGGGATCGCTAAAACAAAGGATTCCTATTCATCTAGAGCCTTACCGATCTCCCTTGGCCCGCGCTTCTAATCAAATGGGGGGACAACCGCCCTACCCGGTTATGCCAAAGTACTGCGGTTATTACCTGGATTCAGGCGAAGAGGTGGGCCCTTTAGAAATCATTGACAATTGCCCAAGCCTAAATACAGGTTGACCAAATAGAGAAGCGTCAACCCGTTTCAGGTATCAACTATTAATCGCCAAGTAACTCCTTGAGTTTGTCGTCTATAAATCTGACATCATCCGGGTTAATACCGGGTCCACCAGCAAAATGTCCCCAGATAGATGGCACCGGAATCAGCACTGCATTTGGCATGTTGGCAACTTCAATCTCACTGTCGGCCACAGGGAAATACAGATCAGTCTGTCCAGGCATGACGTAGGCCTTCGCCTTAATGGCGCCGAGGGCCTTCTTGTAATCGCCTTTATAGATCTCATTGTTGCTGAGATCGCCGTTTTGCCAGGTCCAGGCCATAGTCAGTAGGTCATTGGCGTCTTTGGGTAGAAACAATCCTTCCCAAAAGGCAACAAGGAAATCTTCCAGCGATGAATAGCCCAAGGTATTCAAGTCAAGCTCTGCACGATAGAAATCCTGCGAAAAGCCCCAACCGGCATAGACGCGTGCCATGGCGCGCAGACCTTTTTCCGGCTTCTCTCGGTACCAACCATTGTCCCAGACCGCATCGGCCCGCAATGCAGCTTTAACGCCCTCCAAAAACACGAAGTTATGCCGCGAACATTTGGCAGATCCGCAGAATGGTGCAATGGCTTCCATCATATCGGGGTACATAGCTCCCCAGTGGAATGTTTGTAGAGCGCCCATGGACCAACCAGTGACGAGCTTGATTTTTTCTATACCAAATTTTTCGGTGACTAACCGGTGCTGCTGGCAGACGTTGTCATAGGCCGTTACATTGGGAAAGCGTGCGGCGTTATAGGGCTCCGGTGTGTTGCTCGGCGAGGACGACAGGCCATTTCCAAACATGTTCGGGATGATAATGAAATACTTATCAGGATCTAGCGCCATGCCTTTACCCACCAGCCATTCATTCTCGTAGTGCTGCCCTGAATACCAAGTTGGGTAAACAATTACATTATCCTTGTTAGCGTTTAAGGTGCCGAAGGTCTTGTATGCGAGTTTACAGTCCCTAATGGTCGCGCCGCTTTGCAGCTGAACGTCGCCACAGTCGAAAATTTCGTAATCAACAGACATGATTTATACCCTTTGAAAGTAGTTTCAAGGGAGCAATAATACGCCGCCCCAGTTCATTTCTGAATGTCAATTCAGACGGTTTTAACCCCTGTTATCTTTGAGATGATGAAGTAAGCTAGGCCACCAATCATCCCTGCTGAAACGGCGGTTGACCATTCAGAGGCATTGTTTTCAATATAGAAAGCAGCGGCTGAACCGCAGACCCAGGCGATGAAGGCAGTACCACGCCAATCCTGATCAATCTCGGAGTCTTTACGTACCAGATACTGATCAACAAGAATAATGGCACCGATCGGCGGTACAAGAATGCCCAGTAACGATAGCCATTGGATAAAGAAAGCCCATACGTTACCAGCGGCAACAGCGGCAACAGCGATGCCAATGGTACCCAAAATAATGGCCCACAAACGCATGTGGCTGTTTAGGATGCGTGACCAACCCGTAGCAGCATTGTACAGGCAGTGAGCACAAACAGATCCGAGATTGACGTAAAGAAACAAAAATGCCAAAACGCTCAACCAACCTATTTGCATAGCATGCATATAACCGAACATATTGTCGACACCGAACGGATTGGCATCAGGCACGGCTAAGGCTGCAGTCATCACACCACCTACAAGCATAGCGATCAGGTTGGAAACGGGAAATGCACTAAAGGTTGCAACGAGCGAGCTTTTACCGTCTGCTGCCTATCGATTGAAATCTGCCGTTACTGTCCCTGCATCGATAAAAAGGGCGATAACAACAGTCAATCCTACACCCAAGGACATGGTTGTGACACCATTGTTGCCTGCGTATGAATAGATCGCATCCCAAGATGTCGTGCTTGCGGAATGAAAGGCGACATAAAGACCGAGAATAAGAAATAAGGGCACGGAAACCAACCCGATGAAATGAAGACCACGAACGCCAACAAAAGTAATCCCGATATATAGAATTCCGGCAATTATCGTCATCATGACGTAATTCAATTCATAGGTGCTGCTTATGAGGGATCCGGTAATACCGGTTTGTACGGCGAACCAACCCAGCAATAACGTCGATAGCAAACCAGACGCAACGACGTAACCCTTGCGTCCGAAAACTATACTTGCGATTAGAGCAAAGTTCATACCGCGTTTGGCGCCCAAAAGACCCAGGACCCCAACGTACGCGAACATGATCAAGTTACCTAAGATAATGGCTTTTAGCCCACCAGCGAATCCCATGCCAAGCACCACGATAGAACCGGTCATGGCACCCGTGATGATCATGGGAAAACCAGCCCAGACCATAGCGACTGAGAACATGCTGCGTCGAGCTTCCGCTGGGACAGGCCCATGTTCATATTCGTCTCCGAATACGTGATCAACTTCTTCTTCAATGTGTTCTAAACCCGCGGGGTCATGATAATTTGGATTATTCATAATAAGTTGACGTCCCATTGTTATCTCATCAGACACAATTAAACTATCGGCGGCTTAATGCTTTGCTCTTCATGCTGGGTGTTGCTAAAGAAAAATCGAGCGTTAGGGTACAGATGAAAAATTGTCAGAAACTCCTAGCACGAGCCAATTTCTGAGTACTTCGTATTTAGATCCACCTCTTTTTATAGGCAAAAAAAAGCCCGTTTGTAATCACGCGTACGCGATTATTGAAAACGGGCTTCTTTGCCTAATTTATTTTTCCACGGCTTCGTTGCCGACGAAAAATAGCGAAAAAGAATTTCCTTGGAGGCAACGTGCCATTTCAAACAAAACTCAAAGGAATTTTCTGTCTCGTTTCAAAACCGTAATCAAAAAAATCTATATGTCAATGACATAATTAGTCGACCCTGCATAACTAAAAAGATAAATAATACCAATGCGTTGAGATGATTTCGAGGTATAATATCCATTGTGAATCTCCCCGGTTCGTCCAAAAACCGGAAGAAAGCCTCATGATTCCACGGGATAATCGCCAAGCACCGCCGCGAGATCTATTGGCAACCTACCTCGAAGACATCCTCAACACCCGGCACGAGCTGGTGCAGATGGGAAAGCGGATGGATTGGACCGCTTGCGAGCAACACTTTGGTCAGTTGTATGCGGTAGAGTCAGGACGCCCCGGCTTACCTATCCGATTGCACGTGGGCTTGCAGTTGCTCAAGCACATACACGGGCTGTCGGATCGCGACATCCTGGATCGCTGGGTTGAGAATCCGTATTGGCAGCATTTTTGTGGCGAAGTGATCTTCCAGCACCGATTGCCAATGGATGAAACCACCATGATGCGTTTCCCCCATCGCATTGGCGAAGACGGTGCCCGTGAGCTTCTGAGGATGAGCATTGCCCTGGGCCAGAACACGGGCGTCATTACCCCGGAAAGTCTCAAGATCGCCGTGATCGACACCACGGTTATGCCCAAGGCCATTGCCTACCCCAGTGATGCCCGGTTGGTGGGTCGATGCCACCGACAACTGGTGGCGCTAGCCAAAGACGAAGGCATCACATTCCGCCAGACCTTCTGCAAGCGACTGCCAGGCATGATCTGGCAGGTTGGTTGGTCGCTACGCCCACGCCCGGCAGTTCAAACGGATGCATCGAGTGCTGCGTCAGATGCACCGAGATCTAGGCAAGGTGTGCGAAGCCATTGTTGAGCAACGCGCCATGGAGCAACGATCCGAGCGTTTGAATCACAAACTGCACCAAGCACTTCGATTGTTGAATCAGTACGGTGACCGATCCATCAAGCCCCGACTTTACAGCCTGCACGAACCCGAGGTGGTGTGTATTGCCAAAGGCAAGGCCCGTTACCCGGTATGAGTTTGGTTCAAAGGTCAGCGTAGTGACCACGGCCCGCGAGGGCTTTGTGTTGGACTGCCAGACCCCTACGACGGTCACACTTTCAAGTCGTCGGCCCTGTCTGATCCCCGAGTGCGCTCGGCGAAACACCTCCAAACTGACCTTTCGTCGTCTGCAATGGCAGTCTTAGATACACACTTTACAAAAAGTCACACAATTTACATTTGTTTAAGAGTGCTACTTCTAGATGGTGTGCCTAAATGCGATCCGATCTCCCCTTTAACCCTTTGTATACGCAGCGTGTTTACTGGGCGGACAATTGGTTTTAACGCCGAATTTCAAGCGGGATACATAAACACACATTGTGCTTATCGATTTGCAATGGCGCTGATGAGTGTGTGAGTTAAGCACGTTCGCGGAAACCCCCACCTTTGAACGGATAGCCGACTGGGTCAGTAGCATGATACCCGGCGCGCTGGTGTCAATCATGCGCTTTCATCCGGACACCAACAGCTTGAGCCTGATGCCCAGCGGCCGGTTTTCCGACGATTATTTTCGGGCCATGCAGGATGTTCCGGTATCTGAGAACGTGAGTACCTGCGGCACGGCTGCATTCACCAAACAACTGGTTATTACCGACAACATTCAGCAGGACACCCGCTGGGACGGTTTCCAAGACATCGCCGAGACAGAGGGCGTACAAGCCTGCTGGTCTATGCCAATCCGGCGTCTTCAGAAATAACCGGCTATACCCACAACGACACCATCGGACACAACTGTCGCTTTCTTCAGGGCGACGACACCGCCCCGGAAACCCTCGAAGCCATACGGCATGGGCTGCGCCATCAAGCCGAGATTAACGTTGAGCTGATTAACTATCGAAAGGACGGCACGCCTTTTTGGAACCATCTGCGGGTGTTCGGCGTCAACTATCCTGTCCGACCGGTCATCCTAATTGTCGCCGAACAAACTGGCCAGATCGTGCACCTGGGCCTTTGGATTCTCCGGCAAGCCTGCATAGAAATAGCGGATTTTATTGCCAGCCGGGAGCAGGCACTGCGAGTTGCCGTCAACATATCATCTCTACAATTTATTCGTGACGGCTTTCTGGACGACGTCTGCCGGGTTGCGGCCATCGTCTAGGGCGTGATCACGATAGCCCACCACTTGGATATGATCGTGGTTGCAGAAGGAATAAAAACACGGGAGCAGCAGGAAGACTTGGCCCGCAGGCACTGCGATATCTTGCAAGGGTACCTTTTTGCCCGACCAATGCCTTTGGCTGAATTGAAGAAGCTGCCGGACTTCTTGCCGGTAAACCCCGCGAAATGAAGTGACTCAGTACGTGCCTAGCCCTGGCTCGATTTTCTGGTCTAGTAGAGAATTAACTGAAATCGTCCATAAACCGCACCGGCCAATAATCAGTTAGTTGCGCCAATGGGTGAACGGAGGTGTTATGCCGCAAGGCACCAATAACAGACCCCGAATAGTTCTGTTATTTACTTCCGCCAGAACTTGGAAACGGGCGCCCATCAATATCAAGGCGTCGGGAACCTAATAGCTCGTGCAAGTGGTTTAGTCATTGTCGCAACTTATCTGTCATTGTGCATAAAAAAATTAGGTGGTGTCGCTCATTTTCCCAAATAAGAGGTTTCTGACCTTGAGCGCCATTCAGGCCCAGACATTGCGACTTCCAAGCCGTCATGCCGCGCCTGTCGAGACAAGCAGGTTTCGGCCTGATTTCAAGACGCCGTCTCTGATGTCGTTGGTAATGGCGTCTTGCAAGGCGGTTTCGTCGCGGGTCGTCAGGGCAGCCAGAATCTCCTTGTGACGATCAATCTCGTAATATTCCGTGAGCCGAGTGAGGACTTGGCGCTGGAACGGGCCAAGTTGCAACCAGATACTTTCAATGATGGGCATTGATGCCCGGGCCGGGTTAGCCATGTACAGAGTGCGATGAAAGGCCTGGTTTAGCAGGGTCAGTTGGTCGAGATCTCTTTCAAAGATGAACTCGTCCATCCTGTTATCCATTTCCGTCAGCTTTTCGATGATGAAATCCGACATGTAGTGTAGCGCCCGTTTGGCTGTGTGGACTTCGACCACAACGCGGAGTGAGACCAATTCTTCAAAGCGGTCGAGTGTCATTAAAGGCACCATCATGCGTCGGTTGTCTTTGATCTGTATCGCATGTTCCGAGCTGAGTTGCCGTACCGCCTCGCGAACCGGAGTCGGGCTAAGGCCTAGACGTTCGGCTAATCCACGCATCGTCAGTGAGGTGCCAGGCTCGATCGCGCCCAGCATGATCGCGTTGCGTAGGCGCTTATATACATATTCTTGTGTCGTCGTCCCGGGTATTGCTGGGATATCCGGGATGTTGAGTTCGCCGTTGCTGGTCATCAGGCCGCCCTAAA
>NZ_AAXY01000038.1 GCF_000169375.1 Marinobacter sp. ELB17
CCGTGCTGGTTTGATGACGGGTTCGGCGTTATAGCTATCACTCCACTAGTGAGCGCTCCGAGATCAAATGACAGCCAGCTCGGCGCAGCGCAGTCCAGATTGGCTCAGAACATACCGCCCACCCTATGGAATTATCAATTCGAACAGATCGACAACATCGTCCGGGCAGAGGTGGTGTCGAACACCGTGCGAGCCGTCTTGGTCTTCAACGACGCAGGCGAAATTATGGCAGGCCTACAGACACCGCCGAATGCCGATGAACCCAACAACATCACTGAGATCCCTGAAGATGCGGACATCGCATATGATGGACCGCTCGAATACAACAACAACGGCGAGCTGAAGGAAGTCGGGCGGCTGGTGATCGTCGCAGACTATTTGCCGCTGAATGAACTCCAATCCGCGGAGCGGAACGTACTTCTGGTTCAAGTGGTGATCATGGTATTAGCGCTGGTGGTCGCAACGCGCCTGATTATCGGGTATCTCGTAACCCGTCCGATCCAAAATGTTTCTGCTGCGCTGATGGACATTGCTCAGGGCGAAGGGGATCTAACCCGGCGCCTGAAGGTCGATCGACAGGATGAAATTGGTCAGCTTGCCGCCGGTTTCAATCAGTACACCGAGAAGACCCATACGCTGGTCAAACAGTTCGTAGAATCGTTCGAGGACCTAGACGCCCAAGTTGCCGGCCTGCAGAAAATCGCCAGTACAACGGCGGCGGGTTCAAACCGTCAGCGGGAAGAGTCAGATCTGGTGGCAGTGGCCATGACGGAGATGAGCACTACTTCCCAGACCGTGGCGGAAAACGCCGCCGAGGCCGCCAGCGCTGCCAGCGAGGCCGACCAGCAAGGGGGCCGAGCCAAGCAAATTGTCGAGAGTACAACGGAATCCACCGGTCGCCTGGTAGACGAAGTAAAGGAGGCGTCCGGCGTTATTGCGGCACTGCAGGAAGAAGTGGGTGAGATTAGCACCGTCCTCGATTTGATCCGGGACATTTCCGATCAGACCAACCTGTTAGCACTCAATGCGGCTATCGAGGCCGCTCGGGCCGGCGAATAAGGCCGCGGGTTCGCGGTAGTCGCTGACGAAGTCCGCACGCTAGCCAAGCGCTCCCACGACAGCACCGAACAAATCCAGGCCATGACCGAACGACTCCAAAAACGGGCCAGTGACGCCGTGGCCGTGATGGAAAAGAGCCAGCGGCAGGGCGACGAAACGATTGAACAATCCCGGGAAGCCAATGAGGCGCTCGATCAGGTCTCCGGCGCGATTACCACAATTCATAACATGAATACCCAGATTGCCAGTGCCGCTGAGCAGCAAACGGCCGTTTCCGAGGATATTCAAAAAAGTCTGCATGTGATGCTAGACGTCACCGAGTCGGCGGCTCAGGGCACCCAAGACACAGAAAATGCAGCGAACAGCCTGAGAGAGCTATCGGACAAGGTGCAACGCCTGATCAAACAGTTCCGAATCTGATGCCTGGGGTTGGTTATGATTTAATGTCAGCATTCAATAATCCACGACAGAAGGTGAAACTATGCGACTTCAAACCTTTTTCTACAGTGCAGTTCTGACTACGGTCACCCTTTTCAGCGGACAAGCGGCCGCTGAGCTGAAAGACTACCAGTTAGTGACCGAGACCTATCCGCCGTTCAATTTTCAGGATGGAAGCGAGCTAAAGGGCATCAGCATCGACATGCTTATAGCCGCCTCCAACAAGGCGGGGCTCGGCATACAACGCTCTAGTATCCAGTTGTGGCCCTGGGCGCGGGGCTACGAAGTGCTCCTGAACGAACCTAAAACCATGCTTTTTTCGACCACAAGGACGCCTAAGCGCGACCCGCTGTTCAAATGGGCCGGGCCGATCACGGACACCAAAATTTCTCTAATCGCAAAAAAAGGTTCTGGCATAACCCTCAGCAGTGCCGCCGACTTCTCCAGCCCGAATATCGCCGTGGTTCGAGATGACGTGGCAGAGGGGCTGGTTCTCGATGCGGGGGCCACCAAGGGTAACTTGGATCTGAACTCCAAGCCTGAATCAGCCATGCGCAAGCTTCAGGCAGGCCGGGTGGATCTCTGGGCTTATGAAGAGAATGTGGCTTTCTGGATGATCAACAATGCTGGGTTCGACACCAGCAACTTTGAGGTGGTTCATGTTCTCAAAGAAGGCGAGCTGTTTTACGCCCTTCACAAAAGCACACCAGACGAAGTGGTAGACTCACTCCAAAACGCACTGGATGCGCTGTCTGACCAAGAGCGAGAATCGATCCTGAGCCAATACCGCTAGCCCGCGTCCTTCGGTTGATAGTTCGCGCGCCAGAGCTAGTTCTGGCGCGCGTGCTTGACCTTGCTATTCGTTAATTGTGAGAGCCATTTTATTATTTTTGAATTTATCCCAGGCTTTGATAAGGCTTAACAATTGTTTTTGGTAAAATTCGACCGAATATAAATCTATGCCGAGTTCCGTAGACACTTTAAACTGGCTGCCTGAAAGTAATTCTATAGTTGATGTATTACCCACCCATTTTCTTTGCTTCTTTAGCTCACTTACACTCAATCATGTAGTAAAGAGCATAGTTCGAGGTAGAGGTTTTCCGATATCTCAATACCGTATTTCTCGCTTTTCTCTCTGCTTTCATAGCGTCTTCTAGACGGAAGCCGGGCGCCTTGAGACTCGACTAAGCTAAAAAAGGTTTCGGCGCGAGAGAGATGCTTCTCGAAGTTGTTTCCTGCCGTAAACGCAGGATCGATGGCAATGATAACTTGGCCGTGGTAGGGCAGCGCGCCTTTTCCATCATCGTGTTGAGATGATTCGTAGCTCATCAAGTCGCCTATCAAGGGGCCGGCGATCAACTCGATCATCATTGAAAGAGCCGTACCCTTGTGCTCACCAAAGGTCAGTAGGGCCCCTTCCTCGAGCACCACCCGCGGGTCGTTGCATCCTTGCCCTTGTGAGTCGACTCCCCAACCATCGGGTATCTGCTTGCCTTCGCGTTCGTGAAGTTCGACATCGCCTCTTGCGATCGCGCTGGTGGCAAAGTCAAAAACGAAGGGAAGGTTGCCGGGCCTTGGCCAGCCAAATGCAAACGGGTTGGTGCCAAGAAGCGGTCTGCTTCCTCCATGAGGCGCTACGTAGGCCTGGGTAGGATTGCAGACGATAGCGACCAAACCCCTTTTAGTGATCTGCTCCACTTCGATCCAAAGTGCGGAAAAGTGTACGCAGTGGTTAATGGCAAGAAGCGCGATACCATTCTCTTTGGTCTTTTCTATCAGCAGCGGTAGACCTAGAGAGAAGGCGAGTTGTGAGAACCCCCCGTTAGCGTTTACTTTGACGATGCCGCCAGAAGACGGCTCGATATGAGGCTCAGCATCAGGGACGACGCCTCCTGATGCTAATGTATTTATGCAGCCCAGAATCCGATAAAGGCCATGCGAAGCACATCCATCCTTTTGCCCCGCAATAACCGTCTCGCTTATCGCGCGAGAAAAATCATCGCTAAAGCCTTTTTTCAATAATATTTTTCGGGACAAGCTTAGCGCCTCTTCCTCGCTCAATAACACTGTTTTTTCCGACATAGTAACCTCGTTATTGTTGAATGAAGTTTGTGTTTTGATGATCGGCCTGGGTCGAATAACGACCTTTGTGGAGTGCTCGCATGAATCGCCAACCCCAGCATGCTGTGAGTCTTTGTGCAGCTGATCGACTGTCCTTTGTGGGTTTTAGACTTTTTATGTCATGATCCGTAAGCATTGGCCAGCGTGATAGAGAGTAAACCCGTTTTCGTAGGCAAAGCTGCGCGCGCGGATAGCAGACACGGGCCTTGAATGGCGAATGGGCAGTGGCAGACCTTCATCAGAATTTTCATGAATTAGCTTGGCGAACCCTTTACCAACTACTGTGCCTGTGGTGACACCACGGCCGTTGTAACCGGCTACTGCCAGTATGCCTTGAGCAGGCGAGAACAGGCGTAACATATGGTCGGGAGTGAATGCCATTCTACCCGTCCAGGTGTATTCCCATTCCATTTTGTCCAGCTCCGGATAATATATGTGCTGCATGCGATTGGCCCAGGCCCGGATGAAGGCCCGAGGCTTGGTCTCGCCACGCCCCAGGGTTCCCAGCATGAGCCTGCCTTCGACATCGCGCCTGACGCTGCTCAAGACTGTACGAGTATCCCAGGCGCCTTGACGACCGGGCAGGATATGTTTGGCCGCTTCGCCGAGAGGCGCGGAAGCCACTTGGCAGTAATAACCCGGAAAAAAATGCTCCTTGACCGCGTTCCAATCCTCCTCGGTGTAGGCATTCGTGGCGAGCACGATACGGTCGCAGTGGATCCTTCCCTTTGGCGTTTCCACCTCCCACTTGTCACCCTTGCGGTCGATTCGTATTGCCGGGGTATGGGTATAGAGTTTCGCCCCCTCACTTTCGGCCGCTCTGGCGAGTCCGCGCGTATAGGCGGCCGGATTGATGGTGCCGGCGCGGCGGTCTAGCAAGGCGCCGTGAATATGTGAGCTTCCCGTGGCCTCGGTCGACTTCTGACCTTGAAGTAGCTCCACGGGAGCGCCTCGTTGTTGGAACTGCTCGCAGCGACGCTCAAGATCCTTCATGCCACTTGCACTGTGTGCCATGTGCAACGATCCAGTGCGAGTGTCGTCGCACTGGATGTCATAGCGGTCGATCAGCTTGAAAACTTCGGATGGGGCATTGCCGAGAAGGTTGTTGATACGCTCACCATCGCTATCGCCCAACAACTTGACGATATCAAGGGGGGGTAGCCAGAGCCCCGCATTGACATAGCCAACGTTGGCGCTGGAACCTCCGGTCGGAATACTTTCTGAGTCGATCACCACCGTGGATGTATTGCCCTCCGCCAGATGAAGTGCCGTGGAAAGCCCGGTAATTCCACCTCCGATGACACATACATCGCTGGTGATCTTACCCTCGAGGGTCGCGTAAGTTGACTTCTCTTCTTTTGACGTTTTTAGCCATAGGCACTCTTCACGCATCTCTCACTCCTTCATTAAGTGCAGTCTATAAATATCAGGGGCGGCGCCAAGCCAAGGCTCAAAGCGTTACTTGCCGCCGCCGAAGAGCTATATCTCCTTCAAACTCTCGATATCGGATCGGTTCCAGGTGTAGAAGTAGCTTGTACACTTTTGCAGTGCTGCCCGCTGCTCTTCATGGACGTTACGCATCTCTTGAGCATGTTCGCTTGTGTTGTTTTGTTCAATCCAACGATTAAGATCCCGAAGCGCCTGAGGTGAATAAGGCTCAAAGCTGCCCTGTTTTTTGATCAATTGTAACTTACGTTCTTCTTGGCCCAATGAATAAACGAGAGCCACGCTGGCTACACCCCACAGGGCGACAATGCATACAATCATGACGATTATGGCGGCAATGCTCATGACGATTGGCCTCCGACGTTAGTAGCAGGGTGGGCGCTTGCCTGGCGGCGACTCATGATCCACATGCAAAGCGGGACCGTCAGCGTCAGGATTGCCAAGCCACTGACGGTCTTCCAGGGCGTTGCGGTCAGGTTGCTATAGAGGAAGTAAGCCATAATAAAGAGCATAATCGTGGGAATCTCGAAACGAATGATGCTCTCCCAGAATTTAGGCACGTATAGATCGGCACCGCGATTGAGGCTGAGGATGCGCAAACGGTTGGCATCGAACTTCCATCCGATAGTGAACATGATTATTAAGGTCGCTAACGGCAATCCCCAGTTGCCCACCACGAAGTCGAGGTAGCCGAGAATGGAGGAGTTCATGGCACTCGGAATGCCCAGCAGCCAGATGATGCCGCAAATGGTCAACACCGCCTTGCTGCGTGAGGTATCGCGTTCTTCCTTATAAGTGGTAACGCCGACTTCGGTGATAGCGATCGCGGTCGTCATGTTGGCGAAGAAGAAGCCTATGAAAAACAGCAGCGCCCATACATAGCCACCGGTCATGTTACCGAAAGCGCTGGCCAGCGCGACGAAGGCCAGTTCCGCTCCCGAGGTTGGCGAGATGCCGAAGGCAAAGACGATGGGGAAGACCGCGAAGATGGCCAGCAAACCAAAGCTGGTATTACCGATGGCGGTAAATACCCCGCCCCCCAGGGGAATGTCGTCGTTACGTCCTAGATAGCTGCCATAGGTCAAAGCAATGCCCCAGCCGAGCCCGGTCGAGAACAGTGCCTGGCCCAGGGCGGCGAGCCAGGTCTCACCGCGGGCCAGATACTCCCAGTTGGGCGAGAAGGCGAACTCGAGTCCTGCCATAGCTCCCGGTAGGGTAACGCCGCGAATGGCAATGGCAATCAGCGAAACGGTGAGGATGGGCATCATCCATTTGGCCATGCGCTCGATGCCGCCCTTGATACCCATCAGTAGAATGCCCGTGACGGTCAGCATCGCGACGGTGTGCATGCCCACGCTCAATGCGGTGTTGCTACTGAATGCTTGCCACAAGGCGGCGGTATCGAACTGCGTCTGAGTGAAGGAGCCGATCACTGCATGGTAAGCGTAATAAATCGACCAGCCGACGATCGACGAGTAATAGGACATCAGGACGATGTTGAAAATCAGGATCACCAGCCCCAAGCCGACGAACTTGTTGTTACCGTAGACCTTGCGGAAGGTGCCAAGCAGCCCTTGACGGGTATAGCGCCCGAGGCTGGTTTCGCCCATCAGGCCGGGAACGGCGATCAGATAGAGCAGCACGAAGTAGGCGATCAAGAAGGCTCCACCGCCGTTCTCGCCAGTGACATAAGGCAGCCGCCATATATTGCCGGCGCCGACCATGGCGCCGATCGTCGCCATCAGGTAGCCGAACCGGCTACCCCATTTTTCTCTAGAGATTGTTGTTGTCATTCTTGGCTCCATGACGCGTTATTGGACTTCTTGGATCAAGGCGTTGCCACCCGGCTATGAGCCGGGTGGCAACGTTTGGATCAATCGAACTTGATTCCCTGAGCGAGGGGCAATTCGCGAGAATAGTTGATGGTATTGGTCTGGCGGCGCATATAGCTTTTCCAGACATCTGAGCCAGACTCGCGGCCACCGCCAGTCTCCTTCTCGCCGCCGAAGGCGCCACCGATCTCCGCACCGCTGGGGCCGATATTGACATTGGCGATGCCACAGTCGCTTCCCACATCGGAGGTGAACGTCTCAGCTTCGCGCACGTCGCTGGTGAAGATGCACGACGACAGCCCTTGAGGCACATCGTTATGTAACGCTATGGCCTCATCGAACTCCCCATAGCTCATGACGTAGAGGATCGGTGCAAAGGTCTCGCGCTTAACCAGTTCGTTCTGCTGGTCAACCTCGACGATGGCGGGCGTCACATAGTAGCCACCCGCTGCCTGGTCGATCTGCTGGCGCTCACCGCCAAATATCTTAGCGCCCTCTTGGCGTGCCTGGTCGAGAGCGTTGCGCATCTGATCGAAGGCCTGGCCGTCGATCAGTGGGCCGACCAGGTTCCCTTCCATGGGGTTCCCGATAGAGACGCCGGCGTAGGCCTTTTTGAGGCGTTCGACGACCTCGTCTTTGATAGACTCATGGACAAGTAGACGGCGTAGGCTGGTGCAGCGCTGTCCCGCGGTGCCCACCGCCGAGAATAGGATGGCGCGTACGGCCATGTCCAAGTCGGCGCTGGGGGCCAGGATCATGGCGTTATTGCCGCCCAGTTCGAGAGTGCTGCGCCCGAAGCGTGCCGCAACCCGTGGACCTACATCGCGACCCATACGCGTGCTGCCAGTAGCGCTGATCAAAGGAATTCTTGGGTCATCGGCCAAGCGTTCACCGGCATCACGGCCACCGATGATTACCTGGCTTAAGTGCTCAGGCGCATCATCGCCGAATTCGGCCATAGCACGCTCCAGTAAGGCCTGACAAGCCAGTGCAGTAAGCGGAGTCTTCTCCGAGGGCTTCCAGATCAGGCTGTTACCACACACCAACGCTAGGGCGGCGTTCCAGGCCCAAGGGGCCACTGGGAAGTTGAACGCGGTAATTAGCCCGATGGGGCCGAGTGGATGCCAGGTTTCACGCATGTGATGGCCCGGGCGCTCGGAGGCGATGGTCAGTCCGAACAGCTGACGGGACTGACCAACGGCGAGGTCGCAGATATCGATCATCTCCTGCACCTCACCCAGGCCCTCGGGTAGAATCTTGCCGCACTCATAGGTGACTAGGGCGCCGAGATCGTCCTTGTGGCGACGTAGCTGTTCGCCGAGCAAGCGCACCAGCTCGCCGCGTCGCGGCGCTGGAACCCGACGCCATTGCTCGAAGGCCTGCTCGGCCCTGGCGATGCGTGCGTCGATCGCATCGACATCTTCCACGGCGACTTTGCCGATAATGCTGCCGTCGATAGGCGTGATAACCTCCACGCTGCCCTGCTGATATTGTTCAGTCGCGACTCCGAGGCGTTGCATAATAGTATCGATCATTCTATCTCCTACTGGATTTATTCGAATTTTGTTTCACTGCGGTTTGTACGTATAAGCAGTATCCATGCGGGGGTTGACACGTTTCAAGCGATGTTTAATATGGAGGTCATTCCATTTTTTCGCATCAAGAGGTGTTGCGATGAGCCGCCCCCATTTGCCAACGCTGACTGCAATGCAGTGTTTCGAGGCTTCGGCTAAGCATCTCAGTTTTACGCGAGCTGCCGATGAGCTGAGCCTGACCCAGAGTGCAGTTAGCAAGCAGGTTGCTAAACTTGAGTTGGTGCTTCAGCATCCGCTGTTTCACCGTGCGCGCAAGCGTCTTCAGGTCACACCAGAGGGCTCGCAGTATTTAACCGAAGTGCGCAAGATTCTGGCGCAGGTGGAGATGTCCACACGCTACATGCAGTCTTACGGCGCCCAGGGTGAGGTGCTAAACGTGACCACGTTGCCGACGTTCGGTGCACGCTGGCTGCTCCCGCGTATCAACGGTTTCCGTTTCCGTTATCCCAACGTCTATCTCAACATCGCCAATCGTGTGGAGCCTTTTGATCTGGAGGAAGAGCGTATCGACGTGGCGTTCTTTTTTGGTCACGGCGCCTGGCCGAAGGCGGAGTGCATCAAGCTCCTCGACGAGGAAATGGTGGTGGTGTGCGCGCCGTCGATCATCCCTGCCTTGGGAATTGATGATCCCTTGGCGTTAACCCGATTGGTTCTGCTACAAAGCGCGACGCGCCCCAGTGCCTGGCATCACTGGTTCGAAGCCCAAGGTGCTTATACCGAGCACAGTTACTATGGGCCACGCTTTGATACCTTCGATATGGCGTTACGGGCCGCCCGTTCGGGTTGCGGCGTGGCTCTGGTGCCGCGCTTCCTAGCCGAGGAGGAACTATCGGCGGGCCAGCTCGTCATTCCATGGTCGTTCTCGTTAGCCAGTCGCGACGCCTATTACTTAGCCTACCCCGAACATAAGGCAGAGATGACCAAGGTGAAAGGCTTCATCGAGTGGATTCTCGAACATCTTGAGGTGCCGCCCACGACGCCAGAAGCAGTTTTCCCTAGCCTACCAGAGGCGTAATCTCGGCACAGACCAGTAGGTGGGAAATGGCGGATTTTTGGGTGTACTGTGATGTTACCGACGTACGCCTTATCAGGCTCAGCGGCGGTAAATTCTCGTGTCAGTACGTTGCCGAACACTGGCTGTTTGTGGTCGTTGTTGGTGGTTACCTTAAACTTCTTCCGGTACCGGGCTTTAACGCCTGCCTCGCGCATCAGTGACCGCGCCTTTCGCCGGCCTACTGTGTTCGTTTACTTTACTTCGGATTAGTAAATGTGTCGGCTACCTGCCCGCAGACCTCTTTCAATGCGTTTTGCAGCGTCCTGCTCAGTTCGGCCGAGTAGGCCACCCCGATCTGGATGTCCGACTGGAAATCCGCCAGGGGTCGCAACACCATGTCCAGGCGTCGCCGGGTTTCTGGCCAGTCTGGCACAAGGGCCAGCCCTATACCCGCGGCCACTAACGCCAGGCTGTATTCAATGGTGCGCAGGTGCGCCCTGGGTGCGATAGTCACGCCTTGATGTATCAATGCCTGGCGCAATGCTTCTGTTGCCTCACAATGGGCGCGTAGGATAAAGGGCTGCTCTTCCAAATCGCTCAATGTCAACCGCTCCTTCAGCGACAGGGGATGTCCCGATGGCAACGCCAGGCGATAACGGTCGTTCCAGATGGGTTCGAAGATTTCGTGGGGCTGGCGCATGCCGGCTGTCACGATACGGGCGTCACTGGCCTCTTCCGGATTGACCAGCGTCAGCTCCAGGTTTTCGATACGCTCCATCAGTCGCTTCAACCAATTACTCATACGCTCAGCGCCCAGCGACCGCATCAACCCCAGTCTCAGCGGCAGGGGCCGCCCGCTGCGGTTGAAGCTGCTTACGATAGCCTCACTATCGGCGATTAGCCGCGCCGCAAGCGGGTAAAGGCGTCGGCCCGCATCGGTCGGGCGAACTCCTTTGGAATGACGCACGAACAGCGGCATTCCCAGCTCATCCTCCAATTGAGCTACCGCTGCAGAAATGGACGGCTGCGCGACAAAGCAGCGGCGTGATGCGGCGCTGACCGAACCTGTTTCGTAGGTGGCGAGAAAGTATCGCAGTATTCGCAAATCCATAGGAAAACCCGATGTCACATAGAGTCATTAGATATTATACCTCTGGCTATGGGGGCGATAGAATAAGCAAGCAACTAAACTGGAGAATTACGCCATGACTGTCGAACTCTTCCGTGCCCTGCGGCATCGGATTACCGAGGGAGAACTTCCGGACGTTTCCGCTGGCAACGCTCAAGCGGCAGGGTTAAGTCGTTTCGACCTTATCGAACTGTTTGAGAGCCAGGTACAAAGTCGACTGATTGATCTGCAGGCCAGAGTGCTGCAAGCCCGTGGCGACGCTTATTACACGATCGGCAGCGCCGGTCACGAAGGCAATGCCGCTATCGCAAAGGCGCTGCGACTGACCGACCCTGCCTTTTTGCACTACCGCGATGCCGCTTTCTTCATCCAGCGAAGTAAGGCGTTACCCGGGCAGACCGTTAGCTGGGACATGTTGCTAAGCTTCATGGCTTCTTCCGACGACCCGATCGCCGGCGGTCGGCACAAAGTGCTGGGGTCGAAAGCGCTAAACGTACCCCCACAGACAAGTACCATTGCCTCTCATTTGCCTAAAGCGGTGGGAGCCGCCTACGGCTTAGGTCTTTGGAAGCGTCTGGGCGGAGCAGGGGGCTGGCCCACCGACAGTCTGGTTCTGTGTAGCTTTGGTGACGCCTCTCTCAATCATTCGACCGCTCAGGGCGCGATCAACACGGCTTGCTGGACTGCCTATCAGGGCCTGCCCATGCCGCTGATCTTTGTTTGCGAGGATAATGGCCTGGGTATTTCCACACCAACGCCCCAGGGCTGGGTGGCCGCCTCCATGGCGAATCGCCCCGGCCTAAATTATATCGCCTGCAACGGCCTGGACCTGGTGGATACCTGGCAAGCGGCTAGCCGTGCCGCCATCTTGGCCCGCACCCACCGGCAACCGGTTTTCCTTCACATGCGCTGTGTGCGCCTCTATGGCCACGCCGGATCTGATGCACAACAAGCCTACCTGAGCCAGGCCCAGATTCAGGCCATGACCAATGAAGACCCGCTGGCCCATGGTGCCGCCCGACTGCTGCGTGAGACCCGCCTCAGCCGGGCCGACCTGGGCCAGCTGCTCGATACGACCTGGGGCCGCTTAGGTGCCGTCGGCGATCAAACATCCCAACGCCCGCGCTTGCGCGGCTCGGAAGCCGTGATGAGTGCCATCGTGCCACCCCTCAGACCCAGCCTTGCCAATCCGGCCGCAGAACTACCAGCCATTGATCCCACGCCCCAGCCCATGGCCCGACTAATCAATCAGAGCCTACACAGGCTGATGGCACGCTTCCCACAATTGGTAATGGCGGGCGAGGATATCGGCAACAAAGGGGGCGTCTACGGGGTAACCCAGCGACTTCAGCAACAATATGGCCGCCATCGAGTTATTGATACTCTCTTGGATGAACAAAGCATACTGGGGCTGGGCATCGGCATGGGGCAGAACGGCCTGATCCCGATTCTGGAAATCCAGTTCTTAGCCTATCTACACAATGCCGAGGATCAACTGCGTGGCGAAGCGGCAACCCTGAGCTTTTTCTCCAACGGCCAATTTACCAATCCGATGGTCGTTCGTATCGCTGGGCTGGGTTACCAAAAAGGCTTTGGTGGCCACTTCCACAACGACAACAGCCTGGCCGTATTGCGCGATATCCCCGGTTTACTGGTGGCTTGTCCCAGTGATGGCACCAGTGCTGTAGGCCTCCTGCAAGAAGCAGTACGCCTGGCCGATGAAGAACAGCGGGTGGTCGTAATCATCGAACCCATCGCCCGTTATCATAACCGCGATCTGCTGACCGAAGGCGACCAGTTGGCCTGTCAGCCAGACCCCGGACCGGATTACCGCTTGCCCCGCGGCCGCTTCCGTCAATGCCGTTCAGGTAGCGACCTGGCTATCATCACTTACGGCAATGGTGTGACACTTAGCCTGCAGGCGGCCGAGCAACTGGCACCGGAGGGTATCTCGGTGCGGGTAATAGACCTCTGCTGGCTAACCGAAATTGACCATGCTGCCCTTTATGAGGCGGTGAAGGACTGCAAACAGATTCTGGTTGTCGATGAATGCCGTCGACACGGCTCAATCAGTGAAGAGCTGATCAGTGAGTTGAGTGCTCAGGGTGTCGCCAGTTCCCGCATGGATCGGGTGACCGCCCTGGACAGCTTTATCGCCCTGGGTAAAGCCTCCACCAGCACGCTCCCTGCCGTCGAAGATATCCTTGAGCATGTTCGTGCCCTGACCGGGGCCGGTTCCACTGCAATTGAGAAAGGTGCCTGATGTCCACACCCAAACAACGCGTTGTCGTCGTCTGTCCCGGACGCGGCACCTACAATGCCCCCGAATGGGGCTACCTCAAGCGTCACCATGCGGATAAAAGCGCTTTGCTGGAGAGTTTCGACGACTATCGGCGTCAACACCAGCAGCCAACCCTGACAGAGTTGGACGAAGAGAAAGCCTATTCGCTGAAACTGCACAGCCGGGGAGACCATGCATCGGGGCTGATCTACGCGTGTGCCTACGCTGACTTTTTGGATATCGACCAAGATCGCTATGAGATCGTTGCTGTTACCGGCAACTCCATGGGTTGGTATATCAGCCTGGCGATCGCCGGTGCGCTGGATGCACAAAACGGCCTGCATTTGGTCAATACTATGGGCGGATTAATGCAGGAGCGCCTGATTGGCGGCCAGCTTCTCATTCCCTGGGTGGATGACGACTGGCGTCCAGACTGGGATGCCCGCGCCCGCTACCTGGCTTTAGCCGATGAGATCTGCAAAAGTGGCGAAGGCCAGGCTTATCTGTCCATCGATCTGGGCGGTATGATGGTGTTTGGTGCCGACACACCGGGTATGGCAGCCCTGAATCGTGGATTGCCCAAAAAAGACCACTTCCCCATGCGGTTGCTCAATCACGCGGCCTTCCATACGCCACTGCAAGAGCCGGTGCGGGCGATGGCAAAGGAAGCCCTGGGGCCAGCGCTGTTCGGCAGACCGGAGATTCCATTAATTGACGGCCGCGGCCACATCTGGTCTCCCTGGAGTACAGATCACAAGGCGCTTTGGGACTACACCCTGAGCCATCAGTTGACCCAACCCTACGATTTCAGCGCTGCTTTGCGTGTTGCTGTTCGTGAATTCGCGCCGGACAAACTGATTATTCTGGGGCCGGGCACAACCCTGGGAGGAGCCGTCGCCCAAAGCCTGATTCTGAGCAACTGGCAGGATCTGGACAGTAAAGCCGCTTTTAAGCAGCGGCAGGAAGACAACGCCCTGATAGTATCCATGGGTATGCCAGAGCAGCGGCCCATCGTGCTTCGCCAGTGATGAGCATTTTTACGGCTGAAACGGGCCGAATTTATTATTTCAACTCAGAATCATAAGCCGTATGCGCTCGAGATTGCTTACTTTTCGTCGATGGTCCCCTACGTTAAGTGGGGATGCATTCCAGCGATGACGGCCTTCACCGTAGGCATCGCCCTCGATCATGGTGGTCTTGGCAGCGTCGAACAGGATTTCTTGAGGCACTGCGCCGAAGAATTGGCACGTCTCTTCAATACTACGCAACCAGTCATCTGGTGACATTCGAAACTGGGAAGTCGTCGGAGCCGTATCCCTCAACCCTAAAAAATTACAGGAAATTGAGCGCAACAAACAGGCTGCTTAGGTGCAGCTATTTGGACAACTGGGTTGCAAATCACCGCTAACGTAGCTGTAGAAAAACCCTTCACAGAGCCCAATCCACAGCCGCTTTGTTGTTTTGTTATTGCCTGCCACTGACCCTGCACCGTCTTTTTACTCTGCAGACTGAAGCGATTCAGGCCTTTTTTACTGTTGATGTTGCCGAATACCGGCTCAACCATTGACATGCGATGACCGTAAATCGCTTCGCCTTGCTTGCTATCCACTCGGCGCCTCATCCAGCCTGTATAGGTCGGGCCGCGCCTGAGCTCTAGGGTAAGAGACCTGTCGTCCTTTACCTTTGCGATGATCTGCTGAAACGGGGCTTTGCATGCATTGATGCTTTTTTGGACAGTGGCGGCACTGCAATAGCCGACCTTGGAAATGGGCTCTTGGTACGCCGTTTTGGCCGTTGCGGGTGAGGGCGGTTGCCTACCGTCAACCACGGTGGCTAGCGGAATGTTACGACTCTCCTCTTCCTTGCTCAGTGGTAATTAATCAGGTGTAAACATCGCTCTTTATGGATTAGCTTTTTCAAGGATACGCCACCAGGTCATTTTTACCCAGACGCTCTGCCCAAAATGGCGTCAGGCCCGTGTGAATGGAGCCGGTTACCGGGTCTTCATCAACCGTATTCCTGGCAGCCCAGCACTGCAGTGGCTTAGTGAATTCAGATAATAACGCTGTACTTCGTTCAGCAGGTCGGCATGGTTTGCAGGGCAAGCTTACGGCGAATATAACGCCCAAGAGTATCAATGCCAATGTTGAGCAGAGCCGTTATCAGAATCAGCACCATGGCACGATCAAACCGGATGTTCTGAATAGCGCTGTCTACATAAAAGCCAAGGGTGTAGATGCCAAGAATCCCCAGTATGGCTGTCTCCCGCATGATGATTTCCCAGCGATAGAACAGAAACGCCAGAAATGAGCGATATACGCGGGGTACCAGCTCCCAGCTGTACCGGTTGAAGCCCTCTGCAGCATCTGCGCGGAGTTTGATGGCATTGGTTTGCCGGCCAATCAGGTGCCCTATAATCCCGCCGTTGTGCAGCGCTAACGCAACCACCGCAGGCAGCATTGAAGGCCCCCAGAGTTGCAGCAGAATGTACGCCAGAATGTACTCAGGCGTGGATCGCGCGATCACCAGAACCACATGCCCGGCATTGCGCCGTATCGGCCCGCCAAAGTGGTTTGATATCAAGGGGAATGCCAGTAACGAGAGAATTCCTGTCGCTACAAGCGCGATCTGAGTGAGCACAAGGGTGTTCCAGATGCCCGGCATGGCCTCGTTGATCATCAAATCACTCAGCCAAGGCGTTAGCCCCGTTAAACCTTCCCCGTTGCGCAATGGCGCGGGCACGATGTCTTCGGTGAAAAAACGCTGCACATTGCCCCAGACAATGGGCAACCCTTCACCCAGAAAAAAGGGAGCGCCAAGAACGTAGACCGGCAGAAGCTTTGGCCTTACCCAGAGCGGCATGGTGGCGATTAACACATAGAACAGAATCAGCATCGCGCCAGCGTCGGAATAAAGCCCTTGGGAGAACGATGCTTCAAGGTAAAAGCCCAGTGTGGGAAGGCCAACGAAGCCAAGAATGGCACTGGAGCGAAGGCCGCATTCCAGCCTGTAGGCTGTGTAGGTGCGCATTTTTGCCCAGCAATCAGGAATGCGGGCATAGAGGAACGCCGAAATATTGCCAGTGCCGGGTGGCAGTACACGGCCGGATTCCGGGTCGGCCTCTTCCAGGATTTCTGAATAAACCTTGGCGAAAATCCCGGCGTAGGGAATGGCGATGGCCAATACGCCCGTGAGTGGGTGAAAACCAAAGAACTGCAGGAAAATCAACGCCCAGAAAAGCTCGTGAATTGCGCGGATAAAGGCGCAAAAAATCCGCACCGGCAGGGATCGGTAAGCCAATGCCATCAGGAAGCCTGCAACACTGCCAAGCGCAACCCCGACAAAGGCAAAGGCGACTGTTCTCAACAGTGCGGTCATCAACCCTTCAGTGCTGAAAAAGTTGGGCGTTGCGATGCCAAACAGGAAATTACCGAGATCCCGCCAAGGGTTGGAGGTGGTCACCGCGATGTCCGCAAACAGCAACCCAACCAAGGCGATGGCAAGGAAAATCAGGCTGACACGAACCGTTGGGGAAGAGGGCATAGAACGGGCCGCGTTACCTAGTAAAGAGATACAATGTCTGCTGCTGCAAGGTGTTCGCTGGGTTGATCCAAGGCGACCTGGCCATCCTGAATGCCAACGATTCGGGTACAGTAATTCAATGCAAGGTCCACATCGTGCAGCGCAATAATACTGGTGGTAAAGCGATCACGCAGTTGCATCATGACCGAGTTCGCCATGGGGCCATCGAGTGCAGAAACCGGCTCATCGGCCAGTAGCACAGCTGCGTTACGGTACAGCGCTCGCGCGATAGCAACACGCTGGCGCTGCCCACCGGACAGAGAGGCTGCGGGTGTCCATAGCTTTTCGGTGATACCCAGCGACTGCAATAAGGTCAGCACTTCAGCCTTGTCTTTGGCGAACGGGCGGGCAAGCGTGAGGGTGTTGTACCACGTGGCATGTTTATCCAGCTGGCCCATAAAGACGTTATGGAACACCGAAAGAGCATTTACCAGGCCAAGATCCTGAGGGATCAGAGACGAATCCCGGTTAACCCGTTCGTAAATCAGGCGCATTAAGGTGGATTTTCCCGCACCGCTTTTACCCACCAGCGCGATTTTGTCGCCCGGATTCACCGTCAGCGACAACGGGCCTATAACCCGTTTGCCGCTGAATGAGGCGGTAAGGTTCGTAAGGTCAAAGCCTGTCATTAATCGAGAATCCCGATCTCTTGAGCTGTTTTACGAATCGGCTCATAGTCGGCGTTGGCAGCAGGAATAAAACCTGAACGCGGGAAGCTTTCCAGCAGTTCCGGGTTATCAAGGTTCAACAGCGCCTCGGTAACGCGCTGCTTGAAGCCATCACCAAAACGCTCATCCACATCGCCACGAATCGTCCACTGATAATCCGGGTAGTGGGGCGTTTTCCAGATCACCTGCACGGCATCGGTGTTTATGTTTCCATCAGCCAGTTCTTTCTCCCAAACCTGAAAGTTCAGCGCGCCTACATCGTAAGTGCCGGCTTCAACCAGGCGAAGGGTGCGCGTATGGTTGCCACTGAAGCCAACGCGTGAGAAAAAGTCATCAGGCTTTGCATTAAAGGTGTCGCGCACATAGAACTCAGGCATGAGCCGGCCAGATGTCGAGCCTTTGGAACCGAAGGTAAAGGTTTTACCTTGCAACTGATCTTTGAGCGCTGAAAGCTCTGCGGCGGGTTCTATACCCGTGTTGGTATTGGCAATAAAATAGGTCTCGAAGGCTTCGTCTTCAACACCTTGGGCGATGGCTTCAGAGCCCGGAACCAACCTGCGTGCCTGCACACCAGAAAGACCGCCAAACCACGCCAGCTGAACCTGATTGTTACGGAACGCTGAAACGGCAGCCGCGTAGGACTTTACTGGAATATAGCGTACATCAACATTCAGTTGCTCAGAGAGGTAGTCCGCGACACCGCGAAAACGCTCAACAAGTTTGGTTTCGTCTTCATCCGGGATTGCCGTGAATACCAAGGTCTCAGCCGATGCCGCCGCAGCGGTGAAACAGAAAAAACAGGAAAGCATCAACTTCCATATTACAGGCGTAGCCATTTGAAATCCTTGAACGTCTAACGAATTGATAAACCAGAAAGGCCGTGCGGGCGCACCGGTGGGCTGCAGGATACTCTGATTCCTATCAACCTTGAACTCCACTAACGCAAGGCCAGGTTGATGTGGTCTTAATCCGTCAGCGTGACCAAACTACGCGAGGCCCTTCTTCAGGCGACCCCTATACATTCTGCTTGAACTCCACACAAAAGGATGGATACTCGAATGAGCAATCTTTTGCCACTGCATGGCCTGACTTACATGAAAGGGTCTCTACCAAACCCGGTGTGGTTCAGCGAGACCTTCACCCAAGGCCAGTCAGTGTGCAGTCTAAAAACCGCACAAAGGAGCAAGCCGATATGTTTGACCCGACAACGCTAAAAGATAAGGTGGTTTTTATTGCTGGCGGAACCAGCGGCATTAATCTGGGTATAGCTAAAGGCATGGCGGCAGTGGGTGCGAAGGTGGCCGTACTTGGCCGAAACGCAGATAAAGCCGCAGCGGCAGCTCAGGAGATTTCTGAAAGTGTTAAAAGCAGTAACGGACACAGTGCGATTGCGCTAACGGCTGACGTTAGAGACCCCGACCAGGTGGCGAGCGCTTTACAGGCCTGTGTTGCGCAACTTGGCAAGATTGACTGTTTAATTTCCGGTGCCGCAGGTAACTTCCCGGCACCTGCCGTGGGGATCTCGCCAAAAGGCTTTAAGACCGTTATCGATATTGACCTTCTTGGCACATACAACGTATTCCATTTAGGCTTTCAGCATCTTAACAAAGGTGCTTCCTTAATCGCGATCAGTGCTCCACAAGCCGTGTCTGCAATGCCTTTTCAGGTTCATGTTTGCGCAGCCAAAGCGGGCATCAATATGATGATTAAATGCCTGGCGGTGGAATGGGGCGCGTCTGGCATTACGGTTAACGGCATTTCACCAGGGCCAATCAGTGGCACCGAGGGCGCTGAGCGTTTAGCGCCCACCCCCGAAACGAAAGCAATAATGGCCAAGAAAATTGCCAGTAAACGATTTGGTGAAGCCAAAGAGATAGCCGACGCCGCGATTTTTCTTGCCAGTGATATGGGTCACTATATGAACGGGACGATTATGACGGTAGATGGTGGCACCGAACTGGGCGATGCCAGCATGGATTGCCTTAGCGTTCCATCGCGCTAGCGTAAAGTTGTGCGACGCTTCGTGATCGACGGGTCAAAATGCAAGACCAGGCCCCGATGTTCTGGTCAGTAAGTTAACGCTGTCGGCCTTGAGTCTGCCTTGCCAGGCTCAAGGCCGACAGCGTTAGCGTTTGCCGAGCTTGCCCAGTTCACGTCCCAGCAGGCTAACCATCTTATGGGCGGTACCGGTTACCGCTTGCTCAACCGTAAGTGCCAAGTCACTTACCGATACCGGTTCACGTCCTGCAAGTCGAGCCTCTAGCAAACATCGCTTGTCAGTCATGCCCGACTTCGAGGCGCTGTTCTCGTCGCTAAGGTGTACTTCCAGCCTAGTGATTTGACCCGCGAAGCGCGCTAGAACGTGGTCAAGAATTTTTTTGACACTTTGAGTCATGGCCTCGTTTCCGGAAATATTCTTGTCTGTATTTATTTGGATATGCATATAGATTTTCTCCAGTAATGTTGGGTGTTCCAGGCATGACGCGGGTCACAAAAAGCGGCGACTATAGAATGGGACCAAACGGGCCATGAAAAGTTCGCCTTGTGGCTATGGGCGGGCTGGCTGACAGACTTGTCCGTTTCGCAAGTGTTAGCGCCGGTGAAGATCCGCTGTTATTTGCCGCAGTTTAAAAATGGCGATAAAACGACGTTTATTGCCATTTTTCAATAGCCGTTGAGTTGGATGCCTTAGTCCTTAGAAGTCCATGCCGGCATTAGACTGCTCGCTTTTTTCCTTTTGTTCGTTGGCAATATGTCTGTACATTCCGGTAATATCTTTGCCGTAACTTTCCCAGATAGCGGTTTGTAACGTGTCGAGCGCTTCGTGAACACATGCCGCTTCTTCTGTTGTCCAATGGGTGGTGATTTTCAGCACTTTCATTTTGTCTTTCCTCTTTTAACTTTTCCCCGTGCTAATGCCTGCTCTTGTGCTTCTTTCATGCGATAAGAGTCTCCTTCAATCGCAATCACTTCGCTGTGATGCACCAAGCGGTCGATTAGCGATACCACGCAGGCTGCATTCGGGAACACGTCATTCCATTCGCTAAACGGCCGATTCGTTGTGATGAGGGTCGCGTTTTTCTCATAACGGCGGTTGATGATTTCAAACAGTAAGTCGGCATGGCGATTGCTGTAGGACAGGTAGCCCACTTCATCGATGATGAGTAACGTCGTCTTGCTGTAATGAGCTAATCGTCGTCGAAGTGCGTTATCACCATCTTGCGCCGCTAAATCGTTAAGCATGTTGGCGGCAGAAGTGAATAGAACGGTGTGTCCTTGCATAACCGCCTGATAGCCTACGTTCTGCGCGATGGTCGATTTGCCCACACCGTTACTGCCAATGAGGATGATGTTGCTTGGGTCCTGAA
>NZ_AAXY01000037.1 GCF_000169375.1 Marinobacter sp. ELB17
GACAAGAGGGAGTCAATGCAGACACTGATACTGGCTTCGGCTTCTCCACGCCGCGCCGAATTATTGCAGCAAATTGGTGCACTCTTTGACGTGTGTCCTGCCGCTATTGATGAAAGCCCTCGCCCCGCTGAGCCTGCCGCCGACTACGTTGAACGCATGGCGCGAGAAAAAGCGCTATTAGTGGCTGCTGCCGTGCAACCCGGTGCGCTGGTATTGGGCTCGGACACCTCGGTGATAGTGGACGGCGTCATTCTGGGGAAACCCGTTGACGCTGCGGATGCCAGGGCCACACTGGCGGCGTTGTCTGGGCGCACACACCAGGTGCTCACCGCCGTAGCGCTGGCAAGCGCGGATGGTTGCCGTTCTTGCCTGGTAACCACCAACGTAAGTTTTTGCACTCTGACGGAGGCACAAATTGACGCTTATGTAGCCACCGGCGAGCCCATGGATAAAGCCGGCAGCTACGGCATTCAGGGCCTTGGCGGCATGTTTGTTGAACAATTGCAGGGAAGTTACAGCGCGGTGGTGGGTTTACCGCTTCAGGAAACCGCGGCATTGCTGAGCGTAGCAGGCTATCCTGTGTGGAACCAGTGGCCATGCAGTAAGGAGCGCCAATCATGAGTGAAGAAATTCTGATCAACGTAACACCGGTAGAAACCCGTGTTGCGCTGGTTGAAAACGGGATGTTGCAGGAAGCCTACATCGAACGCGCCAGCCGCAAAGGTATTGTCGGCAATATTTACAAAGGCAAAGTGGTGCGGGTACTTCCGGGTATGGAAGCCGCGTTTGTTGATATTGGCCTTGAGCGTGCGGCCTTCATTCACGCGTCCGATGTGGTTACCAGTCAGCCTGGTAGTGATGACATCAGCGACGGCCCCCGCATGGTGCCAGATATTCGCACCTTGCTGCGCGAAGGTCAGTCGCTGGTGGTGCAGGTCACTAAAGACCCTATTGGCACCAAAGGCGCACGCCTGACCACCCAGCTTTCGATTCCTTCCCGCTATCTGGTCTTTATGCCGGGTGTTAATCACATTGGTATCTCCCAGCGCATCGAAGACGACGCCGAGCGTGCCCGGCTCAAGGCGATTGTAGATGGAGCCGCCTCAGAGCAGGCGTCCTCCGTGGCTATTCAGGGCGGCTACATCATCCGTACCGCCGCAGAAGCCGCCAGCGCAGATGATCTGACCGCCGACATGAAATATTTGCACCGGCTTGGCCAGTCTATCAACGAGCGCATGGGCAAGGTTCAGGCGCCAGCGGTGATTTATCAGGATCTGCCGCTGTTTATTCGCACCATTCGCGATCTGATTCGCCCTCAGACTGAAAAAGTGCGCATCGACAGCCGTGAAAGCCATCAGCGGGTGATGGAATTTGTGCACGAGTTCGTTAGCGAGTTTGCTGACAAAGTGGAGTATTACCCGGGTGAGCGCCCGATTTTCGATCTGTATTCGGTAGAAGATGAAATCCAGAAGGCCCTTAGCCGCAAAGTGCAGCTAAAATCCGGCGGCTATGTGATTATCGACCAAACCGAAGCGATGACCACGATCGACATCAATACCGGGGCATTTGTTGGCCACCGCAATCTTGAAGAAACCATTTTCAAAACCAACCTGGAAGCGGCTCGTGCCATCAGCCGCCAGCTGCGCCTGCGTAATCTGGGCGGCATTATTATTATCGACTTTATCGATATGGACGACGCCGAACACAAACGCCAGGTGCACCGCATGCTGGAGAAAATGCTGGAACGGGACCACGCCAAAACCAAAATTACCGGGGTATCCGAATTGGGCCTGGTGGAAATGACCCGCAAGCGCACCACCGAATCCCTGGGTCAGGTGCTGTGTGAGCCCTGCCCGATCTGCGACGGTCGTGGCTTTCTGAAAACGGGTGAAACGGTGTGTTATGAAATTTTTCGCGAAATATTGCGGGTGAATCGCGCTTATGACACCGAAAGCTATCTGGTAATGGCGTCGCAACGCGTTGTCGACCTGTTGGTTGATGAAGAGTCGGATAATGTGGCCGATCTGGAAACCTTCATCTGCAAAACCATTCGCTTTCAAGTCGAACCTTTCTACAGCCAGGAGCAGTATGATGTTGTGCTGTTGTAAGCTTGCTGCTGGCAACCGGCGTTTGGAGTAAGGCTCGGTGTCAAAGCAGGAATCTCCGCCCTCGGCCCCGAATCCCCTGCCGCTGCGCTGGTTAGCGCGTTTGTCTGCGCTGGTATGGTGGCTAGCGCTGGCTTTGTTGCTGCTGTTAGCTCTTTATGTCGGTTTGGGGCGCCAGTTGACCGCGGACATGAACCAGTACCGCGATACCTTGCAGGCCCAGCTGTCGGAACAGCTGGGCTACACAGTCAGCATTGCTGAGCTGTCGGCACGTTGGTATTGGCTAAACCCGGAATTCAGCGCAAAAGATGTGATGGTCACAGAGACCGGCCCGGACGAGCCTTTGGCCTACCTGAGACATCTGCGAATGCGCGTGGATTTTCTGGCCTCGGTGTTGCGTTTGCGCCTGGTGCTGGAAAAGTTCGAGGCTGACGGTCTGGATCTGGCCCTGCGCCAGAAAGCGGCTGGGCAGGTGGTCCTTGCCGGCAGCGGTCTTGAGGTCAGCGACAATTCGTTGCAGCGCTTGGTCGCTTTGGCCGAACGCTGGCTTTCAAAACCTTTTGTTCGCATCACACGCATTCAGCTGGCCGTTACCGACAGCAGTGGCAACCTGCGTCAACTGGATATTCCGCAACTTGATCTGCTTTATCAGCGCGGTCTTTTCCGCGCCTCCGGCCGCGCTATGCAAGCCGGCACCAATCAGCAATTGGCCAGTTTTCGCCTAGTAGGCCGGCGCTTTCTGTTGGGTCAGTTCACCGGTCAACTATACGTAGACGTTGCTTCCGGGCGCCTGTTTGATGGTCTGATCGACGACTATCGCTGGCGTGATATGCGTGTGGAAGGCTTTGATGTGGGCGGCCAGGCCTGGCTAAGCTTTCGTGACGGCCAGTTGGAGCAGGTCAACGGGACCTTGCGCACCCCCTACTTGCAATTAGGGGTTGGTGCCATGTCGCTGGCTCCGCTGGAAGACATTCGCGCCCGTTTTGGATGGCGCCGCGACGAGCAAACGCCTGGCGGCATCGGTGAATGGCACCTGCGGCAGCTGCAATGGCGTTGGAACGGCGATCAGGTGTCCCCATTCAGCGCAAGACTGACAGCGCTGCCTAACAGTTCTGCCGAGGCCGGTACTGATTCCGCTGGCGTAAGATTTGTGGCTGATGCGCTTCCGCTGCGGCCATTGCGCCGGCTTGTGGCGGCATTGCCGCAGCTTGCCCAGGCGGCGTTGGACGACTACAAACCCGCAGGCTTTCTGGACGCTATGAGGTTGGACATACCCCATGCGGACCCGGCCGATTTTCAGCTCAGCGCCCGGCTGCGCGATGTCAAAGTTAGCGCACACAACGGCGCGCCGGCTGCCAGCTATGTACAAGGGCATATCTACGTTGACCGCCGTGGCGGCTATGTGGATACCTATGCCGCAGAGCAGCCGGTAGAAATAGAATTTCCTGAACTGTTTTCGGCACGCTGGCAGTTTCCCCGCTTCAAAGCCCTGGTAGCCTGGCAGATTGACGGTGCTCTGATACGGGTTTTTTCTGAAGGCATGCGCCTGGGTTTGGGTGAGCAGACCGAGTTGATTGGTGGTTTTGATCTGCGCCTGGATCAGCATGGCGATGACAATCTGGGTTTGCAGGTACAGATTGAGAACGGTGACGCTGCAATGATTGCGGACCTGGTGCCAGAGTACGCCGTGGCACCGGAGCTCTATAAATGGTTGACGACCGCCATTGAGGCCGGCCGGATTTCCTCTGGCGCTTATTACGGCCACGGCCAGATTGGCGCTGGGGCGCCACCGGAATCGTTTATGTCGGCTATGTGGTACCAGTTTGAAGAAGCCATTCTGCGCTATGACCCACAGTGGCCGACGGTGACCGGCGCCCGCGGCCGGGTGGAAGTTCATAACGGCTCGGCGGTGGTCAGCGTAGAACAGGCAAATAGCGGTGGCTTGCAACTGCGGCCGAGCACGGTGCGGCTGGTCACTGATAACGAAAGCCCCGTGGTGAGCGTTAACATAGCGGCTCAAGTGCCCGCGCAAGCCATTGACCTGTGGATGAAGAACAGCCCACTGGGAGAGGTTGCCGGCGACGGTTTAAGCCAGATTTCTCTTACCGGCAGTGCGGATTTACAGCTGGCTTTGCGCTTACCCTTAAACCAGCCCCGGCAATTTTCAGTGGATGCTCTCGTGGTGGCCAACGATGTGGGTTTGCAACATCTGCCTTCAGGCCTGAAATGGACGCAGATTCGCGGGCAGGCCCGGTATCGCAGTAAACAGGGTTTCAGTGGCGCTCCGATGCAGGGGGTGTTTGAGGGCCAGCCTGTCACCATAGGTTTGGCTCGTAACGAACCGGACGGGTTAACCGTTACCCAGAGTGGCCAGTTGGATGCTGAAGCCCTCAGGCAATTAGCGGGTGTAGGCGCTGATGCCAGTTACGGCATCAGTGGAGCGTTAACCTACAGCGCCGATCTGGTTCTTATGGCGGCCAGCCCGCCAGAGCTGGAGTTGTATTCAGACTTACGCGGGCTGGCCATAGACTGGCCAGGGTCTCTCGAAAAAGCGACGACTGAGACCGCGCCTTTACGCCTGACTCTGGATTCGTCGGTAAAAGATGGTGTGGCATTTGGGGTGAATTGGGAAAATCGTGGCCATGGCTATGTGCGTACACTGGACACCGGGTTTGATGCCCGCGTGGATTACCTTCAGCTTGGTAGCAGTCGATTAAGTGATATAAACATCAGTGCTCTGGATCTGGATAAGCAATGGACAGTGCGATTGGACTCAGACCTGGTCAGCGGACGCATAGAGGTTCCGAACGACGGTTCTGAGCTGACGGTGGATTTACAACACCTGAACTTGCCTCGTAACGATTCGCAGGACCCAGCACCCATGGCAGCGGCGAACCTGCGTGATAGCGTTGACTCAGGCGCCGCGGCCAAGCTGCGGCCTCAAGACTGGCCTTCCGCAGATGTTCGCATAGCTCAGCTCGCCCTGGCCGGCGAGCCGCTGGGGCAATGGTCATTCTTGCTGCGCCCCCAGGCTGGTGGCGTAAGCATCGAGTCCATTGAGGGCAAACTGGAATCCCTGGCGCTGGCGGGTGAATTCAACTGGCTGTTGCAAGGGCAAAATCAGGTTAGCCGTTTTAAAGGTAGCGTCACGGGGGGCCAACTGGCTGAACTTGGCGGGTTGTTTGGTGCGGATGTACCTCTTGAGAACCTTGCGACCAATATTGAACTGGCGCTGGAATGGCCAGGTCGCCCGGACCAGTTCGGGCTCAAGCAGCTGAGCGGCGATATCAGTATGACCCTGGAAGACGGTGTGATTCTGCAACAAAACAACAGTGCTCAGCTGTTTCGTGTGTTCAACCTGCTGAACACCGACACCCTGTGGCGTAGGCTGCAGTTGGATTTCTCAGACTTGTATGAACGCGGCGTGGCGTTTGACGCGCTTTCTGGCAAGGCGCAGATCGCTAATGGGCTGTTAACCCTGAACCCCGAACTGCAAATTGTGGGTCCCTCTGGCGCCTTTAAACTCAGCGGCACCACCGATATGGCTTCTGAGACTCTGGATATGCGTCTGGTAGTGGTGGTGCCGTTAACTCAGAATTTGCCTCTGGCGGCTTTGCTAATGGGGGCAGGAGCGCCGATTGGAGGTGCTCTGTTTGTGCTGGACAAAATATTGGGTGATCCGTTAAGCAAGCTGACCAGCGCCAGTTATAAGGTGTCTGGAACCTGGAACGAGCCCAAAACCAGCTTACAGGGCGTGTTCGGCACAGGTGACTAAACGCCGCTGCTGTCCGGGTTCATAATTGCGTTGGTAATGGGCATAAGAGCAAGATATCGGATAATTACAATTAAGGTATCTAGCATAACAATTAAGGAGTGTGGTGATGACACAGCAATCCTCGACGCTTGTGGCGGCCCTGCAAATGGTCAGTGGGCACCAGATTCAGGATAACCTGAATGCTGCTGCGGCGCTGTTGCAGCAGGCCGCGGAGGCGGGCGTAAAGGTGGCGGTACTGCCGGAGAATTTTGCAGTACTGGCTAGCGATCAAATGCTTCCCTGCGGGCAGCAGGAGGCCGGTAACCAGAGTGTTATTCGGGCTTTTTTGGCTCAACAGGCGAAAACCCTGAAGATTTGGATTGTAGGCGGTTCACTGCCGCTGGCACTGCGCCCAGACGGTTCGGTCATGGCTGACCGGGTGCGAGCCAGTTGCCTGGTGTTCAATGATCTGGGCGACGAAGTGGCGCGTTATGACAAAATCCACTTGTTTGATGCCCAAGTGGACGATGCTCACGGCCAATACCGCGAGTCGGATACCTTCGAAGCGGGGGACCAGGTGGTCACCGTGGACACGCCAGCCGGGCGCCTGGGGCTGGCGGTTTGCTACGACCTGCGCTTTCCGGAGCTGTTCCGCGCACTGCGCGACAAAGGCGCTGACTGGGTATGCCTGCCCAGCGCCTTTACCTGGAAGACCGGAAATGCCCACTGGCACGCGCTGATTCGGGCGCGTGCCATTGAAAATCAGCTATACGTAGTGGCGGCCGGGCAAGGCGGGCACAACAGCAGTCAGCGCCGCACCTACGGCCATAGTTTGATTTGCGACCCCTGGGGCAGTGTGCTGGCCGAGGTTAACGAGGATGGTCCCGGGGTGGCGACCGCAGCGTTGGACAAACACTGGCTGGATCAGCTGCGCCAGCAAATGCCGGTATGGAGTCATCGCCGCCTGTAGCGGTCGTTACGCAAACAGTCAGAACCGCTTACCACTGGCTTACATTTGCTCGTTGGCGTCAATGCACTCGCGCAGGTAGCGAAACAGTTTTCGGCCGTGGCCGGCACTTTGCGGCTTCTGCACTTCATTGCGGGCATTACGTGCCAAATTGCGCAAATGCTGGATATCCGCATCCGGGCAGTGGCTTAAAAACTCGCCAATAATGCTGTCGCCCTCGGTGATGATACGGTCGCGCCAACGCTCAGCCAGGTGATGGCGGCGGGTGTGCTCTAAACTGCCCGCGGAGAACGCGGTTATAGCGGCCTGCAATGCTTCGGGGTCGGGCTCCTGACGGATGATCTTGCCAATGTATTGCAGGTGCCGGCGCTTGGCTTCGTTTTGGCGAATGCGGACCGATTCGTCGATGGCGCGGCGCAGCGTGTCGCTGATTTGCAGGCTATCGAGCTGCTCATGGTTTAGCTCCAGCATTTGCTTGCCCATGCTTTGCAGCGCGTGCATCTCGCGCTTGAGCTGGGACTTGCTGGGGCCGTCGTATTCAAACTCTTCTTCGTTATGATCAATCATTAGATTACCGGTTACTTAGGTGTAAAAAGCTATTCAGATGTAAAAATTTATTTAGATGTAAAGAGCATCGAGATGTAAAAAGCTCAGGCATAAAAAAGAGTCGCCAGGCCAAGAAAGGACACAAACCCGACAACGTCGGTGACGGTGGTAAGGATCACACCGCCGGCCAGCGCGGGGTCAATATTACGCGACTTAAGAAACAACGGTAACACGGTGCCCACCAAGGCTGCAGCGACAAGATTGATCACCAGCGCCGCGGCAATAATAGCGCCCAGCATAATGTCCTTGAACCACAGGGTAGCCGCGCCGGCCACGACCAAAGCCCACAACACGCCATTCATCGCACTCACCAGAAACTCGCGGTTTAACAACCAGCCTACATTGGCGCTGCTGATCTGACCAACGGCCATACCGCGGATGACCAGTGTCAGGGTCTGGCTGCCGGCAATGCCGCCCATACTGGCCACAATGGGCATCAGCACCGCCAGTGCCACCACCTTGGTAATGGTCTCTTCAAACAGACCGATGACTCCAGAGGCGATAAACGCGGTCATTAGATTAATGCCCAGCCAAACCGCGCGCCTGCGCGAGGTTTTCCAAACCGGCGCAAAGGTATCTTCATCGTCATCCAAACCCGCCATCCGCATCAGCGAGTGATCGGCATCCTCGCGGATAACATCGACCACGTCATCGATGGTGATGCGGCCCAGCAGTTTGCCATTTTCGGCTACCACCGGCGCCGAGATCAGGTCATAACGCTCAAACAGGATGGCAACCTTGGTATCCGACAAAGTGACAGGGATGGGCTCAATATTGGTGTCCATCACTTCACGCACGGTGGCGGCAGGATTCGATACCAGCAAGGAAGTAACCGGCAGCATGCCGATAAATTCATCGCGACGGCTGACCACAATCAGGCTGTCGGTCATAGAGGGCAGGGTGCGGTGGCGGCGCAGATAACGAAGCACCACGTCAATGCTGATGTCCGGGCGCACCGTAATGGTGTCGGTGTTCATCAAACCGCCGGCGGTGTCTTCGGGGTACGACAGTACCTCCTCCACCCGCTGGCGATCTTGTTCGTCCATGGTGTTCAGAACTTCCTGAATCACCGTGTCGGGGAGCTGTTGAAGCAAGTCGGCCAGATCGTCCGACTCAAAGTCTTCAATCAGATCGGCCAGCTCCTGAGCATTGAATTTGCTTAGAAAATCGCCCCGAATGTCTTCATTTAGATACTGAAGGACTTCGCCTTCAAGCTGTTTGTCGACCAGATTCCACAGCAGCGATCGTTGCCGCGGAGGCGATGATTCCAGCAGGTGGGCGATATCACTGGGGCTGAGGCCGCCATTGAGGATGCGTGCGACTTGCTTCAGGGCGCCACTGTCCAGCGCTTCGCCTAATGAGCGGAGTCGCTGGCGTGCCTGGCTTTTTTCCAGAATATCGGTCATGGCTCATCCGCGGTCAGAAAACGGCTGTATTATAGCGGACTTGCAGACGCTGCGTGAGCGACTATTCGCCCTCGCCAAAGTAATCGTTGATCAGTTCTGTCAACGCGATGATGGCCTGTTGCTCGTCGTCACCGTCGGCAATCAGTTCAACTTCCGTGCCCTGGCTGGCGGCCAGCATCATCACCTGCATGATGTTTTTGGCATCCACTTCACGGCCTTTTCCGGCGATTCTGATCTTGCTTTGGTGAGCAGACGCTGTGGCCACCAGTTTGGCCGTTGCGCGGGCGTGCAGACCCAGTTTGTTGATGATAAACAGCTGGCGGCGGATCATGGTTGAATCAGGCGTCCTGTACGGTTTTCAGGTGCAGTAGTTCGGAGTGACGTACTTGCACGTTGTTGCTGTGCTGGCGGAAGTGGGCGCCCATTTGCTCGCAGACGTAAACCGAGCGATGCTGGCCGCCGGTACAGCCAATGGAAATGGTCATGTAGCTGCGGTTGCTGTCGGCAAATGCCGGTAGCCACGAGGTCAGAAAAGCAATGATTTCCTGCACCATTTTTGCGCTCATGGGTTCGCTCTCCAAAAACTCGATCACCGGCTGGTCCATGCCAGTAAACTTGCGCAGAGAGGTGTCCCAGTGAGGATTGGGCAGACAACGCACGTCAAATACGTAGTCTGAATCAACCGGTACGCCGTGCTTGAAACCGAATGACTGGAACAGCAACGCCAGTTCCTGGTCTTTGCGGCCGACCACCCGCTGCTTGACCATGTCCCGCAAATCGTACATGCCCATGCCAGTGGTGTTGATGTACAGGTCAGCCAGATTAGACAAGGGTTCCAGCAGCTTTTTTTCCGAGCTGATGGCTTCGCGCAATGACGTGCGATCGTCGCTCAGCGGGTGCTTGCGTCGGGTAGCATGAAAGCGTTGCAGCAGAGATTGCTCGTCGGCGTCTAAAAATATGATTTCAGCGCTGATGCCGGTGTCCTTCAGGCGTCCGTGAATAACTTCGAAATTGGCCAGCTCACCGGACAGGTTGCGCGCGTCTATACTCACCGCCATTTTGTGCAGGCGGCCGGCAGGCTCTTGTGCGGCCGCTTCTTTGGTCAGCGGGAACAGTAGGCCAATGGGTAAGTTGTCGATGCAGTAAAAACCCAGATCTTCAAGAACGTGCAACGCGGTACTTTTACCCGATCCGGAGCGGCCGCTAACAATAATCAGTTTCATCGTTAATAACCCTTTGAGTGCGAACGGTCGAAGTGGATCAGGTCAAGACAGATTAGCGTCCGGAGGTCATACGCTGAAATAGGGTAATGGCATCTTCCGACTGGCGCAGGCGGTCACAAAAAGCCCGGTCGTTGAATTTTTCTGCAAGCTGGCTAAGCAGCTCAAGATGCTCGCTGGTGGCTTCTTTTGGTACAACCAGAGCAAACACCAAATCTACCGGCTGGTTGTCAATTGCATCGAAGTCCACGCTCTCGCTGAGGGTGATGAGCAGGCCAATAACGCGCTCCAGGCCTTCCAGGCGGCAGTGGGGGATGGCGATGCCCTGGCCGATCCCGGTAGACCCCAGGCGCTCGCGGGCAATCAGATTGCTGAATATCTGAGTGTCGCCCAAGGTGGCGTTATGCAGGTGAATCTGCTCTGCAATAAACTCAAGAACCCTTTTCTTGCTGGACGCTGGCACCTTGCAAAGTGTCAGTTCCGGGGCAAGGATGGTGTCTATAGTCAGGGATGTCTCGCTCATGGGTCGACGGTACTTCCATTAAAAAAAAGGCTGCGGCATGGTGCCATGCCGCAGCGCGTGAAGCATTTACGCGTTGTATCCGGTGTTAGTTACCGTGCATCCGGGATACTTGCTTTTCTTTGTGCTTGAGAATCTGGCGGTCCAGTTTGTCCACCAGAGCGTCAATAGCTGCGTACATGTCTTCATTTTCGGCCTTAGCGTGCAATTCGCCACCGCTAATATTTACGGTAGCTTCGGCTATCTGGCGCAATTTTTCCACCTGCAGAGTCACATTGGTGTTACTTATCTGGTCGAAGTGGCGCTCCAGGCGCTGGAACTTTTCGTTCACGTACTCTTTGAGTGCTTCGGTCAGTTCGACATGATGGCCAGAAATATTGAGTTGCATAGGCTTCTCCTGCTATTGCGTTGGTGTTGTTACGTTGGTGCTGCTACACCAGTCGCTTTCTTTCGTTCGATGGAGGTATTTGCAGTGCCTCCCGGTATTTGGCCACGGTACGCCGTGCCACTTGGATTCCCTGTTCCCCAAGCATGGCGGCAATCTTGCTGTCGCTCAACGGTTTTTTGGAGGTTTCGACGGCTATCAGTTTTTTTATCATGGCGCGGATGGCGGTTGAAGAACATTCTCCGCCAGCATCGGTACTGACATGGCTTGAGAAAAAATATTTGAGCTCAAAAATACCGCGAGGTGTGTGCATGAACTTCTGGGTGGTTACCCGGGAGATGGTAGATTCATGCATTTCTACGGCTTGGGCGATTTCCGAAAGGATCAGCGGCTTCATGGCTTCTTCCCCCTGGTCTAGAAAGCCCTGTTGATATTCCACAATACGGGTAGCCACTTTCAGCAGCGTTTCGTTGCGGCTTTGCAGGCTTTTGATGAACCATTTGGCCTCTTGCAATTGATCGCGCATATAGGTGTTGTCAGCGCTGCTATCGGCACGCTTTATCAATGAAGCATAGCTGGCATTGACACGAATGCGCGGTGCAATTTCTGGGTTCAGCTCTACCCGCCAGCGCTCGTTGCGCTTGTACACAATCACGTCTGGAATCACGTAGTCCGGTTCGGTTCGGTCAATCACATCGCCGGGGCGCGGGTTCAGGCTGGTAATCAGCGCCAGTACCTGTTTTAGCTGGTCTTCTTTGAGGCGACTACGGCGCAGCAGTTGGGCGTAGTCACGGTTGCCCAGCAGGCTGATGTAGTGGGTGATGACCATGCGCGCCTGAGAAACCCAAGGGGTGTCTGGTGGCATCTGGTTCAGCTGGATTAGCAGGCATTCCTGCAAGTCGCGGCCAAACACACCGGGTGGGTCAAAAAACTGCAGGCGCCTTAGTACCGCTTCCAGTTCATCCAGTTCCAGAGGGTCGTCGTCATGCTCGTCCTGCAGGCCGGTATAAATCTCGGCCAGCGAGCTGCTCAGGTAGCCGCGCTCGTCAACAGCGTCCATCAGGGCGTGAGCAACGGCGCGGTCGCGGTCAGTCATGGTGGTCAGGTTGAGCTGCCACTCCAGGTGATCGCGCAGGGTTTCAGTAGGTGAGTTGCGGGTTTCAAAATCGTAGTCATTATCGTCGCCATTACTGCTGGCCGGCGCCGGCGCCGATTGGTATACGTCGTCCCAGGCGGTGTCTACCGGCAGGTCGTCTGGCAGGGTATCGGGTATTTCATTTTCGCTGGCCCAGTCGGGACCGTTTTCGTTTTCGTCCCAGTCTTTGCTGGTGTCTAAAGAGGCCTCTGCTGCGCTCTCAGCGGTGCCGTCCATCCCACTATTTATGGCACTATCTATCCCACGATCGTCTGCACTGGAGTCCGTGTTTTGATCGTTTTTAGTGTCCGCGTGCGTGGATTCCTCGTCGCCGTGATCGTCCTCTTCCGGGGCTTCCAACATGGGGTTGGACTCCAGTGCCTGCTGGATTTCCTGTTGCAAGTCGAGGGTAGAAAGCTGTAGCAGGCGAATCGCCTGCTGGAGCTGGGGCGTCATGGTCAGGCTCTGGCCCAGCTTGAGCTGCAAAGAAGCTTTCATTACCATTCTTGGAAATCCATTACTCGATCGGTTGGCGCGTGGCAGCCACTAAAAAAAGGTTGGCTAACCGGGGTTTGCGTTCACAAGCAAGTTCTCTGCCGAGTCTACTAGAGTTCGCCGGGGAATCAACCGATTCACCTGTGGCGGTGTCATCGCATGCCCACTTCTAAAGTTTATTACAACCGGAATTCGTTGCCCAGGTAGACCTCTTTGACCTGTTGATTGCCAAAGATTTCGGCGGAGCTGCCGGAGGCAATAATATGGCCCCCGGATACAATGTAGGCGTTTTCGCAGATGTCCAGCGTATCGCGCACGTTGTGGTCGGTGATCAGTACGCCTATGCCTTTGTCGCGCAGGTGGCGAATGATTTGCTTGATGTCGCTAACCGAGATTGGGTCTACCCCGGCGAAGGGTTCGTCCAGCAGAATAAAAGCGGGCTCCATAGCCAGTGCGCGAGCAATTTCTACCCGGCGACGCTCGCCCCCAGACAGTGCCATACCCATACTGTCGCGGATGTGATTGATGTGAAACTCGGCTAGCAATTCCTCTAACTTCGCCTCGCGTTCCGCCCGCTTCATACTTTTGCGGGTTTCCAGAATGGCCATGATATTGTCGCGCACGCTGAGTTTGCGAAACACCGAGGCTTCCTGGGGCAGATAGCCAATGCCTTTGCGGGCACGGCCGTGCATCGGCAACGGGGTGATGTCCTGGTTATCGATCGTAATGCGGCCGTGGTCAGCCTGCACCAGCCCGACAATCATGTAAAAGCAGGTGGTTTTGCCGGCACCGTTAGGGCCTAGCAGTCCGACGATTTCGCCGCTGCGAATTTCCAGCGAAACGTCAATCACCACTTTTTTTTGTTTGTAGCTTTTTGCCAGATTACTCGCTCTGAGAACGGCCATCGGATTCCTGCGTGCTGCGCGGCTGGATCGTCATTTCTACCCGGCCTGACCCGGAACCTGCTTCGGTACTGCCTTGAGCAGTGACGACGCGGTTCACGGTGTCGTAAAGAATCAGTTCACCGCGAAAAATATTGCCAGTTTGCCTGATCACTGCGTCGCGTTCAAAGGTGAGCTGCTTCTCGGCAGCAGACCAGGTTATGGTGAGGGCTTTTGCATCAGTTTCCCCTTTTCCGTTGGCCGTGGGCTGAACGTAGTGGGCCGGGGTGCCGGTGGCTTCAATGCGGTTAAGCCCATTTATGTCGCGGTAGAGCACCACCTCTTGAGCAAACAGCTTGGTATCGCCTTGCACCAGTTCAACATCGCCGGTGTAGGTTGCAACGCCTTTGGCATCGTCGAGCCGTGCTGAGTTGGCGGCCACGTTGATGGGGATGTTGGAATCAAGATCAAAGGCCAGGCCTGGCGTGCTGACGAGTAAGCCCGCCAGCCCGAAGCTCAGGCCCAGGCCCAGGCCTCGTGCGCGGCACCAAAAGGGTGTGTTACGTTCAGTTGCCAGTTTCATAGTGTCCTTCCACTTGGGAATCAAGTTCCAGAATACGTTCATTGAGCCAGGCTTTCATGCCCGTGGCGTGGGTGGTGCCGGTGGCGTCAACGATTTCGACGGGGGCATCGGTGTACGCCATATTAGTGCGGTTATCCAGCGTCAATCTGGTCGTGCTCAAGGTGGCGCTGCGCTCACCAATCTGTCGAACAATGCGCACATCACCCTCGAGCTCCAGCTGGCTGTTGCCGTCGCGCAGTTTGCCGTGTTTGGCGGTAAGCTGCCAGGGCTCTGAACCGGGCTGGCCTTGGATTGTGGCTTGTGGTTCGGCCATGATGGCGTATCCGTTGGCCTCAAACTGTTCAATGCGGGGGCTGACAAACTGGATTTTGATGGTGCCTTGTTCGTCGTAAGAGGTGTACAGCGCGTCCACCACAAAGCTGTCGGGCTCGCGGTCACCGCGCAGTTCACTGTCTTGCGTTGGCATTGGTACTTCGTTGTCGCTATGCCACAGCAGGGCAGCGGTGGCAATGACCGTGGCTAGAAGGGCAACCGTTCGCCACCTGGGACGTTGTTCCGGTAACAGCGCAACAAGCAGACCACCTTTACCAAGGCTCATAGCGCGCTTTCCGGGTCGCGGGCGGGCTTAAGATAGGTTTCAAGGTAGGGCGCAAGGGCCGTGTCGAGCTTGCCCTGGGAAGCGAGAATCAGGTCGCAGGCCTCGCGCACCGCGCCATCACCGCCGCGGCTGCGGGTGCAATAATCGGCGTGCTCCTGCAGCAGCCAATAGCCGTTGGGCACCGTAATGCCAAGGCCGGCGTAGCGAAGCGCTGGCAAATCCGGCAAATCGTCGCCCATATACGCAATGTCACTGGCCGGGATGCCCAGCAGATCGACAATCTCCAGCAGTGCGGTGTGTTTGTCCTTGCGGCCTTGCAACAGGTGCGGGATACCCAGGTCAGTCATGCGTTTTTCGGTCAGTGGTGAACGCCTTCCGGTAATGACTGCGACCGTAATGCCTGCGGCCATCAGCTGCTTGAGTCCGAGCCCGTCGAGAATGTTGAAGGCTTTTAGCTCGTCACCGCTGGCACTGAAGTAAATTTTGCCATCGCTCATGATGCCATCCACATCCAGTGCCATCAGGCGAATGTTGGCTGCTTTGGCCAGCACGCTGGCCGGCCATTGCGGGCGGAAATTAGGGGTATCCTTTACAAGTGTGTCCATTAAATGACCCCCGCACGCAGCAGATCGTGCATATTCAAGGCCCCCACCAGCTCACCGTGCTCACCGACTACTGGCAGGGCGCTGATCTTCATTTCTTCCATAATATTCAGAGCTTCTACTGCCAGCTGGTCGGCGCGGATGGTTTTGCCATTACGGGTCATCAGCTGTTCTATGGCGGTGGTGTGTACGTCTACATTTTTATCCAGGCTGCGGCGCAGGTCGCCGTCAGTGAATACGCCTATCAGGGCGCCGTTACTGTCCACCACAGTGGTCATGCCCAGGCCCTTGCGAGAAATTTCCAGTAGCGCACCGCTGAGGGTCGTACCTTCACTGACTATCGGAACGCTATGGCCACTGTGCATGATGTCTAAGACTCGCAACAGCAGACGGCGACCCAGGCGCCCCCCAGGGTGCGAAAACGCAAAGTCTTCGGCGCTAAAGCCCCGTGCTTCCAACAGGGCAACGGCCAGGGCATCGCCCATCACCAATGTGGCGGTCGTACTGGATGTGGGTGCCAAGCCTAACGGGCAGGCTTCTTTAAGTACGCTAACGTCCAGATTGGCCAATGCTTCCTGTGCCAGAAGCGACTGCGGGTCACCAGTCATGCTGATCAGCGGCGTGCCCATGCGTTTCAACAGTGGCAGCAGGGTGACCACTTCGTTGGTATTGCCGCTGTTGGATATGGCGATCACCACGTCCTGGCTGGTAATCATGCCCAGATCACCATGGCTGGCCTCACCAGGATGAACAAAAAAAGCCGGTGTGCCGGTACTGGCCAGAGTCGCGGCAATTTTGTTGCCGATATGGCCAGATTTGCCCATACCGGTCACCACTACACGGCCGCGGCAAGCCATAATTGTCTGACAGGCGCTTGTGAATGATTCACCAATACGCTGCTCAAGGCTGGTAATGGCATCGCGCTCGATGCGGATGGTGTTGAGCGCGGATTCTCGGAAATCCTTTGGCACTGGGTCTGTCATCCTGTTCCTGCTCTTTAAGTCTAATTCGGCTGATGGCCGAGATTTCGCCACTTGGGCTGTCATGAAGCGCCGCTTGGGCTGTCGTGAAACAGAGTATAACATTGCACAGCCGTGGGCTGTCTCTGAATGGGTCAAAACCCGGCTGCGGCCAGTTCGCAAGGTTACATTTTAGCCATAGCGGATTGAGCTTGAGTGCGTCTTGGCATAATGTAGCGGCTCTTTTAAGGGGTAGGTTATGGCAGAAGCTGCTTATATTTCCTTGGCAAACGTGGTTTTTTCGCGATCTGGGCGGCGTATTTTTGATGGCCTCAGTTTGCAAATTCCTCGTGGCAAGATCACTGCGATCATGGGCCCTAGTGGCACCGGGAAAACAACATTGTTGCGTTTAATTGGCGGACAGCTGAAGCCGGAGTCTGGCTCGGTTTTGGTTGACGGCCACGACATACCCAAGCTGCGGCGCGGTGCGCTGTATCAGCTGCGGAAAAAGATGGGCATGCTGTTCCAAAGCGGGGCGCTGTTTACCGATGTGAACGTGTACGAGAACGTGGCCTTTCCCCTGAGGGTACACACCAAGCTGCCGGAAGACATGATTCGCGACATCGTTCTGATGAAGTTGGAAGCCGTGGGCCTGCGCGGCGCGAGCGACCTGATGCCCGCAGAGCTGTCCGGCGGCATGACGCGGCGAGTGGCCCTGGCGCGCAGCATTGTGCTGGACCCGGAGTTGATTATGTACGACGAGCCTTTCGCCGGCCAAGACCCCATTGCCATGGGCGTGGTGGTGAAGCTTATTCGACAACTGAACAGTGCCATGGGTCTGACCAGCGTGCTGGTGTCTCACGACGTGCCGGAATCACTCAGTATTTGTCACTACGCCTTTATTCTTTCTGACGGCAAGGTGATTGGCGCGGGCACGCCGGAACAACTGCGCGAGCACTCATCAGACAAGGTGCAGCAGTTCTTGCAGGGCAAGCCCGACGGGCCCGTACCTTTTCACTACCCGGCGCCAGAACGCGCCGTCGATTTCGGGCTGGGAGCAAAGCAATGATGGATGCGATCGCCCGCCTGGGCAAAAATACGCTGGATTTTCTGGCGTCTTTCGGGCGAGCCAGTCAGTTTTTGCTGGGCGTGCTGGTAGGCGTGCCAAAACCGTCGGTGGGCCTGCCACTGCTGTTGAAACAGATATATTCGGTTGGGGTGCTGTCACTGGTGATTGTGGTGGTTTCCGGGCTGTTTATTGGCATGGTACTTGGGTTGCAGGGCTACACGATTCTCAGCGACTTTGGCTCTGAGTCGGCCATTGGCCAGATGATTGCCCTCACCCTGGTGCGCGAATTGGGGCCGGTGGTGACCGCCCTCTTGTTTGCTGGCCGCGCTGGTTCGGCGTTGACCGCAGAAATTGGCCTGATGAAAGCCACAGAGCAGCTTTCGAGCATGGAAATGATGGGCGTAGACCCTTTGCGCCGAGTGATAGCGCCGCGGTTATGGGCGGGCTTTCTGAGTATGCCTATTCTGGCCCTGGTGTTTTCGATGGTGGGTATCCTTGGTGGTATGCTGGTGGGAGTGGAATGGCTGGGTGTGTTCGAAGGCTCGTTCTGGGGCAACATGCAGGCTTCGGTTGATTTTCGTGACGACGTGCTAAACGGCGTCATAAAAAGTGTGGTGTTTGGCTTTGTGTGCGCCTGGATTGCGGTGTATCAAGGCTATGACTGTGTGCCAACATCCGCCGGCATCAGTTCGGCAACCACAAAAACCGTGGTGTATTCGTCGCTGGCCGTACTTGGGCTGGACTTTATATTGACCGCCGTAATGTTCGGCAATTTCTGATTATCTGGAAATTAACAGGAGCCGGTGATGGCGCAAAGAACCATTGAAATAATTGTTGGATTGTTCGTGCTGGCAGGCATGGGTGCCATGATGTTTTTGGCGCTGCAAGTCAGCGGTTTGTCATTGGCTGCGGCTGGCAGCACCTACACCGTATATGCCGACTTTACCGATACTGGAGGCCTGGGGCCGCGGGGTAGAGTGTCAATGGCGGGAGTGCAGGTTGGCTCTATCGAGTCTATCGAGCTGGATCGAGACACGTTTAAGGCCCGCGTAACATTGTCTATTAACTCCGATGTAAACAACATCCCTGCTGACAGCGCCGCGATGATACGCACATCCGGTCTGCTGGGTGAGCAGTATATCGACATATCCATTGGTGGTGATTTGGAGTCGCTGCAGCCGGGTGACAACTTTTACACTACCCAGTCGGCGATGAATATCGAACGGCTGATCAGTAATTTTGCCTCTGGCCGCTAAGGCCTTTTTAACAAGCACCCAACCGGAGACACCAACATGGCTATCGCGCGTTATCGATCCATTTTTCTGTTCGTTTTGCTCAGTCTGCTGGCCGTGTCTGTTCAAGCCGATACTGAAGAACAGTTACGAGCTTATGTGAACGACAACACTCAGCGCATGGTTGAACAGCTCAACCGGGAGCGGGGGTTATACCAAGACGACTCCGACGCGTTTTACAGCAGCATGAATCAAACGATGGAAGGCTTTGTTGACTTTCGCCGCATTGCGGCCCGGGTGATGGGGCGTTATGCCCGTCAGGCGTCTCCGGAACAGCGTGATCAGTTTGTAGAAAAGTTCAAGCGCAGCTTGTTTGAGAGCTATGCCCAGGCTTTAGTAGAGTCACGCAACTTTCGGATCGAGGTTTTAGGCGCTACGTTCAACCCCCGCGATGATAACCGTGCGTCAGTGGATATGCAGGTGATCACCGAAACAGGCAATCGCTATCCGGTTACCTATTCCATGTATCGCGCCAAAAACGACCAGTGGATGATGGAAAACGTGATCGTGGAAGGCGTGAACATTGGGCTCGCGTTCCGCGACCGTTTCAGCCAGGAAATGGAAACCAATCGGGACCAAGTGCAGGTGGTGATCGACGGCTGGAATGATGCGGCTGATAGCCTCAATCTGGAGCAGGCCATTGACGAAAAAGAAGGGCAATAATGAGCGCCAGTAACTCGCAGCCAACGCTTAATTTCAGCGACAATAACCTGACAATTGACGGCCAGGCCGATGCTATGGCCGCTGCCGACCTACGCCAGCGCGGAGAGGCTTTGCTGGCCGGGGCCAAAGGCGACATCACCGTGGATTTGGCCAAGTTGACCAGCGCTAGCAGCTCGTTGCTATCAGTACTTTTGTGTTGGCAACGGTTCGCCCGCGAGCGCTCGCTGAACCTGCGCTTTGCTCACCCCGGTGAGCGCTTGCTGGCGCTGGCCGCGCTGGCGAATCTGAATGACGCATTACCAGGGTTTTCAGCTGTCAGGCCGGGCGTAAACGCGGATTGACCTGGTAAGCATCGTTAGCGGCCAGCATTGATGCGGATTATCCAATGCGAAAGCTGACCGCAGCTGAATAATTAGTTACAATTCCGCCCCTTGATTTTTCAATATCCGAGGAGTGTTTATGGATGTCGCCGAAATTACCACGCTGGTGCAGAATGCGCTGCCAAGCTGTGAGATTCAGGTGCAGGTTGACGGTTCACATTGCATGGTCGTGGCAGTGGGCGACGTTTTTGAAGGTTTACCAACCATCAAACGCCAACAGCTGATCAATAAAGCGCTATTTCAGATGGTTATGGATGGCACAATACACGCTCTGCATCCCAAGGCCTTTACTCCTGCCGAATGGGCTGCGCGCCAGGGCTGATAGCCCGCAAAATACAGGATACTATTTGTTGTGGATAAACTTCTGATTCGCGGGGGCAGGCCGCTAGGCGGTGAAATCCGCATTTCCGGCGCCAAAAACGCTGCTTTGCCGATTCTTGCTGCGACACTTTTGGCCGATGAACCGGTCACCATCAGCAATCTGCCGCACCTGCACGATGTCACCACCATGATTGAGCTGCTTGGCCGTATGGGCGTTGAGCTGATGATTGATGAGAAGATGAGTGTCGAAATTCACGCCAACACCATTAAGCACTTCCATGCACCCTACGAGCTTGTGAAAACCATGCGCGCGTCCATTCTGGTGTTAGGCCCGTTGGTAGCGCATTTTGGCGAAGCACAGGTTTCTTTGCCCGGCGGTTGTGCCATTGGTAGCCGCCCGGTAAACCTGCACATTCAGGGCCTGGAAGCTATGGGCGCTGAAATTTCCGTGGAAAATGGGTACATAAAAGCGAAAACCAATGGCCGCCTGAAAGGCGCGCACATTTTTATGGATATGGTGACCGTTACCGGTACTGAAAACCTGCTGATGGCAGCGACTCTGGCCGATGGCAAAACCATTCTGGAAAATTCCGCTTGCGAGCCAGAAGTGGTGGATTTGGCTGAGTGCCTTATTGCCATGGGCGCCGATATTAAGGGTCATGGCACTTCTACCATTGAGATTAACGGTGTAGAGCGTCTGCATGGCTGCCACCATCATGTACTGCCTGACCGGATTGAAATTGGCACCTATCTTGTGGCCGCTGCTACGACCGGTGGCAGAATAAAACTGAAAGATACTCGCGAAGGTCTGATGGATGTGGTGTTATCCAAGCTGGAAGAAGCTGGCGCCCATATTACCAGTGGTAAAGACTGGATAGAGCTGGATATGAAGGGCAGACGCCCCAAAGCCGTCAGTATTCGTACCGCTCCCTATCCTGCATTTCCTACCGACATGCAGGCCCAGTTTGCGGCCATGAACTGTATCGCCGAAGGCACGGGCACCATCATAGAAACGGTTTTTGAAAACCGCTTCATGCATTTGCAAGAGCTGATCCGCATGGGTGCCGATATCACCATGGAAGGCAACGCGGCGATTATAAAGGGCGTTGACCATTTGACTGGCGCACCGGTCATGGCCACCGACTTGCGTGCCTCTGCCAGCCTTGTGATTGCGGGCTTGGTAGCCCAGGGCGACACGGTGGTTGATCGTATTTACCACATCGATCGCGGTTACGAGTGCATCGAGGAAAAGCTGCAGTTGCTGGGTGCCAGCATTCGCCGTTTGCCGGGTTAAGTAACACGGCAGCAAAGAGATAACGGGAAACCGGATACGATATGACAGATTCCATCACCATTGCCTTGTCGAAAGGCCGCATTCTGGAAGAAACCTTGCCCTTGCTGGCAGAAGCCGGAATTGAGTTGATCGACGACGTAAATAAGTCCCGCAAGCTGGTGTTTCCTACCACCAACAGCCATGTGCGCGTGCTTATCCTTCGAGCCACAGACGTTCCGACCTATGTGCAATACGGTGCCGCTGACTTGGGCGTGACGGGCAAAGACACGCTGATGGAACACGGTGGTGAAGGCCTCTACGAGCCGCTGGACTTGAATATCGCTCGCTGCCGCCTGATGACCGCCGGCGCCAAAGGGTGTCCGGTCCCGACTGGGCGCTTGAAGGTCGCTACCAAGTTTGTGAATCTGGCGCGGCGCTATTATGCAGCTCAAGGCCGCCAAGCCGACATCATCAAGCTTTACGGTGCCATGGAGTTGGCGCCGATTCTGGGTCTGGCCGATGAGATTGTCGACATTGTTGATACCGGCAACACTTTGAAAGCCAACGGCTTGGAAGCGCGGGAATTGATCGAACATATCAGCACCCGATTAATTGTGAATCGTGCCTCCATGAAAATGAAACACGAACGTATAAATCCCATTATCGAAATGATGTCGGCTGCGGTGGAAAAACGACGCTAGTAACCAGCGTTTGCGCATTGAACCGAAGCACGTTTAGGGACGGATTGCTGCCACCCAAAGTTAACAAAGCGAGTGTGGGGAGG
>NZ_AAXY01000036.1 GCF_000169375.1 Marinobacter sp. ELB17
TGTCGCTGGACGAATTGCAGCATTTCGATGAATTTCTGAACGACGTTTACGATGCTGCGAATTGCAGGGCATTCCTGCCGATGCTGCGATTTCGGAAAACGGGGCGGGCCAGTTTGAGATCAACATGCACCACGTTGCGGACCCTCTGCGCGCCGCTGACGATGCCGTGCTGTTCAAGCGTCTCGTGCGCGGCATTGCCCGCAAGCACGGGCTTGCGGCTACCTTCATGGCGAAACCTTATGGCGACCTGTCTGGCAGCGGGTTTCACACGCATTTCTCATTGATTGATGAAAACGGGATAAACGTGTTCGACAACGGCGGCGACGAAGGCACGCCCCTGTTGTTGAACGCGGTGGCCGGGTTGTTGGCCACGATGCAGCAAAACACGCTGACATTTGCACCGCACGAAAATTCGTATCGCCGCCTGCTGCCCGGCGCTCACGCGCCGACAAGCGTCTCTTGGGGCTATGAGAACCGAACCGCGGCCATCCGTATTCCCGGCGGTGATCCCATAGCGCGGCGTATAGAGCATCGCGTCGCGGGCGCCGATGCCAACCCCTATCTGGTGCTGGCCAGCATTCTGGGCGGGGCGCTGCTCGGCATCGAAAACGAGATGCAGCCGGCGGCACCCATCACCGGCAATGCGTATTCGATGAACCTCGACAATTTGCCGCTGGACTGGGCAACCGCCATCGACGCCTTTCGCAAGGGTGCCGATGTGCCGACCATCTTCTCCAAACGGCTGCAAACCATGTTGGTCGAATGCAAGATGCAGGAATTGCGTAAATTTGCCCGCTACGTGACCAAGTTTGAATATGACAGCTACCTGGAGATCGTGTGATGCACTCTCAGAATGACTCCTATGCCGGTGACGGCAGCCACGCCGCAAGTTACTACGCCGCCTCGGCTAATGCCGCGCCAGAACGGGCGCAACTGACCGGTGATCATCAAATAGACGTCTGCATCGTCGGCGCCGGATATACCGGGCTCTCGACGGGGCTTTACCTTGCGGAAAAAGGCTACAAGGTCGCCATTATTGAGGGTGCGCGGGTTGGATGGGGCGCTTCGGGGCGCAATGGGGGGCAGATCGTCAACGGGCTGAACGCCAGCCTGCAGACGATCAAGAAACGCTACGGGCAAGACACGGCCACATTCGTCGCCGGTCTGGTGCAAGAAGGTGGCGAGATTATCCGCGAGCGGATCAGCACCTACGACATCAAATGCGATCTGAAGGAAAAAAACATCTTTACCGGTTTGACCAGCGCCCATATGGGCGAACTGGAAGAGCGGATGAAGCTTTGGGCCAGTTACGGCCTCAAGAATCAAGAGATGCTGGACAAGAACCAATTGCGCGAACACGTGAATTCCGACCTCTACGCGGGCGGGTTGATCGACCATTCCGGCGGCCATATGCACCCGTTGAACCTGGCCTTGGGCGAGGCAGCGGCGTTTGAGCAAAACGGGGGAATCATCTATGAGATGTCGCCGGTGATCGACGTTGATCAAGCGGCGGCTCAGCCAGTTATCAAAACGGCCAAAGGCACCATGACCTGCAAGACGCTGGTTCTGTGCGGTAATGCGTACTTGGGCCACGTGGTGCCAACGCTAACGTCGCGAGTGATGCCGGTGTCAACGCAGGTGATGGCAACCGAGCCTTTGGGTGAGGCGCGTGCGCGGGAATTGATACCGACAGATGCCTGCGTCGAGGATATCCGCTACATCCTCGATTACTATCGCTTGTCCGGCGACAACCGCATGTTGTTTGGCGGCGGCACGGTTTACGGTGGCGCGGATCCCAGTGACATCAAAGCCAAGTTGCAGCGCAACATGGACAAGGTCTTTCCACAGCTTAAAGGGGTCAAGATCGACTACGCGTGGAGCGGTAATTTCGCCCTCTCGTTCAGCCGCGTCCCCCAGATGGGCCGCATCGGCGGTAACACCTATTTCGCCCACGGCTACAGCGGCCATGGCGTTACCGGGTCGCACACCTTCGGGCGCATCCTGGCCGAGGCCATCCACGGCGACCTGACTCGGTTCGACGTGTTTGCCAAGGTACCATGGTATCCGTTCCCCGGTGGCCGCATGCTCCGCGTTCCGTATTCGGTAATGGGTTCCTGGTGGTACGGGGTGCGCGACAAAATCGGCATCTAATAAAGTAACAGTAAAATATAAAAATTCTTTAGGAGAACACCATGCTAAAAAAAACACTGATCTTTAGCGCGCTGGCGCTGACCACTGGCGTAGCTTGTGCCGAAGGTGAGCTGAACGTATATCACTGGTCTGATTACGTGGCTCCCGACACGATTGAAAATTTCGAGGCAAGAACCGGCATCACGGTTAATTACGACGTGTTCGACAGCAACGAAGTATTGGAAGCCAAGATGCTGACGGGTTCCAGCGGTTACGATGTGGTGGTTCCGTCTATCGAGTTTCTCGCCCGCCAGGCGCAGGCTGGCCTTTATGCGAAGATCGACAAGAGCAAACTGAAGAACTACGGCAATCTTGACCCCGACATTCTCAAAATCATCGAGGCGAATGACCCCGGCAACACCTATGGCGTGCCTTACATGATGTTCTCGGTCGGGATCGGCTATAACATTGATATGATCAAAGAGCGCATCGATGCCGACAAGATTGGCAGCTGGGACATGTTGTTTGACCCCGATACCGTGGCCAAGCTGGCTGATTGCGGCGTTGTGATAATGGACTCCCCGACCGAAGTGATGTCGTCGGCGCTGAATTATCTGGGGCTGGATCCGCACTCCGAAGATAGAGCCGATCTGGAAAAGGGCAGTGAGCTGATGATGGGCGTGCGCCCGCACATCCGCTATTTCCATTCGTCGCAATACATCAACGATTTGGCCAATGGTGATATCTGCATAACCGTTGGTTATTCCGGTGACATATTGCAAGCGCGTGATCGTGCCTCCGAGGCAGGGCAAGGCATCAATATCGCTTACACGATCCCCAGAGAGGGCGCTGTGATCGGTTTCGACATGCTGGCAATCCCGGACGATGCACCCAATCCTGAAAACGCGTTAAAGTTTATTGACTACATCCTCGAGCCAAAAGTTGCCGCAGACATCACCAACTACGTCTACTTCGGTAACCCGAATACCGCTGCGACGGAATTCGTGAACGAAGACGTGGCTAATGATCCCGGCATTTACCCTCCTCAGGACATTAAAAAGAAAATGTTCGTTTCCAAGCCGCACACAGCGCGCTATGACCGAGCACTGACCCGCGCCTGGACCACGATCAAGACCGGCATGTAAGCCTATGCACTGCCGCGCGGATTCGCTTCGCGCGGCAGTCGTTTTCCAAGATCGGTTCTTTTGGGGAAATGGGGAATCATCATGTCCGAAGCTATTGCAGTTACAGGTTTAAAACCCTGGACAGATCCAAACGCTGTACCTTTTTTAAAAATCAATAATGTGACCAAGAAATTCGGCGCGTTCACGTCAGTCAACAACGTGTCGCTGGAAATCTACAAGGGCGAGATTTTTTGTCTTCTGGGCGGATCGGGTTGCGGTAAGTCTACGTTACTGCGGATGTTGTCCGGATTTGAAGACCTTACCTCCGGCCAGATCATTATCGACGGTCAGGACCAGGCCGGCATTCCGCCTTACAAACGACCCACCAACATGATGTTTCAATCCTACGCGTTGTTTCCGCACATGACGGTGGAAAAAAACATCGCGTACGGGCTGAAACGCGACGGTTTGCCCAGGGCAGAGATTGCTACGCGCGTTACAGACATGTTGTCGCTGGTGCAGATGGGTGCGTTCGCCGCCCGCAAACCACATCAACTGTCTGGCGGGCAGCGCCAGCGGGTCGCGCTCGCTCGCGCGCTGGTGAAAAAGCCCAAGCTGCTGCTGCTGGACGAACCGCTGGGTGCGCTGGACAAGAAACTGCGCGAAGAGACCCAGTTCGAATTGATCAAGATTCAGGAAAGCCTGGGTGTCACTTTCGTGGTTGTTACCCATGATCAGCAAGAGGCGATGACCTTGTCCAGCCGGATCGGCGTTATGACCGCGGGCAAGATTGTCCAGGTCGGAACCCCCCGCGAGATATACGAGTATCCGCAGAACCGGTTCGTTGCAGACTTTATTGGTTCGGTGAATATCTTTGAGGGCCGTATTGCCGAAGATGGCGAGAGCCACGTTGTTGTGGCCTGCCCCGAAGCCGGATTGGGGATTTACGTACCCCACAGCATCGCCGGTGTTATTGGCCAAAAGGTCGCCGTTGCGGTGCGACCGGAAAAAATGCAGATCAGCAAGGGCGACCTGGGCGACTTGCGCAACAAGCTGAGCGGCACCATCGATGAGATTGCCTATATGGGCGATTCGTCGGTTTACCAGATACGCCTGGACAGCGGGAAACGCGTGCGCGTCAACCAATCCAACCTTTTTCGGTCTGAAGAGAGTTCTCTGAATTACGGCGACCGGGTGAATCTGGGCTGGGCGGGTAACGCCGGGATTGTGGTGACGTCATGAGCAGCCTGCCGTTGGGATCGCGCATCGGGTCGCTGCTGGGCCGAATGGGCCTGAAGGGACGCCTCTTGGTTATCGCTATCCCGACCGTCTGGCTTCTGGTTTTTTTCCTGATACCGTTCCTGGTGGTCGCGAAAATTTCGTTTTCCGAGGCTGCCATTGCCCGGCCGCCCTATCTGCCAATCGTGGAGTGGATTGACGGGTTTTTCAGGGTAAATCTTAACTTCAATAACTATTTGTTTCTGTTAGAAGACCCTCTCTACCTTGCAGCCTATCTGGGGTCGGTCAAGATTGCCGGCGTTGCGACACTCATTGCCCTGTTGATCGGGTATCCGATGGCCTACCTGATTGCGCGCTCGCCTCCTGATCAGCGTAACCTGCTGCTGATGCTGGTTGTGCTCCCTTTCTGGACATCTTTCCTGCTGCGCGTTTACGCGTGGATCGGGTTTCTCAAAGGCAATGGGGTTATCAACAACCTGCTGATGAGTATTGGCATCATCGACGAGCCGCTGGTGATGCTACAGACCGATTTTGCAGTCTATGTTGGCATTGTTTATACCTATCTGCCGTTTATGATTCTGCCGCTTTACGCCAATTTAGTGAAACTGGACGAAGCGTATCTTGAGGCATCTTCCGATTTGGGCGCGCTCCCGGTCACTACGTTTTTTACCGTCACCGTGCCGCTGTCGCTGAGTGGGATTATTGCGGGCTGCATGCTGGTGTTCATTCCCGCCGTCGGCGAGTTTGTTATTCCGGCGCTTCTGGGCGGGCCGGATACGCTGATGATCGGCCAGGTACTTTGGAACGAGTTCTTCTCAAACCGGGATTGGCCCGTCGCCTCGTCGGTGGCCATTGTCATGCTGTTTGTGCTGGTGATTCCCATCATGCTGCTGCGCTGGGCTCAATCAGCGGGCGAAGGAGAAAGCCGATGAAACGTCCTTCCCGGTCTCTTATGATCTTCGGTGTTCTGGGTTTCGTGTTCCTTTACGCGCCCATCCTGTCACTGGTGGTTTTCAGCTTTAACGAGAGCCGCCTGGTGACCGTTTGGGGCGGGTTTTCGACCAAATGGTATGGCGAGCTGTTCCGTGATCCACAAATCCTGGATGCGGCTTGGGTCAGTCTGCGTGTCGCCCTGGCCAGCGCGACTCTGTCGGTGGTGATTGGCACGGTGGCGTCTTTCGTGTTGGTCCGGTTCAGGCGCTTTCGCACTAAAACGCTGTTGAGCATGATGATCACCGCACCGCTGGTTATGCCCGAAGTTATTATCGGGCTGGCGTTGCTGCTGATGTTTGTTGCGATGGAGAGCATTCTTGGTTGGCCCGGCCAACGTGGAATTATGACGATTATTATCGCGCACTCGACCTTTGGAGCGGCCTATGCGGCGGTGATTATACAATCGCGATTGGTAGATATGGATTTGTCGATAGAAGAGGCAGCGCTGGACCTTGGAGCACACCCGGTTCGGGTGTTCTTCGACGTAACACTGCCGGTCATTGCCCCGGCATTGATGTCTGGCTGGCTGCTGGCCTTTACCCTTAGCCTGGACGATCTGGTGGTTGCCAGCTTTGTCTCTGGCCCAGGTGCTTCAACCCTGCCGATGGTGATCTTTTCTAAAGTCCGACTGGGGGTAAGCCCGGATGTGAACGCGCTAGCGGCGATCATTATCGGCGTTGCTTCGATAGGGATCATTGTTGCGGCCTTGCAGGTGAGCCGCAGCAAGAAGATATCCCAGAATTGAGACTCAATGAAAATCGGATTAGTTCGATCCTGTCCTATATCTTGGGACGTCCTTCAAATGCAAAGTGACAGCGATGTGCTGCTCAACCGCCCGCTTTGAGGGCGCAGCAGCGCGGCGGACACCCTTGCCGTCCAGCCATTAGCTCCCCTTGCTTGGCGCACATCGAGTAGTAGGGGGAGTTTGCTACACCGTCCTCACACCACCGGGCACGGATGGGTCGGACCGACGATTCCGCACCACGGCGATTCATGGCTGGCTCTGAAGCCGGCTCATCGTATCCAACAACCCACCAAAGACAGCCGAATCAGCAACCGATTCCTTGGTCAGACGCTTATGCCAGCTGAACTCGTGTTGAGAAATGTGTGGTTACTGTGGAATTCAATGGCGTGGCAGGGCGCCTTGGAATGGGCGTTCACTATTTCCTTACGCTCATCAAAATATACCTTGGGAGGTATATAGGTACTAATCGCGAACTCGTAATGTTGTTGGACCTGTAAACGCAAACAGTGGCCAGCGAGCCAGCATGTCTGCAGCTAATCCAATAATTCAACATGATCTCGGGAGCGACACTGTGCCAACAACGTCTCATGCAAATTCCTTTTACGCTGCTTCCGCCAACGACAAAGGGATGCGGCCAGCACTGCAGGAAAATATCAAAGCAGATATCTGCGTTATTGGTGCCGGCTATACCGGTATGTCCACTGCTCTGCACCTTGCCGAAAGTGGCTACAAGGTGGTCGTACTGGAGGGTAGCCGAATTGGCTTTGGCGCGTCTGGCCGCAATGGTGGACAAATCGTCAACAGCTATAGCCGCGATGTTGATTTTATTGAGAAGCACTACGGTAAAGAAGTGGGTGCAGAGATGGGCCGCTTGGCCTTTGAAGGTGGCCGCATTATTCGTCGTTTTGTCGAGCAGTATGATATTCACTGCGATCTGAAGCCCGGTGGCATCTTTGCCGCCTGTAATAATCGCCAGTTCGCGGAACTGCAACAGAAAAGTAAGCGCCAATAAATCAGCACCTACATTCCAACTCGCCAATTGCACACACTGACTTCCTCACCCATTCCATGAGGAATCAGCATGACCCCAACCGAACGAGCACATGTCTGGCAACAGCATATCACTGACTGGCAGGCCACCGGCGTGTCCGGCAGCGCTTACTGTAAGCAGCAATCGCTGGTTTACCATCAATTTGTGTACTGGCGCCAGAAGCTGGTTTTGACTGAAGACTCCCTGGAGCAAGAGCAAGCGGCCACCGGGTTCGCTCGGGTCGTTTCTGCTCCTGGCGCTGGCATCGGCGGAGCCGATGGCCTGACCGTGTCACTTCCTGGTGGTGTCTCGATCACCGGTTTGCACGCCGGTAACATCGAGTTGCTCGGCGCTGTTTTGAGACAGCTGTGATGCGCCACCGATATTTACGCCCGTCTTTGTCGTTGCCAGAGATTTATCTGTACCGGGCACCCGTTGATTTCCGCAAGCAGGCCCAGGGTCTGGCGGTCTTGGTCGAACAGGAACTGGGTCATAATCCGTTTACCGGAGCGCTTTATGCCTTCACCAACCGGCATCGAAATAAGATCAAGTGCCTGATGTGGGAAGACAACGGTTTTGTGCTCTATTACAAATCGTTGGCGGAGGAGAAATTCAAATGGCCGAAGGCCTCGGATGAGCTGATGCCACTGACGGGCGAGCAAATCAACTGGTTGCTGGACGGCTACGATATTGCCTTGTTAAAAGGACACAAAACACTGAATTATGAGGCGGTTAATTAACTCTTTTTTGGTGCTTTAGGGCGTTGTTTTTGTTATAATTTAGCCATGAAATTAAAGCCTAAAGCACCTTCAAAAACACCCGATGTCAGCGGCCTTTCAGCCGCTGACTTACGGTCGGCTGTCGAAGGTCTTCAGCAGGAACTGGCCGCCAAGAGCGCTGAAATCCAACAGCGCGATCACTACATCCAAATTCTCGAAGAACTGCTGCGCTGGAAACGGATTCAGCAGTTCGGCGCCAGCAGTGAGAAGTCCGCACACCAGATTCATCTGTTTGACGAAGCCGAGCTGGAAGTTGAGATTGATGCCCTGCGCGATCAGTTACCAGACGATGTTGCAGAGGAAGAGGCACCGCCGGCCTCCCGTAAACGTCGGCAGCGTGGCTTCTCGGATACACTGCTGCGCGAGCGCATCGAACTGACCCTCAGCGACGAAGAAAAAGTGGGCGCCAGCAAGACCTTTTTTACCAAGGTCAAAGAAGAGCTGCAGTTCATCCCGGCCCAACTTAAAGTTCTGGAATACTGGCAGGAAAAAGCCGTGTTCGAGCAGGATGGTGAAGAGCGCATCCTGGCCGCCACCCGCCCGGTTCATCCGCTGGGCAAGTGCACGGCCACCACCTCGCTGCTGGCGTACATCATCACCTCAAAATACGCCGATGGCCTGCCTCTGTATCGTTTGGAACACATGCTCAAACGCCTGGGCCATGAGATCAGCCGCACCAGCATGGCACACTGGGTTATCCGCCTGGATGACGTGTTCAAACCGCTCATCAATCTGATGCGCGAAGTGCAAAACAGCAGTGACTACCTGCAAGCCGATGAATCCCGAATGTACGTTCTAAAAGAAGACGGTAAAACGGCGCAGTCTGATAAATGGATGTGGCTCACCCGCGGTGGCCCACCAGGGCAACCGTCGGTCCTGTTTGAATACGATCCCTCACGGGCGGGCAAAGTGCCGGTGCGTCTGCTCGACGACTTTAAGGGCATCCTGCAAGCCGATGGCTACTCGGGTTATGGCAAGGTGTGTCGGAATAACGGCATCACCCGGATCGGCTGTTGGGATCATTATCCCAAGTCGATTTTTATCCGGAGTGTAGCCTGAGAATCCCAGTGTTCATGCGGCCGTGGGGCGGTCTTTTGACGGGATAAAATTACCAACTTCTACAGCGACGCCAAGAAGGCGAGCAAGTCAGCGCTTGGCTGCCACGGCTTTGCATTTGTCGGTTCGATACCGGCGCGTTTCCAAAAGGCTTCGAGTGCTTCTCGTTTCATCTGTAAGTTGGTGGTGAGATAGCGACTGGTGGTGGCGATACTGGCGTGACCGAGATAATCGCGGATGACGGTAACGTCGACACCAGACTGCAACAGTGCGACCGCGCAACTGTGGCGAAGCACATGCGGGGTGATTTTTCGGCGCTGTAAGGTAGGGGCTGTCGGGATCGCGGCTACTACATATTTTTGAAGCAGATAGGCCGCGCCGTCGCGCGTCAATGGCTGGCCCTGTCGATTCACAAAGACAAATGCCCCTGGCGCGCCATCGCGTACAGTAGGCAGGCGCAGAAGTGCCTGAGCAGTATCGCGCCACAGCGGGCAGAGCCGATCCTTTTTGCCCTTGCCGTGGAGGCGAACCTGCCGGGGTGGTGTCAGATGCAGGTCTGCACAACAAACGGTCAGGGCCTCGCTGATGCGTGCGCCCGTATTATAAAGAAACAGCAATAACCCATAATCCCGTTGGCCGAGCACGGTACGACAGTCAGGCTGGTCAAGGATGGCATGTACCTCCGCCGCTTCCAGATAGGTTGCCAGGTTTTGCTGGCACTTCTTCGCAGGCAAGGCCAAAATCCTCTGATACTGCTCGGCATGTGGAAGGTCAACGCGGATCAGATGCTTGCAGAAACTGCGAATCGCTGCGCGTCGGCAGTTACGCGTCGCAATCGAGTTGGCACGATCCGATTCCAACTGGGTCAAAAAGGCGGCCACCGCATCGACGTGCAGATCGTTCAGTCGCAGGTTGGCAACGGTGCTGTCCTTGGTGTCCGCGAGGTAAATGAAAAGCAGTCGTAGGGTATCTCGATACGCGCGCACGGTGTGCGCGCTGGCACCTCGCAATCGCTGTAAATAGTCGCGGAAGAAGCTCTCAACGCAAGCCAATAGCGGATCTTCGGGCGCTCTGCTCATGACGTTTTATCGACGTGGTGCCAGTGTCGGGCGAAACGTTCACTGGCCAAGCGCATCAGTTCCGGCGTAGCCCTCAGATACACTTGCGTGCCGAGCACGTCGACATGCCCCATATAGGCGGAGAGCCAAGGCAGCCGGGCATGGATATCAACGCCCTCGTGATACCAGGCGGTCAACCGGTGGACGGCGAAGGCATGTCGGAACTCATAGGGTCGCGGTCCTGTCCGACCTCTGGCAGGCTTGAGTCCTTCCCGACGAAGCAGCCGACGAATGGCCTCTGACGCGGCCTTCACCGGTAGCGCTTGGCCGCTATTGCGCAGCAAAAGTGCTCCGGGATCAGCGGTTGCTATTGCTTCCAGAATGCGCCGGCGTAGCCGCAGACAATCGTTTAACTCGTGGGCCAGATCATCAAGAAACGGTACAATCCGGGACCTTCCTTTGCTCTCCCGGACAAGAAAGCACCGCTGTTCCAGATCGATATCGGACAGCTGCAATCGGGCGGCCTCCCCAAGTCGCAGGCCGGTACAATAGAGTATCAGCAACAACATTCGCAGCATGCCGGCACAGAGATGTCGGGTATCATGAGCGCTGGCTGCGGTGATGAGATGGACGATCTGGTCCTGGGTGAAAATATACGGTAGAAAGGTCGACGCCTTTATGGGTGCCCAGTCCTGTTCGGGCACAAAGCTGGCCGGATCCCGACGGCGGCGATACAGGCAGAGTTGGCGGATGACACCAAACTCCAGCCCCACGCTGACCGGCTGCCGATGTGGGTTACGCGATAACCACTCATGCAATACAGCGTCGAAAGGCACCTTGGCATGTAAACCGGCCCGATGCTCGACAGCGCGCTGAAAGCTCTTCAGCGCAAGCTCACTGCGTTGGTATGAATGCCCCATCGCACGCTTGAAAGCGACAAAATGGACGATGTCTTCGGCGAGTTCGGCCGCGCAGATAAGCGTCATTTGGGAACCGGCAGAGGCAGTTGGCGTAAGTGCTTGGTGTCAATGCGCAGATAGGCGGAAAGCGACGCTGGTGATCGATGACCGAGAATGTCGCTTATTACCTTGGGTGAGGTCTCTAGCTCCATCTGCCGGCATGCATGTGTATGGCGCAGTACATGGCTACCCAAGTACGCGGCCGTAACGCCAGCAGTCCGGGCGTACCCAACGAGCATATGCCGTACCGCTGAAGACGCGCTCAAGGGGTAATGGGGTGCTCTCATTGACAGGAATAAATGTCGTGTTGGTGTCCGACGGGGCCGCCCACGCTTAAGGTAGCTGACCAATGCGCGGGCAAGTGCCGGCAACAGTGGCAGTGCGAAGGCAACACCGGTCTTTGGTCGTACGACATGCAAGGTGGCGGCTTGCCAACCGATATCGTCGAGCGTCAGACGGATCACCTCGCCAGCCCCCAAGCCGTAACAGCTCATCAACAAGAGTACCGTATAGTCGCGCAACCCGACGGGCGTCTTGCGATCAATGGCTGACAGGATGCGGAGGACATCCGCCCACGGTAGCGCCCGCAGTGGCTGCTCGTAGCGGCGTATAACAGGGGTTACGACGAATGACGCAAGATCATTGGGTAACTGTCCGGTGGTCAGCAGAAAGCGCAAATAGCGGCGCAGGCTACAGCCAATGTCAGCTGTGGTCGTGCGGGCATAGCGCTTACTGCACGCCATCAGAAATGCATCGATATCCGTTAGCAAAAGGTCTTGCAACGACCGATGCCGGGCACCCATAAAGGCCAAAAAATAACGTATATGGGCCAGTTTCTTCTTAATGGTCCCTTCCGGGTTACCGCGGTGTTGGCGTAAATGTTCGGCAAAAGCCTTTAGTTGGGGCTCGGGTTGAAAAGTACCGTTCATCCTGGCTTGCCACGGAGGGACCTCAACGCCTAAGGCGCTTAATCCAAATGCCCAGGCCCGCAAGGCAGACTGCGCTCTCTGGCTAGCACACTCCGTATCGACCCGCCGTTGTCGTGCGTACCACTGGGCAAAGACGGTTACGCCGACCTGCGTCAGTTGCTCATTGGGACTTAGGGCTTCAGCCATGCAGTAATGGTGAAAACGGCGTATCCAGTAGAGATACTGATCAATCGAAGCCCGCTTGAGGCTGCGGTTGTCTCGCCATACGCCCTGAACCTTGGCTAATTGGGTCTCGAAATCGGGTACCACTTGCTTGCTGTGCACCGTTCATCTCCGGCAGTTGCCTTAATGCTCCGGTGACAACATTAATACCAGTCCCTGGGCGGGTCTGCCCCAGAGTTGTGTTGGATGCGTTTTAAGTGCGGGCTTCGTGGGGCGAACCCTAAGGGCGCGGGTAACCTTGGCAGATAAACGGCGAGCGTGGTACGCAGCGCCATCAAAACACCGGTTCCCCGTAGTCTCCCTTGGAATGACGTGAGACTTGGCTGGCAGTCGCGAAACAATACCGGTGCGGCCTGCAAAGCACCGACCAATGCGCCTCGTACCAGATAAGTCCGGAGGCGGATCCATCGAGCGGCACTGGGTAAGGAGATATCATCGGGACGCAGCGTATTCGCCGCAGCTTCGACACTGCTGGCGTACTCGGCATGCAGAACAACCCGTTCCAATGCCACGAGCGTGCCGGGCAGACGAGAGGCCAGACAATCTGGCAAAAGGCTGAACGTGCGATGGCCCTTCGGGCAGTACCAGCGAGGTATCCGTGTACCAGTAGGCGTTACCCGGGAGTATGTGCCGTGTCGAGAAAAGGAACAGCCACCTTGCGGATGTAGCGGGCAACTTGGCAATCTCGCCATGCGCCACCCTTGAGTTGCCACATAGGCTTCGCCTGAAAGGGATGTCTCGAATCGGAGCTGCATCTGAGACCTGCACCATGGAATGTTGACAGGTATTTTATCCCGAGAAACAAAGCTGTACAGCGCCCATAAGCCCTGCGATCCCTCATTATACTCCACATAAAAATCGACTTGGGATAATGATCCTTATGCGGAGCTCCGCATAAGGATCACGCCCGACGTAAGTTCGTGGAAGCCACCAAAGCGGCCAAGCCTCAAGGTAAAGGCAAACCCACGAACGTGTCCAAAGCCGATGTGGCTCTGAGCCACATCAACAAGCTTTACGCCATCGAACGCAAGATCAAAGCGTTGAGTGTGGCCGAGCGTTACCGCATTCGTCAGGAACTGAGTGTACCCAGACTGAAAACACTGAAGACCTGGCTGGAGGCCAACGCTGGCAAAGTCGCAAAGGGCACCCTGACACGAACCGCGATGGATTATACGTTGAACCAGTGGCCCACCTTGGTGGGTTACTGCGAACGGGGCGACCTACAGATCAGCAACGTACTGGCCGAAAACGCCATCCGTCCGTTCGCTCTCGGTCGCAATTATCCTCGGTCCTTAGTTATGTAAGGATGTGCTCATCAGGCATTTTAAAGTCGGTCAGGATAGATACTGATTTGTTTTGCAGTTGAAGTACTTAGCAGCATCTGCCCTGTACTGCACCAAGGTGAGTTGATCCTCTGAATCTTACATAACTATAAGCTCTGCAAAACTGTAAAACACTGTCCGACGGGCGGTATCGCGCCGATGCTTGGGGCGGAGCGGGGAGGCATTTTCAATGCCCGGTTCTTCATCGCCAAATCCGCTTCGACATATTCGTGGGTGGTCACCGATACCGGTAAGATCGGCTTCCTGTGCCTTCAACCAGTGCGCTAAATGCTCAATACCATTGAAATATTCCTTGATGATCCCTGCCGCATAACCACGCTTATGGAGGTAACAAAGATACGCATAGGCACTCGTGCTGAGCGGTGAATCGGCGAACCATTGGCATGCCAGTGGCGACAATGAATGAACAGACGCAATCATGGTGACTCTCCTTCCTGATCAGGGTGGAGTCACCACGACAGCACCGATTATTCTGAAAGGCAATTCAGTGCAGGGAGTGGATTACGGCAGTGAAAAGGAAGCGATTTTAAACGACTTCTTTGAGAAACCTTCCATAACTCACAACCTCGGATAATTTCGATTATGGAAACACTTCCATAATCGAAAAGCGTGGCTGTTTGCGGACACCTCACGGGGCGCCCGCGCCAGTGCCACGTGTTATTCCCTGGTCGAGACCGCGCTATGCCGCATGCGGCATAGCGCGGTTTATGCCGAACCCAGAACTATGCCGAACTGGCTTTGTCGTTTGCGTAAATAAGCCGACACCACGCCATTTTGGGTCTTTCACTAACGGTGCCGGTTCGGCATAGTTTGCGATCAGCTACAAGTTATTCAGGAACGCGAGCAGTTCATCTCCGGGCTGATAGCGCTTTATTCCGGCATGCCCTAATGGATCTATTTTTGCCAGCGCAGCTTCCTTCAGAGCCATATGAGCATGAAGGTAAACCTGGGTGGTCTCAACCGACTCATGCCCCAGCCACAATGCTATAACTGAACAGTCTACCCCCGCTTGAAGCAGCTCCATTGCCGCGCTGTGCCTCAGGACATGCGGGGTAATCCGCTTCTGTTTTAGTGAAGGGCAATGCTGCCGCGTGATATCCGCATAGTTTGCAACAAGGTACTGGACCGCGTCGGCGCTCAGTCGCCGGCCTTGTCTTGTCGAGAACAATGCCTTGCTGTCACACCTGGCCGGTTCCTTTAACCATTCCTGGATTGCCCTTGAGACAGTGCGTGTAAGAGGTGTGCACCGCTCCTTCCGGCCCTTACCCAGACAATGAACGTGGGCACCGCTGCCCAGCACAACCGAAGCGCGATCAAGACCTGTGAGTTCGGAAAGTCGTAAACCTGTCTGTACAGCAAGCAGCAGTAACGTATGATCCCGACGACCGATCCACGTTGATTGATCCGGTGCCGCCAGTAGCGCCTCAATCTCTGGTCTCGCCAGAAAATGCACTATCCTCCTGTCCTGACGTTTATCGGGCACTGCCAGTACTCGCTGGATTTGTGCACTGTGTGCGGGCTCTTCGTAGGACACAAAACGGAAGAAAGATCGAATGGCAGTCAGCCTCAGGTTTCGGGTCCGGGCGCTAATCGAACGATTGACTTCCAGATCCTCGAGAAAGGCGCTGACAAGCGTCGCATCGATATCTTCTAGGTTGAGAGATGACGGCGGCTTGCCCAATTGTTTTTGGGTAAATACCAGCGGCAGCCGGAAGGTGTCGCGATAGGACGCTATGGTGTTCGCGCTGACGTGTCGCTGACGCATAAGCCGATCGATAAAGAAGCGTTCCAGCAGAGCCGGTAGAGTGGGAGTGTTCATGGCAATGCCTCCCAGTGTTTCTCAAGTCGGCGCGTGGCGTGTTCCATGAGCTCGGGGCAAGCTGACAGATACCAATAGGTGTCACGAATGCACGTATGACCGAGATACGTCGACAGCACAGGCATCAGGTTGTCCACATCCTTCCCGGCCCGGTACCCGTCGAGCAACGTGGCCACCGCAAATCGATGACGAAAGTCGTGCAGCCTCGGACCTGTGTGAGCGGTCGCAGCCCGGAGTCCGGTCTGGCGCGACAGAGCCCAAAAAACCCGATAGACATACTGCGGTAGCAACTGACCACCACGCTCCGCAACGAGAAAATACGGGCTGTGGGGCGTGGTGAGATGCACATCCCGTCGATGCGCATAATCCAATAGAACCTGTCGGGTACTCGGATGTATTGTCACCCAGCGTGACTTGCCGAATTTGGCCCCACGAATCGTGAGGATACCCTCTTCAATGTCTACATCATCACGCCTCAGCGCCAGTGCCTCGCCAATTCGTAGACCCGTGACCGCCAAGAGCCCAAACAGACAGTGGTATGTCCACCGTCGAAGCGCTTGCTCGGGGGGCAGCGCCAATGCAGCTGTCAGCAGTGTTTGAATTTCCGTATCGGAGTAGAGGTAGGGGCGAATTCGTCCAGAACGCGGGATGAGTCCTGTTGGAGGAATCTCTGTACGCGGCTCGCTATTGCGCAGACACCGGGCAAAGCCGCGCACATCGGCAAGATGTATGGCCCAACTGGCGTGTCTCCCGGGCGATTGTGTTGCCCATTCAAGCGCCAACTTGGTCGTAATGAAAGCAGTCTTGCGCTGTTCCATAAACAGGGTGAAGCTCGTCAGTGTGCGTTCCTGATGAACATACTTGTATCCCAAGCCCCGTTGTCGCGAGAGATAGTCTCGCAGCGCTGTCCGCAAGGTGCTCATTGAACACCTACCGGCCACGGCAGCCCGAGTTTACGAAGAGCGTTAATATCCACCTTGGCGTAAAGACGCGTCGTGTCGTGATTCTGGTGCCGAAGAACCTGGCCAATCTCCGTCAACGAAGCGCCGGCACCTAACAGCTGAGTTGCAAGGCTGTAGCGAAAAATGTGGGTACCTTTACGAGGCACATCTACTCCGGCCCGCTCCAGCGCAGAGACAGCGATCATCGAGATACTGCGCGATGACGTGAATCCTCGGTGTGGAGCGAGTGAACGGATGAATACCCGGCGACTGTCGGTCGTCCATCGTCCGTGCTGCAGGTAATCGGCCAGCGCAATGCCGACCTCGGACAAGAGGGGCATAACGGCGAGTTGACGGCCCTTACCCCGTACAGTCAGCCCGAGTGCCAGTCGATGTCTTCCAGCGCCAGTGTGGCAACCTCGTTGGCCCTCAATCCGAGGCGTGCCAGCAAAAGTAGCACTGCATAGTCTCGTTTCCCAATCGCAGTTGTCCGGTCACAGCCATCGAGCACACGCTGGATCTTGGGAGGTGGAAGATGATCAGGCAGTGGTCCGAATCGCCAGCTCCGCACACTGGGAACAGCGAACAGCGGCGGCGAGATCGTCAACGATAGACCCCCTGTACACCAAATAACGAGTGAATGCGCGCAGCGTCCAGCACATGGATCTTGCTGTTCGGGGGGAATGGTCATGAGCGTGGTCGGCTATAAAACGGACAATGTCTTCCGAGGAAAGTCTCAGAAACCTTGCCGTTCCCTCGCGACAGCATTCCTGAAGAAACTTCCGAAGCGGGGGGCGATGTCGAATCGCCGTTGTTTGAGAAAGTCCGCGCTCTCGTAACAGGTAATGCTCGAAGTCCTGTTCGATTTGCTCAAGTGGCTTTGGCGGGATAATTGTTTGTGGCGCGATGGCATCGATCTGTCGGAGCAGTCCGAGAAGTCGGCAAAGTGCAGGCCGGTCGCTGCAAAACGGCCGTTGGTATTGCGTCCGGAAACGAAGGTACTGCCCCACGAGACTCTCGTCCACGTCATTAATATTGAAATGCTTGCGGGCCAACCACTGACTGAAATCACCCACAATTCGGATACAGCGCGTCCCACTCTGATAGCAATGCCCCTCTCTCAGCAGTTGTGCGGCATACAGATCAACGTAATCCCCCAACGGACCTTCGTGCAGTCGTCGAAGTACCTTTGGTAACGTAAAGTATGCATTAGCGGTCATGTCCTCTACTCCTCATCGAATGACGGGAGAGAGATCAAACTATGCCGAATAGGCTGACGGCAAGTCCGGGGAATACAGGCTTCCGAATGGGGGATGCGGCATAGTTCTGGGTTCGGCATAAACTGCTAAAGCGAACAGTCTAGAGCCCTCGGTTTATATCCAGCATGTGCTAGCGCGCATTGCCGACGCTGACACGTTGGAGAAGCTGGAGGCACTGCTACCGTGGAACGTGGACCTGGAACGGGCTTCAAAAAATGTGTCGCAGCTCGACTGAGGGCAAGTGGGTCGATTTAAGGGCGTGTACTTAGAAACAAAAGCTACGTTACAAAAGAAGTCGTCACTGCTCCATCGTAAAGCAACGAATCACACTGAGTTCATCTTGAAGTTGGAAACGAAGTAATAAGAGCACTATCGTTTCAATACAGGCCGAATCGCTTTCGCAGCGATTACCCTTTCCCTTCCGCAGTGGCGCCGGCCCGGCGTTCTGATTCGATCCGTTTCGCCCGTGGAGGTCAAGCTATAAAAATATGGTTATAATGATTGGTTCTTAAGTTCCATTTAGTTATACATAAAAAGACGCTACACTGAAAATCAATGTTTCCTGATGGAGCTCCCCTTGTGATGCCAGCTCGCACTCCCCTAGCAGCCCTGTTCGCCGGCCTGCTGGCTTTCTCCGGCCTGACCCAGGCCGACGAACACACTACTACTCTTGAGGTGGGATACATGCCGATCCTGCCCGTCGCGCAGCTGTTCGTCATGGAGGGCGAGGGCTGGACCAAGGAAGCGGGCCTGAATCTGGAACTGACCCGCTTCTCGAGCGGTCCGGCCATGGTCCAAGCGCTGGCCTCCGGCGAGTTAGATATCATGTATTTTGGCATTGGTCCGGCTATGGTCGCGCGAGCCAACGGCGTACCGATCAAAGTGCTGGCCTCGAGCATTCAGGAGCAGATCGGCCTGGTGGCGCGCGGCGACTTCGCTGTGACCTTCGAGGACAACGATGCCGCCCAGGCCATCGCCCGTTTCACCGAGGAGCAGGGTCGCAAGCCGAAGATCGCCACCTTCCCCCGGGGCTCGGTGCCGGACACCGTGCTGCGCTACTGGCTGATTGAACAGCTGGGCGTTGGCCTGGATGCCGTGGAAGTTATCGGTATGGGCGCCGACCGCGTACAGCAAGTACTGCTGGCCGGTGCGGTGGATGCCGCCTCGATTCTGGAACCTATTCTAACCACGGTTCAGGAACGCGATGCTAGCGCACGCGTAGTCGTGCGTGCCGCCGAAATGTTGCCGGGCCAGCCGGGCGCCGTATTGGCCGCCCGTGAGGCTACCCTGGCGGAACACCCCGAGGCGATGCGTAAGCTGATGGCACTTCATTTGCGGGCCACCGACATACTGTTGAATGAGCCCAAGCGCGCCGCGCCTCATGTGCGCGAGTTCGTCGGCCGCCGACTGATCGACCTGGCCACCGTTGAAGCGGCGCTGGGTTCGCCGTCATCCAATTACATCAGCGACCCTCACGCCATTCGAGAAGGCACGCGTCGCATGCACGACTTCCAACTGAGCCAAGGCACCCTGCGCAAAAAAGTGGATCTTGACGCTTTGTTCGACACGCGACTCTTCGACGAGGTAAGCAAGGAGCTGTCCGCGCAATGAACCCGACCATGACGCGTTCTCGGCGTAGCCTATTGAGCGCTGCGGGCCTCGTTGCCTTCGTGTTGCTGTGGGAACTGGCACTGCGCAGCGGTCTGCTGCCAGGCAGCCTGGTACCGTTACCATCCTCGATTCCGCAGGTTTTCTGGTACGAGCTGATCGACGGTATCTGGCTGGACGTGGTGCGTTCAAGCCTTGTGCACTACAGCGTGGGGTTACTTCTTGGCTCCAGCTTGGGCATAACCGTTGGCGTCGCGGCAGCACTGCTGCCACGTTTTGATGCGCTGCATGCCTGGCTGGCCCGCCTTCTGCGGCCGATCCCGCCGCTGGCGTGGATACCCTTCGCGATTATCTGGTTTGGCATCAATCCTTCGGCGGCTGCGTTCATCATCAGTATTGGGGTGTTCTGGATCAACTACTTCGCCAGCTACAGTGCGGTGCATTCGATTGATCCCAGTTTTGACGAGGTGGCTCAGGCCTTCGGCCAGCGGCGCTTCCTTTCCCGCCTCACCAAGGTCAACCTGCCGGCGGCGGCCCCCGGCATATTGGGCGGCCTGCGCGCTGGCCTCGGCCAGGGCTGGATGACCGTGGTCGCCGCCGAGTTGTTTGGTATTCCCGGCATTGGCCAGCGCATGATGGAGGCGTCTAGTCTTCTGGCCACCGATATTGTGGTGGTTTACATGCTGACCATCGCTGGACTGTATGCGCTGTTCGATTTCTTATTCATGCTGATTCAGCGCCGATTGTTAAGGTGGCAGCCGTGACGATAGCTATGACGACCTCTGTAACAACATCTATCACGCCCCCCAGCGTGACGACTGCACGGGCCAACTCCACGGGACCGGTACTCAACGCTCGAGACCTCAGCCTCGGTTTTGGTCACACTACCGTACTGGCCGGTGTTGAACTGGCGCTTTACCCGCGCGAGTTCGTGGCAGTGGTAGGCGCCTCAGGAGTGGGCAAGTCAACCCTGCTTCGGGCGCTTGCCGGTTTACTCGCCCCGCAGACCGGCGAGGTAGACATTCCTGCCGGCAAGGAAGACGGCACCCGCGCCTGGTCAATGGTCTTCCAGGCTTCGCGACTGTTCCCTTGGCGGCGGGTGCGCGCCAATGTAGAACTGGGACTTGAAGGGCTTGGGTTGTCGCGTGCTGAGCGGCGCGAGCGGGCCATGCAGCCGCTGACGTTGGTCGGCCTGGATGCCTACGCCGATCGGTGGCCACATACGCTGTCGGGTGGCCAGCAGCAGCGGGTTGGCATTGCGCGGGCGTTGGCCGTGCGGCCCAGAGTGCTGTTTATGGACGAGCCTTTCGCATCGCTGGATGCCATCACCCGCCGGCGATTGCAACAGGAGCTGATCGCCCTGCGCCAGCGCACCGAGGCCGCCATTGTCTTCGTCACCCACGACATAGAAGAGGCGGTACTGCTCGCCGACCGGGTGATGATACTGGGTAACCAAGAGGCGGGTCAGCCCGCTCGGGTTGTTGAGACCCTCAGCGTCAATCTGCCGCTTGACGAGCGTCGTGACCTCCCCGACTTCGCGCCGCTGGTTCAGCGTGTCGAAGCAATCATTGGCAACCACTGACCACCATTGACCACGACATCACTCCTGGAGATCACCATGACACCCCTTCGCGTACTACTTCATGCGCCTACGGCCGAGGCACTGGCTCGCGCCCGGCGTAACGCCGCTAACCTTCAAAATGCTCGGCCCGATGCCGAGGTGCTGATTATCGCCAACGGCGCCGCCGTCGCAACCGCCCTGGCCACTCCTGACGCGACCGACTCGCTGCTGCGACTGTGCCGCAATTCGCTCGTTGCCCAAGGGCTTGATAATACCCGAGGGCTCGTTGAGGTCGAGGCGGCCGTGGTCACCCTGGCCGAGCGACAAGTCGAAGGCTGGGTTTATATCCGTGCTTGAGGCGGTCGAGCGCTGTCGAGCGCTGTCGAGCGCTGTCGCAGCATATAGTGTGATGCGCTCGGGTCAAAGGATATAGAAAAGCGCTAGCGCCCACAGGGTCAGCGCAGCGCCGGCCGCAAGAACATACACCCCGTTCCAGCCCAACCCGGCCCTCAGGGGTGACACTCCGCCCAAAGACGCAGCCAGCATGACGGAAGCGGTGAATGGTGAGGTCGCCCCGCTCAGCGCCCATCCGGCTGTGATCGCCACGACCATCGCCGTAGGGGGAATTCCCATAACCTCAGGCGAAGGCAGAATGGGCACCAGCAGCGAAACGGCAAGGATTGGGTTCATGCCCAGCTGCCCGGTAACGGGGATAATCCAAACCATCGCGGCGACGATAATCCAGGGTGGGATCGTTGTCAGATCAAGCCCTTGTGCCTGCACCAGCGGCAGCAATAGGAATGCCCCCAAACTGCCGATAAAGCCGGCCATGAACAGCAAGACGATCTCACCGCGATAACTGGGCAGCTCGCGCGTGACGAACAGCAGAGCGCGCTGCCGGACGTTGACGCTGCGCGTCAAACCAACCGGGGGTTGTTGCATTGCGATCCACAGAATGGCAATGACGGGAATCAACGACATGACCGCACCGATCACCTCGACTCCCGTGACGATATGCAACAACGCGACGCCAACCAGTACAAGACCCAACAGCACCAGCAATGGACGCAACTGCGTCACCCATCGCTCTGTCTCCAGCGGGCGTGTATTCGATTTCACTTGCGGCTTGTAAAGTGCGTCCAGACCCCATCCGATCACCAGCATCATCAGCGCACTGACCAGCCCCGGCAGAGCAGCAGCACTCCAGCTTGCACCCGGAACGACGGACACGCTGATGATCATCGAAAACCCCAGGGGCGACCAACACAGGGTGGACGCAAAGCCCCGCTGGATCGCAATCATCATGCGGCGGGTGCGTTGCCTGCGGATTTCAAGGTCCGGCTCGCGCGCCGCACTTTCGGTCGCCAAGGTCCCCAGCAACGATATTGAGCCATAAAGCAGAACCAGCGCGAACAGATGCCCGCCGATGGTCAATGCGGTGTAGCGCAACCCCGAACGCTGCCGTGCAAGGAAACGCCCGCATTCGACGATTGCCGGCGCGCTTATGGCGGCATTGCGGATCGCCGTCAGGGCAGTGAACAACGCCATCACCATCGCACCACGCTGCGCCGCTAATGCGGTCGCTGCCATCCACCCCGTATTCGTCAGCGCGGCCCAAAGCACTAATGCGATCGCGATCAGCACGAACACGACCCGAGAGGCGCGGACGCCAAAGCTGAAAATAGCGACTGCAATCGCGGCCAACACCGAAGCCGCCACTGCGAATGCGGAATAACCCGTGTATTCGAATGAGACCATTAAGAAGACGACCCCGGCCGGCAGGAAGCCGGCCAAGGCAAAATAACGCGAAGGTTTTAATAGAGTCATTAAGGCCGTTTATTCACCTCCGGCAATTGGGAAAACACGCATCTATTCTGGCACCGGGGGAAAACGCAATGGGTCGGTCAGGTGATCGGATAAAACCAGTACGGGTGATCAGAACTTGCAGAATACGCAACTAACTCATGATGAGACGATAAGAGGCCGTCCGTCTTTCAAACACATTCGCTCAGAATTCATCTCCTCCACCCTGTTTATTCCCAGCAACGCCATATTTCGCTGGATCTCTGCTGAGAGCAATTTCGCGGCGTGACTAACCCCTTCCTCGCCGGCATAAGCTGCCGCATAATTGAAGGATCGGCCGACAAACACAAATTTAGCACCCAGACCCAGCGCCTTGAGCACGTCGCTCCCACGCCGAAATCCGCTGTCAATCATGACCGGCAGGCTCACAGCTTTTACAATTGCGCTTAATACATTCATCGGTGCAATGGTGCCGTCGAGCTGACGCCCACCATGATTCGAGACAATAATGCCATCGGCACCTGCAGCTTCCGCCTTTAGGGCATCCTGAGGGTGCAGTATGCCTTTGACAATCAGATTTCCGGGCCAAAGCCTGCGAACCAACGCCAGCGACTCCCAGTTCAAGTGGCTTCTACCAGAAAAGTCCCGATTGACGTTTTTTGAAATAACCGAGATGCCACGCGTGGCGTAATTGTTCTCGAAATGCGGCATTCCGAAATTTATCAAGGTTCTAATAAAGGTGCCAAATAACCATCGTGGCCGCAGCAAACCGTTTATAAGCAGCCTTACACTGGGCCGCAATGGTGATGAGAAACCGCTACGAACATGATTCTCACTATTGGGCGGAACCGGGTAATCAACCGTGATCACCAGATTCTTGAATCCCGACTTTTCAACCCGTGCAAGCAGTGCTTCGATGCCTTCCTCATCACCCGGTAGATACGCCTGGAACCAATCTGTGCCATTTGGCCCACTGACATCCTCCATGGGAATCAGCGAGGAGCCACTCATGATCATAGGAATGTTGGCTTTAGCCGCCCCCTCAGCCAATACCTTGTCGCCACGATAGGCCGAAAGGGCACTGATTCCCATGGGAGCAATACCAAAGGGCGCTGCATACTGCTTGCCGAAAAGCTCCGTTTGCAGTGAGACCTTCGAGACATCAACGAGCGCACGTGGCAGGAAACAGTAATTATCAAAAGCACTCCGGTTGGCGTGCAGTGTCTTGCCATCTTCTGCTGCGCTGGAGATGTAACCGAAGATGGGACGTGGAAGATGTCCTCGTGCGGCTTTTTCAAAATCATGCAGATTCAGAATTGAAGCCAATCGCCTGTGCTGATCCTTCATCCAAAGTTCCTTGTGATGTTACTTGGCCAACAGAACCTGCTCATTGACCGCGTTCCTCGGTGATTTACCTTGTAACGCCAGAATCAGGTTCTCAACGGCGAGTTTGGCCATCGCCGCACGGGTTTCGTGAGTAGCTGAGCCAATATGAGGCAAGGCGACAACATTCGGCATCTGCAGGAGAGGAGATTCAGCGGACACCGGCTCTTCTTCAAATACATCGAGACCAGCGCCACCAATCTGGCCTTCGTTGAGCGCAGCGATCAAAGCAGCCTCATCAACCACCTTACCTCGAGCAATATTGATCAGGATCGACGAGGACTTCATCCTCAAAAACGCGTCGGCGCCAATCATGTGATGAGTTTCGGCCGTCAACGGCACGGTGATACAAACGAAATCAGACTGGGCCAAGAGTTCGTCCGTGTCGCAACGCAGGGCGCCGAGCTCTTTTTCAAGGGCTGGTTTAGGCGATGAATTGGAATAAAGCACGCGCATACCAAAACCGAGTGCACCACGCCTGGCAACGGCGGCACCTATGCGCCCCATACCAATAATGCCCAGTACTTTACTGTGCACATCAAGACCATACAGCGGTTTGTCGATATGCTCCACCCAGTTGCCCAGCTTAACGAGCTCGGCCAACTCCACCACACGACGAGCGGTAGACATAATAAGCGCAAACCCGGTGTCGGCCGTTGTTTCCGTAAGCACATCGGG
>NZ_AAXY01000035.1 GCF_000169375.1 Marinobacter sp. ELB17
CGGCAAGCTCGATTCTGAGGTCTGCGTCAACCCATCGAGTTTGGTTAATTGGCAGGCTATCTATCAGCGCAAGCATCTGGGCAGCCCTGGCACTCTTAATGCCATCCGGAGTGATGATGTACTGATCTTTGATCAGGTACGTTATGTGGGCAAGGCGGTTCATTGCAGCAGCCTCGTGAAGCATGTTCACTTCACGGGCTTTATTGGTGATCGTCCACTGCGCTTTACGGTACACCCGGCTCTGCTCGTCGAAAACGTGAACAATTTCTTCAATGAACGTGGTGTTGGCATCTGTGTATCGTGACCAGGCATTTCTCGATTCATTTTTATCCTGTCGGGCCGCTTCGTTGACGGTTCTAATCAAGTCCCGCTCCGAAAATACCCGATGATCATTTGGATAAAGTTCTGAAAGACCAGCATTAACCCATTGCTTGAGAGCTTTAGCGCCTGCGGCAGTGGCGGCGGGCTCATATTCTGACTTCTCTGCAAAAGGGTTTCGTCTAATGAGAATGACTCGCTCACCAGATGCGTTAAACGTTGCGTCTGTGCTTTTCAGGCGCGCGGCAGGGGCGTCACCTTCACGCTCCTGGTGGCTGAGCAATTCCGTTAGCTGATCTTCTATCGATGGGCCGAGGGCAACGCGTACCGTCGTATTGCCGCTTTCATGGCTACTAAGGAGCTGATTTTGGCGCTGCTTGTTGGGGCTGCGACTGCCAAGCGTCATTCTTTTTCGCTCAGTTGTCATTGTCGTGATTCCTTTGAGTAACGATCTCAGGTTTGGCGTCTGCCTGTACACCAGGATAATACCCAGCTGAATGGAATATAAGTTTACGAGGCGCCAGCGTCAACGGTTGTTGCGATCTGCGTTCTGGTATTGGTCGTGCCAGAATGGGTGCTTGTTATATTTAGTGATGTATTTTGAGTATCCGGACTCAATCATGATCAGGCCAAAATCAAAATTTTGTGTACCTACTGAGCAAATTGGTCGCCCATAGTAACCAATGTCCCAGCACACAAACGTAACCAGCTTCCGCGAAATAAAGGGTACGCGCGTAATCGGAAGCGTCTTTACCTGCGGAGGTGTTTAATGATTTATTTCTGTGTACGGACTCTGCAGTGTTGATCGAGCCTATCCGAGTGCGAAATGTGCCTCTGACTCTATCGAAGTTTCGCTCAATATTTAGGTCGCGCTGATAGCGGGCCTGAGCCTCCTCAGCTTTGGATTTCAGGGCGTCCCAGTGGTAAGGGTTGTTCGGCACGATGTTCATGGTGTCGCCATCGATAACGTAGCTGACAACGCCTTCGCCTTTTATTAGGAATTGCGAGGCAGCGCCGGCTGAATATCCGCTAACAGGTAATGACAGTGTTGCTGTGACGAGTAACAGTTTCGCTTTAATGAGCGTCGATGTTTTCATGTTTTCTCCGGTTTCGCAGTTGCGATATATCGCCTGGATAGGCAATTTACAATGAAGCTGTGTGTTACATTGTTATGGTAGGTTATATTACGGCCCGCCTTATTGAAAAGGATTTTTTGTGCGTATAGGTAGTATCTCCGATGTGGACCAGCTTAGGCGAGCTAAAAATGTCTCGTCAGCGATCGCGGCACAGCTGGATGCCGCACTGCAGAAGCTACCGGTCGCCGGTAAGGGACGCGCCGAGCCAAAGTCCGCCAGCTCGAAAGTGGCAGAAGGCAATGTTACCAAGCTGTCTCAGAGTGATGTTCTGGCAGACTTAGCGGCGTCATCGAAACCTAAAAAGCGTGCAAAGGGAGAAATTGAAGGCGAAGAGCAGACCGTCGTTATTGATGAGTTCCGCATGCGTTTTCCTGTTGTCGGGCAATTGCTGATACATATTCCCAACGGTGGTTCGCGCAGCAACAAGTTTGAGGGGTACCGCTTAAAGCGCCAGGGTGTCCGCGCCGGTGTGAGCGACTTGCTGTTACCAGTTGCCCGCGGTGGTTACATTGGGCTTTGGATTGAATTCAAGGCGGCGGCGCCAAATAACGCGGCCGTCACTGAATCACAAAAAGAGTGGGTTGATCTCATGGCTGAGCAGGGGTACAAGGCAGTGATTTGCCTGGGCATTGATGAAGCGATGTCAGTGCTCATAGATTACATGGCCCTTTCCCCCACCCGAATAACTGCCCTTGAGCAACTGGATTAAGATAGGGTGAAATCTGTTTCTCCGCATTTCGTGGCAACGTCAGAGGCGGCCAACTCAAGCAATCTACGTGTTTCGTCGCAGTATACGGACCAATCATTCTGGTTCACTGTTTCTAAAACCTCTGCCAGACTGGCGTTCGCCTCAACAATGTAGCCTTCAGATTCGGCCATACAGGCCATATCATCGCACTCTGTAATCGCCTTAATCACACCATCTTGGGTATAGATAACGTGCGCGGTCTTCAAAATCTTCACTTCTTGGTGTGAGCGAAACAAAAACAATTCAGCAAACGCGCGCTGTTTTTCCCGGGCCGAAGAGGCTTGTATTAGGTGCTGAGCATTACTTGGTATTTTCGTGTGTAGACGTTCCGCTAACAGACGACCAAGATGTTCGTCACCCAGATAGCTGACTTCGTGATCTGAAAGATACGATTCGTAAGCCGCTGGGGTAGTAGGCTCATATAGCCACTCTGGGACCATATCGACGCTGAGCCATTTGCCGTCAGCCTGCAATGAATCCCGTACTCGCCCTACAACCTTGTTGCCAAGTGGCTGAATACACGTTTTTGCGATCAGATTGGTGATGGTTTCATTGCCGTCCGCCAGCACTACTCGACTCATTGACGTATCGAAGCCCATCACAAGTAACATTTGGGTGGCTTTGCGAAGGGCCACAGTTTCATCCGCGGTAGTGGGGCTGCCCCCAATAGATTGAATGATAGCGCGAGCTTCATAACACAGGTTGCCAATATACCGGTGGTCTGAGACGTCAGCCATCGAGTAGCAATCCAAAACGCTTTTGCAGCGCACCCTTGTTACTGCCGGTATACATGGTCTAAATTTTAGGCCAGTCAGCACATATTCCTCTGTATCCGAGCCAGCACGCGCTATGGATGAATAGGCGTGGCGTTGCTGCATCAATGTTCTGGCCATCATATCAATGGTCACGAGCACTCTAAGATACGCGCAATGGTCATTGACCAGGCACGTGTGGATAGCAGATCTCAGGCTGCTCTCAGCGCTTGCCGGCTTGGCGTTGTGGCTAATGAAGTGAAACAAGGTAGAAGGTAGGGGTGCCTGACTTAACTGAGAGACTGCATCGCCTAGCGCCTCAATATCCTGGTCGTCAACCGCTCGGGCAACCTGATGCGCAAGTTGATCGACACGTGGCGTTGGCACTCTTGATAGGGCGCGCGCGGGTAGCGATGGATTCCGCTCGGCTTTTAAATCATCTATCTGCGATTGGAGTAAGCTCAGCATTCAGGTCACCTTAAACGTGCTAAGGAGTGACCGCCGTAACTCCATTTTCAGCGGTCACATATACATGTGCGGTGCTTTAGATCGGTTTGTTGTCGTTCAGACGAATGAAACCCTTAATCACCCTGTACAGCGTCCAGCAAACAGCGGCAATCAGCGTGAAATAGCCAATGATGACCAGCGACAGAGCCATGCTTAGGGTTGTCCAAATCACGCTCCACCAAAAGGTTCGTAATTGAAACGACATGTGCGATTTTGCTAAATAAGATGTCATGTCAGCGCGCTTGACGTAGTTGATGATGGCAGCGGCAATAAACGTCAGTCCAAAAACAAAACCCAAGGCTTGCAGGAAGTACACGAGCTGGATCGTCTTTTTCTCCGAACTGCTCATGGCAGACGAGTCAGTTGGATCTGTCTGTGATGCTGTGTACGGCGTTTCGGGGGTCGTACTTGTCATTGGATTTTCCTGAACCTGAGTAATGGTTGGTTTTGTGTAATATACAACGGCACGTTTACCGTAGCATAGGATACCTTAATCTAGTGTAATAAGTTCCCTATCTTTTTATTACCGTGCATTATGGCGATGGGGCCGCCGTATCGTCAAAATTACCCGACATTAGGTCCTGAACTTGGTTGTGCGCTAAGCCCCACGGCGTACGATTTACGCGGTTTATCATGACCGCGGCGTTCAAGGTTGATGCGTCTGACAGCGCAATCTTTTGCACGATAACTGTTTTCATATCGATATCGCTGGCAGTGGCGCAGAGGATTGGGTCAATCCGAAACTTTGGAGCGCCCACCATATCTTCACCAGACGCATCCAGTAGGTAATCACCATCGAATTCAGCGAATTCCATCATCATAGAGGTCTGCTCTTCGGTAATTGACCCACCATGCACCATCTCTACGATTGCGAAGCTCCGGGTTGCCGCATCCTCGGGTGACCGGGCAAAGCTGTCGTCAGGGCGAAAGTAAGCTTCTCCCCGTGCATCCCGGTACATGAGTTTTGCCGGCGTATGCTGAGTCAATTGCTCTTTCTCCTGATCGCTGAGCCAGTGTCCAACAAACTGGGATTTACCGCTCAATCCTGTGTCGTACGTGGCGAGTCCTGGGATGTTTGGCTGGGTTAAGCCAAAGCTTTCATTGTGTTCAGCCGATATTCGGTCGATTTCCTGGGGGACCTGTCCGCTAGGTATATCGCGTAATCTCCGATATGACTCATCCGCTATTTCCCCGCTTGGCATCACAGAGCGCCAGTCAACCTTATAAATACCACTCTCCGTTTCTGAGATGCAGACCTCGGCAGCGGGTGGCTGACTCGAGGGTATGGTGGCAATGTCGCGCGGCAACGAAAACGGCAGGGGGGTTCTATCCGATGCACCGGTGCTGGCTAATAAGCTCAGCGTAACCAGATCGCGAAGAGGTTGACCTTCCAAGCGATCGCCAAACCCGGGCGGGGCCTGAGTTGCGGTTAGCTGTCGGATCGAATACTGAATGTCGTCAAGCCCGGCTCTCAAAGTGCCTTTGTCGTTTGTAGGCAGGTCGCGCCATTGTTGATACAGCTGTTTTACAGCGTTCGGGAAATCCGAGACAGACTTTAGAGCAGCGCTGTCATTGATGGCTTCCTGAGCGATATGTAAACGTTCGAAGGCATCCATGTCCGGCGATACTTTGATCACCTGCAGTCGTTTCCCTGGGGCTCCAGCCATCCAGGTATCCGGCATTTCGGATGACTTGGGTGTAATAGCAATGGGTTGCCCGTTTTCGTCCGGTACCACCAGCGTCGTGTTCTCACCCGAATGCCCGAGACGCTTCAATGCGGCCATTTGATTTTTCGTATCCGACTCAATGAACGTGACGCTCGGGTTACGCATTAACTCAGTTTTATCAAAGAGTGCTGGCATCTGATCTGTGATTAGTTTCAATGCATCAGTGGCGGAAATCTGATCCTGCAAACGGACGCTGGCTGTGAGTTCGCTAAATGAGTCCAAAGATTTATCAAAGCCTTGGGCGATTGCGGTATTCCAGAACGTCTCTGTCAGATACTGGTCGCCGAGTTCGAACTGGTCATCATCGATTCCGGCCTCCAGGTACTCCACGATGCCAGCTGCTACCGGCCGGCCCTGATGCCGAATGACAGCCATTAAGTCTTTACCTAACGTCAGAATGTCCCGATCGGCGGGGTGCATTACCTGAACCTTGGAGCCCCTGGGTGGAAATTGCTCTTCCAGGTGTTCGTACAAATTCTCAGCCAGGGCGCCCGCCATGCTTTTAGCCAAGGCTAACCGGAAACTTTTTTGGTTATCTGGGTGAACCCGTCGTGCTTCGGTGGCTAATTGCTGAAGAGCCTTTTGCCCCCGGTCCGTTGCAATGAACGCTTCTGTTCGGCAGGGGCTCACGTCTTGGCTGGCAATCAAAGTGGCCAGGTGCGCCAAGCCTTGATGTTCGGTGTGAATCTTTGCCAGCGCGGTAGCGTCTGATGGGCCCATGTTCTCTACCTGAGCAATGCGATCATTCAGCGATTCCATTAGGCGGTGGCGTATTGCGCGAGTAGAGGCTGGCCGCTCTTGACCTACGGTTTCAAACTCGCTCAATGTTTGAGTTTTGAGCGCCGTTGTTTCAGGCTCAAATCTTAAAGCTGTGTTTTTAACAAAATCCAAAGTCTTTTTAAGCTGCCGCGCTAGTTTTGTCGCAACGGGCGCCTTCTCCAACCCTCGGATCTCTTCGCTATGACGGTCTAGCGTTCTCAGATTTACTGGCATGTGATTTTCCCCAACGTTGAGCCTTTCTTCCGGCGTACCGCTTGCCGAGCGTTTTCAAAGTTCTGATAGGCACTCTCTTGCTCCCAGGTAGCCGATGCCAGGCTTTCCTCTGAAAACAGAGTGCGGTCAACTGGCCGCTTGTAAGCTGCTGCCACCAAAATCTCTATGCATTCACGCAATGCGGCCAGTTCACTGTCCCGCGGAATGTGTCCAATCAGTGCGCACCGTAGCGCTGCAACACTGACCGGCATATCGGGTTGATTAACGGGGAACCGACTATCAGAAAGAGTGTCATCGGCTTTGCCTAACCCCGAGGCTGTCTTGCGCCACAGCCGGTCGTCGACCATCCGTGCGATTACAGGGACTACAGCGTCTGCCGCAATGCCCGAAAGCTTCTCACTTATGTCGAAACACATGCATTCAAGCGCGTACAGAGATTCGTTTGCCTCAACCGTCATGCGAGTCACAGGGTTGTCAGCCACTAGGTTATGTAACGTGTGGTACTTAAGGGCTGAATCTTTGTAAGCCGCGGCTGATTCGCTCATGACGGTTATGCTCCATAGTGGGTTATGTGACGTTATCGTATATCAAACGGTCTGCAGCGAAAGGTATGCGGAGTTAGGTTGTCCACTTTGGTTGTCATTTTTACGGGTTTTAACCGCTTTTTCACTGCAGAGACTTCTTTTAAAGGGAAGGGCGGTTTTTCGGAGCGTGGTATGGATTGGGGCAGGGGAGGTGACCGATCGATGTGCAATTCATCGCTTCGCGCTGGGCGGGCTTTCAGCCCTTGCTTCTATGTCGGATCGGGCGTTGCCCTTTCCTCATGAGGGCGGTCGGCTCGCGCCTTCCGCCAAGAAAAAAGCCTCAGGGCGAGGCTTAGGCGGAATCTTGGGTTTGGCCCGGGTGGGCCCAGTCCTAAGTGGGACCGTCACTCTCACCGAAGGCGCCGGCTGGCATCTCCCAGGTGTCCATGATGATGGGCAGGTTGTATTCCCGGCTCAGGGCCACGGCGGCACGCTCGGGCGTTGCGGCGGGGTAGGGCGTCCCCTTGTCAGCCAGTTCGTTGACGTTGATGCCGTTGCGAATGGTGTAGGCGAACTCGGTTTCGTAGTCTGCGATGCGCTGAAAGCGTACCGGGTCGATCTGGCGCACGGTGGCCCACTGGCTGGCGGACCCGAAGATGCAAAACTGGCAGCTGCAGCGACCAAAGCCCAGTTCATAGGCGGGGTGAGCCCGGACACTGTGCCGTTCCATGATCTCCCAGACTTGCTTCTCATCCCACGCGTGAACCGGGCGCCAGTGGTCTACATGACGACCTAGGCGGCCGGCGCGACGATCGGTACGGTGTGGCTCGAACGACAGATATTTGGCACGATTTTTTGATTCTTGCGCTCTTTCTCCTGTTAAAACAAGGGTTCGGGAGTTGCAGAAGCGGGTTTGGCTGGTGATAACCTTGCAGCCAATATCGATTTTCCCATACGAACTGCACCATCTGCTGCCCAACGCGGCGGTGACTGCCGGAAACTTGCGCCGAGTGCTGAGCTTGCCCGTGGTGCCGCCACTCTTGATCAGGCCATCTGGGGTTTCGATCCAGGCGGGCTTGGTTAGGGCGTTCTCGCGAAGCATCTCCCCTTCGAGGCCACCTTCTTTAAAACTGAAGAACAGTTTGAGCCCAAGGGCTTTTGCGAATGCCCGTGTGTAGGCGCTCGTAACTGGCCAATCGAACAGGTCGCTGGTTCTGCCGTCGACTTCGTGGTGGTGTAATTCTATTTTGCTCGCTGGCACGCCCATTTCAAGTAGGTGCAGCACGCAGGCGATTGAGTCTTTGCCCGCAGAAAAAAACACAATCACAGTGCCGTAACTGGCCAGGTCCGGGCTGCCGTAACGATCGCGAGGGTCTGGTGCATCATCAAGATTAAAGAGGTTAATCTGGTTCTCTTGCAGGGTCTGCATGGTCTTTCTCCTGGGTCGGCAATTGCCTGTTTTGAGGGTGTTTCCCCCTCTTACTCAATAACTAAATTATAGGCCAATGGCCTATAATAAGCAACCCTAGCACATCTTAAACTGCGGGTTTCTTTAACTTTTTTTCGATTAATTTTTAGTGCCTTTTCAGATTATATTTGGTTTCAGTATGCCAATGGCCTATGATTTGTTCATCGAGCAGCCCAGGCGGGCCGCCAGCTAACAGAAACCAGGATGACCGACATGACCGACTCAAAATCAACTGCCCAGCAACGCAACGCAAAGCCGACCGCCGATGACCGCCGCAAGGTGTTCATGGACGCGTACAACGAGTTGGCCGACAGCTATTCACCCATGCAGATTGGATTTTTGTTCGGACTGGGCCACACCCAGACCCGATCCGAGCTGGACCGCAAGCTGCGCGATCCCGAGCTGCCGTCGCACCGCCGTACCACCATGATGGATGCACTGACTATCCAGATGCTGGTTCTGCTCCATCGGCAGGGTTTTGACCTGGCCGGCTTTACCTTCAGCGACCAGGGCAAGTTGGCCCAGGCGCCACTTCGCCCCATTAAGCGCGTATAGCCTCGGAGAGCGTCGCATATGAATAACGCATTCCCTCTAGACCGGTTGGCGGATATCCAAAGCGCTCCTGGCAAATTCCGACTGCTCGAACTGATCCCCGTTACTCAGCCGGGCGTTCAGTTTCCGATAAAGATTGCCAAAGATGTTGGTGACGAGATCGAGATCAGTATTCTTGATTTAGAGACCACGGGCTTAAGCGCAGCAAATGACAAGATCATTGAGCTTGGCTTGGTGAAGGTGCGGGTTAGTCCGTCGACGGGCCAGCTGACTGAAATCGTGTCCATGCTGGATCAGTATGAAGATCCCGGAATCCCAATACCGGCCGTGATCACCGAAATAACCGGCATAACGGATGACATGGTGGCCGGGCGGCGCCTGGATGAAGGAGCGCTGGCTCAGGCACTGGCCGGCGACGGGATTATCCTCGCTCACAATTCGTCATTCGATCGCGGCTTCTTCGAAAAAAGGCTACCTCAGCACGCCGGTCGCCGATGGGCCTGTTCATTTCAGGGTGTGAGCTGGCGGGCCCTTGGGTTTGAGAGCTCGAAGCTGGAATATCTGTTGCTGAAAAGTGGCTATTTCTACACGGGTCATCGGGCCGAGGTGGATTGTCTGGCGGTTGCCTGGCTGATGCATTGCTGTCCAGAGGCAACAAAGCAGATCGTTCTTAGCGAGCAGGCCAAACAGTATGCAATCAAAGCCGTAGGCGCCCCATTCGATGTGAAGGACTCGCTCTCCGGCCGCGGTTACCGCTGGAACCCAGACAAGTATGGAAAGGTTTGGCGCACGGTGATTGAAGAGGCAAATCTTCCCGAAGAAAAGGCGTTTTTAGCAGCTCTGTATCATCACGGTGACACCCGCTCTGACATTGCTCCGCTCGACAGCCGAACCCGCTTTCTCTGACCCGCTATTTGTTCCAAAAAAGCCTCTGGGCGCCCGGGGGTTGTTATCATGGTCGTCTTCGCATAATCAGGAGTATTTCATGAATTTATTGGTCAGACATATCGCGTGGTTGACGTTTGCCGCGGCTATTTCGAGCCCAGCTATTGTATTGGGCGCCGAACAGGAATCGGAATCCGCAGCTGGGACCGCCACTGAGACTGATCTCAGCGACGAAGAGCTCAGGCGCCAGTACATGGCGGAGCCAACCGTGGAGGCACTAGCGTTCGAGTTTGGGAAAGAATTTTCGGAGTTTACGGACGATGACAAGCTGGCCTTCTGCGATATGGTTGCTGCGGGCGGGAAAGAGCTCGCCAGTCAGCTTCCTCTTGAGGTTGATCCAACCACCACGCTTGAGAGTGTGAAGGTAGAAATCACCCATGGCTTATGCGAGTTTCGATTCGACTACACGCTGGACGAGACGGTATTTTTGGGGATGGTGAACAATATGGCCCAGGCAAATGGGGCCAATCTTCCCCTGGCGTTTTTACAAGAATACTACTCAGTGGGTGAGGGTAACGCTGCATTGCTGTCTGGTTTGCGAGCAGCGCTTGTGCAAGACCCGCAGATAAGCACTTTGTCAAAGGTGCCCTTTATGAATATTCGAGTAGTGTACGATGTTGTCGGTGAACACATTGGCGATTTCGAGCTAACCCTAAAGCCGGAGTAGGGCCCATGACCGCTTACCAAGTCACTGTGCCTCGCGTTGCGATGGGCGTATGCCTTGCCTTCTTCTTGGCCGGGCCTGTCCAGGCAGAGCTTGTAAAGCGCTCCAGTAGTGGGCTTTGTCATCCGTCACACAGCGCTTGGTACGATCGTACTGTGAATTTCACGGCCTTTGATTCTTTGCAGGGTTGCCTGGCCGCGGGCGGCCGGCTTCCAAAAGGCGTTACTTCATCGCCAGTAACACCGGCATCTGTAGAGGACGGAGCGTACGATCGCTCTGCGTACGGTCACGGCTGGGACGATTCGGACGGAGACTGTCAAAATAGCCGCGCCGAAGCGTTGATTGCCACCTCCGCAACGCCAGTGCGATTTGCCTCTGCAAAACGCTGCCGGGTTGTTTCCGGACGCTGGGTCAGCCCATTCACAGGCAAAGTCATTCAAAATGCCTCCGATATTGATATTGATCACGTTTTGCCCTTGTCCTGGAGCTGGACTCGCGGTGCACGGGAGTGGACACCAGAACGTCGGGAGATTTTCGCCAACGATCCTGTGAATTTGTGGCCGGTGGAGTTGGGTTTGAATCGTTCGAAAGGTGATAGAGGCCCTGACCAGTGGTTGCCACCTGCAGGCCAGTGCGGCTATGTGGCCCGTTTTTATCGCATCGTAAAAATATATCAACTTGAACCGAGGCCGGCCGAAACGAAGTGGATTAAAACGTTTCTGGAGATCTGCCGTAGTTGAACCGGTATCTGCAACCAAAGGCCTATTGATCCCAATCGTCTGTTAACGTTCCACGGCTACAATCTCATCTGTCAACCAAAGTGAACAGGCTGCATGGCGATTCGTGCCATGGGTTTTCGTATTGGGTATATTAGTTCCATATTCTTGCCCGCAATGGGCATGCTGCCTTTTCAGAGTGGAGCGTTTTTATGCCTGTTTATTTGAAGTCACTGGATCAACATTTGGGGCAGCTGACAAACGCCGCGGCAGACAATCAAGATCGGCGTACGATCACCCAGGGCCTGGCGAACTCTCTCTCCTATCTAAATGCGACGGCGTTAGCGCCGGATGATCCAGTAGTGTCATTCGAAAGTAAAAATTTGGATCAACTCACCGTACAGCAGATCAAGGCTGCTCAAAACCCATCGATACGCCAGCAACGCTATGCCCTTACTCAAGAGCTTTCCAGCCTGACGGCGTCCATGGAGTCGGTTTCCTATCAGTCTCCAGACTTCCAATCGACCGAGGATAGGAGGGCCATACGTGGGGTGTTGGGCGATCATCAGAAGCTGGCGGATAAAATAGCGGCCGTTTGTCACGCTGACATTGACCCGGTGCAGTTTCAGTCCTGGCGCGACACCGACGATGGCAGGGCGTCAATTGCACGTAACGTAGCTGCTATCAGAGAGCAGCCAGGGAATGATCTGTCGACTGTGCGGGCTAAGGCGAATGAGCTGACAAACCGTGATCTGCTTGATGACTTTGGACACTACTTTGATGGGCAATTCCCGGGCAACCAGTCAGATGAGAGTCGGGTAACGCTATCAGTCGCTGAGACTGTCTTGTTCGCTAAGCAGGTTTTTGAAGCGATACTGGCCGGGGAGGGTGATCAGGCCATTGCGCCTGTGCATGCCAGGGTGAGCAGTGTATTAGTCAGCGGTCAGAATCAGCTTCGGTATAACCTGCCAGCGGAGGAGGGCATTGCGACCAGTGATTATTGGAAAAACGTCATAGATAAGAAATTTGATCTGACTGCACTGGGGGTCCCATCCACATCACACCTTATTCCGTTCTCAACACAAGACCAGTTACCTGCAGGCTTGGTTACTGGAGCCTTGCGAAAGGCGTTATCAACCTCACAGTTTGATCCAGTCAATCCTTCAGTTCGGTACCTGGATACAACCTTACGGGACGATCGCAATGTTTTGTTGAATTTGGCGAAGCAAGGACGTAACGAAATTTGCGTCATCGAAAGTGATGCCGGGTCACCTGTCATTGTAGCGCCGCTTGATAAACGGTTGCCTGAGCACCTTGTGGTCACAGCTCCGGGTGCTCGCCATACGATTATCAGCTGTCCGGAAAACGATTGCTTAAGCCATGATGAGAACGCTGGGGTGGCTGTCCGTTACATACTGAATATAGCGGCTGAGCTGGAGCCTTTGGTTGCAGATAAAGACGTCGAGGATCAGGTGAGCGCTTTGTTTAATCGGTGGCGCGATCTTACAGGATCAAACGGCGATTTAGGCGTGGCAGCTCATGAGATTAAACTAGCGGAGATTCATGCTGATATTGACAGCATTTCTCGACAAGTTGTGGCTCCTGATTATGCGCCATCGTATTTGCGCGATAGTGCACAGAAACTTATTCAATTAGCTTTGCTCGCCGGTCATAAAGGTTCGGAGAACCGGCCTTTAACTTTCAGGCTTCCGAAAGGCGCCGGCACTCGGGACGTTTTTCAGCCGCCCGCACTTTTTGTTACGGACAGCCATAACGAGAGTGATAAGCGATTTTCAGCAAATATTTCCATGCTTAACGAGGCAACAGGCGAATTTGAAACACTGGCTGAGATCAAAAGTGAATTGAGGTCAGACAGGACAAAACGCATTTCAGATGCAGTGTTACGCCTGAGCCCAGGTCAACCGGAGGTCGGCTTGGCTAATGGCGCGATAAAAGGGTGGGTTACTCATTCGGTACTCAACGATCAACAGTCTGTTAATACTGGCCACTGGATGTCTCATCCCGATCGTGACGAATTAACAAAATTGACGCCTTCAATGCTGGCAGCTGGGCTGGTCTACAAAAAAGCGCCTTTATTCCCCCAGGCTCAGCGGCGAACACCAGATGAGGTTGCAAGGTTTAAAGAAGCAGCGGCCATGCTCGTCCACGGTTTATACGCTGACTTAGAGCCAATGCAAGGCGCACTAAAAGTTGCAGCTGACCTTGGATGCTATGCCCTTAATATTTCTGATGGGAGTCGTCCAGGCTCGGAAAGCTTTGTGGTTCGTGATGATGTTTTCCGTTTGTGTAATGTTGGCGACATCAAGCGTCACTTGATTCAGAGCGTCCAGCTGTCAGGGGTCGACCTGATCCAAAAGGATGCCTTGACTGAAAACATTCAGCAAACAACGTGGGCCGAAGCCGCGGATGGGGTTGCAATGGTCCATGAAGAGCTTGAGCTGTCAGGTTCTGATGCCCCAGGTCAATAACGCAGGCGCCAGCAGGGTTAAGGTGTGCTGTCTGGCATTAGCCTAGCTGTCTCTGCAACCTGCTCTGCCGTCATGCTTGGCCAGTACGTAAGCGCGACATACCGGCAAAGCCCGTCGAAGATCTCCTGAAACTCAGAGTCGTCCATGGTAGCGGCTGACAAAGACTTAGGCTGGTAGCCGGTGATCATCCTGTCACCAGCGCCGGCGTTTACCATATCCGATATTTCCTCGAAACCATTTACGGCCCCTGGCGCTAAGGCATCGCTGATGCTCGGCAGTAGGGTTCGCCAGAAATCCCGTAGGCTAGTGCTGATCATAGTGCAGCCTACGCCACTTTGAGCCTGCAGCTTCTTGATCACCTGATGTGCCGTGTGGTGTTCAAACCCTTCTACATTCTGAGATATAAGCTGAGCAAAGCTGTGCAGCAACCGCAAGCCTTCGGGGTGCCTTGGGCGGTCAATACTGGCGACCACCAACTGTCCCACTCGCAAACGAAATCGGCGCAGCGTTTCGGTGTCGGCATCGGAGACAGGCACAAGGGCACCCTTAACCACGCGCAGGCTTATGGGTTGTGACGCATAGGCGTTATCTTTAGGGATTGGTGGTGACTGTATCTGTTGAGCCGTCATGGTGATCTGTCCCGATGTGGCGGTTGCCGGGTGTTCTGGCAGTTGCCAGGTCATTGCTGGTTTAGAAACCTGTGAGCGGATTGGATTCTATTCACTCGGTTGAAACGACTATCCTTTGTATCGCGGTTATTGGGACTCAATCTGTAGGCCAATACGTTACCATAATAGCCATATATGTCTACTAAATTAACGCTGGTTATGCGACGACCCTGAAGTACTTGAATCCTTTGCTTTCTTAAAGCTGGTCAGCGTCTTCAACGGCCCAATACGTCACTAATCTCTCTGGCACGCTTCAAACCTACCCCTTTGACCCGAGCCAGTTCGCCCTGCGATGCTGCGGCAATGGCTTTGATTGAGCCGAATCGTTCCAACAAAGTTTCTGCTATGTGAGTGCTTACGCCTGGTATGGATTCCAGGACGTGGATTTTCTGGTTGAACAAGGTTTTTGGTTTAGGCCCGCGGCTCACTGAAGGCTCGTAGCTCCCCTCAATGAAATGGCCGGCCAGCTTGGCGATCATGTAAGCAGAGTGATTTGCGTTTAGGCTGGTCAGAACACTGATTCGCTGAACCGCGGCAAGGTAGCTTATGGCGCCATCCAGCTGTTGGATCAGCAGAGTTGATGCCTTGGTATGCAGATTTCCTTCCAGGATCAGGATAGGGATTACCTGGTGATCAGAATTGTCCACTTCAAACTTTAAGCGTGCCGCCATGTCGAAAAGCTGGCCGCCTTTTTTCATGCTGCTTTCGAAATCATCGTCGACGTCTTCACTGGCGCACCGCTTACGTTCAATTAACAGCTGGTTCCCGGCGTCATCCGTCACTCTAAAGGAGCCCAATTCCAGAGTCTCACGAACCACCTCAATCTGCGGGTGTTCTGCGAGTAGGTCGGCCATAAGTCGGGTTTCTTTGCGGGCTATTTCGATGGTCAGGGGCTTTGGGATTTTAATGCTGTCTATCAGGAGCTTTGATGCCTCCGCGTTGCGTGGCTGGGTTTGCCGAACAAACCCTTGAGCGTTGGGAGACTTTTCATCCAGGGGTTCAAGCTCTGGTGCTACAGGTTCCAGGTTGATCTTTTCAGTCGTTGGTTCAGATGCCTCAGAATGCAGCTCAGCCGGGTTCTCTGTAACTACCACGAGGTTATCCCAAGAGTCGTTATCGGTGAACGGTGCTGCGCTTCTCAGGGCCTCTTTAATGTCATTGATCAGCAAGCGATCTACGGGTGCGTCCTGCTTTACACTGACTTTCACATCAGGTCGACCATTTAGGTTGTACACCCACCCACGCACAGTTCCTAGTTCTAGTGCTGCGTCTGCTACGTCCAAAGCATTTTGAATTGCTGTACGCGAAAAATACAGTCGAATTTCTTGGGTTCGTGGGTGGTGCCAGACCTGAAGCATGATTTTCCCTTTTGTTCTCAGCCATTGAGCATATCCACATCCTAGCAGTATCTAGGGTGCAGTCGGCCGGTTGACTATGTTTTGTGCAATTAATGCGTAAAGTGCTTAACGGTTGTTCGCGGCTTGGATTGATTTACATGCCCGGCAAAGGTAAGACTTTTACAGCACAGCACCTTTGGGGATGAGGCTTGGGCTTTAATTTGAGGTAATCGTGCAGTGGTGTATGACTAGTGGCTGGTGCGTGGACGGCGGGGCTTTGCCCCTTTCTGTCGGTTGCGCAGTCGGGCTTTGCCCTCCCGGCTACCGTGCACCTCTCTGCGTTTGCGGAGCGATGCTACGGAGTGTCAGGCAAAAACCCATGTTGTACTGAATTTGTGCCGGGCCTTTCATTTGTTCTTGGTGGTTGGCCACAGGCTGGATTTCTTTGTGTGACCTGGCCACAAAGCGAGTGGGCCTGGCACTGGCCTAAAATCTAGTGAAAAACAGGGAACATCTCTGGGCCTCGGGCGAAGAATTCACGACCATCCGGCAAGATGGTTTGGATCAGCAATTCGTGATCGTCTGTATTGAACAACCCCACACGTTGGGCTCCAGTTGCCGTTACGAAATCGCTAACGGTCAGGGGTTTGGATAATTTATCCGAAAGTCCGGTGGAGACGCTGTGAGGAACCAAGGTGATGTCATCGGTGAAAAAGGGGATAGGGGTAAGGGTCGCAGACATGATCAGTCCTCCAGAGCGATGTGGTGTACGGTAATGCCCAATTCCTCATTGCGAAGGCCAACCCAGTCTTTGAGGGGCTGTTTAATAACCTGTTCAGCCGTATCGATTAATTGCTTCGCGGCAGCACCAGTGCGGCGTAATTTTTGGTCTTTGGTTTGGCCGGCATAGTCGTGAATGGTGTAGATGATTTCCATTATTTTCTCCTGGTTGGCCTCAGCCTTGTTTTACTGGCGGTTGCCAGTGATCCAATAACTATATTTTAGGCCATTGGCCTACCAAGGTCAAGTTTCTCTAGGGGCTATCCCTGGTTAAATACTGGTTAAAGGCTAAAGAAAGGGATAGGGCGAAAATACAACAAATAATAAACAACAAAATCAGTGAGATAGTATCAGTTTTTGTCTGTCTTCGGTTCCATCAAACTGACTATTACGGAATCACCAAACTGACCAGTGAAAGTCGTTTTACTTGCTTTGATGTGAAGTTGTCCACAGGGTTTGGGTCTATCGGTTCCACCAGACTGACCATAATTTGCGATCGAACAGTTGAGTTACCATGTTATTTGCTTACTATTTAGCCAGATATTCGTCTTTTGTCGGGTTTTTAGCTTCGGTTCCATGAAACTGACCATTACGGTTCCACTAAACTGACTAGTTGCTCTCTAGCGGTTCCACCAAACTGACTATTCTGGAGCTGGTTTAATAGGTTCCATCAAACTGACCATTCTGGGGCTGGTTTAATAGGTTCCATCATTCTGACTAAAACCCGCTGTTTAGTGGCTTTGTCGCACGCTTCGGTTCCATTAAACTGACCATGATGAAGTCAGGCCTATCAATTCCATTAAACCAACTATAATCCGCTACTTAATGGACTTTTCCGCTGGCTGCGGTTCCATCAAACTGACTAAAACCCGGTGTTTAAAGGGCGTGTCACGCGCTGAGGTTCCATCAAACTGACCATGCCGGGGTGAACCTAGAGGTTCCATCAAACTGACCAAAATCCGCTATTTAATGGCTTTTACACAGGCTACGGTTCCATCAAACTGACTAAATCCGGCGTTCAAGGGGTGTGTAACGCGCTGAGGTTCCTTCAAACTGACTATGCCGGGGTAGGACCTAGTGTTTTCATCAAACCAAACCAAACAAAACCAGCTACTTAACAACTCTTACACAGGCAGTGGTTCCATCAAACTGACTAAAATCTGCTATTTAATGGTTTCTACACGTTTCGGTTCCATCAAACTGATCATGTTGGGGCTGGATCTATCGGCTCTATCAAACTGACTAAAATCAGCTACTTAATTGCTCTTTTTCAGGTTGAGGTTCCATCAAACTGACCAAAATCCGCTATTTAATGGCTTTTACACAGGCTGCGGTTCCATCAAACTGACTAAAACCTGGTGTTCAAAGGGCGTGTCACGCGCTGAGGTTCCATCAAACTGACTATGTCGGGGCTGGACCTATCGGTTCCATTGAACTGACTAAAATCAGCCTCTTAAGGGTATTTCCTCAGGCTACGGTTCCATCAAACTGACTAAAACCGGGTGTTGAAAGGATGTGTCGAGCGCTGAGGTTCCATCAAACTGACCATGCCGGGGTGGACCTAGAGGTTCCATTGAACTGACTAAAATCAGTTACTTAAGGGTATCTCCTCAGGCTGTGGCTCCATCAAACTGACAAAAAACCCGGTGTTCAAAGGGTGTGGCACGCGCTGAGGTTCCATCAAACTGACTACTTTTGACCGTCAGCTTATCGTGGATTTGATTTGTTGGATCATTGTTTTCTTGGCATTTGCGCGATGCTTCTTTTGCTGCTTGTTGGCTTCAATGATCTCGCTGACGAATTGCTGGGTTGGAAAGATGTTGTATCGAATATTGAGGACTTTCCTTCCCTGTTTTACGCGTTTAAGCTCTTCAGAGTGAGCAGTGGCTCCCTGGGCCTTAAGTTGACTCAGAGCCCGATTCATTGCCTTGATGTTGATCTTCATATCAGGCGAGACGCCTCGACCACTTTCTTCCAAAATCTGTATCAAACTTGGTTGATATGGCTTGTCCAGGTCGGCAAATGTGTAGACTGCGACCATCCTTTTGTAAATATATTTCGCTAATTGCCCTGGGATGCTCATAAGTCGGGGGTAATTCATTTGGCGGTAGGTCAGGTCTGTGATGCTTTTGGTGACAAGTTTGTGAAATGAGGCGTACCAAGGCTCATAAGATGGTCCGTCTTTAACGCCGCGTTGACCGCCTTCAACCAACCGGCTCAAAAATCCTTCTTCCCAGCTTTCGCCAGTCAGTGGGTTTGTGATCCGTAGCCCGGCCCGCCGGAGGACGTACAAACCTTCACGAAGTTGATCGTAGGAATATGTGTGCTTGTGATTTTTCAGTTCGGTGCGCAATTGATAAAGCGTAAATCGGACACCGGCTTCTCCATTTACAAGTATTCCTTGGCCTGATGTGGCCAGCTTGCGGAGTGAGTCTTCAATACATTCTTCGCGCTCACCAGGCCAAATTAGAACTTCTTCGCCGTTGTTTCGTTTAATTCGAGCGGCCTGTATCTCAACGGGATATTCATCGCCAGCAACCCTCATAGAGCGGTTTCTGAAGGCAGTTTCAGACACATTGCTCGGACTTTCATTGTAGGAGAATTTGGGCGCTATATCGTAAATGTGTATGGTATTGGTTGACCGGTCTGACGTTGCGGATGCGAACAGCTGCATTTGCATGCGGTTTTCGATGTCATGTTTGCTTTCGGTCACATCAAGGGTGTCTTCGAACGATGTAGGTCGCTCATCATTGTTCTTCTCTTCCATGGTCACTCCAGCTCAGCCTGCCTTAAATCGATCTGTTATGTTAACTCTGAATGTACATCGAACGGTTCCATGATGGAACCTTCTTGTGGCAATGGCTAAAGGCGATATGGTGGCAGTTTTTGTATTGCGGGCCAAAAAGCACAAAAAAGAGGCTGCTCTCAGCAGTCTCTTCCTTAACGCGATATTTCTCATCTTTTCGTCGGGGTTAATCTTTCTCTACGAGGAAGAACAGCGCCTTTCCGTGGTCATAAACCATGGGGGGTACGTGATTATCATCATACTTTATGAGACGCGTGTACAAGAATACCGTCTCAGGCAGGCTTTTGCTGATTTCAGTGGTGAACTCAACATACTGCTCAAGCGAATCGCTGAAGCAATAAACCTGGAACCGAGGGTAGTTAGTGTCGTCTCCTGCATAAACCTGATAGCCTTCGGTGTCTTGGGCCAAAAAGTCTGGCAGAGGTTTTAGTTCGGAAATAATGTCCGAATAAGTCCGGATGTAAGCACCGCACTTTGTCCCATCTTTTTTTATGCCAGTAATTTTAGTTTCGTAGTAGGCTTCTGAAAAAAGCACTTTCTTTTCTCTATTGTGGAATTCTACTTCACCCTCAATTTTAAGGGTTTCCATAGCTTTTGTGGTCGCATCTCTCAGTTGATCCCCGAGCCATAGGTGTGCCACATCACGACTATTGACGTCCTCTTGAGGAATCCAAGCAACAATCGAACTTCGCTCGCTATGCGATTTGGGGCGACTGATCATTCCAATTAGGCCAAGGCCAAGCGCATTGCCGAAGTCCATGCTGAGTGTTTGGCTATCCATAAAATAGAAAACATCAATACCCGTATCAAGTGTGTTCAAAATGGCACTTGGAATTTGGTCGCGAGGAACGGTGGAATCTTTTAGCTTGGTCATGCCTACGGAGTGCGTTAAATTCCAGGCACGACTGTGATCATCATGGTATTCCGTGATACCCGTAGACGCACAACCACTAAGCAAACTCACTGACAAGAGTGCCCCAGCCAATAAAGCGGATTTTCCAGATCGCATAACAGTCTCCAAAATGAGTGGTTCTATTTCGTTCGCACAATGTGCACTTGTCTCTGAGACTGGGCTCACCCTGGCGCCAGCCCTGGTGATTCGCCTTCTGGGTGATGATCTACTGCGTATTGCATTATTTTGGCGTCCATATTATACAGCGCACCGATACGTTGACTGCCTACTGGTGAGTCGCCGTACATGGCTTTTTCTCCGGCATGCTCTGCCCCAACTTCAGATGCCTGAATGTCGGCGTTCTCGGCCTGCTGCTCCAGTTCGTCAAGCGATGTTAGGTATATGTCGTCGAAGTTTTCCGCCAACGATGCCTCCTTAAACAGATCGGGGTTTGGTTCTCGATTTGTGTCACGGGCAAACTTTATCTCCGAAATCTGTACAAACGCATAAAGATCCACTCGCGAGTCGTAGAAACGAAACAGGGCGTCAACTTCCATGTTGAGGATTTCATCTGGCGTATCGAGAGGCACAACGTGAATGGACGGGGGTTCGCGGGTAAAAGGGTGTTCTTGGGTATCCGCCAAATGCTTGAGCGCCGGCGCCAGTGCCTGCCAGGTTTGGTCGTCCATGTGCTCGGTTGCGGGCGTTGGGCCAATGTGCTCTAGGATTTCAATAAGCCCGGCGTTGGTGATTACTGTCAGTCCTTCCGCTTGGGCCATCTCGGCATCGGTGTCGTTCAGGGTCAGACGCTGGAAGTCGTCACGAGCATTAAAGATTAGGTGACCTGTAAACGTTGGTGTTGTTATGGATTCGGTGGTCATTTTACGCCCTTATTGTTTGTGTAGCCCTGGTTACAGGGCTAGCTGAAATTTCGCGTTTGGCCGATTTGCAACAAACGCCGGGTGGCTCGTAATCGTTTCCAGGGTTGCCAAGCCACTGTTCAGGCCCATATCCGCCAGCGTTTGGCCAAATTGTTGATAGCGAACGATCTGACTCTGGTATCCACGACGCGCGCGGATGATGCCCTCACGCAGTAGCCAGTTTATTTCTGATGCGTGGCTTTTCTTTCCGGCTGCATGCTCAAGTGCGTACCACCACATAAAATCATGAAAGTCGGTTGTTGGGTTGCCGTCTGCATCCAACAGGTGGTTCACTTCTGCAGACAATGCCTCGGCGTTAACCATGCTGTCGTGCGTTACGCCGGCACCACTTTTGTAGTCGGGCTGGCTCATCGCCGGGACGGCGCAGGTATCTAATTCCGCATCAAAGCTGGCTAGCTCGCTCAGTACCGACCGCCAGCCATCCTGGTAACCAAATTGTAACGGCTTAGGTTGGGTTATGCGAAGCTCTCCGAACTCCGTTTTAACCATCGCACGATCCGATGCTTGCTCTAACGTGGCAATTTCCGGATCTGTTGGTAAGGGGTAACGCGCGCCGGTTGCCACTGCATCATAAATGCGTATAAAGGCGCCGGTGCTGTGCAAGCCGTAACGGGCCCACGAAAAACCAATCAGTAGGATGTGCTCGGGGTCCAGCAAGCGAGGGAAGCGGCGTGGCTTGCCGGTGTTGAAAGCTCGGTCGTCCTCGGTAGCGTCGATGCTCAACGTCCACTTCAGCAATGATTCTGTCCACTGTGCGCTGTAGCCGTTGGCGAACACTTTGATGCCGCCCTCTGGCGATATGGTTTTAGCCAACAGAGAGCGGTTTTGCAGCACATAATGGCCAGCGCGGATCGTGCGCGACAGTCGGGTAAGGGGCTCGTAAGCCGGGAAGCGTTCAACCATGCCTTCCAGGCTATGATCGCGGGATACTTTCTGGCAAGCCCAGCAGCCGGTACGACTGCCACCGCACGATGAGGGTTTTTTGCTAAAGCTAGGGTCAACTGCACCGATGGAGCAGGTGGATTCTCCAATCGCTTCGTATAGGGCAATCACGCCGCTGTAGTCGAGGGAATCAAAGCCCAGGCGGGCCGGTGTGGCGTTTAGAAAGCCCCATACGTCACCATCCGACCAATCGGCTATCGGCGACATCAACAGGCTACCGTCAGGCTTCTTGATCGGCTTGCTGGCGCTTTCGCCGCGTTGACGCATATTGGCCCCGCGAGTGGCGCTTTCGTCAAACCGTGTGCCAATCATTGTTAGTACGTTTTCGGCGCCAACATCGTCGGTAATTTCCTTAAGTGCACGCTCCATAGGTCTGATTTTTAGGGACATTGTGCAGTTAGAAGAGGCACCTTGAACACTGGCTGTGCCTCGGCCACCCAGCATGGTGACTAAGTAGTGCTCGGACGCGACAGGGCGCACTCACACCTGCTCTACATCAAGGCCTTGTTCGGTTGACCACTGCAGCGTTTGGCCGGCCATACGGTGTGCGTGGCGGATAACCGCAGGGTTCTCAACGCCGGTATCCGAAGTTACGACAACGATGCGTCTATGAATGCCGCGGCGGGCCAGATTGCGTGACGCTTGTAGGGTTAAGCCCAGCACTGAAGCCGAGTCCTTCCCGTAAGAGCAACCTATAACGCCTACTGTGACGGACTCAAGGGCGGCTTCAATGTGTGCAACGGCTTGCCCTGCTACCTGGCTTACGGGCTGGTGTAGCTGGATAGCCTGGCGGGCAGTATCGGGAGCTGTTGAAAACAAAGAAGCTTGCTGTGTCATGGTGGTCACCGTAGTTGGCAGTTGCTGGATTCTGGCTGGCGGTTGCCAGCGATGTGTCTACGGTTATTATAATAGGCCAATGGCCTATTATAGTCAACTATTACTTTACGGTGATGGGCCAGTTCCGGCGTCGTCTTCTGAGAACCGTTGGCATATTCCTGACAGCACACGATTGTCCGTTTCAGGAACGCCGTATTGACCGAAATAGTGGTGGGCCTCATCAGCGATGGACAGTACCTGATCTACGATCCTGTTCGCCTGCTGATCACTCAGGCCAAAAGCACTTGAGCGCGACAGGAGGTTGGAGATTGTAGACGATCGACCGTTCACGCCAATGCCTATGGCATGCTGGGCAATCTGATTTGGGTGGGGAAGGAGATCGAATGCCGGCGCCAAAGACCATCCCTGATCGGGCTTGAATAAGAAGCCGTGATTCTTGAGGTGGTCATCCGTATTGCCGATCGCTACGTTGAAGGCCATCCGGGTAAACAGTTCAGTCAGATCCTGTTTCGGCTGGCTGCTCAGCTTGCGGATAACGGTGGCTAGCCCTTGGTAGCTATAGTCCTTGGCAAAATCCGATTCCTGAATCTTGCGTGTCGCCAGTGCAGATTGCCCGCTGAGGTAATGGGCGCTGGGTTGTCCACTCTCGCGATCGAATCGGGAAACAAGTAACACGGGGCGCTTGCCCGACATGTGTACCTGGAAATTTGGAACATCCAATCCCAGTTGCTTGGCCATAGCCAGCGATGCGGCCTCTGCTCCGATCTGATCAAAGGTGTCGTCATGTCGCGACAATTTTGCCAGCCATTCTGTGTCTTCATGCTGGATGATCGTTTTGGGTCTGGCGCCACCGAAGCTGGAGCCGTACTCAATCAGGTGGATCAACTCAGGGTCATCCACTGGGCGAGAGGCTTGTATGTCGTCCATCGCAGTCAGAACCCGATCCAGATCGCTCAGCTTGGGCGGCGTATTGCTGGGCTGAACTTTCGAGCGAGACGCTGAAAACGCAAGTGCGCCCACGCCTCGGCCCCGGGCCGACAGCAACCATTCTATTTCGTTGGCCGGCGCCTGTTTGTGGGTGGCCAGGATAACGCGCTGGCCCCAGTTGTCAGGAAGAGAGTCTGCAAGCACACCAAACAGACGATTGGACTGAAAGGTTTGGGTGTCCAGAGGGATGTGAAGAGGGTCTAGCGCATAGGCTATTGGGTTAGCGAGCCAGGACTTGGCATAGGCAAACGAGAAAATCCCTTCGTCCTTTACTATGACGCCAACGGGTACCGGGTCACCGAGCAGTGTCGAGAATACATACGCCTTAGAAATTGGTGTCCAGGTCATCGCTGCTCCGTTTGCGAATGCGTTTTGGGGTTTGTCGTTTCTCCATCGCGATGCCCACCTCATCCTCTGATGGGCTGGCTACCTTCAGCAAGGTGTCTTCGAGGTTGAGTGCGACCAGAATGTTGGCCAGCGTATCGATTCCGACCGATTCGCCTTTTTCCAGCCTACGCACGGTCACGACGCCAACGCCTGCTCGGTCAGCTAGGAGGGACTGTGATAGCTTGCGGCGTTGCCGTGCCAGCTTTATGTGCTCACCTACGCTCTGCAGGGCATCTTGTGCTGCGCTGGTTAGAAGCCGATTGTTTGAGGGAGTCATATCCTGTATCCGATCATATTTGGTTGATTATACCTTTTAAGCGATCGAATAAGATTGTTTTGTCCACGCCATACCGTCTGCGTTACGTGTGCGCGTATCTTTAATGCCCGCTGCGAGGCTAGCTTATCTCGGTGCTGTCAGGGTCAGGCAAGTAGGCGTCACGCGGGTGCATTGAGCATTCATCCAGTGCCCACTCCACGCCATGCTCCTGAACATGAAGCATGCCACGCTCATTCGCGTCGTCGGACGAGTCGGCCATGATGTTGACGATTGTGGAGACGGTGGCCGTGGTGGTCACGGTGACCTGATAAATGCCGGTGGCGTCTGTTTCGTTGGTCAGGGTAGTAGGTGTGCTCATGGGGAAATCCTCGTTTTGGCAGCTGCCTGGTAGCTGGCGGGTGCCAGCGATTCAATACCCGTATATTAGGCCAATGGCCTAAATTATACAAGCCATTTTCAATCTTTAAAATGCTTATTCTTCTGGAAAACATTCGTTGAGCAGTTTTGTGAACGCAAACCCTGCAACTCCAATTCCAGGAAATGCCCATATCCAAGCATCCAGCATATTGGTATCTACGTGAGCGCTAAATCCGGCTAGGGCCAGTATTATGCCGATTAATGCAACTATTACCACTGGGGTCACCTATCGTTTGGTTTGTGAATGCTACATGCGGCACTCCGGTTGGAATAATACTCGGGTCTCTGAAACGTCCCGATCACTAAGATGCCGGCAACGGGGTCGTACTCTAGGCAATCTATCACGTTGAATGAGTGTCGGAATACGGTGTCTATTTTCAAGAGCCTCATAGCAGCTTGAGCGATGGTGTTCTCCTTTGCTGTTTACGCGAGATTGAGAAATTCGCGGTCCCATTCAAAATCGTTATGCTCCTGAAACCGTGTGGCACCGGCCCGTAAGTATTCCCACATGCACTCGATCATCAACCAACGGCGACCTTCACGCTGGGCGGCGTCACCGGTGGTCAGGCTGCCGGCGAACGGATCAATCACCAGATCGCCAGGCTCAGTCAGAAAGCGGATTAGAAAGGTTGCTAAACTTAAAGGGAAGGGTGCTCCATGCGGCGCAATTCCAAGTTCTCTGGCTGCTTTCTTGTAGCGAGACTGTGCGGGGCAGTTATGGGGGAACGTGAGGATGTTCCGCGGTATTTTGCCGGCAGTAGGTTTCCCGTAAGCGCCTTTTCTGGTCCGGTACGCGTTATCGCTGGCGGTTCTCGCGCTGGCGGTACCGCCAGCTTCGATCAGCTTCAAATGTCGCTCTGAGTGTGGCTGCAGTACGCGGCGGTTGTCGGACTTCACCAGTGCCGGGTTATTGGTGAACCAGTACACCGGCTCCCAGGCTACATTTAACTGGTTACGCTTTTTGCTGGCCCAGGCAATCGGCCCGGGTGGTTTGCAGGGGTTGTGCCAAATCAGCTCATCCATCTTCCAAAGTTTCAATTCATCTGCCAGCGCAATGACTAGTCGCTCCCGATAGAGCGAGCGGGCCGGGATGCCGGGTTCAAAAATGTCATTGGACAGGTTGAGGCAGATAGAGCCACCGGGCTCTAGGTGTTTCGCAATAGGGCGCAGGCTTTCCACTACAAAATCGATGTACTGATTAAGGTTAGGGTTGCCATAAGCACGCGCAGTTTGCAGTGGATAAGGTGGCGACGTTAATACGAGCGTGATGGGGGCATTCAGGGCGTTGAGTACATCATCATTCAGCGACCATAGCGCAACGCCAAGTTCTGTCGAAAACGCGACCATGGTTGAGCGAGGCTGGATTTTCTTCAGGGTGACCTTACCGGTTTTTGTCAGCGTCCATCGGCCACGGCCTGCCTGCTGAATCAAGCCGCTGTGCTTTAGGGTTTGCTGATGCCACCGAATCTGACGCTTGATAACGCTGCGCTGCTCGCCGGCTTGGCCTATGGCTGTGGTGTTGTTGAGTTCGTGTTCTGCTAGGCCCGCGGAACGCGCAACCGCGGTGTATAGTTGCTTATTACTGATGACGTCCGAGGCTTCTCCAAAGGCTTTCTGCACGTGTTCAAATAATGATAACTGCATGTGGATTCCCTAGTTGGCGACTGCCTTTCTTGCTGGCGATTGCCAGCGATATCAGCATTAAATAATAGGCTTTTGGCCTATTTATAGCAATGACTAACGAACACGCAAGACTATTTTTTGAAAATATTATAATCGTATGATCTATCGTACATTTTAATTTATAATCACTTTTAAGATATCGATCGTCTAAAACACAAAAGAGAGACTTTTATGAAATTGATTGCTAAAGCAAAGCAAGGATTGGTCATCGCAGTGCTCGGCGTAGTGCTGACCGGTTGCGCTTCAAACGGTGGCCAGGATTCAGGTCTAATCGGTGCAGCCCAAAGTGTAGGCGGCGCGGTGAATGGTGTTGCTTCCGGGATTGGCTCAGCTATGGGTGGCCTGTTTCAGTCTTACCGTAATGGTGTTCAGGTGACTGAGGCTCAGCTGGCGCAAGTTGAAGTGGGTATGAGATCTGCACAGGTTGAGCAAATTATTGGCAATCCGCCTGAAATCGACAATTCAAACGGTGGCGAGATTTGGTCTTATCCTTTTTCGGAAATAACTCACTTCAGTGGGAATATTAATGAAACCACAATCGTTCGTTTTGATACTTCCGGCAGAGTGGTAAAGGCCTATAAAACCAATTCCCGCTCAAGCGCGACCGGCAATGCTCTGGTCGATGCCGCGAATGGGGTTAATTGAGGTTTCCAGGTCATAGGCGGGGTTGAAGCGAAGAAACAGCCTTAGTGTGGAGCGAAGCATCACACACTAAGCCTGGTTCTAATGGGTCTTGTTAGTTTTTGCGTTGCTCGCTTTGCATGATTGTTATGCACAGAGGAATTATTTGGTTCAGGTTTTTGCTTGCAATCAATATATCGTTCTCAACTGTATTCCATAAGTTAGCGCTGTTACTGACTCCGGGAAGGTCAGACAAACTCGGTATCAGTTACTTGTGTTCTCGCCCCTAGCAAGTAGGCTGTATTGGCAATGGACTGAACTTCGGCGGTTGTACAGTTTTTTAAGACGTTGAAATTGATCATACGGAACTCCTTGTAATTGCTTGAAGGTGTATCGATATTTCTACACTTATCTAATCTGCTCTACAACCAACCTATTGAACTGACAACCAGCTGCTATAGAGGCTTTAATAGCCTTATCTTTGGTGATTGCTTCCATAGCAGCAACCACCATTGAAATTGGGCCGAGCTCTCGGGTCATCGGGGATACGGTACCGGTGTAAAAGCTACCTTCAAACTCAACCACAACGCCACGTGCGTGGGTGTAGAGTTTGGCGCCGTCTCGAAACTCGTGTTCCAGGTGTGCGTTAACCGGCAGAGACACCGGCTCATCAACGTTAAAGTCTACGTGCTCTACGATGCGAGGCTGGCAGCGCAGGCGAGATTCTGACGCGGAGCATGCCAAGATATAGAGCTTTGCAAGCTCATCCTGATTGTCTGCTACTCGATACGTTGCCGAGTGCGCCTTATCACCGTCTACATCGGTATAGGTTTCTTCGTGTTTCCGAACGTACACCACTCCAGCTTCAATGAGGCTATTGGGCATAGGGCCACCAATTGCTGCTTTATGCTCCCGATGAATTTCCGATACCGGCATTTCCCGCTCAGGATCATTGTCTGTGTAAAACCGCTGTACGTCCGCGGCTTCGTTATAGTCGGCACTGCTGGACTGCTGCTCCCGCATATCCGCGAGTGCTTGCTGAATGTCGTCTGGGTTATACATGGCCTGGGCTCCTTTTATTCGGACGTTACCAACTACTGCGAACAGATGCTTTTGGCTGGTGATGGTTCGTTCTCTGTGTTCGCGCCCATCTTTGCGTAATAGTAACAGCGGTGTAGGTTCGGGCGGGCATTCTGCCCTTAAGCTTGTTATGCCGGTCGGGCTGTGCCCTTCCAGCATGGGCCGGGCCGGGTCGGCTCGCGCCTTCCCAGGCCTAACATCTACTCCTGACCGTGGTCAGAGTAGTGGTGCCAGCTTCACAACGACGTACAGGAAGCTGACGGCGGTCCCTGCCAGGAAGCCGATGCCAAGCGAAAAGTAATGAAAGTGGCCGTACTTAATCCACGTTCCCCGGGTGTCTTTGGTTTTTTCGGAAGTCATGCTGGTTCCTCGATGCAGTTAATTAGGCCTTCTTTTACTAGGACGCCTTTCAGGTTTGCGGCCAGGTATGGATCTGGCTGGGTGGTCATCCATGTGCCGTCGCAGCTTTTGTGCACCTGGCGCTGGGAGCCTGAATGGGTATTGAAAATCTGCCCCATTTCACCCGCCGCGATCAACGCCCTTGCCCGGAACTTGTGGGCTTTGACCGCAGTAACGGAGAGGCCCGCTTTGCAGCTATAAAAGAGAGCATTCTTCATGGTCATCAGATTCTTCCTTGTTTGTTCGCGCTAGTGCAGTGCGTAGTGAGCTTGCTCGACGCTCTGGGAGGGTGGCATAACCGCGTGCACCGGTGCGTTCATGAGTGATTCAGCCATGGCCCTAAGTATGGCGCAGTCTTTGTCTGATAAGCGTGTGCTGGCGGTCAGGCTCGCTAGAAATTCCCGATCTGCGGTTGGCGCAACCTTTTCGGTTTTGCCAGTGAGCAGCCAATCGACTGTGCAGCCCAAAAACGAAGCAATGGGCTCCAGTTGGGGCTTGGGTATGCCTTGCTTGCGCCAGTAGTAAAGGCGCTGGTCAGTGATATCTAAAATGGTGCCCATGTCAGCCCATCCCAGCCCGATGCGGGTTAACCGTTCCTGGACCCGGACGGCCTCGGGGGAGGCGGTTTTAGGGTTGATGCGTTTCATGGTGTGATGCTCCTTTTAGCGCCTGGTTGTAGATCTCCCCAGGCGCCTGATGCTTGGGGTTTACCCGGCTAAGCGGGCATTGGTGGATGCTCGTTCGCGACAGTTTTCACAAAACACAAGCCAGTTCATGTTTCGATGGTTGGTCACTCTGCCGCCGTGCACAATGACTCGGCGCTTTCCTGTGTAACCAATAGACCGGGCGTATTCAGTGACATCCTCGCCAGCACGCGCCTGAAACTCCGCAGGCAACTGGATGGCGTTGTCGTTTGATGGCATAAGTGGCAGTCTGCCGGCGCGCTGATAAATCTTGTCGAAGATTGCTTTCCGGGTTTCGCTGGCCAGCATTGCCTCAGGTAACCCGATGCTCCAGCTTACGTCCGGGCGGCGTGGAGCAATTGTCAAAACGCCGAATTCATAGGCTGATGATTTTTTGTAGAACAAGAACATTTTCACGGTTGGCTGTGCGCTTTGACGAGTTAGCCAGGCGTCGATTGCCGGATTAATGATGACGTCCGACAGGTAGATTGAAACGTTGAATCTTTTGGTGCGAGCCATAA
>NZ_AAXY01000034.1 GCF_000169375.1 Marinobacter sp. ELB17
CATTCTTCACGGCCAAATCTTGACTGGAAGGTGGTCATGTATTCCTCTTTTACCAGGCCCAGACGCTCAGCCAGCAGGCGCGATGTTTTGTGGCATTCGCAGTGGTAAGGGTCGCCTTTGGTCAGGTATTTCTTCGGCACGCCGTGGTAAGACAGCATCAGCTTCTGTTTGCGCCCGTGCTCTACCCAATGGGCCTCGATAAGCTCCGCCATGGCCTCGATGTACGGCGGAAAATCGTGGTAGTGAGAGACCACGGATATCATTAACCAAAACGCGGGTATCCAATGACAGAATTTCAAGTTATCAAGCTCCTATATTGGTTTCCACCACACTGTACGCTTGATAACAATGACCTATTAAGCCCACGATCGTTACAGAGAAATCAAATTTCTCCCTCCTTGCCTGTAACAACGGCGGCTCTGCTCTGTCTTTATTAACGGTACCTTGAATCCTTAAAGTGTATGACTAAAGCGGAGACATCCTATGTCCAATAACGCTCAACCAGTCCTCAAGGCACTGTTGCTGGCCCTCATGGTCAGCTTTACGGCATTGCCGGTCATGGCAGACAACCAGTACCCTGCAAGTCCGCTTGCAGCCCTCGGCGGATACAGCCCGGTTTCGTACTTTGAGCAGGGAGTACCGGAAAAGGGCTCTGCTCAGTTCCACAGTAATTACAAAGGAACGACCTACTGGTTTACTGATGAGAACCAAAAGCAGATGTTTGACGCTGCGCCCGCGAATTTCGCACCGGCTTTTCCAAATCACTGCCCTTATAACCTTGCCATGGGCCGCAGCGAACCCATTGATCCCACCAACTTCAAGATCGTGGATGGCCGGCTCCTGTTATTCCATCGTTCTGCAGAACACAATGGACGCAAGCGATGGGAGGAGACAATCAGATCCGGAGCAATGACCGAGCGCGAGCTGATGAAAAGAGCACAAAGTAATTTTATTAACATCAAGTTCTGAAGCTGTTCATCCTCGCTTTAAACATCGGGTCATCCGGGTGCATTCATGCTGGGCATAACATAGCAACCGAACCTGGAGTAGGCTGAGGCTTCCGTGCGTCTCTGCGACGCACTCCATCAACACGCCCGCTTTTACCGGATCCGTTACAATAACTTTGCCTTCTCTCTTGGCGATCGGGAATGCGAGCATGGCAACGGCGGGGAACATTCACTGTAACAACCAGGCTTACAGCGTGTCGTTTATTACTGATCAACAGTAAAACTTCATCGTTAGAAAACAGGGTCTGCCTCATGGTGTTCCGCCACATTTTTATTCTTTCAGGTCTGGCGCTAAGCGCCGTATTACTCCTTATTAGTATTGCATGGCCCGAAGTGAACTGGGCTTGGTTGCTCATAGGGCCATTGATTGTTTTGGGTATTCGTGACCTTACCCAGAACAAACACACTCTACTCAAGATCTATCCGATTGTTGGCCATTTCCGTTACCTGTTCGAATCCGTTCGGCGGGAGCTGCAGCAGTACTTTGTAGAGTCCGATCTCGATGGCGCTCCGGTCAATCGAGAATTCCGCAGCCTGATTTATCAGCGCGCCAAAAAAGCTAACGATACCCGCGCCTTCGGCACCATCTTCGATGTGTATCGCGACGGTTACGAATGGGTAAACCACTCCCTGGCACCCAAGGAGTGCCTCCCGGTCGATCTGTGGGTTACTTTTGGTGGGCCAGAATGCATCAGGCCCTATGAGGCATCCCCGTTCAACATTTCTGCCATGAGTTATGGTGCTCTGAGCCGAAATGCCGTGATGGCACTCAACCGGGGCGCGAAACTCGGGAATTTTGCCCACAACACCGGCGAAGGCGGGATCAGCGAGTGGCACCTTGAGTACGGTGGCGACCTGATCTGGCAAATCGGAACCGGTTATTTTGGTTGCCGCACGCCGGACGGGGTATTCGATCCGGACCTGTTTACAGAGCAGGCGACACAGGATGTGGTCAAGATGATCGAGATCAAACTGTCCCAGGGTGCCAAGCCCGGGCATGGCGGCGTGCTGCCAGCCGCGAAGCTTACCGAAGAAATTGCCCGTATCCGCATGGTGCCCATGGGACAGGACGTATTGTCACCGCCCGGGCACTCGGCCTTTTCCAGCCCCGTGGAATTGCTGCAATTCGTCGCCCAGCTCCGCAAACTCTCGGGCGGCAAGCCTGTTGGGTTCAAGCTGTGTCCCGGTAACCGGCGGGAGTTCCTGGGTATTTGCAAGGCCATGCTGAAAACCGGTCTGCGGCCCGATTTTATTACCGTGGACGGCGGTGAAGGCGGCACCGGCGCCGCGCCGGTGGAATTGACAAACTCGGTGGGCATGCCGCTGCGCGATGGCCTGCATTTTGTGCACAATGCCCTACGAGGCATCGGTGTTCGTGACAAGATCAGAATTATCGCCTCCGGCAAGGCCTTCTCTGCATTTCATATCTTGCGAATGATGATTCTCGGGGCCGACACCGTGAACTCAGCCCGCGGCATGATGCTGGCGCTGGGCTGCATCCAGTCCCGCAGCTGCAACACTGACAAATGCCCTACCGGTATCACCACCCAGAACCCCGCCCGCTACAAACAGCTGGATGTTACCGACAAGGGCGTGCGGGTTGCCAACTACCATCAGTCCTCCATGGAAACCCTGGCGGAACTGCTCAGCATACTGGGCAAGGATAAATTGGAAGACCTGGAGCCCGAGGATATTAATCGGCGGGTCAATCAAGGCAGTGTTATGAACTATGCCCAGCTGTATCCCTGTATTGATGAGGGCTGCCTCTTGCATACGGACTGCGCGCCGGATTCATGGGCCAGCGACTGGCACCAGGCAACAGCGGACAGCTGGCGCTAGAAGTGCACTTCCTTGATCTCCAATTCTGCGCCTGACCAATGAGGATTTCCAATGACCAACAACGTGCCCAGCGACAGAAAAGCCGCGACGATTTCCGCCCTTGCCCAATTTTCACACCCGTCTATGCTTCAGATACGATGCACGCTGGAAGGAGGCTTTATGAAAACGCTATTGATCAATACACTCTTGATAATGTGCTTGTTCGCAAGCTCACCTTTGCTTGCACAGGAAGATCCGATGAGGGTGGGTATGTCCGGGCAATATTTCCCGTTCACGTTCGTGGAACAGGACGAACTCAAAGGTTTTGACGTAGATATCATGAACGCCGTGGGCAAGGAGATGGGGCGCGAGATTACCTTCCAGACTGCCAATTTCTCGGGCCTGTTTGGCATGCTGGAGTTCGGGCGCATCGATACCGTTGCCAATCAGATCACCATTACGGAGGATCGTAAGAAGGCCTACATTTTCAGCGAGCCCTACGTTTATGGTGGCGCCCAGGTGGTGGTCAAGAAAGGGAATTCTGAGGTTCAGGGTGTCGAGGACCTAAAAGGCAAAACGGTGGCGGTGAACCTTGGCTCCAATTTCGAAGCCCTGCTGCGCGAACTGCCCTACGCCGACCAGATCAACATCAAGACCTACGAGAGCAATATTGAGCGCCACACCGCCCTTGGCCGTGTGGATGCCTTTGTAATGGACCGGGTCAGCGCCAGCCAGATCATCAAGGACAAACCCCTGCCGCTGGCACTGGCCGGTAAAACCTTCTCACAAATCACCAACGCGTATCCGTTCCAGGACACAAAAGCAGGGCGGGCCCTGCGGGAGAACGGAACCCTGGCGTCCATTTCCGAGAAATGGTTTGGCACTGACGTCACCCAGCCCTGAGGGGCGCCACAAGGCCTGACACCCTATGGACGCGCTGAACGTAGAGTACATGCTCGGACTGGTACCCGTTCTGCTTGGCTATCTGCCCCTTACCCTGCAACTGGCGGGGTCCGGCATGGTCATGGCATTGATTCTTGCCTGCCTGCCTGTTCGCAGTGGTGCGGGTGCTGCGTGTCCCGATAATCAATCAACTAACCATCGTGGTTATCTCGTTTTTCCGGGGCACGCCGCTGCTGGTCCAGTTGTTCCTGTTCTATTATGGGCTGCCACAACTGTTCAGTGCGTTAACGGTGATAAACGGCGTCACCGCTACCATCATGGGCCTGACCCTGCACTTTTCCGCGTATATGGCGGAATCGATCCGGGCCGCTATCATCGGGGTGGATCGCAGCCAGACCGAGGCCGCGCTCTCGATTGGCATGACTAATATTCAGCTGATGCGTCGCATCGTCTTGCCGCAGGCCACCCGCGTTGCTCTGCCCACACTGATGAACTACTTCATAGACATGATCAAGGCCACCTCCCTGGCCTTTACCCTCGGGGTCACGGAACTGATGGGGGCCACCCAGAAAGAAGCATCCGGCAGCTTCCTGTATTTTGAGGCGTTCATCGTCGCCGCAGTGATGTACTGGGTCGTGGTTGAGCTGCTTTCACAATTGCAGAAGTATCTGGAAACTCGCCTAAATAAGGCTTACAGCCGATGATTGAATTCAAGTCTCTTAGTAAACAGTTCGGTAAGAGCGTGGTTCTCGACGGTATTGATCTGACCATTGAGAAGGGCGAGATCACTGTCATTATTGGTCCATCGGGAACGGGTAAATCTACGTTGCTACGTTGCGTCAACTTTCTGGAACATCCCACGGCTGGGGAAATCACCGTCGGCGACCTTACTGTGGATGTGAACCGGGCAAGCCGGGCGGAGATTCTCTCATTACGCCGGCGAACCGCGTTTGTGTTCCAGAATTACGCCCTGTTTGCTAACAAAACCGCACTGGAAAACGTCGCCGAACGGCTGGTTGTGGTGGACCGGTGGCCAAAAGAAAAGGCTTACCAGCGCGCCCAGGAAATTCTCGAGCGGATCGGCCTTGCAGACAAAGCCGATGCCTACCCCGCCTCCATGTCCGGTGGTCAGCAGCAACGGGTGGGTATCGGCCGCGCCATGGCCACAGGCGCCGACGTCATCCTGTTCGATGAACCCACCTCGTCCCTCGATCCCGAATGGGTGGAATAAGTGTTGGGACTGATGAAGCAACTGGCATCGGAACGCCAGACCATGATGGTGGTCACCCACGAAATGTCCTTTGCCCGGGATGTCGCCGACCGGGTAATTTTTATCGACGGTGGCAAGATTGTGGAACAGGGGCCGCCCAGCGAGATGTTCTCCAACCCGCAGGATCCCCGAACGAAGGATTTTCTGAAGAAAATCCTGGCCACCAACCCTGAGTGAGAGAGCACCCATCGACAAGGGAGATATCCACATGAGTAACTCCGTTGCCCGGCGCATTGAGAATGCCCTCTGGGGCGCCTTCATCGGCGATGCGCTTGCCATGCCGGTGCACTGGTTCTATTCAACCGAACGCATTCGTGAGCAGTTTCCCGGGGGCATAGACCGGTATTTTCCGGCCCCGCATCCCCATCAGATGCCTTCATGCTGGGCATGACCTATCAACCGGACCTGGAGAAGGCCGAGGCTTCCGGGCGTCCCTACGACATACTCCATCAACACGCCCGCTTTTACCGGACCAGTTACAGTGACTTTGGCTTCTCCCTTGATGATCCGGAAGGCGAGCATGGCAACACAACCGCCGCTCTGGATGAGCGTATGCATTATCATCACGATCTTGATGCGGGGGAGTCTACCCTTGGCGCAGGCCTATTGCGGGTACTGATGCGTTCGGTCATCGAACGGGGCGGTTACAGCCAGAAGGGCTTTCTAGACGATTTCATCCGATACATGACCCAACCCCGCAGCAACCGGGACCCTTACACCGAGATTTACCTGCGCCGCTGGTTCGAGCATTACAGCCAGGGTACCACACCGGAAAATTGTGCCGAACACCAACGCCGGGTGTGGTCCATTGGCAGTGTCGGCGGGCTGGTAAGGCCACTGGTACTGGCATTGTTAAACCCGGAAAACCCTTTTGTTGCCACTGGCATGGCGCTGGGCCATTGGTCTAGACTCCTGAAAATGCTTGGACCCTCGTATTATCCAGACTCTCTGGGCAAGCGCGGGCGACCACCCATTCCCCTGAAGCGAATGCTGCGAATGTACTTTGTTCGGCAATGGCACGCTTTGTCAGATGAGGCCTTGGAAGACGCGATTTATGACAGCCAGGCACTGCGCAACTTCGTAGGCGTTGATCTGGCGGTAGAGTCTGTACCCGACGCAACGACACTGCTGAAGTTTCGTCATATGCTGGAAAAGCAGTCGCTGACGCAGCTCATTTTTGAGCAGATCAATGCCCATCTAGCCGAAAAAGGGATGTTGATGCGTGAGGGCTCCATTGTCGATGCCACTATTATTGCTGCACCGCCCTCCACTAAAAACCGGGCAAAGGCACGCGATCCTGAAATGCACCAAGCCGAAAAAGGCAATCAGTGGCACTTTGGTATGAAGGCCCATATCGGCGTTGATGCGGATTCGGGACTGGTTCACAGCCTGACAGGCACCGCAGCCAATGTGGCGGATATCACAGAGTCTGGAAACTTATTGCAGGGTGATGAAACGGATGTCTTTGGTGATGCGGGTTACACCGGCGTGGCCAAACGCGCGTCTTTCAAGGAGTCGACGGTCGTCTGGCATGTTGCTGAAAAACGAGGAAAACTAAAGAAGATGGAAGCGGGTCGCCGCAAAGATCTCGTCGTTCAGCGGGAACGGGTTAAGGCGCAGATTCGATCCAAGGTGGAGCATCCATTCCACGTTATCAAGAACTTGTTCCGGCATCGCAAAGTGCGTTATCGAGGGCTGCTAAAGAATACGGCGCAGCTTTTTACAATGTTTGGTCTGGCCAATCTCGTACTGGCACGGAGACTGAAGCGGCCTCAGTGTGCCTAAAATCTACCAAAAGGGCGGAAAATGCGCCCAAAGATGCGTTTTGTCTGCATAATCCCGATTGTGCGTTGGAAAATTGATGAAATGCCGCCTGTTTGGAGACGGCGATACGAGTTTTTTGAGTGCTTGGCCTTTGATCAGCGTTTCCCTAGGGGCTGTTGACAATTCACATCGGCAGCCAGAGAAATGCGCAAGCCAATAACACGATGCTCTCATAATGACGAGTCAGTTTGTCATATCTGGCTGTCGTAGCCTTTATCCGCTATCAGCACCTGCGCAGCGTCAATTTTTTCGATGAGTGTTGGCGCTCCAGTGCAGTCATTGATGTGACCGCCTGTCATGGTGAACACTTCCGGCAAGCCGTAAGCATTCACCGCCAGATGCACCTTGGAGGTGTTGCCAGCCCTGCTTTTACCGATATTCTCGTCGTAGCCACCAGCGGCTCCGGCGCTGTGCTGGTGCGCTTTTACAGAGCGGCCTTCAATGAAGACCCATTCCAGATCGGAGTCTGTTTTCAGCACGTTGAAGAGCTTTTTCCAGAGGCCTTTTTTCGACCAGTGATTGAACGCCTTGTAGATGGAATTCCACTTGCCGAAATGCTCTGGCAGATATCTCCATGGTATGCCAGTACGCATTCTGAACAGAATACCTTCGACTGTCCTGCGCAGGCCTGCCTTGTCATAGAGGCTGAATTAAAGCCATATTTCTCTTAGCTTGGACCCCAGCTCCTCTGTGAGCCTGTATCTGGGCACTGCGGGCTCGTCTGATTGTTGTTTCGGAACTTCATTATACGAGCTTGCTATTACCTTTCAAAGGCTTACGAGCAATTGTCAACAGCCCCTAGAAAGGAGATTGTCATGTTAGAACATTACTTCGTTAAGCCCGATACCATTGATGGGATCCGTGCATCCTGGATCGGGGAACCGATTGAGCAGTACGTTGCGTGGCTAGCCGGGCATGGGTATAGCCCCAGGTTAATAGTGCGGCGAGTCCCGCTCCTGAGACAGTTTGGCGAGTTTGCTCGCGATCATGGTGCCACGCAGTGGAGCGAGCTGCCGACTTATGTCGAGGCCTATGTCCAGCATTGGGTAAAGGTTCATGCCGAGAACGCATGGCAGGCAAAGCGATGGGTGGCCAATAATGCTCGTGCACCGATCGAGCAATTGCTCTCCCTGATATTGCCCGATTTCTGCGGGGGAGGTCGGCGACGCACCAGTCGAGATCCCTTCCTGGATCAGGCGCCGGGTTTCTTTGCTTATCTGCATGAGGAACGGGGCCTGCGTGAACAGTCTCTTCGGTACTATGGCCATTATCTGCGTAACCTGGAAGCCTACCTGACGCGGATCAATCTACTGCATTTGTCCGAGCTCACGCCAGCTGTACTCAGCGCGTTTGTAGTGGAGAGCGGTTGCCGCCTGAGCCAGCATTCCATGACAGGGTTGTGCAGTCCCTTGCGGGTTTTCCTGCGCTACTTGTACTGCGAGCGGCTGAGCAACCGCGATCTCGGCGCTACCGTTGAGTCCCCGCGCCGGTATGTTCGGCGTCAACTATCCTGTCCGGTCCGCGACAACTATGATGGCCGGTTGGGTGGTCTTACTTCTTACTCTTTGCAGCCTGCTTGAGATGCTGCTGTCTTCGGTAACTTTCCCCCTCTAATTCGATAATAGTTGCGTGGTGTATCAGCCGGTCTATGGCCGCTACAGTCATCATGCTGTCTGGGAAGATTTGATCCCACTCACTAAATGGTTGGTTGGCTGTGACGATTAGACTGCCACTCTCATAGCGATGGGCGATGAACTCGAACAGTACCTGGGTTTCTGCATCCGTCTTTTTTACATAACCGATGTCATCGATGATGACGACCCTGTATTTATCCAGCCGTGTCATGGCTGTCATCAAGTCGAGATCGCGCTTGGCCTGTTGTAAGTGCTGAACCAGCGCTATGGCAGGGAACAGTTTGCAGCGTACCCCCTGTTCGGTGAGTTGATGACCCAGTGCATTAGCGATATGGGTTTTGCCAGTGCCGCTGGGGCCAATCAACAGCACATTGTCGGCATGGTGTGCCCAGTCACTGTCTTGTTGCAGCCTTGCCAGTGCGGTGTTGCAGGGGCGGCTGAACGCGCTTTGATCAAGCGCTGAGAAGGTCTTGTTGGCGGCAAGTTTTGCCTCGCGTACCCACTTCTGGGTCCGGCGCTGGTAGCGGTCTGAGAGCTCGTACTCACACAATGCCGCTAGGTAATCGGTGTGTGACCAGTTCTTCTCAATGGCGGTTTCCCAGAGCGATTGGTAATGACGGTGGAAGGCCGGCAGACGGAGTTCTTTTAACAGTAAAGCGACAGAGCCTGTCATATCTGTGCCTCCTGACTGTTGATCGAGGACAGTAGCTCGTCGTAGCTCACTAAGGTGTGTTGGCTTGATGCAGAGCACTTGAGGTCTGGGTTGCCGCGAAGGTAGCGTGACTGAATCTCGGTAATGGACGCGAACCGGCCTGCTTGGGCCTCAATCAGCAGATCCTCCCCCAGCGACTGTTCATCATCGTACTCGAAGGCCAGTCGCAATGTTGTCACGATCCATTTGCAGGCTTCTCGGGCTTCAAGGTGCGTATCCGCAAGCTGCCAGAGTTGACGGTAGTTGTCGTCCGGGAGTAAGTCATCACGCAACTGAGAGTAACGGAAGGCCTGCGGCTTCGAGGCCAGCGAGCGGATAACGTGCCGGTAATTGACGCTGCGGGCGCGATTCTCGCCAGGTTTGGGGTAAATGCGCGGTAATGTCAGTGCCGGCTGCTGTCCGACGAACAGCACCAGCTTGTCGTGGTGCAACCGGATTTGTACCGACTCTCCAATCAGCCGCGATGGCACGGTGTAAACAACGCGCCGGACTTCGATCGTTGAGCTGCGCGTCACCTTAAGGTGGAGGGTCTGATACTCGGCCGCCGTAAACTCCGGCAGAGGCTGCAAGGCCGCCTGCTCTTCAAGCGCGCGCGATCGGTTGCGCTGATTGAGCTTGTCGACAACGCGATCAATAAAAGCCTGATAGTGCGCAACACCGTCGAAGTCACTGTGACCGCGCAATAACAACTGTTGTGCCAAGCGTTTCTTGAGCGAGCCATTGGCGCACTCCACCACGCCGTTTTCATGGGACTGCCCCAGATTATTGCGAGTGGGTGTCATGCGGTAATGCTGGCACAGCTCGCTATAAGCCTCAGTCCACACGTTTTGACGGTTATTGCGTGCCGCGCTTAAGCTGTCGGTGCGGTGCTCAATGGGACTGCCACCCACCTGTTGTAAGGCTCGCTGCAAGCCCGCCGCCAGAGCCGCATAACTCTCACCACCTTGAACGACGGTAACCGAGCGCCAACCGCTGTAGGCCAATCGAAATTGATAGAGCAGGTGTGGAAAGGTCTTGGATTGAATCGTAACCGGGTTGTCGGGGTGGGTAAAATCAGAAAACCCCTGTTGCGCCACAACCGCCTGCTGGCGAAAAATGACCTCGCGTTCCGGCCCGTGTAGCGCCCGCCAGAGCTTCACACGGCGTTGCAGGGTGCGCAGAATGGTCTGATCGTAGTGCTCAGGGTAATGCTCTTGCAGATAATCAAGCAGAGTTGTACCGGTCAGCTTAGGCTCATTTTCTAACAGATGGAGCAACTCTGTTTCCCAAACCGCTTCCAGTGGATCTTCTCGGGTACGCCATTGCCGCTCGGTGTCAAGGCAGGGTTTTTGTGCTGATGTCTCGATGCGTCGCCCAGATCGGACAGAAACGCCTGCCTTGGCGGCAGCTACTTCTTGGCTTGCGCCATTTTGTCGGTGCTGCATGTACAGCTCCTCTTGTCGGTTGGTTATGTGTTGACCAGGCACCTTGTGCTCCACAGTGGAAAACAAAGTACCGATTGTTACACCCAACCGGCCAAGATAATTGTCGTTAACCGGTCATCCTAATTGTCGCCGAACACCGGTATCAGTTGGCCGATCTCCCGCGTTCGATCTCCTGGGACGAAGTCCGTCGCATGCTCGATGTTGTTGATCGACGCAGTGCCCTTGGCAAGCGTGACTACGCGATTCTGCTGTTGCTCGTCACTTATGGACTGCGCGGCCATGAGGTGGCCGGATTGACGTTGGATCATATCGACTGGAAGCGAGAACGCCTGTTGGTGCCTCAGCGCAAGGCGGGCCACACCACAGCCTACCCTCTCTCTTCGGTAGTCGGTGAAGCGATCCTCGACTATTTAAAAAATGCGCGCCCACACACGGAGGAGCGTAGGTTGTTCTTCCGGGTTGTGGCACCTATCCGACCTGTGACGGCGGTTACCCTGGCCAACCAGGTGACACAATACCTGCGCAAGGCGGGTATTCATGTTCGTCGCCCGGGTTCCCACACGTTGCGACACACTTGCGTGCAGCGATTGGTCGATGCCGAGTTCAACTTCAAAATCATCGGCGATTACGTCGGTCATGCATCCCCGAGCTCAACCCGTATCTATTCCAAGGTGGATGTGGAAACTCTGCGCACGGTGGCGCTGGATCACGAGGAGCTGCTGCCATGAACGCCTCATTCTGCAGTGCACTGGGCAAAGATTTTTCTGCCTACTTGAGTTACAAGCGAGCGCTTGGCCGTAAATTCGATACTGAAGAGCGGGCCTTGCGATTATTCGATCGGTTCCTGATCGATGAACGAGTGAGCGATGCGGCGGTAGTCCAACCGGCGTTGATCGAGGCTTTTCTCGCTTCGCGGCCATTGATGGGCATGGCTATGTTCGGGTTAGGTGTTGATCCTGAACTAAACTATAGGAAACCCCAGAAATTGTCGGAGGTTTCTAATGAAACAGGTCGATTTCAACCAACCAACTATCTATAGCCATTGACTCGCTCAGCCCCTGTCAACGACACCTGCTCCTGGAGCGATTGCAGCATCCCGACGCAATACCTGCAATCATCGAGCATCTTGAACAGCAACTTCAGTCCGATCTTAGATGCCCTAAGTGCAACCATGATCACATTAATCGCTGGGGCACTCTCAAACATTTACAGCGCTATCGCTGTAAAGCTTGTCACAAAACCTTTACGGCCTTAACCGGCACGCCGCTGGCTCGACTACGAAAACGCGAACTTTGGATGCAATACGCAGACTCCATGCTTAGCTCTGAAGCACTGCGTAAAGCAGCAGCGCGTTGCCACGTTCATCTGTCCACTTCTTTCCGCTGGCGCCATCGCTTCCTAAAACTGGCAGATTACCTTAATACACCTGTACTTACTGGCATCATAGAAGCTGATCAAACAATGTTCCGCGAATCATTCAAAGGCAAACGCAAAATTGCTAAACGGCCTGTTCGCAAGCGAGGCAACGACAACAAAAAAAGAGTCACGTGAGTGCCCGTTCTGGTGGCTCGTGACCGCCGCGCTGGTGAGGCCGACTTTGTTCTCAAACACTTCACTCTGAAAAATGTAGAGCAGCATCTGCTCCCCCTGTTAAACCGAGATATCGTTCTCTGTACAGACGGTCATCTGACCTTTGAAACATTGACCCGTAAGCACCATCCTGAGCACAAGGTGCTCAACGCCAGTGTTGGTGAAAGAGTCAAAGCGTCAGTCTTCCACATTCAAGGGTGAACAACTACCATCAACGACTCAAGGGCTGGATCCAGAGTTTTCACGGTGTCGCCACCAAATATCTACCCCACTATCTTGGCTGGTTTCGATGGTTCGATCATAATCAATCAAAAATAAATCAACCAACTGATTTTATGGCGGATTTCATTATGACAGAAAGTTTTCAACACTTAGTGCGAACATAGCCAGCCAGCCGCTACACCTAGTCCGGCCTGCTCCTGCATGATGGGCAGCATCGGAGTGTAAGAAAAACGGGCGACACCCATCACCAGAATCAAGTTGAAGACTCCGGCGCTAAGGATCTTAAATCGTTCGGTGTTATTGCTCATCGTTTTCCCGTTGCTTTATCAAAGCCGAAATCGTGACCAAAATCGTTACATTGGGTTTTGGTCAAATCAGCGCTTTTTCAACCCACTCCAGGCGGTCCTGGCCGAAGTACAGATCGTCCTCCACAAATATCGTGGGAGCACCAAATAGGCCTCTTTCTACTGCCGCCTCTGTTGCCTGAATTAATCCGGTTTTGAATTTCGGCTGTGTCATTGCTTCCATCACCACATCAGCGTCAAAGCCTGCACCGTTTAGCACCTCGGCCAGAACTTCTTTAGACGAGAGATCTTTCCCCTCGACCCAGGCGGCGGAAAACAGGGCGCGGTTATAGTCTTCGATCCGATTGTTGGAAAGCGCCCATAAGGCACCACGCAGGGCGTTAACCGTGCTGAAAGGGAAATGTTGATTGAGTGTGTAGGGGACTGCGTAATGGTCCGCATAACGTTCAAGATCCTTTTTAAACCACTCCCATTTGGCAGGGATCGTCATTGGACTGATGTTTTCGCTGGCCTTAAAAACGCCTCCTAATAGCATCGGTTTGTAGTTGATGCTTGCCCCGGTTCGTTCACACAGACCGGCAAGTTGCGTCCAGGCAAGGTAGGACGTCGCACTCACATAGTCGTAATAGAAATCGATGGTTTTACTCATTATTAATTCCTCTTGTCATGATGCAGGTAGTTACCAAGGCTCGGCAAAGGGGCGTATATCCTGTTCGAAGGTCCATGCGGTTCGGGGTTGGTTATGGAGCTGCCAGTAGACTTCCGCCAGATCATCCGGCTGGATAATGCCGTCCTCGCCTTTGCTGGCATACAGATCAGGTAGAACGGCTGCGGTCGATTCGTTTTCGATCAGACCGTCGACGATCACATGCGCTACGTGGATCCCCTGCGGTCCAAGCTCCCGAGCCATGCTCTGGGCCAATGCCCGCAACGCGTGCTTGCCTCCAGCAAAAGCTGCGAAGCCGCTGCTGCCCTTGACGCTGGCCGAGGCACCGGTAAACAGAATTGTGCCCTGGTTGCGGATCAGCATCTTTTTGGCGACCTCCCGTCCCAGCAGGAAGCCGGCTAGGGCACACATCTCCCAGACCTTGCGATAGACACGCGTGGAGGTTTCAGTGATGCTAAAGCGCACATTGCCGCCCACATTGAATACCGTAACGGCGATAGGCCCCAATTCCGCTTCCACCTTCTCGACCAGTCCGATCACCTGCTCTTCGTCGCGGGCATCGGAGTACATCGCAGTGGCGTCCGAGCCAAGTCCCCGGACATCGCTAACCAGAGTGTCCAGGTCACCACGACGACGGGTGGCCACAATATGGAAACCCTCCCGGGCAAAGCGCCTGGCGATGGCTGATCCCAGGTGATCCCCGGCGCCGACCACTAAGGCAATGGGTCTGTCAATGGTTGCCATCTTCTGCTCCTGATTTTTTTATTGGCTGGAAAAAGCTTATCGCGCTGCTTAAGATAAATATAATCGATTGTATCTATGATTACGACAACCAGGGCTTATGGTATGGAGTTACAACAGTTACGCCTCTTTCTGGCGGCAGCCGAATTGGAAAGCTTCACCCGGGGAGCTAAACGCGCTTTCGTGTCACAACCGGCGCTATCCGCCTCGGTCTCCAAGTTAGAAGCTGAGATGGGGGTCAAGCTGTTCACTCGTAACAAGCGCAATGTGGTCCTGACTCCGGCGGGTCGAATGCTGCTGAAAAGAGCGAAGCTGATCGTTGAAGAGTGCGCCAAGGCCAAAGATGAGCTGAAACATCATGATGTGCTACGTATGCTTCGGTTGGGGGTGGTCAATACCCTGTCCATTGCCCATGTCGCTCGGCTTATTGAGCAATACCGCCGGGAGAATCCCCGTTTGCGGTTGAGTGTGTTCGATGCTACCGAAGTGGAGTTGGAGCGATTGGCGCAGGAAAGTCGAATCGATATGGCGCTGACATTACTGCAGGACAGGCCCGATAGCGGTCGGAAATTCAGCCATTCAAAAGAGCTGTTCTCAGAAACCTACATGGTGGCAATGGCCTCTCACCATCACCTTAGCCGATCCTCGTCGGTGAGGCTCGCAGACTTGGAAAATGAACCCTTTATCGCCCGCTCTCATTGCGAGTACCGTCGGGTATTTCAGGACCTGATCAAGTCGAACGGCGTGCGCTTGGACGTTGCGTATGTCACCAATCAAGATGACAGGGCGCTGACACTGGTTGAAGAAGGGGTTGGGGTCGCAATTATCCCGGATAATTACGATTCGCCGGGTATCGTCAAACGCCCTCTGGTGGAAGCGACGGCGAAAAGGTCAATCGGGTTCGAATGGGGTGAGGGTGAAAACCGGGAAGAGGTTGACCGGTTTGTAGCCTTTGCCTGTACTGCTCGGTGGCCATAAAAAGCAACCTCCCGGGGCTTAAACACTTAATCAGGAGGAAATTATTTCGATCATTAATACGAGACTTAACGCCTCAGTAGAACCAATGGACATGAAGGCGATTAAAGCCAAAGGGCACAAACGTCTGTCTGGAAACAGCCAATAATGCCAACGCTGATCATCTCCCCCTAAGCCGAGCAAGACCTGCTCGATATCTGGCTGTATATCGCCGAAGACAGTCTCGTGAATGCTGATCGCTTCCTGGATCGGCTGGAAGGGAAGGCTCTGAAACGATGGCCCACGCTTGCGTGCGCTGGACGCAGAGCTTGATGAGCGTGGACTGGCTCCCCAGCAGCCAGGCAAGGGGCGCAATGTCTGGTATTGCGGTGGCTACGTGCAGGCGTCCGGGCGGGGTACCGTAGTGGCACTGCACGATTGCGACATCCTCACCTACGAGCGCGGCATGCTGGCGCGACTCTTCTACCCGGTGGCGCATCCACACCTCAATTACGAGTTCTGCAAGGGGTTTTACCCACGCATCGCGGAGGGGCGGCTTAACGGGCGGGTTTCGCGGCTGATGGTCACGCCGCTGCTGCGGGCGCTCAAGCGAATGCATGGTCCTTTACCCTACCTGGAGTATCTGGATAGCTATCGCTATGCGCTCTCCGGCGAGTTTTCCATGCGCACCGAAGTGCTCGATGGCATTCGCATCCCCGCCGATTGGCGCCTGGAAATCGGCGTGCTTTCCGAAGTGCATCGCAATTATTCCACCAAGCTGCTTTGCCAGGTGGATCTGGCCGATGCTTACGATCACAAGCTGCCCACCCAGGGCGTGATCTTCAGCGCCGAAGGGTTTCGTACCCTCAAGGCCACCTATTATCGGCTGACACTGGATCTGATCGAAGCCTACGACCACGACGCCGTGATGAACGGCCTGAGTCTAGATCGACACGGCGAAGAGCATGCAGTCAAGTTGTTCGCCGCCAATCTGCTCGAGGCGGGCAATACCTTCTGGATAACCCCGGCGAGCGACCCTTCATCCCCAGCTGGAACCGAGTCAAGGCGGCGATCCCCGACCTACCGGCTCGCATGTTTGAGGCCGTGGAGCAGGACAACGCCAGCGGGGGGGGTAGAGACTGACGGGTTCGGGTCCTGGGGCCTCCCACGAATTACCTGACGATGTCGACATGTTCGAAGGTGTTTGTGCCTGATGCGGGCGTGGTGCCGCGCCCTTGGGGTCTGAGCTCTGGGGATAGCTCAGGGTCTGCTCTGCTGCTGCTGGAAGACTTCCAAGTGGAGCCTAACCCGGTCGTCTGCGGATGCATTGGGGACGACCGGGCGAGACTCCGCTCGGTATCGAACACCCAAATTACCCTACGGCGACCTGGTAGGCGTGGGCCGCTTTGAGCACCGTCGCCTCGTCCCAGCGTTTGCCGACGAGTTGCATCCCCACGGGCAAGCCCTCAGACAGCCCGATCGGAACGCTCATTGCCGGGTGCCCGCTGACATCGAACGGGGCGGTGTTGTGAAGATTGCCAAGCGCCCCGGCGAGCGTGCTCTCGAGACTCTTGTCAGCCGGCCAGCGGACGGCCTTCATAGCGGTCGTGGGCATCACCAGTAGGTCGCACTGCTGCAGGGCCCGGTCATACTCGCCGGCAAGACGCCGCCCGACATTCTGAGCTTTCCCGTAGTAGTGCCGATTGTACTGCTCGGACATGTAGTGCCCGGTGAGGACAGTGGCCTTCACGGTATCGCTGAAATCATGGCCGCGGGCCCGGCGCGCCCGACCATAGAAGTCCATGAGCTGAGTACTGTAGTGGCCGCGCCAGTTCGTGCCGAAGGCATCGCCACGCACCATTAGCTCGGTAACCCCCTCAAAGGCGATCGCACTCCATATCGCGAGGCCGTCGCTGTGCATGGGCACCGACACCTCCGAGACGCTCGCCCCGGCCTTCTCAAGAACGCCCACCGCCTCCCGCACGGCGGCGTCCACGTCCGATTCGCTGACATCGGCGATACCGAATCCTTCCCGCAGGATGCCAATACGTAGGCCGGTGAGGTTCTCACTCAGCGACTCCGTGTACTTCGCGGTGCGAACATTGCACTGCCGAGGGTCCAGCCCGTCCGGCCCGGCGAGGACCTCCAGCATGCGGGCGCAGTCCTCGGCTGTGCGCGCCATCGGCCCCACGTGATCAAGCGTGAGCTCAATCGGGAAAATGCCTGTGTAAGGTACGAGTCCATGCGTGCCTTTGATCCCGTAGCAACCGCTCCAGGAGGCCGGCAGTCGGATGGAGCCACCCTGATCTCCTCCGAGCGCCATATCGACCTCGCCGTTGGTCACCACCACGGCGCTGCCGTTGGACGACGCCCCAGCCAGACGCTCCGGGTCATGGGGATTAACCGGCTGCGGCTCGGGGTAGCCTGTGCAGCCACCGCCGTCGATGCAGAACGCCGGCACTGACGTCTTGCCGATGATATGTGCGCCAGCATCCAAAAGCCGCGTAACAACCGTTGCATCCTCGCGTGGGACAAAGCCTTCCATGATCGGCGAGCCGACCATCATAGGCACGCCCGCCAGAAGGATGTTGTCCTTCACGGCCACCGTGCGGCCGGCCAGCGGCCCGTCCTCGGCTCCTGGGACGGAACATTTCCATGCCCAGCCGTTGAACGGGTTGTCGCCACCGAGCGGGCGATAGCCTACGTCGGCCCGGGGATATTTTACCGGCAGCGATTCATCCGCGAGCTCGTCCAGGCGATCATAGATCGCCATGGAGCCGGCAATGGCGGACTTGAACTCGCTCAGCTCGTCGGAGGAAAGATCGAAGCCGTAATAGTCGGAGATGGCTTCCAGCGTATCGATGCCGGGTCGTTTCACACTCATTGCAAACACCTCTTTAGGCGAGTGGTCGTCAGGAAAGGTATCCAGCGAAAGAACTGTTCTTACCCAGTCATCATGAACACCGGGTTACGCGACTTTCCTGGCCTCAAAGGCCTCGGGACTGATCAGTCCAATAGCACTACGCTGGAGTATAATGAGTATAAACACCTTTTTTTCCAGAAATCCACCGCCTCTGAATAACTGCCCTCCCCACTCTTCGCCCTGATCGCTGGACAATCTGCGCTGAATTCCACCCCAGTGCCTGAACTTTCCCAGGCTTTTCGCCCATTTCCGTCCAGTGCTTGCCTTCAAGCCAATAGCATCTTCTGCCGCTCCGTCAGTGCCGCAGCAATTTGATTGGAATGGTTGTTATCTCCGGCGTCAGCCGAACAGCTCCGCCTGAGGCGGCGCCCGCACTGAAGACAACAGATTTGTTGACTCTGGGCTGGTTTTTTCCTTCAAGTGGGTAAGTATCCTCTTAATGACCACCGGGTCTTCGATGCAGGCGATGACCTTGACGGCGCCACCGCATTCACCGCACGTCTCGATATCGAGGTGGCCTACAGGGATGTAGGTCAGGGGCGTGAGCAGGAGCAGGAGCGGAAGCTTTGAACACGCGCTTTAATCTTTGTGCCCAGGTCATGGCCGTGCGGCGTTCGGCCGGCGTGTGGTCTTGCAACTCACCAGACGGTTTGGGTTCGGATGTTAGTGACAGGCGCTTTTCCGATACCGCCGGCCGGGCGATGTAACGACAGAAGTTTCACTGTGTAAAGAAAATGGCCGGAACTCAAATAGGGAAGAGAGGGCCCTGAGATAGAATCACATAAGCGTGAAAAGCATAAAGGTTCGTCTTGATCGATCACATTTTGAACTGGCGGCCGGCGATCCCTGAAGTAACACCTTATGAACGCCAGCCGGCGTCTAGCCTTCGAATAGCTATACGAGAGAAATGTTCCGGTAAAGTGATCAAAGGGCGCGGCATCGATTTCAATCGCAATGGCGTCGGCATTGCGATTCCATCCGTGCCTGAAGAGTTTTACAGCCACGCAACTGTTATTGTTGAAATTAGATTGGCCTGCGGAAGCGAGATCTCCGTTCGGCGCATAATCGGTAGACTGTGTTACTCCCGCGAATGGGAGGATGAATACCGTATTGGTATAGAGTTCAGCTTCCGACTCCTGATTCCGCCAAGATCGCGCTCTTCCTGGAAGAAGCCGGTCTGGATTACGAGGTGGTACCCACCGACACCAGCAAGGGCGAGCAACACACCCCCAAGTTCTGCGCCATCAATAACAGGGGGCGTAACAAGCGATAAGGCTGCAGCATGAACGGGATAAAATTGTTGCCGGCATAGGTCATGTGTTCCTCACACTCGGCCAGCAGTTCGTCAGGGTCGCTCTGGATTGCCGCCGCCACCCGGGCACCTCGTTCGGAATCCGTCGGCAATTCCTGGACGGCGGTCAGCACATAACGCAGTTGAGCGACCAGCTTGTCCATGCGCTTCATGTGATCCAGGTGATACTGGCTCAGATTGGCTTCAGCCTTGGTCTTGATATTGCGCATCTTGTGAACGAAGATGTTGACGGCATCGTCCATCGCCCGTCGCAACTGGGCATGAACCAGCAGAATCATCAAGGCATAGCGTTTGGTGGTCTGCATGGCCTTGATGTTGGCCGCGCCCAGCGCTCGTGCTTCCAGTATGAAGTGGTGATACTTGGCGGCCGGAATGTGATCAACAGCGGGTAACCTTTGACACCAACCCTGAAGCCATTCCAGGTGCTGAAGATACCTCTTCACCTCCGTATTGGTTGGTTTTTTGGGTTTCTGTTTCAGTTTATGCCAACTGGTGTGCGGAGAATCGTCGGGCACACACAGCAACTGGTCAAATTCCTGTTTTTGCTGCGTTGTCAAACCCGCATCGAGCGTCCGAAAGTAGCCCGTATTAACCGTGCTGCGAGCCTGACGCGCTGTTCGTTGCAGCGTTGAAAAACCCGGTAGTTCAAAACGCTGACGCACGAGCTCTTCGATCACCACATTGATGATGTCCGCGAGATCCTGTTTGGTAGTGGCCGCTTCACGCGCCAAGTCCCGTACGACAGCCTTCCCTTCAACGGTAAACGCCTTGATGCCCACCTGTTGACGAATCATGTCCAGCATCCGCTGACGGGCGCCGCCATTGCGGTCGTATTCCCTGAGCTGGCTCGATGCGAGATGTGAAAGGTCTTCGCAGGCCAGAATATGCGTCGTAATGGATTTTGGAACGGATTTGAGGCTGACAAAGTAGCCCAAACGTTGCACTGTTTTCAGGAGAATTAGCAGGGCTCCACGAGCGGCCGGTGTTCGGCCATACTTTCTGGCAAAAGATCGCTCCTTGGCGGTGGGCGTATAGATTTCTGCCAATTCCTGGTCGGAGACGTCCGCCTTCAGTCGCGGATAGGCGGTTTCGTGGAGGCTGCTCATGCACAGTCCTTTGATACCAACGCCCCATGACGAGGTCTTTCCGGTTAAATGAAGAACAAGAACTCCTGACGATAGTATTGCTTACAATGATCGGGAGCGTCGGTAGGTACTACGAAATGGCTGGATAAGCATCTGATCCAACCGGAGGTCTTGCGGCTCTCGAAACTCCTCGATGCCGATGACCATTCCAATATGACCGGCGGAAGGCCTGTCCCGATAGGTGCCAAAAAGCCGGTCCCACCAAGGGAAATTAAAACCGAAGTTGCTATCTGTCTCTTCAGGGACAATCGAATGGTGTACGCGGTGCATTTCAGGTGTGACAACCACCCGTCTCAACCTTTGCTCCAGGCCTTGAGGCAACCGCACGTTTCCGTGGTTGAACATTGAGGTAGCGTTGAGGATGACTTCGAAAATCAGCACCGCGAGCGCAGGCGCTCCCAGCGCAACCACGACAGTAATTTTAATGGCCATGGAGAGCACAATTTCCAGCGGGTGAAAACGCAGGCCCGTTGTTACATCAAATTCCAAATCCGCATGATGCATACGATGCAAGCGCCAGAGCCAGGGCACCGCATGAAAGACACGATGTTGCAAGTAGATCGCGAGATCAAGCGCGATCACCGCCAGAATGACCGACAACCATACTGGTAGGTTGGCTAGATTTAACAGTCCCCACGCCTGCTCATTCGCCATCACTGCTGCTCCAACGGCTGCCACGGGGAACAACAGCCGAACGCTCAACGTATCCACTACGACCATCAAGAGATTATTTGGCCACCGTTGTCGGCGAGTGTAGTGCTGATCACGACGTGGTGCGGCTGCTTCGGCAAGCATCATTAAGAGCAGGATGCCCGTGAAGACCCCCAGCCGGATGACCGGCTCATGGTCAAACATGGCTTTACTCCTTATCCTCGGCGATCGTTGAAATAGCCCTGGGTGCCCTGTTGCGCCATGGCATCGACAATCCGCCGGACGCCTTGGAGATAGGCTGCCGTGCGTAGAGGTACGGCTTTCTCGTCCGCCAAGTCAAAGCATGCATTCGCTTCACGCTCAAGACGCTGTCTGAGTTGCTTTTCGACTGTATCCCCCGACCAGTAATCACCCATTCGGTTTTGAACCCATTCCAGATGACTGACAATAACGCCGCCGGCATTAGCAACGATGTCAGGGATCACCGTGATGTCTCGGCCTTGCAGAATCTGGTCACCGCCAGTGCTGATGGGGCCATTAGCGATCTCGACAATGGTCTTGGCCCGGATATGGTCCGCATTGGCGTCCGTTATCTGGTTTTCCAGCGCGGCCAAGACCAGGACGTCGACATCCAGTTGCAGCAACTCGTCACCACTCAGGGTCTGCGTCTCCGTCTCCGCGGCGTCGCAAACGGAATCGCCACAATAGACCATGCCTTTGAGTTCGCGGGTACGATTTTTGTGACGCAGGATTGGCTCAGGATCCAACCCGTCCTCATTGTAAATGGCACCCTGGGAGTCGGACAATGCAACAATTTTATAACCGGCATGGTGTGCCAGACGAGCAAAATTCTGGCCGGCATTGCCGAATCCCTGAATGGCCACACTCAATTCGTGAGGCTCTTTGTTCTGCCGCTTCGCCCACAGATCCAACACCTGCAACGCGCCTGCACCGGTGGCCTCCTCACGGCCGATGGAGCCCCCCAGCCCGAGGGGTTTACCGGTAATGACACCGGGGACGTGCCGCCGGGCGATCTGGGCGTATTCATCCACCATCCAGCCCATGACAATGGCGTTGGTATTGACGTCGGGTGCGGGAATATCGCGGTCGGGTCCGATCACATCGTGAAATGCGCGGATGTAGCCACGTGATAACCGCTCCAGTTCCAAGCGGGAGAGGGTCTTCGGATCAACACAAATACCGCCTTTGGCACCACCAAACGGGAGATCGACTGCAGCGCACTTTAACGTCATCCATAGGCTCAGTGTCGCGACCTCATCCTCGGTTACGTTCGGATGGAAACGAATACCGCCCTTGGTTGGTCCACGGGTATCGTCGTATTGCACTCGCCAGGCCGGAAAGACACGCAATGAGCCGTCATCCATGCGCACCGATAAACTTGCCTGATGGATGCGTTTGGGCTGCCCCAAACGGTGACGACTATCATCAGCCACCTCCAGCCGCTCATAAATGTCGGCCATTCGGGATTGTGCATCGTCAAGTAAGTGGTTGGTATTATTGCTCATGATCACCTCGATATCTCGATACGAAAAGAATGGGATGGACAGAAAAGCCTGTTCGGTCGACCACTGTCCCAGTGCCGGCTGGAACTTAAGGCCGGATTAAAGCGCTCCCTCCGGTTCGACTCGCAGCCTTTGTTAGTACTTGAGTACAGCGATGCAGCGCGGCTCTTTTAACAGCAATCGTATAGTGCATTTGCCGTTTGGCTGCGCGGCACTGCTGTTCATCCCCGGTGTCGAGCGCATGTATAAAGTCAGTAATCTCGGGAAGACCGAGGCCGGCCTCACGACATGAACAGATCAACTTCAGCCGTTCCAGGCAGCCGTCATCGAATAAGCGAAAACCGCCTTGGGTAGTACCGCAGGCGTACACCAATCGCATATCCAGATAAGTCCGAACCTGATGCACAGACAGGCCACAGAGACGGGCTGCTTCGGAAATGACGTAGCCTTCTGTTTGTGGCCCCAGTCCACTTTCAAGGCTGGGTTTTACCATTCGAGTATTAACCGTCATGCGAGTGGCTCCTTGCGCTGTCGAGCATAAGGCGCGCAATCCGCTGACCCAGTTCGAAACCTTCCTGAACATTCACAATGTCCGTGTGCGGTTTATCTCGGTACCAGGCCTCCCCGGCCTGTCGAGAGGCAAAGAAGAGGACGTCGCAACAAAAGGCACTCCGAATGTTCCCCTCTGCAGCCACCGATACTAAAGAGATGACAGCGTCCTCTGGCTGGAGCGAAATCACCTCTTGTGGCGTAACCGTCAAGGTGACCGGCTTGTTGGTATGTGGGCAACGCGATTGAACCTGCGCGCATTCGCCAATAACGGTTGGAAACATCAAGGCATCAAGTGCACACCAGGTGTAGAGCGGCTGATCGTTTACGACAAACGCATGCGGGGTTTCATGCAGTGTGATGCCGTAGCCGATTAGCCGTCCTTCGCAGTCGTACTCAATGGTTCCGCCAGGCAGTTTTCCCAACACCAACACTACCTGGCCCTTCGCCCAGCTGAGCGACTTCGCGAGTCGCTCAATGGTGACCGGTTGACCCTGGGCAAGCTCTCGCAACAGCGCCACATGAAGCGCGGCCTCCGCTTCTCCGGTCAGCCCTAGCCGTTCCACGATCTCACGAACGTCACTCATGGGCTGCTCTGCCTTATCCCGCACAGCAGGATAGCTGGGTGACGTCTTTGGTAAACGTCTGGGCACATAATTTCAACCCCTCGACCATGGTCAGATAGGGGAACAACTCATTACCGATTTCCTGCACCGTCATCCGGGCGCGCAGGGCCATCACGGCGGTCTGAATCAGTTCACCGGCTTCCCCTGCCACGGCCTGAACGCCCAGCAACTGGCCACTGTCACGCTCGGCGACGATCTTGATGAAGCCCCCGGTATCGAAGTTGACCAGGGCCCGTGGCACGTTATCGAGGGTCAGGGTGCGGCTGTCGGTGGCGTAGCCTCTTGCTTCGGCTTCCGCCTCGGACAGACCGGCGGTCGCAATTTGCGGATCGGTAAAGATCACCGCCGGCATGGCGCTGAGATCCAGCCGTGCATCGCCACCGGTCATATTGACGGCCGCTCGACTGCCACCGGCCGCCGCCACATAGACAAACTGGGGCTGGTTGGTACAGTCGCCAGCGGCGTAAATGCCCGGCACCCGAGTCTGGAGTTGCTCGTTCACGATGACGGCGCCGTGATCGGTCTCTACGTCGATCGCATCCAGGTTCAGCCCTTCAGTGTTCGGGGTGCGACCCACCGCCACCAGAAGTCGATCGGCCCGCAGCTCCCCGGCATTCGAGGCGACAATGAACTCATCATTGGTATAGCTGACCTGGCTCGCTTGCGTGTCATTCAGGACGCTTATACGCTCAGCCTGGAACGCTGTTTGAATGGCTTCTCCAACAGCGGGGTCTTCACGAGATAATAGCCGGCTACGTGCCAGAATCGTCACCTCGCTGCCCAGCCGGGCAAACGCCTGGGCCAGTTCCACCGCCACCACCGAGGCCCCGATGACAATCAGTCGGTCCGGAAGGGTGTCACTGGCAAGCGCCGTGGTGGAGGTCCAGTACGGCGTACCGGACAGGCCCGGAATCGGGGGAATGGTTGGCCGCGCACCGGTACCAATGAACGCACGGTCAAAGCCGATCTCGTGTGCCTTGCCGTCAGTACCCTTGACCAACAGCGTACGGGCATCCATAAAACGAGCCTCACCCTGCACGACCGTGATATCAGGATTGTCTTCCAGGATCCTTTCATACTTGGCGTGCCGCAGTTCATCGACACGGGCCTGCTGTTGGGCCAGCAAAAGGGACCGGTCGACCATGGGTTCAGTTGCCGTGATGCCCTCATCGAACGGACTTTTGCGGCGCAAATGAGCGATGTGGGCTGCCCGGATCATGATCTTAGAGGGCACACAGCCAATGTTGACGCAGGTTCCGCCGATGGTGCCGCGCTCGATCAGTGTCACTCGGGCACCGCGTTCAGTCGCCTTCAGGGCGGCGGCCATGGCACTACCGCCGCTGCCAATCACTGCAATGTGCACGTTGTTGTCACTCATAAACGTTACTCCTTAGTCGATGGGCTATCGCAGCAGGCGTCGTGTTTCCTCTTGCGCCATACGGCATAGCAGGTCAGGCCAATAAAAAAGGCGAGCGCGGGCAACAGCACGTAGTCGAGATAACCGGTCAGTGCAGCCAGGCCTAACGTCCCAAGCAAAATCACCAATATCGGCGTAAAGCAGCAAAGCGCAACCAGCACGGTGCCAATAACACTCACCCGCAACAGGGTTTTGGGGTTGTGCATGGTTACTCCTGTGTCGCCTGGATTTGTTTCAGCGTGGACGGATAGCCTGCGTTAGTCGTGGCTTGAGTCAGTGCCTCAACGGAGGTTTTCGCATCGTCGAAGGTGACCGTAGCATCACGTTCTTCATAACGGACATCGACAGCGCTCACTCCCTCGACCCGGTTGAGAGCAACTTTGACGGTGATTGGGCAGGCCGAGCAGGTCATGCCGGGAACCGACAAGGCGACCGTTTTTTGCGCCGCCAGGGCGGGCAAACTGAATAGCAGGAACAACGCCGTGGCGATCAGTGATTTTTTCATGGTGTATTGCCTCTCAGTAAAATAGGGGTAAGACAAAGGGGAACGCCAACGCGGTTAAAATAAGCAGCGCGACGATCCAGAAAACAACCTTGTAGGCCGTGCGCACTTGCGGTACTGCGCAGATCTCACCCGGCTGGCAGGCCTCCGCAGGCCGGTATATCTGACGCCAGGCAAAAATCATTGCCACCAGCGCAGCCCCGATGAACCATGGTCGGAAGGGTTCCAGGGCGGCCAGGTTGCCGATCCAGGCGCCGGAAATGCTCAGTGTGATTAACACCAAGGGGCCAAGACAGCAGGCGGATGCCACGACAGCGGCAAGGCCCCCAGCAATCAGCGAACCGCGACCTGCTTTGGATTCTGACATTACAATGGTTCCTTTCATGACATGATTGACTGCCGTAAGGTTACTCCCGTAGTCAGCTACGGAATCAAGCCCTATGTCTGAAAAACAATGCTCAATGACTATCGGTGTACTGGCCAAGGCCTCCAGTATGGGGGTGGAAACCATCCGCTATTACCAGCGCAGGGGGCTGGTAGCAGAACCTGAAAAACCCTATGGCAGCATTCGTCATTACGACGAGCAGGCATTGGCACGCCTTCACTTCATTCGAACCGCCCAATGGTTGGGGTTCAGTCTGGATGAAATCGGAGAGTTGCTTAAGCTGGAAGACGGCGCCCATTGTGATGAAGCTCGAGCGTTGGGCGAACAAAAATTGACCAGCGTGCGGCAGAAAATCTTGAGCCTGCAACGGATTGAGCGAGCATTGGAGGAATTGGTGCAGGAATGCTGCGCCCAACAAGGTAACGTCAACTGTCCCCTCCTCGCCTCACTTCATGATGGACTTGAAGAAAAACTTGGCGAAGGAAATGCCCGAAAGCGTCCTGCAGTCAATCTTTCTTAAATAACTCCTTGACTTTGAGTCAACTCCAGGTCGCATTGTTCTCCTAAAGAGGTATCGAACAAGGCGGGTTCTCCCACCGGCCTGCCTTCAGGAGCGAAGCATGAAAACCACGGTACTCACTATCGACGGCATGCACTGCGACGGATGTGTGCAGATCGTTCAGCATTTGCTGGAGCAACAGGTTGGCGTCAAGGGCTGCTCAGTGTCCGTGGACTCGAAACAGTTACGTATCGCGCACGACGCCGACAGCCGTTGACAACGTGATAAAGGACACACATTCTAATTTCAAGAATATACCTTCTTGCCAAGACAGTGGAAGACAGGGAAACCGTGTCCCTTCGCATAGGACACGATGATAGCCATAACGCGAACGACTAATGCGTTTATCTGGGCACTGGCTCAAGCTCAGGCTCATTTAACGAGTCGAACCTGTCCATACACATTTTGACGAGGGAGATAACCCATGGAACTATCCGATAAATCGATATTGCTGACCGGTGCCAGCCGCGGCATTGGCCGCGAGACCGCCCTGGCTTTCGCACGACACGGCGGAAAACTCGTTCTCGCGGGCCGTAATCAGGATTCGCTGGAAGAAACGCGGGCGGGCGTCGAGCAGGCCGGTGGCGAGGCGATTGTGGTCGCCGGCGACGTCAATGACGCGGGTTGGCGTAAAACCGTTGTCGAGAAAACCATCCAGACCTATGGCGGGCTGGATATTCTCGTGAATAACGCCGGCGTCGTCTCCGCCGGCTGGCTCGAAAACTTGTCCGAAGACGATGTGAACACACAATTGCAGAGCAATCTTGTGGCGCCGATCCTGTTGACCCGGGCGGCGCTCCCCGCGCTGCGGCAAAGCCCGAAAGCTGCCATCGTCAATATATCGTCGATCTTCGGCCTGGTGGGTATGCCGTTCTATGCGACGTATGGCGCGACCAAGGCCGGGATTGCGCATTTTGGTGAAGCGATGCGGCGCGAACTGGCCGACCAGGGCATCCATGTCATGACGGTCTATCCGGGCGCGACCGATACCCCGATGATGGAGACCGCCGGTCTGGGCGATAAAGCGGGTTTTGCCTATGACACCCCGGAAGGCGTAGCCGAGGCATTGGTGGAAGGCCTCAAAGCGGACCAGCTCAGCTTGAAGAAGCCGTTGCCCAACACCGCAGCATGTGAAGATGAGCCGCTCGAACGCAAGGTGATGATCCATGGCAAACGCGATTGAACGCGTGCTCTCGGAGTCTGTTCTGGACAAGACGATGCGTCTGTTCTGGGCCCGGGGTTATGCGCAGATACCCATCGAAGAGATTGTGGCGATTACCGGTTTCAACCGGGCCGCCATATATAACCGGTTCGGTGGCAAACGCGGCCTGTTTCTGGCGATGCTCGAACGCTATCGCGATCAGGTCACCGCCCGTCTGCTGGATCCCTTGCGGGCTCACGAAGAAGGCATCGAAGCCATCAAGACGTTTTTTCAACGCGTGTCTGAATCCCCGGAACTGACCCGGCAATCGCTTGGGTGCATGCTGGTCGCGACCGCGTCCGATCAAGGCAATCTGGACGCGCCGGCGTCGACGCTAGTGACCGACTATCTGGAAGAACTGACCACCCTGATGCGGGCCGCGCTAGACGATGCCCGTCAACAGGGTCGGCTGGACGCCGCGGTGGACGTAGAGGCCAGTGCCGATTTTCTGGCCGGCAACGTGCTGGGGCTGATGACGTTGTCTCGGTGGCCTGTCCCCCAAAGTGCGTTTCAGAACCAGGTCCGCGAAATCTTGCGTTACCTGAATCACCTTAAAAAAGGAACCTAGTCATGCCTCAACGCGTCATCGTGTTCGATGTCAACGAAACACTGCTCGATCTGGGCGGCCTTGATCAACCGTTTCAGGAAGTGTTTGGCGACACGCAGGCCAAGAGCCAGTGGTTTGCGCAGCTGCTCAATCTCGCGCTGACGGTCACGATCGTCGAAGACTATCGTGACTTTTCTGCGCTGGGACGCACCGCACTAGAGCTCGTGGCAGCCAGACACGGCCTGCGCTTGGCCGAAGGCCAGATCAAGCGGATTCTCGAACAGATGCAGCACCTGTCGCCGCACGCCGATGCGCGGCCGTCGCTGGAAAGACTACAGGCCGCCGGGTTTCGCCTGGCGGCACTGACGAATTCGATACCAGTCGTGGCGCAGGCACAGTTGCACAATGCCGGTCTGGCCCCATTTTTCGAGGCTATACTCTCAGTGGATGAAACCCGACGCTTCAAGCCTGCCCCGGAGCCGTACCGCATGGCCGCCCAGCGCTTACAAGTGAACACGTCCGATTTGCGCATGGTCGCGGTGCACGACTGGGACGTCATCGGGGCGATGGCCGCCGGTTGCCAAGGCGCATTCGTCGCTCGCGGCGGAATCGCGTTCAATGCCTTGGCCCCCCAACCCGATGTGTTCGAAACCACACTCGAAGCGATCGCCGAGACCATTGTCCGCGTCGACGGTTAAGCGACTCAGGTTTCGCCTCAAGGCAAGGGCTATGCGTTCAGGCCCGGCATCCACTCCGAGGCTCAGGACGAGGGTTGGGGCAAGGTAACTGACGCCGTCCATGAAGCCGGCGGCCTGACATTTCTGCAACTCTGGCACGTCGGGCACATCTCGCGCCCCTAGAGGCAGCCGAGCGGCGAGAACACATACAGCTTTCAGGGCGTCGACGCTCTGATTCTGGCCGGCGGGCAACCGCCGGGGCCACATTTGACCCGTCCAACGGAGTATTCCGATGAACTTTAAACCACAAGACCCCGTACCCGAACTCAATGTCGCGCGCGTTAACGGACAACCATGGCATCTGCGTGAACAAACCCCCGATCACTTCACCCTGATTGTGTTTTATCGCGGATTGCATTGCCCGATTTGCAAAGGCTACTTGAATGACCTCCAGAACTGCGTGAAGGACTTTCGTGCCAAGGGCGTGGAACCGATCGCGATCAGCAGCGACACGCAGGAGCGCGCCGAGCAGACGGCAAAGGAATGGGGCATCGATGCGTTGCCGCTCGGTTATGGTCTGTCGCTGGACGCCGCGCGGGAATGGGGCCTGTTCATTTCTTCCGGTATCAACTCCGATGAGCCGGAACGCTTTTCCGAACCGGGCCTGTTTCTGGTGCGTCCGGACGGCACGCTATATGCCGCGTCCGTGCAAACCATGCCGTTTGCCCGTCCCTCATTCAAGGAATTGGCGTCGGCACTAGATTTCGTGATCGATAAAGATTATCCGGCCCGCGGAGAGGCGGCCTAAAATAATGCTGCGCGGACGCCGGACGGCTGTGTGTTGGTGTGTGGGTTATAGTGGACCCCGTTTTCAAGACAAAGGTTTAAGCTGTACTTTGTCATAAGGGGATTAGCAACGATGAGCGAAGCGAAGAAGCGGAAGGTACACACCTCGGAGTTCAAGGCGAAGGTTGGCTTGGAAGCCGTACGAGGCGTAAAGACGATCAACGAGATTGGCCAGGAATACGGCGTACATCCAGTTCAGGTTGGTCAGTGGAAGAAAGCGATACAGGAGCAAGCCAAGACCCTGTTTGAAGGCAAGCGCGGCCCCAAGCCGCTGGCTGCCCACCGGGAGCCAGAACTGCTCTACAGCGAGATCGGCAAGCTGAAGGTGGAATTGGATTGGCTCAAAAAAAAGTCTGGGGTCAGCCAGTCATGACGCGGCAAGCCTGGATCAGCCAAGGTGCTGCGGTCAGCGTCGTTCAGCAATGTATTCTGGCCGGCGTATCCCGCGCCACAGCCTATGCGCAGCAACGGCCCAAGCCGGTCGATGAAAGCGACCTGCTATTCGGTCGCCTGATTGACGAGGAGTATACCAGACACCCATTCTACGGCAGCCGCAAGATGGTCGTATTCCTCAAGGTGGCGGGTCACACCGTCAATCGCAAGCGGGTACAACGCCTGATGCGGGAGATGGGCTTGGCCGGCATGGCGCCGGGGCCGAATACCAGCCGTCCACACCCTGAACACAAGATCTATCCTTACCTGCTGCGCGGCGTCCCGATTGTCAGACCCAACCAGGTCTGGAGCACGGACATCACCTACATCCGCCTGGCGCATGGTTTCGCTTATCTGGTCGCCATTATCGACTGGTACTCGCGCCGGGTGCTCAGCTGGCGGATCAGCAACAGCATGGAAGCGGTGTTCTGCGTCGATTGCCTAGAGGATGCATTGCGCAACCACGGTCGGCCGGAAATCTTCAACAGCGATCAAGGCGCACAGTTCACCAGCGCCGTCTTCACGGACGTGCTGACCCGTGAGGGCATTGTCATCAGCATGGATGGGCGTGGGCGGGCATTCGACAACATCTTCGTCGAACGCCTCTGGCGCAGCGTCAAGCATGAGGATGTGTATCTCAATGGCTACGCTACGATGGGCGAGTTACTGGTCGGACTGACGAAGTACTTTGTCTTTTATAACGGTGAGCGCCCGCACCAGTCCTTGGGGCAAACGACACCCGACATCGTGCATAGAACCGCTGTCGGTGGCGGGGCAATGATCGTGGATAAATTTCCGCGCGCGGTGGATA
>NZ_AAXY01000033.1 GCF_000169375.1 Marinobacter sp. ELB17
AGCCACTGGCCGCACAAGATTTTATCGAGGTGTGTGATTGTTTCTCCCATATTTTTTTGAGCGACGTGCCCCAGCTTACAGGCGCCGGGCAACAAACGGCGATTGCCCGTGGCACCGAAGATGGCGTAACCCAGGTGGCCGCCGGAGACCGCCAGTTGCCTGCGCTGTCGCGCCAGGATGACGGCGTGCGCCGATTCATTGCGCTGGTAGATGAGTGCTACGACCGCAGTATTCCGCTGTACCTGAGCGCGTCCGTGCCGCTAAACCAGCTATACAGCCGGGGCGCGCTGGGTTTCCCGTTTCGCCGCACCCTGAGCCGCCTGCAAGAAATGCAGTTTCAGCGGTTTGGGCAGTAAGTTGACCCCTTCTATTGCAGAGCGAACAGATTGATGTCCATAGTGAACGGGTTGGCGAATGAGTTGGGCTTTATAGCCTCCGACCTCTGCCGCTCTAAATTCAATATTTTTAATTGCTTGAATTCTAATGGGTCGCCTTTTTATGGGTTGGCACCGACCTTGCTATGATTACTTAATAGCCATTTTAAAAGGGCAGCAACATGACCGTTGGAACAGTGCCGATTCGGGTAGAACCTGATGTATTGAGCGCTTTTGCCAATGGCCAAGGGCACTGCGTGGGCAATCTTCTCTTTCTGTCCGGTAAAGCTAGCATTAATGATGCGGGCGAAGTTGTTGGGCCAGGAGATATTGTTGCTCAGATTGAACAGGCCATGCTCAGTATCAAGCGGGCACTGGAGTCTGCGGGGTCTGGTGTCGAGCATATTATGGCAATGCGTCATCGTTATTTTTCCGAACCCTGGCCACCCGACCCGACTAATTTTCCAAAAAAAGGATTTATCCGTGAAAAAAACAATACTGGGATTCCAGCCGGGCATTGCCAACCTTCAGGTTGCCGACTTCGAAACACCACCGTTAGGCGCTAATGACGTTCTGATAAAAATACAGGCTGTCTCTTTTAATTACCGTGATTTGGAAATAATCAACGGAATATACAGTGAAGCGTTCCAGCCAGGACTGGTGCCCTTTTCAGATGGAGCTGGCGAAGTTATCGAAGTTGGTGAGGGTGTTAGTCTTTTGCAGCCTGGAGATCGTGTTGTCACCAGCTTTTGGCAGAGCTGGGCTAGTGGGGAATTAAAGTACGCAAGGTCTCCTAAAGCACTGGGTGGGCATCGGGATGGCGTATTGAGCGACTACACAGTGTTGGATGAAAGCGGTCTTGTAAAAATTCCGGACGAGATATCGCTGGCTGAAGCGGCCACTTTTCCGTGTGCGGGCGTAACGGCCTGGCAAGCTTTGGTGGTGAAAGGGCAAATAAAAGCGGGTGAGTGGGTTCTGATACAAGGAACGGGAGGGGTATCAACGTTTGCCCTGCAAATCGCAAAAATGCACGGGGCCCGAACAATACTGCTGTCCTCTAGCGATAAAAAACGCGCTTCCATGGAAAAAATGGGGGCAGACCATACGATTAACTACATCGATTGCCCCGATTGGGAGACAGCCGTAAGGGATTTCACCAACGGAATAGGCGTTGATCATGTTGTCGAAACCGGCGGGCCATCCACGTTTGAAAAATCGCTTAAGTCTATTCGCATGGGTGGACAGGTGTATGTGATTGGTTACAAGGGTGGAAAAGGCGGAGATATTAATCCACTGCTGATTCTGGCAAACCAAGCAGAGGTAAAGGCAATAGGCGTAGGCCCGACAAGTTCTTTGACTCAAATACTCAATGCGTACCAGGCGCTTCGTCAGCCGCCAGTTGTTGATAAAATTTATGACTGGGGCGACTTCGCCGAAGCACTCGAATATTTCTCTACGGGCGAGCATATTGGGAAGGTGGTGATCGAGAAGCGATAACGTGCGCTGTGGCCTTGTCAAAAATCTGTAACCCACTACAGTTAGGCTTATAAATTGTACTTCATCGTTTTTCATTGCTCATAAGGACAGGCCAAATCATGAAATTCCTTCGTCAATTCAAGGTTTTGACACTGGTTACTGCTGTAACAGCGACGTTTTCGATGTCGGCCCAGGCTGAAACACTTCGGCTGCTGACATGGGGCGGTTACGCGCCACAGGATGTGGTTGAACAGTTTGAGAAAGAAACTGGCATCGAAGTAAAAATAACCCTCTCCAATAACGAAGACATGATTTCAAAGCTGCGCGCCACACGCGGCGCGGGCTTCGACCTGGCCCAACCAAGCCAGGACCGCATTGTTAGCGCCCAGGCTGACTTCGATATTTATAAGCCGATGGATCTGAGCAGAATCGACACGGCGAATATCATCCCCTCCATGCTGGCCGCCACTAAAAAGAACACCGAATTTGAAGGCGAGGTGTACGGTGTTCCGCACGTTTGGGGCACCAGTGGCCTGATCGTCAACCGCGAGGCCTTAGGCACGGTGAAAGATTACACCGACCTGTGTGATGACTCGTTAAGTGGTTCTGTGTCTTATCGCTTAAAGCGCCCCACATTGATTGGTTTTGCGTTCGCACTGGGTGAAGACCCTTTCGCAGCCTACGGCGACACGGCGAAATACCAGGCCATTCTGGATAAGGTGGAAGAAAAACTGGTCTCCTGTAAGAGCAACGTAAAAGCCTATTGGTCCGGCGGCGATGCCTTGCTAAACCTGATGCGCTCCGGCGAAGTGTCTGCGGCCATGGCGTGGGATGCGGGTGGCTGGAAGCTTAATTCAGAAAACCCGGACATTACTTTTGTGGCGCCCGCCTCCGGTGCGCTGGGCTGGATTGACACCTTTGTGCTGCCGCGCAAAACCAAAGCAGAAGACGCCGCTTACAAGTGGATCAACTTTGTAATGCAGCCCGAAGTTGCGGCTCGTATTACCGAGTCTGCTGGTAACTTTACGGCATCCAAAGGCAGTGATGAATTTGTCAATGACACGCTGAAGGCCCAGTTCAAACAGAGCTTTCCAGAAGCAGACCTGGATAATATCAACTGGTACCCGCCTGTTCCCGCCGGTTTGGAGGAGATGGAAGGTAAGGTACTCGATCGGGTGAAAGCCGCAAAATAAGCTCGATTAAGGTTGTTGTCTATGTCGGATCACGCAAGCGCATCGAGCGCCGATGCGGGGGTTCAGGAAGATCTTGCCTGCACCCTGCTGAGCAAACATTTTGGTGATTTTACCGCGGTTGACGGGGTGTCGTTCAGCATCCCTCGCGGGTCGTTTTTTTCCATTCTTGGCCCCTCGGGCTGCGGCAAAACAACGCTGTTGCGAATGCTGGCCGGTTTTCAACAGCCGGATTCCGGCGATATTCTGATCAAAGGCCAGTCGGTGCTGAATACGCCGCCGAACAAGCGGCCCGTTAACATGGTGTTTCAGCATCTGGCGCTGTTCCCCACCATGTCGGTGGCCGAAAACATTGCTTACGGGTTGAAACGCAAAGGCGTCCCCAAACGTGAACACGCCACCCTGATTGATGAAGTGCTGGCCAAGGTTCACCTGCCCGGGTACGGCGACAAGCGCATTGACCAGCTCTCTGGCGGGCAAAAACAGCGCGTAGCCATAGCTCGCTGCCTGGTGTTGAACCCCGCCGTGTTGTTACTCGATGAGCCGTTAGGCGCTCTGGATTTGAAATTGCGCGAGCAAATGAAAATTGAGCTCAAACGGCTGCAGCGTGAGTTCAACACCACGTTTGTTTACATCACCCACGACCAGTCTGAAGCACTGGTTATGTCTGACCAAGTAGCAGTAATGAACAAGGGCCAGTTTGAACAGGTCGGCACGCCGCAAGAGCTTTATTACCAGCCAAAAACCGCCTTTGTGGCAGGCTTTGTTGGCGACAGCAATCAGTACGCAGGCAAAGTGCAGTCGCAGTCTGGCGACGCTGTCACCATTGTGACCGAGCAGGGCGTTCGTCTGTTGAGCCACGCCAACCAACCGTTGCTGGCGGGCGCACCTGTTACGTTGTTTGTTCGGCCGGAAGTGATGCAGATCAGCACATCCAGGCCAGCAACGGAACAAGACAATTGCCTGGCCGTCACCGTTTCGCGCGTATTGTTTGATGGTGCACAAAGCCGGGTTCAGGTGGAAACCGCCGAAGGCGCCGAGCTAACAGTAGCGCTGCCGCAGACCGCAGACTTTCAGGCATTAGAGCCGGGCCGATCGGTGCATGTCAGTTGGCAAGCCAGCCAGTGCCTCTGTTTCGTCGCACCCGCGGATACGAAGCCGCTGGGCACGCAATGAGCAAAACCAGCGGCAACTTCAACCGTACCCAGTACCGCCTGGGCTTTTGGTTGCTGCTGGCGCCTATCGTGCTGTGGCTCAGCCTGCTGATTATTCTGCCGCACATCGATATGGTGCTGGTGTCACTGCGCGAGCGCATTGCATCGCGGGAATATGCGTTCAGCTTTGGTAACTACACCGCGTTTTTTACCGAACCTCTGTATTGGAATACCTTTGTTCGCACCGCGGTGATGTCGATTGTCGCCACAGTGATGACGTTGATTATTGCCTTCCCTGTCTCGTTTTACATTGCCAAAGTGCTCACCGGAAGGCCGCGGATTGCCTTGTTTATACTGTGCCTGTTGCCGTTCTGGGTCAGCGAACTGGTGCGTACTTACGGCTGGATGATACTTCTGCGGGAAACCGGGCTGATCAGCGGCGCTCTGCAGTGGTTCGGGCTTGCGGATCAACCCGTTGAAATGCTGTATAACGACGTCGCCATCATGGTGGGGCTTATCTACACCTCCATGCTTTTCATGGTGGTGCCACTGGTAACCACCCTCGACAGCCTGGACAACAGCCTGATTGAAGCCGGTTACGATTTGGGCGGCAGCAGTTTTCACGTGATGCGCAGCATTGTAATTCCCCACGCCATGCCTGGCATTATGAGCGGCTGCATCGTGGTGTTTATGCTCACGCTCGGAAACTACCTGACCCCCACGTTACTGGGCGGCAAATCCAGCCTGTGGTTTACCGAGCAGATCTACACCCAGTTTATTACCCGCTTTAACTGGGAGCAGGGCGCCGCTTTCGGCATTTTGCTGCTGATACTCTCGTCACTCATCGTCTGGTTGGGCCTGAAAATCACCAGGCAATCGTTTACACGGGTGATGTCATGATTCCCTCGATTCCCAGCAGCCGTTTCTTTCGGGTTTCCTACCTGAGTTATGTAACGCTGTTTTTCATTTTTTTAATCACGCCCCTGGTGGTTGTGGCGGCGTTCTCGTTTAACGACGCATTATTTCCGTCGCTGCCGTGGAATGGTTTCACCTGGGACTGGTATCTGGGTAAGGGCGATCCCAGGCTCGGCCTGTTTCACGATAACGCCCTGCTCGACAGTATTGGTGTGAGTGTTCAGGTGGCCATTGTCACCACCATGGCCAGTCTGGCACTGGCCACCTGCAACGCCTTTTTGTTCGAGCGCGAACAGTTTCCGGGTAAGAACTTTCTCTACGTGCTGATGCTGATGCCTCTGGTGATCCCGGGGGTAATACTCGGGGTGTCTATTCTGGTATTCAGCAGCACCGTGGCCAACTGGTTTGAGGTTCAGTTTGGTATAGAAATAGAAGCCCTGCGCCCGGGCTTGGTATTGGTCACTCTTGGTCAGTTTGCGTTCCTGACCACCATTGCCACCTTGGTGATCTCTGCGCGCCTGCGCAAATTCGACATTACCCAGGAAGAAGCCGCTATGAACCTGGGCGCCAGCCGCCTGACCGCAATCGCCACCGTTACCCTGCCGTTCCTGAAGCCCGCGCTATTTGGAGCCGGCGTTGTGGCATTTCTGATGTCGTTTGAAAACTTCAACACGACGTTGATGCTGGTGGGCTCCGATGCCCCTCTGACCATCGCCATGTTTGACCGCCTGCGGGAAGGTTCAACGCCTGTACTTAATGCGGTGTCGGTTCTGTTGATGGTGGGGTCCGCGTGCCTGGCGCTGGTGTCGCTGTTCGTGCAGCGCCCGGCCAAGCCGTAATCGGCACCCATAACATGTCGCAGAAGATTGCGTGTTTTTCACTTGCCCCTGCTTGGTATTCACATCAATAACCTGAAAGTTGTGCTAAATTCACGTAAGAAGCCGAGGGTTGCATCGTCACAGACACATTTTGGAAATAGTATGCTTATACCCAGAGATAGGACATGATCGGTCAAAAAACACACAGGCATTTGGCAAATGCGGCAATTACCTCATCCTGCACCAAATATTGTTTCGTTGTACTTGCCGTTGTCAGCTTGGTCGCAAGCATTGCGATATGGCCGTTATCTGTAAGTCACTCTTTTATTGAGCATGGGTTTTACTTTTTGTTGATGGCCACGTTTGCCATTACCTGCACAATCATTGCTTACCATATCCACGTTACTCATCGCATCCAAAGAGAAGCACTAAAGCAGGCCGATTCCGTATCAGCGGCCAGCCTGAAGAGTGAGCAACTCATTAGAACCATCATTAATAGCACCCTGAAGTGGTTAAATGGATGTGACCAGCCCAGTTAAGGAATAATACCCTGAACCTGGAGAACCTACATGACCACAAGAAAGCTGTACTCAAAAGAATTTAAGCTGGACGCCATCAGCCTTGTGCTGGAGCAGGGATATTCAAGAGCCCACGCGGCGCGCAGTCTGGAGATCAACCCAAACATGCTGGGGCGTTGGATAAAAGAGCATGAATCGGTGGATGGGCAAGCTTTCAGAGGGAATGGCAAACTGACCGCTGAACAGTTAGAAATCCGTCAGTTGCGAGAAGAAAATCGTCGCCTAAAAATGGAGAAAGACATCTTAAAAAAAGCGACGGTCTTCTTTGCCAAAGAAACGCATTAAAGTATGCGTTCATCACCCGGCATAAGAAGACCTGGCCAGTCGACGTAATGAGTCGGCTTTTGGGTGTCAGTCGCAATGCCTATTATCGGTACTGCCAGCGTCAACGCGAACGGCTGCCGGATGCGGAGCACGAGGCGATGATTGAGGCTGTGAAGGAGGTCGCTCAAAGTAGCGACAAGAGCTATGGCTCCAGGCGGATGAAGCACGCTCTGAACGCTCTGGGCTATCCAGTGGGTCGGCGAAAGGCGCGGTCTCTAATGCGCGAGGCCGGCGTTAAAGCCCGGTACCGGAGGAAGTTTAAGGTCACCACCAACAGCGACCACAAGCAGCCGGTGTTCGACAACGTACTGGCACGAGACTTTAGCGCTGCTGAGCCTGATCAAGCATACGTCGGTGACATCACTTACATTTGGACCCGAGAGGGCTGGCTGTATCTGGCGGTGTTCATCGATTTGTTCAGTCGACGGATAGTAGGTTGGAGCATGGGGTCGCGGATGACCACTAGGTTGGTAACAGACGCCTTGAACATGGCCATTTGGCAGCGGCAACCAAAGCCCGGTTTAGTCATCCATTCGGATTATGCCGAGGAAAACGTTAAGCCGAGAAACCGTGGCCCTGCCCACTGTTCCTTGAGAACTAGGGCTATTTCTTCGGCCTAATGTTTGAGGCCAGTTCTGGTGTTATCTTCGTCGTATCCACAGATGAACGAAGGGAATTGCTATGGACACGATGGTCAGCAATATTGGTGGGCGGGTTGTTGTCGCGCTGGAAGCGGCCGGCTACGCGGAGTCGACGATGGGTCAGTACCGTAAGTCACTTCGGTATCTGGCGCTGTTGGCACAGAAACAGGCCGGAGTGTATTCGCCTGGTTTGGGCGCTGAGTTCGCTTCGATGACGACGAGTCCGCGGACGGGTATGTTCAGTGCGCAGCGCCGTTCTGATTATGGCCGGTTGGTGCGACTTTTCGACGGCTACCTGCTGACCGGGCGGGTGGACCTCTCGACGAAAAAGCGCGGTGGGGGTGGGGATGGTCCGCAGTCCGAGGATTTCACCGCGTTATTGGCCTCGTGGTCAAAGGAGATGGAGCAACGTGGCCTGGCAGTGGCCACGCGGAGTGCCTATGGTCATGCGGCCTGCGACTACCTTCTCTATTTGGAGGGCACCGGGCTGACGTCGTTGGCCATGGCTGACGGTGCCAGTATCCTTAGATTTCTCGAATCGTTGCGGGGACGGTGGGCTGAAACTGCGATGTGGACTGTGGTCACGAATTTCCGTCCGTTCCTGAATTTCACGCGACGTGGTGACCTGCTGAATGCCCTGAAAATGGCTAACGTCAAGCGTCACCACGGAATCGTACCTCTCCTGGGAAATGACGAAGAATTGGCCGTTGTCCACGCCTGCACTCATGGCGAGGTTTCTGCACGGGACGCGTCGATCGTGTTGCTTACGCTAGTGACGGGCTTACGGGCGTGCGACCTGATCGCCCTGAGATTGAAGGACATCGACTGGCGCGGTTCAACGATCGGTATCGTGCAGCGGAAAACCGGTAATCCGCTGACGCTTCCGTTGCTCCCTGTGATCGCTGGGAAGCTTGCAAAGTATGTTCTCAATGAGCGGACGAATTCCAAGGACGACCCTCTGTTTTTGCGTATGCTCGCGCCTCATACCGAGCTGGCAGATCATTCTTCCATTTATGAAGTGACGAGGAAGGTCTTCGCAGCTGCCGGGGTGGACCGCACGAAGGTTGGGACCAGGCTGCTCCGCCATAATGCGGCGTCGAAACTCCTTCGTGCAGGAACACCTCTGCCAACGATATCGGCAGTACTTGGCCACTCAAGCCCGGATTCCACCAACGTGTATCTGAGCACGGATACCGGGCACCTGCGCGCCTGCGTGCTCCCGCTGCCGCTCGATCAGGGAACGCTGCGATGAACGGGCCCAGCTTCACTAGCGTGTTCGCGCCCGACCTGGAGCGTTACCTCGCCTTCAAGACAAGCATGGGCTTTCACGGCAATTCCCGCGTGTGGTATTTGAGGAATTTTGACCGCTACTGCTCTGAACGCGGCCTGAAAAACTTCGACCGAATCACTGTTGAAGGGTGGGTCGTCCTCAGACAATCGAGCCAGCCCAATAGCTCTCGATCGTGGATGTCTTACATCAGGGATTTTGGCCGATGGGAACGAATCAACGGCAACCAGAATGCGTACGTTTTATCGGACGACTGGAAGGCCGGCTTCGTCCGCACCCAGCCATACCTGCTGACGCACGAAGAAATCAGCATGTTCTTTCACGCTGCGGCACGGTTGGAAACGACATCACCGTGGAAGTGGCAAGCTGTCGCGTTCTTCGCACTTATGCATTCCTGCGGACTTCGCACTTGCGAGACGCGCAGGCTGAAAGTGGGCGACGTGAACCTCGCTGACGGCGTCATCGACGTGCATTGGTCCAAGGCCAATCGCAGCCGGCAGCTTCCCCTCACCGAACAGATCGTTGGCATCTTGACTGATTGCGATCACGCATCACGCCACGTCTTCGGGAACGATCGAACCGTGTTCTTCCAGTCCTCTACTGGAAGCCCGGTGACGCCAGCATGGATTGGGGTCATGTTCAGCCGGATCTGGGACGAAGCCGGCCTGCCGCGGTCCTTAGAAGGAAAGCAACCGCGCCCGTATGACTTTCGGCATCACTTTGCTTACGCCAACATCGAACGGTGGATGGCCGAAGGCATTGACGTTAACGCAATGCTGCCCTACCTGGCCCGATATATGGGCCATGCTTCGCTGGACAGCACCTATTATTATATCCACACATCTCCGAATTTCATGAACGGATACGCCGACATTACTCGTGAAAGTCAGAGGATTCTGCCGGAGGTGGGATTCGAATGAAACGCGACATCAGGAACGCCACCCCAAATTTCTGGGGTTATGCCCGAAACTATTTGCATGAATACATGCCCAAAGTCAGGGCACTGTCTCCAAAAACCATCGAAGCGTATCGGATCTCTTTGGAATGCTTCGTGGACTACCTCATCGAGGTGCAGCACATCCAGCGCAAGGACATCAGCTTCGATCACTTCGAACGAAAGTTTATCAAAGGCTGGCTCATTTGGATGCGCGAGACCAAAAGGTACCAGCCAAGAACCTTGACCCTGCGATTGACGGCGGTCAAAGCGTTCCTCAGTTACGTCTCCCGCGAAGACCTCAGGTTGGTCGCACTGAACGACGCAGCCAAGACGCTCAAGGCCCCGACCCCACCGAAAAAGCCCATCGAATACCTTCCGGAGAACGAAACCGCATCGATCCTTGCGGCTTTCGACGGCTCCACCATGAAGTCTCGACGCAACCGAATGCTCTTGATACTCCTCTACGAGACCGCAGCACGCGTCGGTGAGATCACCGGCCTTACCCTGGGCGAGCTCAAACTGACGAAACCGGCGCACCTGACGCTCAGCGGAAAAAGAGATAAGAGCCGTGTCGTGCCCTTGGGTGACAAAACAGTCGAACACCTTCAGGTTTATCTCAACGAATTCTACCCTCACTGGGCAAACCTGCCCGCCGTGCGCCCGCTGTTTTACAGCCGCCATCTCGGCGAGCCCATCCGGCTCTCGGAAGACAGCGTCTCAGCGATACTCAAGAAGGCTGGGGACCTCGCCCGAGGCACCTGTTCTTCGATCCCCGTCACACTGCATTGCCACATGATGCGCAAAACCAAGGCGATGGATCTCTACAAGCAAGGGATCCCACTGCCGATCATCATGCAACTGCTCGGACATGAAAGCATGAGCACTACCTCAGCCTTCTACGCTTTCGCCACCCTGGACATGATGAGAGCCGCCATGAACGCAGCAACACCCGGCATCAGCCAATCGGATATGGAATGGCTCAGCGAAGAAAAACTGCAAATGCTCTACACGCTCAGATAAACACCGGAATTGTTATGCCGAAGAATAGCCCCAGTTCTCAAGGAACAGTGGGCAGGGCCACGGTTTCTCGGCTTAACGTTTTCCTCGGCATAATCCGAATTAAGCCGAATTCGGCTTAATTCGGATCGAGGTTCTCAGTATGCCAGCAACGCTTATCGGCGGTTGCTACACGCTAACGGCTTTGTTGGCAGCATGAGCCGCAAAGGCGATTGCTGGGACAATGCGGTCGCTGAGAGCTTTTTTGCGAGCTTGAAAAAGGAGCGTGTGCAGTGGCGAAGCTACCAGACCCGCACGGAATCACAGCGGGACATTCTGGATTATGTTGTGATGTTTTATAACAGTCGACGGCTGCACTCTACGCTGGGTTATATCAGCCCGATGGGCTATGAAGCAGCGGTTGTCGAACTGAGGAAAGCCGCTTAACTGGGTTGTCACAAAGTGCTTGACCACTCCACCCCAAACATGATGGGTTATTGGGACCGGGATTTACGTTGCCGTTATGCGAACAATGCCTTCAGTGAATGGTTTGGCATGCCGCCTGAGGACGTTATCGGAATTCGGTTTCAGGATTTGGTCAGCGAGCAACTTTATGCCATGAACGAGCCTCATATTCGTGCTGTGCTGGCTGGCGAACCCCAGCGCTTCGAACGCACCCTGAACAAAGCCGATGGCAGCGTGGGGCATATTATCGGGAACTATATTCCGGATTTTGAAGCCGACGGTACGGTTCAGGGATTTTCTATTCAGGCCAGCGAAATAACGGTTCTGAAGGAGGTTGAGGCAAAGCTCAAGCTGGCCGCGTGTGTTTTCGACAATACGCTCGATGGTGTCTTGATTACCGATGTTAACGGCGTGATTTTATCGGTTAATCCAGGGTTCGTTGAAATTACGGGCTACACCCTTGAGGAATCCGTCGGGCAAACGCCTCGTATCCTGCATTCCGATCGGCATGACCAGGCGTTTTATGAGTCCATGTGGGAGGAAATAAACGCCAAGGGGCGCTGGCATGGCGAGATATGGAACCGCCGTAAAGACGGGGAGCTTTACCTGCAGCGCATGACCATCAGCATGGTGCTTGATGATGCCGGTGAACCCATGCGTTATGTGTCTGTATTCAGCGACATTACGGCGCTTTGGCAAAAAGACGAGCACATCCGGCACTTGGCGTTTCACGATGCTTTGACCGACCTGCCCAACAGAACCTTATTGATGGACCGGATTAACCAACAGATTCTCCACGCCAATCGCGAAGAGAGCCATTTCGCACTGATGTTTCTCGACCTTGACGGGTTTAAGCTGGTAAACGACCAACTGGGTCATAAGTTTGGGGACGACCTGTTAAAAGACGTGGCGAAACGGTTGCTGGCGCTGGTGCGAAGCTCCGATACCATAGCCCGTGTGGGTGGCGATGAGTTTATATTCCTCCTTAACAACCCACGGGGAAGAGACGAAATTACCGAAGTCGCGAACCGTATTGTTGCCTCGATTAATGAGCCTATAGAGATTCTTGGTGTCGTGGTCCAGATAGGCGTATCGCTGGGTATTGCCACTTTCCCCGCTGACGGGGACAGCTCCTCGGATTTAATCATAAATGCCGATAGTGCAATGTATGCCGCCAAAAGCGTGGGTAAGAATAATATCCGGTTCTTTTCCGCTGAGCACTAGCACCTTCTGAAGCCTGTGTTGCTGAAACAACCCCACCCCCTTATTTGTAAATCTGACTTTGCATATCTTTGCGTGCACCAACTGTGAGCATGGGGCTTTTGACTGCGTGTGTTTTGGTGCGTTGCGCTTACAAATTGTTTCAATTTTATTCGGTCTTATTCGTTTTTTTGGCTTTAACATATTGAATTTGCTGATGAATGATCATGGTTGGAACGTTCCATGCAGAGTGAGGGTTGTATTGCTGACGAACAGCGCAATCCATCACGACGCAAAGGAAGACGAAATGAGCATCAGAAAACACGTAAAACTGGGCCTCTCTGCACTGGCGCTATCCATTTCTTTTAGTGCCGTCGCCGCGGAAGACCCCATCAAGGTTGGTATTTTGCATTCCCTTTCCGGAACCATGGCCATCAGCGAATCCGCCTTGAAAGACACCATGCTGATGCTGATCGAAAAACAGAACGCAGCGGGTGGTATCCTGGGCCGCCAGCTTGAGCCGGTGGTGGTTGACCCCGCATCTAACTGGCCGCTGTTTGCTGAAAAAGCCCGCGAGCTGTTGGCGAAAGACAAAGTAGACGTTATTTTTGGCAACTGGACCTCGGTGTCACGAAAGTCGGTACTGCCCGTTATCGAAGAGCTTAACGGCTTGCTGTTTTACCCGGTTCAGTATGAAGGCGAAGAGTCGTCTGAAAACGTGTTCTACACTGGCGCCGCGCCCAACCAGCAGGCAATACCTGCCGTTAACTACCTGATGAACGACATCGGCGTTGAGCGTTGGGTGTTGGCCGGTACCGATTATGTGTACCCGCGCACCACCAACAAGATTTTGGAAACCTACCTGAAAGCCCAGGGCGTGGCCGCCGAAGACATCATGATTAACTACACGCCTTTCGGCCATTCTGATTGGCAGGCGATTGTGTCGGATATTAAAGCGTTCGGCAGTGCCGGCAAGAAAACGGCGGTTGTTTCCACCATTAACGGCGACGCCAACGTTCCTTTCTACCGCGAGCTGGGCAACCAGGGCATCAATGCCGCTGACATTCCGGTAGTCGCCTTCTCTGTGGGTGAGCAGGAGCTGTCGGGTATCGATACAGGCCCACTGGTCGGCCACCTGGCGGCCTGGAATTATTTCATGAGCGTAGATGCCGAAGCCAACTATGACTTCATCGACGCCTGGGTTGCTTATACCGGTAAGGAAGATGCCGTCACCAACGACCCGATGGAAGCTCATTACATTGGTTTTAACATGTACGTGGAAGCGGTGAAAAAAGCCGGCACCACCGATGTGAACGCAGTGAAAGACGCCATTATCGGCGTTGCCGTGCCTAACCTCACCGGTGGTATCGCCACCATGATGCCCAACCACCACATTACCAAGCCGGTACTGATTGGCGAGATTCAAGACAACGGGCAGTTCTCCGTGGTGTGGCAAACGCCGTCAACGGTTGTGGGCGATGCCTGGTCTGATTTCCTGCCAGGGTCAAAAGACCTGATCAGCGACTGGCGCAAGCCGATGTTCTGCGGCAACTTCAATGTGGTCACTGGAACCTGCGGCGGTAAAGCGGCGGTGGCTGCCGAATAAGGCCAAAACGGCCATACCTTTTTGCGGGCGGGAGTGGTTCCCCGTCCGTCTTTTTAACACAGCCTCTTTTAGTACAGCGTTTTTCGCCTGACCTCTTTATTTATACAAAAACAGGAATCAACCATGGGCATCATCCGATTGCTCAGTCAGCTTCTGCTTGTCTGTTCTCTGTTCTGGCCGGGCTTTGCTCAGGCCCAGGTGGAAGACACCGAAGCGCAACAACTGCTCACGGCACTGGCGGACTCGTCATTTGCAGAAAAAAAAGCCGTGGTTAATCGCATAGCCAGCAGCGGCGATGAACGCGCCCGGGGCTGGCTGGAATCGTTTGCCAGCAACAAACTGGCCCGCATTGAATCCAGCGGGCAATTCATCATCGTGACGGACAATCGCGGCCGAGACTGGACCGTGCAAAGCGCACTGACCGGTGAAAATTTGGGCGAATTCTCCCGCCGGGACATCGACACCGTTCGCGTTAACAACGCGTTACGTGGCGAACTGGAAGACATCCTGTCGGTGATTGACCTGAAAAGCCCTGACCAAAGCAGCCGCTTAACCGCCGCCCGTGCCCTTAAAGGCAGCGTAGACAGTGCACTCGCCGAGCGCGTGCCGGGCCTTATCGATAGCGAACAGAGCGAGCCAGTTCGTGCCGCGCTTACGGAAGCACTGGCCATCTACCGCGTAGCCGAGCAGGGCGATCTGGCGGCAGTTGAAACCTTGTCTGGCAGCCTGAATTCGCAAGCCCGCGCTGCCCTGCAGCAAGCCATGCGCAGTGACGATCCGGCGCTGGTTGCGGCTGCCACCAAAGCTATGGACAGCATCGAGCAAAAACTGACTCTGAACCGCGCCGCCGAAACACTGTATTTCGGCCTGTCAATGGGCTCGGTTCTGGTGTTGGCCGCCATCGGCCTGGCCATTACCTTTGGCGTAATGGGCGTTATCAACATGGCCCACGGCGAACTGATTATGCTGGGTGCCTACACCACTTGGGGCATGCAGCAGCTGCTTCCGGGCCAGCCGGGCCTGGCGCTGATTCTATCCATTCCGGCCGGTTTTCTGGTGGCGGCTCTGGCCGGCGTGGTGATTGAACGTACCGTTATCCAGTACCTGAAAGGCCGCCCGCTGGAAACTCTACTGGCCACCTTTGGTGTCAGCCTGATTCTGCAACAGTTGGTGCGCACAGTGGTTTCCCCGCTGAACCGCACGGTGATTACACCGGAGTGGATGAGTGGCTCGGTGATGATCAACGAAGCTCTGTCACTCACTCTCAACCGGCTTTACGTGATTGGGTTTGCCCTGGTGGTGTTCGCCGGGCTGATGCTGATTATGCGTAAAACCCGCCTGGGGCTAGAGGTTCGGGCGGTTACCCAGAACCGGGCCATGGCCCGTTCCATGGGTATAAGAGCCACCCGCGTCGACATTCTCACCTTTGCCTTGGGTTCTGGCGTTGCCGGCCTGGCGGGCGTGGCCTTATCACAGATTACCAACGTCGGCCCCAACCTGGGCCAGAGCTACATCATCGATTCGTTCATGGTGGTGGTGTTCGGCGGTGTGGGCAATCTGTGGGGCACGCTGCTGGCCGGATTGACGCTGGGCACCATCAACCAGCTGCTGGAACCCTGGGTGGGTGCGGTGCTGGCCAAGATTATGGTGCTGGTGATGATCATCCTGTTCATTCAGAAACGGCCTCGGGGATTGTTTCCCCAGAAAGGCCGTGCGGCGGAGGGGTAAGGTGTCTCGTTTAGCCAATCTTATAATTCACTGCGTGACACAAGTTTCTCGCAGTGAATCAAATAATCAGCCAGAAGGGACACCGGTATGTGGCTAACAAGACCTTTAGCTGAACGCTCCACCCGAACATTTCTGGGTGTTCTGTTCGCGGCGCTGGTGATCGTCACAGTGCTGCACGTTTTTACGCCGCAAGACAGCGCGCTGCACGTTAGCGCTTACACCGTCACCCTGTTGGGCAAGTATCTGTGTTACGCCTTGCTTGCCGTGGCGGTGGATTTGGTGTGGGGTTACCTGGGCATTCTGAGCTTGGGCCACGGCGCGTTTTTTGCCCTCGGCGGCTACGCCATGGGCATGTATCTGATGCGCCAGATTGGCGATCGCGGCACCTACGGCGACCCGGTTCTGCCGGATTTCATGGTTTTTTTGAACTGGCAGGAGTTGCCATGGTACTGGCTGGGTTTCGACATGGCCTGGTTTGCCTTTGCAATGGTGCTGCTGGCGCCCGGCCTGTTGGCGCTGGTGTTCGGCTTTCTGGCGTTTCGGTCGCGGGTGACGGGTGTTTACCTGTCCATCATCACCCAGGCGCTGACTTTTGCGCTGATGTTGGCGTTCTTCCGCAACGAAATGGGCTTTGGCGGTAACAACGGCCTGACCGATTTCCGCGACATTCTGGGCTTCAATCTGCGCACCGATGCCACTCGCCTGGGGCTGTTCCTGGCCACCGGTGTGGCGCTGGCGATTGGGTTCGTGATTTGCCGCGGCATTGTCACCAGCAAACTGGGCCGCGTGGCGGTGGCCTGCCGCGACGCCGAAGCGCGAACCCGCTTTCTGGGTTACCGGGTGGAACGGGTGCAGTTATTCGTATTCGTGATATCGGCCATGCTGGCCGGCGTAGCGGGCGCCTTGTATGTGCCCCAGGTGGGCATCATCAACCCCAGCGAATTTTCGCCGTTGTTCTCGATCGAAATTGTGGTTTGGGTAGCCTTGGGTGGTCGCGCCACGCTTTACGGTGCGGTGATTGGTGCAGTACTGGTGAACTACGCCAAAACCGTCCTTACTGGCGTGATGCCAGACGCCTGGCTGTTCGCCTTGGGCGGTTTGTTTGTTCTGGTTACGGTGTTTCTGCCCAAAGGCATTGCCGGGTTGGTGTTCAAGCCTAAAAAGGCCGCTGCTCCCGCCAACAATCCCGACTCGCAAGAGGCCACCGTATGAGCTTTTTGAAGGAACTCGCCAATCGCGACAAAGTGTTCAACTTTCTGATTCCAGAAGTATCACCGGTTGACGTTCGCCACGGGCCTATTCTGTATTTGGAAGACGTCAGCGTGAGCTTTGACGGTTTCAAGGCCATCAACAACCTGAACCTGACCATCGACGACGGCGAGCTGCGCTGCATCATCGGGCCAAACGGCGCGGGCAAAACCACCATGATGGACATCATCACCGGTAAAACCCGACCGGATACCGGCTCGGTCTGGTTTGGCAGCCGCCATAACCTGCTGACCAAAAGCGAGCCTGAAATCGCTTCGCTGGGCATTGGCCGCAAATTCCAGAAGCCCACGGTGTTTGAAGCACTCACAGTGTTCGAAAACCTGGAATTGGCCATGGCGGCGGACAAGCGCGTACTGCCTACGCTGACCGCGGTACTGAACGGCGAATGCCGCGACCGCATTGACGAAGTGCTGGAGACAATTGGTCTGCGCAACCTGCGCGCTGCTTTGGCTGGCATTTTGTCCCACGGCCAGAAACAATGGCTGGAGATTGGCATGCTGCTGATGCAAAAACCGCGTTTGTTGCTGGTAGACGAACCCGTGGCTGGTATGACCGAACAGGAAATGGAACGCACCGCCGAATTGCTCACCACTCTTGCCGGCAAACAGTCCGTTGTGGTGGTGGAACACGACATGGGCTTTGTGCGCTCCATTGCCCGCAAAGTCACCGTGTTGCACCAGGGCAGCGTGCTGGCGGAAGGCACCATGGACCAGGTGTCTAACCACCCGGACGTTATCAAGGTGTACTTGGGGGAGGAAGCCTGATGCCAACTGAGAGCCTCATGCCAATGAAAAGCCTGATGCTGAAAATCCAGAAAATCGACCAGTATTATGGCGAAAGCCACACCCTCTGGGATCTGGAGCTGGATGTGCCCGAGGGTCAGTGTACCTGTGTTATGGGCCGCAACGGCGTGGGTAAAACCACACTGATGAAATGCATCATGGGTGAAGAAACCGTCAACAGCGGTTCCATCACGTTCGCCCAGGAAGTCGAGCTTACCCAGAAAAAAATTGAAGACCGTTCTCGCCTTGGCATAGGCTACGTGCCCCAGGGCCGGCAGATTTTCCCGCTGCTGACGGTGGAAGAAAACCTGCGTACCGGCCTGGCGGTGCGCAAAGACGGCAGCAAAAAAATCCCCGAGCGCGTGTACGAACTGTTTCCGGTGCTGGAAGAAATGCGCCACCGCCGCGGCGGCGATCTCTCTGGCGGCCAGCAACAACAACTGGCCATTGGCAGGGCCTTGGTGATTGAACCCCGTTTGCTGATTCTGGACGAGCCGGGGGAGGGCATTCAGCCCAACATCGTCGCTCAGATTGGTGAGGTTATTCGCACGCTGATCAAAGAAGACGGCCTGACGGTGCTGCTGGTGGAGCAAAAACTGCCCTTCGCCCGCAAATACGCTGACCGCTTCGCCATCCTCGACCGCGGCCGCCGCGTAGCCGAAGGCGAAATTGCCGGTCTGACCAACGAACTCATTAAAAAGCACCTGACGGTATGACCGTATTTCAGCGCGTCGCGCCTGTGGATCAGCGCACAGCGCCCCTGCACTCGCCAGAACAGGATTCCGGCCACCGCTTCGACCCACAAAGGCGTTGGGCTGCGGCTCTGTCTTTGGGTTTTGACCTGCGCAGCGACGGACCAGGCAGCACCGTTACCCGATTAGCGCACCGCAGGCATCATGGCCCGTTAAGAGTGCAGCGGCCGTTTTACCCGGAAGGCCGCAACGGCTGCTGTCACGTGTACCTGCTACACCCGCCGGGTGGACTGGTCAGCGGTGACGAACTGCGTATTGAGGCCACCGTGGAAGAAGGCGCGCACGTGCTGCTAACCACACCCGCCGCGGCCAAACTCTACAAAGCTGACAGCCACGGCGTTGCTTGGGGGCAGCACACCCGCTTGCACGTCGCCAGCAACGCCACACTGGAATACCTGCCGCAGGAAACTCTGGCGTTTGACGGCTCCCGGGGCGAACAAACCACCACCATCGAACTGCAAACCGGCGCCAAATGCCTGGGCTGGGAAATTCTCGCCCTTGGCCGCCCGGCCAGCCAGTTGCCGTTCACATCTGGCCATATGGAACAGCGTTTCCAATTGCGGATGGACGGCCAGCCGTTATGGCTGGAACGCCAAATTATGAGCCCGCAACACCGCCGCTTCAAAGGCCCGTGGGGGCAGGGTGGCGCAACCGTCCAGGCTACCTTGTGGGTGGTTGGCCTGGAACACGAAGCCGCCGCGATAGAAGCGTTGCGAGCTGCACTGCCGGCAAACCCGCGGTGGGCCGTCACTCGTCGCCGGGGCGTTGTGTTGTTGCGTTATCTGGGACACGAAAGAAACGAAGCCTGGGCTTTATGCCAGCAAGCCTGGGAGTTATTGCGGCCCTTGCTGACCGGCAAAGCGGCGATAGTGCCGCGGATATGGCTGACCTGAGATCAGAGGAATAACAAAATGGAACTGACACCAAGAGATAAAGACAAGCTGCTGCTGTTCACCGCCGGCCTGCTGGCCGAGCGGCGCAAAGCCAAAGGCCTGAAACTGAATTACCCCGAAGCCATCGCCCTGATCAGCACCGAAATTATGGAAGGCGCGCGGGAAGGCCGAACCGTTGCCGAGTTGATGAGCAGCGGTGCGGAAATTCTGACCCGCGACGACGTGATGGACGGCATCGCCGAGATGATTCCTGAAGTGCAGGTAGAAGCCACCTTCCCGGACGGCACCAAACTGGTGACCGTTCACAACCCCATTGTATGAGGGCCGCGCCATGATCCCCGGAGAGTACCAACTGAAAGACGGCGACATAGAACTCTGCGCCGGCCGCAAACGTATCACCGTCGACGTTGCCAACACCGGCGACCGCCCGATACAGATCGGCTCCCACTATCATTTCGCCGAAGCCAACCCGGCGCTGAAGTTTGACCGGCCCAAAGCAACAGGCTACCGGCTTGACGTCGCTGCGGGCACTGCCATTCGCTTCGAACCGGGCCAATCACGGCAGGTCACCCTGATCCCGTTTGCCGGCAGCCGAAACATTTACGGTTTCAGGGGCGAAGTGATGGGAAATCTGGAGGCGAAGACATGAAAATCACAAGACAAGCCTACGCCGACATGTACGGCCCCACCACCGGCGACCGAGTCCGGCTGGGCGACACCGAGCTGTGGATAGAAGTAGAAAGCGACGCCACCCACTACGGCGACGAAGTAAAATTCGGCGGCGGCAAAGTCATCCGTGACGGCATGGGCCAAAGCCAGCGAGCCGACGACACCGTAATGGACACCGTCATCACCAACGCCCTGATTCTGGATTGGTGGGGCATCGTTAAAGCCGACGTTGGCCTACAAAACGGCCGTATCGCCGCCATCGGCAAAGCCGGCAACCCCGACACCCAGCCAGATGTCACCATCGTTATCGGCCCTGGCACCGAAATCATCGCCTGCGAAGGCAAAATCCTCACCGCCGGCGGCATCGACGCCCACATCCATTTCATCTGCCCCCAGCAGATTGAAGAAGCCCTGATGAGCGGCATTACCACCATGCTCGGCGGTGGCACCGGCCCGGCCACCGGCACCAACGCCACCACCTGCACACCCGGTGCCTGGCACATGGGCAAAATGCTTCAGGCCGTCGACAGCATGCCGATGAACATCGGCTTCCTCGGCAAAGGCAACGCCAGCCTGCCCGAAGCCCTGGAACTGCAAGTAAAAGCCGGCGCCATCGGCCTGAAACTGCACGAAGACTGGGGCACCACCCCGGCCAGCATCGACAACTGCCTGACGGTGGCGGACAAATACGACGTACAGGTGGCCATTCACACCGACACCCTGAACGAATCCGGCTTTGTGGAAGACACCTTGGCCGCGTTCAAAGAACGCTGCATTCACACCTACCACACCGAAGGCGCCGGTGGCGGCCACGCGCCAGACATCATCACCGCCTGCTCTAAACCCTACGTGCTGCCGTCATCCACCAACCCCACGCGGCCCTACACCGTGAATACCATCGACGAACACCTCGACATGCTGATGGTGTGCCACCACCTGGACCCGAACATCCCGGAAGACGTCGCCTTCGCCGATTCACGCATTCGGCGCGAGACCATCGCCGCGGAAGACATCCTGCACGACCTGGGCGTTATCTCGATGATTGCTTCCGATTCCCAGGCCATGGGCCGGGTGGGCGAAGTGGTGTGCCGCACCTGGCAAACCGCTCACAAAATGAAACAGCAGCGGGGCCTGCTACCGCAAGATGAAAGCCTGGGTGCCGACAACTTTCGCGCCAAACGCTACATCGCCAAGTACACCATCAACCCCGCCATCACCCACGGCATCAGCCACGAAGTGGGCTCGGTAGAAGTGGGCAAGATGGCAGACCTGGTGTTGTGGAACCCGGCGTTTTTCGGCGTAAAGCCGGCCCTTATTGTGAAAGGCGGGATGATTGCAGCCGCGCCCATGGGTGACCCCAACGCCTCTATCCCCACGCCCCAGCCCGTGCACTACCGCCTGATGTTTGGCGCTTTCGGCAAAGCGGCCAGCGCCACGCGCCTGACGTTCGTCAGCCAGGCTGCGTTAGATGCCGGCGTTGGCAAAGCACTGGGCCTGGACAGCCCGCTGGCGGCCTGCAAGAACGTTCGGCAGGTGCGCAAAGCCGACATGAAACTGAATGACGCCTGCCCGCACATCACCGTAGACCCGCAAACCTACGAAGTGTATGCAGACGGCGAACTGCTCACCTGCGAGCCGGCCAGCGAATTGCCGCTGGCCCAGCGCTACCATTTGTTTTAAGGCGTAACTGTTTTAACGCGCAAACGGAGAATCCTATGCTGGAACTAATAGAACGCATCCACAACATCGACAGCGCAGAAATTCACGACAACCTGATACTGCCTTACGAGCTGCGTATGCGCGGCCGTCTGCGCGCCACCACCGAAACCAGCCTTGATGTAGGCCTGTTTCTGGACCGTGGCCCGGTACTGCGTGATGGCGACCTGCTGCAAGCCCGAACCGGCGAAGTTATCCGCATTCGCGCCGCCGACGAGCCGGTGGTAACCGCACGCGTTGCCGCCGGCCTGCCGCTGGCGCGCCTGTGCTTCCACCTGGGTAACCGCCACGTGTCACTGGCCATTGGCGAAGACAAGCAGGGCGGCTGGATTCGCTTCCCACCAGACCACGTGCTGGAAGAACTGGCCGAGCATCTGGGCGCCACTCTTATACACCACAACGCCAAATTCGACCCCGAACCGGGTGCTTATTCGCCGGCCGCGCACAACCATGAGCATTGACAGCCAACCAAGCGCTTCGAGCGACCTGGCATTGCTGGGCCTGATGCAACTGGTCAGCCCCGCGCTGCCCATCGGTGCGTTTGCCTGGTCCCAGGGCCTGGAAAGCGCGTTTGAGTTGGGCTGGGTGACAACCGAAGCCGACCTACGCGAATGGCTGGAAGGCGTTCTTGAAGATGGCCTAAGCCGCTGCGAGCTGCCCCTGCTGGCACGGCTGCAAACGGCCTGGGCAACGGACGATGCAGAAGCCATTGCCCAGTGGAACACCTGGCTACAAGCGATCCGTGAAACCGCCGAACTGAGTGACGAAGACACCCGCCTGGGCGCTGCCCTGGTGACGTTGCTACGCAGCCTGGGCCTGCTGCCGGGCGCGAACCTGATTCCAAACCAACCGGGTTACATCACCATGTTCGCCTGGGTAGCCCATTACCGACAGGTACCGCCGCGCCAAACGCTCATTGGCTTTGCTTGGGCCTGGCTGGAAAATCAGCTGTCTGTCGCCTGCAAAGCGCTGCCCCTCGGCCACACAGCCGCCCAGCGCATCACCGAACACATGCGCCCACTGCTGGTGACCGCCGTAGAGGTTGCCCTGCAAAGGGAAGACGATGAACTCGGCCCCATTCTGCCGGGGCTGGCGCTGGGCAGTGCGTTGCACGAAACACAGTATTCGAGACTTTTTAGAAGTTAACTTTTTCAGAAACTGACGTCTTCAAAACGAATAGCGAACGAGGAAACAACCATGACACATTGCTTGAGAATAGGCGTAGGCGGCCCGGTAGGCTCCGGCAAAACCGCATTGCTGCGCCAGCTGTGCAACGCCCTGAAAGACCACTACGACATCGCCGTGGTCACCAACGACATCTACACAAGAGAAGACGCCGACTTCCTGTTGAAGCACGACGCCCTGCCGGCAGACCGCATACTGGGTGTTGAAACCGGCGGCTGCCCCCACACAGCCATACGCGAAGACGCCTCTATGAACCTGGCGGCCATCGACGACCTGCAAAACCGACACCCGAACCTGGAACTGGTGCTGGTGGAATCCGGCGGCGATAACCTTTCGGCCACCTTCAGCCCGGAACTGTCTGACCTGACCCTGTACGTGATTGACGTATCCGCCGGCGACAAAATCCCCCGCAAAGGCGGCCCCGGCATCACCAAATCCGACCTGTTGATCATCAACAAAATCGACATCGCCGAATACGTGCACGCCTCGCTGGACATCATGGAGCGTGATTCCAAAATGATGCGCGGCGAACGGCCCTTTGTGTTTGCGAATCTGTATGACGGGGTAGGGCTAGAGACGATTATCAGCTTTATTTTGGAGCGGGGCATGCTGCCGGAGCGCAGGCCGGTAAAACTGGCTGAAACTGCTTGACCAAACCCCTTTTTTTCTTTCGAATTAAAACGGAGAAACAGTCATGAAAAACATCAAACAAATGAGTATCAGCGCGATGCTCCTACTGGCTTCTACGAACGCGCTGGCGCACTCCGGCCACGAAGCCATTGGTGACGTTCTGCATATTGAATACCTGGTTGCGGCAGTGATCGTCAGCGCAATAGCGTTCACGGCCTGGAAGAAAATTAAGCAACGTCGCTGAGAGTTAAGACGACGATTGCGCAGCCTCTTAACGTCCCCGCAAGAACGGCTGGCGGCAAACGCCAGCCCTTTCCCCGTACCCGTTTTGAATCGTGCGACCTCTGGATTATTGCAATAACTTGGACGTCGCGCGGTGCCGTGCGCTCACGTCATTTTTGAGCTAAGGTATTTTTTCGATATAGCTTGGTTGAACCTTTACTCTGCATTCGTGCGTGACAATGAGGACGTCGCGCCTTGGTGGCGATGAAGCGTTCAGTATGGTTACGGGAAAAAGCAAAATAACATGACAATATCAATTATTTGTACCAATAAAGACCCTGAACCCTGGGTAGCCGCCCTAAGGGCATTAGACCCTACTCTCGACGTTCAAATATGGCCAAACGAAAGCCGCAAAGATGACGTTGAGTTTGCCTTATGTTGGAATCATCCCGAAGGCGTTCTACAAGACTACCCAAATCTGCGATGCATCTGCTCTATGGGCGCAGGTATAGATCATTTACTGAATGATGAATTTTTGCCAAAAGATCTACCGGTGATAAGAATTATAGATCCTCTATTAGCACAGTCTATGTATGAATATCTTCATACAGCCGTTATGTATTACTTCCGGGATTTTGACATATACAAAACTCAGCAATACCAATCGAACTGGAAACAACAGTCACCCAAAGCAATAGTCCATACGACCATCGGTGTAATGGGGTTAGGTAAGCTTGGAGAATATTCGGCGAGTAAGTTTTCTGAGATTGGATTTAATGTCATTGGTTGGTCTCGTTCTCAAAAAACGATGACCGGAGTAAAGTCTTATGCAGGTGACAGGCAACTAGAAGAATTTCTTTCGCAAGTAAATATATTGATTTGCTTATTGCCCCTGACAAACGAGACGCGTGGTATTCTTAACTTAGAAAACTTAAATAAACTGCCTTTTGGGGCTTGCTTAGTCAATGTAGCGAGGGGCGAGCACTTAATGGATGAAGATCTGATAACAGCACTAAATGAAGGTCAGCTGAGAGGAGCGTGCCTTGATGTTTTTAGAGAGGAGCCATTATCTCAGATACATCCATTTTGGCAGAATAACAAAATACTCCTGACCCCTCACTGCTCAAGCATTACAGATCCTGACTCAGTCGCGCCTCAAATTTTGAAAAACTATCGACTGATGAAAAGTGGTCGGGCCTTAATGAATCAAGTAGACGCTTTTCGAGGTTATTAAGCAGTTGGATTGAATCATATCCAGAAAGGACAGGCACAACAGGCAGGTATAGTGTATCCCCGCGAGATTAAGTGGTGTGAAGAGTGTGAAGAGTGCCTGTCTCTGGTGTTTTTCCCGAAATTGGAACTGGTGCTGGTGGAATCCGGCGGCGACAAAATACCCCGCAAATGTGGCCTCAGCATCACCAAATCCGACCTGTTGATCATCAACAAAATCGACATCGCCGAATACGTGCACGCCTCGCTGAACATCATGGATTGTGATTCCAAAATGATGCGCGGCGAGTGGCCATTCGTGTTTGCCAACCTTTACAACGGGGTAGGGCTGGAGATGATTATCAGCTTCATTCTGGAGCGCGGAATGCTGCCGGAGCGCAGGCCAGAAAAGCTAGCTGAAACTGCCTGAACCATTAACACCACGGACAAGACCAAGGAAAAACATGATGAAAACAGCTACCTAACTGCTGATGGCCACCGGCCTGATGGTTACCGCCACAGCCGCCTCTGCCCATGCCGGCCACGACGCAGGCACCGGCTTCACCAGCGGCTTATTACACCCCATGCTGGGCCTCGACCATTTGCTCGCCATGGCCGCCATTGGCTTCTGGAGCGTGCGCCAGAACGCCACCCTGAAAAACAGCACACCACTGTTTGTGATCGGCGGCATGATCTTGGGCGCAGCAATGGCCATTGACGAGGAGCAGTGTCTAGAGCCGATTTCAGCGATTTCCTATACAGGTTACGTTGGCTGGGAAGTTGGTGCACGTCATTCTTGGATTCGAAGATTTTGGGCCGTAGAAGTATCGTCTTTCTCGTTTTCCTGTCACGAAGAGTAAGACTATGTTTCGTAAGATTGTGGGGCGACGGAGAGTTATGTTAAGTGTATTATTCTCTAGTCTAGACTCTAAAGTATCTTTGATGCTAATAGGAATTATTTGATGAATCATATCAAAATAAATATTAATACTATAATTTGGGGGATTTGTGTCAAATAAAAAGGAATACAAGATATCTATTGATCCTAGAATACTGGAGCTTTTAGGTCCAAGTTTGTATACGAATATATATTTTATATTAGCAGAGCTGATAGCGAACGCTTACGACGCAAATGCAAAAAATGTATATATTATTCAAGAGAAGGGAAGCCTAACTGTTGAAGATGATGGTCATGGAATGTCTTATGAAGATGGTGACATTGCCAAGTATTTAAATGTTGCTCAAGAAACTAGATCTATATCAGATCAGGAATATGTTTCAGGTAGCGATAATAAGCGAAAAAAAATGGGGCGGAAGGGAGTCGGAAAGCTGGCGGCTTTGTCAGTCTCACCTAATGTTGAAATAAAAACAGTTAGAAATGGAGAGCGATCGGGTTTTATATTGTCCAGAAACGTCAGTGATGACCGACTTCTTAAGCCTATTGAAGAAGAAGATATTAAGTTCAATAAAATAGAAGAAAATGGAACAGCCGTTGTGATGAGCAGTCCTCAATATGTTCTTAATAAAACGGTAAAAGCGATTCGTAACAATATCCTAAAAATATTTCCTTTAGTTGATGAAGATTTTCGAATCCATGTCGAAGTTGGAGGTCAAAGTACTGTAATTGACTCTTTCGAAAAGGATCTTGTTTCCGGGCTTGGGGGATTGATCACTTTGGGGGTGGAATACGAAGGGCTTGCGAAACATTTTGATAGTCAGTTGGATAATAAAGAGAAGTATGAACGTGATCTCCTTAAGAAGTGGCCGAGTCATAAAAAGAATTTAATTCTGAAATGCAAGGATGGTGAAGAAGATTCGTTCGAATTGGAAATTCGTGGGTGGATCGGGGTATATCGTTCCACCAAAGGCAGAAAGCTAGATAACTCTGACTTTCCAGATAACTTTATATCTTTATTATCAAATAAAAAATTAGGTGAGTATAACATATTACCGATAGTTGGAAAAAATGCAATGACTGAGGTATATGTTGTTGGTCAGTTACACGTAGACCTGTTCGAAGAAACCGAACTTCCTGACATGGCGCTTAGTAATAGGCAGGGATATAAGACAGATGATGAACGTTATCAGGAAGTATTGAGGTATGTTAGGAATGAGCTTCTCCCCAAGGCAATAGGTTTACGAGTAAAGTATGCGTCTTTCGTAAAGCAGGAGAAAGACGAAGAAAAGAATAGGATGAAAAAGCAGCGCGAAGAGTTGTTTAAGAGGAAAATTGATGAGTTTAAGTCTGTCGCATCGAGTTCTGCAGCAGATATGATCAGCGGGCAGTTTAAAAACGGTGAAGTAAGTTTAGATGAAGTAAGGGGTTATGTATCGAAAGCTATAAATAATAGCTTTCCAAATATGGGTGTTAAGAAAACGATAGATAGTGCCAAGAAGAAGCTTCTTATTAGTCACGCTAGTGCGGACAAGTCATCTTGTGATTTTATTTATGATTTGTTAATTTTCAATGGGGTTCCTGCAGGTGAAATACTTTATACATCATCTGATAATCCAGAATCCGTTATACCAGATAAAGCTCCAATATTCGAATACCTGCGTAATTTTTTTGTTGAAAGTTATTCAACAGAAGGTATTTACGTAATATACGTTACCAGTAGCTCAATGGCTGATAGCTGGGGAGCTGTTTCAGAAGTTGGAGCGGGCTGGGTTACGAAGAGTGAGCATGAAATTTTCAATATCAATAGTTACAAACCAGAAAAGCCATTAGACGTAGAAGTGGTCTGGGCTAATATCAGCAATGATTCCGACGGAAGGATAAATTTAACGGTTCATGATGCTAATAGAGTGGTCAGTAAGATAGAAGGAATAACAAATTCACTGAAGTATACCTCGAAGAGTGAAAGATTGATTTTGAATGAAGTGCGACGTTTAGCGAATGTAAAATGAGAGTGCTTTTGTCTTTTTTTCGGAGCTGGTCGGATGAATAGTATTACTGCAATTGACTTATTTTGCGGTGCAGGAGGTCTAACTCATGGTCTTATAAAGGCAGGGGTTAATGTAATCGCTGGTGTTGACGTTCAGAAATCCTGCAAATACGCATATGAAAAGAATAATTATGGAGCCGAATTCGTTAACATGGATGTCAGAGAGTTAACAGGGATGGAGCTCAACGCACTTTATCCCAAAAAAAGTGTGAGGCTTTTGGCTGGGTGTGCACCTTGTCAACCTTTTTCGACGTACTCCCAAGGCCGAGATGTAAAGAATGATAAGAAATGGCCGCTGCTCTACGCGTTCTCTCGTCTCATTGGTGAGGTTCTTCCTGAATTAGTAACAATGGAGAATGTTCCCGATGTCACGAAACATGAGGTGTACCATGATTTTGTTGGACATTTGGGAAGTTTGGGTTATCGAGTTTGGGCGCAAAAAATTTACTGCCCTAACTACGGTATACCTCAAAGCCGTAACCGGCACGTTCTGCTTGCATCTAGGCTCGGCGACATCAAAATACTGGAGCCGATTAGGAAGCCTAAAAAATATAGAACAGTAAGGCAGACTATCGGAAACCTTCCGTCATTGAGAGCTGGAGAACAGTGTTTGAAAGATAGGTTGCATATTTCTGCTGGACTATCATCTATCAATTTGACGAGAATAAAACACTCTAAACCAGGTGGAACTTGGCGTGACTGGCCAGAGAGTTTGATGGCAGAATGCCATCGGAAGGCGACGGGAAAAACCTATGTTAGCGTCTATGCGCGAATGAGCTGGGATAAAGTCAGTCCAACTATAACCACGCAGAGTTATGGTTTCGGAAATGGACGGTTTGGGCATCCCGATCAAGATAGAGCTATATCGCTCCGCGAAGCTGCCATGTTGCAAACTTTCCCTAAGAGCTATCAATTCATTCCACCAAATGAAAAAGTGCAGCTTGCTCCCATTGGAACCATGATTGGTAATGCTGTTCCCGTAAATTTAGGTAAAGTTATTGGGAGAAGCTTTCAGCAGCATATAAAGTCAATGAAGTAGTTTTTTAAATAGTTCTGCTTTGATTTTTAGTTGTTAAATTTATCCCTTAGAGTCTTTGGAAATGAATAAAGATGAATATATTGAGTTTCGATTAGACCACCAAATAGGGTGGTATGATAAAAATAGCTCGAGTGCACAATTTAAGTATAAGTATTTCCGGCGGTTCGAGATTATTTCTGCTGCTGCTATTCCGCTGATTGCAGGTTTCGGTACAGGTATTGTTCCAGTGAATTTGATTTTGGGAATTCTTGGTGCGGCAATTGCCGTCGCGTCCTCTTTTGAGGCATTGAGCAAATATCACGAACAATGGATAGAGTACAGGACTACATGCGAATCTCTTAAGCATGAAAAGTTTTTATTTCTTTCAGGAGCCGAACCCTATTGTGAAGAAAATTCATATCGCCTTCTTGTCCAACGAGTAGAAAGTTTAATTTCAAAAGAGAACAGCGAGTGGTTTCGATATACGAAAAAACCGTCAACAAAGAGCAATGATGATCTTGAGTCCAAGAAGTAAAACGATGATCTTTAGTAAATTTTGGACCAATCTTCCAACAACTGTTTGCTTCATTTTTTGTCTAGTGGGGTGATGGGGTCAGGTCTTGCGTTTTGCCTCTGTCTTGCCATTTCGTTGTAATCGTCTCAGTCTGTCCCGCCGAAATCGGCGTGAGCTCATTGTTGTATTTGACGATAACCGCTGCGACTTGCGTCAGTTTTCGACGACGTGTGTGAGACCTCCAACTGGGAATGCCACGCCTACTGTCTGATGGGCAATCACCACCATCTTTTGACTGAAACTACTTCTTTGGACTTCATTATTCTCGCGTAAGCCAGATTATTCGAGAGGCAAAATGCGAAATCTGACCTCGAATAATCGCGAATTCGCCATTTTGGCTACCTGAGCAACTGCACTCGACGCCGCAAAATGGCGGTTATCCGGTACTGTTTATTGCAGCCGCCCAAACCAGAAGCGACACTGGAGAGCCCGGCGTCTCAGCGATGCTGGCCCTGCCTCCTCTGTGACAACGGTCTGGTTCGCATGATTCGCCAGATTCCACGATTTAGACCAGCAGTGATCCCAGCGGGCTAACCCATCTCCGCCCGGTTCGGTGCTTGGAAAGCAGCCGTTCTAAAGGAGCTGGGCGTTTCTGCGGGTCAACGCTGGAAAAAGGGGTATACGAGGGGTAGTCTGAGGGAAATCAAAACAAGGAACCGCCTCGTGAAGGATCGAATGAGACCAAAACCCGCCGGCATCGCTTCGCGCCTGACCCCAGATGGACCGTTCAGGCCCGCCCTTCAAATTACTTTATCCTTAAGCATCGTTCGATAGCCGCGGAGTTGGCGGCTTAGCCCAACAGAAATTTAAAGGTCATGCTGCGCACGACCATTAAATGCTTAGGTGTTAGCACTCTAAAGAGATCATATGGAAATCAGCTGGGATAAATATAAAGAAATAGTTGGTGCTCAAGTCAAAGAGCAGAAAGAGTTGATTTATCGTGGTCAATCTAACTCTGCGTGGCATCTCACTACTTCTCTTCATCGCACTGGCAAGATAAGTAACCAGAATGACTTTTTGGCGTTTTTCAATCAGCTAATCCCTGAAGTACAGGAACAGGTAGAAGCATGGGATGGTTCGCGCAGAGATCTAACTGATTCAGGAAAAATGGCTCAATTCATTGCTTTTTTACAGCACAATGGTTTTCCTACTCCATTGCTAGATTGGACATTTTCTCCATATATAGCAGCCTATTTCGCATTCGAAGGTATAAACCACTTTTGCCCTCAGTCTGATGAGGTTGCTGTTTATGTGTTTGATCAAAATACATGGTCTTCAACGTATAAACAGACCTATAATTTTGACGAGCCTGCCGTTCATGTAACCTTGTTAAGGCCGAACTTTAGAGGTAATCATAAGCAAATGCTTCAGCAAGGGATTTTTTGGTTTACCAATTGCCAAAATCCAGAAGTCCACGTTCGTATTAATGAAAAAGAAGGCCGAAAATTTCTAACTAAATACACTTTTTCAGTAAAAGAGCGCAGGCACGCAATGCGTGACCTTGAGCTTATGGGGATAACTGCAATGCAGTTGTCTCCTGGAATTGAATCAGTCTGCAAAAAGGCTTATGAATCCGTTTGCTCGCGCTTTGATGTTGGTAAAACTCCTTCAGAGAAATAAACTAGTAATGTGTTTTCTTTGCTTGATGCTGTTTAAACCAAATCAACTTGTGCTGTTGATGAAGAGTTTGTTCGATTTAATATATGTAACTCTAAAGTAAAACCCAAAAATGTTAAGCGAAATATTATAAACAGCACAGTAGATAAAGTGCTAACCAGCGGCTCCGCCGGACAAATTTCCGCTGCCACCTTTTGTGCAAAAACACGCACAAAAGCCGCCATCAAAAATTTGCTCGGTGAGCCGGGTGTTAGGATTGGCAGTTACCAAGGGGATAATTATGAGACTATTTATTAGAGTTGTATGTTTTTTTGCTATCTTTTTTATTCCGCCGGTTCAAGCGAGCGATCTTCAAAGATGTAAAGCTCAAAATCTCGATAGCTTTAAAGCCTGTGAAAGGCTTGCTTCAGGTAATAACCCCGATGGTCAATTTGGTTTGGGTCTACTTTTTCTGGAAGGCAATGGAGTAAAAGAGGACTATCAAAAATCTTTCGAGTTGATGCATAAGGCGTCTATGCAAGGACACGCAGCTGCACAGTTTCAGGTTGGGCAAGCGCATGTCAATGGGCAGGGCGTAAAACAAAACTTTGAAGAAGCTTACGCATGGTTTTTGGTATCAAAAGAGAATGGCAATTCTATAGCCTCTCGAGGCATTGATTTTATGGAATCCAAAAACCTAATAAAAAAATCAAAAATGAATGCTATAACGCAGAGGGCAAATGATATTTACGCTAGCACCTCTAATAAAAAAGGTTTTCAGTATGATGACACTGAGAGCTCCCAAAATGTTAGCAGTTTAGCTGAGTACTGCGATATGGTTATGCCTACAGTCGATAGTGTAATAACGTATAAAAAATATGGTAAGCCTCAGTCTGAAGCTAGGCAGCTAATGATAGGGATGACTGATAAAGAGGCTATAAAGATGATGAATGGCGTTATAAATTGGGTATGGAGTACCAATGTGCCAGTAAGTGAGATGAGCCGCTATTTTAAAAATAAATGTTTGGGACAAAGTAAGGAAATTAGCTTCATGTTTCCATAGGTCTCCTAACTAATGGCTGTTGTAGGACGGCCCTCCGCTTCGCTCCAGCTCGCCGCAGAGCAAGGTGTCAAGCAAAATCAGTATGGACTCAAAATAGGAAAATTCATGAAAAAAACAATATCAACTCTTGCCTTTGTCATTCTCCTTGGTGGCTGTGCAACAGCCGTCACAAAAGGGGATCGGGTATTTATTACGCCTTCAGATTCCGCCCACCTATCAAACTGTAAAATGCTTGGGCAGGTTCAGGTTGATGCTAGTATTGGGGGCCTGTGGGATAAAAACCAACAAGTAATGGAAATAAAGAATCGCCTTCGCGATGCAGCAGCAGAGCGTTATTCAGAAGCAGATACGGTGACTCACTCTGATCTGAATGTTGGTGCATGGTCAGCTCCAGATGCTCAAGCAATGGGCACAGTATTCAAGTGCTTTAATAACTAATAGTAAAGCACCTAACAAGGCCAAGCACAGCGTCAGATTTTTCGTTGCGGCTTTGCCTCCACTACAAAGACGCGCGTTTTGGCGGCGTTAGGCGCTATTAGAAATAGGAGCATACTGTGGTATCGGGTATTCGAACCGCCGGATACAACCCGCACGGAAAACCGGGACAGATTTATTTTCCCACTGTACAGAACGGATTCCGTGCTTCAGAAGCAGGGAGAAGCTGATGCCAAGGCAAACCAGGGTGATCGTGCCCGGTTTTCCCGACTTTATCTCGATAGGGTATAGGTAAGCGCCTGAACACAGTGGTGGAAAAGCTCTGCAGAGAAAAACGGGTGTTCGCCTGGCTGCTCAGCTAAAAATAGTTGACCACCGG
>NZ_AAXY01000032.1 GCF_000169375.1 Marinobacter sp. ELB17
TCGCTCATTATGAGTCCTATATGTTCAACGCAAGTATCTCGTGCCGCCAGCAACACGGTCTGTTAATTAAGTCCGGAATCAGCCTGGGGCTGGCAGATTGTGCTGTTCCCGGATTTCCAATGGCAAAAAAGTGCCGTCAGGCCTGGCCTGCTGCTGCCATACACCTGTCTAACACCTCTTCTATGCTTAACCCTGTGGAATCAATGACTTGCGCATCATCCGCGGGCTTAAGCGGGGCAGCTAAACGATTCATATCCCGTTCATCACGTACCCGAATCTCTTCTAAAACGTTGGCAATACTAACATCGACGCCGGCTTGCAGCAACTGGCTGAAACGGCGTTGCGCCCGTTCTTCAGCACTGGCCGTCAAAAAGATTTTTACCGGTGCGTCCGGGAACACCACTGTGCCCATATCGCGACCGTCGGCGACAAGACCTGGCGCCTGACGGAAATCACGCTGACGTTGCAATAGAGCATCTCGAACCGACTGCATCACCGCCACTTTGGACGCGTTGTTGCCACACTGTTCGGTGCGAATCGCCGCGTTTACATCCTCACCAGCCAACAACACTTTTGCGGGCTCCCCGGGGGGTGTAGGTTCAAAAGTGACATCCAGACTGGCTGCCACCGTTACCAGAGCGGGCTCGTTGTCTAACGCCACACCCTGGCGCTCGGCCGCCAATGCGGTCAAACGATAAAGAGCGCCGCTGTCCAACAAGTGCCAACCCAGCTTGCGAGCCAGCATTTGGGTAATAGTACCCTTACCGGAACCACCCGGGCCATCCACAGTAATAACCGCTGCCGGCTGCACACCCATCAGACCTCTCCCTGGCTTTGGATATTCATACCCACCTGCTGCGCCAGTTCGACAAAACCGGGGAACGACGTTGCGACGTTGGCGCAGTCGTTGATGACAATCTCGCCCTTTGCACGCAATGAGGCCACCGCAAACGACATGGCAATGCGATGGTCGCCGTGGCTGTTAACAATACCGCCGGTCATGGCCTGGCCTCCATCGATGATGATGCCGTCGGGGGTGACCGTGGTTTTAACGCCTACCGCTGCCAAACCGTCCGCCATTACCTGAATACGGTCACTTTCTTTAACCCGCAGTTCTTCCGCACCACGCAGCGTGGTGCGACCTTCGGCGAAGGTAGCAGCGATAAACAGGACCGGAAACTCGTCGATGGCCAGCGGCACTTCCCTTTCAGGAATGTCGATGCCTTTAAGTGGGGCGTAACGCACGCGAACATCCGCCACCGGCTCGCCGCCAATCGCGCGCTCGTTACTAACGTCAATGTTTGCACCCATTAGCCGCAGTATATTAATCACCCCGACACGAGTGGGGTTCATTCCGACGTGGCGCAATGTCAGGTCAGAGCCTGGCGCGATACTGCCGGCTACCAGAAAAAACGCCGCGGACGAAATGTCGGCCGGCACATCAATATTGCAAGCAACCAGCTTGCCGCCGCCGCTGACGCTGGAGGTCGCGTCAGCGCGATACACATGGTAACCAAAACCCTCCAGCATGCGCTCGGTATGGTCACGCGTGGGCGCAGGCTCGGTGACTGACGTGACGCCATCGGCGTATAATCCGGCCAGTAACAGGCAAGACTTTACCTGGGCACTGGCCACCGGCATGTCGTAGTGAATTCCGGTCAGTGGCTGGCTGCCGCGAATTTTCAGCGGTGGCCGCCCGCCTTCGGCCGTATCAATCACCGCACCCATGGCGCGCAGCGGGTCGGCCACCCGGCCCATCGGCCGCTTGGTAAGGCTGGCGTCACCCACCAGTTCGGAGTCAAACGCCTGAGCCGCCAGCAAACCAGAAAACAGCCGCATCCCTGTGCCGGAGTTGCCTAGATAAATGGGCCCGCGCGGCGCCTGCAAGCCGTTCATGCCAACACCGTGAATGCGCACGAAGCCATTGTCGGGGCCTTCAATGGTCACACCCAGATCGCGGAACGCCTGCACCGTGGCCAGGCTGTCTTCGCCTTCCAGAAAGCCGTTCACTTCGGTAATGCCCTCGGCCAAGGCACCCAACATAATGGAGCGGTGCGACATGGATTTGTCGCCCGGCACCCGAATATCTCCCACAATTGGGCCGGCGGGCTGGGCCCGGAAGGTCACCTGATGTTCTGTATTGTTAGTCACGTAGGCCTGTCCTGAGAGCATTTTTGAAAGTGTTCGCGAGCAGCTCTGGCACGAGTAAAAACCCGCAGCAAAGTGTCTCCATCCTGGTCGGCAATGGCCGAACGCAGTTGGTCGAGATCTTGGGTAAACCGGTCAATCGTAAGCAGCACAGCGTCGCGATTTGACAGAAAAATATCACGCCACATAACCGGATCGCTGGCAGCAATGCGGGTAAAATCACGGAATCCGCCGGCCGCGTAACGGAATATATCCATATTCTGGTCGTCGCCAGCGAGGGTATCCACCAGGGAAAACGCGATAAGATGAGGCAGATGGCTGGTGGCGGCCAGCACCTCGTCATGATGCTCCGCGGCCATGGTCAGCACGTTAGCATCGCAGGCACGCCACATGGCGGTTACTTTGCCCAAGGCTTGCGGGCAAGCATCGTCCGCAGGCGTCAGAATGACTTTGTGTTTGGCGAACAGCTGTGGATTCGCCGCCCGAATGCCGCTTTTCTCCGAGCCGGCAATGGGGTGGCCGGGTATCACCGTTGCCGGCAAGTGTCCCAAAACCGCGCGCACATCGTTTACAAATCCACTTTTCGTACTGCCCACATCGGTAATAATGGCATCGCCGTTCAGCGCCGGTTGTATTTCCCGCAACACCGACTGGGTGGCTTTTACTGGCACTGCCAACACCACCAGATCAGCTCCGCTGACCGCCTGCGCAGCAGACTCTGCAGCGCTGTCGATCACACCCAGCTCCACGCCCAGGGCCAGTTCGTCGGCGCGGGTGTCAAAACCCACCACTTCTTCCGCCAGCTTGTTTTCGCGCAGGGCCGCAGCCAACGAACCGCCGATCAGCCCCAGACCAATCACCGCAACGCGCTGAAACAGAGGCTGAGCTACAGGCATGTTAAGCGCCCTGCCCGGACGCAACCAGCGCCTGGGATAGGGCCTCTATAAAGCGCGCGTTTTCTTTCGCAAGGCCCACCGACACCCGCAGGTGTCGCGGCATGCCATAACCGGCGACGGGGCGCACAATCACGCCGTGCGCCAAAAGCGCCTGATAAACATCTATGGCCTGCTCACCCACGTCTACCGCAATAAAGTTGGCCGTAGACGGAATATACGACAGTCCCATGGCATCAAAAGCAGCGCTAAGCTGAGCCAGGCCATCACTGTTCACCCTGCGTGTTTCATCCAGATAAGCTTCGTCGCCCAACACCGCCGTAGCCGCTGCTAAAGACACGCTACCCACGTTAAACGGCTGGCGCACCCGGTTAAGAATGTTGGCAATGGCCGCAGAGCTGATGCTGTAACCAATGCGCAGCGCCGCCAGGCCCCAGGCTTTGGAAAAAGTGCGGCACACAATCAGATTGGGATAATCGGGCAACAGCACCAAGCCGTCGGCGTCATCCTCGCCTTGCATGTATTCGCAGTAGGCTTCGTCTAACACCACCAGCACCCGCGCGGGCACTTTGTCCATAAACGCCTTCAGGGCTTTAGCGCCGTGCACCGTGCCTGTGGGGTTGTTGGGGTTGGCCACAAAAATCAGTTTTGTGCGATCGGTAATCGCCTCTGCCATAGCATTCAGATCATGCCCCCAGTGTTGCGCTGGAACGCACACGCCCCGTGCGCCAATCGCTTGGGTAACAATCGGGTAAACGGCAAAGGCGTACTGGGAATAGATCACTTCGTCATCAGCACTGGCAAAGCAACGGGCGATCACTTCCAGCAGGTCATTAGAGCCGTTGCCCAGGGTCAGTTGTGACGTTTCTACAGTAAAACGCTTAGCCAGGGCCTGCTTCAAATCAAAGCCGTTACCGTCTGGATACAAGCACAACTCGCCCATCGCTTTTTGCGCGGCCTGCACGGCTTTCGGGCTGGGGCCCAGTGGATTTTCGTTGCTGGCCAGCTTGATGATGTCGGCCGGATTCAGGCCCAGCTCGCGCGCCAACTCTGCAATCGGTTTTCCGGGTTGATACGGCGATAACGCCTGAACACCGGATACTGCAAGACTCTGGTAATCAATCGCCATGATTTATCCTTAAAGCGGGTTAAAGCACACCAATGGGGTAAGACCCCAAACGCTTGAGTTCTACCGCTTCTACATCTACTTCGGCCAATACTTTACGGGCGGGCTCGTCGTCCATATGGCCTTCAAAATCGATGTAGAACACATAGGCCCAGGTGCCCGTTTGCGAGGGCCGGGTTTCAATGCGAGTCAGGCTGATGCCGTGGCTGTGAAACGGCTCTAACAACTGATACAAGGCGCCCGGCTTATTGCGCATAGACACCAGCACTGACGATTTATCGTGACCGCTGGGGGTAACCGCTTCGCGGCCAATAATCAGAAAACGGGTGGTGTTGTCGGGCCGGTCTTCAATGCTGTTTGCCAGCTTGACCAAACCGTAGAGCTCTGCCGCCATATCGCCGGCAATGGCTGCGGCGCCTGGCTCTGCGGCAGCACGGCGCGCCGCCTCAGCGTTGCTGGAAACGCTGATGCGTTCGATGCCGTAGCGGTGGGTATCCAGCCACTGGCGGCACTGGGCGAACGACTGCTGGTGCGAGTAAATTCGGGTGATTTCCTGGCCGTCGTGCTGCGGCGCCACCATCAGGTGGTGGTGAATGCGAAGTTGCACTTCGCCGCAGATTTTCAACGGCGACGACATGAACATATCCAGAGTGTGGTTGATCATGCCTTCGGTAGAATTCTCAACTGGCACCACGCCGTAGTGCGCAGCCCCGGATTCCACTTCGCGGAACACTGCATCAATGGCAGGCATGGGCACGCTCACCACCGAGTGGCCAAAGTGCTTGAGCGCAGCGGCCTGGGTAAAGGTACCCAATGGCCCCAAAAAGGCAATGTGCATGGGTTTTTCAAGGGCCAGGCACACCGACATGATTTCGCGGAACAAGCGCGCCATTTCCTCGCCGGGCAACGGCCCCGGGTTTTGTTCGATAATACGGCGCAGTACCTGGGCTTCGCGTTCGGGGCGGTAGAAAACCACATCTTGCCCCGGATTGGCGGCCATTTTTACACGGGCCACTTCTAGGGCGCAGCGGGCACGGGCACTGATCAGCTTCATGATCTGCTGATCAATACTGTCTATTTCGTCGCGCAGTTCCGCCAATCGAGCTTGCTCATCGCTCATAGTTAACCGCGCTCCTTGGCAAATTCCGCCATATAGGCGATCAGTGCGTCTACGCCGGCTTCCGGCATGGCGTTGTAGATGCTGGCTCGCATGCCGCCTACTGACCGGTGACCTTTCAGGTTCAGCAGCTGGCGCTCATCAGCACCTTTCAAAAAAGCGCTGTTCAGAGCATCGTCTGCAAGAATGAAGGGCACGTTCATCCAGGAGCGGAAGCGCGGGTCAATGGGGTTGGAGTAGAACGGGTTGGTGTCAATAAAGTGGTAAAGTTTTTTCGCTTTGCGGGCGTTGAGCTCGCCTATGGCGTTTACGCCGCCCTGATCTTTCAGCCACTTGAAAACCAGACCCGCCAGGTACCAGGAGTAAGTCGCCGGCGTGTTGAACATAGAGGCGTTATCGGCCATCACCTGATAGTTCATCATGGTCGGGATTTTCGCGTGGGCTTTACCCAGCAAATCTTTGCGAACGATGACAATCACAAGGCCGGAAGGACCGATATTTTTCTGCGCGCCGGCGTAAATCAGACCGAATTTCGAGACGTCTACGGGGCGTGACAGCATGGTGGATGACATGTCCGCGACCAAAGGCACCTTGCCGCTGTCGGGAACAAAATCAAACTCCAGGCCACCGATGGTTTCATTGGGCGTGTAATGCAGGTAAGCGGCATCAGCACGGGTGTTCCAGCCGGCCTGATCGGGCACGGTAGTAAAACCGCACCCGGCAGAGCTGGCCACCACATTCACGTCGCCGTAACGGCGGGCTTCAGCGATGGCTTTTTCGGACCAGATACCGGTGTTCACGTAATCAGCGGAGGCTGAGTTACCCAGCAGATTCAGGGGCACAGTAGCAAACTGGCTAGAGGCACCGCCCTGCATGAAAAGAACGGCGTAATCGTCTGATATTCCAGCCAAATCACGCACATCCTGCTCGGCAGTTTCGGCGATTTCAACAAACTCGTCGCTGCGATGGCTCATTTCCATGACCGACATGCCGGTACCGCGCCAGTCGAGCATTTCTTCCCGTGCCTGTCGCAGCACCTGTTCCGGCAAGGTTGCCGGGCCTGCACAAAAATTATACGCCCTGCTCATGTTGCTGTGGTCTCTCGCGTCTTGCTGATTCAGTGTGCCGGCTGCGGCGACTTATTCGTCGCCGGCATCCGCGTCGCCATTATCGTCTGCATCGGTGCTGTTGCCGTCAAGCGTTTCGCCGCCTTCTTGCAGATTTCTTTGCTCACTTGATGCATCTTCACCCGTGACACCTTCAACCTCGGTGTCTTCCCCGATGATCTCTTCGGCGTCGGTTTCTGCAATGCGCTCTACACCCACCAGGCGTTCGTCTTCCTGGCTGAGTTTGATCAGGCGCACACCCTGGGTGTTGCGACTGAGCACAGACACTTCATCGGTGCGGGTACGAACCAGCGTGCCCTTGTCCGAGATCAGCATCATTTCGTCGCCGTCGAACAGTTGCAGCGCGGTCACCAGGTTGCCGTTACGATCAGAACACTGCATGGCGATAACGCCCTGGCTGCCGCGACCGTACGTGGGAAATTCGTTTAGGTTGGTGCGCTTGCCGTAGCCGTGTTCGCTCGCCATCAGTAATACGGCGTCATCCTGTGGAATGATCAACGACACCACGTGATGGCCTTCGGCCATACGGATACCGCGTACACCCCGTGCGGTGCGACTCATCGGGCGCACAGCCTCTTCTTTAAAGCGCACCGCTTTGCCGGCGGTGGAGAACAACATGATTTCGGCGCTGCCGTCGGTGATCGCCGCGCCAATCAGGGTGTCACCTTCATCCAGCGACAGCGCAATCAGGCCGCTGCTGCGTGGGCGGGAGAAGTTTGGCAGCGGGGTCTTTTTGACCACACCGGCTGATGTTGCCATCAATACAAACTGATCTTCCGGGTAGTCCCTAACCGGCAGGAAGGTGGTGATACGTTCACCCTCGTCCAGCGGCAGAATGTTCACCATCGGGCGGCCGCGTGAAGCACGGCTGGCGCGCGGAATTTCAAATACCCTCAACCAGTAAACCTTGCCACGGTTAGAGAAACACAAAATAGTGTCGTGAGAGTTAGCCACCAGCAGTTTTTCTACGAAATCTTCGTCTTTCATAGAGGTCGCCGCTTTACCACGACCGCCACGGCGCTGGGCCTGATAATCTTCCACCGCTTGAGTCTTGGCATAGCCGCTGTGGGAAATGGTGACGACCAGCTCTTCTTCATCAATCAGATCGGCCACGGTCAAATCGCGGCGGGAGCTGGTGATTTCAGTGCGACGCTCGTCGCCAAACTCTTCCACAATAGCTTGCAGTTCGTCGCGAATGACCTGCATCAGGCGCTCCGGGTTACCCAGAATATCCAACAAGTCGGCAATACGCTCCAGAATTTCGCGGTATTCGTTTTGCAGCTTTTCGGTTTCCAGGCCAGTCAGGCGGTGCAGGCGCAGGTCCAGAATCGCCTGGGCCTGTTCCGGAGACAGATGATATTTGCCATTGCGTAAACCGTAAATTTCCGGCAAATCGTCCGGACGGCAGGCATCTTCACCAGCGCGTTCCAGCATGGCCATCACGTCTTCGGATCCCCAGCCTTGGGCAATCAGCTTTTCCTTGGCTTCGGCGGCCGAAGGTGAGGCTTTGATCAGCGCGATGATCTCGTCAATGTTGGCCAGCGCAACCGCCAGACCTTCAAGAATATGACCACGCTCGCGGGCTTTACGTAGCTCAAAAATCGTCCGACGAGTAACCACTTCGCGACGGTGACGTATGAAGGCGTCCAGCATTTCCTTCAGATTGAGGATGCGCGGTTCGCCGTCAATCAGCGCCACCATGTTGATACCGAACACGGTTTCAAGCTGGGTCTGTTTGAACAGGTTGTTAATGATCACGTCCGGGTTTTCACCACGGCGCAACTCGATAACAACGCGAATGCCTTCCTTGTTGGACTCGTCACGCAGCTCGGTGATGCCTTCCAGGCGCTTCTCTTTCACCAGCTCGGCGATTTTCTCGATCAACCGCGATTTGTTCAGCTGATACGGCAGTTCGGTGATAATCACCGCGTCGCGCTTGGTCTTGGCGTCGTGCTCTACTTCGTGGCGGGCGCGAATGTACACTCGGCCACGGCCGGTGCGATACGCCTCAACAATGCCCGCACGACCGTTGATGATGCCCTCGGTGGGAAAATCCGGACCGGGGATAAACTCCATCAATTGATCAATGCTTAAGTCTGGGTCATCAATCAGTGCCAAACAGCCTTTCACCACCTCAGTGAGGTTGTGGGGCGGAATATTGGTAGCCATACCCACGGCAATACCGGACGAGCCGTTGACCAGCAGGTTAGGCACGCGGGTAGGCATAACCACCGGAATCTGCTCTGTGCCATCGTAGTTGGGCACGAAATCGACCGTTTCTTTGTCCAGATCGGCCAGCAGAGAATGGGCGATCTTCTTCATGCGGATTTCGGTGTAACGCATGGCCGCGGCGTTGTCGCCGTCGATGGAGCCAAAGTTACCCTGGCCGTCTACCAGCGGATAGCGCAGCGAAAACGGCTGGGCCATACGTACGATGGTGTCGTAAACCGCAGAGTCACCGTGCGGGTGGTATTTACCAATAACGTCACCCACCACACGGGCGGACTTTTTATAGGCTTTGTTCCAGTCGTTGTTCAACACCGACATGGCGAACAGTACGCGACGATGTACCGGCTTAAGGCCGTCGCGCACATCCGGAAGTGCCCGGCCCACAATCACGCTCATGGCGTAATCCAGGTAGGACTGCTTCAACTCGTCTTCAATATTTACCGGCAGGATCTCTTTGGCTAACTCACCCATCGAGAAAGGTTCCTTTGCGTTAACTGAAAATCGTATCAGGGCCCGATTCTGGCCCCGTTAATGAGTTCTGTGACAAGCCAAGCAGTATACCACACAGGCACCCTTCCCGGGGCCTTGAGGGCGACTGTTAATCAAACACTACGGTCTTGTTTTCGTGGGTGATCACGCGGTCTTCGATATGCGAACGCAGACCGCGTGCCAACACACTTTTTTCCACATCTTTGCCCAGGCGCACCATGTCGTCAGTGGTATCGCGGTGGGTGATGCGAATCACCGACTGTTCGATGATCGGGCCTTCGTCGAGGTCCTGAGTCACGTAGTGGCAAGTAGCCCCGATAAGCTTCACACCACGGCTGTAGGCCTGGTGATAAGGGCGGGCGCCGGCGAACGAAGGCAAAAAGCTGTGGTGAATATTGATCACCTTGCCCGCGTATTTGGCGCACAGTTCCGGCGGCAGAACCTGCATGTAGCGCGCCAGCACCACCACATCGACCTGGTGCTGCTCGAACAGGTCTTCAATGTGGGCAAAGGCTTCTTCGCGATTGTCTTTGCTGACCGGCACGTGGTGGTAAGGGATGTCGTGCCATTCCACCATGCGGCGCAGATCGTCGTGGTTGGACACTACCGCGACAATTTCGACGTTCAGTTCGTTGCTCTGCCAGCGGTGCAGCAGATCAGCCACGCAGTGGGATTCTTTGCTGCACATCAACACCACTTTTTTCGGCTGCGCCGAATCGGTGATGCGCCAGTTCATGTTGAACTCGCGGGCGATGGGTGCAAACGCTGCGCGAAACTGTTCCAGACCAAAGGGAATCGAGTTGGCCTTGATTTCGTGACGCATAAAAAACCAACCACTGTGGGTATCGGAATGGTGGCTAGCTTCGGTTATCCAGCCGTTGTAGGTGGACAAAAAATTACTCACCTTAGCGACAATTCCAACCCCGTCCGGGCAGGAAATCACAAGACGGTAGGTATGCTCCATGAAAGCCTTTCCTTAACTCAAACGCGGGAAAGCGGATACGTCGGGGGGAAGCCATAACCTGAAATCAAGCTGACGGCGTTACGCACCAATGAAAATAACGCGTTATGATAGCGTATCTGAACGCTGGAAACGAGGAGCTAACGCATGCACAGCCACCTACAGGCACCCGATTCAAAAACAGACTCAAACACCCGCTCTGGGCGACTAAAAGCCACCGTGCTGGGTGCTTTTGCTATTAGCACCAAGTTGGTGGCTGTTAGTGCCCGGTTAATAGTTATCAGCACCAGTCTGGCTGTCAGTTACGGCGCCCACGCCGATGCCATTCTAGAGGGCGAACGCTTTAATCCGGTCACTGCTACGCAGGGCATGGTGTCTACCAGCCACGCCCTGGCCACCGAAGTCGCGCTGCAGATATTGAAAGACGGCGGTAATGCGGTGGATGCCGCGGTTACAGCCGGCTTCGCCCTGGCCGTTACCCAACCCCGCTCCGGCAATATTGGCGGCGGCGGTTTTATGCTGATAGCGCCGGGTGATGGCGCCGCGCCGGAAGCCATTGACTACCGCGAAACCGCGCCGGCAGCAGCCACCGAAGATCTGTTCCTGGACGACGATGGCAACGTGGTACAAAACCGCAGTCGCTTTACCCACAAAGCCGCAGGCGTGCCCGGCACTGTGGCCGGGCTGGCTCTGGCTCTGGAACGCCACGGCAGCATCAGCCTGAAGCAGGCTTTGGCGCCGGCAATTAAGCTGGCCAGTGACGGCTTTATAGTGCCGCGGCGCTTCAACGAAGGGCTGGAGCAGGCCCGCGAGCGCATGACCCTCTGGCCGGCCACCCTGAAAACCTTTTATAAAGAAGACGGTTCAGCCTGGCAGCCCGGCGAACGCTTTCGCCAGCCGGAACTGGCAGCAACCTTGCAACGCATCGCAGACCAAGGCACCGACGGCTTTTACAAAGGCGAAACTGCGCGTCTGATTGCTGAAGAAATGGCCCGGCACGACGGCCTGATTACCGAGGCTGATCTGGCCGGCTACAAGCCTGTCGTCCGCACACCGGTACACGGCACTTATCGCGGATACGACATTTACTCCATGTCGCCGCCCTCCTCCGGCGGCGTTCACATCGTGCAGATTCTGAACATTATGGAAGGGTTCCCCATCGCGGAATTCGGCCACAACTCCGCCAGCGCCATTCACTACATGGCCGAAGCCATGAAACTGGCCTACGCCGACCGCACACAATATCTAGGCGACACCGACTTTGTGGATGTGCCTGTGGCGGGATTAATCAGCAAGGGCTATGCAGAAGAGTTACGCGGCACGATTAGAGCGGAAAAAGCCCGCCCGGCCAGCGAGATAAAACCGGGGCAGCCTGCGGCTTATGAAAGCCCTGAAACCACGCATTTTTCAGTAGTAGACCGTTGGGGTAATGCGGTATCAAATACTTACACCATCAACTTCAGTTACGGTTCAGGCATTACCGTGGCCGGCGCCGGTTTTTTATTGAATAACGAAATGGACGATTTCAGCGCCAAGCCAGGCGTACCCAACGCTTACGGTTTAATCGGCGGCGCAGCCAACAAGATCGAACCCGGCAAACGCATGCTCAGTTCCATGTCGCCTACAGTGGTTCGCAAAGACGGTCGCAACTTTCTGGTAACCGGCAGCCCTGGCGGCTCGCGCATCATAACCACGACTCTGCAGGTAATCATGAACGTGATTGACCACGGCATGAACATACAAAGCGCGGTCAGTGTGCCGCGTATTCATCACCAATGGTTGCCAGATCAGATTCGTATAGAGCAAGGCATTAGTGCAGACACAGTGAAGCTGCTGGAGAGCAAAGGTCACACGGTGGTCACTGACTCGGCAATGGGCGCGATTCAGAGCATTATGATTGGCGAAGATGGCACGCTTTACGGTGGCGCAGACCCTAGGCGCAGTACGTCATCGGCACAAGGTTTTTAAGCCTTGGAAAAAATCAAAACAGCGATTACGCCATAAACACGTCCGTCAGGTTTTGGTCAGGCTCGCCACAGTGCGAGCCGTGCGTTCAAATGTGAGCGCAATGCGCTCGAACATACCCTCGATAATAACCGTTTGTTGATCTGGCAAGTCCACCGAATGTACAGCCTGCAACAAACGGTCACTGGCTTCGCGAAACCCGGGATTGAACTCGCCACGGGAACTCATTAGATAGGTATCTGCCAGCACCTGCTGCCAATTACGCAACTCGGCATCTACCAGCGGCCCGCGCCGCTTACGAACGAGTTTACGCAGGCGCATGGACGTGTGCCCCAGGTTAAGGCCGGTAAAACCCAGATCCGTCATAAAGCGTTCGCTGCGTTTATTTTCCTGATCGTAATTGGCCAGCCTCAGCAGGCGCTCGCCCATGCGGCCGTTATACCAGCGTTCCGGCGTGGGATGGTTGCTTATATCCACCAGATCTCGCGCTGTTGCGTGCAATAGCCGCCGCTTCATCAAGTGGCTATCGGGCGGCGCAATCAGCTGAAATATCCAATAGAGCGCACCAATACCTACCAGCAGGCCGAGCGCATTGTTGGCGGCGTCTGCGGCGTTAAATGTCATATCGTTACCAGGCTGGATGATCAGCGCGAAGGGAATGCAAAAACCCAGGCCGTAAGGCAAGGTTTCGCGGCTGGCCAACGCCACTAGACCAATGTAATAAGGCCCAGCCAATACCAGTATCAGAATTTCAAAATCCCCACTGCTTTGTGACAGCAGTGCCAGCCCGAACACCAGCGCCGCCGGTACCGAGACCACCACACCCAATAGCAGGCGGCGGAGAAATACCTTCAGAAAGGCTAAAGAAAAGCGTGCAAAAGTGACCGAAAACACCACTGGCATAATCATCATCAAAATGGCCGAGGGGCTGGCAGTGGTCACCCAGACGGTGGCACCAAACAGAAACACCATGCCTGTACGAAAACCATTGATGGCGCCAAACAGAGGGTCCCGATGAGTGGACAGTTTGGGGGCTTTCAACAGCGTGCTGTCGGGATTCTCCAGAGCGTTGTAGGCCCGCAACACCACTGCCAGGTCTGATGCCAGCTCTAAGGCCGTGCCTGCCAGGCGGGTAACAATGGCAGACTCATCTACAAACGCAGAACGCTGTTCCAGCAGCTGTCGTCGCAATGCCTGCGCCAGGCGGTAGGCTTCTTCATAGTTGTCGGTCGCAACGACCAGGCGAAAATGGGTGCGCATGGTATCCAGCATCTGGCGAAACGCTGGCGACAGCAGGTCATCGTGATTACGATGGAAACGGCCAAGAATCTGGGCCAGCGCTACCAGCGACAGCACCTTGTTGCTGAGCAGATTGGCAGCCCGGCTGCGCCCAGGACCCTCCGGGCTTTCATACACCACGGCGCTGGAGTCGTCTGCCAGCGCAACCAGGGTTTCCAGAATCTGCTCAGCGCTTTGGTGGCGCTGGTCGTGGGTGCTTTGCGGGTCTAGCTCGAAGGTCAGATTTTCCAAGGTTCTGTTAATAGCCTTGCGGGCGTCGTCGCGCATTTGGTCTTTCACCATCATTGGCCACAGCAGCTTGCTGACCAACATGGCGCACACCGCGCCCACGGTGATTTCACTGATACGAGCCTGGGCAATATCAAACACTGCCTTGCTACTGGCGGCTTCGGCATTGGCCATCACCAGAATCACCACCAGAGCAGCGGTCATGCCGGCCATGGCAAAGGCATAGATAAAGTTTTTGCTGTGCACCATGGCCGCGGCCGCGGAGTTCAGGCTCACCCACAAAACCAGACTGGCCAGTGCCAGCAGCGGGTAAGGTATCAGCAACGCCAGTATCAGGATGCCGACGGCACCCCCCAGCAGTGATCCCAGAATCAGGCACAGGGCTTTTTCGATTACCATCCCGCTTTCCGGGCGGATCTGTAGAAAAATAGCGGCGACCAAGGCCCAGTAAGGCCGCTCCAACCCCAAATACATGGAGGTGAACAGCGCCATGGCCATGGCGATAAGGCCTTTGATGGCGAAAATCACCGAGTGCTTGTCGGGCATCAGCAACTGTGCAAGCCAGGGGTGTAGCTGCATATTACTGATCGGTTTCGAGATAGATTGAAACCGTCATGCCGGCGCTAAGATTGAGGCTTGGCGGCAGTGAGTCCAGAGTGATGTCCACCGGTATGCGCTGGGCCAAGCGTACCCAGTTCACCGCCTGCTGCACTTGTGGCAACAACTGGCTGTTGCTACTAACGCTGGTGTCGGCAATGCCTTGGGCAATACTGGTGACCTTGCCCTGCATTTCACCGCCGCTCATCAGTGTTACCCGGGCATTTTGGCCAACGTGGATTTTCTGAAGCTTGGTTTCTTCAAAGTAACCGGTCACGTAAAACGAGCTTTTCTGCACCAGAGACACCACCGGCTGGCCCTGGTTTACGTAGTTGCCTTCGTTCAGGATGAGATTGCTAACGGTGCCGGTTTCAGGCGCCGTTACCCGGGTGCGTTGCAGGTCAATACGAGCCGTTGCCAGCTGAGCCTGAGCCAACTCGTAACTGGCTTTGGCAGACTCGGTTTGAATGCGGTAGGTTTCCAGATTCTCGCCGCTAATAGTCTGGCGGCCGCTCAAGCCTTCGTGGCGCTGATACTGATGCCGGGCCAATTCCCAGGCGCTGCGCTTTTGCGCCAGGTAAGCGCCGGCTTCGGCAATTTTTGCCTGATAGCGGGATTCATCAATCACAAACAGCAAATCACCCTTGTTAACTGGCTGGTTGTTGCTTACTTCAAGACGGGTTACCCAGCCGGATACGTCGGGCGCTATAGTAATAACATCTGCGCGAATACGGCCATCGCGGGTCCAGGGCGAATGTAAATAGTGATTCCATATCCAGTTGCCGGCCAATATCGCGGCAAAAACCACCAGCAGGGTAATCCCAACACGCAATAATTTTCCCATAAGCTCGCTTCAGTCTCCCACCCAGTAAATAGTCAGCGCCAGATAACACACGAAAATGCCGACATCGAACCAGGCATCTTTCCAGATATAACGCCTCCAGTTCAGCCGGTGCAGCACCCAACGAGTGGCCATGGTCATCAAAAACGCCAGTGGCCCCAGCACTACCAAAGGGCTGAACAGCATTCCGCCTAAACTCAGCTCATGAAACATGCGTGTTTTTATCACCCGATTATTGCGGAATCTGTGTGTATTGCCAGCAAAGAGTGTATTGGACAACTATCGGACGCGAAAACCAATAGCCATTTGCCAGTACATTCACAACTCATTCGACACGGTGCTTATATCAGGGTATTGGCAGTGGCAAAGGGCCAGCCACTAGGTTTACGCCAATTAAGCCCCGCCAGCCTAGTAGCAGGAATTCGGCGACGATTCAGGATTGATGTCACCGGCCACTTCGTCCGGGTCTGTACCGTGGTGGGCCAGCACTTCACGCACAAAGTTCACCTGCGCCAGCACCCGCTCGGCATCGTCACCGTAATCGTAGCGGTTTACTTCTACCGGCTGCGGCATAAAGGTAAAAGCGGTTTTCAGTGCAGTCAATGTATCGTCGTCTATCATCAGCAGGTACCGGTTAACGTGAATGATTTTCAAAACCGACTATCGGCGAGGACGCACCCAACGTCAATCATTGCTAGCGCCCCGTTTAGCATTACTGATCATGCACCTTAAGGCTCAATAAGTGTCGTTCTCGCTGTACACGGCCACCGACAAGTCACCGTTGTTTGCCTCTGTCACCACAAAGGTGATCGGCTTACAGCACACCTGACAGTCTTCGATGTATGACTGCTGCGCGTCTTCGGGGTTAATCAGCACCTCAACAGACTCACCGCAGTAGGGGCATCCGATCATGGTTTCGGTCAGTTCGTTCATAAAGCATCCTTATTCAGCATGCGCCCTGGGGCACGTAGATATAGCCCTGTTCCGTGCAGCCGAATACCCGTTCACTGTTCCCAGCCTGGTACAAAGCCGCAATATACAGGCAAACAATCGCATCCAATACGTCTTCGTTATGCTTCAGAGCTGCACCACGCAAAGACTGAATACGCTGCGTATCCAAATAGGGTAAAAATAACGGGCCTATGGTCAACATCATTCTTTGGGACTGCGCCAGGCTAAGCAGCAAACTGGCAAGCCGGGCCTGGCCCTGGCGCTTATCCGCTACCTGGCCTTTTTTATAAAGCAGCCGCTCAGGAAGCTGAAATATTTCGATCAGTGCAGGGTGGGGATAACACTCCAGCTGCCACTTTTGCCCGGGTGCAGCTGCATGGCCAAAGCCGGCTGCGTGCAAATGATCTCCTAGCAACACGCCGTTGGAAGCGGGAAACAGAGTCAGATTGCAAGCGTGGCAGGATGCCTTCCGCGCAGCATAAGCCACCGCGACACCACGCTCACAGGGCCGCTGCCCGCTCTGGTTACGAATGATGAGTGGGCCGTCTACCGCCACGCCGTGAAGACTGTCGATAGAATCCAGGGCACTGGCAACGGCGTCAAAACCGTGAAGATTTTCAAACACGCCGGTCACTGCTATAGCGCCATCGGCAACGTGCCCTACCGCAATAGCCGTAGGGTTGCGATTGCCCTGCCAGGCAAGGTCGACACCTGCAATCACTGCCATAAAATTGCCTTTCCAGTTTTCATTTTACGCTAAGACTACCACTGTAAACGGTGACCCGGTCATTCGAATTCTTAATCCTGGCGGTTGAAATCTGGCCCTGTTCAGAATACTGTATATATAAACAGTACTTCGAGATTTAGCCATGAATGAACTTCTATCCGCCCTGAAGCAAAGCGCACGTATTTGGCAGGGCCATCAGCCTGCTCACACCAGTCAACCGGCAGAATCTACCGGTTACCAAGCGTTGGATAACCAGCTGGGCGGGCTGGGCTGGCCGCGGGGAGCACTCAGTGAATGCCTGCTGGACACACCTGGTATTGGCGAGCTGCATTTGCTGCTGCCACTGATGCAGCGCCTGACCCATAGCGAAAAAACCGTATTCTGGCTGAACCCGCCGCACATTCCTTATGCCCCGGCGCTGGTGCGTGAAGGTGTTGACCTTGACCAAGTGGTGGTCATTCACACACAGGACAGCGGCGATTTTTTATGGACCTTGGAAAACTGCCTGCGCTCACCGGTCACAGGGCTGGTTATGGCCTGGCCCGGCAAGCTGGCTTTACGCGACGTGCGGCGTTTGCAGCTGGCCGCTGAAGCCGGCAGCAACGTGTGCGTATTGTTTCGCGAACGCTGCCATGCCGCGCAAAATTCGCCGGCGGCTCTGCGCCTTGAGTTGCAGCCAGACGCTAACCAATGCCTGCACGTGAAAATACTCAAACGCCGCGGCAGTTGGCCGGGCCAGCACTGCGAACTGCCGTTGCCGCAGCGAGCTGGCCTGGCTGCGGCCGAAACCAGCCGCGTGGTTAAGGGCCCCTGGCCCAAGTCGGCCCGGTAACCCTTTATGCTGTGGCTACACCTGCATTTTCCTCAATTATTGCTAGACCATATCCGCCGGTCCCGAAAGCAGGACGCTGCGTTAGTGATTGTTGACGCCTCTGGCCAAAAGGTGCTTCAGGCCTGTACTCAGGCCAGCAGCCAAGGCGTGCAGCCGGGTATGCGGCTGAAAACCGCCCTGAGCCTGGTGGCGGATCTGGCGATGGTTCGTACCGATCCGCAGCAAGAAGCCCGGGTGCTGCAAGATCAGGCTCGCTGGCTATACCGCTGTGCCGCACACATTACCCTGGTGCCACCAGATGGCCTGCTGGCTGAAATCGGCAGCCTGCAAAAACTGTACGGCGGTTTGCCGGCGGTGTGGGAAACCGTGGAGCAAGGCCTGAATGAACGCCGCCTGACGGCCTGGCTGGGCATTGGCCACACCCCACTGGCGGCACGCCTGATTGCCCGCACCGGCAAAGGTGAATGCAGCGCCGACCAGGGCCACATGCTGCGCCTACTGGAACAGTTGCCGCTGGCAGAGGCAGAATTTGATACCCAGGCCTGCACCCGCTTGCAGCGATTAGGCCTGAACACACTGGGCAACCTATTCGCTCTGCCCGCAGCCGAATTGGCGCGGCGGCTGGGCCCAAAAATCCTGGCTCATAGCCAAAAAATACAAGGTACAAGGCCAGACCCTCAAACGCCTTGGCAGCCCCCGCACCGATTTCGCCAGCAAGCGGATTTTGTCGAAGACATCGAACATTCCCAGGGGCTGCTATTTCCACTGCAACGCATATTGAGTGAGCTGGAAGAAGACCTGTGCTGGCGCCAGCAGGAAACCGACAGTCTGAATTTGTTGTTGTGCTATCGCTACACAGAACCCACCCGCCTGCACATACGCACTTCCGGCCCGGAGCATCGGGCGGAGGCTTTTCTGAATTTGATTCGCCTACGCTTTGAACAACAGCCTTTGCAAGCTCCGGTGGTGTCACTGGTATTGCTGGTAAAACGCTTTATTGGGCGTGAAGCCGCCAGCGGACAGGATTTGTTGGGCGAAACCCAAGATATGAACGAAGCCTGGCACACGCTGATCAGCCGCCTGCAGGCCCGGCTGGGCGACGGCGCGTTGCAACAGCTGGCGCCACACGCTGATCACCGCCCTGAGCAGGCCTGGGCCAGTGCCGATGTAAAACGCAAACAGCGCAAAGCCAGCGCTGCGGAGAATCCGTTACCTTGCCGCCCGCTGTGGCTGATGCATAAACCTCAACCGTTACACACTAAGCCGCAGGCCTGGTTTTCCGGCCCGGAACGCATCAGTAGCGGCTGGTGGGATGGCCAAAGGGTACAGCGGGATTATTACATCGCCCAATTACCCAGCGGCCAGTTGGCTTGGGTGTTTCGGGATGCCAGTCAGGGCTGGCACATACACGGGTGGTTTGGCTGATGCAGTCTGAAAGCTATAAAAGTGATGGGCATTATGAAAACCCTGAAAGCTACGCCGAGCTGCACTGCTTCAGCAACTTCAGTTTTCTGACCGGCGCCTCGCATCCCCATGAGCTGGCAGAACAAGCCGCAGGGCTGGGTTATAGCGCCCTGGCCATTACCGATGCCTGCTCGGTGGCTGGCATTCCCCGCGCCTGGGCGGCGCTTAAAAACAGCCCGGTGAAACTCATTACCGGCAGCTGGTTTGAATTGAGCGACGCACCACCCAGGGCCTGCACCCCGTGCTTTATACTTCTGGCACGCACCCGCAAAGGCTATGGTCAACTGTGCCAGCTGATCACCAGCGCCCGAAGGCGAGCGGAAAAGGGCCAGTACCAGCTGTATTACCGGGACCTGGAAGTACACCCGCTGGACGATTGCCTGTGCTTGTGGTTACCACCAACGTTGGCCAACGCCGACAGCCAGCAAGCGCTAGCGGCGGGTGAATGGCTGCTGCGATTGTTTGACCGGCGGCTGTGGCTAGCGGCCTCTCGCACTCTGGAATCCGGTGAAGAACAACAGCTGGCCCGCATACGCTGGCTGGCCACAGAGCTACGCTGCCCCATTACTGCCAGTGGCGACGTGCATATGCATTGCCGCAAGCGTCAGCCCCTGCAGGATGTACTCACCGCCCTGCGCAACCACACCAATTTGGAGAACGCCGGCCATTGTCTGTTTCAAAACGGCGAGCGTTACCTGCGCCCCGTTGCGGTATTACAGCGCCTGTTCCCCACCGCCTGGCTGCAGCAGACTCAAGTAATCGCCCAGCAATGTACGTTTGAACCCGGCAGCCTGCGCTATGAATACCCGCCCGATCTGGTGCCAAGCGGCACCTGCGCCGCCGGTTATCTGCTGAAGCTGACTCGCGAAGGCGAACGCCGGCGCTACCCGGAGGGTACGCCGCTGCAGGTGCAGGCACTGATTCACAAAGAGCTGGGACTGATTTCGGAGATGCAGTACGAGCACTATTTTCTGACCATTGAGGACATAGTCGCATTTGCCCGCGGCCGCGGCATTCTGTGCCAGGGCCGTGGTTCAGCGGCTAACTCTGCGGTGTGCTATTGCTTGGGCATTACCGAAGTGAACCCGGCAAAAGTCGACCTGCTGTTTGAGCGTTTTATTTCCAAAGACCGCAACGAGCCACCGGATATCGACGTCGACTTTGAACACCAGCGGCGCGAAGAAGTGATTCAATACATTTATCAGCGCTACAGCCGCGACCGCGCGGCCATAGCCGCCACCGTTATCCGTTACCGCCCTCGCAGCACCATCCGCGACGTGGGCAAAGTCTTGGGATTCGACCCACTGCTGGTAGAACAACTGCTCGACGGCATAGACTGGCGCGACAAAGCCACGCCCTGGCGCCAGCAGATACTCGATAAAAACTTGACCCGCAATCCAAACGTCGCTGACCAGTTTTTTACCTTGGTAAATACCCTGCTGGGCTTTCCACGCCACCTGTCCCAGCATGTGGGCGGCTTTGTCATCAGTGCCGGCCCTCTGGCGGAATTGGTGCCCATAGAAAACGCCGCCATGGCCGACCGCACGGTGATTCAGTGGGACAAAAATGATCTGGAAAGCCTGGGGTTAATGAAGGTAGACGTGCTGGCGCTGGGCATACTCACCGCCATTCGCAAAGCCCTGGAGATGATCAGCGCCCAGTTAGGGCGACCTTTCCACATGCAAGACATTCCCCAAGAAGACCCGGACACTTACGCCATGCTGCAAACAGGCGACAGCGTGGGCGTATTTCAGGTGGAATCCCGGGCCCAGATCAACATGCTGCCGCGGCTGAAACCCGCCACCTATTACGATCTGGTGGTACAGGTAGCCATTGTGCGCCCGGGGCCGATTCAAGGCGATATGGTGCACCCTTACCTGAAGCGCAGGCATGGTTTGGAGCCTGTAAATTACCCCAACCAGGCCATACAGCGCGTGCTGGAACGTACTCTGGGTGTACCCATATTTCAGGAGCAGGTGATCAGGCTGGCCATGGTCGCCGCTGGTTTCAGCGGTGGCGAGGCCGACCAGTTGCGCCGTGCCATGGCGGCGTGGAAATCCCACGGCGACCTGACTCCATTTCGCGATAAATTGCTGAGCGGCATGAAAGAGCGTGGTCACACCGACGATTTCGCCGAGCGCCTGTACCAGCAAATCTGCGGTTTTGGCGGCTACGGCTTCCCCGAATCCCACGCCGCCAGCTTTGCCTTATTGGTGTATGTATCCGCTTGGATAAAGCGCCACTACCCGGCCGCGTTTTATTGCGCTTTGCTCAACAGCCAGCCCATGGGTTTTTATTCGGCGTCTCAACTGGTGCAAGACGCTCGCCGCCACGGCGTGGACGTACAACCGCTGGATGTGAACCACAGCCAGTGGGACCACACTCTCCAATCTCAAACCCCACAATCTCAAGCGCCACAATCTCAAACCCTGCAAACCCAAACCGATAATCCTCTATCACTGCGCTTGGGCCTGAGCCAAATCCGCGGTTTATCACAGCAAGCCGGCACGTCCGTTTCCGCCAAAAGGCCAGAAAACGGCTACACGTCTTCCAGCCAGCTACGGCAGCTGACCGGTCTGAACCAGCGCGATATGGAGCTGCTGGCCGGTGCCAACGCCATGCCCGGTTTTACCAGCAACCGCCACCAGGCCTACTGGCAGTTGCTGGGCCACGAACAACCGGCTGAGTTATTTATCGGCGAAGACAATAACGCACCCGAACCAGCCTGCGAACAACTACCAACACCCAACGAGGGCCAGAATATAGCGGCAGACTACAGCAGCCAGGGCCTGACCCTACAGCGCCACCCCTTGGCACTGCTGCGGGAACAGGGCCACCTGAGTTTCTGCCTGAGCGCCAGCGAACTCAACACCATAGAACCTGGCCGCCCGGTACAGGTAGCCGGCCTGGTAACCGGCCGCCAACGCCCCGGCACCGCCTCGGGTGTCACTTTCGTTACCCTGGAAGACGAAACCGGCAACATCAACGTGGTGGTCTGGCTGGCCACCGCCCGTCAACAGCGCAAGCCCCTACTCACCGCACGGCTGCTGCACGTAAAAGGCGTTCTGGAACGGGAGGGAGATATAATGCACATCATGGCCGGCAAATTGTCTGACCTTAGTCACCTGATAAAGGCACTCCCAGTCAGTTCGCGGAATTTTCACTAAAAACTTAAACAACAGGGGATGCGCTTGGTACTAACGTCTCACCAAATACGGCTGCCAATCGTTGAGTCAGCAATTGCAACCCCTTGCCCTTGTGACTGATTTTCCACGCCAGATAATACTCGAAAGTGGAGCACTCGTTTAGCGCAAGCTCTACCAGCTCGCCACTATTGAGTTGGTTTTGAATGCGCTGTCGCGGTAGATGGCCTACGCCTATTCCCGCCACTATTGCCTCAACTTTCTGATCTATGTTTTGCACGTAGAAATGTTTGCCGTCGCTGCTTAAACCTGCGCTTCGGGTAATATCAACGATAGACGTATCATGCGTAATAACCCTCCGGACTTCCGGCAAGCGCCCCTGCAAAGCTTCAGCATTAGCCGCTACGTTTGCCAGCTCATGGTGAGAGGCCACGACTGGCACCAGGTCGGCATGGGCCAAGGGTACCGCTCGATACCCTTTTTGCAGCGGGACTGGCCCGGGTGACCCGACAATCAAATCTACCCAACCTTGCTCAAGGGCTTCCCACCCGCCATTCAGCACTGACTCACAGACATCGATTTCAACCGTGGAATGCGCCTTGAGAAATTCGCCCAATACGCTGAAAAAGGCCGGATAGGACTGATGTGACTCTACCGCGATGCTAATGCGCGGCTCCCAGCCCGTGGCCACTTCTTTTGCCTTGTTCGCCAGTCGCGCGGTAGCTTGAAGTATTTCCCTGCCCTCGCCCAATATCAGTCGCCCGGCTGACGTTAGCACCGAACGACGCCCCTGACGCTGGAATAGAGCAATATCCAGCTGACCTTCCAGCTTCTGAACCGCATAGGAAACCGCCGACGTCGCTTTGTTCAGCTCTTCAGCCGCTTTCGTGAAACTTCCACGCCGATCTATGGCATCCAGTGTTTCCAGAACCTCTATTGAAATTGGGTTCTTTGCCATTATTCCTCCAAAATAACTGTTCTATTATTTAGAACGTTTTAAACGAATATTAGCTCTTATTAGAAATTTCACAACCCTTACAATGGCTCCATCACCTACACAAACCAGCAAATTTAGATTTGGAGAAATAACATGAAAGCACTCATTAGCAAGTTAACCGCCACCAATACTGGCTTGGACACCCTCCCCCTTCGCCTCGGCGCAGGCGTCATATTTGCCGCCCACGGCGCGCAAAAATTATTTGGCTGGTTTGGCGGTTATGGCTTGGAAGGCACCGCTGGCTGGATGACATCCATCGGGCTTGAGCCAGGCATGCTTATGGCAGCAATGGCCGGTAGTGCAGAATTCTTTGGGGGCTTGTTGTTGGTTACAGGTTTACTGGTGCGTCCAGCTGCTTTAATACTAGCATTCACAATGCTCGTCGCGATCGTCACCGTTCACTTGGAAAATGGGCTGTTTATGTCGAATAACGGTTACGAATTTGTCCTGGCATTGCTGGCGATCAGTGTCGCCCTGGTGTTCAGAGGCGCTGGCAGCCTAAGTGCGGATCGTTTACTGCAAAGGCAACTGGCTCAGTAAATGATACATCCATCAATCAGCATGAAAGAGTAAACGACAAGTTAATACTCTGATATCAGCATTTTCGGCCAAGGAATCTATAGGAGTCGCATAATGGGCTTGTTACAAAAGGGTCAATGGGTTGACCAGTGGTACGACACCGGCAACAGCGGTGGTGAGTTTCGCCGTCAGGACAGTCGCTTCAGAAGCTGGCTGACACCCGATGGCAAAGCCGGCCCAAACGGGGAGCCCGGCTTCAAGGCCGAGAAAGGCCGCTACCATTTGTATGTGTCACTGGCTTGCCCTTGGGCACACCGCGCACTGATTTTTCGCCAAATAAAGCAGTTGCAGGATTATATTGATGTCACCGTGGTCGATCCGGTGATGCTTAAAAATGGCTGGGAGATGAAGGATCCGCTTTACGGTCTGGACTTTCTGTATCAACTGTATTTAAAGGCGGATTCCAGCTATGAGGGCCGCGTTACGGTGCCGGTCTTGTGGGACAAGCAAACACAAACCATTGTCAGCAATGAGTCCTCAGAGATTATCCGTATGTTCAATACGGCGTTTAATGCTTTAACGGGCAACACCACAGATTACTACCCTGATACGTTACACGAGCGGATCAATGCCCTGAATGACCGTGTCTACGACACCATCAACAACGGCGTCTATCGAGCCGGTTTCGCCACCACCCAAGAGGCCTATGAAAAGGCATACCATAGCCTGTTCGATTCGTTGGACTGGGTCGAGGGTTTGTTAACCCGGCAGCGTTATCTGGGGGGTGGCCAGTTGACGGAAGCCGATTGGCGTTTGTTTACCACTTTGATTCGTTTCGATGCTGTGTATTTTGGTCACTTTAAAACCAACCGTCAGTTACTGGCCGATTATCCAGCCATTAGTGGTTATGTGCGCGAGCTCTACCAGATACCTGGCGTGTCTGACACCGTCAGCTTTGAGCATATCAAGACGCATTATTATGCGAGCCATTTAATGATTAACCCCACGGGAATTATCCCCGTGGGTCCAGCACAGGATTTTACCGCCGCCCATGGCCGGGAAGGGATTGGAGAAAACTCATGAGAGAATTACTTCAAGTTATAACAGCCCGCCCTGCCCAAGATGGTGACGGGGTCAAAATTCATCGACTTGCGGGTCAGCGCCTGCATCAGGCACTGAATCCTTTTTTGATGATTGATGAAATCAACTCCGACGATGCTGCCGACTATATTGGCGGCTTTCCTGAACACCCACATCGCGGTTTTGAAACCATTACCTACATGAAGGCCGGGCGCATGCGCCACCGCGACCACATGGGCAATGAGGGCGTTATCAGCCCCGGTGACGTGCAATGGATGACAGCGGGCGCAGGCGTGCTTCACTCGGAAATGCCTGAGCAAGAGCACGGTCTGTTGCACGGCTTTCAAATCTGGCTGAATTTGCCCGGCGCTGAAAAAATGAAGCCCGCGGCTTATCAGGAAATTGCTAGCGCGGATGTTTCCGAGCAGCCACTATCTAACGGCGGGATGGCTCGCGTTATCGCAGGTTCCGTAACAATCAATCGACAATTACAGCAAGGCCCGCTGCCAGAGATTTCAACCCAACCTATTTTTGTCGATGTGCACCTGGCTGGCAATGAAACCGTTGAATTGTCTTTCAATGCCGATAACCCTGCACTGGTGTATGTCTATCAAGGCGCGACAGATTTGATCGACGCGCGACAACTGGGCATCTACGCCAAAGGCAACACATTGCAACTGCAGGCCCGCGCCTCAGGTGCAGGCATGTTAGTACTCAGCGGCTGCCCTATTGAAGAGCCCGTGGTGCAATACGGACCTTTTGTGATGAATACGCCCGAAGAAATTGAACGGGCATTGAAGGACTTTAGCAACCCGCAATTTCTAAACCGGTTAACATCCGGTCGTGAAAGTCGGTAACTCGAGTCAGTACCGACTCGTACTTCCAAGTGAACCGCCAAAAACGGAAAAACTCCGCCAAGCTAAGGCCGGGCGGGGTTTCCGGAACAGCAACAGAACGATCAGCTAAGCAACCTGATCATTACGCCAGCTGCAACCGCCGAACCGATAACACCGGCTACGTTCGGGCCCATGGCGTGCATCAGCAGGAAGTTTTGCGGGTTGGCTTCCAGGCCCACCTTGTTGGATACCCGCGCTGCCATCGGCACCGCCGATACGCCGGCGGAACCAATCAATGGATTGATGGGATCCTTGGTGAACTTGTTCATCAACTTCGCCATCAACACGCCGGCTGCTGTGCCCACACCGAAGGCAACGATACCCAGTGCCAGAATACCCAGAGTCTGGCCATCCAGAAATTTTTCAGCCATCAGCTTGGAGCCAACGGATAGCCCCAGAAAGATGGTCACAATGTTGATCAACGCGTTCTGTGCCGTGTCGCTCAAACGCTCCACAACACCACATTCGCGCATCAGGTTACCAAAGCAAAACATACCCAGCAGCGGAGCTGCATCCGGCAAGAACAGAACCACCGCAATCAACACAACCAGCGGGAACACGATTTTCTCGCGCTTGCTCACCGGGCGCAGCTGGGACATCTTGATAGCACGTTCTTTTTTCGTGGTCAGCGCCTTCATAATGGGCGGCTGAATCAGCGGAACCAGTGCCATATAAGCGTAGGCCGAAACCGCAATCGCACCCAACAGGTGCGGAGCCAGTACGCTAGACACGTAGATAGACGTTGGGCCATCGGCACCGCCAATGATACCAATCGCCGCCGCTTCCAGAATGGTGAAGTCCAGAATGCCCAACCAGTCCAGCAATGCCGCACCCAGAACCGTACCGAAAATACCGAACTGCGCAGCCGCACCCAGCAGTAGAGTTTTCGGGTTGGCCAGCAACGGACCAAAATCGGTCATTGCACCCACGCCCATGAAAATCAACAGCGGCCCAACGGTACTGCCGATAATCACCAGGTAAAAGTTGTGCAACATGCCGTTGCCATAGCCGAAGTCAGAGGCCAGGTTGTTGGCCATAGCCACTTCTGCAGAGCTACCGGTGTGGTAAGCCGATTTAAACGCACCCAGTACGTCCGGCGTTATCGCCTGACCTGCCTGGTAGGCCACATCCAGAGCGCCAGCCAACGCGGCTAGCACTTCCGGTTTGGCCACATGTATGGCATTTTCCGCCGCCGACAGGGCCAGCCCTGCCTCCGGAATGTTCGCCAGAATACCGCCAAAACCGATCGGCACCAGCAGCAGTGGCTCGAAACCCTTACGGATCGCAAGGTACAGAAGACCCAGGCAAACCACGATCATGATCGCTTGCCCGATTTCGATGTTGAACAGGCCGCTGCCCGTCCATAACGTCATTAATTTATCCATGGAATGCTGGCCCTTATGCGATTGTCAGCATTTCATCATCAACAGCGACGGCATCACCGACCTTGATGAAGACTTCACCGACGGTACCGGCTTTCGGTGCGCGGATCTCGGTTTCCATTTTCATGGCTTCCAGAATGATCAACACATCGCCTTCTTCCACGGCATCGCCGGGAGAAACCAGAACCTTGAAGATGTTACCGCCCAGGGGCGCGTTAACCGGATCGCCATCACCAACCGGCGCCGGTGCGGCGACCGCAAGTGCCGAAGCAGCCCCGCCTTCCGCCTGAATCTGGCTGACTTCACCACCCTCAGACACCGCTACCACATATTTTTTACCATTTACTTCAACAGTATAGGTTTCGGGGCCAGAGGCTTTTTTCGTCGGCGCTACGTCATCCGCCGACGGAATCGGCTCAAACGCATCCGGATTGTTGCGGTTTTCAAGGAATTTCAAGCCAATCTGCGGGAACAGGGCGTAGGTCAGTACATCGTCGATGACATTATCAGCCAGTTTGATGTTCTTCTCTTGCGCCAGCTTTTTCAGCTCGTCCGTCAGTTTGTCCACTTCCGGCTCCAGCAAATCTGCCGGGCGACAGGTAATGGCTTGTTTGCCATCAAGCACTTTCTCCTGCAGCTCTTTATTGAATGGCGCAGGCGCGGAACCGTATTCACCTTTAAGAATGGCGGCGGTTTCCTTGGAAATAGATTTGTAGCGCTCTCCGGTCAGTATGTTCAGTACCGCCTGGGTACCCACAATCTGCGAGGTCGGCGTGACCAGAGCGATATAACCCAGGTCTTCGCGTACCTTCGGAATTTCGGCCAGTACCTGGTCAAACTTGTCCGCGGCGTTCTGCTCTTTAAGCTGGGCTTCCATGTTGGTCAACATGCCGCCAGGCACCTGAGCAATAAGGATGCGGGAGTCTACACCTCTTAGGCTGCCCTCAAATTTGGCGTACTTCTTCCGCACTTCGCGGAAATAACCAGCGATTTCTTCCAGCAACACAAGATCCAAACCGGTATCACGCTCCGTACCTTCCAATATAGCCACCATCGCCTCGGTGGGCGAATGACCATAGGTCATGCTCATGGAGGAAATTGCAGTGTCTACGTTATCAATACCGGCTTCAACGGCCTTAAGCGCAGTAGCAGTCGACATGCCGGTAGTGGCATGGCACTGCATGTGAATCGGTACGCTCAGCTCTTTTTTCAAACGGGTGACCAATTCAAACGCCACGTAGGGTTTGAGCAGGCCGGCCATGTCTTTAATGGCAATGGACTGAGCGCCCATGTCTTCAATTTCCTTAGCCAGCTCAACCCACATATCAATGGTGTGAATGTGGCTGGTGGTGTACGAAATGGTGCCTTGGGCATGCTTGCCGGTTTTACGCACGGCCTTGATGGCCGTGAGCAAGTTGCGGGGATCGTTCATCGCATCAAAAATGCGGAATACGTCCACGCCGTTTTCAGCGGCACGATCAACAAACCGCTCTACCACGTCATCCGCATAGTGGCGGTAGCCCAGAAGGTTCTGGCCACGCAACAACATCTGTTGGGGCGTATTGGGCATGACTTTCTTCAATTCACGAATACGCTCCCAAGGGTCTTCGCCCAGGTAACGGATACAGGAATCAAAAGTGGCTCCACCCCAAGATTCCAGTGACCAGAAGCCGACTTTATCGAGTTTCTCGGCGATTGGCAGCATGTCGTCAAGCCGCATGCGGGTGGCCAGCAGGGACTGGTGGGCGTCACGCAGTACAACGTCCGTAATCCCCAGCGGTTTTTTAATGTCTGTCATCGTGTCAGCCTTCTATTTAAAGGTTTTAAATCGCTTACCGGGTCACTTTTTGTGACGCAACCGGAATTGGGCAACCGCCTGTTTGATCGCCTCTGCGGTGTCAGGATTAACCGACGATTGCGCCTTGGGTTTGGCGCGGGACGTTCTGGTCGGAGTTGCCGGCTCAGGCGCAGAAAACCGGTTCAGCAGCTTAGACATGATCAGCGTTGCGAGTACCAGCACGATCAGAAACGCAAATACAAAACCCATACCCGCAATCATCAAATCAACAGCTTGGGTCATCAGCTCATTCATAACGAATAGCTACCTGTCTTGGTTAGTGACTTTTCCCCGGAAATCCGTACCGACAAGCCATAGATTCGGCGCTTTATTCAATGAATCCGGGATACAAAATCTTGCGTAATCTACCGGTTTAATAAGTGATCGGCAACCAGAATGCAAATGGCTATACGGACTTTCCGAATATTTTTGGGTATTTTTCCACCCATTCCCCCGCCGAACATCCCACACTTAAGCCAATCTAGACTAAGCGTGCCCGCAAATTGCGACCTTTTACCTTACCGCGCTCCAACTGCTCCAACGCACGTCCGGCGTGGCGGCTTTCCACGGCTACAAAACACTGAAATTCAAACACATTTATTTTACCAACGGCGCTACCAGGCAAGCCGCCATCGCCGGTCAGAGCGCCCATCACATCACCTGGGCGCAGTTTTTCTTTGCGACCGGCCGCTATGCACAGGGTTTTCATCAGCGGCTTCATCGGTTTTGGTACAGTCGCCATTAATGGGTCGCTATCACCCCAGATAACCGTTGCACCGCGCTCGCTTTCCAGGCGATTGATTTTGTGGCCCTGGGACGGGCTGCACAGAGTAACGGCCAGCCCCTGTTCCCCGGCGCGGCCGGTGCGACCGATGCGGTGCGTATGTATCTCCGGATCACCCGCCGGCTCGGCGTTAACAACCAGTGGCAATGATTTTATGTCCAGCCCTCGGGCCGCCACGTCGGTGGCCACCAATACCTGGCAACTTTGATTGGCAAAGCGCACCAGAACGCTGTCGCGGTCGCGCTGTTCCAGGTCGCCGTGCAACGCCAGCGCCGAAAAACCCTGCTGTGAGAGCTCGGCCGCCAGCTCGTCACACTGATGCTTCATAGCGCAGAACACCAGGCAGGATGTGGGTTGATGCTGCGACAGCAGAGCCACGATGGCGCGAGTACGCTGGTTGCCAGAAATCTCATAGAACACCTCGGCAATATCACTGTTCATTTTCTCGGTTTGCGCCCGCACATCCACCGGCTCTCGCTGAAAACCAGCGCTGAGTTTACGAATCGATTCGGGCCAAGTGGCTGAGAACAGCAGAGTCTGGCGCTGTGCCGGCGCGTGTGAAAGAATGTTTTCCACTGCCTCCTGAAACCCCATATCCAACATGCGGTCGGCTTCGTCCAGCACCACGGTGTGCACCCGATCCAGTTTCAGCGTGCCTTTTTGCAGGTGATCCGCTATCCGCCCTGGTGTACCCACGACTATATGAGCGCCGTGGGCCAGCGAGCCGATCTGAGGGCCAATCGACACACCACCGCACAGGGTGAGTATTTTTATATTATCGCGGGCACGGGCCAGTTCCCGCAAAGCCTTGGCGACCTGATCAGCCAACTCCCGAGTGGGGCACAGTACCAAGCTTTGTACCGAGAACTGCTTGGGTTTGACATGCTCAATCAAACCAATACCGAAGGCTGCGGTTTTGCCGCTGCCGGTGTGCGCCAAGGCGATAACGTCTTGACCCGCCAAGCAATGGGGCAAAGCCCGCGTCTGAATGTCGGTGGGTTCGGTAAAACCCAGGCGCACAAGATTGGCCTGCATGGCGGCAGACAGTTCAAGGTCTTTAAAGGAAGGCATACAAGAAAATCCCGGAATCAGCAGTTGCTGGTTAAGAAGGTAAACGCGAGGGCGTATACTAAGGCTAGTGGAATAATAGCAGAGTTTCTTACCAATTAATGGAGTTACCCCATGGCGTCCCTGCAGGACCAGTTACTGAAAGCCGGCCTGGCCGACAAAAAAAAGGCCACAGCTATTCGTAATGAAAAGCACAAACAGCGCAAACAGCAGCCCAAGGGCGCGGTGCAGGTAAATGAAGCCGAGCAGCGAGTACAGCAGGCGCGAGAAGAAAAAACCGAGCGCGACCGTCAACTGAACCAGAAACGCCAGGCCGAAGCCCAGAAAAAAGCCATACAGGCCCAGATTCGCCAGTTAGTGGGGACAAACCGGCTGAATCGCAGTCATGGCGAAACTTCTTACCAGTTTGTTCATGACAAGAAAATCAAGAAAATGTATGTGGACGACATGATGGCTGACCAGCTGGCCCGCGGCCGTCTGGCAATCATCTGCGTCGGTGGCGATTACGAGATTGTCGCCGAAGGCGTAGCACGCAAAATTCAGGAACGGGACGCGCAGGCCGTTGTTGTGCTGCACGAGCGTACGAAAGACGACCTGGGCGACGATGATCCTTACGCCGGTTATGAGATCCCTGACGATCTCATGTGGTAACACAGAGCCTTAAAAGGCCTACTGGATTTTTACATTTAACAATGCATCAAAGGGGCTTGTTAAAAAAATTCAGGAAGGCCTTTTCATGCCTCTGGGCCTCATACAGGGCCACCGGGCGGAATTGCAACTGACTGCCCGGCTGGCGCTGAGCCAGCGCATCCAGGCTGCGGGGCGTTACGGCCCCAAGCTTTGGGTAGCCGCCGATGGTCTGGCGATCATTCAGAAGAATGATGGGCAAACCATTGGCCGGCACCTGGACCGCACCCAGGCTGATGCCTTCAGAAATCAGGCGCTCGCCAAACACCTCTAACGCCGGGCCGTTTAATCTTGCGCCCATGCGATCGCTCTGCGAGCTCAAGGTATAAGGTTGGGTGAAGAAGCACTCCAGAGAACTGGAGGGGAAACGCTCTATCTGTGCCCCCATAATCACATCCAGAATGAGCGCCTCGCGGTAATCGGGTATCCAGTCAACGGGCACTTGGCGCTGCAATGGCGGGTTTTGGGACTGGGATTCACAGGGCAGCAGATCGCCGGCTTTTAACGGTTGCCCATCGCCATGCAGGCCTCCGGTTTTCTCCCGGTGCAGCGTGGCGCAACTGTTACCCAAACCTGCGGCAACGCTAAAACCGCCGGCAACAGCCAGATAACTACGAAGCCCGGCACGGAGCGCACTCAATACCACCCTGTCCCCGGCTTTCAGCGACAGCGTGGCCCACAACGGCTGCGAGGCTCCGTTCACCGTGACCGTCACCTCTGCTCCGGTAATGGCAATACTGGTGTTCAACTGACTAACAAACTCCACTTGGCCAAAGGTGATCTCTAAAGCCGCCGCCCCGAAACAATTACCCAACAGGTAGTTTGCCCAGGCCCAGGCATGGCGATCCATAGCCCCGCCCGTGGCCAGCCCCAGGTGCATCACTCCACGACGCCCAGCGTCCTGAATCAGGCTCAGAAAACCGGGTTTTTCAATCAACAAACCGAGCTTGGAGTGAGTCACAACTTTTCCCCCTGCTTTTTAGCAGGCGCGCCTTGCTGTATGTCCAAACCCGGCTCCATGCCCCAGGGCAAATCGTCAAGGCGACCTCCAAGCTCAAGTATTCGTCTTGTGCTATTGGGCGGAAGCGCACTGTCTGCCGGCTTCCAGCAGGCTGGGCTGTGCGCGGGACTGATCAAACAGGGCCAAAGGAGTACGGCCAATCAGATTCCAGCCGCCAGGCGACACTATGGGATAAAGCGCGGTTTGGGTGTCGGCGATACCCAGAGTACCCGCCGGCACTTTTGCCCGCGGGTTGGCAAGCCGAGGCACACTCAACTCTTCGGCCACCTCGCCCAGGTAGGCAAAACCTGGGGCAAAGCCAATGGCGAATACCTGATAAAGGCGCTCGCTGTGGCGGCGAATAAACTCTTCCAGGCTGAAACCGGCGCGCTCCGCCAAGCGCTTCAGATCCGGCCCGACGCTGGGGTGATAAAACACCGGAACCTCAATAATCTCTGATTCAGCATGAACTTCCCCGGTGGGATCGGGCAGCTGGTTCAGCACCTCACTCACCTGCCCCATCAAACTGGCCAGATCGTCCTGCAACACATCATAACGCAACAGCAGCGTAGTGTAAGACGGCACTGCGTCCAGCAATCGCGTGCCCAGGCTTGATTTTAAGGCGATTGCAGCACGGTGAATCGGGGCAACCAGAGCCGCATCGATACGCTGGCCAAAATGCAGGGTAACGGTATCTATACCGCTGATGTCATAGCGCCATTGCATCACACCAGCTTCCTGAACGCGTCACGAATGGCCCGCACCGCTGCCACAGACTCAGGGTTGTCACCGTGCACACACAGCGTGTCCGCTTCCAGACTCAAGGCTTTGCCTTCTATGGACTGAATGCTGTGACCCCGGGCAAAGGCCAGTGCCTGCTGCACAATTATACTGGAATCGTGGTGCACGGCACCCGTCTGGCTGCGCGACACCAAATACCCGGCGCTGTCATAGGCGCGATCGGCGAAGGCTTCCAGCAACAACGTTACGCCGTATTCCGCGCATAGCTGTTTCAGGCGCTGGTTGTCCGCTGTGGTCATGGCCATCAACGCCAAGGTTTGCGGCGATTGCGCCAGCGCCTCGAGGATTGCGCGCAGTATGACCTCGTCGCGCATCATGTCGTTATAGAGCGCGCCGTGGGGCTTTACATAGCTCAACTGGCCACCCTGGGCCGCGGCGATCTGCGCCAGCGCGCCCACCTGATACAACACCATGGTGTGAATTTCTTCTGCTGCACACACCATAGACCGGCGCCCAAACCCCTGAAGATCTGGATACGCCGGATGGGCGCCCAGGGTGACACCGTGTTGCAACGCCAGGCGCACGGTATTGAACATAACTCTCGGGTCGCCGGCGTGAAACCCGCAGGCGATGTTGGCCTGGTCAATAAACGGCATGACCTGATCATCCAGACCCATGGCCCAGGCGCCATAGCTTTCACCGATATCGCAATTCAATAGCATGTGAGCCTCCGGGCTTATAGCTGTTATAAATTGTGGCTGTAGCGAGTGGTAGCTGTAATAAGTGGTGACAAGCGCGGGAACAAATTCATCCCTTATCCACGCTCTATACAAACAATTTATAGATAAATTATCAGCATTACAAAGTGAATTTACGTATATTATTTTTATAAATAGTTTGACACATCACCAACCCATAGCTAATTTTAGCTCACGAGGCGCATCAAGGCGGCTTTATCGCCGTGCTTTACGACTCACTGAAAACAACAACATCTGCTGACGGCTCCGACGTCAGCTCCGGGAGGCAAAACCTATGCAAAACCCCATACAAACCGTTCACTTACCCGTTAAAAAAGGCTTCAGCCTAAAGCGCGTTAGTGCCACCCTGGTAGCCGCCACGCTCAGCTTTATGGTAAGCGGAGTACAAGCCACCGAATGGGACATGCCCACGCCCTATGGCGATTCCAACTTCCACACCGCGAATATCCGCCAGTTTGCTGATGATGTGCGCGACGCCACCAACGGCGAACTGAACATCACGGTGCACAGCAGTGGCTCGCTGATCAAACACCCGGAAATCAAGAACTCCGTGCGCCGCGGGCTGGTGCCTATTGGCGAGTTGATCATGTCGCGCCTGGCCAACGAAGACCCGCTGTTTGAAGTCGACTCGGTACCGTATCTCGCCAGTGATTACGATCAGGCCTGGAAGTTATGGCTGGCCTCTAAAGACGTACTGGCGGAGCGCTTGGACAGTCAGCGTTTGAAGCTGCTGTTTGCGGTGCCCTGGCCACCACAGGGCATTTATACCCAGTTCGCAATTGAAAACGGCGAAGAGCTAAAAGGTGTGAAAATGCGCGCCTACAACAAGTCCAGCGAGCAGCTGGCCGACTTGCTGGGCGCGATCCCTACCCAAGTAGAAGTGCCGGACATTCCCACCGCCTTTGGCACCGGCCGTGTTGACGCCATGATTACGTCGCCGTCGACCGGGGCCAACACCCGCGCCTGGGATTACCTCAGCCACTTTAACCACGCCCAGCTATGGCTGCCAAAGAACATGGTTGTGGTAAACGCCAAGGCTTTCCGCAGTCTGCCTGAATCGACCCAAAAAGCGCTGGAAGACGCAGCAGCAGTCGCTGAAAAGCGCGGTTGGGACGCAAGCAAAGAAGAAACCGATGCCAAAATCAAGATCATGCGAGATAACGGCATCGTCGTGTCAGAGCCCTCTGCGCAGCTGGTTGAACACCTTCAAAAAATCAGCGAAACCATGACCAAAGAATGGCTTGAGCGGGCCGGCAGCGACGGCCAAGCATTGCTAGACGCTTACCGCCAGCGGTAGCAACACCCCCTGTGGTGGCACAAAGCTTTCGTGCCACCACGCATTTATCCATGCCGGCCCTGCAGTAAAGGTACACGTGCGGGCATAATACAGGAACATCCCCATGCGCAGGGCTCTGGACTCATTTTATCGGTTGGGGGGCGCCCTTTCCGCGATCAACCTGACACTGATCATGGTTATGATTGTGGCTCAGGTACTCAGCCGGGTACTTGACGAATTACTGGCCTGGCTGGGTTTCAGCCCTTTGGGACTGAACGTGCCGGGGCTGGCTGAGCTGGCGGCGTTTATGCTGCTGGGCGCCACGTTTTTTGGCCTGGCCTACACCTTCTGGCAGGGCGGGCACATTCGCGTGACTCTGCTGTTACAACGTCTGCCCCAATCTGCCCACCGCATCATGGACATTCTGGCTCTGCTATTAGCTGCGGCCATTACTGCCTTTGCAGCCTGGCACAGCGCTTGGCTGACGTGGGACAGCTACGACTTCGGCGATCTGTCCATTGGCATGGTGCCGGTACCGCTTTGGATTCCGCAGGCGGCGATGGTAATGGGCCTGTTGTGGCTATTGGTGGCCCTGTTAGACGCCCTTTTGTCGCTGCTCAGCGGCCGCATAGCCCAACTTCACGACGAAGCACCCCAGGAGTAAGCCCGTGGAAATGATCTGGATGAGCCTACTGCTTCTGGTGTTGCTGCTGGCATTGCTAGGTGCGGGTTTGTGGGTGGCGTTTTCGTTGACGGCCATCGGTTGTATATCGCTGTATTTTTTCAGCAACGTTCCCGTAGGTGACAGCCTGTCGACCGCTTTCTACAGCGCCAGCGTGTCTTGGGAACTGGCCGCGTTACCTATGTTTATCTGGATGGGCGAGGTGCTATTCCGCTCGCGCCTGTCCGAAGAAATGTTCAGCGGCATCGCGCCGTGGGTGGGCAAGGTTCCGGGAAAATTACTGCACACCAACATTCTGGGTTGTGGCATTTTCGCGGCGATATCGGGCTCGTCTGCCGCTACAGCGG
>NZ_AAXY01000031.1 GCF_000169375.1 Marinobacter sp. ELB17
GCCGGTCTCTTTTTCAAACGCGTTCAGCAGAGGTTCCAGCAGGTAAGCCTGGCGGTAGGAGTAGATGTTTACTTCGCCGTCAGCAAACGCGGCCATGGGCATGGCGGTCAGGGCAATGGCAGCTGTGGCAGCAAGTTTCAATCGCATAATGGCAACCTCGGTTGGGGGGAGTATGGTTCTGTCAGGAATGGGTGAATGAATATTAAAAACGCAAACCATTATCATTTGTATTACCTGGATAGTCAATGCTGTCTGTCTATACTTTGAGAAATTTGGTGGTATTCTTCATGGAAACAATAGCCCTCAGCCTTGGTGCAAGTTTTATGACCCCAGATGACCGCCGCGAACACTTGCGTACATCCATGAGTGCGACTGTGAAAGTTGAGCACGAAACCCTGGGCAACTTTGTGTTTGGTACCCGCGACATATCTGACGGCGGCGTGTTTATTGCGATTGAAGACCAACAATTTGCCCCTCAACTTGGGGACAAAGTGACCGTTCAAGTGCAGGGCTTGCCGATAGCGGCTCCGATTTTGCACATGGTGGTGCGGCGTAAAACCCCTGACGGTTACGGTTTACAGTTTGCCGACAGCAACCCATAACGGTTAATATTCCTGCCCGATTAAGCCTGCCGTGCGCTTTAACAAGCGATACGGCACGCAGTCTATAAAAAGTGACGTAGTATCCAGTCACGCAGTTCCCGCATTCAGCCCCATGTTTTTCTGTCAGGAATGTCTATGGCTTACGCTCTGGAAATTCAGGGCCTGACCAAAACCTATGGCAATGGTTTTCAGGCCCTTAAAGGTATTGACCTCAAAGTGGCCAAAGGCGACTTTTTTGCGTTGCTAGGCCCCAACGGCGCCGGTAAATCCACCACCCTGGGGGTGGTGTCATCGCTGGTGAATAAATCCGCCGGGCAGGTGCGAGTGTTTGGCCATGATATGGACACCGAGCTGTCGGCGGCCAAGCTTAACTTGGGCGTGGTGCCCCAGGAGTTCAACTTTAACCAGTTTGAAAAAGTGCTGGATATTGTGACCACTCAGGCCGGCTATTACGGTATTCCGCTAAAGCAGGCTCTGATCTCTGCCGAGAAATACCTGAAACAGCTTGGGCTATGGGATAAGCGCAATACTCCGTCGCGCACGCTTTCTGGCGGCATGAAGCGGCGCCTGATGATTGCGCGCGCGCTGGTGCACGAACCGCGCCTGTTGATTCTGGACGAACCCACCGCGGGCGTGGATATTGAGTTGCGCCGTTCTATGTGGACGTTTCTGCAAGAAATGAACCGCAATGGCACCACCATTATTCTGACGACCCATTACCTGGAAGAAGCCGAGGCCCTGTGCCGCAACATCGCCATTATTGATCACGGCCAGATCCTACGAAACACCAGCAAGCGCGAGTTACTGCAGCAACTGAGTGTGGAAACCTTTGTACTGGATCTTGCCGGTGGTCATCAACAGCTGCCCCAGCTCGACGGTTATGTTCGCCGCTTTGATAAAGACGGTGCGTTGGAAGTGGATGTGCAAAAAGGGTCAGGTTTGAATCAGGTTTTCGTGCAGCTGCAACAGCAGGGCATCGAGGTAGACAGCATGCGCACCAAAGCGAACCGCCTGGAAGAGCTGTTTGTACGCATGGTTGAAGCCAACGCCGACAACAGTGACAACGATCCAAAGGCGCAGTTATGACACCGCACGCTCTGTGGACCGCATTTTATACAATTCTGAGTCGTGAAATTCGCCGCTTTACCCGCATCTGGCCACAAACCCTGTTGCCGCCGGCGGTCACCATGACCTTGTATTTTATTATTTTTGGCAATCTGATTGGTTCCCGCATTGGTAAGATGGACGGCTTCGACTACATGCAGTTTATTGTGCCGGGCCTGATTATGCTGGCGGTTATTACCAGTTCCTACGGCAACGTGGTGTCGTCGTTCTTTTCGATGAAGTTTCAGCACAGTATTGAAGAGCTGCTGGTGGCGCCGGTGCCAAACTGGGTGATTCTGGCCGGCTACGTGTGTGGCGGTATGGCTCGCGGCCTGGGCATTGGAGTGGTTGTGACGTTGGTATCGCTGGCGTTTACCCACTTGCAAATTCACAACCTGCTAATGGTTGTGGTTACGGTGTTTCTGACCTCGGCGCTGTTTTCCCTGGGCGGTTTTATCAACGCCATGCTGGCGACAAAATTCGATGATATCTCCATTGTGCCCACCTTTATCCTGACACCGCTGACCTACCTGGGTGGCGTTTTTTATAGCATTAATCTGCTGCCGGACGTTTGGCGCGCGGTGTCTATGGCCAACCCGATTCTGTACATGGTAAATGGCTTTCGCTACGGCATTCTGGGTGTGTCAGACGTGAATCCGTTTGTCTCTCTGGGTATGATTCTGCTGTTTATTGTGGTGTTGGCGGCGGTTGCATTGAACTTGTTGCGCCGTGGCAAAGGCATTCGTAATTGATTCAGGAAAATTTATGGCACTTGATAACGCGCCGCTGGGGAAAACCAGCGAATACCCGGACACCTACGATCCCGGCCAGCTGTTTCCGATTCCGCGGTTGCACAACCGCCAGCGTATAGGCCTGGAAGACGGTCGCTGGCCCTGGTTTGGCGGGGACTTATGGCAGGCTTGGGAAGTGTCTTGGCTGCGCCCTGGCGGCGTGCCGGCGGTGGCCTGGGCGGAAATCGAGTTTCCGGCAGAATCGCCGCAGTTGGTTGAGTCTAAATCGCTGAAGCTGTATATGAATTCACTGAACCAGACCGTATACGCCAGTGCTGAGCGGGTTTGCGAAGTGATTGTTGCAGACTTGTCGTCAGCCTCTGGCGCCGCGGTTCGGGTGACCCTGCACAGCGTTGATGAAGGCGCTCTGGCCCAGGGACGGCCACAAGAATATCAGCTGATTGATGACGAACCTTTGACCGATGTGGTTTACAGCTACGCGCCGGAGTCCCTTGTAACCGGTACAAAGATCGTTAGCGAAAAACTGTGTTCACACCTGTTGAAAAGCAATTGCCCGGTAACCGGGCAGCCAGACTGGGGTTCGGTATTAATTGACTATACCGGTCCGAAACTGGATCGGGTTGGCCTGTTGCGTTACATCGTGAGCTTTCGCCAGAAGCAGGATTTTCACGAGCACTGCGTAGAGACTCTGTTCACGGATCTGATGCGCCATTGTAAACCGCAAGCGTTGACGGTAACCGCCCGTTATACCCGCCGCGGCGGCCTGGATATTAATCCGTGGCGCAGTACCCGTGCTGACGCCAATTCCGGCCCGCGCCTGATACGTCAGTAGCTTTTTATGAGTCGCGTTTGCGCGGCCTAGTCCCGCTGATGGCGCAAGCGGCTAGAGGCTTCGTCTAGCGCCCGCAGTATGGCGATTCGGTCGTTTTCGCTCACTTTTTCCGAATCCAGATACAGGGTAAAGCCACTGTGTTCGTGTTCCAGAAAGCTGCGGTTGCGGCCCAGGTCGCAGCGATAATCGATCACCTGATACACCGCAATGGGCCTGCTGAAGCCCCTAACCGTTACCTCGCCCTTATCGCGGCACATAATACTGTCTTTAATCAGCGAAAAGGCTTCGTGGGTTACCAGAATTTCACCGGGCTGTGCCAGATGCTCCAGCCGGCTGGCGAGGTTCACTTCCTTGCCAATGATGGTGTAATCCATGCGATTTTCGGCGCCAAAGTTGCCAACGGTGGCATAGCCGGTGCTGATGCCCATACGAATCTGTAGCGGTGTCTTGATACCCTGGCTGCGCCACTTCTGGCGCAGTATTTTCATGTGTTTGCGCATGTCGATGGCCATAGACACGCAGGCCAGCGTATCTTCCCGTTGACCACGGCTGGTGGGGTCGCCGAAAAAGATCATGATGGAGTCGCCCACAAACTTGTCGATGGTGCCGCCGTGCTTGAGGGCAATTTGCGACATTTCATTGAAGTAGTGATTCAACACATCGGTCAAGGCTTCCGGTTCCATTTCTTCCGATAGCTCGGTAAAGCCCTGAATATCGGAGAAAAAAACCGCTAGCTTTTTGCGCTGGGTTTCCAGGCGTACATCCCGCTGGCCGGTAAAAATGGTTTGCCATACTTGCGGCGACATGTACTTCGACAATTTTTGCGACAGTGCGATGGACTGCTCACGCTGGGCTTGAATCAATAAGGTGGCGTGGCGCAGGGCTTTGGCTTGCTGGTGGGAAAACAGAGCGGTTGCGCAAATGTAAACACCGGCTACGATCACCGCCAGCAAATCTGCAAGGGGAGGCAGGGTGATGGCATAGCCAGGGTTGAATAGAAAGAACACGGCCAGCGCCGACGCAGAAAGCATAAGGCTGCCCCAGGCCCACTGCTTTAAGCCACCCACCACAAAGCAGGTGAACATCACCATTAAGGCAATGGTCGCGGCGGAAATGTTTATCAGCCCCAGGCTTCCGATAAACACCCCGGAAATGGCAGAATCTATGAGCAACAGGTGTTGGCGAATGGTGGGTGAGTTGCGTTTGCGCGCGTCCAGTGAAAACAGCTGGGCCAGGTGGGGCCATACCATCGCAAATCCGGCCATACCAAAGAGCCACACTGAGTGGAGCCCTTCGACAATACCGGCGATCATAATGACGGCCATGGCGGCGTAACCCAGCGTGCGGCCAAGATAGTCTGGCATGATAGGCACGGTCGTTGACGGTGTTCCTTCAGCGGTGTCAATAGCGTTAGCGGGGGTTGTTCTGGTATCGCGAATGTTGGCAGGTGCTCTGATCATTTCAGAATCGAATCCTTCCTGTCAGCATGTCTTTGAACATAACCCAGTCGCCCATCAAGCTATATAGGGGGTGGCGAAATGTAGCAGGGCGATTTTTCTCATAGCCAAAATGGCCTATCCAGGCGAAGCCATATCCGATCACTGGAAGCGCCAGCAGCCAAAGCAGATTGCCAGACACAGCCACCCAGGCTATGACGGCAAGCACCAGTGAGCTGCCAATAAAGTGCAATCGCCTGCAGGTTCGGTTACGGTGCTCATTTAAGTAAAAGGGATAGAATTCAGCAAAGCTATGAAAGATTTTTGGTGCGCTCACAGTAGCCTCCATGTCGCTTTTAATTGTTGGTTTTACACAAAGGCACTCAGCCTAACAGCAATGTTTGATTGTCACCATTGAGTGCTATAACAAGGCTTTACTTTAACACCTGACAGGATTTTATGACGGCTATCAGCGATTTTATTCTTGCCCGAAGTTCCGAGCCGCGCCTGCAAGCACCGGCACCGGGGCCGGGCGTTCTGGCGCGGGCTTTTGCCTGCGCGGCGCGAGCGCCAGATCATGGTCTTTTGCGGCCCTGGCGTTACTTGGTGGTGGAAGGCGAAGGCCTTGAGCGCTTGGGCGATTTGTTTGCAGACACCTACGGTCCGGAAGCCGATGAAAAAATCCTGGCAAAGCTTCGCAAAAGTCCGCTTCGGGCACCTATGGTGATTATTGCGATTGCGTCACCGGTTGAACATCCGAAAATTCCGGCCAGCGAGCAAGTTTTGTCCGCTGCCGCGAGCACCACCTTGCTCGAGCTGGCGCTTCAGGATGCGGGCTTTGGTGTCATGTGGCGAACCGGGTCGCCGGCTTATAATCCGGCGGTTACAAAGGCGTTGGGTTTGAACGAGCAGGAATCGGTGATTGGCTTTATTTATACGGGCAGCGTTGTTTGTGCCAAGCCTGCGGTGCCGCGTCTTGAACCGGCGGCGTTTGTGTCGCGCTGGCCGCAGTAGCCAGTGCCTATGTGCCTTAAAGAGCGCCCGCCAGGGCGCTCTTTAAGGCATTCATTAGAGCAATCTTCTTAGCGCACTCGTCAAAGTACCCTTCAGAGGTCGTTCAGTAGCTCCAGCGTGTAGGCCAGGCGCTGGGGCGCTGAATCCATTTCCAGAATTTTCTGCATGAGCTCAGGCTCAAAGTGCACCACGCCAAACAGCGCCAGGCTGAACTGACCGTCGGTTTTTGCCTGCCATTCTTCTGATTCCGCCAGTTGTTTTACGGATTTTCGAATCGCCGGGTCGCCGTGGCCCAAAGCGACCAGCCGGTGCAGAATTTTATCCCGCAATTCGGCGCAATCGCGGGTTTCACTGTCGCTGAGCGGTTGGTCACTAAACTCTATGCACTCATAGATCTGATACGGCAACTGCTGAAGCTGCTGATCGAGCCGGTAGCGCTGCTGTATGTGCACGTTCAGCAGCAGGCGGCCGTCTTCCATGGTTTCCACAAGTTCGCAGCGGCCCGCGCTGAATACGTCGTAGGGCCGATAGGTGGCCTGATTAGAGCTTAGCGCCTGCTCCAGGGACTCTGCTTGTTTGCCCGGGCTTAACTGTTTTTCGGTGTGGCAGATAGCCAATAGGGTTTCGGTTTCCAGGCAGTGTTGAATCATCGCGCGGTAGCGCGGCTCAAACACGTGCAGCGGAAACACAGTACCGGGGAAGGTGACGCACCCGGGAATAGGGAAGATGCAGATTTTGGCCACGGGCTTGCTCCAAGATGGTTTGCGGAAAGTGGTCAGCTAAAGGTGGTCGACGAAAATGGCGTCTAGACACTTTACGCTGCCGTTGCGCTAACTGCTCACATCCGGGCGGCAAAAACGCTGTGATTGGCGAGTGCCTTGAGGGCAGTTGCTTGCCGTTTTTTTGCAGTGGCGTGGGTGTTGCGTTGTTCGAGCCGCTCAATACCGACGTTATTTAGAGGTGTTTAGCCGTTCAAAGCCTAAAAACAACGCTGCAATCCTGTTAAGACAAAAATTTCCGTAGTTTTCACCATTCTGGCATCGCACTTGCTTTTAACTCTTCATACACCTGAAACCGGCAATCTTTCGTTAACCGCCGGCACAGAATTGCGGAGGCAGTATGGCAATCAATTTCGACAGTGCACTGGGTATTCACCAATACGCCCTTCAGGCACGGGTTCAGCGCGCAGAAATTCTGGCCAATAATCTGGCCAACGCTGACACCCCGGGCTTCAAGGCCCGTGATATCGACTTCCAGGCGATAATGAAGCGAGCGCAGAGTAACGCTAGCGGCTTCGGCATGAACACCACCAACAGCGGCCATATAACCGAAGGTGGCGGTGCGCCCGGCTCTTTAGGCGACAATGATTTGTTGTATCGCACACCGCATCAGCCTTCGGTAGACGGCAATACGGTAGACGCCCAGCAGGAACAGAGCCGCTTTATGCGCAACGCCATGGACTACCAGGCCAGCTTCCAGTTTCTTAGCAGCAAATTCAGCGGGATTAGCAAAGCGCTGACGGGCCAGTAAGCCGCAGTCAACACGGTGAACACAGGAGATTTTTATGTCACTGGGTAACATTTTCGACATCGCCGGTTCCGGTATGACTGCGCAATCGCTGCGGCTAAACACCACAGCTTCTAACATTGCCAACGCCGAAACTGCCAGTTCCAGCACCGGTGAAACCTACCGCGCCCGTAAGCCTGTGTTTGCGGCGGTTCAGCAGTCGCTGTTAAACGGCAATCAGCCGGCGTTCGGTTCCGGGGCAGAAGGCGGTGCCGGTGTGCGGGTGGAAGGCATAGTCGAAAGCGATGCCGATCTGCAGATGCGCTACGAGCCCAACCACCCGGCTGCTAGCGAAGACGGCTATGTGTACTACCCCAATGTAAATGTGGCAGAAGAAATGGCCGATATGATGTCCTCTTCCCGCAGCTTCCAGATGAATGTAGACATCATGAACACTGCCAAGTCGATGATGCAGCGCATTTTAACTCTGGGCCAGAACTAACAGGCGGTAATCAATCATGAGTGCAGTAAACGCAAGCCAGGCAACGGATGTCCTAAGCCAGTACCAGCTGAAACAGCAGTCGGCAAGCGGCAAAGGCGAGCTGGGCAAAAATGAATTCATGGAGCTGATGCTGGCCCAGTTGAAGAATCAGAACCCGCTGGATCCGCAAGACAACGGCGAATTCATTTCCCAACTGGCGCAATTCAGTTCGCTGGAAGAAATGCAGAAGTTGTCTGGCAACGTAGACAGCGTGATCGGCGAATTCCGTTCTACCAAGGCTCTGCAGGCCTCCGCCATGGTTGGCAAAACCGTGTTGGTGGCGTCGGATTTGGCGATGCTTGGTGCCAGCGGCGAGGTTAACGGAACCGTTGATGTGCCTGCCTCAACCGGTGGCGTGCAGGTGTCGATATTGAACGGTTCGGGTGAGTTGGTGCGGCAGATGGAATTGGGTGGCAAGCCCCCCGGTTCTGCCAAGTTCACGTGGGACGGTAAAGACGGCAACGGCAGTGCTTTGCCGCAAGGCTCTTATTTTGCAGTGGCTTCCGGGGCCTATCCCGGTGGTTCGCAGCAGCTGGGTACCATGATGAGCGCAAACGTCGACAGCGTATCTTTGGGTAAAGGCGGCTCTATTTCTCTGAATCTTGCGGGCATGGGTTCTATTGACCTGTCGCAAGTTCAACAAATTAATTAATACCGGCGTCAGCAGGGGTGGATCATGGCATTTAACACAGGATTAAGCGGCCTCAGGGCGGCGGCGGTAGACTTGGACGTAACCGGCAATAATATTGCAAACGCCAGTACAGTGGGCTTTAAAGGCAGCCGTGTGCAGTTTGGAGACTTATACGCCAATGGCTTTCTAAGCTCTGGCAACGCTCCGGTTGGCGACGGGATTAGTGTGCAGAGCGTCAAACAGTCCTTTGGCCAGGGTAACGTCAGCTTTACGGATAACGGATTGGATTTCGCTATCGATGGCGACGGCTTTTTCGTGTTGAACAATGGCGGCGAGCTGCGATATTCCCGCGCTGGCCAGTTCGGTACCGACAAAGACGGTTTTGTGGTGAACAACCAGAATATGCGGGTGCAAGGCTTTGTTGCGGACGCCGCCGGTAACTTGTCGGGCATTCGTGACGACTTGCAAATAGGGAGTGATAACCTGTCGCCGCAGCGCACCACCAACCTGCGTACAGACCTTAATCTGGATGCGCGGGAGCAAGTGCTCACTGCAACTCCGCCTATTCCGTTCGACCCGTTAGATCCGACTACTTACAATCACGTTACAGCAACCAACATCTTTGACAGTTTGGGAAATCCCCACGAGGTCACGCAGTTTTATACTAAACAGGCTCCAGCAAGTGGTTCTCAGAGCAATTGGTTGTTACATCTGCAGATAGATGGCGAAGCAGTTGGCGGTGCAGCTGGTTCTACAACGACACCGCCTAATTTCGTGCCGTATGAATTGGTGTTTGACCAAAGTGGAAATCTGGCATCTGCTGATAGCAATGCAAATGGCGTAATTTCAATCGCTAACTGGGTGCCAAAAGATGGGGATTTAAACGCGAATGGAGCAGCGTCTGGGGCCGGCGCGGCGTTTGATCTGAATTTGGGTAGCGCCACTCAATATGGCGCCAACTTCGGTGTCAATGATCAACGCCAAGATGGTTTTACCACCGGCCGGCTGTCGGGGCTGGACGTTTCGCAGCAAGGCGTGATTTTTGCCCGCTACACGAATGGACAGTCGAAATCCCTGGGGCAGGTGGCTTTGGCCAGCTTTAATAATACCGACGGCCTGTCACCGTCAGGTGATACCAGCTGGGTGGAAACCTTCGAATCTGGCCAAGCGGTTATTGGCAGGCCCGACAGCGGCACGTTGGGTGCGATTCAGTCCAGTTCAGTTGAAGAATCCAACGTAGACCTGTCTGCGGAACTGGTGAACCTGATTATTGCCCAGCGTAATTATCAGGCGAATGCCAAAACCATTGAAACCTCGGATGCGGTCACCCAGACCATCATCAACCTGAGGTAAGCAATCACGCGCCCGCCAAGGTGCTTTTAGCAGAACCGGGCCAGATAAGGCCCGGTTCTGCTTACTCCTGAGATTTTCTTATTTCGTTGCCACTCAAACTGGCACGACTCCTGCTTGAAGACTGGTAACAGTCAAATATCCGGCAGGAGCCTTCCTCATGGACAAAGCCCTTTATATCGGAATGTCCGGTGCCAAGCAGAACATGCTGGCCCAGCGCGCACACGCCAACAACTTGGCTAACGTGACCACCACCGGTTTCAAAAAAGACTTCGCCCAGGCCCGCAGTATGCCGGTGTTTGGCGGGCATCACCCTACACGCGCTTACGCCATGACTGAGCGCCCGGGTACCGATTTGTCTTCGGGCGCACTGATGGAAACCGGGCGGAAACTGGATGTGGCGATTGAAGGCGACAGCTGGCTGGCGGTGCAAAACAACCTGGGTGAAGAAGTGTTCACTCGCAGTGGGTCTTTGCAGATAGATGTAAATGGCCTGTTGCGATTGGCTAACGGTGAAATGGTGCTGGGCAATGGTGGTCCGGTGGCTTTGCCGCCTTTTGATAACGTTGAGATTGGTGCCGACGGCACCGTGTCTATTGTTCCGGTGGGCGGGCCTCCCGATCAGTTGGTGGAGGTGGACCGGCTCAAGCTGGTAACGCCGCCGACACAGGCCCTGGAAAAAGGCCCGGATGGCTTTATACGTCGCAAGCCCGATCAGGCGCTTGGTGGTGGTGAACCGGCTGATGCCAACGCCCGGGTTTCCGGTGGCTTTCTGGAAAGCTCTAACGTAAACGCGGTGGCCGAAATGATTTCCAATCTGCAGCTTTCGCGGCAGTACGAAATGCAGGTGAAAGTAATGAGCACCGCCAAAGAAAATTCTGAAGCAGCGGCACGGCTATTGCAGAACCTTTGATAGCACTTATATCAAAACTTGAAACAACACGCCGGCGGGCGGGAAAGCGGCAAGATTTCGCCGCCATCCACAACAGTCTGACGGTAGGGAGCGATAAAAATGAATCCAGCACTATGGGTCAGTAAAACCGGGTTAAGCGCGCAGGACACCAACATGTCCACCATTTCTAACAACCTGGCGAACGTGAACACCACCGGTTTCAAGCGCGACCGCGCGGTGTTTCAGGATCTGCTGTATCAGGTGAAACGCCAACCCGGTGGCTTGAACACGCAGAACACCGAATTACCCTCCGGGTTGCAGTTGGGTACCGGTGTGCGGGTTGTGGGTACCGTCAAACAGTTTACCCAGGGCAACTTGCAGATAACCGAGCAGCCACTGGATATGGCGGTTAACGGTCGCGGCTTCTTGCAAGTGCAATTGCCAGACGGCCAGACAGCCTATACCCGTGACGGCCAGTTCCAGCTGAACTCCGATGGCGACGTGGTGAATCCGAGCGGCTACGCCCTGGAGCCCAACATCAACATTCCGGAAAACGCCACTAATGTGACCATCGGTCGCGATGGCACTGTAACCGCAGTCACCGACGATCAGGCCGCTCCCATCAACCTTGGCCAGATAACCCTGGTGGACTTTATTAACCCGCAGGGTCTGCAGGCGATTGGCAATAACCTGTTCAAGCAGACCAATGCCAGTGGCGACCCGACCGAAGGTGAACCGGGCCTGGCCGGGCTGGGCTCGCTGGAGCAGGGCTCTATTGAGTCTTCCAACGTGGAAGTGGTGGAAGAGCTGGTGAATATGATTACCACCCAGCGCGCCTATGAAATGAACTCGAAAGTAGTATCGACTGTTGACCAGATGCTGCAGTTTATCACCAATAATATTGGTTAATGCCGGTTGTTGCCGGCCAGAGGTTTCGCTATGACAGCTAACACCGTTTTTTTACAGTTCCGCCGCAGCGCCAGCGTTGCGTTGGTTCTGGTGCTGGCGGTGCTTCAGGGTTGCACTGCCATGAGCCGGCCCCGTGCCATGCCGGATGACCCGGAATACGCTCCGGTGCGGGCCCAGGCGATGATGCAGCGCGATCTCGAAACCGGTTCTATTTACCAGATTAGCCGCAATTACAATTTTTACGGCGATACAGTGGCGCTCAACGTGGGCGATGTGCTCACGGTGACCTTGAGCGAGTCTACCCGCGCCAGCAAAAACGCGGAAACCAGTATCTCGAAAGACAGTGACATCAGCCTGACCGAGCCCAACATATTGGGTAGAAACCAGCTGGGGCTGGCAACGGCTATCGAACAACAGCGAGATTTTGAGGGTGCCGCCGAGGCTGATCAAAGCAACAGCCTGGCCGGCAGTATTACCGTGACCGTGACCGAAGTGCTGCCTAACGGCGTGTTACGCATTCGTGGCGAAAAGTGGCTGTCGCTGACCAATGGCGAAGAATACATTCGCCTGACAGGATTGGTGCGGCCGCAAGATATCAAGCCGGACAATACTCTGGCGTCTAACCGAATTGCCGATGCCCGCATTGCTTACGGTGGCACCGGTGATTTTGACCAAGCCAACCAGATGGGCTGGATGGGGCGTTTCTTCAACAGCGAATGGTGGCCTCTGTGAACCTTTTCAACGCGAATTTTTTCAAAGTGAGCCTGTGTAAAGCGAATGTGCGCAAATGTCTGGCTATAGCGTTAATGGCGTTAATGGTGGCTTCGCCGGTGATGGCTGACAGGCTAAAGGATTTGGCCCGCATCAAAGGTGTGCGCGACAACCAATTGGTGGGTTATGGGCTGGTGGTTGGCTTGGCCGGCAGCGGCGACAAAGCGCCATTTACTAATCAGACCTTCCGTAACATGATGAACCAGTTTGGCGTTACTCTGCCGCAAGGTGTTGATCCAAAACTTGCGAACGTTGCTGCGGTGACAGTGAACGCTACCATTCCGCCGTTTGCCAAGCCCGGTCAGCAAATCGACATTACTGTGTCGTCTATCGGCAACGCCAAAAGCTTGCGCGGCGGCACCCTGCTGATGACCACGCTGAAAGGCGCTGATGGCAACGTGTATGCGCTCGCTCAAGGCAGCCTGATTGTCGGCGGCTTTGGCGCCGAAGGGCTGGACGGCTCGCGTATTACCGTTAACATTCCCAGCGCCGGTCGGATCCCCAACGGCGCCACCGTCGAGCGCGAAGTGGTATCGCCATTTAACAATGGCGATACCGTTACGTTTAATCTGTTGCGCTCAGACTTCACCACCGCCCGTCGGGTTGTTGAAGCCATCAACGGCAATCTGGGCCCGGATATGGCTTACGCCCACGACGCCACCTCTGTTTCTGTGCGCGCCCCGCGGGATGCTTCCCAGCGAGTCAGCTTTTTGTCGATTCTGGAAAATATTGAAGTGAATCCGGCTGAAGCCGCCGCCAAGGTGGTCATTAACAGCCGCACCGGCACCATTGTGGTGGGCCAGAATGTGAAGGTCAGCGCGGCTGCGGTCACCCACGGCAGCCTGACGGTGATTATTCAGGAAAACCCAAATGTTGTGCAGCCTAATCCGTTAGCGGCTGGCAACACCGAAGTGGTGCAAGACTCTCAGATTGCGGTGACCGAAGACCCGGCTCGCATGTTCAAGTTTGGTCCTGCGGTTACCTTGAACGAGATCGTTCAGGCGGTAAACCAGGTGGGTGCGGCTCCGGGTGATGTAATGGCGGTACTGGAAGCATTAAAACAGGCCGGTGCACTGCGCGCCGAGCTGATCGTTATCTAGAGCAGCAGAGGCAGAACGATGCAGGACTACCGGATTCAACAGGCCAATGTCTACACCGACTTTGAAGGCCTGAACGCGCTGAAAACCCAGGCCCGTACCGACAAGGAGTCGGCGCTGCGGGAAGTGGCGCGGCAATTTGAAAGCCTGTTTCTGGCGGAAATGCTCAAGTCTATGCGCAAAGCTGGTGATGTGATGGCGGAGGGCAACTACCTGAACACCAACGAGAGCCAGGCTTATCGGGATATGTTCGACAATCAGATAAGCCTGTCGATGGCTGGCAACCAGGGTACCGGCCTGGCGGACGCTTTGGTGCGCCAGCTCAGCCCGCAAGTACCCGGTATGAGATCTGACGGTAGCCCGCTGGCCGATCAAAAAGCGACGTTGGCCGATTACGATCGCAGCGTGCCGCCTTTGTCACCACGGCTGCCAGCGCAAGTTAAAAGTGTGCAACAGCTAGCTGAAGCCTTGCCGGTTATGGCTGATGGCTCCCAGGACGACGCGCCATTGCCCGCGCGCTTTGAATCTCCGGAACAGTTCGTACAAGCCCTGCTGCCCATGGCGCAACGCATCGCCAAAGACAGCGGCATTAACCCACGGTTTATGGTGGCCCAGGCCGCGCTTGAAACCGGTTGGGGCAAACACATGATTGAAGGTAAGGGCGACAGTCCCAGCTATAACCTGTTTGGCATAAAGGCCGATCAGCGCTGGCAGGGTGATTCGGTTGCCATCACCACCACTGAGTTCCGCGAAGGCGTACCGATGAAAGAGCAAGCGGAGTTCCGTGCCTATGCTGATTACGAAGCCAGTTTGCGGGACTACGTTGATTTTCTGGAATCTAACCCGCGCTATCGGGACGTGTTGGCCGTGGCCGACAAACCCGCCCAGTTTGCTGAAAAACTGCAGCAGGCCGGTTACGCCACCGATCCGAATTACGCTGAGAAAATTCGCAGCATCATGAACCGTGATTCTCTGATGACGGTTTCCATGGGCCGAGCTGAGGTCGGGGAGTAAACGCAATGGCAGGATTACTGGGCATTGGTTTAAGCGGCATACTCGGGAGCCAGGCTGCGCTGAACACCACCGCTAATAACATCACCAACGCCAACACACCGGGTTATAGCCGCCAGGACGTGCAGTTTGGCGCTCAGACACCGCAGCGCACCGGCGCCGGCAGTATTGGCACCGGCGTCAACGTGGAAAACATTCGCCGCCTGGCAAACGAATACCTGACGCAGCAAATCCGTGAGGATTCTAGCCTGGAGGGCGAGCAAAGAACCTTGAACAACGAGCTAAGCCGGTTGGACAACCTGCTGGGTGGCGAATCTACGGGCCTCAGCAAAGCCTTGAATAACTTTTTTGCCAGTCTGCAGAACGCTGCTGAAGACCCTACTTCATTGCCCCAGCGCCAGCTTGTAATAAGTGAAGGCCAGCAAGTGGTAAACCGCTTTTCTGCGCTCAATGAAAAGTTCATTCAGCAGCGCGAATCGGTCAAAACCCAGATGCAGCAGGGCGCTAAAGACGCCAACGGGTTGATTGCCAGTATTGCCGATCTGAACTCGGCGATATCCCAATCCCCCGGCCTTGCCCAGGGCAGAATGCCTAACGATCTTCTGGACCAGCGTGATGAAAGATTGCGTCAGCTGTCTGAGCTGGTCAGCATAAAAATCAGCCCAACTGAAGGCGCGCAGGTGAACGTCACCCTGAACAACGGCCAGGGCCTGGTTATAGGCAACATTGCTGCAGAGCTGAGCACCCGGCCCAGTGCTTCTGACCCCTTAATGCTGGAGTTTACGCTGGGCACCAGTGGTCGGGTTGTGAACATCGACAGCCAGATTGAGGGTGGAAAACTGGGCGGCCTTAGATACTTTCAGCAGCAGGCATTAGCGCCGGCGTTTGACGAGCTCGGCCGTATTGCCATTGCGCTCGCCGATTCTATGAACAGCCAGCATCAAATTGGTATGGATTTGGAAGGTGAGCTGGGTGGTTTGTTTTTTAAAGACTTTAATAGCTCTGCTCTGCAGGCCAGCCGAGTGGTTCCTAACGCCAATAACCAGACTCCTGGCAACACTCAGCTGGCGGTGGAAATAACTGACAGCTCTATGTTGGCTGCTGGCACCTGGGACTTGAAACTCGGAGCAGGCGACACCTACGAGCTTGTTAATGAGCGCACCGGCAGTGTGGTCAATGGCAACTTTTCAGTGACCGAAGATGAAATCGTTATGCCCGGATTTACTATCCGTTATGACGGAGGTGCCTTAAATGCAGGTGACCGCTTTCAAATTCAGCCCACGCGCAACGGCGCTGCTGACATTGCTATGGAAGTTCGACGTGAAGAAGACCTAGCGTTCGCCAGCCCGGTGCGAGCAGCAAGCAGGGAAGATAACAAAGGTACTGGTGCTATCAGCCAGGGAACCATGCTGGCGGTGCGTGACCCGGATACCGATGCGTTATTACCTGCTTTTAGCCTGACTGGATTGGTAAGCAGTTCAACAACAGTAACGTTTGGTGAGGACGCCTCGGGCGGCCTAACTTATACCATCAATAGCGGCGGCGCCAACATTGTCACCGACGCCTCGTATGTAGCCGGTGAAAATCTGTTCAGCGAGGTTGCTTCAGATCCCAGCTACCAAGGCTTCCAGTTTAACGTGACCGGGCAGCCTAAGGTGGGTGACATTTTTGATATCGAATTCAACACAAACGGCGTATCTGACAACCGCAACGCCGAGTTTCTAGCGTCGTTTGGCACAAAAAACAGACTCAACAACGGCAGCCAGAGTTTCGCCGAAGGCTACGCCGGGCTGGTGGAAAATGTGGGTGTGCAAACGCGCCAGAGCCAGCTGGATCTGGAGGCGGGAAAGACCCTGCTGGAGCAGTCGTCCAATCAGCGCGAGTCTGTTTCCGGGGTGAATCTGGATCAGGAAGCCGGCAAATTAATTCAGTACCAGGCCGCTTACAACGCGTCGGCCAAGGTGATTACTGTTGCACAGGACCTGTTCAACACATTGCTGCAAACCTTCCGCTAAAACGGGTAAGGTTCAAAAAGGTAATGCGAGATGATTAGAATATCTTCACAACAAATCTTTTCCGGCGGTATCAACCGGCTGCAGGATCTGAGCGCGCAGCTGAACAAAACCGATGAGCAGATTGCCACCGGTAAGCGCGTTAACCGGCCGTCAGACGACCCGGTCGCGGCGGCGCGTATTCTGAAGCTCGATCAGGAAGTGAAGCGCATCGAAACCTACGAGCGCAACGCGCAACTGGCCAACAACCGGCTGGGCCAGGAAGAAAGCGCCATCTCAAGCTCCCTGGACATTCTGCAGCGCGTGCGTGAATTAACGGTGCAGGCTGGTAACGGCTCGCTGTCGGCCAGCGATCGCCTGTCTATCAGCTCGGAAATGAATGAGCGCCTGCAGCAGTTGGCACAAACGGCCAATACCCAGGACGCCTCTGGTGAATATATTTTTAGTGGTTTTCAGGGCGGCTCACCGGCTTACGCTAAAGAAGCCGGTGAATGGACGTATCAGGGCGACGAAGGGCAACGGATGCTGGAAATTGATGACGGCGTCACTGTGGCCATCAGCGATAACGGTAAAGGCATTTTTGACCGTATTCCTGCGACGGCGAGTGGGGGGCTAACCGGCCCTCTCCCTCTTCCAGTGCCGCCTCCCGATGGGCGAATTAACAGTATCAGTGTGATTAATCGTTCGGATTTACAGGCTGGCGGTTTGGCATCTCTGGAGCTGACTATCTCAGCCCCAAATCAATTGCAGTATGTGGATAAGGATGGGGTTACCCAGTCTGTCGCCTTTGAGCCCGGCGAGCCGGTCACGGTGAACGGCGTGCAATTCACCCTAACAGATGCGGTGGTAAACGATGTATTCACCATCGAAACCGGCGAAAAACAGTCAGTATTCAAAACCATAGAAAACCTAATCAGCGGCCTGGATAACTTGAGCAAAAGCGGTAGCGCAGGGTCAGACGCCTACAACGATCTGATCGCCAGCTCGCTGGCCAACCTGGATAACGCTCAGGAAAGTTTTATTTTAAAGCAGACCGAACTGGGTGGGCGAATGAATTCGGTGGAATCCACCCAGGCGTTTCTGGAAGATTCCGCACTCTACAGCAAAGAGATTCGCTCTCAGCTGCAAGACATTGATTACGCGGAGGCTATCAGCACGTTGAGCTTTCAGAGCTTTGTATTGCAGGCGGCACAACAATCGTTTGCACGTGTATCTCAGCTGTCTTTGTTTGACCGTTTGTGAATTATTGCCGGGGCAGGGCAATTGTTCTGCTTTTGTCATTGATTTCAGGCTCAACGTCAGTATACTTGCCCCTCTTCTGATGGCGGCGTGGTGGAATTGGTAGACACGACGGATTCAAAATCCGTTGCTAGTGATAGTGTGGCGGTTCGAGTCCGCCCGCCGCTACCATATATTTATAAGCCGCACCCTGCGGTTTCGTGCATAGTCCTTTTCATGAATGTCTCAGATTTTCGTTTTGACTTACCGGATGAGCTGATTGCCCGCTATCCGTTGAGTGAACGCTCTGCTTCCCGTCTATTTTGCCTTGATGGTCTGTCTGGCGATATGAATCATCGCCGTTTCACAGACCTACCCGATCTTCTGCAGCCTGGTGATTTGCTGGTGTTCAACAACACCAAGGTGATTCCGGCGCGCCTGTTCGGAAAAAAAGAAACCGGCGGCTCGGTAGAAATTTTGGTGGAGCGCATTACCGGCGATCAGCAGATGCTGGCCCACGTGCGCGCGTCAAAATCCCCCAAGCCCGGGCAGCAGGTATTGTTGGAAGACGGGACTGCGTTGAACGTTATTGCCCGCGCCGATGCATTGTTCGAGTTGCAGGCTGACGGCAGCGAATCACTGCTGGATATTCTTGATCGTCTGGGCCATATGCCCCTGCCACCTTATATTGATCGCGCGGATGAAGCGTCTGACCGGGAGCGTTACCAAACCGTTTATGCCCGCGAGGCAGGTGCGGTTGCCGCGCCAACCGCCGGCCTTCATTTTGATGAAGCGCTGCTGCAGAAGCTCGCAGCGATGGGCGTAGACTCCACGTTTGTGACCCTGCATGTTGGCGCCGGCACCTTTCAGCCGGTGCGGGTGGACAAACTGGAAGATCACGTAATGCATCATGAACTGGTGCATGTGCGTCAGGACACGGTAGATGCAGTGGCTCGTACCCGCGCCCGTGGCGGCCGAGTGATTGCCGTGGGCACCACCTCGGTGCGCTCGCTGGAATCAGCCAGTCGCCATGGCGCCCTGCGCCCGTTTACTGGCGACACTGACATATTTATTTACCCCGGTTACAGCTTCCAGGCCGTAGACGCACTGATTACCAATTTCCATTTACCCGAATCTACGCTGATCATGCTGGTCAGTGCCTTTGCCGGTTACGAAAACGTGATGGGCGCTTATAAAGAAGCCGTGCGCGAAGGTTATCGTTTCTTCAGCTATGGCGACGCCATGTTCATTACCGGACAAGTGCCCAGCCGTGGCATGCTGCAGCATTCTGCAACGGAGCCGCAGGGCGGCCCCGAAACACAAGAATTTCACGGAGAAACCCGGTGACTGACGCCTGTTTCATGAGCTTTGAAAAACTGGGTGAAGACGGCCGTGCGCGCCGTGGTCGCCTGACCTTTCCCCGCGGTGTGGTGGAAACGCCGGCGTTCATGCCCGTTGGTACTTATGGCACAGTGAAAGGCATGCTGCCCCGTGACATCAAGGAAATTGGCGCCCACATCATTTTGGGTAATACCTTTCACCTTATGCTGCGCCCTGGCACCGAAGTGATCAAAGCCCACGGCGACCTGCACGATTTTACCCAGTGGCAGGGGCCGATTCTGACCGACTCTGGCGGCTTTCAGGTGTTTAGTTTGGGCGAAACCAGCAAAATTACCGAGCAGGGCGTGATTTTCCGCTCTCCCGTGGATGGCTCGCCGGTGGAGTTGAACCCGGAAATTGCGATGCAGGTGCAGCGCGACCTGGGTTCTGACATCGTGATGATCTTTGACGAATGCACGCCTTACCCGGCTACCGAGAAAGAAGCCAAAGATTCGATGGAGTTGTCGTTGCGCTGGGCGGCCCGCAGCAAGAATGCCCATGAGGGGAATCCGGCGGCGCTGTTCGGTATTGTGCAGGGCGGAATGTACGAAGGCCTGCGCCAGCAATCGCTGGACGGCCTGACCAACATCGGTTTTGACGGTTACGCCATTGGTGGGCTGTCGGTGGGTGAGCCCAAAGAGGACATGATTCGCATTCTGGACGACTTGCCACCAAAAATGCCGGCGGACAAGCCCCGCTACCTGATGGGCGTAGGCCGCCCTGAGGATATAGTAGAGGCAGTGCGTCGCGGTGTGGATATGTTTGATTGCGTAATGCCTACCCGCAACGCCCGCAACGGGTATCTGTTTACTGCTACCGGTACTGTTAAGATTCGCAACGCCAAAAACCGCCACGACACGGCGCCGCTGGATGACAGTTGTGACTGTTACACCTGCCAAAAATTTTCCAGAAGTTATCTGCATCATCTGGATAAGTGTGGAGAAATGCTCGCTTCGCAGCTGAACACCATTCACAATTTACGCTATTATCAGAACCTGATGAGTGGATTGCGTGGGGCCATTGAAGCAGGTACATTGTGCAACTTTGTAACCGAGTTCTACGCCTTGCGCGGCGCAACAGTGCCCGAGCTTAGCGGCGTCTGAACCTATTGTTCACACCTTATTACTCAATTAACGGAGAAAATGCATGAAATCGATCAAATTACTCGTTGCCGCACTGCTGGCACTGGCCCCCACGCTGGCAATGGCGCAGGACGCGGCCGGCGGTAGCATGGGCGTTATGGGGCAGGTTATCTTTTTTGCCGGCTTTATTCTGATTTTTTACTTCCTTATCTGGCGTCCGCAGTCCAAACGCGCCAAAGAGCACAAGTCATTGATGTCTGGCCTGAACAAAGGCGACGAAGTGGTTACCTCTGGCGGTATGGTTGGCAAGATCACCAAAGTGTCTGATGACTTTATTGTTCTGGAAGTGGCCGACAACGTTTCAGTTCGTATCCAAAAAGTAGCGGTTTCCGGTGCTTTGCCAAAAGGCTCGTTGAAAGATATCTGAGTCGCGCCAACGGACGTTCAGCCGGGCTTTTTAGCCAGGCTGGTTCTATCTGGCTGAAACACCACGGTCGGCGCCAGCCCGGCTTATAGGAACCCCATGCTTAACAAGTATCCGCTCTGGAAAAACCTCATTATTCTGGTTGCCCTGGCAATCGGTTTTATATATGCACTTCCCAACCTGTTCCCGGATGATTTTGCCGTTCAGGTTACCGGTGCCCGTAGCAGTACCGAAGTTGACGCACGCGTTCTGGAACGTGCGGTGCAGGCTCTGGAGTCCCAGGGTATTGAGGTAAAAAGTAGCAGTTTGCAGGATCGTGATGCGCTTATTCGGGTAACCAGCGGCGAAGATCAGCTTCAGGCCCGCCCTGCAGTGCAAGCGATACTGGGTAACGACTATTTGGTCGCGCTGAATATGGCCGCTTCTACTCCGGGCTGGTTGCGCAGTCTGGGCGCCGGTCCAATGAAGTTGGGCCTGGATTTGCGCGGCGGCGTTCACTTCCTGCTGGAAGTGGATATGGAGACCGCCGTCAGCCAGCGCATGGAGGCGTTGTCCGGGCAAATCAAACGTGAACTGCGTGAAGAACGCATTCGCTACCGCGGTGGTGAACTGGAAGGCGATCGGGAAATTATTCTCAGCTTTCGCGATGACGAATCCCGCGCCGAGGCCTTCACCCTGATTCGCCGTCAGTACCTTCAGTTTTTAATGGATGAGCGCACCCGTGGTGATGAGCGCTTAATTGCCTTGACCCTGTCGGACGCTGAAGTGCGTTCCATCCAGGAATACTCCCTTGAGCAGAACCTGACCACCATCCGTAACCGGGTCAACGAATTGGGTGTGGCCGAGCCGCTGGTGCAGCGCCAAGGTTCCAGTCGCATTATCGTTGAATTGCCGGGTGTTCAGGATACCGCGCAAGCCAAACGCGTGCTGGGTGCAACCGCGAATCTGGAATTCCGGATGGAAGCGCGGCCAGACACGCCAGCCGGCAGCATAGAAGCCTTTGGTTTTCGCGATACGCCCGAACGCACCGCACGCCTAGAGCGTGAGCTCATTGCCACGGGTAACAACGTGGCGAATGCTCAGCAGCAGTTCGATGAAAACGGACAGCCACAAGTCAGCATAACTATGGATTCTGTGGGCGGCGATTTGATGAACCGCGCCACTCGCAACGCTGTTGGCCGGCGTATGGCGGTGCTGTTTATTGAGTTCCGCACCGAAACCGAAAACCGTATGGTTGACGGCGAAGTGGTCACCGAAGAAAAACGGGTAGTGGATAAAGGTATCATTAGCCTGGCTACGGTGCAGTCTGCGCTGGGTGCGAGCTTCCGTATAACCGGTCTGGACTCGATTCCGGAAGCGTCGGAGCTGGCACTGCTGCTGCGTGCCGGTGCACTGGCCGCGCCCATGTATTTTGTGCAGGAACGAACCATTGGCCCAAGCTTGGGTCAGAAAAATATCGACGCCGGTATGATGTCGGTATTGTTGGGCTTTGTGCTGGTGCTGATTTATATGGCGCTTTACTACCGCGGTTTCGGGCTTATTGCCAACGTATCGCTAACCTTGAACCTGATGCTACTGATAGCCTGCATGTCGATTCTGTCGGCCACGCTGACGCTGCCGGGTATCGCTGGAATCGTTTTAACGGTGGGTATGGCGGTAGACGCCAACGTCCTTATATTTGAACGCATAAGGGAAGAGCTTAAAGCCGGCACCGCGCCCCAGTTGGCCATAAACGCCGGTTACTCGCGGGCTTTTGTCTCCATTTTTGACGCTAACATCACAACCTTGCTGGTGGCGCTTATTTTGTTTGCCATGGGTTCCGGCCCGGTGAAAGGTTTTGCGATTACCTTAAGCCTGGGCATTATGACATCGATGTTCTCTGGCCTGTTGGTCAGCCGCAGTATCGTCAATGTGGTTTATGGTGGCCGCAGGGTCGAAAAACTTTCGATCGGAGGGAAGCAGGCTAATGCATGACGCTCAGGAAAAACCGTTTGATTTTATGGGTTTTCGGAAGATTGCTACGATACTCTCGATTACTCTACTGGTGCTCGCTATCGGCCTGTTGGCGGTGCGCGGGCTGAACTTCGGCATGGATTTCACCGGCGGCACGTCGGTGGAATTTGAATACCAGCAGGCGCCAGCTCTGCCTGAGATACGCACAGCGTTGAGTGACGCCGGCTATGAGCAGTTTGTGGTGCAGAATTTCGGTTCTGACAAAACGGTTCTGGTGCGGCTGTCAGAGTCGGGTAACGATATGCTGGCCCAAGAGATTACCAGCACCTTAACCGCGGGCGGAGCTGAGCTGAAGCTGATCAGTTCGGAGTTTATCGGCTCCCAAGTGGGCGAAGAACTGAAAGAGGACAGCGGTTTGGGTATGCTGATTGCCTTGTTGGTGGTGCTGATTTACGTTGGCATGCGCTTTCAGTTCAAATTCGGTATTGCTGCCGTGTTGCCCTTGGCTCACGACGTCATTATTGTGCTGGGTATTTTTTCGCTGTTTCAATGGACCTTTGATCTTACGGTTCTGGCCGCCCTGTTGGCCATCATCGGCTACTCGCTGAACGACACTATTGTGGTGGCGGACCGTATCCGGGAAAACTTCCGCACCATGCGGGTAGGGGACTCATGGGAGGTGATCAACACTTCCATTCACCAGACTATCAGCCGTACTATCAATACCTCCGGCACCACGCTAGTGGTGCTGATTGCGCTTTACGTATTTGGTGGTGAGGCGATCAACGGATTTGCTCTGGCGCTGATTATCGGCGTGGTGGTGGGTACCTACTCATCTATCTACGTATCGGCGAACCTGCTGATTGCGCTCGGCGTGTCTCGTGAAGATCTGATCCTGCCGGTGAAGGAAGGTGTGGTCGGGCAGGATGAAGACGAGAAGCCCCCAGAATGGCTGAACCGTATGTAGATCTTTTGATAGGGGCTGTTTATCGGCAGCGGTTTCGCAAGCATAAAAAACCGCCAGTCCCGAAAGGATTGGCGGTTTTTTTGTGCTTGCCTTGCTAGCAGGGCAAGTTCGCTTTAGCGGGGCAAGCGGCCGCGGAACGGATGCAGTTCCTTCAGCAATTCACGAAACAGCTTGGGGTTAGCTACAATCAGCTGCTTTGCATTACTGGCCGATGGGTTGCCAAAGAAGTCCCCGGTCAGGGCGCCCGACTCCATGGCCAAGGCAACGCCCAGGTCCAGTTCGGCGCCTTCCGGACGAAAGGCAATCACTGCGTCCAGATGGCCGGCCGATACCCGTGCGATATCCAGCACTACGCATCCGGATGTACGGAAAATGCGTGAGTTGGTCGCCAGAACGGTGGCTATTTCGCCCCAAAGCTGCGGGTTGTCGTCTTTTCGTGCCTGGTCCAAAACGTTAGTAGCCAGAGCCGCGCTGGTTAGCTGGCGCACTTCTGATACCCGCACCCGGCGGCTGTTCAGTGCGGCACCGTGGCCGCGGCTGGCCGAGTATTCTTCGCCAGTGATTGGGTTAACAATCAGCAGGCTCTCAATCCGGTTGTTCTTTTTCTGGGCCAGTGCCAGAACAAATTCCGGAATACCTCGCAGAAAATTGTCGCGACCCAGAACCGGAAAGATGTGCCAGCTTTTGTCATAGGTGCCAGCATCCGCTTCGTTCAGGGGAGCAATGTTGTGGTCTTTATAGGCTTTTTCGAGCTGCTCTACGAAATTATCGTAAATGGCCTGTTCGACGCGATCCAGCTGACGCTCACGCTCGCTGTTGTCTTTGTCGCTGGGTTCCTGGCGCTCGAAATGTGCTTTCAGGTAGTCCGACCCCTGGCGCGCAACGCGCAGGGCCATTTTAATCGCTGGTTGCATCTGAGTAATCATTATCCAGGTGTATGAAGGCCGCGTATCATAGCAGTCGGTGTGCGCTTTGTCTGTTTTTAGACTCCGCACAAGCACGGATAATAGCCATTTGACACACGGGTTGCCCGCCGGCTTTCGTGATTTATCTGTTATTATTGCCGCCTAATTTTGCTGACAGGCCGTTACCATGCACAAACCGTCGCGCCCGCTGGGCTCACCCGACACCTACAACGACCGAATTCGTATTGTTCTGGTGGAAACCTCCCACTCTGGCAACATTGGTGCGGTAGCGCGAGCCATGAAAAATATGGGGTTGGGAAATCTGTGGATGGTGAACCCGCGATCGTTCCCGGATGAAACTTCGTACGCTCGAGCCGCCGGAGCATCGGATGTTCTGGACACTGCAACCGTGGTGGGCAGCCTTGATGAAGCACTGGCAGATTGCGTGTTGGTGATGGGCACCAGCGCTCGCGGGCGCAAGGTGCCCTGGCCAGTGATGCCGCCGGATCAGGCCGCAACTGCGGCAGCCAGTCATTGCGGCCAAGGCACAGTAGCGCTGGTGTTCGGCCGAGAGAATCATGGGTTGAGCAACGAGGAACTGCAACGTTGCCACTATCATATTCATATTCCGTCCAATCCGGATTACAGCTCATTGAATCTGGCGATGGCGGTTCAGGTCATGTGTTATGAATTGCGTATGAGTTATCTGAAGGGCCTTGAATCAGATGCCCGGCGGCCTTATTTAGAGCGGATTGCGCAGCCTGGTGACGCCGGGTGGGACGTTGCTCCTGCCAGCGTTGGCGATGTCGAAGGTTTTTTTGGCCATTTGCAGCAGGTGCTGGAAGAAATCGATTTCCATCGCCGGGACAAACCGCGCCAACTGATGGCGCGTCTGCGCAGGTTGTTCCAGCGAGCGAAAATGGACCAGATGGAAGTTAATATCCTGAGAGGTGTTTTGTCGGCCGTTCAAAAAACAGCAGGCGCCTCGGGAATCGAGCAATCAACCTCCGGTACCGGGCCACAAGCGCCGGAGCAGGACCAAGGCAAAAGTCATGTTTAGACATTTAAGAGAAGATATCGCCAGCGTGTTCCGCCGCGATCCCGCTGCGCGTAATACCTTTGAAGTTCTGACCAACTATCCTGGCCTGCACGCACTTTTACTGCATCGGGTGGCACACTGGTTATGGGGGGTGGGCCTGAAGTGGCTGGCCCGTACCCTTTCTACGCTTACGCGTTGGTTTACGGGTATCGAGATTCATCCCGGTGCCACCATTGGTCGGCGCTTTTTCATCGACCACGGTATGGGTGTGGTTATTGGTGAAACCACGGTCATTGGTGACGATGTTACGCTGTATCAAGGCGTTACCCTGGGCGGCACCAGTTGGAATAAGGGCAAGCGCCATCCGACCATTGGTGACGGGGTGGTCGTAGGCGCCGGAGCCAAAATATTGGGGCCCTTTGAAGTAGGCGCCGGTGCCAAAGTGGGTTCCAACTCCGTGGTCACAAAAGCGGTGCCAGCTGGCGCAACCGTTGTTGGCATACCGGGCCGCGTGATTGAAAAAGACAAAGACGAGCGAAGCTCGCGGCGCCGGGAAATGGAAGAGCGCATGGGCTTTGATGCCTATGGCGTTACCGAAGAAATGCCAGACCCTCTGGCGCGGGCAATGCGTTCGCTGCTCGATCACATGCACGCGGTAGACGATCGTATGGAAATAATGTGCAAAGCCTTGCGCAAGGTAAGCGCCGACTATCCGAACGGAGACTTGCCGGTGTTGTCAGAGGACGATTTTGATTGCTTACGCGATACAGACAGTGATGCCGCGCGCAAAAAAACCCGCGAAGACGCAAAAGTGGTTGCAGCGGCGGCGGTCGAGCCGAGCACCAAAGCGAGTAGTATAATCAGTGCGCACGAGAGCGCTAAAAAGAGTGCCGAAGAGAGTGCCGAAGAGGGCACCAAAAAGAATGCAAGCGAGCCCACCAAGGATAGCCGCTGAATACTTGACTGAATTAGTAGGTCAATTCATACTTGTGTTTGCGAATCGAGGTCAATTCCCATCGCGGGGCGGAGTTTATGAAGTTGACAACAAAAGGCCGGTATGCGGTAACCGCTATGCTAGACCTTGCACTGCACGGTGACCACGGGCCGGTTACGCTCGCTGACATATCAGCCCGCCAGGAAATCTCCCTGTCGTATCTGGAACAGCTATTTTCGCGGCTGCGGCGCAGGCACTTGGTGGCCAGCATTCGCGGCCCGGGTGGTGGTTATCGCCTGAGTCGCGGCGCCAATGCCATTTTTATATCAGAGGTGGTAGAGGCGGTCAGCGAGTCACTTGATACCACACGCTGTGGCAACAAGGGCGATTGTCAGAGCGGCGAGAAATGCCTGACTCATCACCTATGGTCTGACCTCAGCGAGCAGATTCATCAGTTTTTGGATAACATTAGCTTGAACGACCTGATGGAAAAACGTGAAATCCGCCAAGTGGCGGACCGCCAAAATCTGCGCCAGAGCGCTGCAGGTTTTGAAACGATCAACACCCGGCTGCTAAGCGAACAGGCTCCGGTTTAAGTCTGGTTTTAACACCATGAAGAAACCCGTTTACCTCGATTATGCGGCCGCTACGCCCGCAGATTTCGCCGTCGCCGAAGAAATGATGCGTTACCTGACATTGGATGGCGTCTTTGGTAACCCTGCCTCGCGGACCCATGGTTATGGCTGGCAGGCCGAAGCGGCGGTAGAAACTGCACGCCGCCAGGTGGCAACATTGATTAACGCCGACCCCCGCGAGATCGTATGGACATCTGGCGCGACCGAGTCTGACAATCTGGCGATTAAAGGCGCGGTGGCCGGGCACAATGCTCCCCACATTATTACCTCCATGATCGAACATAAAGCCGTTCTGGATACCTGTGGCTGGCTGCAGGAGCAGGGCGTGAAGGTTACCTGGCTGAAGCCTGATGCCTGTGGGCGTATTCACGTTGGACAAGTGGTTGAGGCGCTGACGCCAGAGACCGTGCTTGTGAGCCTGATGCTGGTAAACAACGAATTGGGCAGCATTAGTGACATTGCGGCCATTGGCGCCCAACTGCGCGGCCGCGGTGTGCTTTTTCATGTTGATGCGGCCCAGGCCCCCGGAAAAATACCGGTGGATGTAAAGGCCTTGAACGCCGACTTGCTGTCGCTGTCGGCGCATAAGGTTTATGGCCCCAAAGGGATAGGCGCGCTTTACGTGCGACGCTCTCCGGATGTGCGTATTCAAGCGCAGATTCACGGTGGCGGTCATGAGCGCGGCATGCGCTCTGGCACCCTGCCGGCGCATCAAATTGTGGGTATGGGTAAAGCGTTTGAGTTGGCGGCAGACAGCCTTTCTGCCGACAGTGCCAGGCTGGAACAGCTGCGTGGGCGTTTTCTTGGGGCGCTGGCAGAGCTTGAAGGGGTTTCTCTAAACGGGAGTCTTAATACCGGTCTCAACGGCAGTGAATCCAATGATGACGCCAAACTGCGAGTGCCCGGCATTATCAATTTGTCGTTCGCGGGCGTTGATGCAGAAACCCTGATGCTGGGCCTGCGTGAATTGGCAGTGTCTTCCGGTTCCGCCTGTTCATCGGCGACACTCGATCCGTCTTATGTCTTGCGGGGTATTGGGCTAGACGATAAGCAGGCTCACTGTGCGCTACGGTTTTCATTTGGCCGGTATACCAGCGGCGAAGAAGTCGACTTTGCGGCGGCACAAATTATTGATGTTGTTGGCCGGCTGCGGTCTGCGCGGTAGGCACCGGCCCCGTGACTGCGTATAATTGCAGGCTCGTTTTTTATCTAACCTCTAATGGAGAATCACCATGGCAAATGAACGCACGCTGTCGATCATCAAGCCTGATGCCGTTGCGAAAAATGTAATCGGCAAAATCACCAGCCGTTTTGAAAATGCGGATCTGCATGTTGTTGCAGCAAAAATGATGCACCTGAGCCAAGACCAGGCTGAAGGCTTTTACGCCGAGCACAAAGAGCGTCCGTTCTTTAACGACCTGGTTGCGTTTATGACGTCTGGCCCAGTGGTTGTTCAGGCTTTGGAAGGCGAAGGCGCCATTTTGAAAAACCGTGACCTGATGGGTGCGACTAATCCGAAAGAAGCGGAAGCTGGCACCATCCGCGCCGACTTTGCATCGTCTATTGATGCTAACGCGGTCCACGGCTCGGACTCGGCGGCTTCCGCAGAGCGCGAGATTGCTTATTTTTTCAATGATAACGAAATCTGCCCGCGCGGCTGATTTTGTTCACCGGGGGCGGCGTTGCTGCACCCGGAATGGTTATTCGATTGAGGTTATATAATGACAGCACCCGCTGAAAAAACAAATCTTCTGGGAATGCCCAAAGCCAAGCTTGAGGCTTATTTTGAGTCCCTGGGGGAAAAACGTTTTCGCGCTACTCAGGTGCTGCAGTGGGTTCACCAGCGTGGTGTGGGTGACTTCGATGAAATGACCAATATGAGCAAGCCCCTGCGGGACAAGCTCAAGCTGATTGCCGAAGTACGTGGCCCGGAAGTGGTCTACGACGAATTGGCCAAAGACGGCACCCGTAAATGGGTGATGCGCATGGACAACGGCAACAACATAGAAACCGTGCTGATACCTGACGGTGAGCGTGGCACCCTGTGCGTGTCATCACAGATTGGTTGCAGTCTGGATTGCAGTTTTTGTTCAACGGGTAAGAGAGGCTTCAACCGTAACCTGACCTCTGCCGAGATTATTGGGCAGGTGTGGGCTGCGCGCAAAACGTTCATGCCCTATGCTCCGGGCCCAGATCGTCCGATTACCAACGTGGTGATGATGGGCATGGGCGAGCCTTTGTTGAACTTCGACAACGTCGTAGACGCCATGAACCTGATGATGGAAGACTTGGCCTACGGCATTTCCAAGCGCCGGGTAACCTTGAGCACGTCGGGCGTGGTTCCAGCGATCGACAAACTGGGTGAGGTTACCGATGTTTCATTGGCTATTTCTTTGCACGCCGCAAATGATGAATTGCGTAACCAATTAGTTCCTATAAATAAAAAGTACCCAATAGCAGAGTTGCTGGCCGCTACCCGCCGCTATTTAAGCCGTCTGCCAGACAAACGCAAGGCAACGATTGAATACACTTTGATGGCTGGTGTGAACGATCATGTCGATCAAGCGCGAGAACTGGCCGAGGTTCTGCGTGGTTTGCCGTGTAAGATCAACTTGATACCATTCAATCCGTTCCCGGAAAGTGGTTATGAACGCCCGAGCATGAATGCCACCCGACGGTTCCAGACGGTGTTGAACGAGGCAGGGTACATTGCGACCGTACGTATGCCCCGTGGCGATGACATAGACGCTGCTTGTGGGCAGCTGGTGGGCAAGGTGGAAGACCGAACCCGCCGCAGCGCTCGCTACATTGCGGTGCAACAGGTTTCAGCGTAAATACCCGGCTGTGGATGTGGCAGGCCTTCTCCAATAGCAGCTTCAGGATGAGTTCACGGCTATGGTAAATCAGTTTGTCGGTGCCCGTTTTATGATGTCGCTGATGCTGGTGGCAGCGATGTTGTCGGGCTGTGTGACGACCACCGACAGCCGTTTTGCCCGCGAAGCCGACCGCCAAAAAGCATTGGCAGATTACGTTCAGTTGGCATCAGCGTACATCGGCCAAGGAAATTTTGAGCGAGCCCGTCATCACTTGGACCGAGCTCTGGAAATTGATTCGAATAATTCGCCGGCGTTAGCCGCAAAGGGCCTTGTTTTCGCCAACGAGGGTGAACCCGAACTGGCTGAAAGCAATTTCAGACGCGCGATCTCCGCCGATTCAAAAAATACCCGCGCCAACGTTTATTATGGCGCTTTTTTGTATGGCCAAGGGCGAATGGAGCAGGCACGCGATCAGTTTGCCAAGGCCTCTGGCGACACCGGTTATCGGGATCGAGGTTCCGTTTTTTTCAACCTGGGAATGACTCAGGAGCAGCTGGGTGATTTTCCAGCTGCGGTTAGCAGCTATCGCCGTGCCACCGAGTTGGCACGCAGCGATCCTAAAAATTTGCTGGCATTGTCTCGAGTGCTGCTAGAAACCGGTGATGTGAAAGCAGCCGACTTCTATTACAGTCAGCTGCTAACTATAATGCAGCGCAGTGACCGCTTGCAGCACTCATCTGAAAGCCTGTTGGTGGGAGTTCGCATTGCCCGCCTGCTGGACAAACGTGACCAAGAGGCCAGTTTGGCGTTAATGTTGCGGAACAACTTCCCCGAATCAGCAGAACTCCGGCAATACAAGGTACTGATGTCTAATGGCCAATGAAGAGAATCAAGCTGCCCCTGGCAATCGGCCGGTGGGCCCGCAGTTAAAAAAAGCCCGCGAAGCAAAAGGGCTTAGTGTCGTCGAAGTGGCCGAAGCCCAGCATCTTCGCCCGGTCATTATCCAGGCCATCGAAAATGGCAAATATGAGCTGATTGATACAGAGCTCTTCCTGAAAGGCTACATACGCGCTTATGCGCGCCAAGTAGGCTTGGATGGTAACGCCCTGATTGCCGACCTTAACCGGGAGCTGGAGCCCATGCGCGAGGAGCAGGCACAGGCTAAAGCTGCAAATCCGTTAATTGACATAGAACGCCGGCGGTGCAAAAAACGCCGTGTAGCCAAAACCGCATTTTGGCTGGTCGCGCTGGCAGTATTGGGCTTTTTGATATTTGCGTTTATTTACAGTCCTTCGCAGTTGGCGAATTTGCCGGGCGCCGGCGCATTCACCGGTGACACAGCACAACAGAATGCTTTAGAGAGTGGTTTAAACGGTGCCGTAAGTAGCACCGACGATGACTCAACAACACAATCTACGCCAGATAATTTTCTGCCAAACGAAACGAGTGATGGCGATGTGTCGGCTTCGCCCGCGAACGCAGAGGGTGCGCTAGAACCGCTTATAGCGGCAGGCACAGGAACTTTTTCTGACGGCGAGGCTCCGGCTGACGGCTCGGGGTCTTCGCCATCGCAGACAGTAGGAAATTTGACTGCTATCGTCGACAATGATCTTTCGACGTTAGATGCAGAAGAGGCACCCCAAGTTGCCGATAACCGGGGCCGGTTGGAAATTGAATTTATTGATGATTGCTGGGTTCAGATTCGAGATGCGTACGGCAGAAGCCTGGCCAGCGGTCTGAAACGCCAGAGCGACCGCATTGATTTGCGCAGCGAAACCGACATTCGCCTGGTGATTGGTGCCGCTAATGCGATAGGGGCCATGCGCTTTGAAGGCGCCCCGGTCGATCTTGGCAGTAAAGGTATTGTTGGTAATCGCGCCGAGTTTGTTTTGGCTTTGAATTAATAGCTCAACGTAAACGCCGATACTTTTGGTTTTCACAGATGGGTTCTCCCAAATGAAGCACGAATCTCCGATTAAAAGACGTAAATCCCGCCAGATTATGGTGGGCAATGTGCCAGTGGGTGGCGACGCGCCGATTGCCGTCCAGAGTATGACCAACACTGAAACCTGCGACGTGGAGGCAACGCTGGGGCAGATACAGGCCCTTCAAGACGCCGGTGCCGATATTGTCCGCGTGTCTGTGCCGTCAATGGAAGCCGCAGAAGCGTTTGGCCGTATTCGCGCCCGCGCGGGTGTTCCGCTGGTTGCCGATATTCATTTCGATTACAAGATCGCGTTACGGGTGGCCGAACTGGGCGTTGACTGCATACGCATCAACCCGGGTAACATTGGTCGGGAAGACCGCATCAGCGCGGTCATCAGTGCCTGCCGCGACCGCAATATTCCAATTCGGATCGGCGTTAACGCAGGCTCGCTAAGTAAAGACCTGCAGCGTAAGTACGGCGAGCCTAATGCAGACGCACTGGTGGAATCTGCCATGCGCAACGTCGATATTCTTGACCGCCACGACTTCCAGAATTTTAAGGTCAGCCTCAAAGCGTCCGAAGTGTTTATGACGGTAGAAGCCTATCGCAAGATTGCCACGCAGATTGACCAGCCTTTGCACCTAGGCATCACCGAAGCCGGCGGTTTCCGTTCCGGTACTGTGAAGTCGTCTATCGGGCTTGGTCTATTGTTGATGGATGGTATTGGCGACACTATCCGTGTATCGCTAGCAGCAGATCCGGTGCAGGAAATTAAGGTTGGCTACGACATACTCAAAAGTTTGCGCTTGCGCTCCCGCGGCATTAACTTTATTGCCTGCCCCAGTTGTTCGCGGCAGAATTTCGATGTTATCCAGACCATGAACGATCTGGAAGTGCGTTTGGAAGACGTAAAGGAGGCTCTGGATGTGGCCGTTATTGGTTGTATCGTGAACGGCCCAGGCGAAGCCAAAGAGGCCGATATTGGTTTGACCGGTGGCAGCCCGAAAAACCTGTTTTATATGAATGGTAAGCCTCAGCAGAAATTGGACAACGCAAATTTGACTGACGATCTTGAGCGTCTGATTCGCAAAGAAATTGCTCGCCGTCAGGAAACCGAAAAAGCCATTATTGCCCGTTCCGCTGACTGACATGCAACGAATACGGTTACACCTATCGATAACACCTATCGATAACACCTATCGATGACAACAGCCACAACAGGTAGACAATGCATTGGCGCAGCGCCATTGCACCAACCATAGAGACGTTTAAGGGTTCAACTTGGCTAAGATTCAGGCAATTCGCGGGATGAACGATATCCTGCCCGAACAGACTCCAGTCTGGCAATATGTCGAAGCAACGGTGCGCAAGGTGTTGGGGCAATACGGGTACCAGGAAATCCGTATGCCGATTGTGGAACAGACCGACCTGTTCAAGCGCTCTATCGGTGAAGTGACCGACATTGTTGAAAAAGAAATGTACACCTTTGACGACCGTAACGGCGACAGCCTGACTCTGCGGCCTGAAGGTACTGCTGGTTGCGTGCGTGCGGCCGAACAGCACGGCCTGCTGTTCAACCAAACCCGGCGGATGTGGTACACCGGCCAGATGTTTCGTTACGAGCGCCCGCAGAAAGGGCGTTACCGCCAGTTTCACCAGGTGGGTGTTGAATGTTTTGGTATGGCTGGGCCAGACATAGACGCAGAACTTCTTATGCTGACGGCGCGCTTATGGAAAACGTTTGGTTTGGCTGACCATGCGCGTCTCGAAATCAACTCGATTGGCACCGCTGAAGCCCGCCGAAACTATCGTGAGGCGTTGGTTGCCTACCTGCAGCAATTCAAAGCCGAGCTCGATGAAGACAGTCAGCGCCGGCTTGAAAGCAACCCTTTACGGATTCTAGACAGTAAAAGTGCGGCTACCCGTAAGGTTCTGGAGCAGGCACCAAAACTAGACGCCTGGCTTGACGACGAATCTCGCGATCATTTTGAACGCCTGAAGCAGTTGTTGGACGCCGCCGGGATAGAGTATACGGTGAATCCGGCGCTGGTTCGCGGCCTGGACTACTACGGCAAGACGGTATTTGAGTGGATCACAGAGAGCCTGGGTGCCCAAGGTACGATTTGCGCCGGTGGCCGCTATGATGGGCTGGTAGAGCAGTTAGGCGGCAAACCCACGGTCGCCGTTGGTTTTGCCATGGGCGTGGAGCGTCTTATCCTGCTGTTAGAAACCCTTAATTTGATACCCGAGTCGGTCAACAATCAGGCCGATGTGTATGTTACCGCCATGGGCGATCAGGCGGTTTCGCCAGCGCTGCTTCTTGCTGAAGAACTGCGGGACCAGCTGCCGGGCTACATCATTATTGGCCATTGCGGTGCGGGCAGCTTTAAAAGCCAAATGAAAAAAGCCGATCGAAGCGGCGCCCGTTATGCACTCATTCTTGGTGATAACGAGCTTCAGAATCAGAGTGTTGGCCTTAAATCTTTGCGTACAGACGAGCCCCAGCAAGAATTCCCTCGGCAGCAGGTTGCCGAGGCTCTGGCGCAGGCGCTGTCGCACTAATTTTTTAAAAGCGCCGTTTCTAATTTATAACAGGAGTTATCATGGCCGAATTGCGTACAGATGAAGAACAGGTTGAAGCGATCAAGCAGTGGTGGAAAAACAACGGTAGTTCGCTGCTGATTGGTATTGGTGCGGCCCTGGCGATTGTGTTCGGCTGGCAGGCGTGGCAAAACCAGCAGGCCGAGCAGCGTACCGAGGCCGCCAGCCAGTTTGTCACTCTGATGAACGCCTTTGGCACCGAAGATGAAACCAGCGCCGACACCATCGCTTTCGTGGCTAAGACCCTGCGCGATGAGCATGCCGACAGCGCTTACGCGGTTTACGCCAATTTAATGCTGGCTCGGGTTCAGCTCATGCAGAACAATGACGCCGAAGGCGCTGTTGAATCCTTGCAGTGGGCACTGGATAAAGCGGTGGAGACTCAGCCTCTGGCTTTGGTTGTGCGCAGCCGGCTGGCGCAAGCCCAAATGGCTCTGGAAGATTATGATGCTGCGTTGGCCACCATTGACGGTGCCAAAGACAGTGACGCTTTTGGTGCCAGGTTTGCCGAATTGCGCGGTGATATTTTGCTCGCGAAAGGTGATCAGGACGGGGCGCGTGATGCCTATCTGGCAGCGCGCGAACAGGGCGAAGAGAATCGCAATGGCGTTCTGCAACTCAAACTGGCGGATCTGGGTGTCGGGGGTGATGCGTGACGTTAAGCGCATGTTTCCGGCAGCTGCGCGCCAGTGCTGTGGTGCTTATGGCAGCCACTCTTATGATTGGTTGCAGCGCCAACGATACGTTTGAACAGCCCGCTCAATTGCCTGATGTTAACCAGCAGGTGTCATTTGAGCGGGTTTGGAACGTTACGGTGGGTGACGGCCATGACGACGAATTTCTGTACCTGGCACCGCTGAACGCCGGCGACGTTGTGTACGCCGCATCGGCTGACGGAGAGTTGCTCGCCCTAAACGCAGAAACCGGCAAACAGATCTGGGAAAATTCGGTGAAAGACCGGATTTTTGCCGGTGTTGGCGGCGATGCCAGTCAATTGTATCTGGTGAGCCGTGATGCCGATTTGCTGGCGCTGTCGCGGGAAGACGGCAGCGAGCTTTGGCGCGCGTCACTGCCGACTGAAGTTCTGTCGGCACCGCAGTCCAATGGCAGTCTGGTGGTTGTGCAAACCACCGACGGCCGCGTGCTGGCATTCAATGCTGCTGACGGTGAAAAACGTTGGCAATATGACAGTGTTGTGCCGGCCTTGTCGGTTCGTGCCGCAGCGCCGCCGCTGGTAGGTGCTGACGTTATAATAAGCGGCTTTGCCAACGGCAAACTGCTGGCTCTGTCTACAGAATCTGGCCAGCCGCTGTGGCAGTACGAGGTAGGTGCGCCCCAGGGCCGTACCGAGCTTGAGCGCTTGGTCGACATTACCAGCCAGCCTCTGGTGCTGGAAAACACGATTCTGGCGGTGGGCTATCAGGGCAAGCTGGCACTGATTGATTTGCGCACCGGCAATGAGATCTGGAGCAAGGCAGCCTCCAGCCTGTATTCGCCAATGGTCAGTAATGGCAACATTTTTCTGGCGTCTGCTAACGGCGACCTGGTTGCTATGCGTGGGTCCGATCGCCGTGGCCTGTGGACCCAAGATAAACTGGCCTGGCGCCAGCTGACCCAGCCAGTGCCCTTCGACGATTACCTGGTGGTGGGTGACTTTGATGGTTACCTGCACGTGGTGTCCCAGGAAAGTGGTGAGCTGGTAGGGCAGATGAAATTTGATGGTGACGGTATCCGCGTACCGGCCCAGCGCCTGAGTAATGGTAATCTGCTGATCTTCGGCAATGGCGGTAAACTCGCCGCTTATAGGTTGCAATCGAAAAACTGACGCCACACGCGGCCCGGCTCTCAAACCGGGCCGACTTCTTTTGTGAGTAGCGAATGACATTTTTTTTGAGTAGTGAAACACTATGAACCTAGTAATTGCCCTGGTGGGCCGCCCCAACGTGGGCAAGTCCACATTGTTTAACCAGATGACCCGTTCGCGGGATGCACTGGTCGCCGATTTTCCGGGACTGACCCGCGACCGTAAATACGGTGAAGGCAATTACGAAAATCAGCGCTTTATTGTCATTGATACCGGCGGCTTGATGGGCGACGAGCTCGGGCTTGACGCCGCGATGGCCAAGCAGTCTTTGCAGGCGGTTGAAGAAGCCGACATTGTTCTGTTTATTGTGGATGGCCGCGCTGGTGTAATGCCCGGTGATCAGGTACTTGCTGATCAGCTGCGCCGATCGGGTACGCAGGCTCACCTGGTGATTAACAAAACCGATGGCCAGGATCCAAACCTGGTAGCATCGGATTTTTATGCACTGGGTTTTCAATCCCAATTTCGCATTGCCGCATCCCACAATCGCGGCGTTCGATCTATGTTGGAAATTTTGTTGCCGACGCCGGAGGAAGATGCAGATATAGACGGGGCGCATAATCACCCCGGCATTCGCATCGGTATCGTGGGCCGCCCCAACGTGGGCAAATCGACACTTGTAAACCGGATGCTCGGTGAAGAGCGCGTTGTAGTTTACGATCTGCCAGGTACCACCCGCGACAGCATTTATATTCCCTACGAGCGCTTGGGCCAGGAATATACCCTGATTGATACGGCTGGGGTGCGGCGGCGCAAAAATGTGCGAGAGGTGGTAGAAAAGTTCTCGATCATCAAAACCTTGCAGGCCATAGACGACGCCCACGTGGTGATTTTGGTGATTGACGCCCGCGAGGGGTTGGTCGACCAAGACATGCATCTTATGGGCTTCGTGCTAAGTGCCGGCCGTTCGTTGGTGATTGCTATCAATAAATGGGATGGCATGAACGGCGAAGACCGTGACAAAGTAAAGGAACAGATTCGCCGGCGTTTGGACTTTCTGGATTACGCCGACAAGCATTACATTTCGGCGTTGCACGGCTCTGGAGTGGGTGTGATGTACCAGTCGGTCAACGCCTGCTACGAATCGGCTATGGCAAAATGGCCAACCAATCGTTTGACTACGATTTTGGAAGATGCGATTGCTCAGCACCAGCCGCCCATGGTTCATGGCCGTCGTATTAAGCTGCGCTACGCTCACCAGGGTGGCTCCAATCCGCCGACGATTGTGGTACACGGCAATCAGACAGACTCTTTGCCCGGTGCTTACAAACGTTACCTCGAGAATAGCTTCCGCAAGGTGTTAGCGGTAACCGGCACCCCAATCCGCTTCGAGTTTCGCTCCAGTGAAAACCCGTTTGCCCATAAAGTGGACCGGATGACGCCGCGGCAAAAAGTTAAAAAAGACAACGATGAAAAGAAGGGCGGAGGTAAGCCCAAAAAAGCGCGTCAGAAGAGCTTGAAGCGATGATCGTTAGAATAGTATAAAGCGCTAACAAAAAAACCAGCCCGTTATGAACAATAACGGGCTGGTTTTTTTATGGGTGTTGACTAGGTAAGGCCGGGCAAGATCAGGCTTTTCTGGCGTCTTCCACTTGCTTGGCCTGAACAGCGGTTATGGCGATGGTGAAGACGATGTCCTCCACCAGCGCTCCCCGTGATAGGTCGTTCACCGGTTTACGCAGCCCTGCAGCATAGCCCAATGCTGACACGTTAGCGCTTCGCTGCACGCTTTGTATGTGGTGTTG
>NZ_AAXY01000030.1 GCF_000169375.1 Marinobacter sp. ELB17
ACTCGAATAGGTGATCGAAATGAGAGCAGATGATAAAGCAATAAGGACCCTGTCGGCCCACATGCGGACTGCATTAGCCATTTCTGTGGCAGGTACTGTACTTGCTGCACTTTTTGGGCTGACCAACTCCGAGGGGCCAACAGTGATTTCCTTATTAATCCTCGCGGGGGCAATCACCGCAACTGGAATCGTTATTTTCCGAGGTATTGCCAGATCAAAGAAAATTGCGAGAGGCGAGCGGCGAATCTGACCCTTAACACCATGGGAAACTGAGGTTTGTAATGACTAATAACACCCAAAAGATTAGAGGGCCGGGTGTACGACGAAGTTCATATTAAACTGGGCTACCCAGCTGCAAATGATCGAGATCGAATACTGGTTCGTCCGTGGCGAGGCTTTAAATCCCAGAATATCGAACACAAACACTTCGGACCTGGCGAAAAGCCGTATATGCGATCCGGGTCAACTAATGGGAGATCGTACAACGTGCCAATAATCGGATATCTAATAGTTAAATCGAGGGCGATGGCATGAGCTACGAAACCCAATATGCAGCACGAATGATGATGAAAGGGCAGCATGCTGAGGAATCCCCGGCTGCCAATGAACGGAGACGACTGGAAAATATTGCGCTGGATCTGGCCGAGGCTGACGTAAAAAGTGCCTTCTCATCCGGCATAACCCCTCATAACGCGAAAGAGATCTTAACGTATCAACGCAACCGGATTGCCATCCGAAAATCAGAACTGGGGTTTTGACCCCTTTATTTTGGGGGAGAGCCAACATGGGAAGCCGGAGAGTTGTATATGAAGAAGCGTAAATTTTATCCACGCCAGGTAGCCAAAAGCTTGACTGGCAAAAGTCCAGAATCACTCACATTCGGTGAGCGTGCCGCGCTCCGTTTTTTTAAGATGAAAGGTCGCAAGATGGGCGTCGGAATCCAGATCGCACAAACCGAACTCGCTGATTTAAAAAGTTCTGGCCCTAAAGAATCGGCGGCGATTCTCGACAACGCGAATTCGCGAATTTTGATGACCATTCGGTGATGTGAAACCGGAGAAATCAGGAATGACAAAAAAGAAGAAAGCACTACAAATGGCAGTTTTTGTCGGAGTGATGGTGCTTGTATTCACTTCATTCACGCTTTGGGAGCTATTCATTCGGATTGGCCTAACAGGGAATGACAATGAACTAATGGGCGCTATTCTACCTTTCACGCCGCTTGTGTTGTCCGGCGCATTCAGTCTAGTAGCTTTTAGTTTGGCTCATCAGATATTTCGAGGTCATGTAGAAAAGAAAACTGACCTCGAAACCAGCGACAACGATTGATTAGAAACCGGAGAATTGAATGAAACAGAATGACTTTGAGATAGGCAAGACCTACAAACTCGTTATCCATCGATCTGCCGTTGCGGGTGAAGTCATCCCATCGACAGAAATTCTGAGAAAGGTGCTTGAGCCTGCATCAAAGGATAATACTGGCTATGACGACGGATCGACGGTGCCCGATGAAACGTTGTCGCAATGGTCGCAAGAGTTGCGCGTTGAAAACCCTGAGACCGGGCAGCGTCATATCTTGGGGCTGAGATCCATCAGGTCAGCAACACCTGTTTATCAAGTGACAAAATAGCATTGGAATCCGAAGGTTCTGGAAAGAAGGAAACACGAATGGCGATTGATGATTTTTTTGCAGGCTCAGCGGAAACAGTCGAGATCCTTGAGAACTCTGATGAAGCAGTTAAAGCGTTCACAAAGCATCTCGATACACACGGCAACACCAAGGTGGAACTGACCCCCGCTCACATTGAGGCGCTTCAAAAGGGCAAGTGCATCGCGGTTTACGATGGTGAATTTTCGACGTTCTTAACAGCGAAGGTTCCAGAAATATCAGATTAGAATCCAGAAAATGAGTAATTTTCAAGGAACGATTCGATTAATACTCACTACGTTTGTCATTACGGTCGCAGCATCTATCGGCTTTTTAGGTTTTCAGGATGCCTTACCGGTTCTTTTGATAATGTCACTGATTTTTTTACCGATCGTGATTATTTGGGGGCGGCATTACGTGAAATTTAGGAAATCGAAATTCCGTACATTTGAGGCATTCTGGCAAGCCGAACAACTAAAGTAACTATAGTGGAACTCGGATGAGTGAACACCAAGATCAAAGCGACTAAAGTAACTACAGTGGAAACCGCCAATGATTGAATTAAAGATATTAGCGCTTGCCATAGCCTGTTTGCTGATGGTTTCACAGTTGCTGGGCAAGAAGAACCGTCCAGTTGCCTTGGCGGGAAATACTTTGTTCTGGATAGGTGGAGTCACTGCTGTTATCCAGCGTCCAGATCCCTCCAGTACCGTTGCCATCAACGTTGCATTAGGATTAGTGGTGGTTGGCCTGGCCTTGGGAATCTGCTGGACGGGCCTGAACCTATGGTCGCCTTTCAAATCCGGTAGCCAGCAACGCAACTGAACGTGGGAGTCCGACTATGACCGACGATAACTGCAATGTTGTCGAGATAGATCGACCCCGCTGTAGCAGATGCGGTGCTGATCGGATGCTTGACGAGCTGAGCGGCTATGACCCACTTGCGGCTGTTGGTCAGCGCTACCGTGAAGCGTACTGTCGGAAGTTGGCTGACTGTCAAAGCCCGGAGGCAGCAGCCTTCTTGGCTGATCTTGTTAAACACATTCGATAGCTGGAAACTGCGCAATGAGAACCAGGATCACCGAAGAATACATCGAGGAAAAGGTAGAGGCCTATAACGTGGCTATCGAAGCTCTTCGTGAACATGAGCCAATGTCAGATGGTGATCCGAAAATGGCAAAGAAATTGCGCGAACAGTTGGCGAACAAACTTGATCGGGAGATCTACCGGTGGCTTGCCGAACACGGCCGCTGAAACAGTATAGGGAACCGGTATGACAGAAAAAGTAGCAACCAATACTCCACCGCCCCACCCGCTTTTCATTGTGGGGCTTTTGGCGATACCTAGCAGCTTCCTCTGGGGTCCGCTGATCATCCTATCCCTCTGCTGCCTGGGGTGGTGGTGTCACAGCATCGAGAAGCCAAGACTGCTCGAACGCCATAAAACTGAGGCTGAAGGTGAAAGTATCGACTTAGGGAAGTACCAATACCCCCTCACCGATTGCTCGATGACGCGACCGATGTTCTCCTATTTCCAACATGGATTTCCGCAAGTGAGACAACTGGTCACCCTGCAACACATGGATAGTGGAACAGTTCAGCAGTTCTGGCTCATAACTAGAACAGCTGGGCCGACCACACTGCATCCGATTATCTTTTAAGAAGTTGCGCTACCGCTCAAAATGATGATCTGCGCTACAGGTGAGCAGCGTGTATGCCTGATCACCGGCTCGCTTATGTAGTCACTTACAGATTGTCTTACGATTAGTAAGACGGTATACTTTGAGTGTTGCATGAAATCATTCAGACAGGAGATTGCGAAATGATCAGGGGTGAATCAACAGTCAGTGAAAAAGGCCAGTTAGTCATCCCTCGGGAGATCCGACACGCACTCGATGTTCAGAGGGGGGACAAGCTGGCATGGGTAGTGGAGGATGACGGCACTCTAAGGGTAACGATAGCCAAGGGTGACCTGATGGCGCTCAAGGGTCGGATCAAGAGTGGTGGGCGTTCTGTATCTATAGAGGAAATGGACGACGCTATTAAGTCCGGAGTTGTCTGCGAATGAAGGCTTTGGATACCAATGTTTTGGTTCGGTTTCTGGTCGATGCTGAAGGCGACCCCGAGCAGCACATCATCGCTGCGGATTTCATCGAGACTCACTGCACCGCAGACTCCCCGTGCGCCGTTTCAACCATTGCGCTCTGTGAGTTGGCCTGGGTTCTGCAACGAGCATACAAAGTATCCAGAGCGGATATAGCCGACCAAATCGCCGCATTACTTGATGCGCAGCAATTGGCGGTAATGGACAGAGAGTTGGTGCGTCGTGCCGTAGTCGATTACCGAAAATCCAATGCCGACTTTCCGGACCATCTAATTGCTTGGTTCGGGAAAGCCGCCGGGGCAGATGAGACAGCTACGTTCGACAAGAAAGCCGGGAAAACACCGCTTTTCCAATACATCGGCAAGTGAGTAAAAGCAGGAAAACGATCACAGGATTAATACATGACACTTAAAAACGATTATGACTTTTACTTTACCACCTGGATGTTTCGGGCTTGCCTTGTTTTGGGCGTCATAGTTTTCGGCTACCTGATTTACGAGATTCTAGCCAACTCTATAGACCGTGTGATTATCGGGATGATCGGTATTGTCGTCATCGGTTTCTTTTGGGTAAGCGCAGCTTGCGGTAGTGCTGCAAGAAAAATCAGACGGAATAATCTTTGAGATATGGGAATTCGACTATGACCGACGATAACTGCAATGTTGTCGAGATAGATCGACCCCGCTGTAGCAGATGCGGTGCTGATCGGATGCTTGACGAGTTGAACGGCTATGACCCACTTGCGGCTGTTGGTCAGCGCTACCGTGAAGCGTACTGTCGGAAGTTGGCTGACTGTCAAAGCCCGGAGGCAGCAGCCTTCTTGGCTGATCTTGTTAAACACTGCGTAAACCGCTGAAGGTTGCCACCCATTCCACCTGAAGCCTGCCACCCGGACCGGAGCAAGGCTGCCACCCATCGGAGCTTAGCGACGCGGGGATTTCATTGTTACTCCGAAGCTGTGGTGCCCGTCAACTTTGCTTGTCGTTTTCGCATGGATTCACCCCTGAGGTTGATCTTGTAGGCGTTGTGAACCAGCCGATCCAGAATGGCATCCGCCAGAGTGGCGTCACCGATGACGTCATGCCATTCCTCGATAGGGAGTTGGCTGGTGGCGATGGTGGAACGACGGCCATACCGGTCTTCCAGCACTTCCAGCAAGTCTCTTCGGTTCTCTGCGCTCAGTTTCATGAGCCCCCAATCGTCCAGGATCAGCACATCGACTTTGGCGAGGTTGGTCAGGAGTTTGGGGTACTGGCCGTCTCCTTTGGCGATGGTCAGTTCTCGTAGCAGCCGGGTCAGGCGAACGTACTGTGCGGTGTAGCCTTCCCGACAGGCTTTGTGCGCCAGGGCACAGGCCAGCCAGGTTTTGCCAACGCCGGTGGGGCCGGTGATGAGCACATTCAGGTGTTCCTTCACCCATTGGCAGCTTGCCAGGGATTGGATTAATCCCTTATCCAGGCCGCGTGAGTTCCGGTAATCCAGGTCTTCGAGAACGGCGGTGTGTCGCAGTCCAGCCCGGCGCAGCCGGCTGGTCAGGCGTCGGTTATCTCGTTCGGTCATCTCCCGATCGACCAGCAGTCCAAGGCGTTCCTCGAAGCTCAGTTCCGTGATGTCAGTCGTGGCCGACTGATCAGCCAGTGCGGCGGCCATGCCGGTCAATTTGAGGGCATGGAGTTTGTCCAGAGTCGGATGTTTCAGCATGTCAGGTTCCCTCAGTGGTAGTAGGTTGGGCCGCGGATGTTGTCGTGGGTATCCGGTAAGGCCAGCTCTTGCTGTTCTTCCAGGGGCTTCTGGTCCAGGCGGTGTTTGAGAATGGATTCAATGCTTTTGTAGCGGCAGCTACCCAGCATTAAGGCGCGCTGGCAGGCGGCTTCCAATCGTGCCTCGCCGTAGCTCTTTCCCAGCCGGAGAATGCCCAGGCAGGAGCGGTAGGCCTGCTGCGGGTGTTTGCGGGCACCCAGTGCGGTGCGGATGAGCTTTTCCGTCGCGGGTCCGGTCTTGGCCGCCCAGGCAGTGAGCCGTTCCGGCGACCACTCACCCGCCTGCCGATGGGATTCGGGCATATGGGCGGCGATGGTGGTATGCCGCCCCTTCTGGTCAGAGCGACGGTGGCTGGCGATCCGGTTGCCCCGGTAAAAACACTCAATGGTGTTGTGGGTGATCCGAACCTCCATGTTCGGCGTCAACTATCCTGTCCGGTCCGCGACAACTATGATGGCCGGTTGGGTGGTCTTACTTCTTACTCTTTGCAGCCTGCTTGAGATGCTGCTGTCTTCGGTAACTTTCCCCCTCTAATTCGATAATAGTTGCGTGGTGTATCAGCCGGTCTATGGCCGCTACAGTCATCATGCTGTCTGGGAAGATTTGATCCCACTCACTAAATGGTTGGTTGGCTGTGACGATTAGACTGCCACTCTCATAGCGATGGGCGATGAACTCGAACAGTACCTGGGTTTCTGCATCCGTCTTTTTTACATAACCGATGTCATCGATGATGACGACCCTGTATTTATCCAGCCGTGTCATGGCTGTCATCAAGTCGAGATCGCGCTTGGCCTGTTGTAAGTGCTGAACCAGCGCTATGGCAGGGAACAGTTTGCAGCGTACCCCCTGTTCGGTGAGTTGATGACCCAGTGCATTAGCGATATGGGTTTTGCCAGTGCCGCTGGGGCCAATCAACAGCACATTGTCGGCATGGTGTGCCCAGTCACTGTCTTGTTGCAGCCTTGCCAGTGCGGTGTTGCAGGGGCGGCTGAACGCGCTTTGATCAAGCGCTGAGAAGGTCTTGTTGGCGGCAAGTTTTGCCTCGCGTACCCACTTCTGGGTCCGGCGCTGGTAGCGGTCTGAGAGCTCGTACTCACACAATGCCGCTAGGTAATCGGTGTGTGACCAGTTCTTCTCAATGGCGGTTTCCCAGAGCGATTGGTAATGACGGTGGAAGGCCGGCAGACGGAGTTCTTTTAACAGTAAAGCGACAGAGCCTGTCATATCTGTGCCTCCTGACTGTTGATCGAGGACAGTAGCTCGTCGTAGCTCACTAAGGTGTGTTGGCTTGATGCAGAGCACTTGAGGTCTGGGTTGCCGCGAAGGTAGCGTGACTGGATCTCGGTAATGGACGCGAACCGGCCTGCTTGGGCCTCAATCAGCAGATCCTCCCCCAGCGACTGTTCATCATCGTACTCGAAGGCCAGTCGCAATGTTGTCACGATCCATTTGCAGGCTTCTCGGGCTTCAAGGTGCGTATCCGCAAGCTGCCAGAGTTGACGGTAGTTGTCGTCCGGGAGTAAGTCATCACGCAACTGAGAGTAACGGAAGGCCTGCGGCTTCGAGGCCAGCGAGCGGATAACGTGCCGGTAATTGACGCTGCGGGCGCGATTCTCGCCAGGTTTGGGGTAAATGCGCGGTAATGTCAGTGCCGGCTGCTGTCCGACGAACAGCACCAGCTTGTCGTGGTGCAACCGGATTTGTACCGACTCTCCAATCAGCCGCGATGGCACGGTGTAAACAACGCGCCGGACTTCGATCGTTGAGCTGCGCGTCACCTTAAAGTGGAGGGTCTGATACTCGGCCGCCGTAAACTCCGGCAGAGGCTGCAAGGCCGCCTGCTCTTCAAGCGCGCGCGATCGGTTGCGCTGATTGAGCTTGTCGACAACGCGATCAATAAAAGCCTGATAGTGCGCAACACCGTCGAAGTCACTGTGACCGCGCAATAACAACTGTTGTGCCAAGCGTTTCTTGAGCGAGCCATTGGCGCACTCCACTACGCCGTTTTCATGGGACTGCCCCAGATTATTGCGAGTGGGTGTCATGCGGTAATGCTGGCACAGCTCGCTATAAGCCTCAGTCCACACGTTTTGACGGTTATTGCGTGCCGCGCTTAAGCTGTCGGTGCGGTGCTCAATGGGACTGCCACCCACCTGTTGTAAGGCTCGCTGCAAGCCCGCCGCCAGAGCCGCATAACTCTCACCACCTTGAACGACGGTAACCGAGCGCCAACCGCTGTAGGCCAATCGAAATTGATAGAGCAGGTGTGGAAAGGTCTTGGATTGAATCGTAACCGGGTTGTCGGGGTGGGTAAAATCAGAAAACCCCTGTTGCGCCACAACCGCCTGCTGGCGAAAAATGACCTCGCGTTCCGGCCCGTGTAGCGCCCGCCAGAGCTTCACACGGCGTTGCAGGGTGCGCAGAATGGTCTGATCGTAGTGCTCAGGGTAATGCTCTTGCAGATAATCAAGCAGAGTTGTACCGGTCAGCTTAGGCTCATTTTCTAACAGATGGAGCAACTCTGTTTCCCAAACCGCTTCCAGTGGATCTTCTCGGGTACGCCATTGCCGCTCGGTGTCAAGGCAGGGTTTTTGTGCTGATGTCTCGATGCGTCGCCCAGATCGGACAGAAACGCCTGCCTTGGCGGCAGCTACTTCTTGGCTTGCGCCATTTTGTCGGTGCTGCATGTACAGCTCCTCTTGTCGGTTGGTTATGTGTTGACCAGGCACCTTGTGCTCCACAGTGGAAAACAAAGTACCGATTGTTACACCCAACCGGCCAAGATAATTGTCGTTAACCGGTCATCCTAATTGTCGCCGAACACCTCCACTTCCTTCTTGATCAGGGTGTAGGGTACCGAGTAGTAATGCCCGTCAACGGCTATGTGGTAGTCGATGTTCACCCGAGCCTTCTTCCACTCTGCGTAGACATACGGCTCTGCCGGTAGCGGCTGTAGAACGGGCTTGTCCAGTTGTTCGAAGTGGTCACGCCGGCAGCCGGGTAACTTCCGGAAGGGGCGGTTGTTGAGTTTCTCCAGCAGCTCACGGAGGGTTGCATTGAGCTGCCCGAGCGAGAAGTGCTGACGGTGGCGCAGCGCCGCCAGGATCCAGCGTTCGACGATCAGCACACCGCCTTCCACCTTGGCTTTATCACGTGGCTTTCGGACCCTCGTAGGGACAACGGCCACGCCGTAATGGGCGGCCATGTCCTGGTAGGTCGGGTTGAGATCCGGCTCGTATCGGTGAGCTTTGGTCACACCGGATTTTAGGTTATCCGGAATTACCAGTTCAGGCACTCCCATGAGGAATTCGAAGACCCGGATGTGGGAGCCAATCCAGTCCGGCAGCTTCTGGCTCCAGGTGGCTTCGGCGTAGGTGTAATTGGAAGCGCCCATAACCGCCACAAAGATCTGCGCCTCGTGGATCTCTCCGGTGGTGCGGTCAATGACGGGCACGGTCTGGCCGGCGTAGTCCACAAACAGCTTCTCACCCGCTCTATGGTCTTGGCGCATCACCAGGTCCAACTTGCCCTGCCAGGCCCGGTAGCGCTCGCAGAACCAGCTGTACTGATACCCCTCTGGGTTTGCCTGCCGGTACTCCTGCCAGAGCAGGAACAGAGTGACGTATTTACCCTTCAGTTCATCGTGAATCTGCTTCCAGTCCGGTATGCCTCGGACCTGAGCCGGCAAGTCTGGGGGTGGCGGAAACAGCATTTGTTCTAGGCGAGCCTCCCCCAGATCCTCCGGCAATGGCCAGTTCAGACCGGCTTCGGCCAAACGCCGAAGATACTCGCTTACCGTGGGGCGGCTGACGCCGCAGGCCGCCGCAATCTGTCGGTTGCTTAGCCCTCGCTCCCATTTCAGGCGAAGGACTTCTTTGATCTTACGCATGGATAACCTCTTTGCTGGCATCTGATCTTCTCCGGATGAAAAGACTCAGAGTACCGTTAAGTTATCCCGCGTCGGACGGTTTCGATGGGGCGGACCAGGCAACCTGCCGGGGTGGCAGCTTTGCCGTGGAATCAGTGGCAGCTTTCGCGTGGAATGGGTGGCAGGCTTCGTCTGGAATCAGTGGCAACCTTGGTCTGGAATACGCAAACACATTCGATAGCTGGAAACTGCGCAATGAGAACCAGGATCACCGAAGAATACATCGAGGAAAAGGTAGAGGCCTATAACGTGGCTATCGAAGCTCTTCGTGAACATGAGCCAATGTCAGATGGTGATCCGAAAATGGCAAAGAAATTGCGCGAACAGTTGGCGAACAAACTTGATCGGGAGATCAACCGGTGGCTTGCCGAACACGGACGCTGAAACAGCATAGGGAACCGATCATGTCTGGATCTATTAATGTGAAGTGTCCGCATTGCGGTAAGTCAGCGCTATGCAGCCCGAGTAAAGGCATTTGGTGTTCTCATTGCAAAAACGGTCACGCCTAATTTCCATGGGAAAACGTTGCCGAGGCTTTGGTATGGGTCAGGTTGGGAGTGACGCTCTTGTCCTTTCGTCAACAGGATTTCACAGCAAGCAACACATCGGCAGCGTGGGTGTCGCGGTAATGCGCTTGTCGGCCACGGGCACTATTCGATGGGTGCTTCGCTTTTCATCAAGTCTACTTAGCAATGAAGAAGGTTTATACGATGACAATGAGCTGCAATGGATCTGAAATAGCAGTAGAACGTCATGCCAGTCCGTAAGCGGATTTTGCACCTTCCAGTAAAAGCCGAATACGATCAAATGAAGGACGGTGCCAAGCTCTTTGAGTACCGATTACAGACAGACTACTGGCGGAAAAGATTAGAGGGCCGGGTGTACGACGAAGTTCATATTAAACTGGGCTACCCAGCGGCAAATGATCGAGATCGAATACTGGTTCGTCCGTGGCGAGGCTTTAAATCCCAGAATATCGAACACAAACACTTCGGACCTGGCGAAAAAGCCGTATATGCGATCCGGGTCAACTAATGGGAGATCGTACAACGTGCCAATAATCGGATATCTAATAGTTAAATCGAGGGCGATGCCATGAGCTACGAAACCCAATATGCAGCACGAATGATGATGAAAGGGCAGCATGCTGAGGAATCCCCGGCTGCCAATGAACGGAGACGACTGGAAAATATTGCGCTGGATCTGGCCGAGGCTGACGTAAAAAGTGCCTTCTCATCCGGCATAACCCCTCATAACGCGAAAGAGATCTTAACGTATCAACGCAACCGGATTGCCATCCGAAAATCAGAACTGGGGTTTTGACCCCTTTATTTTGGGGGAGAGCCAACATGGGAAGCCGAGGTTTCCGAGCCGGCGACCCAAAAATCTGTCCTACTTTGTCGATCGATCGACTATGGCATACTGAGGGAAATCACGCAGACAAGGATTATAAACATGGAAATCGAAATGACTTTTGAAGAATTCAAGGCATCCGGCAATCTAGTGCATTTCAACGACCTTACTTACTGAAGAACAGAAGGACTGGGCCGTTAATTATGATGGCTGCGAGGTGATCTTATACCTGAACGGGAGCGGGCCAGCGTTGTGTAAAGAAGGCGACGTGTACTGGTTCGAGGACTATAAAGAGCGGTTCACAGGAAGCAAGGAAGATATGGAACGCAAGTATTTCGATTTCTGCCGGGAAATGATTGTCTCCGACACGGAGTAGCGTTTCAAGCAAGCCTGATTCAGCGGCCCGACTGGCCTGAATAGTTAACGAAAATGCCAAACCGATCCTAAGCCATTTAGCTTAATTGTGGCGGGATTTTTTCCAGCCTCAGCATTTCCGTGAGGGTAGATATCGCATTCTTTCAGATACTGAAAACTTATATAATGGGCATGTAATGTAATAGAAAGATAAAGAGCCAGTTGGCTGGGAAAAATCTAAACCTTATAGTGAGAGTGATTATGACAATTGATCGTAAGTTTGAAATTGCAGCTAAAAATCCAGTTAATGGAAAGACGTACACCCATAAGGATTCCTTGTTGCTTTGCGCTAAAGACCGCGCAGTTCCTGCGGCACTTCGCACTTACAAAGAGGAGTGTGTAAAGCTGGGCTCTAATCCAGAGCACGTTGAGAGCATTGATCTTTTAATTGCTCGCGTTGAGCAGTATCAAAAGGATATTGAATCCAAAATACCAGACACGCTTGGCGCGGAGCTTGAACGCTGCATCGGTGGGGTTGGCGTCGAAAGCGAATAAAAGTGAGTGGTCGTCCTTCCGCATTAACAGGGGACAAGAAATTAACATTCGGTTGTCTGCAGATAGCATTGGAAATCGGTATCGAGCCAATAATTACGTCGTTGTAAGACTTGCAGGTTTTGAAAGTCGTGTGACGATTTAATGCAAAATCAACTGATAAATAGTTGCGTGAAAAACGGAGAAGTGGATGTCGATAAATTTCAAAACCACCCTGTTGCTTATATTGACCCCATTCTTGATCTTTTGGGGCTGGCAAGTTGGTATTGGTTTAGCGGGCTTGCTGTTTGGCTCTGGGACTGAATTATTCATCGTGGCGCCGTCTCACTTCGGTTGGTATATCGCTGCGCTTATTCTGGTCAGCCTCAAGCTGATCGCAATTACTGCGAACTCAGCACGGCTCTGGGTGTTCAACTGGATCAGCGATGACCAGGCAAATAATTAGGATTGGAAATCGGCGTCCTGCCCCCGGCTGATATTTAACGGGTTGTGATGCGCTGACATACAGTGACAGGTAGGAAGTTTGGGAGAGGGATTATGGGCGATCAGAAAAGCCACGGACTGGTGCCGACCCAGTGGATTGAAACCAAGACTGGGGCCAGGATCGAGCGCACGTCGCGGCCGGAGGATACCCCAACTTTTGCGGTTCGGATGCATGGTAACTGCTTAAGTCGTGATGGTGAATGGGAGTTGGAGCCACAACCATCCAGCCGCGACGACGAGTTTTTGGAAAAGCATCGGTGGACTGACCTTTCGGAAGCCGAAAAGGCTCTCCGAGACGCAGATTATTCACCATTCTTTGGCCCAGCGGCTTAATTGGAATTCGCCGGCCCGACCGCCTGTATCGACATTCATTAGTCAGGAGACTCGCTAAGCGTGAGCAAGACACAATCCAGCTTCTATCGTCGTCTTTACGTCGCCCACCTCATTGACACTGGCGTGAGCACCGTGCCGGCGATTATGCGGGTAACAGGCATGCCTAGGCGCACTGCGCAGGGCACGATCGCTGCGCTGGGCGAAATCGGAGTTGTCTGTGAGTTCGTCGGCCCGACCAAGACCGGAAATTACAGAATTAACGACTGGGGCCCGATCAAGGAAGAATGGATTCGAAATCACTTGCAGCACCTTATTGAAGTGCTACAATATCCATAAATTGATTGTTGGAATTCGGGAGAATTTGAATGAGTAGTAAACAGATGAGTTTTGGTAAATTTATCGCCACCGGCAGCGTTGCGATTGTGGCCGCCCTAGCCGTTCTTCATTTTACCTGGGCAGGCCCCCAAATTGAGCAGAAGGAGAAAATGATCGCGCTGGTCAACTCGGCTCACGCCGTTCAAATCATGGCCATTCAGAATTACGCGCTTATGCCTGACGCCAGCGCCTCATCCATTGACTTGAACAGAGCATTCCCGAACACGAACTCGATGAACAATCTCCTTCGCCTATCCGGCGAGACAGGTATCAGAATAAAAACCGAGTTTGGTGAAAGCTCCATGGGCAACGCGCTTGCATTATCTAACTACGTTCTGACGGGAAATGGTCAGCCGCAGTTTTTGGAATTAGAAGAACTTCGAGATGTGATCAGTGAACGCCGAGAGCGTTTAATGGATTCGGTGCCGCTTTGGCCTTGGTCGTAACATGGGAATCCGGGGTTCGATTTTGTCTGATGACTAAGAAATTCAGTTAGATGATCTCCGGCAACGGGTGTGGGTACATTGCTCTGACGGATCGACGGTTGCTCGGTTTGACAGTCGGTTCGGAATGGATATCCATAGGTCGGTAACTGAGCAGTTGGCTGGGGCGTCACAGTGTCTCTATTGCACACATGAGCAACCCTCTTTGTCTGACTGGGAAACGTTTCGGTGCAAAGTAGAGCAACATTTTGGGGTGCTGGTTCCGGCCAGTGCAGTCGAGATTAACTTGTGAGGCCGGGAGATCAACCGCTGGGCTACTGAACATAGCAATTAAACAATATTGGAAATTCAGTATGACTGACGACAAAAATCATCTGCCCTTTGGACATCTGAGCGACGAGCTAACGATGGCAGGCGGCATATATGCAACACCTGAGCTATCCAAAGTTCTGAATATGGCTCGTGGAGGTTACCGGCCCGAAGTTGATATGCAAAAGCTTATCGATGGAAAATTTACGACAGGTGAAGGTGTTCTAATAATAAACCCTGATCTGGACGATGCAGCTATAGCTACTGATATTCGTCGGGCTTTAGAGGCGGCCAAAGGCAAACCATTCCGGGTTGTTCAAGCGCCCGGATCGATCAAAGACTAACGTGGAAATACGAAGAGGTTGGTTATGGCTACGAAAAACGCTGCATTTTACAGCTGCAAAGCTGGGCGTCCAGACACAATCAAGAGTCACCGGGCCCAAGCAGCGGCACAGGCCGTAGCTGGTGAGTTAGGGCAGATTTGGATCACCGAATCAGGCAAGCAGCGCCAGGTGCATATGTCTTCCGCTGGAACCTGGATGACCGTTGAGCCCGATAGATATCTCGCAGTTGATTTGAAGGCAGCGCTAAAAACAGAAGGGCTGATCGAGTCGAATATATAATGGGAATACGGGTGCGGGAGTTCGGCATGAACTACGAAGAAGGCGAGACGGTTAGCTGGGAATACGGACACGCTTATTTGAAGGTGGTCAAAATCATTAGGATCGAAGCGTCTCGCGTCAGGCTGCGTGGAATTACATCCGAATACTGGATGAAAAGAACCACATTCGATAAGAACCTTGGCAAACCTGTGCCAAGAGCTTCATCGATGGCCACCGCGAATACGCTTTAACACCATGGGAATTCGGTTTCAGGGAGATGGCTCGATTAAAGTAAGCACAAAAGCCAAGATGATGCGTGTAGTCGAGATAGATCGACCCCACTGTAGCAAATGCGATACGGATCGGACGATAGGCCAACTGAACGGCTACGATCCACTTGCACCTGTTGGTCAACGCTACCGGAATGCGTACTGCCGGAAGCTGACTGGCTGCAAAAGCCCACAAGCATCGGGTTTACTGGCCGACCTTGTTAAACATCTTAGATAGTTGGAAACCGGATGAGTAGACATCAAGATCAAAACGACCCACTTAATGGCCCTCAATATCAAACTGGCAAGCCCTGCGTTGAGCCTGGCTGTGATCGGCCAGCGGGAACGCATTGGTCGCCGCATTGGTGCCAACAATGCAATTCCGAACGAATAAGCCGGATTGGCTCGTTTTTGGAACAGGAAGTGGCCAAAGTGCAGAGCCAAAAAAAGTAACAATGGGAATTCGTCGTTCCGACCCACCGCATCGAGATTCATTAGCCAGGAGATTCGCTAAGCGTGAGCAAGACACAATCCAGCTTCTACCGGCGGCTTTACGTTGCCTATCTCATTGACACTGGCGTGAGCACTGTTCCGGCGATCATGCGGGTCACAGGCATGCCCAGGCGCACTGCGCAGGGCACGATCGCTGCGCTGGGCGAAATCGGGGTTGTGTGTGAGTTCATTGGCGCGACAAAGACCGGAAATTACAAGATTAACGATTGGGGTCCGATCAAAGAAGAGTGGATTCGAAATCACTTGCAGCACCTCTGTGATGTGCTACAATACCCTTAAATTCATTATTGGAATTCGGAGTAATCATTATGAATACAGACAAGCAGGCGATCAATTTCTGTATCAACCACCTCATCGGGGCCCTGGTCGCTGCAATCGCTTTCATATTCACCGCAGATTGGGTTGGGCTTAGAGCCCCGGAGGGTCCAACTGCGCTATCCATCATTCTTGTTGCAACAGGAGTGGTAGTCGCTGGGGTGGTAATTTATCGCGGAGTAACGGTCTCAAAAAAGATCGCCAGATGCTCGCCCAAACACTCTCAGTAATATTGGAAACAACACAATGAAGATGGCAACACAACCGGTGTTTGATGGCCCACCCAAGTGCCAACTACGAATATCTGGCGCGTGAGCAACTGAAACTGGGCATTGACTGGAGCTTGGAGTCGATTGCAGCAGCAGTTCCAGTGGGCATAGAGGATCAGATCGACCGCTTAGAATCGGACGATGAACTTGATGATGGCGCGCGGTGGCGGGGACTCGAAGTGAGTGGTGCGCCTATGGCATGGTTGCCTAAAGGACTGGTGCTTATCACGATGAGAAAGCGCGACGATGGCGAGATCAAAACCAAAGCATGCTTTATACAAGTTCAATAATGGGAGTTCAGTTAGTGATGAGCGATAGTAGAAATAAAGGTCTGTATGGCAAGTATCACGTTGAACGTAACGACGGCAAGCCGCTAAATGACGGCTGTATTGTGCTGGAGTGGGGAGACGCCAATGCACGAAAAGGGATTGAAGCCTTTGCTCGGGCTGTGCGTGAAGATGGGTACGGATCTCTCGCCGATGATCTGGGAAAGAAGCTGGCCACATACACCAGATGAACAATATGGGAGAACGGAATGATGATTGGTGAAATGAATAATCTGCTTCAACCACAATTTCTCGTTACAACAGTGATCAGCGTTCTTGTACTTCTTTACTCCTTAGTTGCAAGGCGCCAATCAGTGCAAGAGCGCAACAGGGTTAAGGCATTGGCACTAGTGACGCGCCAGTGGGAGGGTGAGAATTACTCTCCAGAGCGGATCGCGTGGCTAGACAGGCACGCTGGACGACCGTCTGTAATGGATGACTAGATTCTGTACGAAAAGCACTAAATGAGAGTATGGGAACTCGAATAGGTGATCGAAATGAGAGCAGATGATAAAGCAATAAGGACCCTGTCGGCCCACATGCGGACTGCATTAGCCATTTCTGTGGCAGGTACTGTACTTGCTGCACTTTTGGGGCTGACCAACTCCGAGGGGCCAACAGTGATTTCCTTATTAATCCTCTCGGGGGCAATCACCGCAACTGGAATCGTTATTTTCCGAGGTATTGCCAGATCAAAGAAAATTGCGAGAGGCGAGCGGCGAATCTGACCCTTAACACCATGGGAAACTGAGGTTTGTAATGACTAATAACACCCAAAAGATTAGAGGGCCGGGTGTACGACGAAGTTCATATTAAACTGGGCTACCCAGCGGCAAATGATCGAGATCGAATACTGGTTCGTCCGTGGCGAGGCTTTAAATCCCAGAATATCGAACACAAACACTTCGGACCTGGCGAAAAAGCCGTATATGCGATCCGGGTCAACTAATGGGAGATCGTACAACGTGCCAATAATCGGATATCTAATAGTTAAATCGAGGGCGATGCCATGAGCTACGAAACCCAATATGCAGCACGAATGATGATGAAAGGGCAGCATGCTGAGGAATCCCCGGCTGCCAATGAACGGAGACGACTGGAAAATATTGCGCTGGATCTGGCCGAGGCTGACGTAAAAAGTGCCTTCTCATCCGGCATAACCCCTCATAACGCGAAAGAGATCTTAACGTATCAACGCAACCGGATTGCCATCCGAAAATCAGAACTGGGGTTTTGACCCCTTTATTTTGGGGGAGAGCCAACATGGGAAAACGGTTCCAAGAGGACGCAAGAATGAGCTTTAAATCTGAATATCCGCTCGGGGCTGCTGACGTTGAGATTATAGATAAATCTCTGGAGTCACGGGGGGCCTTTGAAAAACGCACTAGCTCTTGCGCCAGTACCCATTTGTTATTAACGCCCGAGCACCAGAGTGCGCTCAAGCAGGGCAAGTGCATAGCTGTTTATGACGGTGAATATGCGATATTCATTGCCAATTCGTGTGACAGCGATAACGACAAAAATATTTAATGGCTACATTGGAAAATGGAGAACTTTGGCTATGAGTAGAAAGATGGGTTTTTGGAATTTTATTGCTATCGGATGCCTCGGAATTTTGGTTGGCATCGCGGTTTTTCATTTTGCCTGGTCAGCTCCCCAGGTCGAACGAAAAGGAAAAATGAGTGAGGTCGTTAATGCCGCTCACTCTGTTCAGTTGGCGGCAATCCAACATTACGCTCTAATGCCCGGCGCGAACGCATCCAACATTGACTTGGAGCAGAACTTTCCCGATAAGGGGGCCGCAAGCCGCCTCCTAGCGCTATCAACCGAAACGGGAATATACACCGATACTGGTTTTGTTAAAGGAACCTTCGGGAACGCGCTCGCTCTATCCAACTTCGTGCTGATGGGGAATAGTAACCCTCAATTTTTAACGGTTACCGAGATGAAAAGTGTAATTACTCAGCGACGCAACAATTTGATGAATTCGGTGCCGCTTTGGCCCTGAGTGTGCCAGGAAAATTCCGCCTGGCAACAATACGCACCGAGATTCTATTTCGACGGCCCCCTATCATGAACTCAGCTACCTAGTGGCCGTTCCGGGTAAAACGTCGAAGTTGGGCGGGAGGCTTTTCTGGTGTTCGAATTCAAATCTAAACTCACAAAATAATTATGGGACACCAGAGAGATGACCGATAATGCTAAACAAGCCTTCCTTAAAAAGAAGACGCTATTAGATAACTCCCATCAGCAAAATGATTGGCGTAATAGCAAATTAAAAGTTGTATTGATCGGTTTTGCGGTCTTTATATTAATGTGGATTGGCATGATCAATGAACTGCTAGTGAAAGCATCTATAGATCGCTCCCGTGCTTTCCTAAGTCTGCAAGAAGACTTGACTGAAGCCTGCGCCATAAGAAAACCTTGTGGTTGGATGGTATTGGATGTCGTTCGTGAGGGAATGTTTGCTTCCCTTGCCGACATTGAGACGCTTCGCTTAGGTGACGACTACAACATCGTAGTGTCAGAAGATGGGGTGAGTGTCACTGCAATGCCCAAAGGATTTTTCTGGGGCTATGCTCCAAGCGACAAAAATGTTGATAGGGCGTATGAGGTAGCGGCTATGTCGAGCGACGATTTCAATACTGCCCCAGCAATCTTCACTCACTATTAGTAATTGCAATCGGACGCAACGATCCAGAACGCTTTCGTGCCGTCGATCAGTTTCTGAATGAACTAACCGAAAAATATGAAGCCATTGTGAATGGCTGAATCATGGGAACCCGGATGAGTGAACACCAAGATCAAAGCGACTAAAGTAACTACAGTGGAAACCGCCAATGATTGAATTAAAGATATTAGCGCTTGCCATAGCCTGTTTGCTGATGGTTTCACAGTTGCTGGGCAAGAAGAACCGTCCAGTTGCCTTGGCGGGAAATACTTTGTTCTGGATAGGTGGAGTCACTGCTGTTATCCAGCTTCCAGATCCCTCCAGTACCGTTGCCATCAACGTTTCATTAGGGTTAGTGGTGGTTGGCCTGGCCTTGGGAATCTGCTGGGCGGGCCTGAACCTATGGTCGCCTTTCAAATCCGGTAGCCAGCAACGCAACTGAACGTGGGAATGCGGACTATGGATGCTGAAGTACAGATTGCGCAGGACACTCACGGTTTTTATTTTATCCGGATTGAAGATGCCGAGGGTGTAAAAGAGGTTCGGCTGACTCCGGAAGAGTTCGCGAAAGCGATCACTGGCAAGTTGGCCAAGGCAACAACAAACTGAACATTGGAAATCGGAGCACAGCGCCAATGAGTTCAGAACAAATAGTCGAAATTTCACACAAGCTGTACACATGTCGAAAACAAGCGATTTTTTTGAAAGGAGAGGACGGGTTCAGGCAAGAAGTGGAGAAGTGGGAGCCCACTTTTAAGGCGGCGATGGCGAAACTTGATTGCGATATTCTGCCTGCTCTGTCGGGATTGCTGGAAGCAGCGAAAGGAAAGCCTGATGAGGGGCTGCTTATGCATGTTCTCTGCGCCGTTGGGTGTGAGTTGGCCGAGCCTTCTTTAGACCGATCAAAAACCTATGTCTTGGCGGTCGATGATGAGGAACGTCAAGAGCCTGGCCCTTCGCCGGGCTGAAAATTGGAATTCGGAGAGTTGTATATGAAGAAGCGTAAATTTTATCCACGCCAGGTAGCCAAAAGCTTGACTGGCAAAAGTCCAGAATCACTCACATTCGGTGAGCGTGCCGCGCTCCGTTTTTTTAAGATGAAAGGTCGCAAGATGGGCGTCGGAATCCAGATCGCACAAACCGAACTCGCTGATTTAAAAAGTTCTGGCCCTGAAGAATCGGCGGCGATTCTCGACAACGCGAATTCGCGAATTTTGATGACCATTCGGTGATGGGAATCGGTATCGAGCCAATAATTACGTCGTTGTAAGACTTGCAGGTTTTGAAAGTCGTGTGACGATTTAATGCAAAATCAACTGATAAATAGTTGCGTGAAAAACGGAGAAGTGGATGTCGATAAATTTCAAAACCACCCTGTTGCTTATATTGACCCCATTCTTGATCTTTTGGGGCTGGCAAGTTGGTATTGGTTTAGCGGGCTTGCTGTTTGGCTCTGGGACTGAATTATTCATCGTGGCGCCGTCTCACTTCGGTTGGTATATCGCTGCGCTTATTCTGGTCAGCCTCAAGCTGATCGCAATTACTGCGAACTCAGCACGGCTCTGGGTGTTCAACTGGATCAGCGATGACCAGGCAAATAATTAGGATTGGAAATCGGCCATGAAACAAAAGACTGAGAGCCCAAATGAAGATCTGCCGGCCGATGAAGGGCATCAGGCCTTCCGGGGCAGAAAGACACCGGATGATAACCCGTACCAGGAAGACGACTGGCGTCATAGTGAATGGCAGTTCGGTTGGGACTGTGATGAGCAGTCAAATCCTGACTTGTTTGACTGGCCAACTGGCAAATTCAAGTAATGGGAATACGGACAAGTGATGACAATTGAATCTTATAAAAACATACCTGACGAACAGCGCTATTCAGGTGAGTTTAGTGCGGCGACCATTGAGAGTCACCTGAAGCTATCGCGAACAGGGTTTTTGGTGCGCTTGTGGTCTGGAGTGAAGAAAAGCGCGGTTCGGCATATTGGTAGTTTTCTATGCGCATGTGCAGTTCTTTACGGTTTAGCGTCTGGATACGACGCTGGCTTAGAACAGATCCAGCCGTTGTTGCGCTTTCTTTTCGCGATGTGGACGACCTCATTTATTTGTGCGAGTTTAGTTCGAGTGGTCGCATACCCGACACGAAGAAGCGCAAAAGAGGATTTATTGCTGATCAGGTCTACCTATCTGGAACATGCCCCTGATCACCCGCTAAAAGCGTAATGGGAAAACGACTATGACCGACGATAACTGCAATGTTGTCGAGATAGATCGACCCCGCTGTAGCAGATGCGGTGCTGATCGGACGCTTGACGAGCTGAACGGCTATGACCCACTTGCGTCCGTTGGTCAGCGCTACCGCGAAGCGTACTGTCGGAAGTTGGCTGACTGCCAAAGTCCGGAGGCAGCAGCCTCCCTGGCTGATCTTGCTAAACACATTTGATAGTTGGAAACCGGAGCTTCCGAGATGATAGCAACACAGCCGATGTTTGATGACCCAAGTGCCAACTACGAATATCTGGCGCGTGAGCAACTAAAACTGTGCGATGACTGGGTCCTAGAGTCGATTGCAACAGCTGTTCCAGTGGGCATAGAGGATCAGATCGACCGCTTAGAATCGGACGATGAACTTGACGATGGAGCGCGGTGGCGAGAACTCGATGTAAATGGTGCGCCTATGGCATGGTTTCCTAAAGGACTGGTGCTTATTACCGGCCCTAACGCCCAAGTATAAATCAAGGGAGAATTCAATTGGAGGTAGATCATGGACCTAAAGCCTGGAAAGGATTTTACTAAGTCGCCATTGCTTTGGAGGTTACTTGCCATGCTATTAGTTGCAGTAGCCCTTTTCGCGATCGGCAAAGGAGTTCAAGAGGGTATGCGCGGTGAGGCTCTTTGGTGGTGGCATGTAGGAGTTGGTATGTTTGCCCTAGCAGTCTCTATTGTGCCATTCATGTTCGCATCTTTTTTTGCAGAAGATAAAATGGATCGCGTCCAACGCGAAAGTACAACAGCCAATCTAATTCAGAACGCTCCTGGGCGTTCATAATCTGCCAAAATTGACTGAGCAACGATAAGCGAGGCACATCGTGCAACAGAAACTGAGCATCTGGACTATCTACGAAAATACCAAGGACTTCCCAGGCAAATTTGTTGCGCGGAGATTTGAGCTCGACCAGCCCACCAGAGATCACTTCGTGGGCGCCAGTGCCGAGGCTGTCCGTGACTGGGTGCAAGAGGAAGCCGCTAAGATGGGGCAGGGCGTGCCTTACCGCCTGCCGAGACAACCAGAAGACGACACCGTAATTCTAGAAAGTTGGGTTTGATTTAGGTCTGCGTTTTGTTACGCTAAGCGAAACAAAGCGCGGAGCGCAGTATGCAGCCTATACAGCAGCTAGAACAGTGGCTATTACGAACAAAGTCTGGAATCAATGCGTACCTGTATTCAGCCGCGGCTTTTCGATCTCTCTTCCCAGACCTTAGTGCAGGCGCCTATCGATCGCTACTTCGTCGTGCTGAAAAGCGCGGATTGCTTGAGCGCGTGTGTAAAGGCATCTACCAATATGCGGGAAATCCTGACAGCAGCGGTTCAATCCTTTTTCACGCAGCTGCGCTTTTACGTGCTCGAAATTTTAATTACATCAGCCTTGAAACCGCGCTCAGCGAAGCGGGGCTGATCTCTCAAGTTCCGATAGCCTGGATTACGATTGTAAGCACTGCGAGGTCAGCCACAATTAATTGCGGTCGCTTTGGAACAATAGAGTTTCTGCACACCGAACGTGCAATGTCCGAGATAGCAGGCGAGCTGAATTACGACGTCAGCCGGCACTTATTCCTGGCCTCACCCACATTGGCACTGGCGGACATGCAGCGATTTAACCGGCCCACCATCAACCTTGTTACGGAGGTTTAGGATGACGCTATTTGACACATTGGTTAGCGAGGCCATCAGGAACCAGCGTGAGCTAATTGCGCTGCGCCCTGTTGTCATCAAAGAAATATTACATCACGATATTCTGCGCGAGTTAAGCCATGCAGATCTTCTCAAAAAACTGACCTTCATAGGCGGAACCTGCCTCCGCGCCTGTTATGGTTCTAGCAGGCTAAGCGAGGATCTGGATTTTACGGGCGGAGCTGGTTTCAACAAGGATGAGCTGGATAAGCTGAAGGTCACGCTGGAAGTGCGGTTAACTGAGAAATACGAACTGCCGATCTCTGTAACAGAACCCAAAGCTGAGAAGCAGGGAAATGTAGATACTTGGAAACTCCAAGTAAACACACAACCTGAGCGTCCAGATATGCCAGCTCAAAGAATTCACTTAGACATTTGCGCGGTACCCAGCTACCAGATCACCCCACGGACGCTTCAGAACCACTACGGGATCAATCTTGGTACAGAATCATTAATAATTAAGGCCCAGACGCGCGAGGAAATCTTTGCAGACAAGCTGCTCGCATTTGCTATGCGGCCAGGACGAATCAAGTATCGAGACGTATGGGACATTGGCTGGCTAGCCCAAAATGGCATTGAGCCTGCACTTGACCTTCTCAACGCCAAGCTGGCGGATCACGGGGAACTGGAAGATGACTTTCTGATTCGGTCGGACGAACGGTTAGGGCAACTGGTAAACGATGAACAGCAACACAGAGATTTTGTTTTTGAAATGACGCGATTTATCCCTCCTGATCGCCTAGACCAAACACTTAGGCAGGAAGGGTTCTGGACGTACCTCTCCAACACGGTCATAGAGAAGGTGCGCCAGGCACAAAATCGGGTTGAGAGTGACGCCACTCATGACACAGGCCCTTCATTCTTGATGTAGGCTCGCGAAAGAAAATCGAAAATCTAAATTGAAATTCAGGGAGATTAATGATGTTGACCACCCAGCTGGGACTTAATGGTGACCGAACATGACGATAAACCGAAAAAATAAATTACAGGAAATTGTAAACAAGATCATCGACGGCCGGGAAGCTGCATACAGCCGTCAAAGTGCCCTTGTAGACGAATTAGAGCGCCTGATTGAATACGCCATGCTCAACGGTGACCCTCGCCCCGTTCACCCTTCAGAAGCCCAAGCCGCGCAACTGATCGCTAGCGCCATTAACGATCTTGGGTACCAGGCTGACGCTAACATAGGCCGGGATCTTTGGGAGCTTGTATCGGAAGACGCGCAGGCGCAATGGCTATACCCACCAGAGACGGTCGACGGCGTTTATAATGCCCTGGTAAATACCGCCGAGAACATGGTGAAGGGTTGGTGCAACATTCAGTTCGTGTGAGGTGGAAAGCCGATCGCACCTGACCATCAGGCGTAGAACGCCTATTTGCCAGGCGCTTGAAAGCAAAAATCTCGGTGAATCTGAGTTTGTAGCTAAAGCACTCGCCACACCCACCCTCATAAAGCCACAAATTTCAGTGACAACTCGGTCACGAGCCGTAAGGCGAGTCGGCCCCATAAGGGTGAGGGCGCAGCCTGACCCCGAATACGAAGCAAGGGCCAAAGCCCGCCCGAGGCGAAGCCTCCACCAAGCACCGCTTGTCAAAAGCGTATTAGCGCATGCCGGGGTCATATTGGGGGCTCGACTGTGAATGATCATTGACCAGCCCTGGATTGGCTGGCGGATAGGAGGAGAAAGGCAAGATCAGATCAGAATGACCGTAATCACGGAGATACTGGTCAAGCGCCTGACGACTGGCGCCATCAGAACCGTGGAGCACACTTGAAAAAATCGCACGGGATGCCGGTGCTCGTCGAATTTCATCTAAAGCATCCGCTATCAAATCATGCATAAATGGATAGTGGGCATCTAAAGGATCGTAAGGGGTATTATCATTATCCAGCGAGTCACTTGTGCACGACTGGCTGGCTTGCTCTGGCAGTTTGGCCATAATAGGTAAGCCAACCTTAATGACTTCCCCCAACCGAAAATCATAAGAGACCTCTTCACCGCTTTCCACAATCGCCTGACGAGTGAGCGCTAGCGAAGCCCAAACCGCGATAGAAGGCGCCGGGCAGTGGTCTTTGGTAAACCGTAAGCTATCAATGGCTCCCTGTTTAGCACGGGAGGCCCAATCGGTACCGGGTGTCTTAGAGTGTTGAGTGCTCTCAAAAGGAGGGTGCCCACAGCTCCACGCATCGAGACTCCGTTGTGCGCACTGAGCAACCACACCTGAACGACGAGTGGTTGCCTGAAGAAAGTTGGGGACTTCTTGAGTGATCTGATCAATGGCCTGCCAGGCTGAGCCTTTGATCGAATAACCATGGTAGGCCAGCTCTTTTGAATATCGATCTAACAAACGCCAACTCGAAAGGTCAAGACGCCGAGCTGTTGCGTCATGCTGATAAAAGTGCGCTTCATGGCTGGCTTTCCACTGATCGCTGAGTCGTTGTGAGTCACCATTTACACCGGCATTGGCATCAAACTCTGAGAGCTTATTAAGCATGAGGAATCGGTAGGCAAACAGAGCTTTGTCGTACAAATCCGCCAGCTTCGCATCTGAGACATTTTTAGGCGGGTCATACTCGTCCGGGGTAACCGCAAGCGCGGCCATAACAGCGGCTGCGTGATTTTGAAGCCTAGAGATTGGCGACTCGGGCACGACACCGCCAGCCTTGGCCAACTGATTATTAATGGCCTGAACTGAGACAACCGACTCATCCCAGATAACGTAGTTTCGCGTGGTATTGTCGGGGTTGGTGTGCCGACTATCACTGTCCAGATAACGCAAACCTGGAATGCCCAGCGATCCTAAATGCTCACTGACCTTGCGAGGGCACCCTAAGCGGGTTAAAAGATCGCTTTGAATGTCGGCACCCGTTCGGGAGAACACATTACGCTCGAAGAGTCCTTGGGGCGCGCCTCGCCAGCCATCGGTATCTCGGCCCATCACAGGACAGGCCGCCAGCTTGGCCTGCAATTCAATAGACTGCTCACTCAATGGGGCGTCCATATCAAGAAAGTGCTCATCGTCGGGTATCTCAACTTCATAAAGATGGCCACCCTGCACCGGCTCAACCACAAGTTGACGTACACACGGCCAGAGCTTTTCCATTTCATCGGCCGCGTCGTGACTTCCAAAGGCTCGGTAGTCCTCGATGCGCTTATAAAGCTCATCAAGAAGTGCCTCGGTTGAAAACTCCCGATCACCGATATTAAATAGCCTCACCATGCGTTCAGCATCGCGCTCTGGTGCGCCCGTGGCGCTCTGTACTGCCTTGGTTAAAGCCTCCCTGTCAATGTGACCACCCATAATGTTGGGTACCTCTTTGCCATTCACAGAGACTTGAGACGTACCAAGAACGCTTTGATACCACTGGGCAACGCCAGGATGCCCGGAAAAATACAAACCCCATCCGTACGCTTGAGCGCCCTCACCATTACCAACGGCATCCAGAGAAAATTGGTCAAACTGATGAGGGGAGCCGTGAAAGGCCCTCCGGAAACACACACTAGATGACCCAGGTTTGGCGATGCCACCGTTTTTAACAACAGCTTCAGCGCCCTGAAGAATGGCTTGGATATCTGGATCGGTTAGTGGGAGCTCAAAGCCAAGAGCGCGAAGCCCTGAACGAACGTCGCTGTTGTAACGGGCGCTTTGGGGAAGGGTTCGATAACCACCGGACTCAGCTAGGTGAGCCATGACCTCTTCTGCAACAAGCTGGCGGTCATCGGAGCTGCTTAAGTTGAACTGCCCGTCGGGAAAGTAGGTGGCGGCAATGTGGCGCCCCAGCTCTGTCTCGCCCGTGACGGTATAAATGTCTTCGAGGGTTTCATGGAAGCGATTGTCCAGAAATTTACGTAGTCCGAAGTGGCCGACGACCTCATGCAGCAGGACTTCCTCAAGGGAATGACGATCCGGCAAGCGAGAGGCCACCAGGTAGACAGACTCATCGTAGAAAGCAGCCTGTACGTCTTCAACCGCGCGTTTTTGGTAGATGTGTTGCTGCAACGCCGCTGGCAACTCTTTGATTTGATCAACCACATGAATAGGGGGCTTGCCGGCCCACGAAGTCATTAGCCCATCACAAATCGCTTGCGCCCGGTCTTTGTCCAGCCGTTTGGCTTTGGTCAGCGTGGCCCGAGTGCCGTGCACCGGTGAAACGCTGGCGGAACGAAACGGCACCTCAACGGTATAAGAGTTCCGGTTGCGAAAAATCACAATGGCTTCATTTTCGGACACATCGGCGGTGCGCTCGGGCATCGTAGCCCGACGCTCATCGTCGGTTAACGTGCGCCTAGCCTCGGTGTTTCGGGATTCTATTTCGCCGGCCAGGGATCGGTAGATCTCAAAAGGGGTGCTGTATCGATGCCGACTCTCCAAACCTTCTGCGGTTCTTTGGGCCTTATTTAAGTTGCGATAGGGCACGAGCTCATCACGGGCTTTTTCGGCGGACCGCTCCAACGACTTTAGAATGCTTTTAAGCTGGCGGTCATCTTGGCGGAAGGTAACTTGAACGGGGGAGGGTATAATGTCGCTCAACAGACGCGCACCCTCGGCACATTGCTCTCTTAAAAACCGATTGCGTGCAGGGAGATTGTGCCGCTTGGGCATGGCGTACCAGTTGCGGTCTAGCTCATCGAAATCTCGGGCAACATCGCTTTCGCGCACATTCGGATGGTAGGCCCAGCTCATTTCTGAGCGAATCAGCCGCAAAACCCCGCTGGGCTTGTCACGGTTGGCGTATGAGATAAGTCTTTGCATGGACTGGTACATCAGGCCATAGGTAATCATGGTGCTGGCGTCCTGCTCGCCTACCAGTTTATCGTTATGGTAGTGGGCCCATGCATCGACTTGATTCTTCTGCTCCTTGCTCAAACGCTCAAGATTGCGCTTTAGGCCGTCGGTAAAGGCCTTCTCAGGTTGACCGCCGTACGCAAACCCCTCGGTCTCCTGAACAGCATGTTGAACCTCGTGGAGAAGCGTCGAAAGGATGGCCTCATGAGGGCGGCTTGGATTAAGGGCAATACCTTCATCGTGTGAGAACGAGCCGCCCGTGTATTCTGGAAGCGAGGGATCGAATCGAACCATCATCTCCGCCAGTCTGGGATAGGCCGCGAACAGCGCCGGGTGATCCAAGAGCTGCTTCATTTCAAAAAAAGAGCTGCCCACGAGATCAATGGACTCGATGCCTTCAAATTCCTGGCGCACCAGATGAACTTTCAGGTTAGCCAGGGCTTCGTCATGCGAGTGCCCAAACGCGGCCAAATGGTTTGGGGTGTCACGGGCGTAGATAGCACTAACCATAGGTGGCCGATCAACGATTTCAGCGCTCGCATCAACGCGACGGGAAACGTCGTCCTTTAGCCAATCCGGTATTCCAAGCTTCAAGCTCGCATCGGTGTCGTTAATCTCATAACGCCATTTACCATCGACCCCTCGCATCCAGCCGGTTTCGTCCCAAATGTCTTGTTTGGAGACCATTTTCTTTTCAAGCTGGCGGGCGCGATCAAACAACTGCAGGTCAGACGTTTCGGATTGGGGTCCGACGAACATATACCGCGGGTCATTTCTGGAAAACCGTATGTCCGGGACAGTTGGATCAAACGTTCCTGAGTTTCCAACGGCTGATTTTATTTGCTCCGAATAGTAAGCCTGTACCTGATCGATGATTCCGGTCGACCGCTCGATGAGTATGGCTCCGTCGTAACCCTGGGCAGCCAGATCTTGCCGGTTAAAGCCCCGATAAACGAAATCATCCCAGGCGTCATCATCTGGGTCTGCGGTCACGATGAAGGGGTTTTTTATGGACAGGTAGACCGGCATGATCTGACCAGCGGAGCTTTCGTCACTAAATAGCTCGTTTGTGAATCCTTGGGCATACAAAGGGCAGGGCGAGAAATAAATGCCATCATAGTCAGGCTGATTGAATACGGTGAAATCCACACCGGGGCGGGTGCCGTGATACAGCGTTATTGGCTGGCCCTGATCGTCAGACAGATAGCTGCCTTCAAACCACTCGCGGAACGCCGGTGACTGAGTGTGCTCCGATAATGAACTTTAAGTAGCCAAAACTGCCTCCGTAAGATTTAAGCAATGATTAAGATACCAGACGTGAGGGCTTACGTGACCGAAAGGTACCGCTTTGCAGGGTATCTTGATGCCTGTTGTTCACCTTGGTTGGCACCGCTGGCGGGCAGGAAGTGGAGATTGTAAAGCTCCGCATGAAGTGTACTCGACAAAACTAGCAGAACGGGCGCGTCGAGCGTTGCAACGACATAAGCGAGATCATCGATGAGTGATAGCCTGGGAATGCGTGGTAAATGGGTAAGAGCTGCATTAGTAGGTTTTGGGCTGGCGGCATTGTCCGGCTGCTTGCAGGTTGGTAGCGATAGTGCTGATCTTGCCGGCACTGATGCGAACCAAAATGGCATTCGGGATGAGGTCGATAGCTACATTCGGATAGCTTATGCCGTAGGCCCGCAGCGTGACGCCGCGGAGCAATACGGTAGGGGTTTGCAGAAAGTCGTAATGATGAGCACACCCGATGAAGCAAAAAACCTAATTATAGAGGTGTCCCGCAGCATGTCGTGTCTTTACAGTGTGTTCGGCGGTGGCAATGGCGCAAATCACCCTGCGGCAGTATCCCAGAGCCTGGAAGACGAAACGTTCGATACGGATGCTCGGAAGAAAGCAAACGACCAATTCAGTGAGGCGCTGGATGGCAGAACATGGGGGCTACCACAGGGCGATACCTGTGAGTGACTTTTGAGCGTGGTTCTGGCCAGCCTTTCACCGAATGCCAGTATCACTACTCATCATCATCACCATCGTCCCAAGTCATTGTGTTCGACAGATCTTCCAGCCAATCGTAAAAGTCGTCGGGTAGTGGTGATGACAATTTAAAGGCAGTTCCATTCCGGTCGGTGGGTATGGCGGTGGCATTGTCGGAGCGTAGGGAGCGGAGAACACCGTGCGTTTCGACTACCTTGCCTCCGATCTTAAAGCGAAAAGCAATACTCTCGTCGGCCTCGTCGTAGATTCTTGTCAGCACGAGATCAACGGCAAGATTTTTATGCTGGTAGCGCCCAAGAATTAACGATGTTTTGATATCGTTTGCGAAGCTGAAAGAGAGGCCTAAGCCCATAGGCTCATCATCACGATCAACCTCCGTCTTTTCAGGAACGATAAGCTCCCATGTGTCGTCGCTACAAGCGTACGTGTAAAGCTCAAACATTGCTTTAGATTGCATTGGTCATCTCTCTTGTTAAGCGCGTGCGGGTTATGGCAACGTTTTCTGCAATTCACCGCGCAAGGTTTCAAGGTCACCTAAATCCACCTCATCACCCATGCCGCCGTTATCGGTCACCACGTACAAGCGGCCATTGTCCTGAGTCAGAAACAGCACTTTGCCGTAAAACGCTGGCGTATGACGCGACTTCCTGCGCGCATCCTTCAGGTCGTGCTTTGTTTCTACCAACCGTTGTTTAGGCGCCTGGCCGTCCACATGAGAAAGGCACACCACAAAGTCAGGGTAGAAGTAGTTTCGATGCTCTCCGCGCACCAACCGAACGGAATAGGGCTTTTTGTCGGGGTTACGGAACCACCATGTCACAAACTTGGCGCGATCCAAGGCTTCTGCAAAGGCAAGCTCGTCTTTGTTCATAGCAAAGCTGCTATCGAATTTACCGGTAATCATGACCTCCCCATCAATCCGCCATGCCTCATATCAGCGGTTTGAGTCATCCTGGCTCACCACTGCCAAGAATGCCCAGCAGATGGGACTCCTACCTAGCGTTGTCAAATGCTAAGAACGTGTTTAGCTTTTTTCCCGTATCAAATCCTGTCACCATAACCTCGATTATGCGCAGTACTGCGTGCGATCATTGCCATCCTTGGCTGTGCTGGGTCCTTCTTTACAGAATATCCAGCTTTGGTAAATTTCTAACAATTTCCTGGGTTTTCAGACTGACCGTAATCACACGCAGGAACAGCTCAAGCGGGTATCTCGGGTTGCCCATAGTCTCGGTAGCCCAATCATTAGCATCATTAGTGATACCGGAATTTTTGTCGGTGGTGACCGCCTGACGCTCCATGACCCACTCTAGCGCAGGCTTCCCGTTAACGACATAGTCGTAGGCTTCTTCTGGAATGTTCTCAATGGTGATCTTGCCGTTGTAGATGACCCTAGATTTATCACCTTTTTTGGCAAACTTCATTTTGGTCACGCTAAAGTCAGCATCTTCCCCGCCCTTGACACCTTGCCCGGTTATTTTCAGGCCTTTCAGTGACCCATTGAGAGTTGCCTGAGCGTTCAGCTCCACTGTCTCATAGTTGAGGTGCAGCTCTGCTAAATTACGGCCGGCCTGGGAGAAAGCTGAGAAGTCGGCATAGGTTTTCATTCGAGGAATGCGCGGCAACTGCTTCGTCAGGTTATCAGCATACTTCTCACGGTATTCCTCACTGTGCAGCAGGCCGTAGATGTAATAGAACAAATCCTCTTTGCCGATTTGGTTATTGGGATATGTAGACTGAAACCGCTCTAGCGCAGCATCATTCATAGCGTCTCTACGACGGCAGCCTTCCTGATCTGCTCCAGATTTATTGTTAGCAGCAAACAAATCCATTGCATCATCCGAACATTCCTCATCGCGCTCGTAGAGATAGAGTGGGAAGCACTGGCCTTTTGAGATCATTTCAAAGTCTGGAAGTGTATCTGTAATCAAAGCTGAAAATTCTTTGGTTGAGCCTCGTCCAGTCACGGAAATCACCAAATTCTTGGCCTCTGCATCCGGAAAGATATGCCGCATCTGGTAGATCATCTCATTGAAATTGCGATTGAAGTACATCCACTGCTTGGTGAAGGGGCGATAGAGACTGCAAACTACAGAATCAGACTCAAATGTTCTGCCTTTGGCTAATTCTTGTTTCAGAGAGCGTGTCCAACTGATCTTCCCCGGATCAGTATCGATGAAGTCATTGATTGCGGCTCTCCGGGCCTTGATGTCCGCTCCAGCATGTGATGCATCGAAGCGCCCAACTTCTGAGTTATAGAAGTCGATCATGCGGCCTATATTGGCCTCCTGTTTGGCGCGACTGGCGTTGTAAACCCAGGTGTCACGGGCTGTTAGTACACCCTGTGAGTAGTTGTTGAACAGTTTGGGTTGGTCGGTTTTCTTATCACCTAGCACAAAGTAATTATTAAAGTTAGGGTCACGCTGGTTCAGCCAGTCTCCAAACTCATCCGGCTCAATGGTCTCCCAGCCTTTATTCTGGGTAACACCCGCGATGCTCTTGAACTCCGAAACAATCTCCAGCTTTTTCTCACGACTCAGGTAATCACCGATGTCATGGAAATATATTTTTCCATGTTCGCTGGATTGAGGATTCTTAACCAAGATGGAGATGGCGATTGGCGCACGGCTACCCGATCCGAAAATCTTCCCGCCTTCTTTGCGAGAACGCTCGCCTGAGGTGCGTTGGTTGCCACGCAAGTGGAACAAATACAGGCTGCTAAATTCTTCAACTAGACATCGGCGCAGGCCATCCATTGAGTTCCCATCTAAAAAGCTTGCGTTTGTTACATACGCAACAACTCCCTGTTCCCCAACTCGGTCACTTGCCCAACGAATAGCACGGATGTAACTGTCATATAGATTTTTTTGGAGTGTTGCGTTCGAATAATGCGCGTATGTACTACCTATTCGTTCATCTAGGTTGGAATATTTAACGTTTTGATTCGCATCGTTTTCGCTTGTTTGCCCCGCGGAATAAGGCGGGTTGCCAACAATGACCCGTATATCCAGATTTTTTTGATGTTTGCGTCGTGAACTGTTTTCTTCTAGCAACTCATCAATCATGTCTTCGCTTTCGTACATCTGGAATGTATCGGTGAGGCAAATCCCAGTAAATGGCTCATACGGTACTTCAAATATTTGGTCGGTATATTCGTCACCGGCCACGTTGTTATTCATGATGCCGTGATAGGTCGCTTCAATGTTGATGGCTGCGATGTAGTAGGCCAGCAGGACAATTTCATTGGCATGAATCTCGTGCTTATATTTATGCGCCAGCTTATCTTTGGGAATGATGCCACTTTGGAGCAAACGTACAGGGAAGGTTCCCGTCCCAGTAAAACCATCAAGGATATGGACGTTTGGCTCTGCAAGGCTTGAGTTAAACTCAGAGCGCATTACATCTTCAACACTGTGCAAAATGAAGTCTACGACCTCAATAGGCGTATAGACGATACCCAGCCGGTCGGTCATTCGTGGAAAAGCATTCTTAAAGAATTTGTCGTATAGCTCAACAATAATGCGCTGTTTACCCTCGGCACTCTCAACACCCTGCGCTCGCATTTTTACCGACTCGTAGAATGAACGGAGTGTATCAGCCTCCTTGTCGATATTGTGTCCCTTTAACTGCTCGGTAAGGGCCTGCATAGCAAGAGACATAGGATTGTGTTCGGTGAAGTTGTACCCCTCAAACAGCGCATCAAACACCGGCTTGGTGATTAGGTGCTGAGCCAGCATTTCAATGATCTCGTCATCGGTCACGGCCTTGTTTAGATCATCACGCAGTTCCGCAGCAAATGCATTGAACGCCGCAATTTCTACGGTGTGATTTTCATCTTCCAAGATGGCTCTAATACGATCGATATGGGTATTGGCAATCTTGGCAATGTCATTCGCCCAGTCTTCCCAATGGTGCCGGTTGCCACACTTTTTGACGATCTTGGCATACAGCGCACGTTCAATGTCGCCGACCTCAAAGACCAGTTCCGCCTGCTCTGCCGAGGGATTCGGCTCCTTCGATCCAATCCCGCGCCCGCCGCGAGCTTGGCCAGCCTTGCGTTCTTTTGTGGATTTTTTGGTGGCCTTTGGAGTCACCTTGTCAGCCACAGCCACCACTTCCATTTTGGAGGGCATGCTGCCGTTGAATTCCAGCTTGTTGATCATGGCGTCAAAGCGGTCATCGTGTGACCGCAGTGCGTTTAAAACCTGCCAGACAACTTTGTAGGTTTCGTTTCTGTTCAGCGCCTCTTCTGGCTCGACACCGGCAGGAATCACCACGGGAAGAATGACGTAACCCAGTTCTTTCCCTGGAGCTAGCCGCATTACGCGGCCCACAGACTGCACAACATCAACCTGAGAAGAACGGGGCGTTAAGAACAGCACAGCATCGAGTGCAGGCACATCAACGCCTTCCGACAAGCAGCGTACGTTGGATAGGATTCGGCAGGTGTTGTCTTCAGTGGTGGCTTTTAGCCACTCCAGCTTGGCTTCTTTCTGGCTGGCATTCATCGTGCCGTCTACATGCTCGGCGGCACAAAGCATGGTCAATGCTGAATCCAGAGGGGCGTCAGGATCTTTTTCGCGTATGGATGCGATTTCCGCTTCCTGGTATTGGGCGACCACAGCACCAAACATTTCTGAGATTAACTTGGAACTGACCTTGTGGTTTTTGCCCTTATACTCTTTATCAATGACCTGGCAGAAAGCCACGGCGCGCTTCATCGGATTAGCCTGCTGACCGGCTACTTCAAACAAACCCTGCTTAGAAAGCGCTTTCCAACATCCCACGATTTTTGCCGCATCATCGACTTTAAGCGAGTTGTCAGCGTCTTTAAGCAGGCTTTGCAGGCGCCGGTTAACGTGTGCTTCTTCAACCGCTAAAACGATGACCTTGTAGTCCACCAAAAGCTTACGGGCGACGGCTTCAGAGAAGGTGATAACATACAGCTCTTCACCGTACAGCGTCTTATCATCCATCGAGCACAAGGTGACGTTTTCAGTTTGCTTGGCATCTTCGCCGTAGATTCTCGGCGTAGCGGTCATATAGATACGCTTAGCGCCCTGAATGTGGCTGTTGTAATGAATCTTGACGAACGCGGATTCTATTTCGTTCTCAAAGGTGGCGCCCGTAGTCCGGTGCGCCTCGTCACAAATGATCAGGTCGAACTCTGGGATAGGCTGACTGCCTGTGGTCTGCGCTTCGTTTATCCTGCCAATTGAATGATACGTTGAGAACACCACCGTCATCGCATCTTCAGCGTGGTGGGTAGCCATCTGCTTTTGCAATGACAAGGCATTGGTTGTTGCCGGGTATTGAAGATCGCTGATGCCCGAAATCACACGGTCATCGTCCTTGCCTTGGCGTTTGCCCACGTCACTGTCCGAGCAGACGGCAAAGCTCTTTAGCGGAACGGCAGATTCTTGAGTCCATTCCGTCAATGTTTGGCCCATCAAAGAAAGGCTGGGGACGAGGAATAAAACGCGCTTTCCTTTGCCCGCGATGTCCTCGGCGATTTTTAATGACGTAAACGTCTTGCCCGTACCACAGGCCATGATGAGCTTGCCGCGGTCCGCCGTTTTAAGACCAGACAACGCACCGTTAAGAGCATCAACCTGGTGTTCGCGCAGCGTCTTCTGAGCCCTCAGAACAGGTTTGGTGTCCTCACGGTATTGCGACCAATCGATGACACTATTTTCGAGACTGTGCAGATCAATCTTGAATACCGGTGGATTCTGGCTTCCCAAGGCGTCCTGCGCATTGGCAGTCCATCGATCGGTGGTCGTAACGATGATTCTGTAGGTGAAAAAGCTTTTTCCTGACGCCGTAAAAAAGCTATCAATGTCATTCTTGCGGATAGAGTAATCGGGCGAGTAGTTCTTACACTGAATGGCGTGGAACTGACCATCACTGGTGATTGCGACCAGGTCGATCCCGGTGTCTTTTTTCGTACTAACACCAAGCTCGGCACCGTACTGTTCAACCCAGCCCGAGTATGACAGCACGTCGGCGTACTGCTGTTTATAGGCGGGCTCTGTTTTGAAATATTGAACCATCAGGTTCTCAAAGCTCGTGCCCTTGTCGCGTTCGGATAGGGTCATTTCCCTGAATTGGGCCAGTATCGTTTGTAGTGGGGTCATCATCATTCCTTAATAAAAGTGCCCTATCAGCAGTCCAGGACTACCAATCGTTTAAATCTAATTTGATCAACCGGATCTGGTGGTTAAAACAGTGATCCACTGATTGACAGCCATTTCCGACCTGCCAAGAACGCCATAGCGCTTCGCGGCGTATTGTGTTGCTGCCACCATGGAAAGTTTTTTTTCATAAACCATAGCAAGCGCCCAGTGTCCGGCGACCGCAAGGGCTTGAAGCTTAGATTGTGCGTCCAATACGGATGGCTCAGGCCTTTGTGGAGCCGAAGGGCCTGCAGTGGAAACCGTTACGGACTCCCGATGTGGGCAGTCATAATCAGGTAGAACCGGACTATGTGATAACGACACGAGGCTGCTTGGTGCAGGAATGACCACATCAACGGTGTGGCGAGCCTCCAAGTACCAACCAAGCAGCCCTTCGATCAGGGGCTTGGCGACCTTATACCGCCTTGCCGCTGTCGCTATCCCTTCCTGTGTGGACAGCTTCTTTTTCCCAAGCATTAATTCGGCGGCAAGCCCGGCCGCTTTACCTAACTTTTGTGTACTGGCGAGCTTGCTTAATTTAGCCCTGGCATCCATAACCCGAGGCAAAGGTTCCGGTTTTGTTGTTAATGCCATACAACTCTCCTTGTCAGATCGATCGATCTCGGTTGGCCAAACGCCGCCTGGTTTCGTCAGCGTTAACGTAGACAGCCTCGGTAAACGCCGCGCTGGCATGACCAAGCTCTTCCGAAATATGCCGAATATCAACGCCAGCTTCGATCGCCATACTGGCGCCGGTATGCCGTAGATAGTGTGTCTCGTTTTTGATGGCCAGCAGGCGCGCGGCCTCTTCCGTCAGATTTTCATTGTCCATACGTTCTGCAGTCAGCTCAATGGCGGACTCAAAGGCCCGCTGAACCTGGCGCTTACCTAAAGCCCCGCCGCCGCGGTTTGACGGCAGAATAGGGTGGTTGTCGGTAGGCAGCGGCAGCGAGGGGACCAACCCCAAGTGCTCACGCCAGCGGCGCAGAAACGGCAGGTAGCCGGTTGGCAAAGTCACACTGCGGGTTTTGTCACCCTTGCCAAATACGGTGTATGACCAGTATTCCTCACCCTGAACGTTCTTAATGCGGAAATCCGAAAAGAGAGGCACACGCTCTACGCCATCATCCATTGGCCGCGGAGCAAGCTCACCCACACGTAAAAACAGACTTTTCATGGTAACAACCACAAAAAGTTCACGCTCATAGGCAGGATCTTCATTTGCGGCCTCCTGCAATGTTTTGAGCAGGTATGACCACTGCCAGTTGTTGAGTCGCCGAGCTGTCTTTTCATCAACATTGACAACCCCAGTCTTGGCTCGTTGATCACGTCGACGTAGGTTGGGCATCGGGTTTTTGGCCAGGTAATCTCTCTGTACCAGAAAGATGAAATACCGCTGCAGGACCGTACGGCTGGAATTTAGCGTGGCTTGAGTGGCGTGGTACCGGGCTTTCTCATCTTGCGTACGCAGGGCAAAGGGGCGCCATTTAGGATTGGGCACCCTTAACCCCTCTTTTTCCAGAAAGCCAGGGTAGATACCGCGAGAAACCCACGGAGAAGGTGGGGTTCTGAGCATTTTGAAGTAGGACTGCACTACCTCTTCATCAACCTGTGCTAACGATCGCTTAGCGGTCACCCACAGGTAATTGAGGAAGCGTTGAACTTCACCGCGAAAGCGATTGAATGTGCCTGGGGTATCCGAGTAGTCAGACACGAATCGCAGGCTCAGCTGGAAATCCCGCAAAAGGTCTTCGGTTGGCGGCTGCAACTGCTCAAGAAACTCTCGAATAGACGGGTGAAACTCAAACTCGGCTTGAGAATCCAGATAGTCTTTGGTGTCGATGAGTGGATGCCCACGGAATTTAGACATAGAGCGTTTTGTCCTAGTTATTCAATAATGTGCCGGGAGCTGGCGGGTGCACTGTTAAACACCGTCCTTAACGGGCTTGGCCAATAAACAGGCCCTTTTTGTAGAGCTTCCACATGGCAGTGAACTGCGCTATCAGTAAACCAATGACCACCACACTCAAAATAATTGCACCGGCCAAGGTAACCGGCAACTCACCCCAAAAGAGATAGCCAATACCGAGAAGACTGCATCCCGAGAACAGCAAGACAAAAATCCATGGCCACGGCGAGTCAGCCTTTTCTTGATTTTTACTTGGGTACGGCTTTCGATTCCGATTAACGATCATCGCTTTGTATTCCTTCAATAAGTGGCTGGCCAAAAATTCTCTGGCAGCAAAGGTTGCCCTGGTTCATACAGGCGCCGGATACGCCAGTGCTTGTATTTAGACGGATCGAATTCACTCAAGAGGGCTTCGTATTCAGCACGAAATTGAATGGCCGACCGGAAAGCGTGAAGCATTTGATCCGGCGTAGAATCCAGCGCCAAATGAAACGTCTTTGAGCATGGCCGATTGTTTTTTCTCCAACTGACCTGATACCGCCAAGACCAGATTTGCCGGCGACTATCGAGATATGGTGCACCAGCGACACCCACGACACCGGTTGTGCCGCCTTTCCGCCGCTCAGTTCTAACCGCGGGCTTACCATTAGGTTTGCGCCTGAATTGCTCGCGCAAGGCCTTGTTGTCATCTATAGCGGCCCTAACTGCATCCCGAATACTGCCAAATCTTGTGTATGGGTAAGAGCCGCCTAAGTCTATGCGGTTTCGCTTAAAACGCATCTGGCAAAAGCTAGGCGCCGGAAACGAAAGGCCGTATCGGGTACTGGACAGAAGATCGCGGACTTCCTCGGGAATATGGGAGTCGGGCATGTTAGCTAAAATCCTGCATTGTGGATTGAAGTGAAGGCTCACCCCGACTTAACCGATCCTGCTCGCCAGCCCGGTAAGCCTCCTGCCATATCTCGCCCGTCCAATGATCAACAGGGTAGGGGCTTGCGGTTATGGGAGTGGCACCCGAGAAACCAGCCTGGCGGCCACGACTAAAAATTCCTGGGCCATCGACTGCATAATCCAGATTCTGTTGATCACTCATGCCGATCCATGCCCATTCGATGTTTTGATGGGCGAACTATAGCGCGGTTAAATATCGGTGTCCACTACCAAAAAAGAGTAGACATATAAGATTTCTATGACCAGCATTTACGCGTTTCGTGAAAGAAAGGGAGCCGCTATTGTTACAGGTAAGAAAAATCGTATAGACTCCCATATTCTATAGTGATAATGCCACAAGAAATAACTTGACGATATATTAATAAAGGTGTGCCTAATGACCGAACTGAGCCTTGAAGTAAACGTAGAAAATAACACTTCTAATACTTGCGAACTGATCGAAGAGTCGGCCAGATCAATCGTAGTAGCAGTAAAAAATAAGTTTCTAGCCATTCCAGAAAATTTGCACGATGCCCTTGATGAAGGAACGTTCAATATATGTGAACTAGACAAAATTAACAGCGATATATCAAAATTAATGACATTAAGGCCTGAGCATGAACGCGTGGCTTTGCCGACTTATAATGAAAAAATATACGAATTTCTTCGAGAGTTTCATTGTGAAAACCTGTCAGATTATGGAGAAATAGTTGATTATTTTCCGGAATTGATTATATCAATATACGATCTTGATGGAGAGTCTGGTACAACTCTTTTCGGTATCGATGGACAAAGCGAAGTCTTGAATAAATTACGAAGCTTCAAAGTAGAAAGGAAATTAATAAAAGATTCAGGTGCAAAAACCTGCATTTCCACGGGCACACCGGAAAACCAAAGTGGAAATAGCAACTTGTTTGATGTCGATGTCTGGCTTGGAAGCGTCACTAATAAAATAGCTTCCGACATTAAGAGTAAGTTTCTTGCAATTCCAGAGCACCTGACCGACGCTTATAATGATAATTTTTTTAGTGTAGTTAAGCTTAATGAAATAAACAAAAAAATGGAAACGCTAAAAAAATTAAACACTAATTATAAAGCAGTGCGTATTCCAGGAAGAAAAAACAAGCTATTTAAAATCCTTGGCGCACTACACTGTGAGGAGCTGGCAGATTACGACGTCGAGTTGGTTAATGGTCTTCCGGAAATTATTGTCTTGGCATACGATCTTAACGGAAAATCTGGCGAAACCCTTTTTGGCATTGATGGTCAAGCTGAGGTTTTAGAAAAATTGAGAGAATTCAGATGCAAAAAAACACATTTAATTAACGGATTTTCAAAATCAAAGCTACTTTATTCTTCGTTGGCTATTTTTTCTTTGTCAATTATTGGTTATTTCATCATCCGTAATATTTATTTTTGAATGCAGGAAAGATGCGTGACACAGGGCCGCAAACAAATCGGCAAGGAAGCCTGAAAACACCCGGTAAACGCTGACTTTATCGATTGTAGTGCGTCAGCTAGCGAGAGTTTCTATGGAATTTTTTATACGGAACCACACTATTTGTGCCAACTGCCTGGATGAAAGAGCAGTCCTGTCGTCAGCAAAAACCACGCTGTTCGGCGTCAACTATCCTGTCCGGTCCGCGACAACTATGATGGCCGGTTGGGTGGTCTTACTTCTTACTCTTTGCAGCCTGCTTGAGATGCTGCTGTCTTCGGTAACTTTCCCCCTCTAATTCGATAATAGTTGCGTGGTGTATCAGCCGGTCTATGGCCGCTACAGTCATCATGCTGTCTGGGAAGATTTGATCCCACTCACTAAATGGTTGGTTGGCTGTGACGATTAGACTGCCACTCTCATAGCGATGGGCGATGAACTCGAACAGTACCTGGGTTTCTGCATCCGTCTTTTTTACATAACCGATGTCATCGATGATGACGACCCTGTATTTATCCAGCCGTGTCATGGCTGTCATCAAGTCGAGATCGCGCTTGGCCTGTTGTAAGTGCTGAACCAGCGCTATGGCAGGGAACAGTTTGCAGCGTACCCCCTGTTCGGTGAGTTGATGACCCAGTGCATTAGCGATATGGGTTTTGCCAGTGCCGCTGGGGCCAATCAACAGCACATTGTCGGCATGGTGTGCCCAGTCACTGTCTTGTTGCAGCCTTGCCAGTGCGGTGTTGCAGGGGCGGCTGAACGCGCTTTGATCAAGCGCTGAGAAGGTCTTGTTGGCGGCAAGTTTTGCCTCGCGTACCCACTTCTGGGTCCGGCGCTGGTAGCGGTCTGAGAGCTCGTACTCACACAATGCCGCTAGGTAATCGGTGTGTGACCAGTTCTTCTCAATGGCGGTTTCCCAGAGCGATTGGTAATGACGGTGGAAGGCCGGCAGACGGAGTTCTTTTAACAGTAAAGCGACAGAGCCTGTCATATCTGTGCCTCCTGACTGTTGATCGAGGACAGTAGCTCGTCGTAGCTCACTAAGGTGTGTTGGCTTGATGCAGAGCACTTGAGGTCTGGGTTGCCGCGAAGGTAG
>NZ_AAXY01000029.1 GCF_000169375.1 Marinobacter sp. ELB17
CTTCTGCCTCGGTGAAGTCGAGAGTGATATAGGCCGGCTCGTACATCAGCTCGAACCCCGGATAGTCAGCGAGCGCCGGTTCAAGGTGTTCCCGCAACATCCGCGATAGGGCCACCGCGCTCTCCAGTTCGTAGTACGCATTTTTGCGTACGCAATTAGTGAGCCGGACATGGGTTGAGAACTTGTAGAAAAAGGAATTACCCGGCTGGTAAAGCGTGCGTACCGACGCCGTCGGATAAAAAATGCTGCCACCCTGTCCCAATAGCTGAATACGACCACTGCGGATGGCCTCCAGCACGAAAGCCTGACGCATCAGGTAGCGCGCCTGCCAGGGGTGCACGGGAAGTGCCAAGAACCCTGACGGCACCTCAAGCCCGGGCGGAGCCGCCAGATTCTTTAGGTCTTCTGCTACCAGCCCTCGGCAACGCAGATCGCGTGGGTGCACAGCGAAATAGTAAAGTCCAAACCCGGCACCCATTTCCGGCGAATATTGCAGGGTATCTTCCTCGCTGAAGCCTTCCCTGGCTTTCGGCGCGGGGTGGTAACGGTGCCCGAAACTTAGCGCCTGTTCGGACCAGCGGTAGCCCTTCAACCCTTCGCCCCAATTCGCCGGCACCTGGCTATAGCTGAGAATGCGCCGCATAACGTCACAACTAGCCAGAATCTGCTGGTAAAGCTCGGCGTTGAACGGTTGCCCATAGCGCAGGGCGAGGTTTTGCAGCAACACTCTTGCCAGCCGGGCCAGGTCCAGCACTTGCCAGCCCCGGGACAGGGATTTGTAAAAAGGTGATGACTGGAAGCGATAGCTCCCGGCCAGAGAATCCCCCGCCACGGCCAACAACAGCTCCCCCGTCAGTTCTGGCAGGTTAATTCGCAGGACTGCGCCGTTGCCGGTGGCCAGCTTCATCCGCAGCGCCTGGGGCCAGCTCCGCCCCCCGCTTAACGGCGCCACCTGCAACTCATTGGCGGGGGCCGCGATATCACGGTAATAGCAGTTGAGCAACGCTTCAATGCTGCGTTGACCTGCGAGGTCTTCACATCGTTTGTCTTGATAGTGGTGATTAAGCGCTGTACTGGGCATTGCGTGAGTCCTCTTGCCTAAGAATGTTCTGCGGTATCACGTGGTCACCTGTTTGGGGGCTTCAGCATCCAACGGGATTGGTTTCCGGAAGGTAAGAATTAACGGAAGCGTCACCAACAGCACCGTAGCCCCCATCCACAAAGGCGCTGACAGGCCGGCTGGCCCGCTCAATACACCGGCAGCCAGGCCAGCTGCGACACCCGCCCATTTGCCAATGCTATCCAGCGCACCAAAGGTGCGGCCGGCGCAATCCGTTCTGGTCAGTTGCGCAATCCAGCCATGTAAGACAAAAAAACCAAGTGTCATGCCCACTCCCATAACAATGCGCCATAGCGCCAGCCCAATCAGGGAGCCAGACCAGGCCTGCCCAGCATAGGACAGCGCCATCAACAGGAAGCCGATGGCAAGCCCGGTTTTAGTCCCCCAGCCGACTTTTTTCCCAAAGGGCGTCCAAAGCGCAATCAAATAAATAAGGTGCGGCAGGCTGTAGAGCATCCCGGCTGCCAGGGCTCCAACTCCCGTCACATGCTGTACCCAGGGAATGAAATAGGGAAAGGTCGCCACCATCGAGAAATTGAAGGCGAACTGCACTGCCCATAACCGTCGCCACTCCGTCGGAAGTGTTGGCGTAGATCTCGTTGGTTCTCCGGGCATCACAGCATCAGGTCTGGGCCTATCTGCCGACGTAGCAAAACCGAGCAGCAGCGCGGCCAGTATGGGCAGAAAGGCCAGATACAGATAAATATCCTGGGCCGGGAAGACGCTGATCAGCGCACCGAACAACACCGGCGCCAGGACCATGGCGGCCCGCGCCGAGCCCTGCATCCAGTTGAGGCCACGGCTGAGGTCTTCCCCTTTGAGGCTGGTAGACAAGTAAGCACTGGAGGCTGCAAATGTGCCACCGAGAAACCCTTGCAGCACTAAAGCACCCAGGAAAACCCAGACTTCAGGTGCCACTCCAGCCAGTGCGAAGCCAAGAGCAAGCCCCAACTGCGCCCGCAACAGCGACCAGCGACGCCCCCAGCGATCGGCCGCTTTACCCCAGAAAGGCGCTGCCAATGCGGCACAAACCGTAGGAGCCACGTAAAACCAGCCCACCCATTGAGTGCCCCTCACGGCAAATGCGTCGGACAGAATCAAACCAAAAAAAGGCGGCATGCCTAGCGCTACCAAGGCCGCCGTAAAGTGGCACAGCAGTACAATCACCAACTGTCTGCGTTGCATGCGAGTCATACAGTGCGCCTTAGGAAGTTGGGAGCACTTTTGCCGTAGAACTTGTTAATATCGGTGGCGCCGGTGTTTGTTTTGCTCTCCAGGCTGCCGGCCCGCAGCAGGTATTTGACGTAGAGGTAATCGTCTTCCAGCAAATACTGGCGAGCAGCGTCGGTTGCCACACCCTCCTGCTCAAGCTCCCGTAGAATGGTGTCGATTTGATCTCGCAACCTCGTGTACCAGTCGCTCCGGCTGCCGTGTCCCCGCTCCACCAGTTCCTCCAACAGGACGGCGATATTGAGTTGCAAGGTAATGGTGGTGAACATTTGCGCCAGGGGTTCTTCGGCATCAACCAAGATGCGGTCATCCCGCACTTCATCCACCAATGGCGTCAGATTCCCCAAACGCGCGCACAGGCGTGCGGGCCAAAGACGCGGCGCATCGTTATCCTTCATCATTAGCTGTAAGGGGCCAGCGTCACTCAACACCAGCATGGAGTTCTGCTGGTTGGACTCAAGGGCTATGCCGTACTTTAGCCATAGACGCAAGTGCACCGTCAGCGTCAGGTTGAGATAGTCTTGCAGGAAGCCTGTCAGGTCGCCGCCATAGAAACGCGCCGCCAACGCCTCCATTACACAGCGCCCATCGGCACCAGAGGCCGACAGAGCCGCGACGGGAACCATGGTTGTGCCTTCGAGTCCGGCGGGGTAACGGCGCACGATCACGCCCAACCAGCTTAGATCGTCGACATGGGCACCGGTCGATTCATCGGTCAGGCGGTATCGAGCCGTGAGTGCTGGGTCGCTCGCCGCGACTGCCGTCAACAGACGCTGCACCGTATAGCCATCGTAAATCGTGCTGGGTTTGACCGTGCGAATATTGCGAGCGCCGAGCGTCCGGATCGTCAGCGGCACTTTCAAATGAACAGTGGGTTCGTGGACCACTTGCAGGGTGCGTACCGACAATGTCGGCATCACCCAAACAGCAGGTTCTGGGGCTAAATGAACCAGGCCGTCCAGATCTGAGTCGGACAAATACTGTGTAAGGGCGATGCCCCACAAATGCGGATGCACAGGCATCAGTTGATGATCATCCTCCAGCGAGGCATCAAGGCCGACCGCCGGAAAATCTGGCCAGCATTCTGGTAAATCTCCCTGGGTCTGCACTCGCGCCTTGGCAACGGCTAACCAGCGTAATTGAAAGGTTGGCGCGAATTCCGGGGCGTATGCCCGCAATGCTGCGCTGTCAAAGCCGGTTTTTGCTCGCGCGCTGGGGTAAAAGGGATGATCAAGGAACGCAGCAAGGCGGTCATAAAACAACATGCCCCCAGCGCCGCCAGCGAATACTGGCCAGGCCTCATCAGACCCGGAAAGCTCCTGGAACCATCGGGCCTTCTCTTGCTGGCATAACGAATGGTGCGAAATTGCTGTATTGCATTCCGCCTCGTAGGTTTGGTGCTGGGAGAATTGCTCATCGTCCACGGCCGGGCGCAAGTAAGACAGTATCTGGTCATAGCGATTCACCAGTTTCCAGTCATCCAGTGCTTCGCGCGACTGCCACAGCAGCGGATCACCACTCCAGCACCAGGCCTGCATAAAACCGGCAGCTCGCGCCGGCAGCCATAGAATGCCTTTCTCGAGCTCCCATCTTAACCATGTTCCGGGCGCCTCCGGGCCGTGCGGTACCTCCTGTGCTGATACGGGCCGTGCACGACTTTGGCAACCTGCCACGTCTTCACGAATGAATGTGTCAATCAGGCGTCTGGTCAAATAGCGATTGGCGTCCAACACCGGGGGGATCGCTGGCGCATTCATGAGCGCAGCTCCCATTCATCGGCAAGCACCCTGCTCCAGTCGTCCAGCGCATGGTCGATGGTCGCCTGGTCGCTTGCGAAAAGGCGCAGGATACCGAGATAGTCCTTGTTGGAATGGGTGATCCGAACCTCGTCACCAACGCCTCGCAAGGGCTTGAACTCCAGCTCTCCATCACCGCAAGATTCCTGACGAGCGGCGCCCGCCCGAACGATCTCGCCAGCACCTGGCGCCATCAGGTAGCGAACATGAGCGGCTTGGCACGGCGGCTCGAGAGAGGGTAAGGGCTCCCCGAGGTGCAGGCGGAGTACACTGTCAAACCAGCGGCCATTCAGCATCCGATCTAACAGAAACTCGCGCCCGTCTCCGATGCTTCGATAATTGATCTCAATTAATTGCGGGCCGGTGGCGGTCAGCACAAACTCACTGTGACAGGCGCCGAATTGCACGCCAAACGCCCGCACCTGCTCCAGCATTTGCTGTACCAAAGAGTCGTCTGGCCGGAACGGGCGCCAGCGGGCATCCAGTTCCACAAAATGGGGTGGCGCTGACAAGGTGACGTCAAACCCACCCAGCGCTATCAGGTCATGCTGGTCCCCAAGGGTCTCCAGAGTATGTACAGGACCTTCAAGAAAAGCCTCCAACAGAAGAGGCTGGCCAGGATTCTGACGCCAGAAACCGTCACAATAATTGTGTAGTTGCGTGAAACTTTCGATCTTCTCAACGTGCAGACTCGCCACCCCCTCTCTCGGCTTGACAACACAGGGGTATGGCACATCCGCAGGCAACGCGCTTAGGCTTTGCGGAGTGTGAAGCTCGGCAAACCAACAACCACCCTGCTCCTCGGTCTGCAATCGCGCACGCATAGCCGCTTTATTCTTGGCCTGATAACAAACTCGCCAGTCTTTTCCTAGCAAGCCGAAATAGGCTGCCGCGAGCGCCGTGACGGTTTGCAGGTGGTCGCTGTTGGAAAACACCCCCGCCAACGGTGACATGTGTGCCAGCGCATCCAAAGCGGCAATCGGATTGAACACATCACACTCGACAATATCGGCCGGATACGCAGGCAGGTCTGGCTGACTGAAATGCCGATGATGGGCGGCGGCCTGATCGGTAACAATAACCACCCGGCGACCGAGCCGGTGAGCTGCAGGCAGAAAGCCATAGTTGACGGCGTCCGTAGGCACGTGCGCCAGCATAACCAGGGTGTCGCTCATCCTGATATTTCCTCTGTTGGTGGAGTTGATATTTAGGGTTTTGTGTCACTTAACATAAAATAGTAATGGGACGCATTACTGTCTGTGAGCTATAAATAGCCGACGGCGTTTATATTTTCTACTGATTTAAATGAATTTGAGTGAAGATCGAATTTTGTTCAGGCTTTGCTGGTAGTGAGGTGACTCTTTAGTTGCCTGAACAGAAGACTACGGTCTTCGCCCAACAGAAAGACCTGCGCATCCCAGACGCGCCAATGGGCTAACTGCTCAGCATTACGGGGCAAAGCACAGAAATGACGGTCTGCTTTTCGACAGGTTTCGGCCAGACCGGTGATCGCGTCCTGCACACTGGGATGGAAGGGATCACCGGCAACACCCAGCGACTGGGACAGATCCACAGCGCCCTCCAGCAGCCAGTCAACGCCCGGCACATTGGCAATCTCCTCACAATTGCTGAGTCCTTCCGTGTCCTCAATCATCAATACCACCAGTATTTCGCGGTTGGCTTCTGCCAAATAACGACCAAGAGGGATAGTCCCGAACCCGGTGGTCCGACCCCCCGTAATACCTCGCTCTCCCAGTGGGGCGTAGCGCGCCATACTGACCACTGCCCTGGCCTCCCTGGCATTGCGCACCCTCGGCACAACAATACCTTGAGCACCACTATCGAGAGCCCGGGCAATAGCACCGACATCTGGCCCTGGAACCCGAACCAGCGGAGTGATGCCCGCACACTCCGCCGCCCGGATCATATGCTCAACCGTTTCAGGATTGGTGGACAAGTGCTCTGTATCTAGGATAACGAAGTCATAACCGGCGTAACCGATCATCTCTACTAACCAGGTAGAAGGAACTGCGTTCAGCAGCCCATAAACGGCTTTACCTTCGGAGAGCTTGTGCTTGGTGGTGTTCGTTGTGAGCATGATCAGTCACTTAGTCGTATTCATTAAATGATAATCATTCCTATTTAATACGTCAACCTTTTGCCCTAGATACGGTTACGACGTGGACAGGGGATACACGTTTGCAGTGTCGATTGCCTCAAGCAGGAGCGAGATAGCGACGCCAAGCAAGAAGACGAACTTCGGACGGCCCTGACTTTAATGGCATCATCTTGCTTCCGTAGAGGGTTTCCGGGTTCTAAGGGGGTCACAACTAGACTAATGTAATATAAATCGTTATCATTCGTACCCTTATTTATGGCGGAGCCAGATCATTATGAACCCCCTCACTACGGATTTCAGCGGAGCGGCCATAAACCCCCTACAGCAACTGACCGAGATGGGCGGCCCCGTCATGTGGGTACTGCTGGGACTGGCGGTTCTTGGCCTGGTGGCGTTCTTCTATCTGGTCATCACCGGTGCGCTCTTCGCGCCTCGCCTGACTTCACGCTTGCGAAAAACCCTCAACCAGTGGCAGCAGCAACCGTCACAGCACTGTGTTGAATCGTTGAACGACGTCTCGGGCTGGCTTACCCGATGCAACCCGTTGCCACAGATGATTCGCGTGGCGATGATCACCAGCCTTGAGTGCCGCGATGGAACAGACGTGCGTGAAGAATTGGCTCGCCAGTCCCAGCATGCGCTGAAGCCATTCGAGGCACCCCTGAAAGTCATCGAAGTGATAGCCGCACTGGCGCCGCTGCTGGGCCTGCTGGGCACGGTAATGGGAATGATGTCTGCTTTTAGCGCCATGTCGGTGGCAGAAGGTCAGGCCAATGCCTCGCAACTCAGCGGCGGTATCTACGAAGCACTGACCACCACTGCGGCGGGGCTGGTTGTAGCGATTCCTTTTGCGGCTATTGCCGCCTGGGCGGAATTCCGCCTGCGCCGGCTGAACTTGATGATGAATGACACCCTGGTGCGGGTGATTACCACGCCCATTGAGGTTCGCGAAACCCGGGCTCGATCAACAGAAACGCCAACGCCCGCGGTGACTGCAAAGCCCCGGGCGACTCAACGCGACGACGCCTATGCGACTGGTTGAACCCCGCCCGGCCCGGCCGCTACCGATTCGCTTGACGCCGCTGATTGATGTGGTGTTTATCCTGTTGGTGTTCTTCATGCTGACCACCCGGCTGCTGCCGGTGGAGCACCTGTTGCTGGACAACGCCACCACACCAACGGAGTCAGCCAACGGCGAGCCAATCCCGGCAATGACACTCTACGGTGATGGCACGCTGGGCTTGCGTGGGCAGCGTCTGCGAATCTCCGCAATGGTCAGTAAGCTCACTGAAAACGGGATTAAAAAAGTAAACCTGAAGGCATTGGGAGAGGCCTCGCTGGCGAATTTCACGTTCAGCCTGAGCACCTTGAAAGGCGCCGGTATTGAGGTTTACTGGATGCGCGCAACCGCGTCATCGAATCGTGAGGGTCAGTGAGTCGTGAGATTGTCAAGCAATGCACAGCCGACGACGTTGACCGTTCCGATTGCCGGTAGCGAAAAAACACTGCTGTCCCGGGTGGAGGACAACCTGTTGCCGCTGATCAATCTGGCTTTCCTGTTGCTGATGTTTTTTATCGCGGTAGGCCAAATGAGCTCCACATCTCTGCCCGACCTTCCGGACTCCAGGGCTCAGCAGGCGCCCAAACAGCCCCGGGCGGATCTGGTCGTCAAAAGTTCCGATGATTGGTTTGTTGATGGCCAGTCAATTACCGAAGCCCAATTACTGGATTTTCTGCCCGTACCCAATGACAAAACGCCTTTGCGTATTGGGGCCAACCGCTCCATGACAATGGCAGCTATGGAAAAACTGTTTCAGCGATTGGAAAGCGGTGGCTACAGGGACATTGTCTTACTGGTCCAGCCCGGCTCATGAGTACACGGGCGCACCTATTTATTCTGCTGGCAGCGATCAGCCTGACCGGAACGATACTGCTTATCGCACTATCCACGGTACAACCGCAGGTCACGATCCCCGAGGGTAAGGACCCAGCCAACCAGACTCGCTCGATTCGCATTACACTGGCCGACCAGGCACCCGAACCGGAATCGGCTGCGCAACCAGCAGGCGTTCCGGCTCCAAGGCCGGAACCGAAAAAACAGCCCGAGCCTTCACCCAAAGAGCCAGCACCGAAATTCGACCCGATGCCAGAACCAGAGCCAGCGGAGAGCGCAAGCAAGCCAGTTGCAAAAACTAACACCAAACCAGCGGGAAAAACGGTCGCTCGCCAATCCGAAAAAACGGCAAAGTCCGCCGAGCCCACAAAAAAACAGCTACGCGCGGGGGCCTCACAGAAGACGGACAACTACCTCTCAAAACTGGTACGCCACCTGAGTGCCTACCGGGACTATCCGCGTCGTGCCCGGCGACTGGGCCTGCAGGGAACGCCCCTTGTGGTGTTCGAGTTTGATCGGGCGGGTCGACTCCTGAACTATCGCCTGTTACAAGGTTCATCCCACCGCATACTGGATGACGCAGCGCTGAATATGCTGAAACTGGCGTCGCCGTTTCCGCCAGTGCCGGATGACATGACCAGCGAGACCTTCCGTTTTCAATTGCCGGTCGCGTTCCAGCTCCGTTAAATGCACCGTAAGGGAATTGCATTTCCGCAAAAACAGCACCACAAAAGCTTCGCGGCGAAACCGATTCCCCTACGTTAGCGATTAACTCGCAGGCCACTGGTACGTAGGTTGGGCACGAACAAACTCCGATTAGGTTTGTTTGAATTATGCAGAGTTAACCTGACACCAGCCTTAAACGTCTAGTTCTCATTCGACCACAACAATATTGAGTTCGGCTTCAAAACCGTCGCTTTGGCCCGAGGCTGGTGATCGCAGGTTCAGGGTTATGCCCGCGCCGCTGGTGATGGCTTCAACAATCGCAAGCCCAATGCCGGAGCCTACTGTTTTTGTGTTGGAGCGGACAAAGCGATTACGCAATAAGGCTAGCTTCTCCGGCGATACAACCTCACCGCGATTGACCACTCGCAGGATACCGTCATCTGTCAGGCTGATATTCACAGGTTGATCGTTCGCGCCATGCCTAAGGGCATTGTCGATCAGATTCCGAACCAGAATGGCGAAGGCATCCAGGTCCAGTAATGACGTAACGTCATCATCAGGCAGGTTGAGCAGGAGTCGGCCGGGTGACTGGTGGTCATAATCGCTGGCTACCATCCGCAGTATGGGCACCAGGTTGTCAACCTGCTCTGATAAAGCGCTGCCACCCTCAGCCTTCGCCAGTTCCAGCAGCTTCTCTGACAGTCTTGAAAGGGTGCGAAGCGACTCTTCAATCTCGCTGGCTCGTGCTTTAACTCCTGCATCCTGCGTTTCCGTCTTTAACCGCTGTAGCTTGGCCAACGCCGTTGCCAGTGGGGTTCGCAATTCATGGGCGCTGTTGGCGGTAAAACTGCGCTCTGCTTCAAGGGCGCGACGCAGACGCTCCAGCAACCGGTTCACCGAGATCATGATAGGCTTAAACTCTTCCGGCAAACGCTCGACTGCGACGGGCGAAAGGTCGCCACCACCGCGGACTTCTATCGACTGCTGCAATTGAACAACTCGGCGAAGTGAACGTTTTATCACCCACCACACGCCCACCAGGCTGATGGGAATCAGAAATATAAGCGGCAACAGTAATGCAAGGCTCGTGTCCAGAACCGCTGCGCGCCTGTGATCCAGCGGTTCGGCAACCTCAATGTACAGGGTTTCGCTGATGGCTGACTCCCCGTATATCCGATGAGTTAGCGTGTCAGAGAAGCCTTCTCGCGGAATGGCGCCGAAAATTTTGGGGTCCGCGTCGTGGGATTGCAGCAGCAGCTTGCCTGACTTGTCCCGAACCAGATAGGTGAGATACTCGTTGTGTTCTTTCAGGGCCAATGCACGTTCCAAGCTTGGGTCCCCCTCCCGATTCAGTATGTCGGTCACCGCCAATGGCAGGATACGCTGCGCTGTTTCCTCCAATGCACTGTCGAATACCTCGTTCATTTCGTGCCGGGCCACCACGCCTGACGCTATAACACCCAACAGCCACAGCAAGGTCACGCCAAGGGTAAGCCAGGTGCCAAGGGTTTTGTGTAAGCTGGCTTTAGTGCTCATTCGGTTCCAGCCTGTAACCCATACCTCTGACGGTTACTATGGCATCGTGCCCCAGTTTTTTGCGCATACGGCTGATGTAAACCTCTATGGTGTTACTTTCAATTTCAGCCCCAAATTCGTACAGCCGGTCTTCAAGCTGAGCCCGCGATAGCAGTATTCCCGGGCGTTGCAAAAACCCCTCAAACAGCGCCCATTCACGGGCAGTAAGCTCCACTGGCTGGCCGTTGCGGTCGATGCGGCGGTCAGCCAGATCCACTTCAAGGTCGCCAACACGCACCAGAGGATTCGGGTTGCCACGATAACGACGTGCCACGGCGGCCACCCGGGCAGACAACTCTGATAAGTCAAAGGGCTTCACCAGATAGTCGTCGGCACCGGCGTTCAGCCCTGTGATGCGGTCTGACACCTGATCCCGGGCGGTCAGAATGATCACGGGGGTTGTATCACCGGTTGCCCTCAGTTTTTTCAAAAAATCAAAACCGTGACCGTCTGGCAGCATCAGGTCGAGCAAAATCAGATTATAAGGCGTGGTTTTCACGCTCGTCTCAGCGAAAGCAAGGCTCTGAACCCAGTCCACGGCATGGCCATCTTCGCTGATCTGATCCTGCACGGCCTCGCCCAACCCGGTTGTATCCTCAACCAACAGTACCCGCATATCTCACCTTTCCCGTGATCGTGACCAAACGATACTACAGCCGTTACCTGACCGCAGCCTGAAGCAGCATTATTACCGTTCAGGCCAGTGTCAGGTAGCAAGCTTAAGATTGTTTCAACGGACTCAACGGGAGACATGCCATGAATATAAAACCCCTTGTTATCACCTTTTCGTTGCTGCTCATGAGCGGCAGCGCCTTGGCCGACGATGATTGCGATGACCCGATTGCCGGATGGCAACCCCGGGAGAGCCTGCGACAGAAGCTTGAAGCGGAAGGTTGGAAGGTGTTCCGCATCAAGGTGGATGACGGCTGTTACGAGGTTAAAGGAAGGGATCCAAACGGTCATCGTGTGGAGGCCGAGTACTCGCCAGCGACCTTTGAGCTGAGGGAAATGGAGCGCGAAGATGACGATCACGATGATGACCGTCATGGCAAGTCACGAAACGACAACGCATCGACCAATGAAGACCCGGTTTCGCCTAGGGGAATCGTCAAAGGTCGCCCCACCGTGACTGTTGAGTAATTAAAGGAGAGTAGATCATGAAAAAGATTCTGTTTGCGCTAGGCCTTGCGGCTGTGATGACGGTACCGGGCTACGCACAGGCCAGGGAAGTCACTTTCAGCACACAACTGAGCAATTACGGCGGTGACGGAGCTTACCTCGCGCTCTACCTCACCGATGCCGATGGCAAATATCATGAGACCCTCTGGATATCTGGCGAGAAAAGCAAATATTACAAGCATCTGCGCGATTGGGCCCGGGGCAGCGGTTTGAACCAGGCTGAATACGATGGCCTGACCGGCGCCAGTGTGACCAGTGGGCGCACCCAGAACGTGACCCTGGAACTTGATGACGTAATGATCGATGCCGGCTACCAGGTTCGTGTGGATAGCGCCGTTGAAGATATGCGCGACAACCGCTCGGATGTGGTGGTTCCGCTAACCACGGAAGGCTCTGGAAAGTCTATTGCTGGCCGTGGCTACGTCCAGTCTTTTGTCTATAACCTCAAGTAACTGACGGGCACCAGCTTCATGCTACGCAAGCTTCATGGTTGGCCTGGATTGGTCGCCGCATTGCTGCTTTTGGTGCTGGCGACCACGGGCGTTGTTTTGTCCGTCGCACCCGCCATTGAACGGGCGAGCGCGACCATTCCGGCGACCGGCCAAATCAGTGTTGCTGACCTGGCTGAGCGTGTAGTGGCGCATTATCCGGGCACCGAGCAGATACAACGCTCTCTTTCAGGCGAAGTTATCGTCTATTACAGCCGAGACGGCCAGCCAGGAGCGGACCTGGTTAACCCCCTGACCGGTGAGGGTATTGCCCTCTATCAGCCATCAGCCTTTTTGCGCTGGGTAAAGAATCTGCACCGCTCATTTCTATTGGATGATGCAGGCCGAATGGTTGCCGGCGGCTTGGCGGTAATGATGCTGTTGCTATGCCTATCCGGCATGTTTCTGCTGGCACGACGTATCGGGGGGTGGAAGGCCGTTTTAAAGCCCATTGCAGGTTCCGGTAGCTCGCGGATTCACGCCGAGCTGGCACGCTTTGCGGTTATCGGTTTGTTGCTGTCGGCACTGACGGGCAGCTACATGTCTGCCGTGCGGTTTGGCCTGTTGCCGGAGGCTGCTGCTGCGGAGCCATCCTTTCCGGCGGAGGTTTCAGGCGGCACGCCGGCACCGGTGAACTCTCTGATCGCGCTAAAAAACGTAGACGCAAGCGAGCTGCGTGAGCTGGTGTTCCCTTACCCGGACGACCCCAGCGACGTCTATTCCCTGAACACCACGCAGGGCTCCGGGTTCGTTGATCAGGCAACCGGAGAACTGCTGCAGTACCAGCCTCGCTCTGCTGGTAATCAGTTCCAGCACTGGATGATTCGCCTGCACACGGGTGAAGGCCTGTGGTGGCTGGGTTTGATTCTTGGGGTGGCTGCGCTGACCGTGCCGGCGCTGTCGTTTACCGGTATACAGGTCTGGTGGCGGCGACGTTCAACATCCGCGTGCCTGGGTGAAGGTGCCAGTACCGAAATGGCGGATGTGGTTATTCTGGTGGGTTCAGAAGGCAATACCACCTGGGGTTTTGCAAGAGATCTTCAAAAAAAGCTCAATCAGGCCGGCAAAAAAGTACATTGTGCGCCGATGAATGACCTGGCAAAACGCTACCCGCAAGCCTCGGTGCTTTTTATTCTGACATCAACCTACGGAGACGGTGACGCGCCCTCCTCCGCCAGTCAGTTCATGACTCGATTTGAACACTTTCAGGCGGATGACGGATTGGGGTTTGTGGTCCTAGGGTTTGGTGACCGACAGTTCCCAAAATTCTGTCAGTATTCGCTGGATGTAGACGCTGCCCTCAGTAGTAAAGGCCTGCCGCAAATGGACTTTGTTACACGAATCGATCGCGGCTCCGCCATCCAGTTTCGTGAATGGGGCGAGGCTATCGGCGAGCGCATGGGCATCTCATTGGCGCTCGCCCATAATCCCGCGCCAGCCACCACTACGGAATTCGAGCTTGTTGAGCGCGTGGACTATGGCGTTGCGGTAAACGCACCTACCAGCATATTGCGTTTCAGGCCGGTACAAGATCGCAGAAATTTATGGCAGGTGTTGTCTTTCAGAAGCCGGTTACATCTGCCGAGTTTCGAGGCGGGTGACTTGTTTGGCGTTGCGCCACCCGAAGATAACACGGCCCGATTGTATTCGTTGGCGTCTTCGGCCTCGGATGGGCAGTTGGAAATCTGCGTCCGGAAACAGACCAATGGCCTGTGTTCAGGGTATCTGCACAGCCTCAAACCGGGAGATCGTATTACCGGGTTTATCCAGCAAAACCCAGGCTTTCGTCCGGCGGGCGGTGCAACGTCCATTATTCTCGTGGGCGCCGGCGCAGGAATAGGCCCACTGGCCGGCTTTATCCGAAAAAATACTGACCTTAGTCCGATGCACCTATACTGGGGTGGACGCAATCCGCAATCGGATTTTCTCTATCAGCCGGAACTTGGTGGTTATCTGGATGACCACCGTCTTACCGGACTGAATACGGCGTTTTCACGATCAGCAGATAAAGCCTATGTTCAGGATGCCATCATGGCTGACGAAACCGCGTTGCGGCAATTGATTGAGAAAGGCGCCCAGGTGCTGGTGTGTGGTGGCCGGGATATGGCTTCTGGTGTGAGCCAGGTGTTTGACTCCATCCTCAAACCATCGCACATGGACGTCGATGAGTTGAGAGCCGAAGGGCGCTACCTGGAAGATGTTTACTGACATGGAATGCAGACGCAGTTGCAGCTCCGTCACACCGTATTTTTGATGACCACATTGATGGCCAAGGGCTTAACGGGAAGCCTCCTGCACCACCGGAAAGTGGCCGCGGGTGGCGTTGGCAAAGCGCACCAGAGCCAGCATAACGGGCACCTCTACCAGCACACCCACCACCGTTACCAGCGCCGCTCCGGACTGCAAACCAAACAGCGCAATGGCGACCGCCACGGCCAGCTCGAAGAAATTACTGGCGCCGATCATACCGGCAGGCGCCGCAACGCAATGGGGCACCTTCCAGGCCTTCGCCCAGCCGTAAGCGATGAAAAAGATCAGCACGGTCTGAAGAATCAGCGGGATAGCAATCAGCACGATATGCAATGGATTAGCGATAATCACGTCGCCCTGAAAAGCGAACAGCAACACCAGGGTGATGATCAAGCCAAAGGGTGTAATGGGTGCCAGGCGTTTCATAAAAACCTTGCTGAACCAATCTATGCCGCGCCGCTTGATAACCGCCTGACGAGTCAAATAGCCGGCGCCCAGTGGAATGACAATATACAAGACCACTGACAGGATGACCGTATCCCAGGGCACCTGAATGTTTGACACGCCCAGTAGGAAAACGACGATGGGCGCGAAGGCGAACAGCATGATTAAATCATTGATCGCCACTTGAACCAGAGTGTAGGCCGCGTCGCCCCGCGTGAGGTAGCTCCACACGAAAACCATGGCGGTACAGGGCGCAGCACCCAGCAAGATAGCCCCGGCCAGGTATTCATTGGCCCGATCCGCGGGTATCAGAGGCGCGAACACCACGGTAAAAAAGAACCAGGCGATAGCAAACATGGTGAAAGGCTTGATCAGCCAGTTAACCGCCGTGGTAATAACCAGCCCCTTGGGCTGACGGCGAACACCGAGAACCGACGTGAAATCGACCTGTACCATCATGGGGAAAATCATCGCCCAGATCAGCATCGCGACGGGAATTGAAACCTGCGCAACCTCAAAGCGTGACAAGGTCTCGGGGATGGCGGGAGCGAACTGCCCTATCAGCACACCCGCTACAATAGCCAGGGCTACCCAGAGCGTAAGAAAACGTTCAAACAGCCCCATACCTTCAGACGCGCTGGGGGACTGTGAGCTTTCAGGTGTGGTCATGTCTCGTTTCCTTTGATTATTGTTAGCGTTGCGTCAGCGACTAGCGAGTTTCTGGCGTCAAATGGCGCGCTGATTAACGCGATTTGACAGCGCATCGGCGCTCTCTTTGCGCTCCGAGTAACGATCGGTCAACGCATTGTTGCGGTCGCGTACCAGCCAGGTGAACTTCACCAACTCTTCCATAACATCGACGATTCGGTCGTAAAAGGGTGACGGTTTCATGCGGTCATTTTCGTCGAATTCCATGAAAGCCCTGGGCACTGACGACTGGTTTGGGATAGTCAGCATGCGCATCCAGCGCCCTAACACGCGCAGTTGATTCACGCTGTTGAATGACTGCGAGCCACCGCAGACCTGCATCACGGCCAGAGTCTTGCCTTGGGTTGGGCGCACGGCCCCCAGCGTCAGCGGAATCCAGTCAATTTGTGCTTTCATGATACCGGTCATAGCGCCGTGGCGCTCCGGCGAACACCACACCATGCCCTCAGACCATTCGGCGAGTTCGCGTAACTCCGCAACCTTGGGATGGGACGCATCCTCGGCGTCGGGGAGCGGCAGTCCGGTAGGGTCGAAGGTTCGAACTTCACAGCCAAACCAGCTCAGCAGCCGCCCCGCTTCTTCGGAAACCAGCCGAGAAAAAGACCGCTCTCGCAGCGAGCCGTAGAGCATCAGAATACGGGGGGCATACCGAGACGCGCCAGGGCCGACCAGCGCTTTAATATCAATAGCGTGAAGCTTGTCAGGATCAATACTGGGCAAGTCATGCAACAGGGTCATACGGGTCACTGTGCGGCTCCCGCTTGGTAAATCACCTCTCCATCTTCCTTGGTGAAGTGCGCAATGGGGCTTTCGAGCATATCCAGAACGCGCTCTGCCGGTCGGCACAGGCGGGCCCCTTTGTCAGTCACGACAATCGGTCGGTTGATCAGAATCGGATACGCAATCATGGTGTCAATCACCTGCGCATCGTTCAATGCCGGATTGTCGAGCCTTAGCTCATCAAAGGGCGTGCCTTTGCGCCGAAGAAGATCGCGGGGCGTTATCTGCATCATCGAAAGCAGTGTTACCAGTTGCTCTCGAGTGGGCGGTGTCTTGAGATATTCCACGACTTCAGGCGCTTCACCCGAGGCCTTCATCACTGCCAATGTGTTACGCGAGGTTCCGCATTCAGGATTATGATAAATATAAGATTTCATGATCTCTCAAAGCTCGTCCGATTGGGTGGAACAGGCGATTAACGAGGATGTGAGCGGCTCACAGACCTGTGGATGGCCTGCACAGCAGTCGTTAACCAGAAATTTGATCGTCTCTTGCACACAATTTAAATTCGCTCGATAGATAATGGAGCGACTCTGGCGCTGGGAGAGAACAAGCTCTGCACGGGCAAGCACCGACAAATGTGCGGACATGGTATTGTGCGGCACGCCCAGTTGTCTTGCGACCTCACCAGCAGGAAGCCCCTCTGGCTCATGACGAACCAAAAGCCGAAAGGCCTCCAGTCGAGTCTCTTGGGAGAGCGCGCCAAATATTGCTGTTGCTTCTAAAGTTTCCATATGTCCAAGAATATGGACATAATGAGGTTTAGTCAAGCGTCACAACACGAAGATAGGCAATCAGGGTATACCCAACACTTGAAGCATTTTTATAGAAGAACTACTGTCTAACGGAGGGTGATTTTCCTACTACCCTGACTAATTTCTGCAACGGCGTTTGCTGCGACGTGCTCAAGGCGTTTCTGCGAAAGATGTTATTTCTCATTGAATTAGCTGCAAGGCTGTTAATGGCGGATTCAACTAAACTACGCAAGTCAGACCTATGAAGGCGATCATGAGTGAGTCAAAAAATTGTAAGTCCGTGTTGGCCTCCACGGTCAGGCATCCAGTAGTGACGCTGCTCTCTCCCCTGAGGGCTCGGTTTATAGCATTGTTTACAGTGCTAGTATTGACGAATCTTCCCGCAATCACCTTTGCCCAATCAGCGTGTCCTGGCATTCACGTGAAGATTCTGGACATCAGAAACAGCGCTGGAGCCGTAGCTTGCGCGCTTTTTAAAACGTCAGAAGGCTTTCCTACTGAGTTTCTGCAGTCAGCGACCAATATCATAATGACAAAGGTTCAGGATACGCAGGCGCGTTGCGATTTTGTAGACATCCCGCCGGGAACGTATTCGCTTGCCGTCATTCATGATGAAAATATGGACGGCAAGCTTGGCACCAACGGGATAGGGATCCCCACGGAAGGCTACGGTTTTTCAAACGGTGCAAGCGCCATGATGGGTGCGCCTTCGTTCGAGGCCGCCAGATTCCCGTACGATGGGCAAAACCTAGACCTGACGATCAGCTTGGGTTACTGAGTCACACCCACCTTGTTCCGTGAAGTGTAAGGTATGACCCCATTCGCACTTGATCCCTGATCAGACGCTCGCCTCCCTGAAAGACACCAGCCTCCGCTTGTTCTCATCCCAGAGCGCCAGGCGCACTGATTCGATGCTTTCGCGCAACGTAACCCGGTTGAATTTTTGAAGTTCCGGGTAATCTTTCAATACCTCGGGCAGGCGGTAGCAAGGAATTCGACTCGCTAGATGATGAACATGGTGCACGCCGATGTTGGCGCTGAACCAGCGCAGGATACCCGGCAGTACGTAGTAGGAGCTGCCCTGCAGCGCAGAGTCATGGGCGTTCCAGTGTTCATCGCGTTCCCAGTAGGTGGCCTCGAACTGATGCTGGACGTAGAACAGCCAAACTCCCATGGTGGTAGCAAGCAGCGTGATCGGGATCTGGACCAGCAGGAAGGGTCCCACCCCGACAAACCAGATGACGCCAGTTGCCAGAACCGCAATGGCCGCATTGGTGCCCAGAGTACTGATCCAGGGCATCCTGCCAGCACGCATGAATCCGAAAGGCAGCCGGTAGTCCAGCAGAAACGTGTACATAGGGCCGAAACCGAATAGCACCAGAGGGTGGCGGTAGAGGCGATAGCGCCATTTCTGCCACCGGGGCAAAGCCTGGAACTCGCGCACTGTGAAGGTGTCGAGCCCGCCAATTTGCGGCCGATCCAGATTGCCGGAGTTGGCATGGTGGAGGTTGTGGGAGTGGCGCCAGAAATCATGAGGCGTGAGGGTAAGCACACCGATGATACGGCCGGTCCAGTCATTGGTGCGCCGCGAATTGAAAAACGACCTATGGCTGCAGTCATGCTGGATCATGAACAGGCGTACCAGGAATCCCGCCGCAGGGACGGCCAGCACCAGGGCCACGGGCCAGTATCCGGCACTGACCGCTAACCACATCAGAGCCCAGATCAACACAAAAGGGAGTACGGTGATCAGGATCTCCGCAATACTGCGTGCCAGGCGTGGCTTGCAATACGCTCTGAGTGTCTGCCTCAGAGATCTGGGGGCTGTATTGAACTCGGGGGTCGATGCTGGTGGTGTGCTCATTGTGCTTTTGTCTCGAATCCGGTGTCTTAAACACCAAGCCTACACGAAGGCCAGTTGAAGTGGGCCAGGTGTTTGGCCCAATCTTAACGTGATTGTACCTAGACGTAGATGAGTTTAGAACCGAGGCGCGTTATCAAGATGATGTTTACTGACGGTAAGTGTTTTAAGGTACTTCCTTCAGAAAAGCATGCCTGATGGCGCGCCAGAATCCTGAGCGAACAACGTTAACGTCACCTCAGATTTCAAAGTCATCGCTTTAATTGTAGCCGCTGAACTGAAGAGCGCTGGCCTGCGAGCCAGCTCTCACCTACTTGATAAGGCAACCTCGATATGGCAACTGAAAACCTGGAAAAGTTTCGCATATTGCTATTGGCACAGCGCGATGACCTGCTTCCCACCAGTGAGGTGCGGGATGAATCCAGCGCTACTGTGCACCTGGATCAGCAAAGCGTCGGCCGGCTCTCACGGATGGATGCTCTGCAAAGCCAGGCACTGGCCCAAGCTGGAAAGGTGCGGGCAGACCGCCAGTTACGGCTGATTGAAGCCGCCCTCCTTCGGATCGACAACGATGAATACGGGGACTGCCGGGAATGCGGCGAGCCCATCAACCCAAAGCGCCTGGAAGTAGACCCGACGAGCCTTTACTGTATTCATTGTGCAAGGTAAAATTTTTTGGAAACCTCAACCTGATGCGCCAACCGGTCGTGACATAGATAGCCGGGGCCTACAGGCCTAAACACTAAGTTCAAACTGGACGAAAAATCCGGTGCATTTCGAACCGGGGTGACCGGAAGAATTGGCGCGCTGCCGCTGATTAGTTTTGTGCTGGTCGTGTTGATCGCGCCGTTCGCCGCCGATCGCCTCGATGCCCGCAACACGGCGGTGCTGTCCGGTTGTTTCGGTGTTGCCGGTCTCGCGCTGGTCTTTGGCCTTGCCTACATGAGTTTGACGGGGCTGTAAGAAAACCAAAGAGCCCGTAACCCGGCAACACACAAGACAACAGCAACGCAAGCAGGTCAGGCATCGTCAGGCCCCATCAACCTAGTCCTTTGAGAGTTTCACTACCCTCAATCGCAGGGCGTTCGTAATGACGCTTACCGAAGACAACGACATGGCCGCAGCCGCAATGATGGGCGACAGCAGGATGCCTGCAACTGGGTACAAGACACCCGCCGCAATTGGCACACCCGCGGCGTTGTAAACGAACGCAAAAAACAGATTCTGCCGAATATTGCGCATGGTTGCCCGCGACAACTTCCGGGCTTCTACAATGCCCATCAAATCGCCGCGCAAAAGCGTAATGCCCGCGCTTTCAATGGCCACGTCAGTCCCTGTACCCATGGCGATGCCAACGTCTGCGGTGGCCAAGGCTGGCGCATCGTTCACACCATCCCCTGCCATTACCACAATGCGACCTTCATCCTTCAGGCGCTGAATGATCTTGCCCTTGTCTTCAGGCAGCACTTCCGCTTCCACTTCATCAATATGAAGTTTGCGGGCCACAGCTTCGGCGGAGGTTCGGTTGTCTCCGGTCAGCATCACCACCCGAATGCCTTCCTTTTGCAGAGCGGCTATTGCTGCTTCCGTGGTCTCCTTGACCGGGTCCGCAATCGCCAGCAACCCACAAACACTGCCATCCACTGCGGCAAAAATGACGGTCGCACCGTCTTTTCTCAGCTGGTCCGCCTCTTCCTCAAAGGCGGAGGTATCGACGCTTTCTGATTCCATCAGCAATCGATTGCCAAGCAGAACCTTTTTGCCATCGATTTTTCCGGTGACACCTTTACCGTTCGGAGAGTCGAAATCCTCGGCGTCTGGCAATTTCAACTCCATGGTTTTGGCTTTATCGAGAATGGCGTGCGCCAAAGGATGCTCGCTGCCCTTCTCCAGACCACCGGCGTATCGCATCAGGTCCTCATCGCTGAAACCGTTTGCCGGAATCAGCTTGGTTACCTGAGGTTTGCCTTCCGTCAGGGTGCCGGTTTTATCCACCACTACGGTGTCGACTTTCTCCATGCGCTCCAACGCTTCTGCATCCCGGATCAGAACACCGCTCTGGGCGCCTCGCCCGACACCGACCATGATGGACATGGGGGTTGCCAGACCCAAAGCGCAGGGACAGGCAATAATCAGAACGCTCACCGCCGCGATGAGACCAAAAGCCATGGGCGGCGTCGGCCCGAAGACCGACCAGACAATAAACGCAATGACCGCGATGAGAATAACCGCCGGCACAAACCATCCAGCCACTTTGTCTGCCAGGCCCTGAATGGGCGCACGACTGCGTTGCGCACTGGCCACCATCTGGACAATCTGAGACAGCATGGTATCGCGCCCCACTTTGTCGGCGCGCATGATGAAGCTGCCCTGTTGATTGATGCTACCGCCAACCACCTGGTCGCCCGTCTTTTTGCTGACCGCCAAAGGCTCTCCGGTCACCATGGATTCATCCACATTCGAGCTACCTTCAAGGACTTCGCCATCCAGTGGCACCTTGTCGCCGGGGCGAACCCGTAAACGATCACCCACCTTTACCTGATCGAGCGAAACGTCGGACTCGCTGTCGTCATCTTCGAGTTTTCTTGCGCTGGCGGGCGCAAGGTCAAGTAGGGCTTTGATAGCGCCCGATGTTTTTTCCCGGGCCCGAAGCTCAAGCACCTGGCCCAACAAAACCAGCACCACAATAACGGCGGCTGCCTCGAAATATACGGCGACCGAACCATCTGCCTGCTGGAAGGCGGCAGGAAATAGCTGCGGCGCCAGGGTCGCTACCAAGCTGTAGATCAGAGAGACGCCCGTGCCAATGGCAATAAGCGTGAACATATTTAGATTGCGGCTGAGGATCGATTTCCAGCCGCGGACAAAGAAGGGCGCGCCGCACCAGACGACCACTGGCGTGGCCAGAACCAACTGAATCCAGTTGGAGACTTGTGGCGACACAATCTGGTCAATCCCGAAAAAGTGACCGCCCATTTCAAGCAAAAACACAGGAAGCGCGAGAGCCAGACCGATCCAGAACCGACGAGTCATGTCCGTGAGTTCTTCGGAGGGTCCGTCATCAAGGCTTACGTCTTCTGGCTCCAGGCCCATACCGCAGATCGGGCAGTCACCCGGGCCTTGCTGTCGAATCTCTGGATGCATCGGGCAGGTGTACAGGGTACCGGGCGCGGCCGGCTCTGCCTTTTCACTCTTATCACCAAGGTACTTGTCCGGGTCGCCTTCAAACTTCGACTGGCATCCAGACGAACAGAAATACCAGGTTTTGCCGGCATGCTCGCTGCGATGCTCTGCGGTATGGGGGTCTACCAACATCCCGCAGACAGGGTCTTTTACGGAATGCTCGTCGTGGTTTTCAGGTCCATGATGATCGTACTGGTGCTCACTCATTCTGTGCTCCTGTTTTGTCCGCAGGCCAATCAGCAAAAGCGATAAAATACAGGTGATTCAGTTTTTGGGTGACGTCTTTGCCCTATTCTCAACCATAACACCTCAAACTGAACTGCTACTGAAAACGGGCGGGCACCGCCGTTTTTTAAATGGCTATTCGATATGAATCGTAAATTGCGTCCTTAGGTCAGAACGCATCTGTCGGCTGGAAACTACTTGAGCGCGCCTTCCACAGCGTCCAGAAAACCTGTCATGTCCACCACCTGCTCTGAATCCGGGTCGACGGTCTTGCCTTTGAGGTCCGCGGTGACAATACCCCTGTCGACGGTGTTGGTCAGGGCTGCCTTGAGGTTCACCGCGTATTCGGTCAGGGGCGCGTTGCCTTCGCGCTCGCCCAGGTTTTCCAGGGCGTTAGCGAGGGCGAAAATCAGCGCGGAGGGGTTGAAGTGGGCGTCGCGGCCGTCGCTTTCTAAATATTTCAGGTAAAGATCATGAGCTGTGCCGTGGGGCGCCTCAAAAAGCATGGTGCCGGCCTTGCTCTCGATGATGGAGCTAGCAGTGGCCAGGCTGCCGCCGAGAGCGGCGGAGATGTCCGAGAAGATATCGCCGTCCAGATTCTGGGACGGATAGAGCGCGTTTCTCGGGGGATCCGTGATCATCTTCTTGAGCTGACTGGAGGGCCGCATGATCATGAAGGACGGCGGCGGTGTGTGCTCCCGGGCCAGTTCCCGCCGCACTTCGGTGATAACGTTGCTGAACACTTCGTCGTATTCCATATACTCGCGTTTGAGGCCGAAGTAGACCTCTTTATTCTTGCGGGAAGCGTCACGAAACACCTGTGCAACCCAGTCCTTGATGGCTTCATGGTCATTGGACATGAATAGTATTGGGTCGCCGTTACCAACTCGGCGGGCGTGCTTTTCTTCGCCGTCTACAATCACCTTGAGGATGCCATCTTCCTGCGCCGGCATATTGAAGCTGCCGTACTGGTCGCCACCGCCGGCGCTCATGCGGGAAATAGACACATGGGCACTGCGGCTGGGAATACCGACCTCCCGCAGTTGATTGACCAGTTTGAGCAGCTTGCGCCCTGTGGTGTTGTCAGGCACGCCCCAGAGAGCGCGCGCTGGCGGGTTAGAGACGATGCGCGCGGCCTGGGCGTCGATGAGTTCGTACTGGTAGCTCAATCCCAGGTCTTTGATTTTCTTGCGGTAGTCGCTTTGGTAGATGTCTTCGATCACCTTTCGCATGGCACCATCGTAACCAGGGATAACGGTGTCTTTCAGGCCCAGATAGACATCCCGTTTTTCGTCAATGGCACGCTGGAAAAAGCGGTGAGCCCAGGCTTTGACGTCGTCCACATCGTTCGTGGCCAGCAGCCAGGGGTCTCCCTTACGGAGCTCGCGGCGGTGCAGCTCCACCGGGTCGCCGCTGCTGCCCACAAACATCAGCTTGACCACGCCTGTGGCTTGGGACAGCTGATTGAAGCTGTCTTTGATGCCGCCGAACTCCATGGTGTCCACTTCAATATCGCGACCGACCCAGTCCGGACGGCTGAACTTGAGGTTGCGAAACTGGATGTCTTCGCGGGTTATATTGCCGCTGATGCCCTTGCGAATGGCACCGTTAGGAGATTTGGTGGCCAGTGGGTGAAGGTTGTCAGAGTCCACATTGGGGTGCTTGCGAAGCAATTCTTCCAGTTGCTGGCGGTTGACTGTCATGCCGGCGTTCTTTACCCCCACACCATGGCGCTTTAGGGCATCAATGGCATCAATCACCGCTTGGCCGTTGGTCAGCAGGCGGTGTTCCGCGGACAGGTCGATTTCCTCCAGCTGGATGTTCAGGCGCGCGGTTACGAATTTCTTGAGAATCTGCTCGAAAGCAACCTGGGCCATTTCATCGCCATGGAGAATGACCAAAGGCGACGTTACATTAATCCTGCTGTCCATAGATTACTCTCCGCGGTATTGGCAGTATTGGCAGTATTGAGAGTGTAGGTTGATCTTATTGCGCCTTGGGCTGAATTATCCCCAACAGTTGGTTAGCTGCATCGCGAATCTCCCGGTAACGATCAGGATGACTGATGAGTGTGTCCAGATCATCCTCGGGGAACATCTCGCTCTTCTTTTGCCTGGCTTCCTCTTTAGAAAAGACAGACGGTATCAACTGTTCCAGACAGCGCAACATAACCTCAGGCGAAACCGACGCCCCAGGCGATGCTCCCAATAAAGTCCCGTAAGTTTTGTCTTTAGACACAAGGATTTCTGTGCCCATCTGCAGATCGCCGTCTTTGATGATCTGCACTCGCTGGCCAGCTTGAACCGGTTTCCAGTCAAACTTTTTACTCAAGCCCGGAGCAAAGCTGTCCAACTCCTCGAACATGCTTTTTTCGCCTTTGAAGGTCTCTGAAATCAGATATTTAACCAAGGGGAAATGCTCTAAAGCGACATTCAGCAAGCCAGGGATATCATGGGGGCGAATTGATCTGAGGTAATCAAAAAACCCTCGGTCTCTCTCGAGGCGAAGTTTAAATGAGGCGAAAGGACCAAACAATAAGTAATGCTTACCGTCAACTACCCGCAAATCCAGGTGCGGTACGGACATGGGAGGCGCGCCCACTTTCGCCTTGCCATAGGTTTTAGCCCGGTAATACCCGGCTTGCTCTTTACTAATCGACGCCCGAAGAAAACGCCCGCCCACAGGAAAACCGGCGAAGCGGTTTCGGAACGGCAAGTGGCTTTTTTTCAGGAGGGGAAATGCGCCCCCACCGGCGCCCACAAAAAGCACATCCGCTTTGTGCTGAACAGGTTTCCCGTTGCATTCAGCCTTGATCACCCACCGCCCGGTCGGGCTCTTGTGCACACGCTTAACGTGGGTACCATACTCAAACTTTACCCCCAGGTCCTGGGCTGCGTAAGCCGCCATTTGCTCCGTTAACGCACCAAAATTAACGTCTGTACCCGTCTCAATAACGGTAGCCGCCATTTTTTCATGGCGTGGGCGCTCGTCCATGGTGTACGGAATCCAGCTCTTAATTTCATCGAAGTCTTCTGAGTAACGCATGTGCTCAAAAAAATGATGGGCCGACATTTCCGTGAACCGCAACCGCAGTTCCTCAATATCAGATTCGGAAACAATGGTGCAATGTTTGGTTTGATTGATAAACGTTTCAGGGTCTTTTATGGCTCCCTTTTCGACCAGATGAGCCCAGAACTGCTTGGCGACATTGAACTGGGCGTGGATCTTCAGCGCTTTTTCAACCGAAATGACCTCTTCATCGACTGGCGTGTAGTTGAGCTCGCAGTTCGCTTCATGCCCCGTGCCGGCGTTCCAGAATGGAGAGGAATTTCCCGCCCCGGCACTGTCCAGTCTCTCTAAGATGGTGATAGTCAAATCCGGTGCAATCTCTTTTGCCAAGGTGGCAAAAGTGGTGCCCATAATTCCTGCGCCTATGATCACTACATTCATAACGGTCTACTCACCAGCGTCAAATGTTTAGAAGGACTCGCTAGAATCCTGGCTCTGTATCAGCGTTAGCTCAGCTGGTTGCCGACAGGAAGGCGACGGATGCGTTTCCCGGTGGCCGCATAGATGGCGTTGCACAATGCCGGCGCAACCGGCGGCAGGCCGGGTTCGCCCACCCCGCCCATGGCGTCGTTGGGATTATCGATCAGGTGCACCCTGACCACTTTTGGCGCGTCGGGCATTCGCGGGACCAGGTAGCTATCAAAGTTATCTTGCTGGGCAACGCCATCCTTAAACGTCACCTCGCTTTGCAGGGCGACACCAATGCCCATCACGCAAGAACCTTCCATCTGCGACCGGATTCGCTCCGGGTTGGCCTGGGGCCCGCAGTCGAAGGCAATGTCCGCCCGATGAATGGTCAACTTACCCTTATCATCCACTTCCACGTCAAAAACAATAGCCGTGTAGGACACAAAGCTGTTGTGGAACGCCAGGCCCAGGCCTCGCCCTTTTCCGGTCTTGCGCCCCCAGCCCGCCTCTGCGGTGGCGCGCTCAATCACCCGGCGCATCCGGCCGATATCGATAGGGTGCAGGTCCGGATCCTCACCGTAGTTCCAGCCATCGCCAACGGTCAGGTTGTGAATTTCCCGGGCCGGCCCAAGCAGATCCAGAACATAATCACGATGGTCTTTGCCGGCTGCCACCGCCATTTCATGGGCAAAGCTCTGAATCGCCCAAGCGTGAGGCAGATTGTACACCGATCGGAACCAGCCAATACGAACATGAGCCGGTGCAGGTGGATTTTCCAGCCGGATAGCAGGAATATTGAATGGCATGGTATTAAAACCCATGCCCAGCTCGAATTCCCCTTTGTGTTTGGGATCCGGCATGAAGAGCGAGGCAATGCTGGGCGACAAGGTCCGGTGGCGCCAGCTGGTGGCCTTGCCCTCGGCGTCGAGGCCCGCGTCCAGATGATCGACGGAAACCGCATGAAAGTAAGCGTGGTGGATGTCATCCTCGCGGGACCACTGCAGTTTAATGGGCTGCCCCTCGAACGCCTTCGCAACCAGGGCTGCCTCCATCACAAAATCCGGTTTCGACTTGCGACCGAAGCCGCCGCCAAGCAGCGTCTGATGAAGCGTTACATTGTCCAGATCCATTTCCAGCATCCCCGCGATGCCTTCCCGGGCTGCCCTTGGATGTTGAACCGGGGCCCAGGCCTCGGCCTTACCGTTTTTTATCATTACCACTGCGACTGGGGGCTCCATGGTGGCCTGTGCCATGTGGGGCATATAATAGGTTGCTGACACACGTTTTTCGGCATTCTGCAAGGCGGCCTCGACGTCGCCGGATTGGCGGATAACCTTGCCGGGGGATTGTGCCGCCTTTTCCAGAGACTTCCGGTAAGCATCGGAGGTGTAATCGGCATTGTTCCCGGCCGGCGCGTTATCCCACTCGATCTTCAGTGCCTTGCGACCCTCCATGGCGGCCCAGGTATTGGATGCCACCACGGCAACTCCGCCCAAAGGATTGAATGCTGCGGGCTGGCTCGCGCCTTTAATGCGGATCACCTTTTTAACGCCGGCAACTTTCAGCGCCTCACTGTCATCGACGTTTTTCACCTTGGCGCCGTAGACTGGCGGGCGAGCTATGACCGCGTAGAGGGTATTCTCCAGATCGATATCGGCGCCAAAAATCGCCTTGCCGGTAACAATGTCTTCACCATCAATAGCTTTGGGGTGAGCAGATTTCAACTCACCGTTTATCAGCCCGGATTCCTTGCCAATAAAGCGCAGCTCGCTGTCCGATTTCAGCACCAGAGCATGCCGGCCGGGAACATCCAGCTCCCTTGCTGCGTCTGCAAGTCCGCCAAAGCCGAGTTCCCTGCCCGTCGCTGAATGCACCACTTTATGAATTTCGGCTCGCACCTCGTGTACCGGTACATCCCATTGATTGGCGGCGGCTTGTTCAAGCATCAATCTGGCGGCGGCGGCTGCGCGACGCATGGGCTCATACCAGTGACGCATGCTGCGCGAACCGTCAGTATTCTGGTTGCCGTATTTATCCTGGTCCCCTTCCGCCTGCTGCGCCCGAACCTGATCCCACTCCGCGCCGAGCTCGTCGGCAGCAACCACAGCCAGACTTGTGCGGATACCCTGCCCCATTTCAGCACGGTTGTTAATGATGGTGACCAGGCCGTCCGAATCGATTTGGATAAACACATTGGGGTTATCAACCCAACCACCGGGCATGGCACCGGCGCCAAACTGGGCCTGTTCATTGGCCAGCGCCAGATCCCAGCGAGCGGCCAACAGCAGCGCAGAGCCCCCGACCAATCCTTTCAAAAGACCGCGACGGCTGACATTGGCGAGCAACAGTGTATCGTCTGATCGGTTCATGAGCTGGCCTCCTCTTTGTCCACAGTCCGTGTGTCCGCAGCCCGTTCAATGGCCGCGAGGATGCGATTGTAGGTGCCACACCGACACAGGTTGCCCGCCATGGCGTCGACAATTTCCTGGGTTTGTGGTGCCGGGGTTCTCTTCAGCAGAGCTGTGGCGTTCATGATCTGGCCACCCTGGCAATAACCGCATTGCGCCACGCCCAGATCCAGCCAGGCCTGCTGAACTTTATGGCCAACGGGATCGTCGGCCATGGCTTCAATGGTTGTAATCTCGCCCTTGGCGGCGGCGACCGGTGTGACACAAGACCGTATCGCCACCCCGTTCAGGTGAACAGTGCAAGCACCGCACTGAGCAATACCGCATCCGAACTTGGTGCCTTTCATGCCGACAACATCCCGAATGGCCCAAAGCAGCGGCATGCTGTCGGGGACGTCGAGCTCGTGCTCTTGTCCGTTTATGGTGAGGGTAATCATGGGTCTCTCCGTTTGGTCTGCCGTTTAGCTCACGCCGTAATTGATAGAATGGTGTCAAATTTAGCAGCTATTGGGAGCGGTCACCAAGTCGGATCAGAAGGAGGGGTCGCGCCAGGAACACCAGACCACTGACACGCTCCACCAGAATGCCAATGGCTGAGCGATTGAATGCACCCTTGATCAAGTCGCCTTCCCAATGCCCAGGCAGCAGTCGATCTTCAACTTCCGGCGGCCGAAAGTGGATGCTGACCAGATCCAGGATTTGTTGGCGACGATCAACTCCCGGCTCAGGGTGCTGGGCGAACGGTTCAGCTCGCTGGCAATGGTAGTAATGAAACCCGCTCTCCCACCCGATTAACAGTATCCCCAACGCAGAATGCGCTACTACTTCAAACCAGATGAGTGTGCTGCTTGCCCTAATCGTCCAGAACGTACGCATCGCGGCCGGCTTTCAGACCTGCCAGCGCAGCACCTAAGCCGATCGCGATGAGAAATCCGCCGGCGGCCTGCCAGCCGCCCGACAGATCGCGCAGTACGCCAACCAACAGTGGCCCAAAGGCCGCCATGATATACCCCAGGCTTTGAGCCATGCCGGACAGGCGCCCGGCGCCATCTGCGTCCCGTGCTCTCACCACCAGTAAAGTAAGCGCCAGGCTAAAGCTGCCACCCTGACCAAGACCCAACAGCACAACCCACAGCCACATCTGATCTATTGGCCCGTAAATACAGCCAGCAAGGCCAACGATAACCAGCAACATCACCAGAGAAATCATCGCCCGCTGATCGCGCATTTGGCTGGCAATTAAAGGCGCTGCGATGGCGCTGACCACTTGCGCTAAAATAGACACCGACAGCGCCAGGCCGGCTTCAACGGCGCTGATGCCGCGGTCTTGTAAAATGGTTGGCAGCCAGCCGAATACGGTATACGCCAATGACGACTGCAAACCCATATAAAGAGCTATTTGCCATGCCAGTCGATCACGGTATATGGATTTTCCACGGGGTTTTCTCGGTTTGACGCCCAGCTTTTTATCACTTAACTGAAGCCACCAGGCCACAAACGCGATAACGGCAGGCACCAGCCAGAAAGCCAGTGCCGGACGCCATTGATGATCAAACAGCTCCCGCAGGGGTTCGGTTGTGCCTGCCGCAATGGCTGCACCTGAGCAGAGTGCCGCGGTATAGATGCCAGTCATTAAACTCGCATGGTTGGGGAAATCCCGTTTCACAATACCCGGCAGTAACACACCAATAATGCCGATGCAGCCCCCGGCTATGGCTGTACCGGTAAACAGCCCCGCTAAGCCAGAATAGGGCCGCACGAGCAGTGCCAGTGCTAACACAGCCAGAACAACCAGAACCGTTCTTTCAATACCCAGGCGGCTTGCCAACTTAGGCGCCAGCGGTGCAGCCAGTCCCAAAAAAAGTACTGGAAGAGTCGTCAGAACGCCGAGTGCTGTAGACGACAAGGTAAAGCTGTCGCCAATCGTGCGCACCATAGGGCCGATACTGCTAACGGCTGGGCGCAGGTTGAGGGCGACCAGCATCAAACCGATAAAAGCCAGGACGGCTTGCCGGGTTTCGAGTTTGCTCATTGCTGTGGGAGTCCAGTTCTAAGATATTGAAGCTACATTAAGTTTGCCTGGCAAAGCTTTGTAGTTGCGGGAAAAAGCTCAGAAAATGCTGTTCCAGCTGAACGTCGTTAGCGCGAATTTCATCAATAATGCCGGCAAACTGATTGGGGAAACGAATGCGCTCGGCCACCCTGTCCAAGGCGTCGCCAATATTGTTCAGATTCTGGTAAGCACCAAACCAGTCATGGCGAACCATGTGGCGTGTCACCCTCACCATCGGTGCTGGCATCAGATGTTCGTTATGCTGAAGCTCCTGATACACGCGATGCACAAATGCATCGCGTGACGCCGGGCTAAAACTCTGCCAGTGGCGCAGCAGATAGTGATCGTAAAGCACATCGAGGGCCACTCCAGCAAAGCGCCTGCGTTGGGGCGAAAACAAACGTTTGCTGGCAAGCACCTCGGCGTGGCTGTCCGTGAACACGTCAACGGCTATATGATGGCGAACACCTGCCTGAACGTTGCCTGGTAACGCAGATAGATCAACGCCGCGGCTGAAATCGCCCAGAATGCTGCCAACACGACATTCGGCAGAATCCGGGGCTAGAAAAACGTGGGCAAAATGGTTCAATGAAAGAGTCCTGTCAGGTTTCTTTTCAGTGTACGCCTCTGAGACTGCGGTCCGTCATTACAGGGCGTATTTGCGAATGAACTGTCCGACCTTCTTAATTTCCTCCAGGCACACGCTGTGTTCCATAGGAAAGGTCATATAAGCCGGCTGATAGCCCATTCCCTTGAGTGCTTCCAAACTGCGGAGGCCCAGCGCTTCCGGAACCATCGGGTCAGCAGTTCCATGATAGATATTGATTGGAATGCCGGCGTTGGCCTGTGAAGGCTTCACCGACTTTGCAGTGGCAAAATAGGTTGAAAGCGCCAGAATACCGGCAAGCCGCTTCGGATACGTCAGGCCTAACTCATAGGCAACCGCTCCACCCTGGGAGAAACCGGCAATCACGATGTTTTCGGAAGCGATGCCGCGTTCGATCTCGCGATCCACCAACTTGCCGACGGCGCGGGCCGAAGCCATCAGTTGCTCGGTATCGATGACACGATCAAGATCCATGGCTTTGATGTCATACCAGGCCGGCATGGACATGCCGCCGTTGATCGTGATCGGCAGATTGGGCGCGTGCGGGAATATAAAGCGCACGGCGGCGCCTTCTGGTAAACCGAGTTCGGGTACTACGGGTTCAAAATCGTGTCCATTGGCGCCCAGTCCGTGCAGCCAGATCACGGCAGCCGTAGGATTAGCTTGGGTTTCAATCTCAATAGTTTGAAGATCCTGCACCTGATACCTCGTTTATTCGAAAAAGACGTTGCCCGGATTAGCCCGGAGTGTTTTGTCTTGCGTGTGCATTCAGCACGTTAGGAACCTGCATGGCACTGAATAGGCGGAAGAGAATAAGGCAGTCGCCGCTACCCTGCAATGGCAACCAGAGGCAAAGCCCGCGCCGTTATATGTTCCTGCATGATGGCACACTCCTGATTGGCCATAAAAGCCAGAATACCGCGCTGCTGATCAGTCCAGGCGACGGCCTGCGCCATGTCAAGTGATGCGTGTTGTTGGCGATAGGTGCCGCGCTGACTCAGGCCGCCTGACGCGCTGCAATCCAGGGCCTGCCAGTCTTGCGGCACCAGAATATGCCCCCTGCCCCAGTTCAGCGCCATCGCCATGCCCGCCGGGTCAAAATCGTAATACAAAGCCAGTCTACCGGACGGCTGTGCCTGCGCCAGCTTGTTAACATCGCGGGCGTTCTCACCGTGGCCGCGATACAGCAATACGGCGTCTTGCCACGCCTGTGGCAGAACAATGCGATGCCAGTTTGGCATCAATGAGCCGTTTTCAATCACAATCAGGTTTTGTTGCGTCAGCACCTCACGGTTAATCGCATCGGGCTTTACGGCGAGTAAGGAGCCTAGCTGCGTGGCGCTTGGGTGGCCGCTGATGGACACGCTGGCGTCACCGGCCGTTGCGAGCAGCAGCAGGCTGCCGAATACCGACTGACTGGCGAATTTTTCGTTGTTGTGAATCTCCGCCATGTCCATACGCGAGCCGGCGGGCTGGTAAAACTGAGGGTCCAGTTCACCGTCGGTCAGGCTGCGGCCGTACTGACGCAGTTTGTCCAGCTCGTCCTCTGAGAACAGGAATTTATTGCCACGGACGGCGCCTAATCCGGTTTCCTCGTGAATCCTTTTCCAGACGTTACTGCTACGGGCGATTTCTCGTTTCCCTCCCTGAAGCAGGGTGGCGATAGCCTTAAATTCGGCTTTCATTGCTTCTTCGTAAAGTCATGCCGGTTATGCAGAGGTTGTCTTTGTAAAGCGGATTCAGCTGGCTTTTGTACTCCACTGTAATCTGGCTCTGGTCGTTGGGCGCCAGCGAGTCGATCTGTGCTTCCAGCGTGGACAGCCAAGTGGCAGCATCCAATGCCAGACCGCTGCCGCTGAGGGCCTCTAAGGCATCAATTTCGCCGTCGCCAATATCGCCATCCACAACGAACTGCACCAACTGTTCAATCAGCTCATCCACCGGATCTTCTTCTTCGGGGTCAGAGGCTCCGGCAACGTCGAACTCGACGGTTTGCAGAGCAGCTGCAGGTTCAGTACCTTGCTGGTCGGCGCCCAAGGTGCGAGCGGTTTGCGCCAGAGCAATCAGGTCTTCGTCGTCTGTCGGGTCATAAATATCACCACGAGCGATGATTGCGAAAGGCGTAACCTTGTTCAGCGGCGCCGGGCAGTGGCCTAGGTCCATGTCATCAATAGACGGGATATAACCGCGATTGTTGGCGAAATAGCTTTCAAAGCCACCGACCAATTTACTCAGGCGCTGATCTTCACGTAGGCGCACCAGCGTCAGGCGCAGCTGATTAAGGGCATAGCTGAGGTTTTTCTGGCCTTGTTCTAACGCTGCCGGCAGATATTTCAGCAGCAGCCGTTTCAGGAACGGATCGTTGCCGGCCTGATCGGCCAGGTCCTGGGTGTTAAAGCTTTCAAACAGGGCATTTAGTTGCCCTGCCCGCTCAATCACTTCGTGGTTCTTGCGAATTCGCAGATCCATATCGGTAATGTAGCTGAAGCCGCTACTGATGTAAGACGAGAAGGTATCGGTGGCATTGCGGATGTCTTCAATGATTTCCGACAGGCATTCTTTGATTTCACTCTCAATTCGCAATTTGTCCGTGAACGCTGCGCGTTTTTTGGCTTCGCGATAATCCACAAACAGCCGATTAAGATCGCTCCAAAGGCGGTCAACCTGGGCACTGGCAAAGCGCCTGCGTTCCGATTCGGTGATGTGGTCTAACAGCCGCACCAGAACATTTTTCAGCTGCAGGTCTTCTGTGTCCCCCAGGCGCCACACCAGGCGGTGGTGCTCCAGGGTTTCCAGTACGCCAACGTTGTCGTCGTTCAGGGCAATTCGGTTGCCACGGTTCAGATGGGCTTCCAGAATTGCGTCACCGTAGGTGGCCAGCGCCCGCAGGGTGGATTGCGCATCGTGGGTTCTAGCCATCAGACAATCCTCAGCTGCGGGTCGTCTTCGGCGCTGTCTTCGCGGATGCCTTCATGGGTCTGAATGAAGGTCATCACGTCGTACAACCAGCTCCATTTTGCCGTCGCCAAAAACACGCTGCCGCTGGTGCCGATGGGTTTTAGATAACCGGCTTTGGTAAGGTTCTCCAGCACCACACGCAATTGGCCCGCGCTGTCGCTGCGTTTGGTGCGGAACAGGTCTTTTTCACACAGGGAGCGCAATTTGGCTTCCAGCGACGGCGCAGTGGAAATGCGCTCCAGCAATTTGCCTTCACGCAGGTGTTCACCCGCGGAAATTGGGCGTTGTGCGGCTTCCACCATCATCACCAGCCGTAAAAATTGCACCAGGGCTTCCAGGTGGTTGGCTACCTCGCGAAATTGCTGGCGCACGCCGTCTTTGGCGTCGGAACGCGACAGATCCTGGTAAGAACATAGCCAGGCATCGTGGCTGCTGGTTTGGCGCAGGGTGCGGTTCATCTGTTGTAGGAAATCCGAAACTTTTTGCTGCACAGGTTGCGTCAGTAAATAGTTATACAGTTCATCGTGGCTGTATTCGCAGATGATTTCACCGGCCAGTAAAGCGCTTACCGTGCGTTCGAACAGTGGATTAGTTTGCATGGTTGCCTCCTTCGGTGGCGCTGGTAAACAGATCGTCTTTTACATCAGCTACCGACCGCGGGCGGGTTACACTGGCCAGCAAATCGCTTTTCGGCGCGCTCGGCGCGGCGCTTTCAAAGTTGTGTACGCGGCCGTGCTGCAGGCTGATTTTGTTTTCAAAGAACTTGCGCAGCGGCCGGTCCAGTTTCGGACAGGCTGAGATCATGGTCAGGTTGTTGTGTTCCAGCATTTCTGCCATGCGTGCGATGTTATTGGAGCTAAGGGTGCCCAACTCGTCTATGGGCCAGGTAATGCGGGTGTTCTTGTCCGGGCACAGGTAGCGAGTCAGGCCCATGAACACCGCCATAATGGCCAGGTACGTCAGGCCCTGGGAACTGGCGGTCAGGAAGTCATTGTCGTTACGAATCACCGCTTCGCGACCGTTTTCTTTCATGGTCAGATGCATATCCACCATGGATTCCACGCTTTCACCCAGGCTGGCCGATTTCAAAGTGTCGCTGACCAGCTGGAACGCCATGGTGATGCTGTCATCAGGCATTTCGCGGCGGTGCACTGCGTGCCAGTCGCGCCACTGCACCACAAAACTCTTCAGGGGCTGCCAGCTTTCGTCGTCTTCAATACGCGGCCTTAGCACCACTTGAATATCGCTTAGGGACTCAATGCGCTGATCGGTGTTGATTTTCTCGCGCAGAGTGCGGGACACGGCTTTCACTTCCCGGGCCATGGTTTCCAGGCTGTCGAAGTAACGGCACAAGGTGTTGGCTTCAGAGGTAAACTGATCCACCAAGGTAGAACGCAGCTGCGGAATGTCGGTGTCCAGCAGTGAGCGCAAGTCTTGCACTTGCATGAGCTGGAAAGCTTCATCGTATTCCTGGGCTGGGTCTGTCAGCCGCTGCCGGCGGAATTCACTCAGCTTCTGCCACGCGCTCTGGATTTGGGTGCCGTTGTACTGGTTCAGCACTGTGAGCGCGCGTTTGAAGGTAGCCATCACCTCGCGGCGCAGTTTGTCCAGACGCTCGTAGGCATCCTGCAGTTCGCCGGTCAGATTAACCATGTTGCCCGGCATCGCCATGTCATCGGGGGCGGCTTCGAACTTCTTCAGGATACCCTCGGCTTCCTCGATCTGCTTGGCCAGCGCGCCAATTTTCTGCTGATGCCGAGTGATGTCCGCATTCACCTGTTTACCACTTTCCTGGTACTTGCGCTGACGTTCGCTGCGTCGGGTTTTTATGTCTGCGACCTGTTTCTCCAGCAGGTTGCAATCGCCGGTCAGGCCGTCTTTACGTGACCAGTCCTTGTCGAGCCAGTTTTTGTATTCGCGCACTAAAGGCTCGGCTTGCTCAATTTCCTTCACCCGTTTTTTCAGGCTTTCAGCCTTGGCACGTGCCTGCTGCACCACTTTCGGATCTATGCCTTCGTCTTCTAATTTCTGATTAAACGCCGTTTGTTTCAGATCCAGGCGTTGTTCGTGCTCGCTAAGAGCTTGCTGAACCAGTTGTTGGGCGTGATCAATGTTCAACTGTAGCTGGGATTCGCGCTCGGCCCACTGGCCGCGCAAATCCATTAAACGCTTGGCAAACTGGCTGAGGGTGGCGGTTTCGCCCATTTCACTGTTTTTGTTGAACTGCTCCAGGAGGCTCTGCAGTTCGGTCACTTTCGCGCCTTGGGCTTGCTTGCGTTCTTTCAGTGCCTGGCGGATTTGCTCCCGCAGGGTCTTCAGGTACTCACGCTGCCGAGTGAGCGAGTCATCGGTGAGTTTTTTCTCAGTGTTCATGTGTTCTACAGCGGAACACCGTGCCTGGTAGGCGTCGTTCCGATTACGCGCGGCTTTTTCTGTGTCATCCCGGGTTTTTCGTGCGGCCTGGCGTTTTTGATCAATGTTGTGCAAACGCGCTTGCAGCCCTTCTTCTGAGGCCGCAAAGTCTGGTGTGGATATCGCATCGGTGTTCAGTACCCAGCCCATGACTTGTCGGCGTTCAGCAGCTGCGGTGCGGTGCATTAACGGGTTAAGGTCGGTGCGCATCAGCAGGTCGGGATGAATGACTTTTGCCAGGCCTTGGGCCCATTCCGGATCTTGTTTGCGCAATGCCCAGAGCCATGTGTCGTTATCTGGCGAAATCTGCCGCTGTAAATCTTCAAACGCCGCCGTTAGCGTATCGATCTGCTCTTGAGCGTGGAGAAGGTGTGTCTGGGAGGTATCCCGATCTTCCCGAGCCTGGTCTTTTTTGCGGTTAGCGTCGATCAGCTCGCCAGAAACATGCTGCGCCTGTTCTTCGGCGTTTTGCACGGCCGCTTCGGCAGCGGCTATCTGGCCGGTTTCGTCATCGTTATAACTTTGGTTATCGCGCAGGGTTTCGGCGCGGGCCAACTGGCTTTGAATGGTGGAGCGTTCCTGACTGCGCTCTTCGCGCTGCTGGCCTAGTTCACGGGTTTTCTCGTGGTCCAGAGCGCTGATGGCTTTGTCATGTTGGTAAGCCGCGTCTTTGCGCGCGGTCTCCGCGTCGCTGACCTTCCGCTCGCGATCGCCCTGCTCGCGGAAAAATGCACTCTTTAGCTCGCTGATCTCATGTCTGAACTCGCTTTCTACCTGAGTCACTTTGCTGGTCAGGCCAGCGAGATCCGAATCGGCATCGACTTTTTGGCGGCGATATTCACCAATATTCTGAAGATCCTGGCTCAGCTCAGGCGCTCTTTCGCTATCGTAGTACTCGCGCTTTTTATAAATGCCGTCAAGGTCACCCTCTTTTACTTTCAGCTCGTAGGTTTTATCCGCCAGAACCCCCGCAATCTCGTCGTCGGCCTGGCGCTGCTGTTCGCTTTCCTCGTTAATACGTTCTTTCAGTTTGGCGATGTCGCGGGCAATGTCGGCTTTACTGTCATTGGCTTCGTCGACGGTCGCCGTCAGGCTGGCGACAGTGCGCCGGCTGGCCGCCAGAATGGCCTGGCGCTCATTTTCTTGCTGCAGGCACTCGCGAATTTTGGCTTCTTCTTTTTCAAAGGCCTTGATGCTGCGAATGTCACTCACCAGGCCGCTTTCATCGATGGTTTTGGGCCGACCATGAATGTGAATATTCTCGAACTGAGTTTCGCAAATCATTGCTTTGAAGCTGGACATCAAACGGTTTTTATTCAGCACCACGTGAGTCAGGCGTTCAATATTGCTCATGTGCGTGTCGGCACTGCCCAAGCCAAAGTCCGCTGCAAGGCCGCGCAGTTTGCGCGCATCGGCGGCGGAACGTCTCAATAGGCGGGGGTTGCGCTGGATAATGGCGCGGTAATTGGTGATGGTGTCGATTATTCGAGACACATTGCGCTTTAAATTGCGAAGCTTTTCAAAAACGGCGTCGGCGGTGGCGCCGGCTTTTAACATTTCGATGACTTCCGGCGCAAAAAAAGTGTCAGCAGCCGAGCCTTCCACAAAGCGGTAGCACAGCTTCCCCGAGTGGTGCCGAAACATGACGGAGCAACAGGTACCGCGGTGGCGGCTGTACTCGAAAATCACCAGACTTTGCAGGCTGGGCAAATAGTAATCCAAAAACGACAGGCGGCCGGAGCCCTTACTGACAATACGTTCGGGTTCTTCGCCATAAAACGCCGGAATAAGAGACAGAATCGAGGTTTTCCCGGCGCCGTTCACGCCGCCTACATGGGTGCGCTCGCGGCAGTCGATGCGAATGGTCCGGCCCTTCACCTGGGTAAACGAATGGTGCAGAATAATGCTTTCCAGCCCATAATCTTGCTTGGTTTCAACCACCGTTTTCTCCTTGCTTTAATGCCTGATCAGTAGATTTCCGGCGCGTATTCTAGCCTGTTTTAAGCGTAAACCCGTGCTTAATCGAAAGGAATTTGTGCAATATACCGCGATCAAGACGTCAACCGCGCTTTATTAGCGATTTGATCAACGTCGTATCGTCCGGTCACCTGTTTATTGTGCGTAATGTTAGATGTTGAGGGCACTCTAAATCTTTACTATGTTTTTGCATGTTGGTATAGTTTTAACGAAACAGGGAGTCCAAATGGCTTATTCGCTTTTACAACTAGACACTCTTCAAAAAATTGTTCTGGCGGTTGAATGCCTGGAGCGCCTCTGTGCCGACGCCAAACTCTTGTTGATGCAAGCCAACCCCGTTCAATGCCGCATCTATCAAATCCCACGCACTGTTCGTGAAAACGAGAGCCAGCCTGTTACCGATATACATCCCACCGATCTTTCTGGGACAGAGGCCTTTAATGCGGCTCTTCATGCACTGACTGATTGGTACGGCCATCCGCAATACAGCACCAAAGTTGTCAACCGGGTTCCCGGTGCGTTGGTGTTAGCCAACGTCGATGAAAGTCAGGTTCTAGATCGAATGGCTGAGATCAATCGCAGCAAGACCGCCATAGAGTCTCTAATACCAAGCCTTGGCAACCGGGATGATCGTTTCGAATTGCTGCACGGGCATTTTCCCTGGCTGATTCTGGCCCAACTTACCCGACGTTTGCAGGTTTTGCCCTGCTCTCCGCCACTGCAGTCCTGCACCTTTACCTGGGGCATAAAAACAGAGATTAAAAAGATGACAGCAGATCAGGTATGCGAAAGGCTGGAATTATTTCGGCAGCGCCCGCGCTCAACGATTGACGACGTTCCCTGGGACATCAAGATTGATCGAGAAATCATGTCCATTCGCTCATTACCAGCATCCGCACAACTGCGGTCGCGCCGCGTACTTCGTGTTCGCCCGTTAGCAAATCTTCGCTATCACGCGAATGATGGCGAACCGGCAGAAACCTACATGCGCGAAGCCCATACGCCTATTCTGATACTGAATCCTATCCGGCCGATTAAACTGGGGGTTCTGAAAAACTACGATGTGCAAACTCGAAGCGGTCGTCAGCGTCTCAAAGACCGTGGGCACTATGAAAAAGTGAGTGATTTGTTGCCCATTTACCTGCAATTATAATATTTTTAAGCGCGATGACTGCGTTTAGCCGAAACCATCGCGATTCAGGTTTACGGTTGAGTTTTGTTGTTTTTAGCAATTTTCTCCAGGCTAATAAACTCACATTGTTTAACGGCAATAAAGCCGTTGGCGGAGTCCACCAGAATGTTGTCGTCGCTCATAAAACGACGGCCCAAAAGCACTGGGTAGGAAAACTTTGCGCGGTCGGCCAATGAAAACTGGGTTGTGTGCACTTCGCCCGACACGCAAAAATCCATGTTTACCACATAGCGCCGTTGCGATGGTGCTCCCTTGCGCTTGACCAGCACTACTCGCTCCACCGGCAGTTCAAATTCCAGCACCACTTCGTCATGGCTTATCTTCCCTTCGCTGGGCTGGTCTTCGTGGTCGCCCAAGGGCAACTGAAAGCTAACCCAGCGTTCATCGCCTTTATCGAATTCCTCAACATTCACCGCGTGCAGCGATGACGTCTTGGCGCCCGTATCCAGCCTTGCTTTTAGCCGCACTCCGGTGTCTTGCATTACCACCCATTCCACAAATCCAAGAGTTTCGCCGGGGCGTTTACCACTGTCATTGACTTTGTTTTGGGCACTGGCTACGGGAGCCCACGAAAGCGCGGTGACAAGCACAGTGATGAGCAAGAAACGTGCGTCAATCATAATGCGTCCCGTTTGATGAGAAATAACGTGTACGAGCAGTAAAACTGCCTCCAAGATAACCTCCGATAAAAAATGATAAAAGCACTCGATGATGCTTTAACGGCGATGTAATTGACCGGTAATCAAGGTCTTTTTCAATCCCGCTCGCGGCCCGCCAAGTTGCGGAGCTGGCGCCTCGGGAGTATCCTTGGCACCCTTTGTATAACCTCGATTCGAGTACCGTTTGAGAAACCTCACGCCCGTCGTATTTATCATCAGTGTCATGTTTATACTTTTGAGTATTTTCATGATGTTACCGCCACTTATTCTAATGGGTTCTGACGCTCCTAACAGCGCTGCGTTTATGGAATCAGCGGGCATTGTGTGCGTATTGGGGCTGTTTGGTATACTGGCAACCCATCGCCAGTCCAGAGACTTGAAACCGCGTTTCATGTTCGTGCTTACAGTGTCGAGTTGGTTCTTCATCGCTATGTTTTCTTCGCTTCCTTTTTATCTGAGTGATAACAACATATCGGCGGCTAACGCTTTTTTTGAGGGTACCTCGGGCATCACCACCACCGGTGCAACGGTATTCAGCGATCTGGACACTATGGACCGTGATCTGCTGCTTTGGCGTTCTATTCTGCAATGGATAGGTGGCATTGGCATTATCGGAATGTTTGTTGCTGTGCTTCCATTTTTGCGGGTAGGCGGCATGCGCCTGTTTGCTACCGAATCATCAGAGTGGACCGACAAAGCCCTGCCCCGGATGAAAACCCTGAGCCGCGGATTATTAGGGGTGTACCTATTTTTCTCAGTGGTTGCAGTACTGACCTATTGGGTGTCGGGCATGACATTGTTTGATGCCTTTAACCACGGCCTGACAAGCATCTCCACCGGCGGCTTTTCTACTTCAGATTTGTCTATGGGCAAATTCAACGACCTGATTCTCTTGGAATCTACGTTTTTCATGATTTTGGGCAGTGTGCCATTCTTTCTGTTTGTACGGGAATTGCATGGCCAGCGTGGCGTGCTGTTCCGTGACCAACAGGTGCGGCTATTCCTGACCATCCTGCTGATTGTACCCTTGCTGTTAACGCTGTATCGCTGGGCGGTATCTGCCGTTCCCTTCAATCCGGTTAGCAATTACATATCCACACTGTTTAATGTCACCTCTGTGGTCACCACCACCGGTTACGCGTCAGAAGATTACTCTGCATGGGGCCCATTGGCCTTTGTTGTGTTCTTCTTCTTGATGTTTGTGGGCGGTTGCTCCGGCTCCACATCTGGCGGCATGAAAATATTTCGCTTTCAATTGTCAGTCATTGTTCTCCGTGAGAATCTGATGCGCCTGCTTCATCCGCGGGCGGTGTTAACCCGTAATTACAACGGTCGTGCCGTCAGCGACGAGATCATTACCTCGATGATCGCCTACACATTCATCTTCCTGCTGTGCCTGTTGGTTTTGACGGTTTCCCTGGCCGCTATGCAGCTGGACTTCACCACTTCTTTGTCCGGTGCACTGACGGCTCTGACCAACGTTGGTCCGGGCTTAGGTGACATCATAGGCCCTGCCGGGAATTTTGGGCCGCTGCCAGATGCCGCTAAGTGGCTGTTGGGCATAGGTATGCTGATGGGACGTCTGGAAATATTGAGCGTGGTAGTGGTGCTGTCGCCGGCTTTCTGGCGCAGTTAAACTTGCCGCGCTCAAGCGCAGCGGTTCATTTCTTCCCCGTCAATTCATGCCAAGTTCTTGTCAAGTTCCAGCACTCTTGTCAAGTGCTTACGTCAGCTGTGCTCATGGCGTTCAGCGCACTCGTTACCGGGTTAGCGTACATGTCCAATAGGTAGGGCCGCGCTGCTGCTTCACAAGCACCTAGACGCTTCTGCAGCTCGTTCTCAGCGGTTTCCAAAGCCTGCCGAGTGCAGCTTTCGGCTGCAGCTAGGGAAGCAAACAGACCGGCGTCTACCGGCCCCCTGCCCGCTGCAGCTTCACGCAATTGATACGCCACCAGATTGGATGGGTGCAAGTGGTAATGACTGTGAATTTCCCTGTCAATTCTCGCCGCCAACGCTTTTGGATTGGCTCCTGCGTCTTCGATGGGTGCGCCAAAGTGCACGTGTACGTGGCCTTTAAAGCCGGTTAGACCGCGCATAATCTGACTGGTATCTTCGCCTTCTGCTTTCAGGTAGGCACCGGTACGGGCCCGGGTTTCCAGCTCATTGGCTTTATCCAGATCACAGGGGTCAAATTCATAGGCAATCGATACCGGCACAATACTCAGCCGGTTTATCGCCGTTTGGAAATCCAGTCCGGATTTTTTCGGGCTCATATGGAACATCTTCACAATAGCAGGATCTGTGCGGTCTATACCGTCTTTAGCCCGCCCTTCACGTTGCGCAATCCACACCCCGTTGTGGGTCTCGATGCTGTGATTGATAAAATCGGAAAGCATGAGGTAGGCGTCGCGTATTTCCCGTGGGCTGGTCATGCTACGCCGCACTACAAAGCTCTTGTTTAATCGCATCATTTCAGCAAATACGCGATTTTCGAGCAAGTTGTCGCCAATGGCGATGCGAGTGGTTTTTAGCCCTTGGTTGTACAATAAGAAGTTTACAATCATTGGGTCAAAAACAATGTCGCGATGATTACAGATAAACAGGTGGGTAGATTCCTGCTCCAGATTCTGTAACCCGCTCTGGGTAACCTGGGTGGTGGTATTTCCGACCAGTTCGCCAACATAGCCCGACAACGACGCTTGCAGATCGTCGATACGAGTGAAACCACCAAAACGGCGGCGCAACCAATAACTCACAATCCCCCGCAACATCGCCGGCGCCCAGCGTGCAGCCCCGGGCGATTTGATGCGGCCAATCAAGTTCAGAAATTCCCGATCATGCACTAATCGTTGTATTACGGCGGAAGTCTCCTCGTCCGAGTAAGGACGGATGGCATCAAATTTCTGCATTAATAGTAAAACCTTGTGTTGGTCGAGAGCCGCGAGCCTCGGTAAGAATCACGCTTTTGCAAAGGCAGTAAATTTTTACCGGTATTGTATCGTTTTAAAAGCCAGTTTTCCTTAACCGATGAATGAAGCCGCATGAATTTCCGCTGCGCCGTTGCCCATAAACGACGACGCTAACGTAATACCGCCGCGCACAGGCTTGTATTAGCAATCCCACGGGGCAAAACACCCACCCTGAAATCTGCTATGATTCTGCCGCAGAAATACACAGTGCCACTCGGTCGGCGCTGCTCCATTCAGGCGGCTTGCGGGTAAACACGTTTATTATGTACTCCCATCAGGACTTCGAACAGCTCTCAAGCGAACGACCTACAGCCGTGCAGACCCCGGAACAGGTGCTGCATGAAGTGTTTGGCTATGACAGCTTCCGCCCGTTACAGGAGGACATCGTAAAAGAGCTGTGCGCCGGTGGCGACGCGCTGGTGCTAATGCCCACCGGCGGCGGTAAATCCCTATGTTATCAGGTTCCAGCCCTGGTCCGCCCGGGTACCGGTATCGTGGTGTCACCGTTAATAGCTCTGATGCAAGACCAGGTAAATGCCCTGAAAGAATTGGGAGTTCGAGCCGCCTTTTTGAATTCCACTATGGACTTTGAGCAAGCCCGAGCTACCGAATACGCTCTGATGTCGGGTGAACTGGATTTGCTGTATTGCGCCCCAGAGCGGCTGATTCAGCCCCGCACTATAGAGCTGTTACACAATACCTCCATCGCTCTGTTTGCAATCGACGAGGCTCATTGTGTTTCCCAATGGGGTCACGACTTCCGTTCGGATTACTTGCAGCTGAGCATGCTGGCGCAAACTTTTCCCGACATACCACGTATAGCTTTGACTGCCACTGCCGATGAGCGCACCCGTAAAGAGATTGCCGAACGCCTGTCGTTAACCCAGGCCCGACATTTTATTAGCGGTTTTGATCGCCCTAATATTCAGTACAGAATTACGCCAAAAATTAATGCTAACAAACAGTTACTCGACTTTATTAAAACCGAACATGAAGGCGATTGCGGCATCGTTTACTGTCTTTCCCGCAAAAAAGTAGACGCCACCGCAAAGCTATTGCAAAGCAAAGGTTACAACGCTCTGCCCTATCACGCCGGCTTGGCCGCGGATGAGCGAGCATCAAACCAGAACCGTTTCCTGCGTGAAGACAGCGTTATTATTGTGGCTACCATCGCGTTTGGTATGGGCATAGACAAACCGGATGTGCGCTTTGTCGCCCACCTGGATTTGCCAAAAAGCCTGGAAGCTTATTATCAGGAAACCGGCCGTGCTGGTCGCGACGGCAAACCTTCCACCGCATGGATGGTTTACGGCCTGCAGGATGTGATCAAACTGCGGCAAATGCTGGAAACATCCCAGGGTAATGA
>NZ_AAXY01000028.1 GCF_000169375.1 Marinobacter sp. ELB17
ATATTGTGGGAGTTCACAGGGCAAGGGCGGAATACGATGCATTGATGGGCGACCTGGAATCAGCCCAGCGCCAATTACGCCAGGCCCAGGAAAAACTGACGGCCGGCTCACCCATGCGCCAGATTGTAACCGAGCGCCTGAGTGCCATTACGGCCGAGCTTAACGTTCGGCGTAATGGCTGATAGCGAGTACACCTGCCACCGCAGCAAAACCCCGCAGGTGGCCTGGGGTTAAACCCTGCTAGGCGTTCCCGGCCGCCTTCAGATTCATGTTGGCGGTAAAGTCCAGCATGCGCTGTAAAGGCCGCAGAGCGTCTTCACGCAGAGCTTCGTCTACCAGCACTTCCTGATTACTGGTCTGGCCCTTTGGCGCTTCCAGCACGGCCAGCAGGTTTTCCAGCCCATTCATAGCCATCCACGGACACTGGGCGCAGCTGCGACAGGTCGCACCGTTACCGGCGGTGGGCGCTTCAATCAGGATCTTGTTGGGCGCCAGCTGCTGCATTTTATAAAAAATGCCGTTGTCGGTCGCCACAATAAAGCGTTCGTTCGGCAGGGTTTGTACGGCGTTGATCAGCTGTGAGGTAGACCCTACAACGTCGGCCAATTTCACTACCGCATCCGGTGATTCCGGGTGTACCAGTACGGCGGCATCCGGGTAAAGCGCTTTAAGATCTTCCAGGCCACGGTGTTTGAACTCTTCGTGCACAATGCAAGAGCCGTTCCACAGCAGCATATCGGCGCCGGTAGTTTTCTGCACCCAATGGCCCAGGTGTTTGTCTGGCGCCCACAGGATTTTTTCACCGCGGGCGTCCAGCAATTCCACAATGGCCTGGGCGCAGCTTGAGGTGACGACCCAATCGGCGCGGGCTTTAACCGCCGCCGAGGTGTTGGCGTAAACCACCACAGTGCGGTCTGGATGTTCATCGCAGAAAGCTGAAAACTCATCCGCTGGGCAACCTACATCTAGCGAGCAGGTAGCCTCAAGGGTAGGCATTAGAACGGTTTTTTCCGGATTCAGGATTTTAGCGGTTTCGCCCATAAAACGAACGCCGGCCACCACCACGGTAGACGCGGGATGTTGATTGCCAAATCGGGCCATTTCCAGGGAGTCGGCGACACAGCCACCGCTTTCTTCAGCCAAGCGCTGAATGTCTGGGTGGGTGTAATAGTGCGCCACCAGAACAGCGTTTTTCTCCTTCAGAGCAGCCTTGATGCGAGGTTCGAGCCGCGCCTTTTCTTCAGCGCTAAGGAGCTTGGGCTCCGCGGCGTGGGCCAGGTATTCCTGAACAAGGATACGGTCTTCAGCTTTAGTCATGTACAGCGTCTCTCAATTGCTTTCTGGCAGTAGCCTTCTGCGACCGAGTATATCATCTCAAACTCCGGCGTACCGCCTGGCAGCAGGGCAAAAAACGACGGAGAACAAGTGGGAATGCCGGGAGTGATGAGTCAAAGGTGGGAAAAAGACAAAAAAGGACAAAAAAGGACAAAAAAAAGGTCTGCTTTGCAGCAGACCTTGAATAATGGTGGGTCGTGATGGATTCGAACCATCGACCAATTGGTTAAAAGCCAACTGCTCTACCAACTGAGCTAACGACCCTGAATTGCTCACTGAATAACAAACAGCCTGTTGGTCGGCGTGCTTGCGCGTTGAAACTGCTTTAAACCACCGCAGCACTGCAACGCTTCAGTGCTTACCGCCGGATCTCTATAACAGCAATCTGTGCTAACACACTGCGTTTGCAAGACCCTGACGGGTGTTTGGTGGGTCGTGATGGATTCGAACCATCGACCAATTGGTTAAAAGCCAACTGCTCTACCAACTGAGCTAACGACCCTGAGCGAGGCGCACATATTAATGATTTTTCAGGCGTGATCAACCCCTTGCGCCCGTTTTTTTCATTTTTCCCAAACACCGAGCCTCAACCGCCGCTGCTTTGGCCGTCAAGATAGCTCTGAGCCAGCTTCGCCGCGCTGCTGTCCGGGTAGTTTTTTACCACCGTTTGCATTCGCCGACCGGCCTCTTCCTTTTCGCCCAGCCTGTCCAGAGTAACCCCAAGCTTGTAAGTTGAATCTGCTGCTTTGCGGTGGTCGGCAAATCGCGTGGCAACAATACTGAAGGCCTGCTTGGCCTGCTCTAGCTGAGGTTTTACCAAATAGACTTCACCGAGCCAGTAATAGGCGTTCACGGTTAGATCACCCTCGGGGTAAGTGTCCAGAAACTCATAAATTTGGGTTATCGCCTGATCGTATTTTTTCTGGTTACGAATCAGATCAACAATACTGTTGTAAGCTTTGCTTTCTTCAGCAGAAGGCTGACGATAGTCTTTGGCTTGCACGCTGGCAGGTGCGGGCGTTGCGGGCGCAGGTGCGGCACTGGCGGCCGCCTGAGCCTGCTGCTGCGCGGCAGTCAGCTTCAGAATACGCTGGTCAAGATCAATGTAGCGATCGCGGCCCTGTTGCTCAAGGCGGTCTACCAGATGGCGTTGTTCTTCCACCTCACCCTGCAGACGTCGCACATCTCCCTGCAACTGCTGAAGCATGTAAAACAGCTCTGCACTCGCTTGATTATTGCCGGCCTGACGGCTGGCCTCAGACGTATTGTTCTGAAATGCCGGTGTCGACGACTGTGCCAGCACCACTCCTGCCTGCGTTACCGCAAACAGGAGGGTGGCAGCCGCCATGAGCTTTTTAGTCATGGGCGTACCTGTTGGAGGCTAAAAGTTCCTGTAGATACTAACAGCAACGGTTAACGGAAAATCAGCTCTACCCGACGGTTCTGGGAACGGGCGCTGTCGCTCATGCCTTGTACCGCTGGCTTTTCTTCACCATAGCTAATGGTTTCGAGTTGGCCACGGGAAGCGCCATTTACAATCAGGAAGCGCTGCACTGCGTTAGCACGGCGCTCGCCCAGAGCCAGGTTGTATTCACTAGTACCACGATCGTCCGCATGGCCTTCCAGGCGGGCGTTCATTGACGGGTTGGCAGACAGATAGCGCGCATGGGCAACCAACACGTCACGAGATTCTGCACTGATTTCAGCGGTGTCAAAATCAAAGTAGAACACGGTAACGTCACGCAGTGCCATTTGTTGCGACTGCTGTTGTGCGGCCATACGCTCTTCATCGCTCAACTGTGCCGACGATACGCCGTCACGGGTGCCATCGCTGTAAACAGTGGAGCCACCTTGCTGGTCTACCGCTGACACATCGGAACCGAAATCGGCGTCTTCCATTGGGTCGCCAGTAGAGCTACAACCGGCAATGAGGCCAACTGAGAACAGCATGGCAATGGCTTTGGACTGGACTGAAAACTTCATGAGCATTTCCTTGTAGTCAATAGGTTAAAAATGAGTAGTCAATGGGTTGCAACATGGTAGTAAATTGATCGAAAACTGCGTTCACTTCATAACTCACCGGCTGACCTTTTGGGCCAGACAGTTACCGAGGCAGCGGGCCCCACGCCGGCTCACGGACATCGCCTTCGGTAGCGGGCAAGCTATAGGCTGCGCCGCCATCCGCCGAGATAACCGTCAGCACGCTGGCACCACCCTGACGGGTAGCGTAGATCAGCATGCGTCCGTTGGGGGAGACACTGGGTGATTCATCGGATTCGGTGCGGGTAAGCACGGTTTCTTCCCCGCTTTTAAGATTGGTGCGCGCAATGTGAAACCCGCTGCTGCGCTGGTGCACGTAATACACAAACTCGCCTTTATGGTCTGGCCTCGGGCGCGCGTTGTAGCGGCTACCGAAGGTCATCCGACGCGGCTCACCCTTGCCTTTCTGACGGTAGATTTGCGGGCCACCAGACCGGTCAGAGGTAAAGAAAATTTCATCGCCGCCGGCACTGTAGGTGGCTTCGGTTTCAATGGCCCAGTGATCGGTGAGTTTGGTCAGATCACGGCTGGCCAGATCCATCCGGTAGATGTCAGCATTGCCGTCTTTGGACAAGGTCATCAATAGGGATTTGCCGTCGGGAGACCAGGCCGGGGCCGAGTTCAAACCACGAAAATCGGCTATTTTGGTACGTTTTCCGCTCGCCAGTTCATGCACATAAATGGCCGGCTTGCCGGTTTCAAACGAGACATACGCCAGGCGACTACCATCCCGCGACCAGGCCGGCGACAGAATCGGTTCAGCACTTTCAAGGCGAACCCGCGAGCGTTTGCCATCAATGTCGCTGACCTGCAGGCGATAACGAACCTTATCGCCGACGTTTTCTCGAGTTATGTACGCCAGTTGCGTTGAAAAAGCCCCCCGCTCTCCGGTGATGGCTTCATAAACCCGATCACTGACGTAGTGTGCCAAGGTCCGCAGATTGCCCAAAGGCGCACCCGCGCTCTCGCCCAAAATACGCTCCTCGCGGTTCACATCAAACAGCTCATAACGGGCCTCGAGACGATCACCCTGGCGGGTCAACTGGCCAACCAACACATAGCGCTGGCCCAACAGCCGCCAGTCGCGGAAGTGCACCTCGGAGCGCTGCGACGGCAGGCTGAGCATTTTTTCTGCTGGCAGAGTGCGGAACTCGCTGCTCATGGTCAGATCAGACTGCACAATGTCGGCCAGGGTATCGCCCGGCGGTATGGCGCCACTTTCAGCAAACGGCACGACGGCGATGGGCAGCGCCGAATCGACGCCTTCGGTGATGCGGATCAGCAGCTCGGCGCGCAGCGGCAAGCTGGTTGCCAGCAAAAAAAACAGCGCCATTCCCGCGCGTACGGCGGCTTTACTCAAGGCCTTCAAGGTTGTCGGGGTCGTTAACGACGTCATGTTCAGAGCCTGTGTCATATTGTTACTCATATTCTAGCGCAACCGACTGGGGTTGAACTCGATGGTAAACTGGCGAAAATAGCTGTCAAACGTGTCCCGGTCTTTAGGCACAGGGTAGCGGTTCAATGAGCGCACCGCACTCAGAGCCGAGTTATCAAACGCGGTATTACCACTACCGCGCACCAGCGTTACGTTCACCAACTCACCGGTTGGCAGCAGGGAAATCTGTAACCGTGCTGTCGTCTCTTCGGTAGCTGACGACGGCGGATACCAAGCCCGGCTCAAGCTGTCGCGAATCAACGCCTGGTACTTTTCTGCATCGGTCAGCATTTGCGCTTCTCGCGCTCTGGCGGCGGCGGCCTGTTGTGATTTGCGCGCCTGGTCGGCTTCTGCGTCTGTAGCCTGTTGCGCCAATGCCTTTAAATTCTGCTCACGCAGTCTGCGCTCTGCCTCTTGGCGTTTACGCTCGGCTTCTACGCGCTTCTGCTCGGCCTGTTCCTGCGCTTCCTTTTCGCGCTTCTGACGTTCTGCTTCTGCCTCTTTGCGCTGTTCTTCCAGCTGCTTTTGCTCTTCAGCTTTGCGCTTTGCTTCCTGGAGCTGGCGTTGCGCCTGCTGTTCCGTTTTCTGCCTGGCCTGCTCTTTGGCTTCAGCGTCGGCTTTCAGCTTTGCAGCCTCTGCTGCCTGCGTCTTCTTTTCAGCCTGTGCACGGGCTTTTTCCTGCGCCTGCTCCTCGCGTTTCTGTTCCGCCTGCTGCTGCACGCGGGCGTCCGCTTCCTGTTTTTTCTTTTGCTCTTCGGCCTTGCGTTGCTGTTCCGTCTCACGCTGTTGTTCGAGCAACTTGCGATCTTCTACCAGGCGCTGTTCGGCTTCATCAGGCTGGTCTACCTCGGTTACGTCCGGTGTCGGCCGTGGCTCAGGGCTGATCAGCCGGGCAGAAATGCTGCGCGGTGGTGGTTCGTAGTTAGAGCTGCTCCAGCTCCAACCGCTTATGGCTATCACCAAGATCAATAGGTGCAAGCCAACGGAAAACGCCATGGGCGATTTCCAGGCTGGTGTTCCAGCATTATTCTGGTCGCGCTCCCGTCCGCTCACCGCAAACCCGCCTGCACTGCTGTCATGGTTTGTCCAGGGGCGCTTCAGTAATAAGCCCGATATTGGCCGCGCCAGCCATTTGCAGCGCCGACATCAAACGTACCACCGTGCCATAACGTACCTGTTCATCGCCACGCACCAATACTTCGCTGTTGCTGCGCTGAGACAAAATTTTGGCAACTTCTGACTGCAGCTCTTCCAGCGCCATTGGGTCACTGCCGCGATCACCCACTTCCACGTAATAGGCGCCGTTGCTGTCTACCGACACGATAATCGCTTCCACGTCTTTCTCAGCCTGGATCGGGTCAGAACTGGTTTGCGGCAAGTCCACTTTTACGCCTTGGGTCAGCATGGGCGCGGTTACCATGAAAATGACCAACAGCACCAACATCACGTCGATGTAGGGCACCACGTTGATTTCGGACATTGGTTTGCGCCGGCTTTCCGGCATCATCCCCATACCTTTCATAAGGTTACACCCTTGCCTTCAGCGAATTGAGATTCACGATGCAGCTCTGTCGCCGCTGTGAACCCGGCGGTGCAATATGCTTGAAAACTCTTCAGCAAAGGTTTCGTAGTTTTTCAGCAAAGCATCGGAGCGCGCAGCAAAGCGGTTGTAGGCGATAACCGCAGGAATGGCGGCGAACAAGCCCATGGCGGTAGCAATCAAGGCCTCGGAAATACCGGGCGCCACTGTGGCCAGCGTTGCCTGCTGCACCTGTGCCAGCCCGCGAAAGGAGTTCATAATGCCCCAAACCGTACCGAAAAGGCCCACGTAAGGGCTGGTAGAACCCACCGTTGCCAGAAATGGCAAACTGATTTCCAACCGTTCCTGCTCGCGGGAAAAGGCGACTCGCATGGCGCGCTGGGCGCCGTTCATTACCGCGTCTGCATCATGGCTTTGCTGGCGCAGACGGGAGAACTCGCGGAAGCCAGCGCGAAAGATAGACTCCATACCGGAAAACGGTGTGGGCTCGGCAGCTACCTCACGGTAAAGCTGGCCCAGGTCCATTCCTGACCAGAACCGCTCTTCAAACGCCAGCCGCGACTGCTGGGCTTTACGAAATACCTGAACGCGTTGCAGGATCAGCGCCCAAGACGCTACCGACGCCAACAGTAATAACAGCATCACCAACTGCACTAGCACACCGGCGTTGGAAATCAGATACCAGACCGAAATTTCAGATTCCACCTTCTACTCCCGGTTATTTTGATGATTCTTCAGAAAATTCTTTAATTTATTTTTGGCCAGTATTTCAAATAACTTTTTTAACAAATCTTTAAACTTTTCTAAAGCAGCTTCGCTGCTCTGTGACGACTAGCCTTATTGCACCTGCTGCTCAAGCAGGCTGGTCATATTAGCGGGTAAACGCTGGGGCCGACCAGCGCCCATGGTTACGCAGGCAACCGTGACACTGGCCTCGCACAACAGCTTCTGATCGCACTGGCGCACGACTTGTTCGCGAAACTTCATCCACACCCTACCAAAGGAAATTGGTACAGCGCGAACTTCCAGCATGTCATCAAGCTTTGCAGGTGCGCGGTAATACAGTTCTATACGCTGCACAACATAATTGACGTTGTCGGCCAGGCCGGCACGCAAGCCAATGCCATGACTGCGGAGCCACTCGGTACGGGCACGCTCCATGTAGTTCAGATAGTTGGCGTGAAAAACAACGCCACCGGCGTCAGTGTCTTCAATGTAAACCCGTACCGGTAAAACAAAACTGTTGCTGATGAGTTCAGTCATCAGCGGCCGCTCCGGCCTGACGCGCGGCATCTTCGCCCTGCATTTCTTTGCCTACTTCGCCCCGTACTTCACCCCGTACTACGCCGAAATGCTGGTACGCGTGGTTAGTGACCATGCGCCCGCGAGGGGTGCGCAGCATAAAACCCTGCTGAATCAAAAACGGTTCCAGCACGTCTTCAATCGTGCCGCGCTCTTCGCTGATGGCAGCGGCCAGGCTTTCGACGCCCACTGGGCCACCGTCAAACTTTTCAATCATAGCCAGCAACAGACGCCGGTCCATGTGATCAAATCCCTGATCGTCCACTTTCAGCATGTTCAGCGCCAAGTCGGCGATGTTGGCGGTAATACGGCCATCTGCACGCACTTCGGCGTAGTCCCGAACCCTGCGCAACAAGCGGTTGGCGATGCGCGGTGTGCCGCGGGAACGGCGCGCCATTTCAAACGCACCGGCCTCGTCAATGTGCACCGACGACAGCCGCGCCGAACGCAGAATAATTCGGGTCAGGTCGGCGTTGTTGTAAAACTCAAGACGCTGCACGATGCCAAAACGATCCCGCAAGGGCGACGTCAACAAGCCTGCTCGGGTGGTGGCGCCTATTAGTGTAAATGGCGGCAAATCGAGCTTGATCGAGCGCGCAGCCGGGCCTTCGCCAATCATAATGTCCAGCTGATAGTCTTCCATCGCCGGATACAGAATTTCTTCAACCGCTGCGCTCAAACGATGGATTTCATCGATAAAGAGCACGTCGCCGGCCTCAAGGTTGGTCAGCATGGCCGCCAGATCACCGGCTTTTTCCAATACCGGGCCAGAGGTGGTTTTAATCGCCACGCCCATTTCATTGGCAATAATATTGGCCAGAGTGGTTTTACCTAGCCCGGGCGGACCAAATATCAGTACGTGATCCAGCGCTTCCTGACGGTTGCGGGCCGCAGAGATAAAAATATCCATCTGCTCGCGTACCGACGGCTGACCTACGTAGTCCGCCAGCAATGTAGGGCGAATAGCGCGGTCCTGAACGTCTTCGTAGTCGGCGGTCTTAGCCGAAATCAGGCGATCAGATTCGATCATTGTGTAAGCGGCTCTTTTGTCAGGACTGTTTGAAAGCGTGGCAATTGTACAAAGGTTGTGCAGGCTGTCACGTTACGCTGACGCAAGGTTCGGCGCCAGTGCCCTGCACATTAAAGCCGTGTCATACCGTTGGTATCATGTTGCGCAGCGCCATGCGAATCAGCTGTTCGTTGGTCATGCCGTCTTCGGCAATACGGCTGATGGCCTTGGCGGCTTCCTGGGGCTTGTAACCCAGCGCTATCAGGGCCGCTTCGGCTTCTTCGCGGGGGTCGTTCGCCGCCGGCATGCCGTTAGCGGGCAGCGTTGCACCAGGAGCGGACGCTGCCGTCAGTTCAAATTGCCCTTCCAGCTGACCTATCCTGTCTGTCATCTCGATCAGCAGGCGTTCGGCGGTTTTTTTGCCCACACCGGGCAGTTTTACCAAGGCGCTGGTGTCTCGCGCCTGCACGCTGCGAATAAACTGGCTGGCGCTCAACCCGGACAGAATGCCCACGGCCAGTTTGGGACCCACACCATTCACTTTTATCAACAGGCGAAACAGGTCGCGATCCAGCCTGGAGGAAAAACCAAACAGGCTTTGAGCGTCTTCGCGAACGACAAAATGAGTGTGTAGTGTGAGCTCTTGCCCCGGATCGGGCAAATTGAGGAAGGTAGAAAGGGGGATGTCAACCTCATAACCCAGCCCCTGGCATTCAACCATCGCCTGGGCCGGCTTTTTTTCCAGCAAAATTCCACGGATACGACCAATCACATCAAGGCTCCTGGCACGGATGCCGGTTGGATGTCGGTTATTGCTGCCGCATTCGCCCGCTGCGGGCCTTACCGCCCTGCCCGGCTACGCGCAACAGGCTCTGATTCATGTGAGCGTGGCAAAGCGCTATGGCGAGGGCATCGGCGGCATCCTCTTGAGGCTTGCGTGAGAGGCTCAAAAGCACCTGCACCATATGCTGCACCTGGGCTTTTTCAGCGCCGCCTGACCCCACCACCGCCTGTTTTACCTGGCGCGCCGAGTATTCGTGCACTTCCAGACCGCTAGTGGCTGCGGCTACAATAGCCGCACCGCGGGCCTGCCCCAGCTTCAGGGCAGAATCCGGGTTGCGAGCCATAAACACCTGCTCTATGGCAAATTCCTCGGGACGAAACTCCGCAATCAGCGTGACCAGGCTTTGAAAAATCACTCGCAGCCGCTCCGCCATGGGTTTTTCACCCACACGGATGCAGCCACTGTCGATGTATTCAGTGTGCCTGCCCTCGACGCGAATAATACCGTAGCCGGTAATGCGCGAGCCGGGGTCAACGCCGAGGATTATGGGCACGGATCAGGTGTTACCGTCGACGTTGCTGTTGTCGACGATACGATCAGTACCCGCAATATTGCCTTCGACAGCCTTCGCCGATTTACGCAGGCGAATGTGCAGCTCGCGCAGTTGCTTTTCGTCGACCGCGCCTGGCGCCTGGGTCATCAGGCAGGTGGCGCTCTGGGTTTTCGGGAACGCAATCACGTCGCGAATGGAACTGGAGCCGGTCATCAGCATCACCAGGCGGTCGAGACCAAATGCCAGGCCACCGTGGGGCGGGCAACCAAACTTCAGGGCGTCCAGCAGGAAGCCAAATTTGGCGCGGGACTCTTCTTCGGTAATACCCAGAATGCGGAACACTTCCTGCTGCATCTGCTGGTCGTGAATACGGATGGAACCGCCGCCTAATTCGGTGCCGTTCAGAACCATGTCGTAAGCGCGGGACAGCGCGGTGGCCGGGTTGGCCGCCAGCTCTTCCGGCGAACACGAGGGCGCGGTGAACGGATGGTGAATAGCGGTCAGGCCGCCATCAGGCAACTCTTCGAACATGGGGAAATCCACTACCCACATCGGCGCCCATTGACAGGTCAGCAGATTCAGATCGTGGCCGACTTTGATGCGCAGCGCACCCAGGGCTTCATTCACCACATTGGTTTTATCGGCACCAAAGAACACGATGTCGCCGTCCTGGCCGCCAACGCGTTCAATAATCGACAGCGCAACGTCCGCGCCCAGGAACTTAACGATGGGCGATTGTAGCCCTTCAACGCCTTTGGCCAGCTCGTTGATTTTGATATACGCCAGGCCGCGGGCACCGTAAATGCCGACGTACTTGGTGTATTCGTCAATCTGCTTACGGCTGAGTGCGCCACCGTTGGGCACACGCAATGCAGCAACACGGCCTTCGTCATCGTTGGCAGGGCCGGCGAACACTTTGAAGTCTACGTTGGCGACCAGATCGTCTACGCTTTGCAGTTCCAGCGGGATACGCAGATCCGGCTTGTCGCTGCCATAACGGTCCATGGCTTCTGAATGCGACATGCGCGGGAATTCTGGCAGTTCTACCTGCATCACATCTTTGAACAGGGCGCGAATCATGTCCTCGTTCAGGGTCATCAGGTCTTCTTCGTTTACAAACGACGCTTCGACATCCACCTGGGTGAATTCCGGCTGACGATCGGCGCGCAGGTCTTCATCGCGGAAGCACTTAGCGATCTGGTAGTAGCGGTCGACACCGGACACCATCAGCATCTGCTTGAACAGCTGCGGCGACTGCGGCAGCGCGAAGAAGGAGCCTTCGTGGGTGCGGCTGGGCACCAGATAATCACGGGCGCCTTCCGGGGTCGCACGGGTCAGGATGGGGGTTTCCACATCCATAAAGCCGTTGCTATCTAAATAATTGCGGATATAGCTGGTGACCCGCGAGCGGAAGCGCAGGCGATTCAGCATTTCCGGGCGGCGCAGGTCTATAAAGCGGTAGCGCAGGCGTACGTCTTCGCCCACATCAACGTGTTCGTCCAGCGGGAACGGCGGTGTGGCGGCGGCGTTAAGAATAATCACTTCTTTGCCCAACAGTTCAACCTGGCCGGTGGCCATGTTGCTGTTTTCGGTGCCAGCGGGACGACGACGCACACGGCCGGTAATTTTCACCACGTATTCGCTGCGGACTTTTTCCGCCAGGGCAAAGCTTTCGGGAACGTCTGGGTCTACCACTACCTGCGATATACCGTCCCGATCGCGCAGATCCAGGAAGATAACCCCACCGTGGTCACGGCGGCGATGTACCCATCCGCAGAGTGTAACTTCCTGATCGATGTGAGATTCGTTGATCTCACCGCAATAATGACTGCGCATACCGGTTCCCGTTATGTGTGGTGTCTGATGTTTAAATTTGGCTGTTTAGAATTGTGCTTGGCGTTGGCCCGGCAAAGTCGGGCAAGCAGCCGTACGCGTGAGCTGTCAAGTTGGTTTTGGCTCGCAAAATTTGGCGCGAACGATGCTGCAAAAGTACGACATTATAAACAAAATGGTGGTGAAAATCAGGCCCGTTTAAAGGCCAACTTTATTGTCGCCTTACGGTTAAGTGACGCAGCCTCGGTAGCTGGCTAGAATATGCAGTTCGAACCCTACCTGGAGTCACTATTTTGTCGTCCCGCGCTGAGCAAAAAAGCCGTACCCGCCGCGCCTTGATGGATGCTGCCCTGGCCCAGTTAAGCGCCGACCGCAGTTTTGGCAGCCTTAGTCTGCGTGAAGTAACGCGCCAGGCCGGCCTTGCACCTACGTCGTTCTATCGCCATTTCACGGATTTGGACGAGCTGGGCATGACTCTGGTGGACGAGGGCGGCGTGGCGTTGCGCCAGTTGATGCGTCAGGCCCGCCGGCGCATTGTTCGCAACGGCGATGATGGCAGCGCTATCGCGACCTCTATTGATACCTTTATGGAATATTTGCAGGGCAACGCCAACCTGTTCCGCTTGATGCTACGGGAACGCACCGGGCTGTCGGAGCATTTTCGGACGGCGATTAAAGCCGAGATTGATCATGTCGCAACGGAACTGGCGGTGGACTTGCGCCGCTTTGCCGCCGCAGAAGGCCGCCGTCTGGCGGAGCCCAAGTTGGTGGCCGAGGCCATGGTGGCGCTGGTTTTCAGCCAGGGAGCGGAAGCGCTGGATGCCAGTGCGGAGATTCAGGAACAGCTGAAAGTTAAACTGAAGATTGAGCTGCGAATGGTGTTGTTAGGTGCCCAAGAGATGGGCGCCAAAGGCTAAAGCGGCCTCTGACCAGCCTGCCAACCTATTCTACTACTCTCTACAACTTTAGCGTTGCAGCTTAGCTGCCACGGGTGCCAGCTGTTCACGTACGCGGGCAAGCCCTGCGTCATCGTAGGCCACTGGCGCTTGCTTGCCCCACACCGGCGCGGGCCAGGCCGGATCGCCTTCGAAGCGCACGATATGGTGCAGATGGAGCTGCGGCACCATGTTGCCCAGCGCCGCTACATTCATTTTGTCGCCGGCAAAGAACGTCATCATGCCGCGGCTGAGTTCAGACGACTCCCACAACAAGCGCTGCTGATCGGCGTCATCAAGCTGGTAGATCTCGCGAATGCCGGCCCGCATTGGCACCAGAATCACCCATGGCCAGGTGCTGTCGTTCATCAAACGAAGCTCACACAAACGGCTACGCCCCAGGCTTAACGTGTCAGCCGCCAGGCGTTCGTGAAGATTAAAGCCGTTGATGCTTGGCATGTTGCTTCCTGTTATTCGCTGTGGAACTGGTTGCGGCCGCGGCCGATGGCGTAATACATCAGGCCGTGGCGTTCCAGCATTTCCGGCTCGTAGAGGTTGCGGCCGTCAAATACAACAGGATGTTTGATGTTTTCGGCAATGGCCTTGAAATCTGGCGAGCGGAATTCTTTCCATTCGGTACAGATCGCCAGCACGTCGGCACCTTTAATGGCCTGCTCTTTGGTGCCGCACAGGGTCAGGCGCGCTTCGTCGCCATAGATGCGCTGGGTTTCTTCCATGGCTTCCGGGTCAAACGCTTGCACCGTGGCACCGGCTTTCCACAGGTCTTCCATCAGGGTGCGGGCCGAGGCTTCGCGCATGTCGTCGGTGTTGGGCTTGAACGCCAGGCCCCACAGGCCCACAACCTTGCCCTTCAGATCGCCACGGAAATAGTGGCTGATTTTGTCAAACAGCACGTGCTTCTGGGCGTAGTTGACGGATTCCACCGCGTTCAGAAGCTTGGCCTCGTAACCAATGCCGTCAGCGGTGCGGGCCAGGGCCTGCACGTCTTTGGGGAAGCAGGAACCGCCGTAACCGCAGCCGGGGTAAATAAAGTGGTAACCGATACGTGGGTCTGAACCAATACCGCGGCGCACCGCTTCAATGTCGGCGCCCAGGCGCTCGGCCAGGTTGGCAATTTCGTTCATAAAGCTGATCTTGGTCGCCAGCAGCGCGTTGGCGGCGTATTTGGTCAGCTCGGCGGAGCGGATGTCCATGTACACCATGCGATCGTGATTCCGGTTAAACGGGTAATACACTTCACGCAGCATGTCCGCGGCACGGTCACTGTCGCAGCCGATAATGATGCGGTCCGGCTTCATGAAATCGTTAATCGCAGCGCCTTCTTTGAGGAATTCCGGATTCGACACCACATCAAATTCCAGCTCCAGGCCGCGGTTGTCTAGCTGCGCGCGCACTGCCGCTTTGACCTTGTCGGCGGTGCCGACAGGTACGGTAGATTTATCAACCACCACCGTGTAATCGTCCATATATTGGCCGATAGAGCGGGCTACCGCGGTGACGTATTGCAGGTCGGCGGAGCCATCTTCGTCTGGCGGCGTACCTACAGCGATAAACTGCAAGCTGCTGTGTTTTACCGCTTTTTCAGCGTCGGTGGTAAAGGACAGGCGCCCGGCTTCCACCGTGTGCCGCACAATGTTTTCCAGACCGGGCTCGAAGATGGGAATCTGACCGTTTTCCAGTTTTGCGATCTTGGCCTGATCCACATCCATGCACAGCACGTTATGGCCGACATCCGCCAGGCACGCGCCCGTTACCAATCCTACGTAACCGGTGCCAAAAATCGTTATATTCATAAATCGTTTCCTGCCGTTCTAAGCAAATTAAAGGTAACTGTGAATTCTTGCGGGCCCGGTTCTATTGCTCGCGTTTGCGCGTTTGCCAGATGCCTTCCCACGCCAGCGCGGTGCCCACAATGGTGTCCAGATTGTCGTGATCCGGCTGCCAGCCAAGGGTGTGTTTGATCAGCTGGTTATCCGCCATCAGCGCCGCGGGGTCGCCCGCACGGCGGCCACCGCGCTGAACCGGGAAGTCTACGCCGGACAGACGTTTGACCACGCTGATGACTTCATCAACGGTAAATCCGCGGCCGTAGCCGCAGTTCATCACCTGAGACTGACCACCACGGGCCATGTAGTCCAGCGCCATAACGTGGGCCTTGGCCAGGTCTTCCACGTGAATATAATCGCGCACGCAGGTGCCATCGCGGGTGTCGTAGTCGGTGCCGAATACGCTCATGTCTTCGCGCTGGCCGGTAGCACATTCGCAGGCGACTTTGATCAGGTGGGTGGCTTCCGGCGTGGCCTGGCCCAGCAAGCCATCGGGGTTGGCACCGGCAACGTTGAAGTAACGCAAAATCACGTAGTTCAGGGACGATGCCGCGGCCAGGTCCATAATCATCCGCTCGCTCATCATTTTAGAGGCGCCGTAGGGATTGATCGGTACTAGCGGCAGGTCTTCGGTGAGCACGGTCTGCTCTGGCGTGCCGTAAACTGCAGCGGTGGACGAAAACACCATGTAAGGAATTTGGTGACGATCAACCGCCTGCAATAAATTCAGGGTGTTGCGTGTATTATTGGCGTAGTACTTCAGGGGATTGCTGACCGATTCCGGCACCACAATGTTGGCCGCAAAGTGCAGTACCGCTTCAAACTGATGCTGGCTGAATACGGCGTCAATGGCTTCTGCGTCTGCCAAGTCGCCCACCACCAGCTCGCCGGCGGTAACGGCCCAGCGATAGCCGGTGGAAAGATTGTCGAACACCACAATATCGTGGCCTGCAGCAGCCAACTGGCGCACGACGTGGCTGCCAATGTAGCCGGCACCGCCGGTAACGAGAACTTTCATCATTTTGCGCGGGATACCCCGCCCTTCAGGGCGGGGAGGGATAGCGCGTCGTGCGTCAGCGCGACTCGTTTTCCCTGTCTCCCTCCTCCTTTCGTTGGTTGGGTTGGATGTGATAGCCGTAGCCATCCGCTCGCTGGGTTAAAACACAGTGGCGATGAGATATTCCTTGAATAGCACCACTACTTGTCTGAATATTGAAGCTGCCGGTTTTACGAACCGCCACACGACCCTGCCAGGTGCCGGCTTTCGTGCCTGCTGGCACCACGGCGCGCACCATATCTCCGGTTTGAAACCCCTGTACTTGCTTCTGTCGCATCAGATATCCACGAGGGAAACCGTGCTTTGTTAAGCGTGTGCGTTTATAACTGCCGCGCCCGGTGGCTTTGATCGCCAAGGTTGGAACGTCCCAACCTTCTACGATCTCGACTTCTCCGACGCAAGCCGCATCCAGCGCGTGAGTCTTTGGAATGCGCAATCGACAGCGATTGAACTTGGTCCGGCCACCGGTACCCACTTCAACCGGCAGGCCCGTTTGCTTCAGGGCCTGATACAGCGCCCATCGGGTTGAATTAACCGCGGAGGCGTCTCTTAAGGGCTTTTTGCACTGTTTGAGGATGCGATCCAGCCTGGCCTGATGGTTCTTTAGCCGCTTGGATGTGGCAAAGAATGAAACCAGGGATTTCCGGTCCTTTTCCTGATTGCAGGGCCGGCACGCCAGCGTCAGGTTGCTGATGCGGTTCGAGCCACCGTTGGCTTTTGGGTCGATATGCTCAATTTGAAGCGGCGTATCGGTATCAGCGCAATAGGCGCATTCGCGGCCCCACTTTTCCAGTAGGTATTCGCGGATCTCGTAGCCGAGCAAGGTGCCTTGCTGGTATTCGACACCGCTGACTTCCGGGGTTTCCATCTTTTGCGTATCGAATCGAACCAGCTCCTGGCTGATAGACACAACCGGCACCAGAGATCGAAGCCGATTCACCAAGCTCCGGGTGATATCGACCCGATGCTGGAGACTCGGGGCCAGCCAGCCTTTCGGCTTGGTTCGATTCAGAAATCTGGGCGCCCGGTACCGCAGCTGGTTGCGACGCCGGCGGCGAAACGCCCTGCGTTGGTCCAAAGACTTGCTGATCTGGCGGCCGCGATGGACTAATTCCATTAACGCCAGAACGTGTTGCTTCTGGCCGTTTTCTCGAACCACCGCGATCCCGGTGGCCTTGCTGCCGGGGTCAATCTTGATTCGTAACGGCTGTGTGACGTCACCGGTACGGTTTTTCAGCCGGATTGTAAACGGATACGCACGCACCACCACGGCTCGCCTACGGCTGAGCAGAAGCCGTGCGCGCCTTTCGGTGCACGGCATAAGGGGGTGTTTGCGTTTGTCTAATACAAAGACCGACATCGTTTTCCTTTCAATGAATGCCCTTACGGGCCTTGTGACGGAGGCCGAAGCCTCTCTCCCCTCGGGAATGTCTATCACCGGCTCCCGCTTGCGCGGCAACTGAAACCTTCGGCGCTTTGCCTTTCGCCAGCGTGATCCCGGTCTTCCAGAGCGCCGAACTGAGGAAGCATTCGGCGGTGAGTCTTAGCGACCTGTGATAAACGTAGCGGGTTGGTTACCGCTTTCCCTGGTCAACCTGGCCTGCAGGGTGTTCTCTACAAGCCCCGTCCTTTAGGGCGGGGTAGTTGACGTCCATTTACTCCGTTTTGGCTGATTGGCGCCTGAGTTCGCGCCGACGGCTAAAAAAGTCACTGATAATACGACTGCAAGGCTCTGCCAATAAACCGCCACGGGTTTCAACACGCCAGTTAAGGTGAGGCTCGTCAAAGGTACGCCGAGCCGATTCCACCGCGCCGGCTTTGGGTTCGGTAGCGCCGTACACCACTCGGCTGATGCGGCTGTGGACAATCGCGCCCACGCACATGGTGCAAGGTTCCAGTGTAACGTAAAGCGTGGCGCCGCTTAACCGGTAATTGTTCAGGTAGGTCGCGGCCTGACGCAAGGCGCAGATTTCGGCGTGGGCGGTAGGGTCACAGCTGCTGATTGGCTTGTTAAACCCCGCGCCCACTTCCTGGCCGTCAATCACCACTACGGCCCCTACCGGCACCTCGCCCAGAGCGGCGGCCTGTGCCGCCAGCGCCAGAGCTCGGTTCATCCAGTATTCGTCGTTCGCGAGCACCGTTGTCAGCGGTTCATACATTAACAGGCGTTTCCTAATGGTTATGGCACAACCCGGAAGTACTCAAGGTCGGCGATCACGTTGGGCTGGGCCAATATTATACTATTACGATGATCCGGATCTGCACGATCAGGAATCTACCGCAATACATTAATCATCAACCGCGACTTCCCCCTGGACCCCGTGCCGCAAACCTTGCGCCAGTTCGCGCAACGCTGCCTGATCCAGCGTTTCAACTTCCAGCAAGCGGCGAGCCGCCCGCTCCAGAATGTCCCGGTTGTGAGACAGAATTTCGAAGGCCTGCTCTGATAACTCACTCAGCAGCTCACGTACGGCAGTATCTATGGTTTCAGCGGTCGCCTCACTGTAATTGCGTTCAAAATAACCGGGGGTACGATCGCCAAGAAAGCTACTCCGCTCAGCCTCATAGCTGACGTTGCCGAGATCTGCATCCATGCCATAGCGTACCACCATGGATCGGGCAATATCACTGGCCCGCGCCAGGTCGTCAGCCGCTCCCGTAGACAGGTGGTCAAAGATCAGTTTTTCCGCCGCGCGCCCGCCCATCAGCACCGCTATTTTGTCCCGCAGTTCGCTTTCGGTCATCAGGAAACGGTCTTCGGTCGGGCGCTGAATGGTGTAACCCAAGGCTCCGATACCCCGTGGAATAATTGACACTTTATGAACCTCATCCACCCCCGGCAATGCCATACTGACCAATGCGTGGCCCATCTCGTGATAGGCCACAATTTCCCGTTCACGAACGTTAATCAGGCGGTTGCGTTTCTCCAGGCCGGCGATAATGCGCTCGATCGCGCCGGTGAAATCGGCCATGGTCACCTGCGCTGCCCTACGCCGTGTGGCCAATAGTGCCGCTTCATTCACCAGATTGGCCAGATCGGCACCGGAAAAGCCGGTCGTGAGCGCTGCGATCTCATCCAGCTCTATATCCGGAGTTCGCACAATCTTGCTCATATGGACCTGCAGGATCTGAATACGCCCTGCACGATCCGGTCTATCTACCAGCACCTGCCGGTCAAAACGCCCGGCCCGCAGCAGTGCGGGGTCAAGAATCTCCGGCCGGTTGGTTGCCGCCAGCAGCACTACTCCCTGGCCCGGATCGAAACCGTCGAGCTCCGATAAAAGCTGGTTCAGCGTCTGTTCGCGCTCATCGTTACCGCCTTGCACCGTGCCGGCGCTGCGGGCCCGGCCCAAAGCGTCCAGCTCATCAATAAAGACAATCGCCGGCGCGGTGCCACGGGCCTGTTCGAACAGATCCCGAACTCGCGCCGCACCAACCCCTACGAACATTTCAACAAACTCAGATCCGGAGATGGAAAAGAACGGCACACCGGCTTCACCGGCCACGGCCCGTGCCAGTAGGGTCTTACCGGTGCCGGGCGGTCCCACCAGCAGAATGCCTTTTGGCATTCGCGCGCCCAGGCTGCCGTACTCCCGGGGGTTCTGAAGGAAGTCGATAACTTCCTGCAGCTCAGCCTTGGCCTCATCCACGCCGGCGACATCGGCAAAGGTCACTTTGGTGTCTTTTTCCACGTAAATTTTGGCTTTGCTTTTACCCACCGCCATCATCCCGCCCATGCCCTGCTTGCCAGCCATACCGCGAATCAAATACATCCAGATGGCGACAAAGATCAGCGCGGGTAAAATCCAGGACAATAGCGCGTTAAACAGGGTGTTTTCTGCCGCGCCTGAATAGGTTACGCCGGTTTGATTCAGACGATCAGCCAGGTCAGGGGTAACCGGCGTCGTAACAAAACCGGTTTTGCCGTTCACCGGGCTGGAGAAAGTGCCGCTGATGGAGGTGGTGCCAATCACCACGTTTTCGATAGCGCCCTCATCGAGATAAGTCTCGAACTGGCTGTAGGGAATGGGCTCAACGGTTGTTGACTGCACCCAGTAATCACGGAGGAATACAACGCCCATGACAGCAAGCAACACATACCAGATATTGATCTGATGTCGGCGGTTCATGCTGTTCTCCGATAACCGACGGCTCCACGCGGTAACTGCGATAATGACATCGCGAGCAGAGCGTTTACCGCGGGAATATTTTTGACACTATCAGAAAGGTACCACAACGACGACATGATGATCCCGCTCGTCGTTCACCAGCGGGATCATGCTGTGCCGACGCCCTGCCCGGCCTACGCTTGTGTCAGTGACCCGGGCACCATCCAGCGTCACATGACACAGCTGGTTCGGTTGTTCGCCGTTGCACCTGACGTTGATGTGGTAGACGGTCTCGCGATAACGATAATGGATTGTGTACGCATCCCAATGGGTCGGTACGCAGGGTGCAATGATCAGGTGATCCTTTTCCAGCTTCAGGCCCAGAAGGTTTTCCAGGGCCAGCCGATACATCCAGCCCGCCGCCCCGGTGTACCAGGTCCAACCGCCCCGGCCCGTATGCGGCGGCGCGCCGTAGACATCCGCGCACATAACGTAGGGTTCGACCTTGTAGATCTGCATGGAATCCGGCTCACTGCTGTGATTGATCGGGTTCAGCATGGTGAAAAGCTCCCAGGCACGCTCCCGGTCACCCAGCTTGGCGAATGCCATCGTGGCCCAAATCGCGGCATGGGTATACTGGCCACCGTTTTCGCGCACACCGGGAACGTAGCCCTTGATATAGCCGGGCTCAAGGGCTGATTTATCGAAGGGCGGATCGAGCAACTGAATCAATTGCGCATCCCGGCGCACCAGGCGTTGGTCAACCGACGCCATCGCCTGGCGAGCACGTTGGGGATCGCCACCGCCCGAGATCACCGCCCAACTCTGGCTGATCGAATCAATCTGGCATTCGTCGTTTTCGGAGGAGCCCAGGGGCGTGCCATCATCAAACCAGGCGCGCCGATACCAGTCGCCGTCCCAGGCATTGGCCTCGATGTGTCCCACGAGCTGTTCGGCCTGAGTGCTGCACAGCTCGGCGAAGGCTGTGTCGCCCTGCTCATTCGCAAGACGGGCAAACTGCTGCAGATTCTCGTATAGAAACCAGGCCAGCCACACACTCTCACCCTTGCCGTGCAGGCCGACCAGATTCATGCCATCGTTCCAGTCACCACAGCCCATCAGGGGTAACTGATGGGCACCAAAACGCAGCCCGTGCCTGATGGCACGCACACAATGCTCGTAGAGGCTGGCCGATTCCGCCGATCGCTGGGGCTGGTCGTAGTAGGCCTCTTCGTCGGGATACAATTCGCGTCCCTCCAGGAAGTGCACTGGTTCATCGAGAACGCCAGTATCGCCGGTCGCCAGCACATAACGGCAGGTGGCATAGGGCAGCCAAAGATAGTCATCGGAAAAATGCGTGCGCACACCTTGCCCCCTGGGCGGGTGCCACCAGTGTTGTACATCGCCCTGGATAAACTGGCGCCTGGCGCAGCGGATCAACTGCTCACGGGCAAGCCAGGGTGTGGCATGGATCAGCGCCAGAGTATCCTGCAACTGGTCACGGAAACCATAGGCGCCCCCAGACTGATAATAGCCACTCCTGCCCCAGAGCCGGCATGACAGCGTCTGGTAAAGCAGCCAGCCGTTGACCAGCACGTCCATCGCTGGGTCCGGTGTTTCCACCTGCACCGCACCCAAGGTATGGTTCCAGTATTCCTCGACCGACGCCAAAGCTCGCCGGGCACCTGCCGGCCTAATGAAGCGCTGTATGAAGTGCTGTGCTTCATCCGTGTTGCTAGCCACGCCGAACACGAACACAATTTCACGCTCCTGCCCGTCGGCCAACTCAATTTGCGTTTGCAGTGCGGCGCAGGGGTCCAGCCCCGCACCAACCCTGCCCGACAGACGCGTGCGGTGCAACGCTGCCGGACTGGCCAGGGAACCGTTGCGACCGATGAACTCACTACGATTGCCCGTCAGTGTATGCACGTGCTCGCCGACTCCGTCATGGTCGACGTGGGCGAAAACGACTCGGTTGGCGCACTCACGACCATAGGCGTTGCGTGCAAACAGTGCACCGCTATGGGGGTCCTTCTCGGTCACGATGTGCATCAGATTGGCGTGGCGCCACTCACCGAGCACCAGTTCCCAATATCCAGTGAGTGATATGCGGCGAGGTCGTCCGGAATGATTGCGCAGCTTGAAGACCACAAACTTCACCGGTGCGTCCATGGCAACGTAGGTGAACAGTTCCGAGTAGATACCGGCTTCGTCGTGCTCGAATACGCTGTAGCCAAACCCGTGCCGGCACACATAACCTGAACCGTTCTGGTTGATGGTTGGCGCGGGCAATGGCGTTGGCGACCAGAACACACCGGTGTCCTCATCCCGGATATACAGCGCTTCGCCGCTGCTGTCGCTCAACGGATCATTGTGCCAGGTGGTCAGACGGAATTCGTGGGCGTTCTCCACCCAGGTATAGGAACCACCGCTCTCACTAACGACTGTGCCGATGTGCGGGCTGGCGATAACATTGACCCAAGGCGCCGGCGTGGTCTGGCCCGGATCGAGGGTAATGACGTATTCACGCCCGTCAGGCGTAAATCCGCCCAGGCCATTGCAGAATATGCGCTCGCGAGCTGGCAGAGCATACTTACGTTCCGTTGTCGGCTCAACAACGGTTTGCGCCAAAGGAACGGGACGATCCGGCACACGCTCCACCAGCGCACGGCGCCCGACCTGCTCAGCCAGGGTCTCAGCGGTATCCGTGATGACTACACGTGCGACCGTCATGAACAGAACACGATCCTCTTCGGATAGCTCATCCGCTCGCCGTACAAAGACTCCGCCCGGCTTGTGGGCGAGTTCCGCCTCCGGGCCAGTGTTGATCAGGCCTATGATCTGATCGTGCAAAACGGCTCGGTAACCCGAAAAATCTTCATTCAGAATCACCAGATCCGCACGCAGGCCCTTCATCCGCCAATAGGCATGGGCTCGCAACATCTGTTTGACCAAATCAATGCGGTTAAGATCTCCGATGCGCAGCAGAACGATCGGCAGATCACCCGAGATAGAAAAGCGCCATAGTCCGGACTGTCCCAGTTGATTACGGGCAATGACGCTGGGCGTTGAGCGGCGTAACGCATTTGCGTAGATCACCGAACTGGCCAGCCGGGCATAAACCTGCGCATCGGCTTCCGTCGTGTTGATAAGATGCAGAACTTCCTGGCTTTGGCACCAGGCCATTTCAAAGGCGCGTTCGATGAAATGCTTGTCGCAGTATTTCTCAAGCAGCGCCAGGGCCGCTTCTCGCGTGTATGCGACACCGGAGATGAACTGTACAGTGGCGGATTCGTCCGGCTCCAGCGTGAGTGTACTGCGGATTGCCACGATGGGATCGAGCACCGGACCAGCCGTATTTGACAACCGCTGGGTCTCGTTAATGGTCAATTTTCTATTCCCGGGAGACGATTTTTCACGGCTATCCAGCTTCAAGGGATTGGCAGCGGTTCGGCCCCGCCCGATGAATCGGCTGCGATCGGTCTCGTACGACGGCGCGTCGGCATTCGCACCGGATGCCGCGAACAGGTGGAACATCCAGGGTGTATGTTCACCCGGTGTGCGTGGCCGCCGTGTGCAGAGGATTGCTTGTCGGTCTGGCAAAATTTCGGTCTGCACGAACAAATTACTGAAAGCCCGATGGGCAAGATCGGCGTTCAGAGGCGCCAACACAACCTCAGCGTAACTCGTCAGCTCAATGTGGCGGATTCTGGACGACTGATTGGTAAGAGTGATCCGGCGGATCTCGACGTCGTCTTCGGGCGATACGCTGATTTCGGTGTGGGCGTCAATCGCCTCATCACGGCGTCGATATTCAGCACGCGCCTGGACAAATATCGCCTCGTAATGATCGGCTTTGCGCAGAGTAGGCTGATGCGCCGTTGACCAGTAATGCCCCGTGTCGCGATCGCGCAGGTAAATGAAGGTGCCCCAGTTATCGGCCGTGGCGTCCTCGCGCCAGCGGGTTACCGCAAGATCATGCCAATGGCTGTACCCGCCGCCGGCATGGGTCGCCATAACATGATATGTGCCGTTGGATAACAGATGGACTTCAGGCAGAGGTGTATTCAGATCGGTGAAGACTCGCATTATCGCGTCATCTTCCGCTGCGGAAGGACGAGCGGCAGCACTGACTTCCGAAGCATGTGGCTGCAAGGTGGCACCCTGCTTCGGCACCCGTTCCTGCAGCAATAACTGCGTCGCCCGCGCCAGTGGGTCGGACATAAAACGGCGCTGCATAGGCTGATCGAGCAATAGATGCTCAAAGGCCAGCAGGCTCATGGCCTGATGATGCGCCATAAAAGTACGCACGACGGCATGCTGCTTGCCCCGCGGTACCCGCGAAGGCGTGTAATCGATCGCTTCGTAGAATCCGTAGGTGCCAAGAAAGCCGTTCCCCGCCAATATCTGCAGATTGCGACAGGCCTCCAGCGGCATCACCATCAGCGCCAACGCACTGGCGTAGGGCGCAATGACCAAATCGTCCCCAAGCCCACGTTTGAGACCCATTCCGGGTACGCCGAACGCCCGATACTGATAAACCTGGTGCATATCCGTGGCGTTATAACAGGACTCCGAGATGCCCCAGGGCACGGCACGCTGCCGGCCATATTCGATCTGGCGCGACACCGCAGACTTGCAGGTCTGATCCAGTAACGTGTTCTGATAACTCGGCATGATCAACTGCGGCATTAGGTACTCAAACATTGAGCCGCTCCACGAAATCAGGCTCACGTCGCCACCATGGATGGTCAACAAACGCCCAAGTGCGAACCAGTGTTTCTGTGGCACCTGGCCCTGGGCGATGAGCAGAAAACTGGCCAGCCGGGCCTCGGACGCCAGCAGGTCGTAGCACGCTGGGTCGCGACGTCGTTCGCCCACATCGTAGCCAATCGTCAACAGGCTGCGGGCGGCATCGTAGAGGAACTCAAAATCCATCACGGCCAGTTCGCGGCATCGATCTGCAAGATCATCAATACGTCGGAGGCGTTCCACCGCGCCCTTGTAACCTGAATGCCCTGCCCTGGCCAGGGCCGACAGTGTCGGGATGGTATCGAAAAGCCCAGGGTCCGGAGCCATACCGCGAAGATCGCCTTGCAACGCAAGGGACTGTTGGTCGAAAGCCCGTGCCCAGTAATAGAGTTCACCATTACTATCGGTATCGCGCGGCAACCAGGCAATCAGCCCCCCTTCCATACGATGAAGCTGATCCAACGCGCTGTCAGCGGCAACCAGTGTCTGAGGTTGTCCATCGAGAGTGAGCGCGTGCAGGGTGTCCTGAAGAAGCCTGATCTTGTCTGCAAGCTCTTGGCTAAGTGTCACCGGTGCGTGTTCTGCAAGGACCTGCAGGGTATCCTGTAACCCGTGAAACGCATTCGCCGCCAGTATCGGCGCGTCTTTCAACTCGGCCAGCCCCGCCTGCAACGTGAGCAGGCTGCCGGCCAGGTTACCGCTGTCCACCGACGACACATAGTGTGGCCGCAGCGGTTGCAGAGTGCGGGTGTCGTACCAGTTATAGAAGTGGCCACGGTAGCGCTCCAGCCTTTCCATTGCCGTCAGCGTGTTCTCGATCAGGCGCAGACATTCACCGGCGTGAATGTACCCGAAATCGTACGCTGCCAGATCGGCCAAAAGCGCCATACCCATATTGGTGGGCGAGGTACGGAAGGCAATGGCCGGCTCGGGATATTCCTGAAAGTTATCGGGGGGCAGCCAGTTTTCCAGCGGAGAGACGAAGTCTGCAAAAAAACGCCAAGTGCGGCGGGCCGACGTGCGCAGGAAAACCCGCTGCTCAATCGTCAACTTCGGCTCTGGCGTCAGTAGTGGCGTACTGATCCACCAGCCGACGATGGGCGACAGCAGCCACAGCAACAAGGTGGGCGCCCAAACCATCCACTCAGCCGAACGGGTTTGCCATAGGGCAATAGCCAGCAGCACCGACAAGATCGGCGCGACCCACATTTCTCTTAAAAAACCGCTCAGTGTTTTGCGCGCATTGCGAATCCCATAGGATCTTAGCTGCCAAAGCAGCAAACCGCGTTGAGTAAACAACATGCGTATACCCGAGCGCAGGATCGCATCCAGGCAAATCTGCGCTTCGTAGGGCAGCATAATCCAGGCAAGCAGGGTTACTGTGAGCGGACGAAGCGCGGATTGGCTGGCCAGAATCAAATGCTGCCGCCAGCTAAGCTCTTCAGGCTTACGGATGAATTGAATCAGAATCCCCAAGAGCGTCGGCACAAACACTAGGCCGGCGGCCAGCAATAACCAGAACCACGCAGGTCCCGGCCCCAGTAGCCAGCCGCCCGCCAGCAAAATCAGCAGCGCCGGAGACACAAGACTGCGGCGCAGATTGTCGACGATTTTCCACCTCGACAAGGCGGATAGCGGGTTTGGCTGCCGCTTTATTCCCGGCCCGGGTACCCGAGGCCACAACCAACCGGTAAGCTGCCAATCGCCGCGCATCCAACGATGCCGCCGACTGGTCTCCTGAGCGTAACTGGCCGGATGCTCTTCAATAAGGTCAACATCTGTTACCAATGCTGAACGCGCATAGCCGCCTTCCAGCAGGTCATGACTTAGAATGAGATTGTCCGGAAATCGACCATCGACGGCCTGGCGAAACGCATCCACATCGTAGATACCTTTACCGATGAACGACCCCTCTGCGAAGATATCCTGATAGACGTCCGATATTTCGCGGGTGTAGGGATCGATACCCGCTTCGCCCGCGAACAGTTTGGTAAATCGTGACTGGCCAGCACTGGTAAGGCTGATCGAGGCGCGCGGCTGCAGAATCGCGTAACCCTCGACGACGCGCCCCTTGCCCGCATCGTAGACCGGCCGATTGAGCGGATGCGCCATATTACCGACCAGTTTGCGTGCGGCGTCGCGCGGCAGTTGGGTGTCAGTATCCAGAGTAATGACGTACTTGATCGAGCCCAGGATGGATGGATCACCGATTGTTTCCGAAAATGCCGCTTGCCCCTCCCCCCGCAGCAACGCATTGAACTGCTCCAGTTTGCCGCGTTTACGTTCATGCCCCATCCATACCCGCTCAACGGCGTTCCACACTCGAGGACGATGAAACAGATAAAAAATGCATGGACGATCGTCGTTGTAGGTCGCGTTGAGCGTATCGATTGCAACACGCGCGTATTCAAGCAGCGATTCATCCTCGGGCAAGGTGCATGTGGACGCGTCACGGAAATCCGTCAGCAGGGCAAAGAACAAATTGCGATCACGATTGCCGAGATAACGGATCTCCAGTGCCTCGAGCAGATCATCAATTTCCTGCGTTCGGTCGAGCAACGTGGGGACCACCACCATAGTGCGTTCGCTATCTGGTATGCCTTTGGGGAAATCCAGACGTGGCAACGCTCGCGGCGGCAGGAACATCGTTACCACTCGGTTTACCAGAGAGACGGCCAACGCCGAGCCACCGATCAAGCCCATGGCAGCGAATAACCAATAGCGCCAGTCCCCCGGTACACATCCGCCAAAAGGAAACTGCGCCAGCACTGTCATCACGGCGGTAAGCAGCAGAATCGAACTGGCATACAGCAAGAGGCGGTGACGCCGGCACGCCCGTCTGACTCGCGTTTTCCGGGACAAACAGCAGCCGACAGACTGTTCCAGACAGTGACGACCCCGATCGATCAGATAGTAGCCGACATGGGCGCTTCGATCGTCCGGACCGAGTCGTTTCAAGGCCTTATGAGAGAGGGCAATGGCTTCGCGTGCCACTTCCCACTCTCGGTGGGGGCTAACTCTCGCGATGTCCTCAATAGCATGCCGATAGCGATCGCGGGTGGCGAAATCCTGGTGAGCGTATGTGTCTGCCGGATCTTCTCGCAAACTCTTTTCGACAGCGCTGAGTGACTCGACGAAATCCTTCCAGTCCGTCGCACCGATTAAGCGCAGACTGCCGATGCTGTTGGCGATGGATACCTGGTTGGCTGCGGCTGTTCGGCTGGCGGCTTGTGACAACTGGATTGCAGTCACGCCTTGTTCGTGCAGCTTTTGTTCGACCCATGCCTGCACAAAAGCCATCGTGGACCCCTGCACCTGGAGCCTTGCGTAAAACTCCTCCACAAAGGGGGCCGTCAGCGGCACACTCGCACTGGCAAACTCGGCCAGCAAATGAACCAGCCGCCCGGGTTCGTTTTCAGCTGTCGTGAGCATGCGATCCGCCCAGATGATGGCGACATCGAGATCTTCGCGTCGACGCGCTATACGCACCGCCACACGGCGCAGGTTTTCCAGCAGCGCCAACTGCAACATAATCGGGAACGCCCACAACTCGCCGAGTTGCAGCGGTTCAGCGGTCTGGTAGGCGGCGACGAACTGGGTGGTGTTGTCGATATCGACGCGACCGTCCATGTGCGAAATCAGTTCCAGGGCCAGATCATAGATGCGCGGAAAACCGGCAGACGATCCCACCGCCAGCCGCGGCAATTGCCGGCTGTAGCCACGAGGAAGGTGCCGGCGAGCCAGGTTGATCTGCTGTTCGATGAGATAGAAATTGTCGAGCAGCCAGGCTTCCGACGGGACGATTCTATGTCCGGGCATGACGGCGGCGGTTACTACGTCGTAAGCCACCAACAGCACGCGCGCGTTGTCCGCCAGTCGTGGCAGCAGTCTGTCGGGCCCCGGGCGCGGATCGATTCCATGCTGTGCGGCCAGCGTAACCGCGTGGCGCTTGAGTTGCTCGATACTGAATAGTTCCGCACGTAACAATTCCGTATCCCGATCATTGAACGGAAGGTTCGGCGTGCGTGCGGTAAATCCAATATCTATGTTGCCTATGAGATTCTCCTGGTTGTAACCCGCCTGGAATATCTTGATTCTTACTCAACGAGCGCCTTCCTGGTGCGCCTTATCACATTTCTTCATGAACCTGGCCATAGGCCAACATCGCAAACAAACCTGTACCACCCAGAATGTTGCCGATGAGTACCGGGGCAATATGGTAGATAAAGGCGGTAAAAATATTCATTTCCCCGTTGAGCACCAGAGTGAAAATTTCGTTTGACCCGGCAATGACGTGGGTAAAACCACCCGCCGCGATCAGCCAGGTAAACAGGACGATAACCAGCTCTTCGGAGCCCTTCGCCGAAGGCAGCAGCCCAGGCTTTCAATCAAGGTCAGGTAGGGGTGATCTGAGCCCAGATTAGAGCGGATAATTCCCTCGGCGAGGACCGAGGTCGAAATCCCGACCCCCGCTGCCAAACCAGACCACCAGAGTGAAATTTTCGGGCGTTGTAGCTCGTCTTCGCCCTCGCGTAAGATGATGGAGTAGAGCGTCAGCGGCGATAGGTGGTGATGTTCGGCGACGGTATCGCGTTCTTTCGACGTCAGTGACTTTTCGGTTGACGTGGGTGTCTGTTCGCGGGCTTCACGATCCTGGACCTTGGCGCGAGTCTTTTGCTCGTCCTCGGCTTCTTTGGCTTTCTGTTCGGAGGAAGTGTCCCGATTGGCTTGCCCGTCACTCATTTAACTGTCCTTTGGCCATCCAGAAACGCTTGTGTTACTGCAAGATCTAGTCTGCCGGAAAGTTGTCTTCAGTGATTATGATAGCCTAGATTCTGCCATTCAAGCGGACGGCTAACGGATGATGTCGATGGTTTCAACGGAACACAATATCGTTGCCCACCGGCCTTGCTCTTGATGTGAATCAAGACGTCCGCGTGCAATATGTGAAATTTTGATATGGCAATATTTGGTATTCGTAGCTTTGCACCCTCAAAGGAGAGCGTGTCATGAAAGCATTGGCATTTCATGGGCCTGGTAAACGCAGCTGGGAAGATAAGCCGCAGCCGGCGATCGAAAAACCCACGGATGCGGTAGTCCGCATCACTCATACCACCATTTGCGGCACCGACCTGCACATCCTAAAAGGCGATGTGCCCGCCGTAGAAGTAGGTCGCATCCTGGGTCACGAAGGGCTGGGGGTGGTGACGGAAATCGGTGACGGCGTAAGCAACATCCAGATTGGCGACGAGGTGCTGATATCCTGCGTCACTTCCTGCGGTCGCTGCGACTATTGCAAGCGCGGCGTCTATTCTCATTGCCGCGACGGAGGCTGGATTCTCGGTCATCTAATCGACGGGACCCAAGCCGAGTATGTACGCATCCCCCATGCGGACAACAGCCTCTACGTGTTGCCCGAAGACATGGACCGCGCTGCAGCTGTCATGCTCAGCGATATCTTGCCCACCGGACACGAAATTGGCGCCCTGAACGGCGAGGTCAAGCTCGGTGACACTGTGGCCATTGTCGGGGCTGGCCCTATAGGACTGGCGGCACTGATGACCTCACGCTTCTACTCCCCAGCGCGAATCATCATGATTGATCCGGACGAGAACCGCCTGGCCATGGCCAAGCTGCTCGGCGCCACGGACACCATCGCCAGGGACCCAATCGAGGCCATCCACAAAATGACCGATGGTGAAGGCGTGGACGTGGCTATGGAGGCAGTAGGGGTCCCCGAAACCTTTGATATCTGCCAGAGCATTGTTCGCGCGGGCGGTCATATCGCCAACATCGGCGTGCACGGCAAGAGCGTCGAATTCAAGCTGCAGGACTTGTGGATCAAGAACATCACCCTACGCACCGGCCTGGTGAATACCAACACCATTCCTGTGCTAATGCGGGTGGTCGAAAGTGGCGGCGTCAAGCCCGAGGAGCTGGTCACGCATCGCTTCAAACTCGACGATATCGAAAAGGCCTACGATATTTTCAGCGAAGCGGCAAAGGAGCAGGCCATCAAGATGCTGTTGACGGTCGAATGAGGATTAAAAGCTAGCGAAAGACAGCACCCTGCTGCCCAGATCCGCCCTGTTACCGTTATGCCGGAAGATCCGGCGTAACGCTGAGACAGAAGACTTATTCACGCCCCCCCGGTTATACTCTTCGCCCGTAATTCGGGCCAGAACTGGGCGAGAACCCTGGGTCAGTATTGGGCAGTCATCAACCGCTAGGAACCCCTCTTGCGAATTCTCTTTAATCACAACATCTCCGGCGCTGCGGACCTGATCGACCTAATGCGTCGCGCCCGGCCAGACCTTCACGTTATTGCGACCCATGAGCGGCGCGACACCCCAATCGCCCTGGCGGCGGACCAACTATTGCCCGAGCCGGCCGAGACCCGGCTGATGAGCCCGGACGCCTATGCCGACTGGCTACTGCAGGTAGCCCTTACAGAGAGGGCGGAGTTGGTTCTGCCTTATCGGCGACGTGAGGAGCTGGCCGGGTTTCGGGACTGGTTCAGCGCGCGCGGGATCCGGCTACTGACCGCCTCAGACTCAAACACGATGGGGTTTCTCGAGGAGAAGCCGGCATTTCTTGCCCGAATGGAGACGGCTGGCGTTCCGGTCACTCCGTTCAGGCGCTTCGAGGGGGCAGAAGAGTACGAACGTCTGCGCGGGGAAGGCGAAATCTTCCCAGATCACCCGGGCCAGCTGTGCGTAAAGCCTGCGTCCGGCATTTACGGGGCCGGCTTTCGGATAATTCGAGACGAGCTGCCGGCCATGACCCCACTTTCCGGTCTATCGGCGCTGGAACTGCCGGACGTTGCCTTCCGGGCATTGCTCGGAGCACTGCACCGGCCAGAGCCAATGATGCTGATGCCGTTTCTGGAGGGCCCGGAACGGAGCGTCGATTTCTCTTGCCATGAAGGGCGCCTGCTCGGGACGGTGACCCGGATCAAAGCGGGGACTTCGCAGCGGCTCCGTCATGACACCTACGGTGAGGAGCTAGCCCGATTCGTCACGCAGACATTCAGACTGACGGGCATACTGAACCTACAGACAATTGAGGACACGGCCGGAACGCAAAGGCTGATGGAAGTGAACACCCGTGCCTCGGGTGGGATCGGAATGACCGGGCTAACAGACGTTAACCTACCTGCACTCTTGCTTGACTCCATCGCCGGAGTAAGATCGGATTTGCCGGCACGGGTCACCAAAGAGGTGCAGGCGGGCCGGCGCGAGCTGTTCTGGGGAGTTTAAGAGAGCGCCCGGTTATTTACGGCCAGCGGTCCAGCGGAATCCCCAGTCGTACTGTTTGTCCAGAGCCTTATGGCCGCTGTGAAAAGTGACCTGCCGGGAGACGCGCACTTGACCGTCGTGATTGTCTATGCCGACCACAGCGCACATGCTGCCGTCCTGTTCGAACTCGTTCATCCGGATTTCGACTTCCGGCTGCCCCGGAACCAACACTCGAACAATGCCGTCCGTTTCCTTCCAATTCGGGACGCCTTCGTAAATGAATGCGTAAACAAGAACGCGCCTGATGTCGGCCCAGCGGTCCCCGTTGATCTCAAGCCACTCTCCGTCTGAAGTGGAGCCGGTACGATCATCCCCGAGCAATCGCACAAAGGGAGCCTGCTGGAAGTCACCGAAGCCGTTGCCAAGCGCCTGAACCACATGTCTCTTCCCGTCTCGCGTCTCTACGAACGCGCCCAGGTCAAGGTCGATCGCGACTGAGCCCCTCGAGAAAAAGCCGGTCTTTTTCTGGGTCTGGCTTTGATTCCAGTTCAGGTTGATCTGCATTTTTCCAAAACGACCACCCTCTTTCTTCAAAGAAACCGTGTTGTTCTGCTTGGTCAGACTCACTTTCGAGAGGTTGACCGAACGTGTTGACGGCGGGGGCACGGGAGTCGGGGTTGGACTTGGACTTGGAGTCGGGGTCGGGGTTGAATTTGAAGTTGGAGTCGGAATGGGAGCAGGCGCCGGGGTTGGAGGAGGCGCGGGTGTCGGAGCAGGCGCCGGCGGCGGAGTAGGAGCAGGCGGCGCCGGTTCGGCAACCTCAACGCCAAGGTGTTTCGCCAACGCGGCGAGCCCCCCGTTGAACCCTTGCCCAACAACCCTGAATTTCCAGGCCCCATTACGCTGATAAAGTTCGGCCAAAATAAGCGCCGTCTCTGTCATACCGGCGCAGGGAATGGCACCCCGTACTCCGCCCGCGTCCAGTGTAATCTCCGGGACTCGGGAGAAAGAGGCCCGATTCTCGTGAATCGTGGCAGTGAACACCACCTTTTCTACCCCGGCTGGAACTCGGCCAAGCCCCACAGCAAACCGGGCTTCGCCGTTTTCAGAGCCAGACAGCGCCACAGCGCCTCCGGCAACCGACGGCTGTCCGTAGAAACACATATCCGCATCTGACCGAACTTTGCCTGACGCAGTGACCAGAAAAGCAGACACGTCGATATCCGCACCCGGTATTGTGCCATGGCGGATCAAAACGGTTAGGTCATTCGAGGTGAGGGGCGCGTTTGCGCCAGGGCCCAGGACAGTCATCAGGAACTCCTTAATAAACCGGTGCGAGCCACCCCAAAATGGCGACCCGCCACCGAACTAGCCGATGTTCACGCCGTGTGCCGTGGCCAGTGGTCCTAGACCGCCCGCGAAACCGGCGCCAATTGCCTTCATTTTCCACTCTTCGTTATGCCGATAGATCTCACCAAAGATCATAGCGGTCTCGGTTGAGTAGTCTTCGGAGAGGTCGTACTTCGCAAGTTCAGCGCCGCCGTCCTGATTGAGAATGCGCATAAACGCATTGCTAACCTGGCCAAAGTTCTGATTTTTCTTTTCGGCTTCGTGAATCGTCACTACGAAAACCAGCTTTTTCACGTCCGCCGGGATTTTTGACAGATCGATCTTGACTTGCTCGTCGTCACCTTCACCTTCACCGGTGCGGTTGTCGCCGAGGTGCTCAACAGCGCCGCCAAGCCCAACCAGATTTCTGTAGAAAATGAAATCCTCGTCGGAACGCACCTTGCCGTTTTCACCGCAGATAAACACTGACGCGTCCAGGTCAAAGTCTGTGCCGTCAGTAACGCGCGGGTCCCAGCCAAGACCAACCAGGATGGAAGTGAGACCCGGAGCCTCTTTAGAAAGCGAAACGTTGCCACCTTTACTAAGAGAAATTGCCATGTCGTTTTCCTTTGCGAAATGTAAGTTGTAACCCGCCCGAATCAGACAGGTCAAGATTACAGGTTGCTACCAAACTCTTTGTACATCGTTATACATAGTCATACATCAAGGAGCCGCGACCCCAACGAATGCGTCAGCCACTCCGCTGTACTGAGCGAAGGTGAACAGCAGATACGAAACCGCCATGATCCCGCCAGCAATGCGGCCAATTCGACCGACAAACAGCAGGAACAGCGCGAACACAAACGTTACGGCAAGAACGATCAGCAGGTCAAACTGGCCGAACCGCGGATCGATCACCAGCGGCTTCACCACTGCTGTAATCGCCATCACCGACAGGATGTTGAAGATATTCGATCCGACAATCCCGCCAATGATCATATCTGACTGCCCCTTTCTAGCCGCCGCTACGGAGGCGGTCAGCTCAGGCAGGGAGGTCCCGAATGCAATCACGGTCATCCCGATCACCGCCTCGGGAACGCCCAGAGCGAAGCCGCCGGCCACCGCGCCTTGAACCAGCACTTCCGACCCGATCACAAGCGTTGCAATGCCAATTGTGACCATAACAAAAGGATTCCCGGGACTCGCGTCTTCGCCCTCGTCGTCTTCGTCGACTTCGATTTTACTCGCTTTGTACTGATAGGTTACATAGGCAACAATAGCGAAAACCATTGCCAAACCTGCCCAGCGGGGCAGGAGCCCGGCCCAGACGGCTACAGCCATAGCGACAGTAGCCAGAATCATAACCAGGGTGTCGACCTGAGCCTTTTTACGATCAAACACGATTGGGGCGATCATTGCCGAGATACCAATCACCATCAGCACGTTAGCGATGTTGGACCCGATCACGTTGCCAACTGAGATGCCTGCAAAGCCGCTGATGTTTGCGTTCACCGATGTAAACAGCTCCGGCGCCGAAGTACCAAAAGCAACGATGGTCGCCGCAATGAACATCTTCGAAAGGCCAGACCTTTCAGCAATGCGTACCGCTGAATCGATCGTGAGATCGCCACCTTTAACAAGAAGCCATACCCCAAAAAAAATAGCACCCAGCGCAATGACCGCGAGCTGATAGGTGGTTAATCCGTCCATTTATGATTCCGTTTGTCTAAAAAAATGAGGGCGGCATAAGCACCCTCGGTGAATTCTCTATTAAAGATCGAAATCGGCGGGTTTCAGCCCGAGTTCCAGACAGATCTCGCGCACGACAGCTTTTTCATCGTCATCAAAGGTTCCGTCTGACGCACCGATCGCGCAGGCAACGCGAACCATAACCCGAGCTTGCTCGTCGTTATCACGAAGGCGGCCGATCACTTTGAGCGCCTCGGCCTTACCGATCGCCGAATCGAAATCAAAATTCCCGACCACCTTCTCGAAGTAGGCAATCACGTCGGTCATGGCGAAATGCTTAAGTTCGTCCGAGTTCCGCATGTACCCCGCCATCTTCTGTTTCTCGTCAGAGGATACGGTTCCATCCGCCGCCGCCACCAGGGCACAGGAGGCAACAACGGCTTCCATAAAGGTGCGATTGCGGAACTTCGACACTTCCGCAGTCAAGCGGGCGCGGGCTTCATTACTTTTGTCTTTCAACCAGTTCAACATAGTTAAGCTCCTGCTAGATGACAGATTTCGAAACGCCGACCAGGTCGTCTACAGTGCGGCCGGTGGCCTGAACTCCGTGGGCTGTCATGCTCCAGCCGTCGCTGCCTTTTGACAAAGACGCCATAACAACGCCGGTGTGTGCGCCTTGCTCGCGCAGCGTGTAGGAGCAAATTTCACGCTGGTTAGTGTCGTCCACCAGCCGCGCGACTGCGTTATCGACTTCATTGAAGGTCTGACCGCGAAAGCTGTTGACGGTGAAGACAAGGTGCGCAGCTTTTGCGTCCAGGCGGGACAGATCGACCCGGATCACTTCGTCATCGCCGTCGCCTTCACCGGTCAGATTGTCGCCGTCATGGGTGATAGCACCGTTTGATGATTTGAGTTTGGTGAAACAGACTCTGTCAATTTCGTTCTTCGCGCTGTCAAAGACGAGTACGCTTGCGTCCAGATCAATGGACGCGGCGCCTCCGCCAAACAGCTTCGACAGGAAGCCGCCGCTGCTTTTCACCGGATCCCAACCCAGCCCCATGAATACACGGGACAGTCCCGGGTTGTCTTTTGACAGGCTTATCGCCTGGCCTTTCGATAGAGAAATACTCATTTTTTAATTCCTTTTATGACGTTGAAAAACAGTACAATTTTCTGCATCTGTTGTGCAATACTTTTTCCATTCCTTAATTAATCCTAATTTACCCTTTCAACCGGTACCGGTCTCTCGCTGATACCTGGCCTGCCCATACGAGTGACACCCGAACCGATCCGCGCGCGCCAGTGTGCGGCGTGCCCACGCGGCATGGGTTGCAGGCTCGCACATGACTCCACCAATCTGGAACACGGCACTCGCGTCCCGATCAAGGATTGCTCTAGCTGCGCGGAGATCCTCCTCCGATACGGAGAGCGCGCCTTCAATGATCGGGACTTGGGCCGGATGGATGGCGGTTTTTGAGACGAATCCCATTTGCACATCGCGTTCCACCTCACGGCGCAACGTCTCCGTGTCTTCAATGATGTCAAAGACCGGGGCGGAAACGGGAATCCCGGCCGGGATAAGGATCGACGCCGCCATCGATAAAAACCAGCTAAGCGGCCCCTCATAAGCCGTCATGCCACGCACTCGGCGCAGCGCCATCGAACCCAGAAGATCGTTTCCACCAATCCGGACCGCGGCGATCCGGTCCGGTCCGGCGCTCAGCAATAGATCCCGAAACTGAATCAGCCGGGCCGGATCGAAAAATTCCGGCGTCTCAAGCGTTGGCATGAGTTTCAGGGTGGTTCCTGACAGCAGCGAAATCCAGTCCGGGGCGGTTTCAGGCCGAGCCTTTGGCAGAACAAAACCGTCAATCTGGGTAATGCCGTCAATTGCCCGAAGCCGGCACGCCATATCATAAGACCGGGGCCGGATGAAAACCTGTGGCCGGCTGTCAATGCTACCAAGACGAGTCTTTAGCAGTTCCGTCAGGGTTCGGATGCCTTTCTCAATGTCCTCCTCACGCAGCGCGTCCTCCAGGCAAAGGACAATCGATGAGGCTGGCGACGGCGCCAATCCTGACACTATGTCTGGCACCTTCGGATGTATGGCGGGCATGTAGAGGGTAGCCCCCAGTTTATAAGCCGAAAACATATGAGACCCAAAGTCAGTCATTTAGTTTCCCTAATGAGCGTAATCGCCCGGTAAGGCCCGGTGAGGTCAGGCGCCTCAATCAGATTGACTCCGTCCTGACGGCAAAGATGAATGAGCGCTGCAAGGTCTGGGTCTTCGCTGAGCGATCGAACCAGAACGCATTCTGGCCGGCGCCGCAGAACCGCCCTTGTGGCCTCCGCAATGCCTGGTTTGATGCGGTTGCGGTTCTGCACTCCGAACCGCCTGGCAACCGCCGCAACGGTGCGGTCCGCCTCGGTGCGGAACCGGGCAGCCGCGGACGAATCCGCCTCTGGGCCCAACTCAACCCGGTCTTCCAGCGTCGACAACGCCACATCCACCCGATCGACAAACGAGCGCGACAGGTCAATGTCAGCAAGGTGATCCAGCAAAATGCAGCCGTGATAGTCCCCGGGGCCTATCAGGTCGGACCGGAGGATGGAGCGGGAAATAAGACCGGACACGTTACCGCCAAGAATGCCAGAGGGGATCAGCCAGTCCTCGCGGGATCCGCAGAGGTTTGCACGGCCGCAAGGGTCGGCGATCACAGCGAGCATTGGCTCCCGATCAGTGAGAGCACGCCAGGACTCTGTCAGCTCCGCCGTAATTGCCCCTTTGCCGGTCCACCCGTCAACGAAGATCACCCCATCAACAGGCCGCCGCGCAAGGACTTCCCCCATGGCCGCCTCGTCAAGACCGCGATCGCGGATGATCGAAATCCCGAAATGAGTGACGTCGGCGCCCAATCGGGCCAGATCGCGCTTGAGCAGTACCCCGTATGGCACTCCGGCCCGAACAAGGCTGCACAAGGTAATTTCCGGGTTCAACCGTCCCTGCTGGACCAGATCAAGGATTTGCCCCGCCAGAGAACGGATGTCTCGGGCGAGCCGCGGCACTCCAAGCCGGCAAGACTCCTCGAACAGCGACAGGTAACGGGCGTCTGGACGCCGCTCCTCGGAGATCATTTCCGAGTAATGGGTCACGCCGGCCTGAATTCGGCGCTCTTTCTCCTCCACCGGGGTGGGTTCAAGCGCGACCGGTTTCAGCAGAAATTCAACGTCTGTCGACAGATAGCTGCCTGAAAAAGGACGTTTTTCGGTATCAGTCAATGGGCGGCTCAAGGTGTTAGGTCCTCATCGGACATTCGCGCCATGAGGTCTGCAATCTGCGACCCGGACGGGGTCATGATGAAATCGCAAAGACCCATGAACGGAAGGTCCGTCAGGCTATCGCCGATGCCGATCAGCGGCGCCCCGCTGCCGCCTCTGATACTGTCTATCAGATGCCGACAGGCTTCCCGCTTTGAGATGCCTGTTGGCGTGAACGAGAGATTATTGCCGTTTGCGTGTTGCTGCAGACCGGACAGATCGAACCGACTTGCGAGGAGCTCCGCTGCGGCGGTGATACCGCTCTGAACGTCTTCCGCCCCGGACGCGTTCATCTTCACGCAGAAATAGACTGGTGCGCCGTACTCTTCGACGATCCAGCTGCGGGCCGCTGACCCAAGCTCCGCGCTAATAAGCGCAGACATGTCGAGCAGCAACGCTTCTGCGCTGCGCCCAATGTGCGCCGTGTGCGCGAGCCAATCCGGTTCTGCAATGCCCTCGCCGTTCAAAATCACCGCCCCATTGGCCAGAATAGCGCGCCGGGTGCCAAAATCGAGATGGACCCGGGAAAAGGCGTCGGTGCTACGGGCAGTCACCGGAATCACCGCTCCGGTTGCCCTCAGCGCCGAGAGCAGGCCCTGCTGCGCCGGGTTCATGTGGCCGTGGTGGCCGTTGGTCGCGGTGGTTACCCGCGTAAGGGCCTCGCCCTGCGGATGTTTGTGAAATGATCGAAAAAGAGTGTCGTCAAGATCCGTCAAGTAGATACATTGGCCCATTACGTCTTGAACTCCGTCACTTGGCCGGCTCCGTTAATGATGTGTCCGCGCCCGAGATAGGCCCGGAGCGTTGGGCAGATTCCGTCATCGCCTGTTTCGGTCATGATGATGACTCGAGCGCAGGGGCGTTCGGGGACATTGTGAAGATACATCGGTACGCCTACCCGGTAATGGTCTGGAAACACCACCTTGTGCCGGATAACCTCTCCGTTGAGGATCGGCGAACGGGTGGTTGCGACGAACGTTACATCCGCCCCTTCCTGCTCAAGGCGCTCAGCCAGCAGCATCGGACCCCAAACGTGCTCGCCGGTCCCGATCACAAGAACAGAGTCGCCTGCGGCAACCGTCGGCAGAGCGGTCGGAATCAAGGGCGTCATCAGTTCGATCGTAGATTCGACAGTTGATTCGACAGTCGGTTCAACAATCAGCTCCATCTGAAGCCCGAGCCGCGGCGCCTGAAACAGCGGATTCGGCACGGGATTCGGGTTCGGAACCCAGGCCGGAAGTGTCGCTTCCCCGGCCCAGATCGGGACAGCCGGAAGCGTTGCTTTAGCGTCCTGCTCCCATCGCCATTCCCCTCGAACTAAAGAGAACGCGTTCACCGGGATGCCAGGGCAGAGCTCCGCGATTGCCTGGGCGGCTCGTCCGTTGGACCAGTCGGTCAGGGTCAGAAGTAGGACACGTTTGACGTCTACCCCACCGTCACGAACCGCCTTGAACAAAGCCGCAAAGGTGTTTCCGGTGGTCGTCTCGTCATCCACAAGAACAAGCGTTCTTGCAGACCCACTTAAAAGCTCGCTCGACGTTGGCGCCATCACATGATGTGCGGTGGCGTGACTGTGCCCTTCCGAAAAGCTGACCCATTCCCGACCCGCAACCGGGTGGCGGGTGGTCGACAGGTAGAGCAGGTCCGCTTCGGGCCGCCGCTCCCGGATGCGCCGAGCCGCGGCGGCTCCGATTCCAACCGCCGTCTCCGCGTAACCCATGACCAAAAGAGGGCCGCCAAGCAGCGCATCGGGAATCTGATCGACGATTCCGTTAACCGCATCAAAATGGTCCCGCGGTCTGACGGGGATATGGCGCCCAAGTACGGTGGATACGAAAAGAAAGCTGCGCTTCGGGTTGATACGCTCCGCAATCCGGAATAATTCGCCGTCTGTCGGAGCTGCGATGGTCCGCAGCTCAAGAACCCCGGTGTTCAGAGGATGTCGCGTGATAACCGGTGTTTGTTGCATCCGCTCAGTCGTCCCTCCCCGACTTATCGGACCGGCTCGACGTTTGCTGGTCGCTCTGCAGCCATTCATCGTGACCAGCATCGCTTGCCGGGGATGATTTTGAGGATGATGAGGGCGAAGACGAGGGGACATTGTCCGCACGCCCGGGCGTATGCCGGGCACGCAATTCTGTAAGCTTACCGGACGCTCGCTTAAACGCGCGGCGCGCTATAAACCCCAAGCCTAAAAGAAACACCAATATAACGATGTTGAAAATCGGGATATGACGGTACCCGGGCTCGACAGGCCAGGCTGAGGTCGCATTCGGGAACATCGACAGAAGCGGGAGCCGCCAGCCGTAATGGCGAATAGCAACTGCCGTGCCCTTCTCTTCGCGGGCAAAGACAGCCGCTTGCGTCTGGAGATTCGCGGAGTTGAGCTTAAAATAAAGCCATGAGTCTTCGTTGCGGAATACGCGGACTTTGTCGCCGCCGATCAGCCGGGTTTGAATCATGTAAACGTCTCGGGTTCCCACCTCTACATCGGTGCGCTTGACCTCAACGCCGACCACCTCGACAACGGAGACACGGGGCAACACATAATGCAGGGCCAGACCCATAACAATCAGGCAGCACCCGATCAGGATAATTTTGAGTTTCTTCATATGCAGTTCCCTGGAGTTCTATTTTGCTCTGACAATTTTTTGGGCTTCAGTTTAACAGCCTGAGTGAGTGTGTCACAGCGACACTGCGCGGTCTTGCAGGAGTTTAATCGACTGTTTAAAACGCTGCTGCGGATATTGGGCAAACGGGCAAAAAATACGTTGCTCGAGTCCCATAATGGGACTATGGTTCCAGGCATGAGAATAATTGCACTGTCGTCACTGAAAGCCTTCTGGGAAAAGGCTCCGGAATATCAGGATGCCCAAGAGCCAACATTGGCCTGGCACCGTTATGCCGCGCACGCCGACTGGGGTTCACCTGCCGGGGTAAAGCGTGACTTCAGGAATGCCAGCATCCTTAAAGATGGTCGGGGGGTGTTCAATATTGCCGGGAACAAGCGGTGATTTGCAACCCAGTTGTCCATATAGCTGCACTTAAGCAGCCTGTTTATTACGCTCAATTTCCTGCAATTTTCCAGGGTTGAGCGATACGGCTCCGGCGACTGCCCAGTTTCGAGTATCACCAGACCAACGCCTAGGATTCAGACTCTTTGCTCGTTCATAAACCGCTTCACGTTTGGCTAACAACTCTGCATCAACACCCTGGTGCCGTTGTGCGGGCGTCACGAAGTTGATGCCGCTGTGCAGGTGCTCTTCGTTGTAAGCCTGCTCGAACAACAGCATCCATTTGCGCACCGCCGTTAGTGATGAAAAGCCCTTGGCTGGCCATTTTGGACAGTACTTTAGCGTCTTGAACAACGACTCTGAGTAAGGGTTGTCGTTGCTTACTCTGGGTCGGCTGTGAGACATCAGCATACCCAGGTCTGCCAGCCGCGCTTTCAGCGTGTAGGACGTCATCGGCGCGCCGTTATCTGAGTGCAGCACCGGTGGGTTTTGCCAACATCTCTCGCGTAACAGAGCTCGATCAATGAGCTTTTTGGCAAGCTCGCCGGACTCTGATTCGTGGATTTCCCACGCCACGATTTTGCGACTGTAGATGTCCATGATCAGGTACAGATACCAGTGCTGACCGCGCACCTCTGAGGGGCAATAGCTGATGTCCCAGCTCCACACCTGGTTCGGGCCTGTGGCGGTAAAGCTGGTGGGCTCAGGGACCTTGCGCGGCGGTTTCATGCGGCCCCGATGATTCACTTGCTGGTACTTTTGAGCACTCGGTAGAATGAGGACTCAGAGGCCAGGTAAAGCCCTTTATCAGCCAGTCGAGGCACGATCTGGGACGGTGGCAAGCTCTGGTACTCCCGTTCATTGCAGGTGTCTAGAATGGCCGCTTCTTCAGCGTGAGTGAGCTGGTGTGGCTGCACAACGCGCTCCGCTTGCGGGCGTTGATCTTCCGCTACAGCGCCATTAGCCTGTCGCCAGCGCTTCAACGTGCGCTGACTCAGCTCCATCAAGTCGGCCGCCTTGTACCGGGCTGCGCCACTGGCGACAGCTTCGTCATAGTCGTTTAAAAGCCTTGTACGTTCGGTCAGCGGTGTTAACTGTCCTCGCTGTCCGGGTCCTCGCCGTACAAGGCTTCGAGCTTTTTTGACAGCACCAACAATGAGGTCGTTTCTGCCAGAACCCGATCCTTACGGCGCACTTCCGCTTGCAGCTTCTTGATGGTTTTGCGGGCATCACGCTGCTGCTTCTGAGCGGCTTTCCCTTGCCCTTCTTGCAGACCGGCACCGTGTAGGCAGGCGTCTTTCCAGCGTTGTACCTGCTCGGGATACAGACCTTTCTGGCGGCAATACGCACTCAGTTCAGCTTCGGACATAGACGCCGTTTCGATCACGACGGCTAACTTGGCATCAGGAGACCAATCGTCTCCAGCATTACGATAACCCGGCACAGGCACCCCTTGTTGTCGACACTGTTTTAACCAATTGTACAGAGTCACATCCGATAGGCCTTCCTCTGCGGCCACCTGCACCACACTGCGGTTCTGCGGAGGTAACAACTTCTTCAACACGGCCGCTTTACGTTCCTCGGAATAACGTGGCATGACTGCTCTCACTCCGCCCAATCTGACATGAATTTAGGCGAAATCGCCAACTGGACAACTAGGCTGGCAGAGGGGGCAAGTATCGACTTGTTGTTTGGATCAACTATGCGTATCGGGTTGTATACGTCCGCTTTATTGGAACCCATGCGCAGTACGACAAAATAGATGCGCAAACCATTTAACCGCCGGAGGAAAGATTATGGACATCAAACCGATTAAAACTGATGCCGACTACCGTGCGGCCTTGAAAGAAATTGAAAGTCTGATGATAGCTGGGCCTGATACGCCTGAAGGCGAAAAGCTGGATGTCATGGTCACATTGATTGAGGCTTATGAAGCCAGGCATTTCCCGATGGATTTTTCTGACCCTGTTGAGGCCATCAAGTTCGAAATGGAACGCAAAGGCTTAACCGTGAAAGATCTGGAGCCAATGATCGGCAAAAGCAATCGTGTTTACGAAATCCTCAATCACAAACGTTCGCTGACTTTAAAGATGATCTGGAAGCTCCACCAGGGTTTGGGCATTCCAGCAGAATCTTTGATCAAACCACCTCAAGCTCACGCTTAGTCACTCTTTACAGTAACTTTTGAAGGCCGGAAAGAATTCTACAAACCCACAAAGCCCAGCATAACGCTGGGCTTTGTGGGTTTGTAGAACGGTCGCTGTCAGTCAACGCCCAATCTGCCGGTTATTCCCACTCAATCGTCGCTGGCGGCTTCGATGACACATCGTAAGTCACCCGTGATACGCCGCTGATTTCGTTGATAATGCGGTTAGACACGGTTTCCAGCAGTTCGTACGGCAGATGCGCCCAGCGGGCGGTCATGAAATCGATGGTTTCTACGGCGCGCAGTGCAATCACCCCTTCGTAGCGCCGGGCGTCGCCTACTACGCCTACCGATTTCACCAGCAGCGCGAAAGCGATGGTTTTTTAGGTGAACAGTTGAAGGTGGTTAAATGTGACACTAAGAACCTGTAGAAACCGCAGAGCCCCACTTCAGGCCAGCCTTTGAGGTTTCTGAGGCCTTCCGTGAACGAGAAGATAACGATTAAAAAGCCACCTAAATCGTGGACACGATCGATTTTCGCTTACGCACAGCACTAGAAACGAGCACGTTAAATACTCCGACCATTAAACCCAACATAGCAGCTAAAATTGCATAGAGCACTGGCTTACTTTGTGAACTGGTGGTCGCTAAAGACAAATCGTAGGCCAGCCAACTGGTAACGTCGTCATCGGCAACGGAGCCTTTGGCAGACATAATTTGCTGCATAGACACATCATTATGAATCGAAGACAGCTGCGTCTTAATGGAGACGTACGTATTATTTATAGCGAGACGATCCTCTTTTGAACGCGAAAAAAGAAGATCAATTTCCTTGTCAATAGCTTTAAAGCCGCGCAAGTAAAACGGGATGTCCGATGAAGTGACACTCAGTGAAACACCTGTATTTTGCGATTGAAATAACCCGTTTCCATTTAGGGAATTTTTCTCAACCCCTAATTCTTTTGCGATTGCGGTTTGCTCATTTAAATACAACAAACGTTTAGCAAGATCCAGATTTATCGCGTCTTCTAATGCGACTAAATCTGCATTCAGCCTTTGTTTCTTATTTTTATTACGTATAGAAACAGTGCGTGCTAGTTCGTCTATATCTGAAAGAATTGTTTGTCGAACGTTCGCCAACACGTCCTCTATCGACTGAGTAAAAATCTTTTTACTCTCATTAGAGTCGCGCCACTCATAATCAAGGCTCCAATGGTTTCCATTTTCCGACGGCGGCAAGATCTCGAAATTTTTAGCCATGTATACAAGAAAATCATTTCGATCTTCAATCTCTATAGCTTGAAGACGCTGTTTAATATAGTCACTCTTTTCCAAAATCTTGACAACTTCGTCGTAATCTGCAAATTCAGTAACGAACATATCAAATACGGACTGTGAACTTATCGCATAGCTGAACCCACTTTGCTGTAACGTTTCGTTAACCGATGAGTACTTTATAAATGAGGAGCTTGGCGCTTTACTCAGCGCCGTTGAGCCATTATATAATTCAGGCTTCAATACATTAACCGCAATACTTATAAGCACGGCTAATATTACAATACCAATTACTCTCCACCTACCATCCCACACCGTTTCAAAAATTTCGAACAAATCGATTTCATCATCATAAGGAACCCGTGAATCTGACATCAGAGGCCCAACTTTAACACTGAGGCCAGCGCATATGCGGAAGCTATACACGATGCGACTACAACAGCGATAAATACCTTGGCGCCCAGCGTAAAACGTGTTGATTTTTTTACGCTATTAGAATTGGGGGGGGGGGGGGGTAGAGACATAATAATTAAAATCCACTAGTTGATTGTTTAGCAGTGCCGCGAGCGGCCGCACCAATGCTTTAAATAAAAACGTGCCTTTCTGCTGTTACCTTTGCGCGCTGTATACAGAATGTACTCTATATGAAGACATGGAAATTTTAAACTATTTTTAATGTTAAAGAAAAAGGCCGATGGAATCAACCATTGGTTCTTAAACCTTCACTACCCCATAGCCGACCGTTTCACCAGCAAGAAGACCGCGCTCGCAACTCTCGAGCCTCAATACTCTCGGTCTATTTTACAAACAGAACAGCAGCCAGCGGCTTGCTGTTCTGTTTGATCTGATTTGTCGACTGCTGTGTTTTCACTAGCATGGTGCCAAGATGGGTTTTTGCCTCGTTGACTGAAAGCGCTCATCGTCGCGGACCTCGATATCATTCGATTAGAGCACTTTAATTGGCCTAAAAACTTTTAGTGAATTTAGAACCCTGCAAAACCAACAAAGCCCAGCGTTATGCCGGGCTTTGTTGGTTTCTGCTAGGTATTTTTATCCGTCAGCGCAGGACGCTCACTTACTCCCATTCTATGGTCGCTGGCGGCTTCGACGACACATCGTAAGTCACCCGTGATACGCCGCTGATTTCATTAATAATGCGGTTAGACACGGTTTCCAGCAGCTCGTAAGGCAGGTGCGCCCAGCGTGCGGTCATGAAATCGATGGTCTCTACGGCGCGCAGTGCGATCACCCATTCGTATCGGCGGGCGTCGCCTACTACGCCTACCGATTTCACCGGCAGGAAGACCGCAAAGGCCTGACTGGTTTTGTGGTAATAATCGGCGCGGTGTAGCTCTTCCAGGAAGATGGCGTCAGCGCGGCGCAAGATGTCGGCGTAATCTTTTTTCACTTCGCCGAGAATGCGCACACCCAGGCCCGGGCCCGGGAACGGATGGCGATACACCATATCGTAAGGCAGGCCAAGTTCAAGGCCGATGCGACGCACTTCGTCTTTGAAAAGCTCCCGCAGCGGCTCTACCAATTTCAGCTTCATGGTTTCCGGCAGGCCACCCACGTTGTGGTGGGATTTGATCACGTGGGACTTGCCGGTTTTGGACGCAGCCGATTCGATCACGTCCGGATAAATAGTGCCCTGAGCCAGCCAGTTTACATTCTGGATGCGGGTGGCTTCTTCATCGAACACGTCGATGAAGGTGTTACCAATCACTTTGCGCTTCTGTTCGGGATCGCTGACGCCTTTGAGGTTGGTCAGGAAGCGTTCCTCGGCGTCGGCGCGAATGACTTTTACGCCCATGCTGCTACCAAACATGTCCATCACCTGGTCGCCTTCGTTCAGGCGCAGCAGGCCGTTGTCAACAAACACGCAGGTTAGCTGATCGCCAATGGCTTTGTGCAGCAGCGCCGCGGTCACCGAGGAATCTACCCCGCCAGACAGGCCCAACAGCACTTTGTCGGTGCCAACCTGTTCGCGGATTTTTTGCACGGCGTCGTCGACAATCTTGGCCGGCGTCCACAGGGCTTCGCAGCCGCAGATGTTCATCACAAAGTGTTCCAGAATGCGCTTGCCCTGCAAGGTATGGGTCACTTCCGGATGGAACTGCAGGCCGTAAAGATTGCGCGACAGGTCTTGCATGGCTGCGATAGGCGCGCTTTCGGTGGAGGCCAGAAGTTCAAAACCTTCGGGCATGGCAACCACTTTGTCGCCGTGGCTCATCCACACGTCCAGCAGAGATTCGCCGGTCGCGGTCAGGTGGTCGGTGATGTCTTGCAGCAAAGGGCCCTTGGCGCGCACTTTTATCTGGGCGTAACCAAACTCGCGTTTTTCCGAGCTGGCTACCCGGCCGCCCAGCTGCTCTGCCATGGTTTGCATGCCGTAGCAAATACCCAATACCGGAATTTCACGATCAAACAGGCCATCAGGCGCGCGGGGGCCACCCAGCTCGGTGACCGACTCAGGACCACCGGCCAGCAGAATACCCTTGGGGTTGAACGCGTCGAGCTCTTCAGCAGTGATGTCAAAAGCGCGCACTTCGCAATAAACACCAATGTCCCGAACCCGGCGGGCAATCAGCTGGGTGTACTGGGAACCGAAATCTAGAATCAGGATGCGGTGATCGTGAATGTCGTGGGCCATGGAATCCTCGGGGAAATTAGCAATGCGGCCCCAACAATGGGGCCGCATAAAAACAACCTGTAATCAGCTAACGCGGTAGTTCGGTGCTTCTTTGGTGATGGTCACGTCGTGAACGTGACTCTCGCGCATACCGGCACCGGTGATGCGCACAAACCGAGGCTTGTTGCGCATATCGGTCATGGTGGCACTGCCGGTGTAACCCATCGCGGCGCGCAGGCCGCCCATCAGCTGATGAATAATGTTGCGCATCGGGCCTTTGCACGCCACGCGACCTTCAATCCCTTCGGGAACCAGCTTTTCTATGCCTTTACTGGCGTCCTGGAAATACCGATCGCTGGAGCCCTGACCCATGGCGCCGATTGAACCCATGCCCCGATAGGCCTTGTAACTACGCCCCTGGAACAGTTCGATTTCACCCGGGGCTTCGTCGGTGCCGGCCAGCAGGCTGCCGATCATCACACAGTGGGCGCCGGCCGCAATAGCCTTGGCAATATCACCGGAGAAGCGCAAACCGCCGTCGGCAATCAGCGGAACGTCACTGTTTTTCAGGGCCTCAGCCACGCTGGACACCGCTGAAATCTGCGGCACTCCCACACCAGCTACAATGCGGGTGGTACAGATAGAACCCGGGCCGATACCCACTTTCACCGCATCTGCGCCGGCGTCAACCAGGGCAAGGGCGGCTTCAGCTGTGGCGATATTGCCGCCAATCACCTGCAGCTCAGGGTAATGTTCCTTGATCCAGCGCACACGATCGAGCACACCGCGGGAATGACCGTGGGCCGTATCCACCACAATTACATCAACACCGGCTTCCGCCAGAGCAATCACGCGGGCTTCGGTATCACCGCCGGTGCCGACGGCCGCGCCAACCCGCAGGCGGCCCTGATCGTCTTTACTCGCCAGCGGGTAGTCTTTGGACTTCTGGATGTCTTTTGCTGTGACCAGTCCGCGCAGCTGGAAGTTATCATTCACCACCAGGACTTTCTCAATGCGGTGGCGGTGCAGCAGTTCTTTCACCGATTCCAGATCAGCGCCTTCTTTCACCGTAACCAGCTTTTCCTTCGGCGTCATGATGTCACGCACCAGCGTGTCCATGCTGCTCTCAAAGCGGATGTCGCGACCCGTTACAATGCCCACCAATTCGCTGCCGTCGACTACCGGCAGGCCGGAAATATTATTGGCCATGGTAATTTCAACCAGCTCGCGTACGGTGTTCTCGGGCTTGACCGTAATCGGGTCTTTTACCACGCCGCTTTCGAACTTTTTCACCTTACGCACCGCGGCGGCCTGCTGCTCGGCGCTCATGTTTTTGTGCATAATGCCAATGCCGCCTTCCTGGGCCATGGCAATCGCCAGCTCTGCGTCTGTTACTGTGTCCATGGCCGCCGACACCAGCGGGATATTCAGTGTGATGGTTCGTGTCAGGCGAGTGCGAAGATCGGCTTCGTGGGGCAGAACCTCGGAGTAACCGGGCACCAACAATACGTCATCAAATGTGAGAGCTTCTTCGGCAATTCGCAGCATTGGGATCGGCCTTTTGAACGTGCTAAATTTAAACCTTGGCAAGGCCACAGAAAGTGCCGTTGCAAAGTAGAATCCTTAATAGATCTATTATAAAGATCTGTTGCAGCCCAGTAAACCGCACAGTTTCCCACCAAAGGTTGCATGCATCTGAATTTTAAGCAGTTTACATCCAATTTATTCGGCTATTGCGTATAAAAATATGGGGAGTTTTCGGTGAATGATGCCTTTCAGGACACCCGGCCGCGGGCGCTCAGCGTTAGTGAGCTGAATCATCAGGCCCGTCACCTGCTGGAAACCAGCTTTATGCAGGTTTGGGTTGAAGGCGAATTGTCGGGGTTTTCACGCCCTTCCTCCGGGCACTGGTACTTTTCTCTGAAGGATCGTAACTGCCAGATTCGCTGTGCCATGTTCCGCGGCGCCAATCAGCGGGTTCGCCCGGCGCCAAAAGAAGGCGAACTGGTGCGAATTCGCGGCAAAGTGACCTTGTACGAGAACCGCGGCGACTTCCAGATTATTGTCGAGCATCTGGAGCCAGCCGGCGCGGGCGCCCTTCAGCAGGCGTTTGAAGCGTTAAAGTTAAAGCTCTTCAACGAGGGCTTGTTTAGCACCGAGCGCAAAAAACCCATACCCGCCCTACCCCGGCATATTGGCGTGGTTACCTCCCCAACCGGTGCTGCGATTCACGACATACTCACTGTGCTGGCTCGGCGTTGCCCGGGCATCCCCGTCACACTTTACCCAACCGCGGTGCAGGGCCAAGCCGCAACCGCAGACATAGTCGCTGCCATCGGCCGGGCTGTCGCCCACAATCGCGCGGACGTGCTTATTATTGGCCGCGGCGGCGGTTCGTTGGAAGATTTGTGGTGCTTTAACGAAGAGGCCGTAGCCCGCGCCATTGCCGCCTGCCCGATAGCCACCGTCAGCGCCGTGGGGCACGAGGTAGACACCACTATTGCCGATTACGTAGCCGATTTGCGGGCGCCAACACCGTCGGCAGCGGCGGAAAAAATATCGCCAGATCAAAGCATCTGGTTACGCCAATTACAGGCCATCAGCGAGCGCCTGCAGGCTGCAATGGGGCGCCAACACACGGCGCTTGAAAACAGACTGCTGCAGCTTTCCACGCGATTAAAGGATCCGCGCCGCAGCCTGCAAGAAAAAGCGCAGCGCCTGGATGGGCTGGATCTGCGCCTGAGCCGCGCCATGGCGCAGCTGACCCAGCGCTTGCATATGCGTACCGACCATTTGCAGCAGCGCCTGGCCATGCAATCACCTAACAGGCAACTGGCCAGCGCCGGCGAACGTGTGTTGCGGGCAACAACAGGCTTGAATCTGGCCATTCAGCAAGCTCTTAAAAGCCGCCGTGAGCAACTGGATTACACAGCGCAAACCCTGAATCTGGTCAGCCCGCTGGCCACTCTGGGGCGGGGCTACGCCATTGTAAAAGACGACCAGGGCAAGATTGTGCGGCATGCCGGGCAGCTTGAAGCCGGCCAGGCCATCAGCGCCCGTGTGGCCAACGGCACTGTTCACGCCCAGGTGACGAGTTGCGATGAATCTTAATGCAGTGCGACACATTTTGATGGAGCGTAGCAACGCTTAAAAACACCTCGTTTTGTCGTGTGATTGCTTTAATTCAGGCCTGCGCCAGCAAATCTACTCCCATGGTCTACTGGTTGCATGACGGAAACGGCCTAAAGTGGTTCACAAGTGCACTAAGAATAAACACTGACACTGTGAGGTGGAATGAATGGATTACAACGCAGAATTTACACACTCAATCAGCAGACCAGACGATTTCTGGCGTGAAAAAGCCGCCGACATCGAGTGGATTAAATTTCCGCACACCATCTGGCAGGCCAAAGACAACGGCCACGGTGACTGGTTTACCGATGGCGAATTGAACACCAGCGACATTGCTCTGGACGCCAACCTTCGCGCCGGCCGTGGTGAACAAACCGCACTAATTTACGACTCACCGGTGACCAACGCCCAGCAAAGCTACACCTACAATCAACTGACCGATGAAGTCGCACGTTTTTCCGGCGCCCTGAAAGCCCGCGGCATTGCAAAGGGCGATCGCGTCGTTATCTACATGCCGATGATCCCTCAGGCGGTGATTGCGATGCTGGGCTGTGCTCGTATTGGCGCGGTTCATTCGGTAGTGTTTGGCGGCTTTGCGGCCCACGAACTGGCCCTTCGCATTGACGATGCAACGCCCAAGGCGCTCATTACCGCGTCTTGCGGCATCGAAGTCAGCAAGGTGATTGCCTACAAGCCACTGGTGGACAAAGCTCTGGAACAGGCTAAACACAAACCTGAGTTGTGTGTTGTGTATCAGCGCCCGGAAGCACTGGCGAGCCTGCAAAGCCCCAGAGATGTGGACTGGAACGAACTTGTTCGCGACGCCAAGCCAGCAGCCCCGGTCGCCGTCAAGTCGACCGATCCGCTGTACATTCTTTACACCTCCGGCACCACCGGTAAACCCAAAGGTGTGGTGCGGGACAACGGCGGCCACGCCGTGGCACTGAAATACAGCATGAAGCTGGTCTACGACGCCAGCCCCGGTGATGTGTTCTGGACCGCATCGGATGTGGGCTGGGTAGTGGGTCACAGCTATATTATTTACGCGCCGCTGTTTGCCGGCTGCACCACCGTGCTGTATGAAGGCAAACCGGTTCGCACCCCCGACGCAGGTGGTTTCTGGCGCGTGATCCAGGATCACAAGGTCAATATTCTGTTTACCGCCCCAACCGCTTTTCGCGCGGTGCGCAAAGAAGATCCGGAAGCGGATTTTTTAAAGAAATACGACATCAGCTCGCTGAAGCGCATCTATCTGGCCGGCGAGCGCCTGGACCCGGCCACCTACGACTGGCTGCGTGAGCATACTCATTTGCCAGTCCTTGACCACTGGTGGCAAACCGAGACCGGCTGGGCCATTTGCTGTAACCCCGCCGGTATCGAAATGATGACCACTAAACCCGGTTCCGCCACCATGCCGTCCCCCGGCTACGATGTTCAGATAGTTGATATACGCGGCAATCAGATGCCAGCGGGTGAACAGGGCCAGATCGCGATAAAACTGCCACTACCACCGGGCTGTCTGCAAACCGTTTGGGGCGATGATAAGCGTTTCCGTGAAAGTTATCTCGACGCTATTCCCGGCTTTTACAGCACTGGTGACGGTGGCTTTGAAGATGAAGATGGTTATATTTTCGTTATGGGCCGCACCGACGACGTCATTAACGTAGCCGGCCACCGGTTATCTACCGGTGAAATGGAAGAAGTGGTGTCGTCTCACCCGGCGGTCGCTGAATGCTGCGTGGTTGGCGCCCATGACGATATGAAAGGCCAGATTCCGATCGGGCTGGTGCTGATAAAAGATGGCGCCACCATTGACCATGACGAGCTGGAAGACGAGCTGGTAGAAATGATGCGTGACAAAATCGGCGCCATTGCCTGCTTTAAACGGGCCATGGTGGTTGACCGCTTACCAAAAACACGTTCTGGCAAGATTCTGCGCCGGGTTATACGCCAGATTGCAGACGGCGAGGCCTACAATGTGCCAAGCACCATTGATGACCCGTCCATTCTGGAAGAAATCAGCGACCAGTTCCGGCCTCGGTAAATATTCCAAAACAGCGCCCGAAAGGGCGTTGACGGCGCCTTCGTCCGGTCTATACTGGGGTGGCAGTATCTAAAGCCCCTACGGGGGGAAATCAGAAAAGCTCCGTTTATAGGAGCTCATGTGAAATACAGGAAAGATCGATGTCTGAGACCACAACTGGCCACGTGAAGTGGTTCAACGAAGCAAAAGGCTTTGGCTTTATCGCCCAGGAAGACGGCAGTGACGTATTCGTTCACTTCAGTGCCATCAACGCAGACGGTTTTCGCACCCTGGCTGAAGGCCAGAAAGTGCAGTTTACTGTAACCGACGGCCCTAAAGGCCCGCAGGCAGAGAACGTAACGCCTGTTTAATAAGGGCTGTCGCTGATAAAGCGTGACCAGTCAGAAAAACGGGCCGATGATTCACCGGCCCGTTTTTTTATGGCTGATTTTAAGATCAGACGCTTAACGCCTCATCGACCGCTTTTGCGCTAGCGTGAACACCGGGCACAATCTGGGCCACCGCATTCAATAACGCCTGTAAGGTCGCCGACGTGGTGTCCTCCGCCAGGGCTGCTGCGCTGCATGTCTGGCCGTTAGCCTGCAAACGAATACACGCCATGGCATTGGCCGAAGTGCCTGCGCCCAGGGCGAACTCGTCATAAGCCTCTACCGCAAGGGTAATGGAAAAACGCTGGGCCAGCGCCGCTGCTACTGCTTCCACCGCCCCTGAGCCATAACCTTGCAGCGTAACCGGACTGTTTTCGTTACCGATCACCAAATCCGCACGTACACCTTGTTCGTTGCGATGAAGATCGTAAGTGCGTAACGCCCAGTCTGCCTGCACCGCAAGATAGCGAGCTTCAAACAGGCGATGAATGCTCATCGAATCGATCTCGCCACCGTTGTTTTCCGCTTCACGCTGCACCACTTTGCTGAATTCAATTTGCAGCCAACGTGGCAAGCTGATGTTGTAATCCCGCTCCAGCACATAAGCCACGCCGCCCTTGCCAGACTGGCTGTTGATGCGCAC
>NZ_AAXY01000027.1 GCF_000169375.1 Marinobacter sp. ELB17
AAATGTCGTTCGCATTTTGGGTTTTGATCGGCTTCGGTCACCAAGGTCTCTAGCAACCAAGACCACTGCCAATCGGTTAGCCGGCGCACAGCGATTTCGAGATCTTTGGCGAGTTGCGGTTTGGCGCGGCGATCACGACGGCGTAGATCGTTGAGCGGGTCTGTCAGCAGATATTGCTGGTAAACCAGATATTTAAAGAAGGTTTGTAAAGCAGTTCGGCTGGCGTTCAGGCTGGCTTGGCTGGCATTGTAAACGGCGTTTTCATCACTGGAGCGCAACGCGAACGGACGCCATTGCCGGTTTGGTAGGCGTAAACCGTTGGCATGGGTGAAAGCCGAAAACACGCCGCGAGCAATCCAACTGTGTGGTGGATTCTTCAGGGTCTTGAAATACGCAGTCACAACATCGGCGTCGGTTTGCGCCAACGTGCGTTTGGTGGTGACCCAAAGATAATTCAGAAAACGCTGAACCTCACCGCGAAAGCGTGAAAAAGTTCCAGGTACATCGGCGTATTTCATCAGAAATTGGCGACTAATTTCATAATCATCGCGCAGTGTGGTTAAGGGCTGCGGCAGAGACGCCAGAAATGTCGGTATGGATGGATGGCAATGAAAGTCTGACAGATCTTCAAGGTAATGAGCGGTATCGAACAGCGGCTGACCGGTAAAGGGTGCTGACACGTTAGTCCTTGATAGTGATGATTTTTACCAGAGTATACAAAGACGTCTATTTTGTCCAATACTCCTAAATATTGGACATTGTATAGTGGGCTCTTCAGAGAGGTTTTGCTCGCAACCTTCGACGACTTTCCCCAAATTTGGTTGGGCTTGACGTTATCGGCATCAGTTAATGGCAATGCCACGTTCTATAAGACGGCTCCTCAGTAACTCGACCCTGCGCCGATTCACTCCTAGATCGTAGAATCCGATAAGCGATTGAGACCTCACGTCCAGATGTTGTTTATCGGAATCGACCAGCAGTTCGAGATAGTCCGGGAAACCCAACAAATCGCTGCGACAGGTGATATCCGCATATCCCAATCGAGCACTGTTGAGCGAAGCGCCAGGCAGTTCGATCGCCACGGCTCTGATCAGCGCCCAGGACGACTGACTCAGTGGCTCAGCCAAACGGATAGGCTCCACAGAATAGAGACCATTTGTGGACGTGCTCGATACGCAGTTCAAAAACGGCGCACAGCCATCGATGCTGAACTGGACTCCTGAAGGCGGCACTTTACCCGTAGAGGCGCATCCTGCGAGCAGGAGGATTGAGAAGGCCAAGAAATGACGCATAGCTATGAGATGCTCCTGAAAAGCGTCCCGGTGGGAACAAGAGACTTTAATACAGTGCATCTTGCACTGCTGGCCCATGAATAAACACATCCTTACTTCTAGCCTGTACTGCGTATAATGTATATTATGTTAAATTACTTACGGCATAGGGATGTTCAGGAAAATTGGAAGGATTGGAAAATAACTAGCCGCCGGCTAAAGCCGTGGTAGCGGACTTGAAACATTTTTGTGGGCTGGCGACGTGCTATGACAAATTGAAACGCAACTATCAGAGCCGCGTCGCCATGGCTTGTGGGTTTTTATGGTTGCCGACGGAATGAAACGTCAACAGACCTTAAAGTAATACAGGTCTTCCTTACTGGACTCCTGCATAACGTTGCGAGAGTTGAAACGCTGGCAGGCCGTTTTACCGCTGCCCTGCCCGGCCTTCGTCAATCCGAGGCGCTGGGGGAGCGCGCGGATTCCATCATGTGCCGCTAGACTCGGGTAAAGCGGAGAGGCGCTCTTTCATCCAGCTGATCAACCCCCCGCGAAGCAAGAACCGCACTTGTCGTGGCGACATGGTGTGACGCATCTGAAATTTGTACTGACGCGTGACGTTTTCGACCACCAGTTCGCCGCCCTCTGTCAGCACGTGGCGCAGATTGGTCAGGCGCAGCACATCGCCGGCCTGAATGCCGTCGTAGTCCGCAGGATCAACGAAGGTCAGCGGCAGCACGCCGAAGTTGATCAGGTTCTGCGCGTGGATCCGCGCAAAACCCTTGGCTAGAACCGCGCGCAGCCCAAGATACTGAGGGCCTAGTGCAGCGTGCTCTCGGCTCGATCCTTGCCCATAATTGCTGCCACCCACCACCACGTGGCCGCGCACCTGCTTGGCTCGCGCGGCGTAGGTGGGATCGAGCCGGTCGAAGGAGAACTCGGCGATCTTGGGAATGTTGCTGCGAAACGGCAGCACCCGCAAGCCAGGTGGCATGATCTCATCGGTGGAAACATCGTCCGCCACCTTGAGCAGAACCGGCACTTCGATCTCATCAGGCAGCGGCTCGAAGTTTGGCAGCGAAGCGATATTCGGGCCCTTCACGAGGTCCACGTGCAGCGCCTCCTCAAGCGGTAACGGCGGCATGAACATCGCGCGGTTGATAATCGGGTGGTCTGGGTCCGCGATGCGTGGATAGGGGATGCCAAGCGTGCGCGGGTCGGTGATCACGCCGGTGAGCGCGGACGCCGTGGCGGTCTCCGGACTGACCAGACACACCTTGTCCTCGCGGGTGCCTGAACGGCCAGGAAAATTGCGCGGTACCGTGCGCAGAGAGATCTCGTTTGTGGCTGGCGCTTGACCCATGCCGATGCAGCCGTTGCAGCCAGCCTGGTGCAGCCGCGCGCCAGCGTGCAACAAGTGGGCTACGTGCCCGTCGCGCACCAAGGTTTCGAGCTGCGCTCGGGACGTGGGGTTGATGTCGAACGACACGCGGTCGTTCACTTTGCGATCCTGTACCATCAGCGCGGAAACGGCGAAGTCGCGGTAGCCGGGATTGGCCGACGAGCCAATGTAGGTCTGGTAGATCCGCTCGCCGGCGACCTCGCTGACCGGGCGCACGTTCCCAGGGCTGGACGGCATGGCGATCAGCGGCACCAGGCTGGACAAATCAATCTCTTCGTTCACATCGTAGGTTGCGTCCGTATCCGCGGCCAGCTCGACCCAGTCCTCTTCCCGCTGCCAGGCGCGCAGGAAACGGCGTACCTCCAGATCGGAAGGGAAAACGGTGGTGGTCGCGCCAAGCTCGGCGCCCATGTTGGCGATCACGTGCCGATCCATCGCGCTCAGCGTGGCCAGCCCCGGCCCGTAGTACTCGACGATCCGGCCCACACCGCCGTCGACGCCGTGGCGGCGCAACATCTCCAGGATCACGTCCTTGGCGCTCACCCAGTCCGGCAAGCTGCCGGTGAGCTTCACGCCCCAGATCAGCGGCATACGTGTGAAGAACGGTTCGCCCGTCATTGCCAGAGCCACTTCCAGCCCACCAGCGCCGATGGCCAGCATGCCAATTGCGCCGGCGGCCGGCGTGTGACTGTCAGAGCCGAGCAGCGTCTTGCCCGGCTTGCCGAAATTTTCCTGGTGGCATGGATGACTCACCCCGTTACCAGGTCGCGAGTACCACACGCCGAAGCGCTGGCAGGCGCTGCGCAGAAAAAGATGATCGTCGGGGTTTTTGAAGTCCTCCTGAATGATGTTGTGGTCAACATACTGGACGCTCACCTCAGTCTTCACCCGGTCCAGGCCCATCGCCTCCAGCTCCAGCATCACCAGCGTGCCGGTGGCGTCTTGGGTGAGCGTCTGGTCAATGCGGATCCCGATCTCCTCGCCGGGTGTCATGTCTCCGTGCATCAGATGCGACTGGATCAACTTCTGCGTAACGTTCATAGTCATGATCTTTCTCCCAACTTTGATAAAATTACGGAATCATACAAAGTTAATGTAGCAATCCTATTTTTAGCGCGGCAAATTAGAGACACCCATCAAAAACTCATCCGCCGCACGCGCGGCCTGACGGCCCTCACGGATTGCCCATACCACCAGAGACTGGCCGCGCCGCATGTCCCCCGCGGCAAATACTTTGTCGACCGACGTCTGGTAGCAACCGTCGCCATCGGTGGTTGCTTTGACGTTGCCGCGCGTATCTTTTTCGACAGCGAACGCTTCCAGCACTTGCGTCACTGGCGACACAAAACCCATCGCCAGCAATACCAAATCCGCTTTCATTTCGAATTCGGAATTTGGCACCTCCTGCATCTTGCCGTCTATCCATTCGACGCGGACTGCAATCAGCTTCTCGACCTTGCCGCCCTTCCCTTCGAAACGCTTGGTCGCAACCGCCCAATCCCGGTCGCAACCCTCTTCTTGTGACGAGGAGGTACGCAACTTGATCGGCCAGTACGGCCATACCAACGGCTTATCCTCTTGTTCCGGCGGTTGCGGCATCAGCTCAAATTGCGCCAAGCTGGCTGCGCTATGGCGGTTGCATGTGCCTACGCAGTCTGATCCGGTATCGCCACCGCCGATAACGACGACGTGCTTACCGCTAGCCATGATCTGGTCGTTGAGCTTGTCACCTGCATCCACCTGGTTTTGCTGCGGCAGGAATTCCATCGCGAAATGGACGCCTTTCAGCTCACGACCAGGTACCGGCAGGTCGCGCGGCAACTCAGCACCGCCAGCGAGGATGATGGCATCGAATTTTTGATTGAGTTGCTTAGGCGAGATGGTTTCTTTGGTCCAGTTGATGATGTTTGACGGAAAATCTTCGCCGATCAAGACACTGGTACGGAACTGCACGCCTTCGGCTTGCATCTGCTCGATGCGGCGGTCGATATGCGACTTTTCCATCTTGAAGCCCGGAATGCCGTAACGCAGCAAACCGCCAATCCGATCGTTTTTTTCGAACACGGTCACATCGTGACCGACACGCGCGAGTTGCTGGGCTGCAGCCAGACCAGCAGGGCCGGATCCAACCACGGCAATTTTTTTACCCGTTTTGAAGGCTGCTGGTTGCGGCGTAACCCAACCGTTTTCCCAGCCTTTATCGATGATGAAATGCTCGATTGATTTGATGCCAACCGCATCGTTGTTGATGGCAAGCACACAGGCAGATTCGCACGGTGCGGGGCAGATGCGGCCGGTGAATTCGGGGAAGTTGTTAGTCGAATGCAGTGTCTCTAACGCTTCGCGATAATTGCCGCTATAAACCAGCTGGTTCCAGTCGGGGATGATGTTGTTAACCGGGCAACCGGTCATGCAAAACGGGGTGCCGCAATCCATACAGCGCGCACCCTCTGTTTTCGCTTGTACATCTTTCAACGGCAGAATGAACTCTTTATAGTTCTTGACGCGTGAAGCGGCCGGTAAATACGATTCTTTCTGACGCTGAAATTCCATAAAGCCGGTTATTTTACCCATTGCCTACCTCTGTCTCATCTAACTCTCCTTGCCAGGGAGAGGGTTCGGGGTCGAATCCCCATCCTGACCTTCCCCCGCAGGAGGAAGGCACTGGCGGAGTAAACTTATATTGCGTTTTTTTCTTTCTGCCGAATAGCCACTCGCGCCACATTCATCTCACCCAGTGCGCGCTTGTACTCGTTCGGGAACACTTTGAGAAATTTGTTGCGGCCATTGGACCAGTCATCCAGCAAATTGCGTGCGCGCGTGCTGCCGGTGTACTTGAAATGGCGCTCAATCAGGCGCTTTAGAATCGCCTCGTCAGTCTCACTTTGGTCGCCGCGCAGCTGGCTATGCCAGATCGAGCGATCGACTTTCGCTTCTTGCTCGGCGTGGGCGAGGACAGGTTCCAGTGTGACCATCGCCATATTGCATTTTTTGGCAAAATCACCGTCAGGGTCCCACACGTAAGCGATACCGCCCGACATACCGGCGGCAAAGTTACGGCCGGCTTCTCCGAACACCACTACTGTGCCGCCAGTCATGTATTCGCAACCATGGTCGCCGACGCCTTCAACCACTGTAATGGCGCCGGAATTGCGCACCGCGAAGCGCTCGCCGGCGACGCCGTTAAAAAATGCCTCGCCAGCAATCGCGCCGTATAAAACGGTGTTGCCGATGATAATGTTGTCGTCTGCCAAACCGGGAAACTCTGTATTCGGACGGACGATAATGCGCCCGCCCGACAAACCTTTGCCGACGTAATCATTGCCTTCGCCGACTAGATCTAGCGTGATGCCGTGCGCCAGAAACGCGCCGGCCGATTGGCCTGCAGTCCCTAGCAACTGGATGTGGATGGTGTCGTCGGGCAAGCCTTCGTGACCGTATTTTTTTGCAACGACGCCAGACAGCATGGTGCCGACCGTGCGGTTAACGTTCCTGATCGGCAAAGTGAACGAGACTTTTTCGCCTTTTTCGAGCGCTGCTTTCGCTTGCGCAATCAGCTTATGGTCGAGTGCCTTTTCCAGGCCGTGGTCTTGCTCCTCCGCGTGATAACGAGGTACGGAAGCAGGTACTTCCGGCTGATAGAAAATCTTGCTGAAATTAAGCCCCTTGGCTTTCCAATGCGTAATCGCTTTCGACTTGTCGAGCAAGTCGACGCGACCGATCAATTCATCAAACGTGCGGATACCGAGTTGCGCCATCAACTGCCGCGCCTCCTCGGCGACGAAGAAGAAATAGTTGACCACGTGTTCTGGCTTGCCGGAGAACTTGGCACGTAGCACCGGGTCTTGTGTCGCGATGCCGACCGAGCAAGTATTGAGGTGGCATTTGCGCAACATAATGCAGCCTTCAACCACCAGCGGCGCGGTCGCAAAACCGATCTCGTCCGCGCCCAGCATGGCTGCGATCACGATATCTCGGCCGGTTTTCATTTGGCCATCGGCTTGTACCCGAATACGGCCACGCAAACCGTTCAGTACCAGCGTTTGCTGGGTTTCGGCCAAGCCCAATTCCCACGGTGTTCCCGCATGTTTGAGTGAAGACAACGGCGTGGCGCCGGTGCCGCCGTCATGACCGGCGATCACCACGTGATCGGCCTTGGCCTTGGTGACGCCGACCGCGACCGTGCCAACTCCGACTTCGGACACCAACTTGATGGAGATCGACGCGCTTGGGTTTACATTTTTCAAATCGTGAATCAGCTGCGCCAAGTCTTCGATCGAATAAATATCATGATGCGGCGGCGGCGAAATCAAGCCCACACCCGGCACCGAGAAACGCAATTTTGCGATGTATTCAGACACCTTGTAGCCTGGCAACTGCCCACCTTCTCCCGGCTTGGCGCCTTGCGCCATCTTGACCTGGATTTGATCAGCGGAATCCAAATACGCTGCTGTCACGCCGAAGCGACCCGCCGCGACTTGCTTGATCCTGGAACGCACCGAATCGCCATCTTGCAGGACAATATCGGCTTCAATCTGGTCATGACCGATGACGGATGCCATGGTCTCGCCTTGCTTGATCGGGATGCCTTTCATCTCCTGGCGATAACGGCTCGGATCTTCACCGCCTTCGCCGGTGTTGGACTTGCCGCCGATGCGGTTCATCGCGACCGCCAGCGTGGCATGCGCTTCGGTGCTGATCGAGCCAAGCGACATTGCGCCGGTGGCGAAACGCTTGACGATTTCTTTCGCCGGCTCGACTTCATCCAGCGCAATCGCCTTGGACGGGTCCAGCTTGAATTCAAACAAACCGCGCAGGGTCATGTGCCGCTTGCTTTGGTCGTTGATGATCTGCGCATATTCTTGGTAGGTGCTGAAATTGTTAGATCGGGTCGAATGCTGCAGTTTGGCAATCGCATCCGGCGTCCACATGTGCTCTTCGCCGCGCACGCGAAACGCGTATTCACCACCGGCATCGAGCGCATGCGCCAATACCGGGTCGTTGCCGAAGGCTTGCTGATGCAGACGCAACGCCTCTTCTGCCACTTCGACGACGCCGATGCCTTCGATATTGGATGCAGTGCCTTTGAAATATTTGTCGATAAGCGATTTATTCAAGCCGATCGCTTCGAAAACCTGCGCGCCGCAATACGACATGTAAGTCGATATGCCCATTTTCGACATCACCTTCAACAAACCCTTGGCGAGCGCTTTCTGGAAATTCTGTATGGCTTTTTCTGGCGACAAATCATCGGATAATCTGTTAGCCATTTCCGCCAGCGTATCCATTGCCAGATACGGGTGGATGGCTTCTGCGCCAAAACCGGCGAGCAATGCGAAATGATGCGTTTCACGGGCAGAACCGGTTTCCACCACCAAGCCGGTCGACGTGCGAAAACCCGTGCTAACCAGATGCAAATGGATTGCCGACGTCGCGAGCAAGGCCGGAATCGCCACTTGCTCGGCGTCCACCTTGCGGTCGGACACGATCAGGATGTTGTGGCCTGATTTGACCGCATCCACCGCTTGCGCACACACCGATGCCAGGCGCACTTCCATGCCTTCTTTACCCCAGGCCACCGGATAGCAAATATTCAGTTCGTGGGATTTGAAATTACCGCTGGTGTGGGCGCTGATGTTGCGCAGTTTGGCGATGTCTGAATAGTCCAGAATCGGCTCCGATACTTCCAAACGCATCGGCGGATTGATGTTATTGACGTCGAGCAGGTTCGGCCTGGGGCCGATGAAGGACACCAGTGACATCACCATCGCTTCGCGGATCGGATCGATCGGCGGGTTCGTCACTTGCGCGAACATCTGCTTGAAGTAGTGATACAGCGGTTTGAGCTTGTTAGACATCACTGCCGGCGGCGAGTCGTTGCCCATTGAGCCCGTCGCTTCTTCGGCATTCAGCGCCATCGGCGACATCAATACCCTGACATCTTCTTGGGTGTAGCCAAATGCCTGCTGACAGTCGAGCAAGGATGCGCTGGTTTTTGCTGCCGATGTTTGCGTCTTGATGTCGTCGAGCGTGACTTCGTGAAGCTTGATGTCGTCCAGATTAATACGCACAGAATTGATCCACGCCTTGTAAGGCTTAGCGTTGGCGTAGGTATCTTTGATTTCCTGGTCATCGATGATGCGCCCGGCTTCGAGGTCGATCAGAAACATCTTGCCGGGTTGCAGGCGCCATTTCTTGATGATTCTGGATTCGGGAATCGGCAGCACGCCGGATTCGGATGCCATCACCACCAAGTCGTCATCGGTTACGATATAACGCGCGGGACGCAAACCGTTGCGATCCAGCGTGCCACCAATGTAACGACCATCGGTGAACGCCATCGCGGCGGGACCATCCCACGGCTCCATCATCGCGGCGTGATATTCGTAGAAGGCGCGGCGGTTGTCGTCCATCAACGGGTGATTTTCCCAGGCTTCGGGGATCATCATCATCATTGCTTGCGCGATCGGATAGCCTGCCATCAGCAGCAGTTCAAGCGCGTCATCGAAGCACGCGGTGTCGGACTGCACGTCGTCAATCAGCGGGAACAATTTTTGCAAATCGTCGCCTAGCACGGCGGATTCCATCACGCCTTCACGCGCGCGCATCCAGTTGATATTGCCCTTGACGGTATTGATCTCGCCGTTGTGGGCAATCAGGCGAAAAGGATGGGCCAGCGGCCATTCCGGGAAGGTATTGGTCGAGAAACGTTGATGCACCAGTGCCAATGCGGAAACGCAGCGCTCATCCTGTAAGTCTTTGTAATAGACGCCGACTTGATCTGCCAGCAGTAAACCCTTGTAGACAATGGTACGGGCCGACATCGAAGGGACGAAAAACTCTTTGCCGTGGGGCAAATCTAGCGCCTGGATCGCGTGACTGGAAGACTTGCGAATCACGTACAGTTTACGTTCCAGCGCGTCGCTCACCGTGATGTCTGGACCGCGACCTATGAAGACCTGGCGGATCACCGGCTCTTTTTCACGCACGGTAGGCGACATCGGCATCTCGGTGTCGATTGGCACGTTGCGCCAACCCAGCACGACCTGGCCTTCGGCGCGCACCACACGTTCTATCTCTTGCTCGCACGCGATGCGGGATGTATTTTCTTTCGGCAAAAAAATCATGCCTACGCCATATTCTTCGGGCGGCGGCAGTTCGACACCCTGCTTGGCCATCTCTTCGCGATAGTATTGATCCGGCAGCTGAATCAGAATGCCCGCGCCGTCGCCCATCAACTTGTCGGCACCGACCGCGCCGCGATGGGCGAGATTCTTTAGGATGAGCAAGCCTTGCTTAACGATCGAATGACTTTTATGGCCTTTGATATGGGCGATAAAACCGATGCCGCAGGCATCATGCTCTTTGGCGGGGTTGTAAAGGCCGTATTGCTGGGCGTGTTGGATTTTGGCTTCGATGTTGTGCTTGTGCTCCACAGCGCACTCCTCATGGATGTTGCGGGAATCGGGCAGCGGCAGAATGGCGCGTTTATCCACCGTGACGGTGGCGGACAAGAATGTCGGTTTGGCGTTCATTATATTCCTTAACGGGCTTCAGGTCAGGCTGCGTTGTGATGCGCAGGTAGGGCTCGACGACTGGGTATCCCTTCGGGAATTTTTTCTTCAACACTTCCCGGTCCTGCAGTGATGGCACAATAATGGTGTCATCACTGACGTTCCAGTTTGCTGGCGGAGCGACGCTGTAACCGTCGGTCAACTGCAGCGAATCAATCACACACAGGATTTGGTTGAAGTTGCGTCCCCAAAACCTTGACGTCGCGGTGCGAGAACAACAGGCCCCAACTGGTGCCGAGCCAGGCGTGAAAATCAATGTCGCCTAAACGTAATGCCATGATGGTTCTCCTTTGTAATTCTAAACAGGAAGTTTAGCATTTTAAAATTTTAGCGGCGGGCGCCCGTGTCCTCATGGAAATCGGTGCCGTTGACGGTCGCGGCGATAAAGCCCGCGCGGATGGTGTAATCGCCGAAGTGTTCTGCGTTCTGGCGCTCGCTCTTGTAAGCGGCGAAGATCGGATCGAGGTTCTCTATGATTGCGCCGTGATCGAGATTTTCGGCGTAGAGTTTGGAAAGCCGCGAGCCGTCGAAGGCGGCCCCCAGATAGAGGTTATAGCGGCCGGGGCCTTTCCCTACCAAGCCGATCTCGGCGATATAAGGCCGAGAACAGCCGTTCGGACAGCCGGTCATGCGGATGACGATTTCGGCCTCGGCCAGCCCGTGCGCGGCCAGACGCTCTTCCAGCGCGGTGATGAGGTCGGGCAGATAGCGTTCGCTTTCGGCGACTGCGAGCCCGCAGGTCGGCAGCGCGACGCAGGCCATCGCATTGCGCCGCAGGGCCGAGGCGCCGGTCGTGGGCCCATACTCGGCCACCAGCGCCTCGATGGCCTGGCGCTTCTCCTTCGGCACGTTGGCGATGATCAGATTCTGGTTGGCGGTGAGGCGAAAATCGCCGTCATGTACCTCGGCGATTCGGCGCAGGCCGGTGAGCCATTGCGGGCCGCCCGGCACATCCTTGACACGGCCGTTCTCGATGAACAGCGTCAGATGCGCGCACCCATTGTCACTTTCGGTCCAACCGTAGCGGTCGCCGGTTGAGGTGAAGGTAAACGGCTTGGCTGCATCCAGCTTGACGCCACTGCGCTGCTCGACCTCGGCCCGGAAAGCGTCGAGACCGCGATCCTCGATCGTGTATTTCAGGCGCGCATGCTTGCGGTTGACGCGGTCGCCCCAGTCGCGCTGTACGGTGACCACGGCTTCGGCCACGGCAATCACCTGGTCCGCTCGGCAATAGCCCATGACGTCTGCCGTGCGGGGATAAGTCTGCGGCTCGCCATGCGTCATGGCCATACCACCACCGACCGTGACGTTATAGCCATCGATCTCATGCTTGCTGTCGAGGATGGCGATGAAGCCGAGGTCATGCGCATAGATATCAACGTCATTCGACGGTGGCACGGCGATGACGATCTTGAACTTGCGCGGCAGGTAGGTTTTGCCGTAGATCGGCTCGACGATCTCATTCTCATCCTCACCACCGGCGATGCGCTCGCCATCGAGCCAGATCTCGCGATAAGCCGTCGTGCGCGGCAATAGATGGTCGGATAGGGCACGGGCAAGCACGAGCGAAGCGGCGTGGGCATGTGACTGATAGGGGTTCGGATTGCACATTACGTTGCGATTGACGTCACCGCATGCCGCCATGGTCGTCAGCAGCACCTCGTCCATCTCGCGCATCGTCGCTTTCAGGTTCGACTTAATGATGCCGTGCAACTGGAAGGTCTGCCGCGTGGTCAGGCGCATCGTGCCGTTGCCGTATGTGCGCGCGATATGGTCCATGGTGAGCCATTGCCCTGGCGTGCACACGCCGCCTGGCACACGCACGCGGATCATGAAGGAGAAGGCCTTCTCCATTTTCTTGCGGCCGCGCTCGGCGCGCAGATCGCGGTCGTCTTGCAGGTACATGCCGTGGAACTTCACCAGCTGCGCATCATCCTCGATGATCGCGCCGGTGATCTCCTCGCGCAGGCCCTCGGCGAGCGTGCCGCGCAGATACTCGCTCGCTTCCTTGATGCGCTCGTTGCGTGAAAGTTCTTTGGTCATGTGGACTCCGTATGAACTATTTAGTAAGTATCCTGAAGATAGCGGTGCTCACCATCGAGATCGTTTACCGCTTGCTCGCCGGCCTCCAAGCTTTGCGCCTTTACATCGGCATAGGCGCGCACGAGCGCCGCACGCACATCCTTCGCCATCGCCTTAGCGTCGCCGCAGACATAGAAATAGGCGCCATTGTCGAGCCAGTCGACGAGGTCGCGGCGCTGCGCCCAGATGAGGTGCTGCACATAGAGTTTCTCCGGCGTGTCGCGGGAGAAGGCGACGTCCATGCGTGTGAGCGAACCATCCTTCAAGGCATCTTGCCATTCGAGCTGGTAGAGGAAATCGTGGGTGAACTGGCGGTCGCCAAAAAACAGCCAGGAGCGGCCGCTCGCGCCGGTGGCACCGCGCTCCTGCACGAAGGCGCGGAACGGAGCTATGCCAGTGCCCGGCCCCACCATGATAATGTCGCGCTCTGGTGGGGGAAGAGCGAAATGCCGGTTCGGTCGCAACTTCACGCGCAGCCGATGGCCTTTCTTTAATTGGTCGGCGACATGGCCGGAAGCGACACCTTTGCGCGCGCGACCGAAGCTCTGGTAGCGCACCGCAGAGATCAGAAGATGCACCTCCTCCCCCACCTCGCGGCGTGAGGAAGCGATCGAATAGGCGCGTGGCGCCAGCGGCCGCGTTATCTGCCGCAGTTGGTCGGCAGACAGCCTAATGGGAAAGGACTGGAGAAGATCGATGAGCTGCCGGCCGGCGATCCAGGCGCGTGCATCAGCTGATTCAAGCAGCGCCTTTACCTCCTGGTGGCCGGTTGTGGCGGCGTAGCTTTCCAGGGTCTTGAGCGACAGCGTCGTGACATCCCGGCTCTTGGTCAGCTCGGCGCGCAGCGCAGCGTCGGCCGCAAGACCTGCCGCTTTCAGCAGATCGTCCACGTAGGCCGCATCGTTCTCAGGGTAGATATCAAGTGAATCGCCAGGTTTATAGGGCGGCGCCGCGCCATCGAAACCGAGTTCGAGATGGATCGTTGCCTTTTCCGACTGCGATGAATTGAGCTGGATGAGCTCGGTGATCTCGGCCTCGACCGGACCGAGGCCTGAGCTGCTCGCCGCCTTCGCGCCAAAATCGACCGCAATAACGCGGCGGCCGGCTTCCTCGACTGGTGCCAGCGCCTTCAGCGCCGTCTCGACCCAGTGCCCGGCGGACTCCGCGAAATCGAGATCGCAATCGACGCGCTCGGCGACGCGCTTGCCGCCGAGCGCTGAAAGTCTTGCGTCCAACGCTTTACCAATCGCGCAGAACTCGGCATAGGCGGTGTCGCCGAGCGCGAGAACGCTGAAAAGGACACCATCGAGGCGCGGCGCGCCCTCGGACATGAGTTCACCGTAAGCGCGAATGGCCCGCGCGGGCGGATCACCTTCACCCCAGGTCGCGGCGATGACGACCAGACGCCGTACCGATGCGAGCGTCGCCACATCGAGATCCGCCATGTCGACGATCGAAGGCTTCAATCCCATCTTGCGCGCCGCCTTGGCCATGTCCAACGCTAGCCGCTCAGAGTTTCCGGATTCGGTGGCGTAGAGGATGGTCAGCGGTTCGGCGGGTTGCGCGCCGCCCACCGGCTGCAGCGCCGTCGTGGAGGCGTCCACTCCGGCAAGAAATCCCGCAAGCCACGCGCGTTGGGTGGGGCTTGCGGGCCCCACCACGCGGTTGAGAATCTCGATCTCCTCTTCGGCGAACGGAGCCGTATTCGGGATCGGCGAAGAATTCATGTCCGGACGCTCATAGTTTGTTGTATCTCAAAAGCGGGGGGCCAACCACGGCCTGCAAAACCCGGCTCAAGACGAGCAGGCGTTTGAGCCTTCAGACTGTCGACGGCGGCCCGTGAATTGGGGATCTGCTGCTCGATAGCCTCGCGGACGATGTCGCAACCCCCGGCGAACTGCCCGCCGACGTACAAGGTGATCGGTGTTGGCCGACCGGCCGAGCTTGGTCGCGAGTAGCTCGGCATCGAGGGTAATCCCGCCGTCTGCGATAGTGATCGCTGATGCGGAACAGGACTCATCGCTGTTCGGCTCCGGTGACAGAACCCTTCACCGTTACGGGTTTGCTCTGGATGAAGTTGATGCAGACTCCGTCGAGTTCTTCCAAAAACAGGGGCGCGCTCATGAAACCGCACGCATAAGGCGCCTGTCCGTCCCGGCTGCAGCCGTCGCTTTCCAGATGTTGACACGACGTGCAGACGCCAAAGCGAGGTTTACATCTCTCTTGCGTCACCTGACCGAGCAAGCGTTGCAACGCGCTGGCGAAGTGGCCTTGGACACTGGGGGGTAGGGATTCCGCAGCACGGACCAGGGATTCGAAGGGGTCATTCGCGAGAATGCCCCGGGCTTTCTCGGTCAGAACTAGCCGGACACTGCGCCTGTCGTCCTCTGACCGTATGCGTGTCAAATAGCCTTGGGTTTCGAGGCTTTTGATTGTCTGTGACGCCGTACCCCGGGTTGTAGCATGGAACGCGGCGAAGGCGGACGGCGTTTGCGAGAAACGGTTGGCCTGTGCGAAGTATCTGAGCGCCGCCCATTGGGCTGCCGTCAGCCCCTCCGCGAGACCCTCGCCGGACGCTATGCGTCCCAAGTGAAAGACCAACTCCGCGTTAGCGCGACCGTTCATTTCCAGCTCCTCGATCATACTTAATTTGGTGGCGTCTAATTTCAAGCTCCTAGATCATTCTTACAGAATAGCGTTTAAGAACTATCTTAACAAGATTGTAGTTTCGAAGCGAAACCATAATATTGTCGTATTCGTGAAGGGTGTGAGGCCCTGAACACCTTTGATAGGTCACCTCTTCAATATTTAGACCGTAATGAGATCACGGTCAATACGATAGCGTTTCGATACTATATTGACAAATTCGTTATCCACATTTAGTATCGTTCCGACACTAATTAAGGAAAAAAGCGATATGGGCGCGCTTACCAGACATCAGGAAGAAAGCTTAGTGCCGTCGCGGATGATGACGGGAATGTGCTTCGATAACAGCTATGCCCGCCTGCCCGCCGCCTTTTATCAACACTGTGAGCCCCTGCCAGTGGCGGCACCAGAATTGCTCGTACTGAACAAACCCCTGGCGGGGGAGTTGGGGATGGATGATTCAGGCTTGATGGCAAATAGCGATCATTTAACGCAACTGTTTGCCGGTAACCGGTTGCCGATGGATGCACAGCCACTGGCCATGGCCTATGCCGGGCACCAGTTTGGCCAGTTTGTGCCGCAACTGGGAGACGACCGGGCGATTCTTCTGGGTGAGGTTATCGACCGCTGCCAACAGCGCCGTGACCTGCAACTGAAGGGCGCCGGTCGGACACCGTTTGCAAGGAGTGGAGATGGCCGTTCGCCGCTAGGACCGGCACTACGTGAATATCTGGTGAGTGAGGCGATGCATGCGCTGGGTGTTCCCACTACCCGGGCACTGGCGTTGACGACAACCGGCGAAAAGATATACCGCCAGGGTACGGAGGCGGCAGCCGTGCTGGCAAGAGTGGCCAGCTGCCATATTCGGGTAGGTACTTTTGAATATTTTGCCCGGCGTCAACAGTGGCAGCCATTAAGGCAGCTGGCTGATTACAGCATTGCCCGCATGGCCCCCGAATTGATGGTCGACCCCGATCCGTATCTCGCTCTGTTGCGCCTGATGGTAGCGCGGCAGGCAAAGCTGGTCGCACACTGGGTGAGTCTGGGGTTTGTTCATGGGGTGATGAACACCGACAACATGTCTCTGGCCGGTGAAACCCTGAATTATAGCTCCTGCGCCTTCCTTGACCATTACGACCCCGATGCGGTGTTCAGCTCGATCGACATCACCGGCCGGTACGCATACAACAGCCAGGGTTTCGCGGCGCAATGGAACCTTGCTCGCCTGGCCGAGGCTCTGCTTGCACTTTTCGAGGGGCCAGAATCCCAGGCCGTGGCCCGGACCTCGCGGGCGGTGCAGGAGTTTTGGCCAATGTACGAAGAACATCTGCTGAACCTGATGCGGGCCCGCCTTGGCCTGGAGGCTGTGATGCCGACGGACCGTCAGCTGGTTCAGGATCTGCGGCAGCTGTTGGCCCTGCAGAAAGTGGATTACCACACTTTTTTCCTGAAACTGGCAGAGGATGTGGAGGGCGGCGGTATCACTGCGGGGCTTTTCGGTGCTGATGCCGGTGATTATCTGAACTGGTACCGGCGTTGGCATCTCAGGCTGACACTGACCGGCCGCAGCTCTCGCCAGTGTGCGGATGCTATGGCTACTGCAAATCCTGTGGTTATACCACGCAATCATCTGGTAGAACACGCCATCCGGCGGGCCCACGAGGGAGATTTCAGTGAGTTCCACCAACTTCTGGAGGCTGTCACCCGGCCGTTCGAGATGCCGGCAGACGCTCGGTATCTGCAGCCACCCAAGCCGGAGGAGGTTTTACGCAGCACGCTTTGTGGCACTTGAGACGGTTTTTTCGTGGGTCCGCGAGGGAGTGTTGTCTCCAGTTTATGGGGTTAAAGCGATGGTGACATTGGGTATTAAATCAAAACCGCAAAAACCAAGGCTCTTGGAGCCTTCAATGAAAGATAAGGAGTGACGATCATGGCGACCACCGATAAAGAAGTGAACGAGCTGGTCAAGCGGGAATACGAACACGGTTTCGTAACTGAGATTGAATCCGACACTTTCGAACCTGGATTGAACGAAGACGTGATTGCCCGCCTTTCCGGCCTTAAGAAAGAGCCGGAATGGATGCTTGAGTGGCGGCTGAAGGCTTATCGTCGTTGGCTGGAAATGGATGAGCCGAACTGGGCGCACGTGGGTTACCCAAAAATTGACTACAACTCAATTTCCTATTATTCCGCGCCCAAGCGCAAAGAAGACATGCTCCAGAGCCTGGACGAAGTGGACCCGGAGCTACTCAGAACCTACGAAAAACTGGGCATCCCCCTGCACGAGCGTGAACAGCTGGCAGGCGTGGCGGTCGATGCCGTGTTTGACTCAGTTTCAGTAGCGACAACGTTCAAAGAACCACTCGCCAAAGCAGGCGTGATTTTCTGCTCCATGTCCGAAGCCATTCAGGAACACCCGGAGCTGGTAAAAAAATATCTGGGCTCTGTCGTTCCGGCGGGTGACAACTTCTTTGCCGGCCTGAACTCTGCGGTCTTCTCCGACGGCACCTTCGTGTACATACCGAAAGGCGTGCGTTGCCCCATGGAGCTGTCTACCTATTTCCGCATCAACGCAGCCAATACTGGGCAGTTTGAACGCACCCTGATCATCGCTGAAGACAGCAGCTACGTCAGCTATTTGGAAGGCTGCACTGCTCCTATGCGGGATGAAAATCAGCTCCACGCAGCTGTGGTCGAACTGGTGGCCCTGGACGACGCCCAGATCAAGTACTCCACCGTCCAGAACTGGTATCCGGGCGATGAAAACGGCAAGGGCGGCATCTTCAACTTCGTCACCAAACGTGGCGCTGCCATCGGCAAAAACTCCAAGATTTCCTGGACTCAGGTAGAAACCGGCTCTGCCGTTACCTGGAAGTATCCGAGCTGCATCCTTCGGGGCGAAAACAGCGTTGGCGAATTCTACTCCGTGGCGCTGACCAACAATTACCAGCAGGCCGACACTGGCACCAAGATGATCCACCTGGGCAAGAACACGTCCAGCACCATCATCGCCAAAGGGATTTCTGCCAGTAACAGCTCGAACGCCTATCGTGGCCTGGTGAAGTTTGGCCCAGGCGCAGAGGGTGCGCGCAACTTTACCCAGTGCGATTCGCTGCTGATTGGCGACCGCTGCGGTGCGCATACCTTCCCGTACATCGAGAGCAAAAATAAATCGGGCATCATCGAGCATGAAGCCACGACCTCCAAGATCAGCGACGAACAAATGTTCCTTTGTCGCCAGCGTGGGATCAACCCTGAACAGGCCGTTTCGATGATTGTCAACGGCTTCTGTAAGGAGGTGTTCAAGGAACTGCCGATGGAGTTCGCCGTTGAAGCTGGCAAATTACTTGAGGTGAGCCTTGAAGGCTCTGTCGGTTAAAAACAGAATTTCAGATTACAGAGAGAAACCAATACATGTTGAACATCAAAAATCTGCACGCGTCCGTTGGGGGTGAAGAAATCCTCAAGGGCATCAACCTGGAAATTAAAGCCGGGGAAATTCACGCCATTATGGGCCCCAATGGCTCAGGTAAAAGCACCTTGTCACAGGTGCTGGCAGGCAGTGAAACCTTTGAAGTCACCGAGGGTGAAGTCACCTTCAACGGTGAAAATCTGCTGGACCTAAAAACCGAAGAAAGGGCCCGTGAAGGCGTTTTCCTGGCGTTTCAGTACCCGGTAGAGATTCCAGGCGTCAGCAACCTGCAGTTCCTGCGTACCGCCGTCAATTCCATGCGCGGCCACCGTGGCGAGCCGGAGATGAATGCGGCTGAGTTTATGAAGCATGCGAGGGAAGTGTCCATGCAAGTCGATCTGGACCCAGCCTTCCTTAAGCGCGGCGTAAACGAGGGCTTCTCCGGTGGCGAGAAGAAGCGCAACGAGATTTTGCAGGCGCTGCTGCTTCAACCGAAGCTGGCCATTCTGGACGAAACCGATTCCGGGCTGGACATCGATGCGCTGCACGTGGTTTCCGACGGTGTCAACGCCCTGCGCGCTAAAGACCGGGCCATCTTGATGGTGACTCACTACCAGCGCCTGCTGAACCACATTGTGCCGGACTATGTTCACGTTCTGGCCGATGGAAAAATTGTCAAATCCGGCGGACGCGAGCTGGCCTATGAGCTTGAAGAGCGCGGTTACGGCTGGCTCAACGTGAAAGACAAAGAAGCCACAGCCAGCTAAGGAGGCCACCGAATGAAGTCAGCACCCACGCTTTCCCGCGTCTTTCTTGAGCCAGCCGGCAACTACCTGCCCGGGCCTTTGCTCGAATTGCGCAAACAAAAGGGCACGGCTCTGGTGGATATGCCATTGCCGACCCGTAAAACCGAGAACTGGAAGTATTCCGTCCGCCACCTAAAGCTGTCGGATGAGCTTGCCGTTGCCCTCCCCTCCCTTGGCAAGGAAGGCACCAGCCTGTCCATGGCTGGATACCGCGTGGTTTTTCGCAACGGCGTAATGGTTCCGGAAGCCAGCGACTTTCCGGATTTTAACGGCATTCGTATTCAGCGGTTCTGCGACCTTGACGACCAGGACGCCGCTGCGCTGGCAGAACGCCTGGACAACACGTTAGACAGCCAAACCGTGCAGATGGCCCGGCTTAACTCCGCCCGGTTTGAGGATGGCCTGTTTATCCAGCTCGACAAAGAAGCCGTTCTCGACCAGCCGCTGTTTATCATCCATGAAGTTACCGCTTCGTCGGTAGGTTCCGCCTATCCGCGGATTTACGTCGATGCGGCAAGGCACAGCCAGATGACGCTGGTAGAAGAGTACATGTCCAGCGGTAGTGAGCCTGTGATGGTCAACACCGTCACTGAATTTTTTCTGGCGGAAGGTGCCCGGATAACCAGCGTGAGGCTTACTCTGGAAGGCGAAAGCGTTCAGCACATCGGGGCAACGGGTGTTCGCCAGGCGACCGCCTCGCGTTTTGAAAGCCATTGCGTTGGCTTTGGCGGCCCGCTGCGTCGGCACGATCTGCAGGTGCGTCTTGAAGGTGAAGGCGCCGAGTGCAAACTGAACGGTGTCGTGGTCACTCAGGGCAAACAGCACTACGACAACCACACGTCAATCGAGCACATAGCAGCCCATTGCGACAGCGAAGAAACCTATCGCAACATCGCTGCCGGCCAGTCTCATGCGATTTTCAATGGGCGCATCCATATTCATCAGGATGCCCAGAAATCCAACGCCAATATGAGCAACAAGAATCTGTTGCTCTCAACCGGCGCAGAAATCGACACCAAGCCCGAGCTGGAAATTTACGCCGACGACGTAAAATGCGCCCACGGCGCCACCATTGGCCAGCTCAATAAAACCTCGTTGTTTTACCTGGTTTCCCGTGGTGTCGGTCGTCGCGAAGCCAACACGTTGTTGACCATCGCATTTATCAACGAGTTGGTTGAACAGATTCCCGTTGAAGCGGTTCGAGAAGCCGTGCAGCTTCGGCTGAATGACTTTTTCAATCAAACGTTTCAGGAGGCGTGAGCCGTTATTCACGGCCCTGCAGAAAATCCAGCGTCTTTTTGCCTGATGGAGGTGGAACCATGACAACCGAAGTATTCACACCAACCGTTGCCGTCACTATGACGCCGAGTGCGGTCACACATGTGCGTAAACAAGTAGACAAGCAACCGGAAGCCAAAGGCATTCGCCTAGCCATTCGGAAGAGCGGTTGCTCCGGGTTCAAATATGAAACCCAATGGGCCGAGGATGTCGCAGCGGACGACAAAGTTTTCCACATTGACGGTGTCGATGTTTACGTCAAAGAGGAGCACCTGGCGTTGGTCAACGGGATCGAAATCGATTTCGTGACGGAAGGCGTGAACTCCGTGTTCCTGTTCCGCAATCCGAATGCCACCGCTGAGTGCGGTTGCGGGGAAAGTTTCACCGTCTTTTAATTGACATCAAACAAGGCCCGATAAGGCATGCAAGACCGTGAAGTGGTCCTGACCAAACGCGAGGTAGACGCTCGACGGGTGCTGACAGTGTGTCAAGAGCTTCCCTCATTTCCACAGTGCCTGAGGACGTAACGATGACTTGCAACAAGCCCGAGCATATTAAAGACGAGATCTGGGATTAACACTCGAGCTGGCTGGATCTTGTAAGCAAAGAGTGTAAAACCAACCGGCTCAAGCGCCGGCGTGAAAACGCAGAACACGAGGGGTATAGCTCGTGAACATTAGGGGTATAGCTCGTGAACATTAATGCTGAAGTAACACCAGAAGCCCATGATTTCCTGATGTCCTTGCTTGCAAAGCAGGAAGTGCCTGGAATGACGGTGCGTGTTTATATGGAGAAGGGTGGCACTCAGAATGCCCAGACCTGCCTGGCCTTCTGCCCGCCCGGCGAAGAGTCAACCAAAGATATCAGAAAAGAGTTTGGTGACCTGATCCTCTATTTCGAAGCGGCGAGCGTGCCCTATCTCCAGGACATGCAGATCGGCCTTGATGAAGAGGATGGTCTTCAGACCCCAACGATCAAGGCACCGAACTCGAAAAAACCGGAAAAGCCGCCCAAAACATTCGTTTTGTCAGAAGACTGCAGTGCCCTAAAGGTACCCTCCGGTGAGTCTGTCACGCTTACGCAGGGAGCGTCTGTCTCGATAACCCAGGCGCTCGGCGGCAGCTACACCGTTAACCACCAGGGCAATCTGTATCGACTGTCACCAGAAGTTACCCAGAAGCTGGGCTTTCAGTCAGACGCCATCGTGTTCGAGCCCCCTGAGGATGGGCAAATCAGTGATCAGCAATGCTGGGATGCGATGCGACTGGTCTATGACCCGGAAATTCCGGTGAATGTTGTCGGTCTGGGTCTCATCTATAAACTGGATATTGACCAGGACAAGCATTTTGTGTTTGTTGAAATGACCCTGACGTCGGCGGGCTGTGGAATGGGCACCATTATTGCCGGCGACGTGAAAGACAAGTTATTGCAGGTTCCGAATGTCAAAGACGGCAAGGTGGATGTTGTGTTTGATCCGCCCTGGAGCTACGACAACCTGGAGGAGGAAGCGCGGCTGGAGTTAGGGCTGATCTGAGCCAGCATCGGTGGCGGTGGTTCCATCATTGCCCTGTGTCCGCCGGCACCCGGCGCTGCCGATCGCATAGAATCGGGTATCCGTGAAGCTGGCTATCAGACGATTCAGATTACAATAGGCGGTAAGCCGAAAAATAGGCGAGGATATGCGGGAAAAAGTATCGTTCGATGACGAGCCCCTGATACTCGTTGATGAAGATGACAACGAGGTTGGCTATCGCTCAAAGAGCGACTGCCACGAGGGCCATGGAACGCTGCACCGGGCGTTCTCAATTTTCCTGTTCGACAAACAGGGCCGGGTGCTGCTGCAGCAGCGTGCGGCGGGCAAACCGCTCTGGCCGCTTTACTGGTCCAACAGTTGCTGTTCGCATCCCCGACGCGGTGAGGCGATGGACCAGGCGCTTCACCGCCGTCTGCGGGAAGAACTGGGGCTGGAAGCGTCGCTGAAATTCGTTTACAAGTTCATCTACCAAGCCGATTTCGGTGATCGCGGTGCTGAGCACGAATTGTGCTACGTATATATCGGCTCATCGGGCGGCGAAGCCCGGGTGCACCCGGCCGAAATTACCGACTGGCGCTGGGTGCCCATCGAAGAAGTGACTCGCGAGCTCGAAGACGCGCCATCCGAGTACACACCCTGGTTCAAGATGGAATGGAAGGCACTAATGGACCAGGGGCGCAACCATATCGACGCACTGCGCGAACGTGGAGCGGATGCTTAGCGGCGAGGGCCGCAATCCGGGAGAGACCACGTCCATTCCAATGATCCAGCAATACCGGATCGCAAAGTACCTGATACAGAGGAAGCTTTCTGGAGAAAAGCGTTTTCCGCTGGTATTGATGCTGGAACCTCTTTTCCAGTGCAATCTCGCGTGCGCCGGTTGCGGCAAGATCGATTATCCGAAGGAAACCCTGCAAAAGCGCCTTTCCGTCGAGGAAGCGCTTCGGGCAGTCGACGAGTGCGGGGCCGCCGATGGTTTGAGTAAATGAGTGGCACGGCCTTTGGCCGTCTGCAGAATGGCCAAAACGATGGCGCCAGAAAGAGATGCCGCATGCTGCAGCTGATTGTAGATTGACCACCACATGACAGTATAAAGTACGATCAGAGGTGGTGCTGGAAATCACTGGTTTTCGTATCGACACTAGATAGTGAACGAACTGCCGCAACCACAGGTTGAGCTGGCGTTCGGGTTCTGCACTACAAACTGGGCTCCTTGTAGCCCCTCCTGATAATCGACCATTGCGCCCACAAGATACTGATAGCTCATCGGGTCGACCAGCATACTCATGCCGTCTTTTTGAATCACCGCGTCTTCATCATCTTGCACCTTATCGAACGAGAAGCCGTACTGAAATCCAGAACAGCCGCCCCCGGTTACGAACACCCGCAGCTTCAGGTTCTCGTTACCTTCTTCTTCGACCAGTTCACGTACTTTGGACACCGCACTGTCACTGAGAAACAGCGGGGTTATCGTATGTTCCTGAACTATGCTCAAAATTGCCTCCGGGTACTTTGATATTTGACTGTTGAATTTCTGACTAAAACAATCAACGGTTCTCTAGCCAGTCGTCATAGGGCCTTGTTGGGTGAATTGACTGCTTTTCACATCACGTGTTTGGCTGTGCTAAGCGTTGCAAATGTTTTTTAGCGATGGGGTCGCCTTGCTGTGCTGCAAGACGATACCAATGAGCCGCCAGGGTCATGTCCAGCGCGATACCTGAGCCATTTTCGTAAAGCTCGCCCAGACTGCGGTGTGCCAAGGCAAAATTTTGTTGTGCGGCGAGCTGCATCCAATAAAAAGCGATGGTCTCATCTTTAGGCACTCCACGGCCGCGCAAGTATCGCATCGCCAATAAACGTTGCGCACGGGCGGAACCCTGCCCAGCATCGGTTTGTAAGGGCACCACCGATTCTTCCCATGTCAAAAACGCTTTTTTTTCGTTAAGTTGATCAGCCATCCCCATGGCTCCTATCGATCTTTTCGTCACGCCTCATAACGTCTATGCTCAGGTGGTTTTCGATCAACTTTTCCGTTACTTTTTTGGTCACGATGAGCAGCTATAATACGACGAGCCGCCAACTTCGAAGAGCTCCAGCGGCTTCAGCCGATAGTATTTTTCCTCTACGTCTTTCGATTGCTCGGCGTATGGCTGCGTCATGACTTCCTGCAGATCTCGCACTAGAGAGTAGTTACCGGCAGCTGCTTGCTGATACGCAGGCACAACGAACCACTCCCGCAAACTGTATTTCGGGTTGACGAGTTTCATCTGTTGAGAGAGCTCCTCACGAGCGCGCGGCGCAGTTGCAGTTGCGTCGGTTGTGCTGACAATGCCGGCAAGCGTTTTCCATTTTTTGAGCCACTCCGCCCAACGCTTGTCCATGCCTTCGAGGTCTGTTTCAAAAGCTGAGCCCTTGTAAAAGCTTTTTTTGAGTAGGCCAATGTCGTCGGGCACCGTCGAGAGCTGGCGAAAGAAAATGGTGTAATCAACAGGCGTTTGCACCATCAGCGTGGCGAGCTCACTGAACAAGGCCTCGTGAAAGGTGGCAAGTCCAAGTTTGGCAGCCCACATCTTCTTCATTTGCGTTTGCATCGCTTTCGAGAAATCACTTTGAATCTGGTCGAGCTCAAGCAGACAGTCCTGATGCGCCGTCAGCAACGGGCGCAACGCCGAACAAAACATGTGGAAGTTGCGTTCGGCTGCTTCTGGCTGATTCAGGAACGAGAAGTGATGTCCGCCACCCGTCCATGGCTGGTACTGCGGATTAAATACATCGCAGAATCCGAATGGACCGTAGTCGAGTGTGAAGCCGCCGGCCGCACAGTTGTCACTGTTGAAGTTTCCCTGGCAGTAGCCGACGCGAATCCAGTTCGCCACAAGCGATGTGAGTCGGCCGCGGAACTCCCGCGCAAGCGATACCACTTTTTCGGTGGTTGCCAGGTTCTGATCGATAACGTCACCGTATTCACGGTCGATCAGGTGCAACACAATCTTCTCAAGCTCTTCCATCGCTTGCGGGTGCTCTTTCTTGCGTGCACGGCGACCGAAGAGCTCCAGTTGACCAACCCGAATAAACGAAGGTGCGACCCGCGTCGAGATGGCGACTGCCTCCGATACAAGCGTGTCTGGATCCTTCGAGCGTGAGCCCTCCGAATACCACGGCCGCTTGACCTTCTCCGTTTTTGACACGTACAAACTCAGCGACCGTGACGTTGGCACCCCAAGCGCGTGCATGTGCTCTTGCGCCAGAAATTCCCGGACACTCGATCGCAGGACGGCCCGACCGTCCGCACCGCGGCAGTATGGCGTCCGGCCGCCACCTTTTAACTGCATCTCCCAGCGGTGACCGTTAATGACGGCCTCAAGCACTGAAATTGCGCGACCGTCGCCGTATCCGTTGCCGGTTTGGAAGGGGCACTGTTGATTGTATTCGGTGCCGAAGATGGAAAGTGCATAGCCACACGCCCAACCGACCTGGCGCATCGGCTCCGGAACGAACGCGATGTTGCCGGAAAACACGCGGATGAAGTCGGCCGACTGTGCCATTCTGTCGGCGAAGCCCAGTTCGCGAAACAGGTTTTTGCTGTGCGCGACGTACTCCGGGTTTTCGATTGGCGTGGGATTGACGGGAACATAGTGGCCCGTGAAGACTTGTCGTGGGGCGTGGTCGCGTCCATTTACTTTCGCGTCAGGGTCGCAGTTGAGGGAATCCATGAGCGAATAGTTTGCCAACGTTGCAAGATCGTCGAGGGTCGAAACAATAGGGGCGGTTTTCTGGGGCGGTCGCTTTATCACAAGGGCTCCTTATGGCGCGGGTAGAAAGGTTGCGTTCCCGCTGCGTGGTCGGTCACATCAATAATCTCCTCAATTTCTGGGGCGACTCTTTTGAGCATGACTTCGAATCCCTGCCTCAGCGTTACCTGAGAAGAAGCGCATCCCTGGCAGCCTCCGCTCATGGTGATAGAAAGCTTCCCTTGCCGGACCCCCACAATAGAAATCTTCCCGCCGTGGTTAGCGATTGAACGATTGACCTCTTTGTCCAGGAGTTCCTGAACCGCCGTAGTGAGCTCTGCATCGGTTTTTCCTTGCCTGCGGTTATGAGCAGGCATCTCCAGGATCGCCGGCACGCCACTACGCAACTGCGTACGGATGGCCATTCCGATACCTGCTTTCAGCCCTGACCACGAGGCGGCCGGCTCTTTGCAGACGGTCACCACGCTATCGGCAATGAGCAAGTTAGCCACGCCAGGGAGTGCGAAAAGTTGCTCTCCGAGCGGCGAACCAACGGCTCGTTCTTTGTTGCCAAAAAAGAACGGGCCGCCAGGATGCAAGGTACGGCTGACGATGAACTTACACGTGTCGGGGTCGGCGAGCGAAGACTCGGCGCGAATACTGACCGGCTGATCCGCAAGCAGGAAATCAGACATTTTCAACATCGCCCGCTACAGCGCTCGCACCCAAGGCACGTAGGTCGTTAAACGAATATATCCCGCTGTTGTGGCCGTCGTTCCAATCGAATTTGATTGCGTAGTTACCTATACTCGTGATCTGTTGCGGAGCGACATCATGGCGTATTGTTTTTGGATCAAGTAGCTTGCGTCCGCTCATCTCCTCGACACAAAGGGCGCAATGACATGCCAGGCGCAGATCGCGGACGTCAAAGTCGTCGCGATGACCATCCTCCCAGAGAATGGATAAAGTGCGCGGATCGCGACGCAATAAACCGATCGGGGTGTTCTGCGATCCAGCAGGCCGCACCGCACCTTCCGTCCAGTCAGGTGCCCCCTCGTTGCTGTCCCACGTCCAGACGAAGGGTTTTAACACTGTAACCGACGCGTGAAGCTGCTCCACAAGCGCCGTTGCGATGGAGGCATACACCTTGGCGCTGACCGATGTTGGCTGTCCCGCCACGATCGGCCGACCTTCATCACCGCTGGTAACGACATCGGCATCGAGAGGTAACGCACCCAGAAACGGGACGCCAAGTTCCTCGCTCATCTGCTCACCGCCGCCGTGACGAAAGATATCCGTGTTCTCGCCGCAGTGAGGACAGGTGAAGGTGCGCATGTTCTCAACCAGCCCGAGAATTTTAACCTGCACTTTCTCGAACATCCGCAAACCTCGGCGCGCGATCTTGAGGCTCACGGTCTGTGGCGTCGTTACGATCACCACACCCGACAGCGGCATACTCTGCGCAAGCGTCAATTGGACGTCGCCTGTGCCGGGTGGCAGGTCAAGAATCAGGTAGTCCAGCGATCCCCATTGCACGCCGTCGACGAACATTTTTAAGTATTTTCCCACCATTGGTCCGCGTAAGACAGCCGGCTCGTCATCTCCGGTGAGCATGCCCATCGACACCACCTTCAGGCCGTGCTGTTCCGCCGGGATCATCTTTCCCTCCGGGGTCGTCGCTGGCCGCTCACCGGTTGGGATGCCGAGCATGCCGGGGATACTGGGGCCAAGAATGTCGGCGTCTACGATTCCGACGCGCGCCCCTAGCCGCTGCAGTGCCAGGGCTAAATTCACACTCACCGTGGATTTTCCAACGCCACCCTTGCCACTTCCGACGGCGATGATATGACGTATCCCCGGCAGCTTATCGGCGCTAACGGCCGACCGGGATGACGCGTCAGGCGCGTGAGGTTGATTACGGTCAGTGCTCTGCATGTTTAAGTTCCTTGTATTTTCAATTAACGGGGGAGAAAGTGGCTTTGATCTCTGCCGCCAAAATAACAACCAATCCCAATTCATACGCTTATTGCCTACCATCATTTTTGCGAAAGTCGATAAACCTGAATCTCAATAGGTCGGCATCGTGCCGTCGACTTGCAGAGCCCAGGCATGAACGCCACCTGTAAGGTTGCTAACGTGGTTAATACCATGCTTTTTTAAAAACAACCCGACTTGCATACTACGCACGCCGTGGTGGCAGATGCAGACAATCGAATGCTCCGCGTCCAGTTCGGAGAACTTGTCAAGGATGGTATTCATAGGCATCGTCAACGCACCGCTAATATGACAGATCTGAAATTCCCACGGCTCACGTATGTCGAGTAATACGGGGTTCGGGCGCGCCGCATTCTCGATCCATGCGGCCAGTTCTGGTGCAGTCAAGCTTTGCATCGTTGGGAGCCCGCCCCTCACCGGTTTCAATGTCATCAAGCCAGCGCTGATTGGAGCAATTTCTGCAGTTCACCTTGCTCATACATTTCACGCACAATATCGGCACCACCGACAAACTCGCCCTTGATGTAGAGCTGAGGAATGGTCGGCCAGTTGCTGTACACCTTGATGCCATCGCGGATTTCCGGATCGGCTAGCACATCGACAGCAGCAAAATCCTGCACGCCGCAGGCATTTAATACCTGCACAGTCGTAGCAGAAAAACCACACAGCGGAGACTGGGGCTTGCCTTTCATGTAAAGCACAATGGTATCAGCTGTGACCTGACTGAGAATTTTTTCCTGTACGTTCATTTCTGATTTCTCCGACGTTATTTGGTGGCTGGTCGCGCCCAGGTTTGGGGCGTAAAAGTGCGCATGGCCAGCGCGTGAATCTCCGAGCGCATCCGATCTCCGAGTGCCAGATAAACCAGTTGATGCTGCTGTATCTTATTTTTCCCGGCAAATTGCTGGCTCACGATGACCGCTTCGAAGTGCTGGCCGTCATCGCCCTGCACTTCCACATGATCGCAGGTCAGGCCATTCATGATGTAGTCTCTTAGATCATTCGCTGTCAGCATTTTGTCCTCCCAAGGGTTACAAAGGCCTCATGACCTTCACCAATACGGCAGGATTATAGTATCGTTCCGAAACTATAATATTGTCAAGATAGTTTAAAAACGCTACTTTCAAAAAATAACGAAAGGGGTTGAATATGGACAGTCGTGCGATCGCAGATTTGGTCTATTACTTGAGGCGTATCGCGAACGCCGTTCGCCTTTGACACTTTCTATGGCATGACCCGAGGTACGGCTTCACAGACAATAAAAAACATCGAAACTCTAGGCTATCTGACACGCATACGCCCAGAAGATGACAGGCACCGTGTCCAGTTCGTTCTGACTGAAAAAACCAGGAACGTTCTTGCGAACGATCCCCTGGGAACCTGCGGCCGCAAGAATAAACTGTATTTTTCTTTCAGGGAGCGGGGCAAAGTGATCCGGATTGGTTTTCTATTGAATTACACCGACGATCTGGAATTGCGTCAGACAATGACGGAAGACATCCCGCCGGGAACGTATTCGCTTGCCGTCATTGGTGCAGGGAGTGGCGCCAGAAGTCATCAGGCGTGAGGGTAAGCACACCGATGATGCGGCCGTTCGACAGTTTTGAGAACAAGAATAAATTCTTTTCTGACCCAGATTATATTCGCGAGATTCAGCGCTGATGAGCGCCGCTTTGCCGACACAGAAAATACATGCTTTTTTGTTACTGAAGAATGCGGCATTATCATCTGAGCTGAACGTCACTGCGTGTTTTTTTAAAAATGAAATACGTACAAACGCGATGCAAAGTCGACAAATATTAGGAGAGATTCCCGGATACCGATGAAGTTCTCGTGAAAGGCACAACCTGCCTCTGAAGTTGCGGTTCGCGGACAGTGCACCACAGTCCGGCCTGAACGCACTAATAAGCGGCGTTTTTTAGGCAATAGGCACCAAGATGAACGATATTTTTCAGGGATGAAGTTTTATTACTATAACAATCATAAAGTTACACGGACTGGCTTGCGCTTTGCTTTACCACAGTGGGTGTGTAACTAACTGAAACTTCGGAGACTTACGACAATGAAAAAACAACTCTTACTGGTCGCCATTGCGACAACCCTCGGTGGCACCCTGATGGCAGGAAGTGTGCAGGCCGCAACCCTGGACGACGTTAAATCAAGGGGGCACGTGCAGTGTGGTGTTACCTCCGGTTTGCCGGGTTTCTCCCAGCCAGATGAAAACGGCAACTGGACAGGTATCGATGTGGATACCTGTCGCGCCGTAGCGGCCGCAGTCTTTGGCAGTGCCGACAAAGTCCAGTTCACGCCGCTGACGGCGAAAGAACGCTTTACCGCGTTGCAGTCTGGTGAAATCGATATTCTTTCACGTAACACCACATGGACCCTTACCCGCGATGCCTCCCTGGGCCTCAATTTTGCCGGCACCAACTACTATGACGGCCAAGGTTTTCTGGTCAGCAAATCGTTAGGCGTAGACAATGCCGAGCAACTGGACGGTGCCACGATCTGTATTCAGGCGGGCACTACAACGGAACTGAATCTGGCGGACTATTTCCGCACCAAGGGTATGAAGTTCAACCCTCTGGTATTCGATACCTCCGAACAGACTGTCAGCGGCTTTGCAGCCGGCCGCTGTGATGTTCTGACCTCAGACCGCTCACAGCTGGCCGCCCTGCGCAGTAAACTGGAAGACCCCAGCAGCGCTGTCATCCTGCCGAACATTATTTCCAAGGAACCTCTTGGCCCTGTCGTTCGCCAGGGAGATGACCAATGGTTCAATATCGTGAAATGGACGCTGTTTGTGCAGATCAACGCGGAAGAACTGGGCGTCACCCAGGCCAACGTTTCAGATATGAAGTCGTCCACAAACCCTGAAATCCAGCGTTTACTCGGCACCACCGGCGACATGGGCGAGAAGCTCGGCGTTCCAGCTGACTTTGGCTTCCGAATCATCCAGACCGTCGGTAACTACGGTGAGATGTATGAGCGTAACGTTGGACCAGACACCCCGCTTGGGCTCGACCGCGGTCTAAACGCTTTGTGGAATAATGGCGGTATTATGTACGCGCCACCGGTTCGTTAATACCCGATAGCCATGACATTCCGGTTGCTGCGTGGCCGGAATGTTTGACGTTCAGTTGCCCCTGGAATCCAGGGGCATTTTTCGGGTTAATCTATGAACGAATCCAATATGACTCCTTCAAACGGCTCGCGGCCAAAGCCCTGGAACAACCCCAAGGTACGGATGTTTGTATTTCAGACCCTCGCGCTGGCAACTGTTTTCTGGTTTGGCTGGACACTGTTCCATAACACCCTGAGCAATATGGAAAGCCGCGGTATTAGCACAGGTTTCGGCTTCCTGGACGAGACTTCGGGCTTTGGCATCATCATGAGCCTGATTCCCTACGACTCCACCATGACCTATGGCCGCACTTTTTTTGTGGGTCTGCTTAATACTTTGCTTGTGTCAGCCATGGGTGTTGTAGCGGCTACGATTATCGGTTTTGTTGTTGGTGTAGCACGACTTTCCAGCAACTGGCTAATTGCCAAGTTGGCGCTGGTTTATATTGAAACCATTCGTAATATTCCGCTCCTACTGCAAATTTTCTTCTGGTACTTTGCGGTGCTGCAAACTCTTCCCAGCCCGCGTCAAAGCCTTGATGTGGCTGACATGTTTTTTCTCAGCAATCGTGGCCTTTACTTCCCGACTGCGAGTGCGGAGCCCGGATTTGGCTGGGTAATGGCAGCGTTGATTGTGGGTGTCGCAGCGGCGGTTTTTGTACACCGCTGGGCTAAGAAACGCCAATTCCGCACTGGCCAGTTGTTTCCGGCCTTACGGGTCGGGGCGGTGCTGATTCTGGCTTTGCCGCTTCTGATGTTCGTGCTGGTCGGCAGGCCCCTGGTCTGGGAAATGCCGTCACTGACCGGTTTTAACTTTACCGGTGGGGCTTCAATACTGCCGGAGCTTGCCGCACTCTGGATTGCTCTGTCGCTCTACACCGCCAGTTTTATCGCGGAAATCGTCCGCTCCGGCATTCTGGCGGTAAACCGCGGCCAAACGGAAGCTGCTAGTGCGCTTGGTCTTAGGTCCAGTTTCACCCTGCGACTGGTCGTCATTCCACAGGCCATGCGGGTCATCATTCCGCCTTTGACCAGCCAATATCTAAACCTGGTTAAAAACTCGTCGCTGGCAACCGCGATCGCCTATCCAGACCTGGTATCGGTGTTTATGGGTACTACCCTGAACCAGACAGGACAAGCGGTTGAGGTGGTGGCCATCACCATGGCTGTTTATCTCACTATCAGCCTGATCATTTCGGGTCTCATGAACATTTATAACCGCGCCGTAGCGCTGCAGGAGCGATGATGAGTCTTCCATCGGAATTGCCGCCCCGTCAGGACATCGGTGTTATTGGCTGGGTGCGTAAAAACCTGTTCTCAACCTGGTACAACATTGTGCTGACGCTGGTAGCCGCCTATCTGGTGATTACGAGCGCGGGGCCGCTGCTGAACTGGGTGATTCTTGAAGCGACGTTCACCGGCGAAAGTGCGTCTGACTGCAGTGGTGAAGGCGCTTGCTGGCTGTTTATCGGTCAACGGTTGAACTTCTTTATCTACGGATTTTATCCCGACGCCTTGCAATGGCGCGTTGACATCATGTTCGGCCTGCTCGCGGTGGCCTTCGTGCCTCAGTTCATCGAGCGCTTCCCGCGCCGCAAGTGGTTCGGTATCTTCGGGCTGACCGGCCTGCCGCTGATCGGATACATCCTGATCCCCGGTGGCTGGTTTGGACTGGAAGAAGTTCAAAGCAGTAGATGGGGCGGCCTGATGCTGACGTTGATTCTCGCTTACGTAGGGATCCTCGCCGCATTGCCAATAGGTACCATACTGGCACTGGGGCGTCGCTCCGATATGCCGATTATTCGCGGCATGTGCGTCGTTTTCATTGAAGTCTGGCGAGCCGTGCCGTTGATTACAGTGCTGTTCATGGCGTCCGTGATGCTACCCCTATTCCTGCCGGACGGGGTCAACTTTGAAAAGCTGATGCGGGCGTTGATCGGTATCACTCTCTGGCAATCGGCCTATATGGCAGAGGTAGTACGAGGCGGCCTGCAAGCAATCCCGAAAGGCCAGTATGAGGCTGCCAGCGCTCTGGGACTGGGCTATTGGCGCAAGACCGGGCTGGTGGTATTGCCGCAGGCACTCACACTGGTGATCCCCGGTATCGTTAACACCTTCATTTCCCTGTTCAAAGACACCACACTGGTCCTCATTATTGGCCTGTTCGATATTCTGGGAGCGGTGCAGTCGACCATCACTGACCCGGCCTGGCGCAACGTCACTACGGAAGGTTATGTCTTTGTGGCCTTCTGTTTCTGGATTTTCTGTTTCGGCATGTCCCGTTACAGCCAGAACCTTGAACGAAAACTCGACACTGGCCATAAATCTTGACGGGACACCAACATGACTGAGCACAACACTGCACAAAATCCGGAGAGTGCGCGCACCGCTCCGGTTGAATTGACCAAGCGCACTGACGAGACCATTATCAAGGTCGCCGACATGCATAAATGGTACGGCACCTTTCACGTACTCAAGGGTCTGAACCTTGATGTGAAGGAAGGTGAGCGGATCGTTATTTGTGGACCTTCTGGTTCAGGAAAATCGACATTTATCCGGTGTATAAACCGGCTGGAAGAACACCAGCGCGGTCAGATCATTGTGGACGGTGTCGAGATTACTGACGATGTGAAGCAGATCGACACCGTGCGCAAGGAAGTCGGCATGGTGTTCCAGCACTTCAACCTGTTTCCGCACCTGACCGTGCTAGAGAACTGCTGTTTAGCGCCGCTGTGGGTGCGCAAGGTACCCAAGCGGGAAGCTCTCGCCACCGCTATGGAATATCTAGATCGAGTGAAGATTCCGGAGCAGGCGGACAAATACCCAGGTCAACTTTCCGGTGGCCAACAACAGCGCGTTGCCATTGCCCGGGCGCTGTGCATGAAGCCAAAAATTATGCTGTTTGACGAACCCACCTCGGCGCTGGACCCGGAAATGATCAAAGAAGTACTGGATGTGATGATTGAACTGGCAGGCAGTGGCATGACCATGATTTGTGTCACCCACGAGATGGGTTTTGCTAAAACCGTAGCGGACCGGGTGATCTTCATGGACCAAGGCGAGATTGTTGAGGTGGCGCCGCCGGAGGAGTTCTTCTCGAACCCCAAAGAAGCACGGACCCAGCAATTTCTGAATCAGATTTTACAGCACTGATTCGCAGGCTACTGATGACAACAGACGCCGTTGCTAGAGCTTCTCCCTAAAGGGAAGTTGCCCGCGTTTTACTCATAACCGGCAGCCCAACTGGTGCGGCCGAGTTCTGTTGCGCGTGCGACGTCTGTTTCAGGTACAACGGATAGGTCTCCCAGTTCCCTCGAGTCGTAATGAAATACGCACAAACGTGACGCAAATTCGGCGAATGGCAGCGATGCTTCGCCATGCCGCTCTCCATTGCTTTGAGTCGAGCAGTTAATCCCCTGCCCCCAATCCTGGCCGCTGTCGTTATTGGGGTTATAAAAGTAGATGCGCATCTCGCTAAGGCGATCAAGGCTGACGCGGATGATGGTTATGGCGTGGCGCCCCACAAGGCGCCCGCCACTGTCGGTGACTGCAATACCGGCCGGTTGCGGATGTATAACAGGTATGCTGCCGTTGTAATAAGGGTGATAACAGGCGTAGAAATGACGTATAAAGTACGGATAATCATGAATTTTCCCTGTCTCATAGCTAATAACGCTAAGGAAATCCTGCCCTACCCACCAACCGTACATTTCCGGGTTAATCCAGCGATGCAAATCATCGTCGCGCTCGCCGCACAAGCGGCCCATCTCCGCATAAATGCGATCAAGATGTGGCACCAGAATCAGTGAAACCGGGTCCACATCGGTGGGCGACTCTTTGGCAAGACCTGGTTCCAGGTGCTGTGAGGTAATTCGCTGACCTTCGAAGCGCATGATGACATCGTCATCGCGGGCAGCCCAGGCGACCAACTGCAATAGAAAATCGGCGTCGTTGAAGGCCCACATGGAAAGACCAATGACCGACTGACACGTCGGGTTATTACCTTGGCCAACACCCAGCGGTTGCCCAAGAAGGTTCAATACACCGGCGAGTAAATACACCCTTGGCGGGTGGGTGTCACCAAAAACCTCGCGCAGAGCACTAGCTGCTACCGGGCAAAGTTTCAGTTCAAGCTGCCGCCAAAGGCCGGACGCTACAGGCGGTGTGAACAGGCCACCACGTTCAAGAAACATAGCCAGGCCGTATACTGCCTGGCAGGTTTCCGGGTGTACAACCTGGTCGATCAGCTCAAAAACAATCTCTTGGTAGCATTGAAGAACATCAATGCCGGTGCTGCTCAGGCCCAACGCCAAAGGTATGATGTCATCCTGAAGCCCCCGCAGATGCCGCAAAAGCATAGGGTGGTAGGGAGAAACCATGCCCGTTTCATGCATTGCTTTGGCAAAGCCCTGCGCCTCTTCCGACAGTGCTGCCTCGTCCATAGCGGCGAGGCGTTCGCTGTAAACGGCAAAACCCGGGTCATCACGACAGCCTTTCGCTGGGCCGAACAAAGCCCGGACGAGACGCGCGGCCTTGTCCATCCCTTCGGTCTCTATGTTCGGGTCAAACAGGCATTTTGCAATCTGGCCGACCATCTGCTTGATACTGCCTGTCTGTATGGGGCGCTGGGCTAGCAACCGACGCACTTCGTCCACCAAACTGTCGAGAATGCTCTCGTAGCCAAGTCTGTTGAGCAAATATTGGTAGAGAGAGTTGACGATCTGCCCTAGCTCCTGCGGCCGCTCCCGATCGGCTTCGCTCATCTGGCCAGACAGCAAGTCCAGGTTCAACGCCGTTACTTGGGTCAGAAAGCGCCTGGCCTGCTCTGCCGAAATTCCGCGATGACGGTAATCACCCATAGCCACGGCAAGTAGGCGAAGCTCACTCAAGGCTTCGATAGACGTGTAGTCTGGCGCTCCCAGACGTAACGTGCGTACGGCAATTGCGGGCCGCAGAATAGCAGGTTGGCCCCAATCACCGTTGGTAAATATGCCCTTGGTTTCCATTGCCGGTACTCGGGCGTAAAGCGCATCCAGTCCGCCAGGAGCCTCCATAACGTGAAGTGCCGCTGCCAGTACCTCCCTGTTAGACGCCATTCGGTCAGTCTGGCGTGCAATCGCAAGCCGTTCCAGCGTCTCGTCAAAACTTGCTACTAGAGCGATGGTATCTCGGTCAAAACAGGTGACAGTCAAAATATTTTCCTTGCCTACTCAACAGGCTGCTCGGGCTCGCCCAAAGATGCTCTTATGGCGCTAAGGAAGCAATTGATTCCGGCGCTTTCGTTTCAATTTGTGACTATACCGTCTATATTAAGGCAGACGATTACAACCAGTGACCTTTTAAAGCCGCGCAGTGAGAACGTCTTCAGTCTAAGTGTCTCGCCTAATTTCAGGTTGCTCAACCTCCTTCATAAACGAAATTATTTAACGGCTCGGTTTCCATTTTGCGCTCCAAATCCAGCGCAGTTTTTAGACACGCCTTCAAGGAGCACGTCGAATGTCAATAACATCTGAGAGAGAGCTATCCCAATCGGTAACAGCCTGGCTTGACCCGGAAATGGACTCGGTTAAAGGTACCGAAACTCCCAAAGATCCGAACAAAGGCTACATTGCACTGCTTGGCTGGAGTGTGAATGCAATCAAGGCCGCGCAAAAGTTCGACCGCCGCTACATCGTAATTGCCCCGGATTGGGCTGCTGATTTTTGTACGGCAAACAAGATTCCTTTCATCGCCTGGGATTTTCTCCGCTTGAATGATCGGTCCCTGGAGATCGCAAAAAGGCTCCAGGCGGAAGGTGTTGATGTGGCAATACCGCTGTTCGAAGAAACCGTCGAATGGTCCGGTGCCATCAACTCCGTCTTGCTGAACAGCCCCCGCATGTTCGGACAGTCCATCTTGTTCCGCGACAAATCACTGATGAAGCGCCGCGCTCAACTGGGCGGCATTCGCGTCGGGATCTTTGAGGAAGCACACGATAAAGAAGACATCGTTCGCTTCATGAAGCGTGTTAACCAGACTTTGCTGAAGCTTGACGGTGACCCGGATGACCCGATTCACGTCAAAGCATTCGACAAGGCCGGTTGTCTAGGCCACAGGATGATCCGCAAGGTTGAAGAAATCGACTACATACCTGCCGAAGATTACCCCCTGCTGATGGAAAGTCACCTGGATGGTTGGGAATTTGCCGTCGAAGCCTGGATCCACGACGGAAAAGTCAAGTTTCTGAATATTTCCGAATACGTGACCTTGGGTTATTCGGTGTTTGTTCCTGCGACCGATCAACTGGAAAGCTGGCGCAACGCGATCACCAAGCAGATCGAGTTGCTGGTTAAAACCTTCGACATTCAGTTCGGTTTTATTCACCCCGAGTACTTCGTAACGGCTGACGGCGAAATGTACTTTGGCGAGGTTGCTTACCGCCCGCCCGGCTTCAAGGCCTTCGAATTGATAGAGCGAGCTTACGGATTCAGCGCTTACCAAGCCTCAATGCTGGTATTTGACCCCAAGAGCACGAAAGAGGAAGTGGATGCCTTTTTCCCGCGGGAAGTGGTTGATGCAAAATGCTACGCAGGTTGCTTCGGTGTCTACCCAAGGCGTCGTGTGGTCAGCAAGCTGGAAATGCCCAGTGCAACGGTTGATCACCCCTACTTCGAGTCTCACGAATTGGTCGCACCGACGGAAGAGACAGTTCCTGACCGGTCAGCTTTCGGAACGCATTGGGGCCTGATTTTCTTCACAGGTGATGATCCCATCAAAATGCGGGACCTGCTGAAAGCCCAGGAAGATCTGGACTTCTACGTTTAAGGGTTTGGCTTAATCTGCCTGGTTTCCCCATTGGAAAACCAGGCAGATTTTCAATTTTCAACAATTTACTCTACTAGCCTGATCATGCATTTCAATGATCACTTTCCGCTTTTAAAGACCGCGCCCTCTTAATTTAGTGATCGTTCTTGAGGAAAGCCTGGGTGCGGCTTTTTGTGAATCGTTTGCTGGCAACCCCGTTTAGCTTGGGAGTCTGCGTAGCGAGCCGTGCCTGTCAGGCACGATTGTGAACGTGTATCAGGAACTCCGTTCCCTTATTGTCTGACCGTGCGATCTCCAGATCCCAGCCCAGTCGTTCACAAACCAACCGCACGATCAGCAACCCAAAGGTGGTGTTACTGAACTCTCCGGCCGTTGAAGTAATGGCACTGGGCGCTCCGATAGCGCTCAAGTGCTCCGTTATTTTACTAGGAAGCCCGGGACCGAAGTCTCGCACCGAGATTCTGTTTTCGATCATACGAACCTCCACCCCGGCATGAGTGTGCCTTAGCGCATTCTGCAACAGGTTGCGGAGCACCATTCGCACCAGAGCGGGATGGGTTTTGACTCTCAGCTCAAGGTTATTGTTGTAGACAGTGATTCGCCCGGCGTGAGCCGGATTTCCATGCTCCAGGTCATCAATGGTGTTTTGAACGATGTCTTGTAGCACAATGGTTCTTGCGTCACCTTCGGGCGCCTCACTGCGCGCAAGTTCAAGCAGTACGTCGGTATCGTCGCGCATGGTTTGCATGGCTCGACGAATACGGGAGAGGGTTTTCTGATCGGGCGCCGACAAGCTTTGGCGTTGTTCCAGTACATTCAAGGCGCCACTCATCACGGCCAGAGGCGTACGAAGTTCATGGCTGGCCAGCTTAACAAACGATTTTTCCCGCTCGATATGATGTTCAAGCGCAGATAGAAAACGATTAAACGCCTCGGCAATATCGCAAAACTCCTGATCACGGTAATCCGTGGCGATTTGCTCCATCGAGGATCCGGGCACTGTGTTCAGTACTTCGTGGGTTAACTTTCTGAAAGGACGTACCAGGTACTGCGCTCCTGTGCGAGCAACGAAAAAGCCGATAAGGAGCATTAAACCCGCCACACCCACCAGGACGAGCAGAACCAAACTCTCACGATTCTCCATGATGGTGATGTCTTTGGCCAGAAAGAGCTTGCCAGAAGGCGCTTCAAGCTGCCGGCCGTAAATCAGAAGCGTTGTCTGCCCTACTTCGATTTCCTGGGAAAACGGCAAGGAAAGGCTCCGAAAATATTCTGGCATCACTGCGTCTTCCTGGCCTTCTGGTAGAAAAACGGCCACAAGCTGCGCCGTTTTAATGGTCTGAAAACGCCCTTGCTGAAGTTGCTCCGTGAAATACTCGGCTTCAGCCTTGAGCTCCAAACCCAGAATGGTGTCCTCAACGTCATTAACAAACAGTTCGACAATAAACATCGATGTCGCTGTGGTGGCGGCAATCAGAAAAAAAAGTGTTCGCGCCAGGCGTGCGGTCAAAGATGACTTCATTGCGGCTCAGGGTTCTCTGTTGGCGGGGCTTCCAGGCTGTATCCGCGGCCATGGATTGTTTTTACGAGCCCATTGCCCAAGCCAACTTGCAAGGATTTTCGAAGCGTATAGATGTGGGTGCGAAGACTGTTGCCTTCGGTTTCTCCATGATGAGCGCCCCATACGGCATCCGTTAGCGCCTCGTGGCTAAGAAAGCTCGGATAGGCTCGCACCAGCAATTCAAACAGGCGAGCCGGCGTGCCGGACAAAGTTGTTTTCGATCCACGTAGCGCCACTTCCAGCGTACCCGGGTCAAACCGAATATTGCCGGCCGCCAGAACCGGTCTTTGAGGCGAATGGCGCCGATGCAAAGCCTCAATCCTTAATTGCAGTTCACGCAGTTCAAACGGCTTCACCAGATAATCATCTGCACCGCAATTAAACCCCTTCTCCTTGTCGGCCATTGCACTCAATGCCGTCATCAGAATAACGGGGGTCTGACATTGCAGGTCTTGACGAATACGCCGACAAATATCATAACCATTGACACCAGGTAACATCAGATCGAGCACAATCACGTCATAGCTTTGTGTCGCCAGAAGATGCAAAGCCGTTAAACCGTCCGAGGCAAAGTCGAGACTGTAGCGGTCTTCACCCAGAAACTCGAACAGGTTTTCTGCCAGATCGACCTGGTCTTCAATAATCAGCAGCCTGAGAGGAGACTGAACAGGCGCTTTCCGCGAAACGTGGCTAGAACTTTGGCCGGAATCTTGAAGAGAAGCTTGATTAGATGTCATTCGAGCGAACCCCCTTGGTGTCAGACACCGATTGCTGATCGCGGCGAAATCCATCAATGACCAGCAATTGATAGCGCTTATTTTCCATAACTTTCCGGGCGGACGGTGATAAACCGGCGACTTTTTCGCGCGACCATTTTTTGGGTACCGCCACATACAGGTGCTCAAATGCGTCAACGTGGGGGAAATTGTCTAAACCGCTCCTGGTGACTTCCAAAGCCGTTCCACCTGAGTAAAATCTGGCTGAAAATGGCAGATCGTCCAGATAGATCAACGGGCTGTCATCGGCTTCCCTGATCTGCTGATAATAACTTACCAGTTCCTTCTCTGTTTTGAGCGGCGTCCAGCCCAAGACGGCGACACACACAAATCCGGTCAGTAAGACAGGCACAAACGCGACCAAGCCACCACGCACAGAAGACAACCAGAAAGGCTTACATTCTGACACCCAGCGGCCGATCAAAATGGCGGTAAACGGCAGTGAAGGCAGTATATACGTCCACAGTGTATTACCTGCAAGCGTGAAAAACAGCATCGGTGCCAGTGCGCTTACCAGCAAAAAGCTAACGCCCGGACTCGATATCGTGCGGCTTACAATACCGTGTCTTTTGCCCCTGAACCACGCCAGTGCCAGGCTCAACAATGCGACTATGCCCCAGGGGAACGAGGCCCACAACCAGAACATCCAGATCATGCCTTTTGGCTGGTCATGGGCGCTGCCATAAAGATCACCCGCCCACCCCGGATCCAGAAACCGACGAATATGCTCCCCAATGATAAAGTAATCCAGAAATCCGGGCGTCTTTAACTCTGCCAGTATGTACCACGGACAGACCAGCACGGCTGTCATCAGTGTTCCTCGCAACCAGGGCAGTCGCCTCAGATTGTTGCCGGCTTCCCGCCATGAGAGCATTAACCACAGCACGATGGGAATTCCGACCAGCACCAGCGCCAAAGGCCCCTTGGATAGCAGCCCGATCACCAAGCCAATAAAGAAAAGCCAGCGCCACCGACCGCCTTCCCCCATCATCACCAAACAGAAACTGACCAAAGTGAGGGTTGTGCCCAGAGCCAGAAAGGCGTCCGTCATCACCGCGCCGGCGCTGATATACGTCAGGGCCATGGTGGCGAAGACCAGGCTGCTCCATCGAGCCACATGAACACTCCAAAGTTGCCGCGCCAGTCGCCAGACCAGCCAGACCATGGCAAGCGTTGCCAGCCAGGAGGGAAAACGCAGCGTAAACTCCGACACGCCAAACACCTTGATGGCCGCCGCCTGGGCCCAAAATGATAAAGGCGGCTTACCCCAAAAAGGAACACCGGGCTCGAACCAGGGTGTAATCCAGTCTCCGGTTTCGGCCATCAGGCGGGCAATCTCCGCGTAACGGGGCTCTGTGGTGTCAGCAAAGGGAAACAGCGCCATGCCGATGAAGCGACTGACCATTATTGCAGCCAGTATCAGCAACCAAGCATTAAACCGCTTTGACATGACGCGTCTCCGTCATTTTTTGGTTAGCCTGTTGGCGCAGACCATCCTGACTTTCGAAGACTTCCTCTGTCAGGTAAACCGGCCGCTGCTTCGATTCCATATAGGTCTTGCCAACGTATTCACCCACGATGCCTACACTCATCAGCTGAATGCCCCCCAAAAAGCTGATGATGGCCACAAGCGAGGGATAACCGCTGGTTGCATCGCCCAGCATGATGGCCTTCACCACAATCCACAGTCCGAAGACCGCGCCCATACTGGCGGCAATGAGCCCGATCACGGTTGCCCAGCGCAATGGTGAAATAGAAAACGAGGTCAGCCCTTCGAGAGCCAGGCCTACCAGCCCGGGGTAATCCCATTTCGTTTCCCCGGCGACTCGCGGTTCACGGTCGTACTGGATGACCTGAGTTGGCATGCCAATCCAGGCAAACAAACCTTTCATATACCGATTGCGCTCCTTCAGCCCCAACAGAGCATTAACGGCTTTGCGGCTCATCAACCGGAAATCGCCGGTATCCACCGGAATATTCGTCCGACTGGTTCGGTTCAGCAAACGGTAAAACAGATGTGCGCTCCAGCGTTTGAACGCAGTTTCGCCCGCCCGTGAACGACGCTGCATCAGAACAACGTCAACACCAGATTGCCAGCATTCGACCATAGCCGGAATCTGCTCGGGCGGATCTTGCAGATCAGCGTCCAGCACGATCACCGCATCGCCCCTGGCGTGTTCCAGCCCCGCCGTCATTGCAGCTTCTTTGCCAAAATTACGGCTTAGTTTGATCAAACGGACGCCCGGCGTTCGGTCGATAACATTGCGAATGTACTGGGCACTGCTATCGTCACTGCCATCATCAACCAGCACGACTTCCCAGCGCAGATTCAGTTTGGCAAGCACGGGTAAAACCCGGTCGAAGAATAGTGGCAGCATCGGGCGCTCGTTGAAGAGCGGCACCACCAGTGATAGTAGCTGCTTATTAAACGGACCATCAAACGGCAAAACGGGAAAGTTAACGGGTTTGTTCATGGAAAACCAGCCTTTGGTAGACGATGTAATTCAGTGCAGCAACAAGAGCTGTCGTCACGACTTGTGACAGCGGTACAGAAAGTGTCAGAACGTTATTGAGCAGGGAGAAAAAGGCGAGATTGCACAGCCAGGCGACAAAGCAGGAGCCGATATAGCGCCAGAGCGTGACCCTGTGGGGCCCGGCATTACGGAATGCCAGACGCCGCTGGAGGCCATAATTCAGTGCAGCGCCAGACATGCTTCCACTTGCGGTTGCTAGAGTTGGCTCAAGCCCGGCGCCGATCAGCGCTGCCATCACAAGCCAATGAAACAGCGTGGCAAGGCCACCAGCAGCCATAAACCCTTGCAATTGAAGCGGTAAGAATTGTTTCATTATAAAAATAACCACCACATTGACGACTGAAAAAGTGGGCCTGACATTGAAAGCGTACGATAGCCCATCCCATGTCATGGCTTTGTGGAAGTTTCATCAGGAAAATGTCAAAAATTGACAGATTGCGGTCTATCTCAGAAGATTTTTTAAGCTGAATTCCCTCACCAAACTACTTCATTAGTCGGCGAAACCCGCCCGAAATCAGCACATTGACCTCGTTAAGAATTTTTGGTGCAGCCAGTCCGCCGGGAGTGGCCAGATAAATCGGGCTCCACTCCGGATCAAATTTCTCTTTAAAGGCCCTGAGCCCCTCGAAGTTGTAGAAATGTTCGCCGTGCTCATAGACAAAGCCGCCAATGCGGTTCCAAATGGGTGCCAGCTGGCGGTTTTCTATGCCTGAAAAGGGTGCTGCGCCCAGTGAGAACCATCGATAATCCTGGGCTGCACCCCAGAGCATGAGCTCCGCAAGCAGCGCATCCATCGCGAACCCGGGACCGCCCGGACGATGGCGCATAAGATCGAATGACAATTCATGCACGTTAGCGCCCTTGAAGAGATTAGCGAAAGCGGCAATTTGGCCCGTATTACTGCGCAAGACGGCCACGTCGAAATTGGCGATATAGCCTTCTTCGAAGGCTCCAAGCGAAAACCCCTTCTCCTCTCCCTGCTTACTTTTGAGCCATGCATTTGAAATCGATCGCAGCTCCGCCATTGATGAAGCGAGCCTGGCCGCAGGAACCACCTCAAACACATAACCGTCGCGCTCGGAACGGTTGCGCGCCTGGCGTAGAGCTTTCCTATTTGAACCGTCGAGTGTGAAGCTACGAAGGTCGACCCGCGCTACCTCTCCGATCTTGAGGATCGACAGGCCAAGATCGAGAAAAACCGCCATGTAGGTCAGCGATACGGCATAGAAGGCGCATCGTTTTCCCTGTCGGTCGCCCATTTCACGGAATTGCCAGATAAGTTTCTTGGCCACTATCGCATCACCTATTGGGTCGCCCTTTGCAATTAGCGAACGGCCGGTGTCGGCATAAGCGATGAAAGCGCTCTGGTCATCGGCAACAAGAAATGACTTGTCCCCCGTCAGCGCAATGCTCGCCTCAGTGTTTTCGCTGGCCGCAACGAGCCTGCGCACCGTATCGGGAACCGGCTCCAATCGTTTGCGGCTGGCCTTGCCGATCATTAGTGAATTGAACGTGATCACAGCCAGAGTAATCGCACTCGCAAGGCTGGCCCGCAAGAATCTTGACGCGTCCCCGTGCCACGTAAAATCCCACCAGAGCACATTGCGATAAGGTAAATGGGAATAGGCAAAAAGCCCAACGCGACCGCACCAAAGAAAATCGTCACGAAATAAGGCAGGTTCTGCACTAAGTCCGCAGGCATCAGGACGTAAAGCACCATCGCAGCACTGGTCAGATCGAGCAGCCCTGCGCCCGTCAGCGCCGTGCCGATTTTTGCGCCCGGAAGGGGAATTCCAAAACCTCCAGCCTTCAAATTTCGCTTGCCCGTTGCCAGCCAGAACAGATAAGCAGCCAGCCCGCCCAGAATGGCAAGACCAGCGCCAGTTTCAAACGCTGGTGTTATTGGCAAGATCGCGCTCAAACCCGATGGGTGAAATACCAGCAGACCGCCAAACACCAACGCCAGCCCCGAACAAAAGCCAGTCCGGGATATAGCGATGACCCCGGTGACCGATGCCAGGTCGAGGCCGAACGACGAATAAACACGGTAGCGGACGGCTGTGCCCGTCAGGTAAGAGACGCCTAACAATCCGGATATGGCATAGCCTGCCGCTCCAGCCAATGCGGCAATGCGAAAAGGCACCTTTGATGGCGCGACCAAGTTAACGGCAAGGGCGTCATAGAAAGAGATTCCAACAAAACTGAGCGCTGCGAAAGCGAGGGCTTTGAGCAATAAAACGGGAGACGCCGCTACAAGATCGGCTTTCACGTCGTTCCATGTTACGTGGGACGCAAAACGGTGAAGGGCAAAAACGACCATCACCGCAATAACAAGTGGAACGGCAATCCTGACTGCAGGATGTTTGATGATCCGCAGCCATCTTCCCTGAGGCATCATGCAACCACACCGAATATTCGACCTACGCCAGCTGTAAGTGCCATTGCCAGTGCACCCCAAAATGTGACCCTGATTGCGCCAATAGCAATTGACGCCCCACCCGCACGCGCAGCCATTCCGCCTAGAAGAGCGAGGAAAATCAAAGAAGATGCTGCAACAACAGAAATAAGCTGGCTACCGGGTACAATCCACGCCGCCGCTAATGGAAGTGCGGCACCCACGGTAAAAGTGCCTGCGGAAGAGAACGCTGCCTGAACAGGTTGGGCGCGGGCGCTTTCCGAGATACCGATCTCATCCCTGGCATGCGCACCCAGTGCATCGTAAGCCATCAGCTGCTTAGCAACTTGGTTCGCTAGAGCCGACTCAAGCCCTCTGCGTTCGTATATTAAAGCAAGCTCCTCTGTTTCAGATTCAAAATCTTGTTCCAACGATTTTTTCTCAATAGCCAGGTCGGCTTTTTCAGTGTCAGACTGAGAGCTGACGGACACGTACTCACCCGCAGCCATAGACATAGCGCCTGCGACTAGGCCGGCAAGTCCTGCTAGCAGAATACCTTCATGAGCGCTGCTGGCCGCAGCAACACCAATAATAAGGCTCGCTGTAGACACTATTCCGTCGTTCGCACCCAGGACTGCAGCGCGTAGCCAACCGACGCGATGTGATCGATGGTTTTCAATATGGCTCATAGGCTTCACCAATCACTCAGGTTGTAGAGAACGACGCTGCAGAAAACGCCTTTAAAGAGAATAGTCCGCAGCAGGCTCAATTCTTGATGGTCAATTCATTATTGATGGTGTGGGCGCCGTCCGCCCCCCGCGCCAGCTTTATAACAGCATCGATTTGCGTCTGCGTGTCAACGACACCCACCAGGCGCACATCACCCTTCCGCGTGGTCACGCTAATGTCAAAGCCATTAATAGCAATATCACCATCAAGCGCTATCTTGACATTTTTCGTCACGTCGGCATCCGCTACGTTGACGGCGTTCGAGATATTCTGCTGTATACCTTCGAAGTTTCCAGGGGGCTTGTTGCAAGCCGTCAACAGCAAAAGGCTGAACAAGGCGATGCTAAAAAACTGTGTTCCACGATAGTGACTCATCTTAGTCTACTCATTGATGGCAGGGTTTTCGCCAATTTATAATTTGTCAGACTGCGCCTACACGCGACGCCGGCCTGTGCGTTGCCAAACACCAGCGGCCCTCCAATGACCGAGGCTGAAAGACGAGCCTTATTTCAGCGAAACTCAAAAATTTCCTGATGAAAGCGCAGTGACACAGACTGTTGCTTAAGTTCGCTTCGCAGCGCCTTTGCCAGGCCTTGCGGCCCGCAAAACCAGACGTCCACCTTGGAGCCATGGATGTGCAGTTGGTTCGCGGTCAATCGCTGCCACTGCAGGCTGTCGTAGAGGTGAAGTGAAATGTCCGGAAGTTGCTCTGTCAGTTGTTGCAGACGAATCACCATTGGGTCATTCACGGCTCCGGCGGTGCAGTAGTGGAGTGTCACGGCTGGATGTCTTTTTTCGTTATTGATCAGGCGGTTGTCCAGTGCTGCCAGAAACGGTGTGATGCCGATGCCGCCCGCCACCCAAATCTGCTGGGCGCTTTTTCTGCCGCTGTCGAGATTAAAACGCCCATAAGGGCCTTCGAGCGTCACCGCCTGGCCACTGTGCAGCTGCTGCGGAATTTTGCGGGTGTAGTCTCCTAACGCCTTGATCTGAAAGCTGAGCTGACCGGTGGCATTGTCAGCACAAGACAGGCTGAAAGGATGTGCCCCTTCGACCCGGTCGAATGTCACCAGGGCGAATTGCCCGGCGCGATGCCCGGACCACCGCTTGCCTATGTCACAGACAACTTCCGTGATGTTCGCTGAGGTCTGCTTGACCGCCTGAACCAGCCCCTCGTAGCGGCGACTCCTGCCGATTTTTCCAGTCAGTGATTGCAGGCTCGCGGTGGCACCACCGACTATTAACAGCGCCATCAGCCAGCCGGTGGGTTGTTGCCACCACAGCAGCGGAGCCAACAATAGTGCATGGGCGGCCAGTGCAAGATAAATCAGTGGCATCACCCGGTGCAGGTAACGCCAGTAACCGTAGGGCACCCGGCGAATCAGGGTAATAACAACCAGAAACACCAGCAGATACAGGCCGGGTTCGCCCAGATCTTCAGCGCCATCCTGGAGACTGTCCAGCAAGCCCGAAAAGTGTGCTTCTTTCAAACTTCGATCCGAGCCAAACAGGGCTTCAAGGGCATCATTCGCCATTTCGATCAGCCAGTGCGCCAGGGCAAAACTGACGGCCATAATGCCGGTCCATTTATGCAACTGATACATTCTGTCCAGACCACCCAACGGGGATTTGTTCGGCGACAATTAGGATGACCGGTTAACGACAATTATCTTGGCCGGTTGGGTGTAACAATCGGTACTTTGTTTTCCACTGTGGAGCACAAGGTGCCTGGTCAACACATAACCAACCGACAAGAGGAGCTGTACATGCAGCACCGACAAAATGGCGCAAGCCAAGAAGTAGCTGCCGCCAAGGCAGGCGTTTCTGTCCGATCTGGGCGACGCATCGAGACATCAGCACAAAAACCCTGCCTTGACACCGAGCGGCAATGGCGTACCCGAGAAGATCCACTGGAAGCGGTTTGGGAAACAGAGTTGCTCCATCTGTTAGAAAATGAGCCTAAGCTGACCGGTACAACTCTGCTTGATTATCTGCAAGAGCATTACCCTGAGCACTACGATCAGACCATTCTGCGCACCCTGCAACGCCGTGTGAAGCTCTGGCGGGCGCTACACGGGCCGGAACGCGAGGTCATTTTTCGCCAGCAGGCGGTTGTGGCGCAACAGGGGTTTTCTGATTTTACCCACCCCGACAACCCGGTTACGATTCAATCCAAGACCTTTCCACACCTGCTCTATCAATTTCGATTGGCCTACAGCGGTTGGCGCTCGGTTACCGTCGTTCAAGGTGGTGAGAGTTATGCGGCTCTGGCGGCGGGCTTGCAGCGAGCCTTACAACAGGTGGGTGGCAGTCCCATTGAGCACCGCACCGACAGCTTAAGCGCGGCACGCAATAACCGTCAAAACGTGTGGACTGAGGCTTATAGCGAGCTGTGCCAGCATTACCGCATGACACCCACTCGCAATAATCTGGGGCAGTCCCATGAAAACGGCGTGGTGGAGTGCGCCAATGGCTCGCTCAAGAAACGCTTGGCACAACAGTTGTTATTGCGCGGTCACAGTGACTTCGACGGTGTTGCGCACTATCAGGCTTTTATTGATCGCGTGTCGACAAGCTCAATCAGCGCAACCGATCGCGCGCGCTTGAAGAGCAGGCGGCCTTGCAGCCTCTGCCGGAGTTTACGGCGGCCGAGTATCAGACCCTCCACCTTAAGGTGACGCGCAGCTCAACGATCGAAGTCCGGCGCGTTGTTTACACCGTGCCATCGCGGCTGATTGGAGAGTCGGTACAAATCCGGTTGCACCACGACAAGCTGGTGCTGTTCGTCGGACAGCAGCCGGCACTGACATTACCGCGCATTTACCCCAAACCTGGCGAGAATCGCGCCCGCAGCGTCAATTACCGGCACGTTATCCGCTCGCTGGCCTCGAAGCCGCAGGCCTTCCGTTACTCTCAGTTGCGTGATGACTTACTCCCGGACGACAACTACCGTCAACTCTGGCAGCTTGCGGATACGCACCTTGAAGCCCGAGAAGCCTGCAAATGGATCGTGACAACATTGCGACTGGCCTTCGAGTACGATGATGAACAGTCGCTGGGGGAGGATCTGCTGATTGAGGCCCAAGCAGGCCGGTTCGCGTCCATTACCGAGATTCAGTCACGCTACCTTCGCGGCAACCCAGACCTCAAGTGCTCTGCATCAAGCCAACACACCTTAGTGAGCTACGACGAGCTACTGTCCTCGATCAACAGTCAGGAGGCACAGATATGACAGGCTCTGTCGCTTTACTGTTAAAAGAACTCCGTCTGCCGGCCTTCCACCGTCATTACCAATCGCTCTGGGAAACCGCCATTGAGAAGAACTGGTCACACACCGATTACCTAGCGGCATTGTGTGAGTACGAGCTCTCAGACCGCTACCAGCGCCGGACCCAGAAGTGGGTACGCGAGGCAAAACTTGCCGCCAACAAGACCTTCTCAGCGCTTGATCAAAGCGCGTTCAGCCGCCCCTGCAACACCGCACTGGCAAGGCTGCAACAAGACAGTGACTGGGCACACCATGCCGACAATGTGCTGTTGATTGGCCCCAGCGGCACTGGCAAAACCCATATCGCTAATGCACTGGGTCATCAACTCACCGAACAGGGGGTACGCTGCAAACTGTTCCCTGCCATAGCGCTGGTTCAGCACTTACAACAGGCCAAGCGCGATCTCGACTTGATGACAGCCATGACACGGCTGGATAAATACAGGGTCGTCATCATCGATGACATCGGTTATGTAAAAAAGACGGATGCAGAAACCCAGGTACTGTTCGAGTTCATCGCCCATCGCTATGAGAGTGGCAGTCTAATCGTCACAGCCAACCAACCATTTAGTGAGTGGGATCAAATCTTCCCAGACAGCATGATGACTGTAGCGGCCATAGACCGGCTGATACACCACGCAACTATTATCGAATTAGAGGGGGAAAGTTACCGAAGACAGCAGCATCTCAAGCAGGCTGCAAAGAGTAAGAAGTAAGACCACCCAACCGGCCATCATAGTTGTCGCGGACCGGACAGGATAGTTGACGCCGAACAGGGATTCCAGCCACCCAGGGCGGGTAGCCAGCAGCATAGTGATGGACATGAAGTTGATGGCAAGGTATCCACTGAGTGTCAGAAATTGCTCATAACTCAGCCCAGGAGTCCAGAAACTCAACTGAACCGCTAAAAGCAAAAAAAGGACGACACTGGTGCGTAGGTTGGGCACAAACAAACTCCGATTAGGTTTGTTTGAATTGTGCAGAGTTAACCTGACACCAGCCTTAAACTTCTGGTAACCGTATCTTTAGGGACACTGCTCAAGGGTCGGCAAAGATGCTGATTAAAATCGAGCGTATAGTCGCCAAATCGATTTATATGGTTCGTGCGGCATGGCGCCAATCCTCTGAGGATATCGTGATCGATAGGGTGGCCTCGTTCCTTGAGATCTTTAAGGGTCAACGTCATCGACTCAAGGTTGTAAAGAATGACCAGAATGACCAGGGTGCGGAAGTAAATCTTAAGCCTGCAACGTATTGAGCGCGTAGAAATTACGTCAGGTACTGTGCAAACCTTTTGCAGTGCCGCGTCCGATGCAATAGGGCCGGCCTTCATCGTTCAGCGTAACAGCGCCCCTTACCCTGAAAACCTGAGCCAGAAGGGTTTCTGTAATCACCTGCCCCGGCACCCCAGCCGCTTTTACCTGTCCATCCTCCAACACCAGCACGTGGTCGGCAAATTGAGCGGCCTGATTCAGGTCATGTAAAGACATGATCACTGTAAGCCCTCGGGTTTGATTGAGATCAACCAGAAGTTCCAGCACTTCTAACTGATACCCCCAATCCAGATAGGTCGTAGGCTCATCCAGCAACAGAATGTCGGTCTGCTGAGCCAGGGCCATGGCGATCCATGCACGCTGCTGCTGCCCGCCGGACAACGATGCCACAGGACGTCCGCCAAGCGACTCAACACCGGTCATGTGCATGGCTTGCTGGGATGCCTCGCGGTCTTCTCGCCCGTCACGTTGCCACCATTTGCGGTGAGGAAAACGCCCCAACGCGACCAGGTCCTTCACAAGAATGCCTTCAGGCACGATGGGTTTCTGCGGCAACATAGCAAGACGAAGCGCCAGTTCGTTGCGACTCCACAAAGACAAAGGCTGTTCCTCAAGTAATACCTCGCCTTGGCGTGGGGCTATTAATCCTGCAAGCCCTTTCAGCAGCGTACTTTTGCCCGACCCGTTAGGGCCGACCAGGCAGCTGATTCTGCCTGTTGGAATCGCCAATGATAATTCATGCACGACGTTGGTATTGCCGTAAGCAAGGGTGAGTCGATCCGTACGCAACATAGCTGGTTTCCTGGTTATTTTCCGGACTACGGCTGACGCGACAGCAGGTAAAGAAAAAATGGCACGCCCAGTGCCGCCGAAACCACGCCAACGGGTAACTCATAAGGCGCGAAAATAGCCCGCCCTAACGTATCGGCCACGACAGCCAGAGTGGCACCAAGTGCCGTACACATCAGACACTGAACCACCAGACCTGAACCGGCCAGACGCCGGCTGATATGGGGCACCAATAACCCGAGAAAACCTACCGGGCCAACAATGCCCACAGCGCTTGCAGCCATCAGCGCTGCAACCACCAAGGCGACGGCGCGCCAACGGTTCAGGTGCAGTCCGAGACTGCGTGCGTGCTCGTCTTCCAGTTGCATAGCGCTAAGTGGGCGCAACAAAATCACCACTCCGATCAGCCCCAGTACTGTCCAGGGCAGCAAAGCCTCAAGGTGCTCCCAGGTCGTACCGTACAGGGAGCCGGCCAACCATTGCGCCACCAGTTCGGTGTGTGCGTGCCCCCAGAAAGCCAGGCCGCCGGTGGTCAACGCGTGAAGCATGCCAGCCAATACCGCACCCGTCAGGGTCAGTTTCAGGGGCGACAGCCCCCCGTGACGCAGGCTCAACCCATAGACGGCCAGTGCTGCCAGTAAGCCACCAAGCATGGCCAGCAGCGGCAGATACTGAAGCGCAAAGGGAATTCCGGCGTAAGGATTGTCGCCCGGCTGTATCCAGTCACCCACCACAAAGGCGGCCACTGCCACCAGACTGGCACCACCGGATATGCCGAGTATGCCCGCTTCTGCCAGCGGGTTTCGGGTAAGCAATTGCAATAGCCAGCCAGACAAAGCGAAGTGAACGCCGATTACCAGGCCAATCAGAGTCCGGGGCAGGCGCAGATCCATCACCACGCGCTCAACGTGACTTGAACCCTCTCCCAACAACCCGGCCAAAACCTGCTGCCAACTCAAATCCGTGGCGCCAAACTGCAAGCCTAACCAAGGCGTCAGTAAAATAAGTCCACACCCAAACCACAGCAAAACCGACGTTCGCTGCAGCAGGGGCTTTTTGTGCGTCTCTCTGGCATTAGCCAACATGGTTAGGCCCACGGGAGTTCAGCAGATACAGCAACCAGGGCGCACCAATCAATGCCGTCAACATCCCCACGGGCAACTCCTGCGGAAATGCCAGTTGCCGGGCCAATGTGTCTGCAGCCAAAAGCAGTAACCCGCCTAGCAGCGCACTTAATGGCAGCCAATGCTCAAAATGGTCGCCGACCAGGCGTCGTGCAATATGGGGCGCAACCAGGCCAATAAAGATCACCGGACCCGTTACGGAAACCAGAGCGGCCGCCATGATCAACGCCAATGCAAGAAATAGCATCCGCCAGCGCCCGACGGCCAACCCCATGGACAGCGCTAACTCGTCATCAAACTGCAGCACCCAAAAAGGTCGACGTAAAAAAAGTACCGCGAGTAAAGGCAACATCAGCCACAGAGCGACCAGCTTGAGCTGTAACCAGCCCCGCCCCATCAGGCTCCCGGCGAGCCAGTAGTAAAGTTCAGCGGCTTCAGATCCGGATATCAGCAAGGTGCCCGTCGTCAGAGCCGTGCACAGCGCGGTAACCGCAATACCGGCCAGCACGACGCGTTCGGGCTGGAGCCTGCCGCGACCGGCAATAACAAACGTCAGCATGCCACCTAAAAGTCCACCGCAAAGGGAAATGACAGGCAGCCACAAGGCATCCGGAGTAAAAAACGTCTGTGTGCCCACCATACCAAACGCGGCGGCGGCAATGACTCCGGTCAGCCCCGGCGAAGCCAGTGAATTACGGGTGACCCCTTGCATGATTGCACCGGCCGCCCCGAGAGCGCCGCCGCCCAGCATGGCGAGCAGATTGCGAGGTAAACGAAGCTCCAGCACACTGACCCGTTCGATAATACTGCCCTGCCCTTGCAAGACGCCCCAGAGTGCTTCGGGGGTGGTCCACTGACGGCCGGCCAACAAACCCATCAAAAATAGTGCTCCGAGCGCCAGTATCGTTGCGCCATAGATATAGGGCATGTTGGTTTCGGTGGTTGCTCGCGTCATCGCAACGACGTCTTGCGCCGCGCATTATCCGGAAATAACAGACGCTCCATGTCGTCAAGGACCAGAGACCGCGCGATAGGCCCGGCACTCTCTTTCCAGTGTTGGCCGGCCTCAAATACCTGATTGTTTTTTACCGCCTGCAGATAAGGCCACACCGGGTTGAGGGTGTAACCCCGCTGGCGGTTACTTGGTAGCAAAAATATGACATCCGGATTCAGTGTCAAAAGCGCCTCCAGGCTGATGCGGTAGCCCAGCGGAATACCGGAATCGGGATTGGGTGGCGGTCCGCCCACATTGTCAAGATGCAGTTGCTCCAACAGCGCAGCCGTCAGGAAGTGGTCGTAATAGACGAAAGGAGTTTCACCACCGCTGGTCAGAATGGCGACCGTGCGATTACCGGGACTTCGAGCTGCAACGCTGTTCAGCCTGGCCAGAAACTGCTCATTGATTCGCTTCGCCTCTTGCGGTCGGCCCAACGCCTCGCCCGCCAGGGCTATGGCATTCAGACTGTCTTGCAGGGTAATCAGGTCCAGCGCGACCATGGGCGCAATGGCTTCAATTTGAGGGCCATCCTTTTCGGTGTAACGTCGAATGGCAAACACCAGATCCGGTGCAATGCGGGACAATCGTTCCAGATTAGGTTGATGGCGAGGCCCAAGACTGGGTACCTTATCCATGCTAGGCCCCAGGTAGGCAGGCGCTCCTTGCAAACCAAAGGTGGTGATCGCTACGGGCTGAACACCCAGGGCTTTTGCCACGTCCGCACCAAATGTCGATATGGCTGCCGGTCTGGTGGCGGGCCGCGTCAACTCAATGGTTTTGCCCCGGTCATCCGTGAGCGTGACTGAGCTGTCTTCTGCCTGGGTAAGTGCAGGGATTGCAATAGCCACCCAGGTTATCAATATCGCAAATCGGCGCCATAAGCCTAGGCCCGTCTTGACCTGGAGTTTTTCTTTATCGGGGTTAAATAGCATATTCAAATGAGAACCATTAGTAATTGAATCGTTGGCGTAATCGACTGGTATGGGCGATTCAGAAGTCCAGTTGTGCTTCCAGAATGAAGCTGCGGCCGGGCTGCGGGATACGGCCAATCGGACTGACGTCCACACCCCGGAAGTAGGCATCTTCATCCAGCAGATTGTTCACCGCCAGGGCCAGGTTCAAATTACGCCCATTCCCCACGGCGATGTCGCGACCCAGGCGGGCATTGACCAGGTGATAGGCAGGCAGTTCGCCAGCACTGCCATTGGCAGTTTCTTCTTCGGTGTTGTCCGCGTCGCTGTAGCTGGTGCTGACATACAGCCAGTTCAGACTGGCATTCCAGGCCTGATAGGAATAGACCGCGTCAGCACTAACCTTGTGCTCCGGGGCATTAGGCAATTCATTGCCCGCATTGGCGCCGCTCAACTGCTCTGTCTCGAGAAAGGTATAACCCAACCCCAGTTCCAGGTCGGGGTTCACCTGCCAGCGATTATCCAGTTCAACGCCCTGATGGCGGGTTTCACCCAGGTTCTCGAACCGGCTCTCAGTGCGGTTAAACTGAATCTGGTCATCGTAATCAATACGGAACAGAGTCGCTGAAGACAGCAGGTTCGGCGTGAGCTGTATCCGACCGCCTAACTCGTAATTCCAGGCCGTTTCGTTGGCAACATCGCCTTCCCGTGTTGTTTGAGCGATTTGCACCGGTACCAGAGAACGCTGGCTGTTGGTAAATAGAAAGATGCGGTCGGTCGCCTGATATCCAACCGTCAAACCCGGCAGCCATTCGTCCGTGTTGTTCTCTTCCTTGGTTCCGTTCAGGTTGTCACGAAAATCCATGTTAACGTCTTCATAACGCAAGCCCGGAGTCACCGTCAGACGGTCATCCAGAAAGTGCATGGTATCGCTGACGTACAGAGCCAAGGCCTTGGTGTCGAGATGCCAGTCCCGCGCGGTTGAGCGTGTATTGCTGGCAAATTCAACGCGATTGACATCGAATTCGACATCTTCCGTGAGATAACGTGCTCCGAGTGTAACGTCATGGCGCCCCTTGCTGATGGCCAGGCGTGGCTCGGTACTGTAAACGCGGAAAAGCCGGGGTGAGTCAGCCCGGTGAGTAGATGCAAGGCCTGGGTCAAATGTATTGCCGGTTCCGCTCAGGTTTTGACCGAAAAAGAAGGTGCGGTCCGCATCATGAACGAAGTTGCGCCACTGGAATTCAACATCCGGCGACGGATTGTAGGTCCAGGTAAAGGTTGCGCGGGTCATGTCGGCTTCATAGGCATCGTAAGGACGTTGGCTTTGGGTACGGTCTTGCTCATAAGCCTCGGGCGTCAATCCACCTGGCAGCTCGGCATCGACGTTGTAATACTGAAGCTGGGTGGCGAGTTCATTCTGATTGTTTAGGTAGTAGCGGGCATCAACGATAAAATTGTCGACCTGGGTGTCCAAGTGGTCCCGAAAACCATCACCACGCTGGATATTGGCCTGAAACTGCAAGTCGAGCTTGTCACTGGCCGGGCCACCTATGCGGTAGTAGGTGTCGGTAAAAATATTGCCTGTCTCCTCCGCGATGGTTAGCCGCTCACGCAAGGTTTGGGAGGTTTCAGCGGGAATCGGACGGGTTACAAAATTGACCACACCACCGACGTTGTTCGGGCCATAGTGAACCGCCGCCCCACCCCGCACGACATCCACCGCCTCCAAGCTGGGAAGAGTAACCGGGAACAGGGAAACGCCCACATTGCTATAAGGACCAATAGCGATGGGGTAACCGTCGGTCAGAATTTGCAGGCGCTCGCTGCGCAGAGGGTTCAGGCCACGGACCCCTATGTTAGGCAGAATTCCGGTTCCGGTTTCGTCCAGGACCTGAACACCGGGGTTGGCTCGGAGGGCGTCTTCAAGATTGAGAGCACCGCGCTCGTGCAACTCCTCGCTGTCGACGACGGTACGTGAGCCAGTATAGGTTTTTTCGGACTCTTCCGTAGGTGCACCCAGCCAGTCCCCTGTCACAGTAATTGCAGGCAAAGCAAACTGTGTGTCGTCGGTATCAGAGGTTGGACCCTGAGCCATTGCGGGGGCGCTGATAAGCGCTACTACCGA
>NZ_AAXY01000026.1 GCF_000169375.1 Marinobacter sp. ELB17
GCTCTGGATGGCAATGTCTGCCAGCTGCTCCGGGTTGGGGTCCGGATTTATGGCGCAGTCTCCGTAAACCACAACTGCTGCGGTAACAGCATGAAAAATACCGACGACACCACTTTGGCGTTGTTGTGGGTCTTGATCAGCTGTAGGGCAGGGCGCACGGTGTTGGCGGTGGTGTGGATAGCACCCGACACCAGACCGTCGGCTTCGTCCAACGCGACCATCATGGTGCCTAAAACCACATTGTCTTCGAGCATGCTTTCCGCCATTTCGGCTGAAGTGCCTTTGTGTTTTCGCAATTCCACCATAGGCGCCACGTAGCGCTTGCGCACCTCAGACGGCTCGATAATTTCCAGATCGGGTGGTAACTCCATGCCCAGAGAAGCCGCTACGGCGCGTATCTCGGCGGCACTGCCGATCAGCGCGCAGCGCGCAAGCTGGCGCTGATGGCAGATGATCGCTGCCTGCACTGTGCGCGGCTCGTGGCCTTCCGGTAAAACAATGCGCTTGTTGGCGGCACGGGCGCGCTCAGAAAGCTGGTGGCGAAACGCCGGTGGCGACATACGGGTCTGGCGCGGCACCTTAAGGTGTTCCTGTAGCCAGTCGGTATCGATACGCGGCGCGATAAGGTTCATGGCAGTGTCGATCCGCTCCGGGTCGTCGATAGGGATAGACCTCGACAGGCCGGCCAGCATGTGAGCAGTTTCGTAGGTGTTGGTGGTGGTGCTAAGAACCGGCATGCCGGTTTCCATGGCCCGGCGACACAATTCGATGACTCTTTGGTCTGGTAGTAGACCGCCAGTGAGCAGAATCCCGGCCATGGGCACGCCATTCAGGGCCGCTACGGCGGCAGCCACAACGATATCTTCGCGGTCTCCGGGAGTCACCAAAAGGGTGCCAGACTTGAGGATTTCGGTCATATTGCTGATGGTGCGTGCGCAAACAGAAACACGGTGCACCCTGCGGGTCTGCATCTGGCCCTCGTGCAGCACGTCTACCTTCAGTTCGCGCGCTATGTCTGAAACCCTTGGTGCCAACAGGCTCGGTTCCCAAGGTATTTCGGCTAACAACCGATACTGCCCGCTACTAAATACGTTGCATTTGTTGCGGTAATCTTCAGGCGGTATCGCGGTGAGGGTTGTCATACCGGGTATTTTACGTTCTTTTGGCGCACCGATTTTGTTAAGAATGACGCCCAAAACGTCGGCTTCATTCTGCCCCGAAAACAGTCGTGCAGAAAAACCAAGTTGTTCGTCTAGCTCGATGGGGTTACAGCCTTTGGGTGACGTTAGCAAAATGATTTCAGAACCCAGGTTCCGCGCGACCTCGGCGTTCAGGCGGGTAATGTAGGTGCCATCCTGATCGGGTTCCAGGCCCTCTATAATCACCACGTCGACCGTGCACGCCACTTTTTGGTACTCGCCCACCACACGCTCAAGCAACAAGTCAGATTTGTTGTGATTGAGCGCGTGCTGTGCTTCTTTCAGGGTAATCGGTGTCGGCGGTTTAAGATGGCTGTGGGAGCGCACAAACTCGACGGAAGAGTCTTTGCCTTTATTGTGGGTTGCATCGGCTTGGTGCACCACCTGGCAAAACGGCTTATAAAAACCAACGCTGACACCGACCTGCTCCAGTGCTCGCAACAGGCCCAGGCACACAGACGTCAGGCCTGAATCTGTGGAGGTTGGTGCAATAAAAAGACTTTTTGCCATAGTTAAAAATTCCGCCGCTAGCGTTGTACAAATCGGTTAGTTGAGTTCAGCCAGGCGTGCTGCTTCGCCAGCGATGACCCTTTCTTCGTCGGTAGCAATCACCAGTATTGGGAATCGCGACTCTTTACAGTCAATTCGGCCATCACGATTGAGGCCATTATCATCATTATTTTGCTGATCAATGGCGAAGCCAAGCAGCCCCAGCTGATTGACGGTCTGCTGGCGTACACGGGCGCTGTTTTGGCCAATGCCACCGGTGAACACCAGGGCGTCAAGCCGGTTCAGCGATACCATCATGGCTGCGACATATTTGGCCAGACGGAAGCAGAACACATCAATGGCCAGTTGCGCTGACGGATCACCTTGGTCCGCCAGGTCGCTCAGGGTGCGCATGTCGTTGGTTTGCCCTGACAGCCCCAGAAGACCGCTGCTGTGGTTGAGTTCGTTGTGCAGTTGCTCGGCGCTCACGCCTTTGCTCTGCAAGTAATCAAACAGTCCGGGATCTACGTCCCCACTTCGGGTACCCATTACCAGCCCCTCCAGAGGTGTCAGGCCCATGCTGGTATCAACGCTTTTGCCATCGCGTATGGCGGTAATGCTGCAGCCGTTGCCCAGATGCGCGGAAATAATGGAGGTCTCAGCGGTGGATTGCTCCAGGCGGAGAGCTGCCTGTTGCAGCATGTAAGCGTGGCTGGTGCCGTGGAAGCCGTAGCGGCGAACGCCCCAGTCACGGTAGTAGTTCTGTGGCAGCGCGTAATGGAATGCGTGTTCCGGCAGGGTCTGGTGGAAAGCTGTATCAAACACCGCCACCTGAGGCACCAACGGAAACAGCTCGCGGGTTGCCATAATGCCTTCAACGTTAACCGGGTTGTGCAGTGGAGCTAGCAAATTACAGGCCTTTATAGCGACCAGCACTTCGTCGTCGATCAGTACCGCTTCGCGAAAGGTTTCACCACCATGAACAATCCTGTGGCCAATAGCCGCCGGTTGTTTCGGCATCAGGCCCTTTTTCTGCGCTGTATCCATCAGTACGGCCAGGGCTTCCTTGTGCGTGGTGTTGGGAGGCAGCCTGGTGACGTCGCGTTGCTTTCCAATGCGAAAGCGGGCATTGGGAGTGTTCAGTCGTCCTGCCAGCATCGAGGCAATCTTTTGTCGATCTTTGTCAAAAAGCGCAATTTTTAGCGAGGAGCTACCGCAGTTCACCACTAATAATGTGTTTTCCATAATTCTGGATTTCCAGTTTTTCAGATTCTTTAATGGCTTGTGTACGAATCCAACCACTGACTGAATTCAATAGCGGGTAGTGGTCGACTGTAAAAGTAGCCTTGGGCGCAATCGCAACCTGCCTTTTGCAGAAATTGGACCTGTTCTTCCTCTTCAACGCCTTCTGCAATCAGTCTGAGCCCCATGCTGTGTGCCATATTGATGATTGCACTGACAAGAACTGCGTCATCCGGGTCTTTCAGAATGTCTTGTACAAACGATTTATCAATTTTGAGTGTGTCAAACGGGAAGCTTTTCAAGTAACTGAGGGCGGAATAGCCGGTGCCAAAGTCGTCTACAGACAGGCGCACGCCGTGCTCGTCAAGCTCCTGTAAAATCTGGGCGGTTTCAATCGAGTTGTCCAGAATGAGGCGCTCGGTAATTTCCAGTTCCAGAAACTCGGCCGCCAGGCCGCTGGTAGACAATGCGTCCATCACAGAGGTAACAAAGCCTGCGGCGCGGAACTGTCGAGGTGAAACGTTCACCGAAATTCCAATATCGCGACCCAGTTGGTTTTTCCAAGTCACGGCATTTTGGCAGGCCTGCTGAATGACCCATTCACCAATAGCCGTTATAAGCCCGGTCTCTTCGGCCAGCGGAATGAAGCGGTCGGGCATGACCTGGCCAATTTCCGGATTGTTCCAGCGCAGTAAGGCCTCTGCTGCCAGCAGGTTGCCGTTAGAGGTGCTTACAATGGGTTGGTAAAATAACTCGAATTCTTCTTGTTGCAGAGCGCGCCGTAGGCGGGATTCAAGCTGAAGGCGTTCGTGGGATATTTCGCTCATCTCTGGCGAAAAGTGCACGTAGTCGCTTTTGCCTTTTCGTTTGGCTTGGTACATAGCCGCATCGGCGTGCTGCATCAGCTCGCCGCTGTTGTCAGAATCTGCTGGGAACGCCGCAATACCGATGCTGGTGGTGACGTATACCTCGTGACTGTTTAACTGATAAGGCATTGAAAAAGTTTTGAGTATGCGTTCGGCTACTTGAGACGACACCTCGGCGCTTTGCAGCCCCGGCAGAATAACCAAAAATTCATCGCCGCCCAGGCGGGCGACTGTGCTGCTGCCCCGCAGGCAGCTGGAAATGCGTCTGGCGGCTTCGATCAGCAGGGTGTCACCGGCATCGTGGCCGAGGGTATCGTTAACATGCTTGAAGTTGTCGAGGTCAAGAAACATCACTCCAACTTCGGTGCTTTCGCGCCGGGCTTGCGCCAGCGCGAGCTTTAGGCGGTCGAGTGCCAACATGCGATTTGGCAGTCCGGTCAGGATATCGTAATTTGCCTGGCGCAGTAGCTGGCGCTCATAGCGTTTCCGAATACTGATGTCTTCACCCAGAATGAGAAATCCGGTGGTATCTGCTTTTGCGTCCTTGATGGGCGTTACGATTAGCTGCTCCCAGAAGCGCTCGCCGTTGCGCCGGGCGCTGGTCACTTCGCCCTGCCAGACACCCACTCGCTGCACCTGCAGGCGAATGGACTTCCACAGTTTTTCGGCCTCCCGATTATCCGAGTTATCGCTGCCCAGTGACCCTGGGTGTTTGCCGATGATGGAGAGGGCACTGTGGCCTGTTAGTTGGCTGAATTTTTGATTAACAAATTCAATGTGCCATTGACGGTCGCAAATGATGACGGATGACGGGCTTTGCTCAATGGCCTGAGAAAATTTCTGGATTTCCAGAGCATCTTGCTCTTGGCGGGCGATGTCCTGATTCAGGCGCTCGCGCATTTGGTTAATCGCGTCGGTTACCTGGCCCAATTCGTCTTGACGTCGGCTGGGCGTATCAGGTCGATTCAGCGTTAGCGGGCGCTTCAGATTATGAATTGAAAATTCCCTGGCGTAATCCGCCATAGTGGTCAGATGTCGGGTAACAAAAAACCGGAAAATCCAGATAATAAGAATGGAAATAAACAGCGTTTGTAAAAATTGAGTGGCGAGAATAATGCCCACCCGCCTTTTCATGTCTTGATTTACCCGCGCAAGGTCAGCGGTAATGGTAAGTCGCCCTAGCTTGAACTCGTCGCCCTCAACATGAACCAGCTCAAAGCTGTGAACAATGGTGGCGACGTCGCGGGGGATTTCACCAATCACCAATTCAGAACTGGGCTCAATCGCAAGCCGTAAGTGGACAATGTCCGGGAGGCTGAGAATGCCTTCCAGCTGAATTTGCAAAAGCTTCTGATCGAGTGCCCACAGGCTTCGCGCCAGTCCTGAGCTGTCGCTGGATTCAACGGCCTGCATGCGTGCTGTGATTTGCGTAAGCTCTTTGCGGTAGTCCGAGTAAAGTTGAATGGCAGAAGAGATGAATGTAAATGCCAGGCTGAATATCAAGACCCAGGCCAGTAAACGCAAAGACAGCAGCGAGCGCTGACGAAGCAGGTTCAGGCGCCTAAAAAATGTTGTCATATCAGGGATCGGTTGCTCGCAAGTGGCCAGAATCTAGCGAAAGGTTGTAATGGACTATAGCAGCCAAAGTTTCGCGTTGTCTTGCCTTGGTCGGGGTTAGAGGGAAGAAAAATGCATGTGGGATCAACATGCAACGGCTTATTTTTTTAAGCCGCTGTAGGGCTTGATGTAGATCAACACGGGGGTATGCGGCAAGTCGTAACCTGAATTCAGATCGAAACACGAGAATTTAGGAGATTTGCCATGTATCTGGACACTGTTGTTATCGCTGGAATCGTAACTGTGCTGCTGATGGTGGCATTCTTTGTAGGGTTTGGCGTCTTTATTATGCGCGATCAAAAAGCCCATGGTCCTGACGTTATCAAAGTCGAGGGGAAGAAGGCCGACAAGCCAGTTTGATTAAGGTCGCGAGACCTGACAAGAGAAAATTAAGACGAGTTGTATAAAAAATCTCCGGAAACTTAGGCAGTTTGCGGAGATTTTTTATATTCCAGAACAAGGCAAAATAGGAAGAACGAATTGGCGTCCCCTAGGGGGTTCGAACCCCTGTTGCCGCCGTGAAAGGGCGGAGTCCTGGGCCACTAGACGAAGGGGACGCAACATATTCAACTACTTGCCTCATTGAGGTGGCGCATATAGTATGAGGCGACCTTGCCCGTGTCAACACTTTCTGCCGCTATTATTCAGTTTGCGATCGCATCCTTTAGTGCAGGCTCCAGATCCGTAAAACGGAATTCGAAACCCTCAGCCTGAAGTCTGGCGGGAATTGCGCGCTGCCCGGTCAGCAGCAGTCCGGACATTTCGCCCAACGCCAGCTTTAAGGCCACGGCGGGTGCCGGCAAAATCGTAGGGCGATGGAGCACACTACCCAAGGTTTTTGTAAATGTTGCATTGGTCACCGGAGACGGACTAACAACGTTGTATGCCCCCGATGCGGTCTCGGTAGTCAACATCCACAGCAAAGCCCCTACAACATCCTGTCGGTGCACCCAAGGCATGTACTGCTCGCCACTGCCAAGCTTGCCACCGACACCGAGTTTGAATGGCAGAATCATGCGTTGTAAAAAGCCGCCGTTGGGGCCCACCACGATTCCGGTTCGCGACAGGCAAACGCGCACACCCACATCAGCGAGCTCCATAGCGGTTTGTTCCCAGTCACTGCAGAGGCGATGGGTGAATTCGTTATGTGGAGGCGTCGCCTCGGTTACTTCAAGGCTACCCTGGGCGCCGTAAAAACCAACAGCGGATCCAGACACCATAACCTGCGGCGGTTGGAGCCAGGTTTTTGCCACATTAACCAGCTGTTGCGTAAGTTCAATACGGCTGTCGCGAATTGCTTGTTTGCGCGTCTCGCTCCAGCGCTTATCAGCAATGCCTTCGCCTGCCAGGTTGATAATGGCATCAAAGCCTTTATGGCCCCGCAATTTGGCCAAATCCGGCAGCGCCTCAACTCGACCGCATATAGCGCGCACATCTGCTGCACTCTGTCGGCTCAAAACCGTAATTTGGTCTCCGTTTGCGAGTAATTCGCGGCATAGAATCCGTCCGATAAAACCGGTGCCACCGGTCAGCAATATGTGTCTGCTCATGATGTTTCCATTCCTTGCATAGAAGGCCCCTTAGTGGTGAAGGGTGTCTGTTGCCTTGTTTACCGGGTACACTGTCGCATAGACAATTACTATGGCAACAACCTTAACAGGGTAATGTTGAATGTTCGATTGGAAAGACATTCTGGATTTCTGGTTTGGTGAGTTAGACAAAAATGGGCTGCCTGACCCGGTTCATAGTAATCGCTGGTTTCTGAGTAACCGAAAGTTCGATCAGGAAATCCGTAGGCGTTTTTTGTCGTTGGTATTGTTTGCCTCAGAGCAGGGTCTTGACCACTGGCAGAAAAAGGCTGGCGGCGTGCTCGCTGAAATTCTGTTGCTTGACCAGTTTTCGCGCAACATTTTTCGCGGCGGTGCTTTGGCATTTGAGCAGGATATTCTGGCTCGAAAGTTATGTAAGCAGGGTATGAGCAAAGGTTTTGACGTGTCGTTACCGGCCATTCAGCGGGGATTTTTTTATATGCCCTTGCAACACTCCGAACGGTTAGAAGATCAGTCACTTGCGATAGAGTGTTATGAACAGCTTACAGCATCCACCAGCGGCTTGTTGAAGGAGTTTATGGGCAGTTTTTTGCAATCAGCCCGTGAACACCAGGCAATAATCACGCGCTTCCGTCGTTTTCCGCATCGCAATAAAGCATTGGGGCGAACCAACACAAAGGAAGAGAGCGACTATTTGCTCAATGGAAAACGTTTTGGCCAGTAAGTTTATAACGTTGGTATTACCGGCTTTGTAAGTAACGGACTTTCCTCAATAGGAACGCTATGCACCAGGCAATCACCACTGCGCAATTTATTTATGATCTGATCGGGCGTCGAAGCCCGCTCAATGTCATTTTGTCGGCGATAAGTACAATGGTTGAAGAGCAGTTTCCCGATGCCATGGTGTCGGTGATGCTCTATTCGGCGCAGAATCGAACGCTGAGCTTGGTCGCCGGTGATGCTTTTAGCCAGAACTATCAGCAAGCAATGCGCGACATACCAATTGGTCCGGAGGTGGGTTCTTGCGGAGCTGCCGCCTATCTTCGCGAGATTGTGGTGTGTGAAGACCTATTAACCGATAGCCGCTGGGTAAGTTTTATCGACCTGGTGAAGTCGGAGAAAATCGCAGCCTGCTGGTCAGCACCGATCATTTCCCCCTCTGGTGAACTACTGGGAACCTTCGCCACCTATTACCGACACTGTAAATCGCCAGAATTGTCCGAAATCACCCTTATCCGCAAAGCGGCCGGCCTTGCCGCCCTTGCGATAGAGCACCATGCGGAAAGGGATCGCAGAGTGTCGAGTGAGCAGCGTTACCGGTCTCTGTTCAGCCAGCACCCTGATTGTGTCTTTGAGATTGGCCTTGATGGCCGCTTTGTGGACTGTAATCCGGCAGCGGAAGTCATCTCCGGTTATGGTCGCGATCAATTGGTCGGAGAGCATTTCAGCAAGGTGTTGTTACCCGAGTTTTACGACGTCGCTAATGAAGCGTTGATTTTGATGGCTGGAGGTGAGTCCCATAGTTACGAAATCGCTGGTTTGAACGCGTCGGGCGAAGCCATATTTGTAGACGTCATTAACCTGCCTATCGTCGTTGATGGCGACGTTAGGGGCGGTTATGGCATCGCCCGGGACATCAGCGAACGTAAAAAAGCTGAAGATCGTATGCGGTTGCTTGAACGCGGCATTGAGGCAAGTCCGAACGGCGTTGTGATGCTAGACGCGAGCGTGCAGGACTATCCAATGGTTTATGTGAACCCGGCATTCACTGAAATGTCAGGCTATCAGCCCAAGGAAGCTATCGGGAAGGGTTATTTGGTGCTCTTTGGAAAAGGCACTGCGCCGGAAGCGTTGCGCTTGATTCGGTCAGCGTTGGAGCATCAGGAAGAGTGTGAAATTACGCTTCTGTCCTACCGGAAAAATGGTTCCACCTTCTGGAAAAAACTGACAATAACTCCGGTCTACGATGGCCGTGGAGAGTGCACTCACTACATTGCGGCCCAGCAGGACGTTACGCGTCAACTGAAAAGTGAAGAGCTTCTTGACTATCAGGCTCGCCACGACCCTGTTACCGGATTGCCAAACCATCGGCTGTTTGAGGCGCACCTCAGTCAGGTATTTGTCCGTGCGCGCGGCAAGACCAGCGACATGGTGCTGTTGTATGTCGACCTTGACGATTTCAAGTCGCTGAACGAAAGTCTTGGCCGCCAAGTGGGGGATTTGTTGTTGGCGGTAGTCGCCGATCGCCTGCGCAATTTGTTAGCCAATGATGATGTGCTCACCCGTTTGGCAGCAGACGAATTTGTTATCATGCGGCCGGCCTTGCAAGCTGAGGCTGAAGTGAAGATGCTTGCCAGCCAAATGTTGACTTGCCTTGCGGAAGCCTATGACATAAAAGGCCAGCGCTTGAGTATCAGCGCCAGTATTGGCATTGCGTCAGATGACGGTTCAGTTGAGCAGCCAAAAGAACTCTTGGACAACGCCGCTCTGGCAGTGCGCGAAGCCAAACGCCAGGGCGGCAATACCTTTTGTTGGAACCATGGTGCAGCTTCTACCGCCGGCACCGAACAGGTGATTATGCGGTGTGAATTGATGGAAGCCATCGAAGCCCGGCAGTTTGTGGTGTATTACCAGCCTCTGGTGGAAGCTAAAACCGGCCGTTTGCGCAGCGCGGAAGCATTGGTGCGTTGGAATCATCCGGCTCGCGGACTGTTGCTGCCCGGGGCCTTTATTTCGTTGGCGGAACAGACCGGCCAAATCGTTGCTATCGGCCGCTGGGTATTGCATCAGGCATGCATGGATATGGCTCAGCGCTGGCGCCAAACGGGCCAAGCGGTGTCGATTGCGGTCAATATTTCGCCCTTACAGTTTCGTCGGCCAGAGTTCATCGATGACGTGCTCGCCGTGCTTGAAGCCAGCGGGTTACCGCCGGAATTGCTGGAGCTGGAAGTGACGGAGGGCGTGCTGCTTTCCGGTATCGATAAGGCGATCTCCATGCTCGAGAGTCTTCGTGACCTGGGAGTTCAGGTGGCTATTGATGATTTTGGTACCGGCTTTTCCAGCCTGAGCTACTTGCGCCAGCTACCCATTACCAAGGTAAAGCTGGACCGCAGCTTTATCATCGATGTCACAACCGATCGGGGCAGTGCCGCGATTGTACAAGGGGTGATTACCATGGCGCACCATCTTGGCCTGTTGGTCGTGGCCGAGGGCATAGAAACGGTTGAGCAGCAAAACTACCTGGCGGCCAGTGATTGCGATTTGCTGCAGGGGTTTTTGTATTCCAGACCCGTGCCGTTGGGCCAGTTTGCTCTGGGGCTGGAATACTGATTCGCTAAAATTACCTTACTGGTCGGGGGTGGCTGCCGTCTGGTTTAGCAGCTCGGGTTTTTTCAGCGCCCGCGCCAGCAGCTCCCGTTCTTGCGCCAGTACCAGCGCACATTGCTCAGCCATCTGCTCGCCGATGCCTTCTACCCTGCGCTCCAGAAATACCCGCAATTCGTCAGAAAACTCCAGCATTTTATCGCGTTCATCTGCTTCTTTTTTAGAAGTGAACAGCAGATTGTTGGGATCAGCCATTGCTTTCTCCTTGCCATCACGGTCGCTGAAGTAAAGCGTTTGTACGCCCATATATGTCTCCTTGCCGGGTGTTTAAACCGGTATCGACTGTTTTAAAATGAAAAAAACCTGACCAAGGCGAATGCAGCGATCAGTAAGTGTAGCAGCTTAGCACTGTTTATATATACAGTTCTAGTGGCACAGGCTGCGCCAGACGGTATATTGGTGTTAATGTTTCGCCTTTAATTTCACCAATCAGGCCATCACTATGCCAAGGTTCCTTCATACCGCCGACTGGCAAATAGGGCGCTACTTCAATCGTTTTGATACCGATAACAGCAGTGCACTGGCTGATGCGCGCTATGGCGCTATCGAACGCCTGGCGCAACTGGCGGTGGAGCATAACTGCGATGCCGTGTTGGTGGCCGGCGACGTTTTTGATGCGCAAGCCGTATCTGACCGCTGCATCCGCCGCACATTTAATGCGACCTCGGGTTTTAAAGGGCCTTGGGTAATGCTGCCGGGCAACCACGACGCAGCGCTGGCCGAAAGCGTGTGGACCCGCGCCCGGCGAATCAACGCGGTGCCAAACAACGTGCACCTTGCACTACAAAGCGGCGTTATAGAGTTACCACAGCAGAAAATTGCGGTATTGGCGGCGCCTTTGACCCAGCGCCACACCTACGATGATTTGACCGCGCCCTTTGATTCAATCAGCACCCCGCCGCAATGGCTGCGGGTGGGCCTGGCCCACGGCAGTGTGCAAGGTGTGTTGGCGGAAGACATTGACGCCACCAATCCGATTGCGGCCGATCGCAGCACAAGCGCCGCGCTGGATTACTTGGCGTTGGGTGATTGGCACGGCCTGAAACAGATCAATGAGAGAACCTGGTACAGCGGTACCCCGGAGCCTGAGCGCTTCCGTAATAATCAGCCGGGTTTTGCACTGTTGGTGACCGTGTCCGAACCTGGCGCTCTGCCTGAGGTGGAAGCACTCGAAACGGCACGCTATCACTGGCATCAATGGCAAGAAAAGTTGGTGGTAGAGACCGATATTGATGAGTTGCTGAAGCGTCTTGACGAGCTACCGGAAAGTTCCGTTTTGGATCTTAAGCTGGAAGGTAGCATCACCCTGGCGGGTGAGCAGCGTCTGGCGGATGCTTTGTCCCGCGCTGAGGCTCGTTATCGCAGCGTTACCTATGATCGCTCCCGTTTGTTGCTGGCGCCCACGGAGGAAGATCTGGCAGGATTGCAGGCCAGCGGCTACGTTGGTGATGTGCTTGAACAGCTGCAAACCCGGCAGAGTGGTGCCGAAGCGCAGACTGCCCGCGATGCCCTGGCCATACTCGCTAACCTGTTACTTGAAGCCCGCAAGGAGAAGCATCAATGAAACTTGAAAGTGTGCGGGTGGAACAGTTTAAACAGTTTAAAAAACCGTTTTTATTGAATGGGTTGAGTAACGGTATTAATGTTATTTCCGGGCCAAATGAGGCAGGTAAAAGCACGCTGGTGCGGGCAATCCGGGCGGCATTTTTTGAGCGCCATCGCTCCAAGTCGGCCGAAGATTTGCGGCCTTGGGGTGATTCATCGGCAGCACCCACCATCGAATTGGTGTTTCATCATAATGGTCAGAACTGGCAGTTGAACAAGAGCTTTCTGCAGCGTAAACGCTGTGACCTGTCGATACAGGGCACCACTTATAGTGGTGAGGAGGCAGAAGAAAAGCTGGCGCAGCTGTTGGGTTATCAGTTCCCCAAAAAAGGCGCGAGTAAAGAAGAGCACTGGGGTATCCCGGGGCTACTCTGGGTAGAACAGGGCAGTGGGCAGAATATTGAACAGGCCGTTGTGCATGCGGGTGATCATTTGCAATCGGCGCTGAACAGCCTGGTATCGGAAGTTGTCAGTGAGGGTGGTGATGGGTTGATTCACACCGTACGCCAGCAGCTTGGCGAACTGTTGACCGCAGGTGGCGCACCCAGGGGTGAATACAAGCAATTGCTGGCCGACGAGCTGCCCGGGCAGCAAGAGCTTGACGTGTTAGAAGGCCGCATAGATCAGTATCAAAATCAGGTAGACCGGCTCGCCAAGGTGGCGCGGGAATTTCACAAGATTGACCGTGAGCAACCCTGGATAAAGGTGCGTCAGGCTCTTGCTGAGGCCCAAGAGTGTTACCGACATATTGAGTCGTTACAGGGCCAGCAGCAAACGTTGAACCAGGCTTTGATCTCGGTACAACAACGAGCGGCACTGTTACAGCGCAACAAACAGCAGGTACAGGCAGATGGCAAACAGTTGCTGCAGCGCGAGCAAGAGCACAACACGGCGCAGCAGGCACTAAATGACGTACAAGCGTCCGCAGCCGGTTTGCATGCTGCTTTAGAACAGTGCCAGAGCCAGTATCGCGATGCGCTGGAGGTAGAGCGTCAGGCCGGGCTGTTGGAAACTCGGCAGCGACTGGAGCACAGCAGTGTCAGAGCAAAAACGCAGTTGCAGCAGTTGTCTGAGCGCAAATCACGGGCGGTAGAGTTACAGCAGGCCCTGGGCGAGAGCCGTAAGCTGACGGCACGGCATCAAATCAGCATAGCCGCCGTCGATCAGTTGCGCACAACTCAACGCCAGCTGGACGATACACGCCTGCGTTCCCAGGCAATTGCCACGCGAATTGAATGGCAACTGGAGGCTGGCCAACAGATCGAGTTGGGTCAGGATACGTTGCCGCATCAGGGCGAGCAATTGTTACTGAGCAGCACGCGCCTGCGAATTGCGGGTGTTGGCGAGTTTACAATTACCCCGGGTGGCGATGATTTGGCCCGCTGTCAGCGTCAGCTGGAACAGTTGCAGTTGGGCTTGGGTGAGCAGTTACTGACACTGGGTGTTGCAGACCTGGCGGCGGCAGAACAAACGCTGGTCGCTCAGGAGCGTGCGCAAGCGGACGTGTATCGATTGCTGGAATTATTGCAGTCGTTGGTGCCCGGGGGTTTGGCCAGTCTGGACAGCGACTATCAGGCCTTGAACGCGGAGCTTGAGCGTAACTACGCAGAAAAGGAGGCTTTGGCACCCGCTACGACATTGGCTCAAGGCTTGCCGGCTCAGGCTCAGGCGCAAGATCTGCGCAGTAAAGCTGAAAATCGGTTATCAGCAGCAGAGAAACGCTCCAGCGAACACGAAAAAGCGCTTTTGGCCGCATCCCATCGTTACCAGAACGCCGATCACGAGTGGCGCACGTTGCGCACCAGTCTGAACAGCGAGCAACGCCAGCAGGAAGTGATGCAGTTAGATAGCGATTTGACCGCAGTTGAGCAGGAGCAGGCGCGGCAACAGGAGCGTTTGACGCAGATGCTGGCGCAAATCGCCGCGGCGCGGCCGGAATTAGTGCAGCAGGATATTCAGCGCCTGGGAGCCAGCGCGGATCAGCTTGAGCAGGCTCAGCGAGGGCGCGAGCTTGAGTTGAAGGAGCTGCGGGCACGATTGGAGATCTGGGGTGCCGAAGGTCTGGAGGGGCAGCGTGGTCGTTGCCAGGCCGAACTGGAGCAAAACCGGCGCCGTTGTCAGCAACTGCAGCGCCGGGCAGAAGCGCTGCAGTTGCTGCTCGAGCTATTAACGGAAAAGCGCCAGGCGTTGACTCAGCGCTTGCAAGCGCCTTTACAAAGGCACCTGAATCATTACGTTACGGTGTTGTTTCCCGACGCTCAGCTGGAGGTAGACAGCCAATTGCTCCCGGGCCGTTTCACCCGCAACGGGGAAACCGGTCAGATGGCCGAACTCAGTTTTGGCGCCCGAGAGCAGATGGGGCTTATTAGCCGTTTGGCCTACGCCGATTTATTGAAAGAAGCCGGCAAGCCGACGTTAATCATTCTGGATGACTCGCTGGTACACAGCGATAGCGGTCGCTTGGACAGCATGAAACGAATTCTGTTTGACGCGGCGCAGCGCCATCAAATCTTGTTGTTTACCTGCCACCCAGATAACTGGCAGGACATGGGTTCAGAGACAATTAATCTGGAAGGGCTAAAGGCCAGGGCAGTGCTTTAACGATCCAAACGCGGGGGTCCTGATGATTATGTTGAAAAATTTCGCGTACGGCTGTTGACCCCGGATAAAACATCCGTATAATGCGGATCCGTTGTCAGGCAACAACTTACGACAACATCAGCGGGAATAGCTCAGTTGGTAGAGCGCAACCTTGCCAAGGTTGAGGTCGCGAGTTCGAATCTCGTTTCCCGCTCCAAATTTGAAAACCCGGTCTTGTAAAAGACCGGGTTTTTTTATGTTCGTTTTAACCACAGGGGCAAACACAAGGGTAATAGCGTTAGCGCTCGGCTATACTCTTGCGTCTTCTTTCATGCTGTCGGCCCGGAGACTTTCATGCGCGTGCATTCGCTGTTTCTGTATCCGGTCAAATCCCTTGCGGGTATTGCCGTGGACTCTTTTGAGCTGGACCAATTTGGCCCGGCCGGCGACCGGCGCTGGATGCTGGTTGACGACGAATGTCAGTTTGTAACCCAGCGTACAGTGCCACAGCTGGCATTGGTTCAGCCTTCGCTGGGTGCCGATGGCGGGGTTTCTATTACCCTACCAGGGCAACCGCTTATTGCGCTGCAAGCCAGTGGTGAGAACCTGTCTGTGCGAGTATGGCGCGATTGGGTTCAGGGCCAGGTGGGTTGTGATGCGGCCAATGGTGCCGTCAGTCGCTTTTGTGGGCTGTCTTTGCGCTTCGTATTCATGCCTTATAGCAGTTTTCGCCAAGTGCAGACCAATCTGGCAACAGAACGCCGGCGTGTGAGTTTTGCTGATGGCTATCCGTTGCTGGTTACCAATACGGCGTCACTGGTGGAGCTGAATGAACGCTTGGCGGTTTCGGTGGATATGCGTCATTTTCGCCCCAATATCGTGGTTGATGGCGCCGCTGCCTGGTCGGAAGACAACTGGCAGCCGTTACCATAGGCGAGGGCAGTTACCGGGTGCTTGACCCCTGTTCCCGCTGTGTAATGACCACTGTTAATCCAGATACCGGGGAAAAAGCCGCCTCGGTCCAGCCATTGCGGACGCTTGCGACTTATCGCCGCACCGCTGACGGCATCATGTTTGGAATGAACGCGATTCACGACTCGCCTTGCTGGCTGAGCGTGGGTGACTGCGTTATCGTGAATCAATCGGAGTAATAAACTACGTGCCTTTGTTAACGCTGGACGGGGTTTCCCTGTCGTTTGGAATGCAGCCGCTGTTGGATAATGCCTCATTGGTGATGGAGGCCGGTGAGCGGGTGTGCCTGTTGGGCCGCAACGGCGAGGGTAAGTCTACCCTGCTGAAAATCGTCAACGATGAAGTAACGCCAGACGGCGGCATCGTCCGCCTGGAAGACGGCGCGGTGCTGGCGGTGTTGCCACAGAATTTGCCCTCTGGCGATACCCGCACCGCCTACGATGTGGTTGCTGGCGCTTTTCCTGAAACCGGCGCACTGCTCATTGAATTCCACCACCTGACCCAACAGACAGACGAAAAGAGCCTGAATCAAATGATGAAGGTGCAGGAGCGTCTGGAGGCTTTGGACGGCTGGCGCCTGGACCAAAAAGTCACCAGCATGCTGGCGCAGTACGGCGTAGATCCCGATCGTACGCTGGATACTCTGTCGGGTGGCTGGCAGCGCCGGGTTCTGCTGGCGCGGTCGCTGGTGGCCGAGCCGGACATTCTGCTGCTTGATGAGCCTACCAACCACCTGGACGTGCCCGCTATTGCCTGGCTGGAAGACGCTCTCACCCAGTTCCGTGGTGCCATCCTGTTTGTGAGCCACGACCGTGCGTTTATTCGCCGAATGGCCACCCGGGTGGTGGAGCTGGATCGCGGTCAGCTGGTCAGCTTTGCCGCCAGTTACGATCGATATCTGGATTTGAAAGAAAAAGCCCTGGAAGAAGAGGAGCGTCACGCAGCCCTGTTTGATAAGCGCCTGAAGCAGGAAGAAACCTGGATTCGCCAGGGCATCAAAGCTCGCCGTACTCGCAATATGGGCCGGGTGAGGGCACTTAAAGCGATGCGTGAAGAGCATCGCCAGCGCCGGGTGCGCGGTGGCACGGCCACTTTTGCGGTGGAAGACGCTGCTCGCTCCGGCAAGCTGGTGGCCGAAGCCCTGGGCGCTGGTTTTGCTTATCCGGGCCATCCCGCGGTTATTCGTGACATGAACCTGACCATTCTGCGCGGTGACAAAATTGGCCTGGTGGGTGAAAACGGCACCGGCAAAACCACGTTGGTGCGCCTGCTGCTGGGCGACCTGGAAGCCACTGAAGGCAGCATTCGACGCGGTACAAACCTGGAAGTGGCCTATTTTGACCAGCTGCGAGGCGAACTCGATTTAACTCGAAATGCGATTGATAATCTGTCGGAAGGCCGCGAATTTATTGATATTAATGGCCAGAGCAAACATGTTATGGGGTATCTGCAGGACTTCCTGTTTACCCCGGAGCGGGCACGGTCGCCTGTCAGTGTGTTCTCCGGTGGCGAACGCGCCCGCTTACTGCTTGCCAAGCTGTTCAGCAAGCCCGCCAACGTGCTGGTGCTGGACGAGCCCACCAACGATCTGGATGTTGAAACTCTGGAGCTGTTGGAAGAGCAGCTGTCGGAGTTTCGCGGCACGGTGATTGTGATTAGCCACGATAGGGAATTCCTCGACAACGTGGTCACCGAAACGCTGTTTCTGGACGGTACTGGCCAGGTGCACGAGTTTGTTGGGGGCTATACCGACTGGCGCCGCCAGGGCGGCCAATTTCCAGCCGAAAAAACCGGCAGCCGGCCCGACAGGCAGCGCGACAAGCAGCAAAAGCCGGAAAGTAAGAGCAAGAGTAAGCCAGCTGCGCAATCCGGGACCAAGCCGACAGCGGCAAAAATCAGTTATAAGTTGAAACTGGAGCTGGAGCAGCTGCCGAAAACCATTGAGCGCCTGGAGCAAGAGCAAGAGCAGCTGCAGGGCTCCATCGGTTCAGCGGACTTCTACGCTAATTCTGCGAACAAAGTTGATGAAACTCTGGCCCGGCTGACGGCGGTGGGAGCAGAGTTGGAGACCGCAATGGAGCGTTGGATGGAACTGGAGGAAATGACCGGGAAATGAGTCCGGCCATTTTCTAGCTGATTGCTTGCCGGAGTTTCGCCGGCAAGCAATCAGCTAATCACGGTCAGTCCTAAAAAATACGAACGGCCAGCACATCGCACTCAGTGCCGTGCAGCACTCCGTTTGCGGTAGAGCCAAGCAACAACTGAAAGCCTTTACGGCCATGACTGCCCACAACCACCAGGTCAATGGCGTGTTCTTTGACCAAGCGGTGTACTTCAGACTCAGGGCGGCCAACGGTCACCACCTGATTTTCCTTAGCAATGCCGTATTCTTCACCGTACTTGGTCAGCTGCTCGCGGGCAGCCTTGTCTAGCTGGTCCTGTAATTCGGTCAAATCCATCGGAATATCGCCACCATAGGCGTAGCCCACAGGCTCTACCACGTGTGCCAGGATAAGTTCAGCGCCTTGGCTAGTAGCCATCTCTTTTGCTTTGTCCAGGACTTGTGGCGCTTCTTCAGTTAAATCAATGGCAACCAGCAACCTCTTGTAAACAGACATGGCTTTATTACTCCGTGTGTTGCGAATGTAAGAACTCTTGATTATAGGATAGTATGGTTAAGCCCGGCGGAAAAGGGGCTAGGCTATGTTAGGTTTTTTTAGCAGAGCTCTTGGCTGCATTGAAGCCTTGCCATGTTTTGTTCAGAGTATGCCTGCGCAGTAACGATTGAAGTTGCCTGCGATGGGTCGCATTAAGAAAGAAATTGACAAACGGACGGTTTTTTCTCATCGTGTGGTCTCGATATTCAAACGGCTGTATGAATTTGAATTGAAGATCGGGCAGCGGCCGCAGTGGTTAAAGGTTCGCTGCACCTGCAGTCGGGATCTTGCAAGTGAATGTGCAAGCACACCGGCGCACAAAACAGTTTCAATCACAGACTGGAGATCAGTTGATGATTTACGAAGGTAAAGCCATCACGGTTAAAGAGATCGAAGGCGGAATCGCCCAGTTGAACTTTGACTTGCAAGGCGAGTCTGTCAACAAATTCAACCGTCTTACCCTAGAAGAACTCCGTAATGCGACAAAAATACTGACGTCACGGACGGATCTGAAGGGTCTTGTTGTTACCAGTTCCAAAGACAGCTTTATTGTTGGCGCAGACATCACCGAATTTAAAGATTTGTTTTCCGGCCCGGAAGACGAACTGGTGGCCAACAACTTAAGCGCCAATGAAATTTTTAGTGCCATTGAAGACCTGCCATTCCCCACGGTTACCGCCATCAACGGTATTGCGTTGGGCGGCGGTTTTGAAATGTGCCTCGCCACCGATTACCGGGTTATGGCACCAAAAGCCAAAGTGGGCCTACCGGAAACCAAGTTGGGCATCTTCCCGGGCTTTGGCGGCACCGTGCGCCTGTCACGCCTGATTGGCGTAGATAACGCGGTTGAGTGGATCAGTGGTGCGACCGAAAATCGCGCAGACGTCGCTCTCAAGGTGGGTGCGGTCGATGCGATTGTTGAACCGGATAAGCTGGTTGACGCTGCGCTGAGCATTATTCACCAGGTGAACAACGGCAAGCTCGACAATTTGGCGCGCCGTGAAGAAAAGAAAGGCAAAATAAAGCTGAATGTCATGGAAAGCATGATGGCGTTCGAGATTTCAAAAGCTTTTGTGGGTGCCAAGGCCGGGAAAAACTACCCGGCGCCGGTTGAAGCGATCAAGGTGATGCAGAAGCACGCCGGTATGACTCGCGACAAGGCCATTGAGGTAGAAGCCAAGGGCTTCGCCAAAATGGCGAAAACGGACGTTTCTGCAAGTCTGATCGGCCTATTTCTGAATGACCAAGAACTCAAGCACAAGGCGAAACGCTGGGCCAAAGACGCTGCCGATGTAAAACTGGCAGCGGTCCTGGGTGCAGGCATTATGGGTGGCGGCGTGGCGTATCAGTCTGCGCTTAAAGGCACGCCCATCATCATGAAAGACATCAATCCCGAAGGCATCGCCCTGGGCCTGAAAGAAGCCAAGAAGCTTCTGCTCAAGCGCATTGACAAGGGACGCATGAAACCGGATCAGATGGCGGACGTGCTGAACAGCATCACCCCGGCGCTAAACTACGGCGATTTCAAGAACGTAGACTTGGTTGTTGAAGCAGTTGTTGAGAATCCGAAAGTGAAAGATACGGTTCTGCGCGAGGTTGAAGGCCAGGTTCGTGAAGACACCATTCTGACGTCTAACACCTCGACCATCTCTATCGACCTGTTGGCAAAGAATCTCAAACGCCCGGAAAACTTCTGTGGCATGCACTTCTTTAACCCAGTGCACATGATGCCCCTGGTCGAGGTTATCCGCGGTAAGAAAACCAGCGATCGTGCCATTGCGACCACCGTGGCTTATGCCACTGCCATGGGTAAAACGCCCGTAGTGGTTAACGACTGCCCGGGCTTTCTGGTCAACCGGGTGCTGTTTCCGTACTTCGGTGGCTTTATTGGACTGGTACGTGACGGCGCCGACTTTCAGAAAGTCGATAAGGTGATGGAAAAGTTTGGCTGGCCCATGGGGCCGGCGTATCTGCTGGATGTGGTCGGCATGGACACCGGCAAACACGCTGGCGAAGTGATGGCTGAAGGCTTCCCTGATCGGATGAAGCACGAAGGCACCACCGCCATCGACGTGATGTTTGATAATAAGCGTTACGGCCAAAAAAATGAGAAGGGCTTTTACCGCTACGAGCTAGACCGCAAGGGCAAGCAGCAAAAAGTGGTCGACGAAGAATCCTACAAACTGCTGAAGCCGGTTGTTCAGGGTGATAAAGAGTTTGAAGACGATGAAATCATCGCGCGGATGATGATCCCGCTGTGTCTGGAAACCGTTCGTTGCCTGGAAGACGGCATTGTAGAAAGCCCGGCTGACGCCGATATGGGCCTGATCTACGGTATTGGCTTCCCTCCGTTCCGCGGTGGCGCACTGCGCTACATCGACCAGATTGGCGTGGACAAGTTTGTGGAGCTGGCTGACAAATACGCAGATCTTGGGCCGCTGTATCAGCCTACCGACAAGCTGCGTGAAATGGCAAAAAACGGCCAGACCTTCTTTGCTTAACCCTGAACGAGATTTTCGAACGGAGAAAGATCTATGAGCCTTAATCCGAGAGACGTTGTCGTCATCGATTGCGTGCGGACTCCGATGGGCCGCGCCAAAAACGGCTGTTTCCGCAATGTACGTGCAGAAACCCTGTCGGCAACCCTGATCGACGCACTGTTCGAGCGCAATCCCAAGCTCGATCCGAAAGAAGTAGAAGACGTAATCTGGGGCTGTGTGAACCAGACCCGCGAGCAGGGCTTTAACGTAGCACGCCACATTTCCCTGCTGACAAAAGTACCCCACGAAGCCGGTGCCCAGACGGTAAACCGTCTGTGTGGTTCGGCCATGAGTGCGATTCACACCGCGGCCCAAGCGATCATGACCGGCAACGGTGACATGTTCGTGGTGGGTGGTGTAGAGCACATGGGTCACATTGGTATGACCGACGGGTTTGATCACAACCCGGCGGCGTCTAAGTACACGGCCAAAGCCTCTAACATGATGGGCCTGACAGCAGAAATGCTGGCCAAGATGCACGGCATCACCCGTCAGCAACAGGACGAATTCGGAGCGCGTTCCCATCGCCTGGCGCAGGAAGCCACCGATGAGGGCCGTTTCAAGAACGAAATCGTCCCTATAGAAGGGCACGATGAGAACGGTTTTAAAGTGCTGATTGAGCACGACGAAACCATTCGTCCGGAAACTACCGTTGAGTCATTGGGCCAATTGCGCCCGGCGTTTGATCCGAAAAACGGCACAGTAACAGCCGGTACGTCATCACAGCTCACCGACGGTGCAGCGGCGATGGTGTTGATGTCGGCTGAGCGTGCCCAAGCCCTTGGCCTGAAGCCTATAGCGCGGATTGTGAGCATGGCGGTAGCGGGCGTTGACCCGGCCATTATGGGCTATGGCCCGGTACCTGCGACCAAGAAAGCGCTCAAGCGTGCCGGCCTGAAAATCGAAGATATCGATTTTTGGGAGCTGAACGAAGCCTTTTCCGGGCAGTCCTTGCCGGTGTTGAAAGATCTCAAGCTGATGGGTGTCGTGGATCAGAAAGTGAATCTTAACGGCGGCGCTATTGCACTTGGCCATCCGCTAGGCTGCTCTGGTGCGCGCATTTCAACCACGCTGTTGAATATCATGCAGGCCAACGGCGGTAAATATGGTGTGTCCACCATGTGTATCGGCTTGGGCCAGGGTATATCGACGGTGTGGGAGCGGCTGTGATTCCCTGCGGAACCTAGCTGACGTTTAACAACAAGGCCCGGCAACTCGCCGGGCCTTGTTGTTTCTCCGAATGAAAAAAGCCGGATGGAAAACAAAGAATGGGTTGTCTTGCTATTCTTGACCCTGTAAAACAGTGATTCTATACATGTCAGCGGCAAGGTTGTATTTATAGCCGACTGATTTTACAGCGAGTTTGCGGTTTTCTGCACAACTGACCGATTTACCGCCAAGGATACAGATCTCCGATATGGGTAAAAGTCTCGTAATTGTCGAGTCGCCAGCGAAAGCGAAGACCATCAACAAGTATCTGGGGGACGACTTCATTGTTAAGTCGTCCGTCGGGCACATTCGTGATCTTCCGGTTAGCGGCAGCGGGTCCACCAGCGACCCCAAAGAGCGTGCGCGCCAGGCCGCTGTCACGCGTAAATTGAGCCCTGAAGATAAGGTGGTGCACAAGAAGCGTAAAGCTCGTGAACAGCTGGTCGCCCGCATGGGTATAGACCCGGATCACGACTGGAGCGCGCGCTATGAAATCTTGCCGGGCAAAGAAAAAGTCGTCAATGAGCTGAAACGCCTGGCCAAGTCTGCCGACCACATTTATCTGGCAACGGATTTGGACCGCGAAGGTGAGGCCATTGCCTGGCACCTTCAGCAAACCATTGGCGGCGAGCCGGAAAAATACCGGCGCGTTGTGTTTAACGAAATTACCAAGCGCGCTATTCAGGGCGCCTTCGAAAACCCAGGCAAGCTGGACACCGATATGGTGCATGCCCAGCAGGCAAGGCGTTTCCTGGACCGGGTAGTCGGTTACATGGTGTCGCCGCTGCTTTGGGCCAAGTTGGCCCGTGGTCTGTCCGCCGGCCGTGTGCAATCGGTTGCGGTAAAGCTGATTGTTGAACGTGAACGGGAAATCCGCAAGTTCGTGCCGGAAGAGTACTGGCAGCTGTTTGCAGGCCTTGCAACCACAAGCGCCAAGCAGCCGGTGCGTTTTGAAGTGACCCGCTACAACGACAAACCTTATCGCCCGGTTAATGAAACCCAGAGCAATGACCACGTCACGCGTTTAAAAGCGGGTAAGTTTGCGGTAGCCAAGCGTGAAGACAAACCCACCCGTTCGCGCCCGGGTGCTCCTTTCATAACGTCGACGTTGCAGCAGGCTGCCAGTAACCGCCTGGGCTTCAGTGTTAAGAAAACCATGATGCTGGCCCAGCGTTTGTACGAAGCCGGGTTTATCACCTACATGCGTACCGACTCCACCAACCTGAGCCAGGATGCCGTTAACAGCAGCCGCGAGTACGTAGAGTCGACCTTTGGTAAAGAATACCTGCCGGACAGCTCCCGCATCTATGGCAGCAAACAAGGCGCTCAGGAAGCTCACGAGGCTATTCGCCCGACCGAAGCTACCCGTAAGGCGATCGCTATTACCGGTATCGAAAAAGACGCCGAGAAGCTTTACGACATCATTTGGCGCCAGTTCATTGCTTGCCAAATGGCCGACGCCGAATTTCTCAGTACGTCTATCGTCGTGTCCAACGGCGATTACGAGCTGCGCACCCGTGGCCGCATCAGCAAGTTTGAAGGCTTTTTGAAAGTGGCGCCCCAGGCGTCAAAAAAAGACGAAGATTTAGCGCTGCCAGACATCCGTGTTGGCGAGAGCCTTGGTCTGGACAAGCTCGATCCCACCCAGCATTTCACCAAGCCGTCACCGCGCTTCACTGAAGCGAGTCTGGTTAAAGAACTCGAAAAGCAGGGTATTGGCCGGCCTTCTACCTACGCCTCAATTATTTCGACCATTCAAGACCGTGGTTACGTGCGCCTGCAAAACCGTCGCTTTTACGCTGAAAAAATGGGCGAAATTGTGACTGAAAGGCTGTGTGAATCCTTTGGTAACCTGATGGATTACAGCTTTACTGCACAGATGGAAGGTGATCTGGACCATATTGCCGAAGGCAATGTGGAATGGAAAAAAGTATTGAATGATTTTTATGGCCGTTTCCGACAGCAACTGGAAGTAGCTGAAGCGGATGACGACGACGGCGGTATGCGCCCTAACGAGCCTACGGAAACAGACGTTCCGTGTCCTACGTGTAGTCGGAATATGCAAATTCGCGTGGCCAGCACCGGTGTTTTTCTGGGCTGTTCGGGTTACTCGTTACCGCCGAAAGAACGTTGTAAAACCACCATTAACCTGGTGACCGGTGACGAAGTGGCCAGCGCTGAAGAAGACGTGGAAGGTGAGGGCGAAAGCCGCCTGTTACGGATGAAGCGCCGCTGCCCCAAGTGCAGCACGGCCATGGACAGCTACCTGGTAGACGAAACCCGCAAGCTTCACGTGTGTGGTAATAATCCGGATTGCTCCGGGTATGAAGTCGAACAGGGCAGTTTTCGTATTAAGGGTTACGATGGCCCAACGTTGGACTGCGACAAGTGCGGCAGCGAAATGCAGCTGAAAACCGGTCGTTTCGGTAAGTATTTTGGCTGCACCAATGATGAGTGTAAAAATACCCGCAAGCTGCTGAAAAGTGGCGAGCCTGCACCGCCCAAGATGGATCCGGTGGCGATGCCGGAGTTGCAGTGCCAGAAAGTGGACGACACCTATGTGTTGCGCGATGGCGCGTCCGGCATGTTCCTGGCAGCCAGCAAGTTTCCCAAGAATCGGGAAACCCGTCCGCCGCTGGTACTGGAAATTAAACCCCACCGCGACGAGATTGATCCCAAGCACAACTATTTGATGGAAGCACCGGAGCGCGATCCTGAGGGTAGTCCGTCGGTGATCCGTTACAGCCGGAAAACCAAAGAACAGTATGTAATGTCGGAAAAAGACGGCAAAGCGACTGGCTGGTCGGCTTGGTACGTGAGCGGCAAGTGGCAGCCGAAACAGAAATGAGTGCGGCGGATTGAGTCTTGAAACTATGGGCGGGTAAAAACCCGTCCATAGTCGTTTATAAAGACTAAAAAGTTCGGCTATTAAACTTAGGCGCTTTACTTTTTGAGACGCAAACGCGTGATGAGCGACGACGTATCCCAGCGCTCGCCACCCATCTGCTGTACATCTCCGTAGAACTGGTCTACCAGTGCCGCTACCGGCAGACGAGCACCGTTTTTGCGCGCCTCTTCCAGGCAGATGGCCAGATCTTTACGCATCCAGTTCACTGCAAAGCCGTGTTCGAATTCACCGGCAATCATGGTGCCGGACCGGTTTTCCATTTGCCAGGATTGGGCAGCGCCTTTTGAGATGACTTCAACGACTTTACTGGCATCCAGGCCAGCCTGTTCGGCAAAGTGCAGGGCTTCTGACAGCCCCTGAACCAGTCCCGCAATGGCAATCTGGTTGACCATTTTTGTCTTTTGACCCGCGCCAGCTGGCCCCATAAGATTCAGAGCTTTAGCGTAGGTACTTAACACCGGTTCTGCTGTTGTAAAGTCGCTGCTGCTGCCGCCGCACATGATGGTCAGTAGGCCCTTTTCGGCGCCTTGCTGTCCGCCAGACACGGGCGCATCCATAAAGCCCAGTTGGCGCTGTGCGGCCAGTTCGGCCAGGCGTTCGGCAGCCGTGGCCGAGGCGGTGGTATGGTCAATCAGCAGTGTGCCCTGGGTGGCATTGGCGAGAATGCCGGCGTCGCCTTGATACACCGCCAGTAAATCATCGTCGTTGCCCACGCAGGTAAGAACGATGGTGCTGCCTTGCACCGCCTCGGCGATGCTGGCGCAGGCTTTGCCGTTATAATCTTTTGCCCACTGCTGACTTTTGCTGTTGGTACGATTCCACACCTGGACATCGTAGCCGGCAGCTGCCAAATGCCCGGCCATGGGATAGCCCATAACGCCAAGACCAATAAAGCTCACGGTTGTCATGATTTGCTCCTCAGGATTGGTACAAAACAAAAAAACCGCTAAAACTAGCGGTTTTTCTGATATTTGATCAGGATGTTTGCATCACTGAATCAATCTTTTGGGTAATCGCGCTTGGGCGAACCCGTGTAAAGCTGGCGCGGACGACCAATGCGGTATTCGCCGCTGACCATTTCGTTCCAATGAGAGAACCAGCCGATGGTGCGCGCCATGGCAAACACAACGGTGAACATGGACGTTGGAATGCCGATCGCTTTGAGGATCAGGCCAGAGTAAAAGTCTACGTTCGGATAAAGCTTACGCTCAACAAAGTACTCGTCTTCGAGGGCGATTTTTTCCAGGCGCTTGGCGATGCGCAGCAGCGGATCGTTTTCCAGGCCCAGTTCCGTCAACACTTCGTGAGCTGTTTCAGCCATGACCTTGGCCCGCGGATCAAAGTTTTTGTAGACCCGGTGACCAAAGCCCATCAGGCGGAACGGGTCGTCTTTGTCTTTGGCTTTGTCGATGAAGGTTTCGATGTTGGCTTCATCGCCAATTTCGGCCAGCATGGCCAGAACCGCTTCGTTGGCGCCGCCGTGAGCAGGCCCCCACAGTGCTGCAATGCCAGAAGCCATACAAGCGTAAGGGTTCGCGCCGGTAGAGCCCGCCAGACGCACGGTAGAAGTGGATGCGTTCTGTTCGTGGTCAGCGTGCAGGATGAAGATTTTGTCCATTGCGTTGGCCAGGACCGGATTTGGCTTGTATTCCTCACATGGGGTGGCAAACATCATCTGCAAAAAGTTTTCGGCGTAAGACAAGTCGTTACGTGGGTAAATAAAGGGTTGGCCCATGCTGTACTTGTAACACCAAGCTGCAATGGTGGGCATTTTCGCGATCAGGCGGTGGCCGGTAATTTCGCGCTGGTGCTCATCGGTTACGTCCATCTGATCGTGATAGAACGCCGATAAGGCGCCCACGACGCCGCACATAATGGCCATTGGGTGCGCGTCACGACGGAAACCGTTAAAGAAATTACGCATTTGGTCATGCAGCATGGTGTGGTTTTTGATGGTTTCGTGAAATGCTTTGTTTTCTTCGGCAGTGGGGAGTTCCCCGTGCAGCAGCAGCCAACATAGCTCCAGGTAGTCAGAGTGTTCTGCCAGCTGCTCGATCGGGTAGCCGCGGTGCAAGAGCACGCCCTTGTCGCCATCAATAAAGGTGATGGCGGACTCGCAGGCCGCTGTGGATACAAAGCCGGGATCGTAAGTGAACACGCCTTGCTGAACCAGGCTTCGTACATCAATAACGTCTGGGCCGACGGTGCCAGAGTAAACCGGCAGCTCAAGGGACTTGTTGCCCACTGTTAGCGTGGCTTTCCTGTCGGTCATGGTGCTCTCCTGTTTAAAAGCATGTCAGCTTTTCAGAGTTTAAGAATGCGCCAGTAAGGCGCGTATTATCGCAAAACTGGCGGCAAAATATAGGCTGATCGCTTTCTTTGTCAACAAAAGGCTACTCAAAAGCTAAAAATGTTCGATAACGTCAATGAGTAAATGCCGGTATCCGTTATGGCGCTTGCAGGGCTTTGTTGTCAATAAGCCTTTTGTCTTGATATACATTCGTTTACTGGCAGTGATTTGCGTCAATTGCAGGTTTGTAATTAATTCGCTTACTCCTTATAATCTTTAGCCCGGAATTGGGGGTTTAGCCGACCGCGGCGCCTTTCCCCAACGCAACCCAGCCAGCGCGCAATGAGTTGCCGGGAAAAAATCCCTCCATACCCTGAGCCAATCGTGTGTCAGTCTCGTATCTGCACATTGATCCTTACATACCAATCATCTGCGTCCGGCTTGCCGGCTCCGCGGCAACAAAAGAGAGTGTGAGAGCGCTGTGAATAGTAAACGACCAGTAAATCTCGATCTCGGCAAGTTTCATTTTCCATTGCCAGCCATTGTTTCCATATTGCACCGCGTCAGCGGCATCATCATTTTTGCCGGTGTAGCGTTCATGCTTTATGGTCTGGATCTTTCCCTGTCTGGGGAAGAAGGGTACGGCCATGTCAGTGAATTGCTGAGCGGCTTCTTCGCCAAGCTGATTATCTGGGGCATTTTATCTGCCCTGCTATATCACTTGGTGGCAGGCATCAGGCACCTGCTGCTGGACATGGGTATTGGTGAAGAGTTAGAAAGCGGCCTGGTGGCTGCCAAAGTGACTCTGGCCATTGCCATAATTCTGATCGTACTGGCAGGAGTTTGGGTATGGGCAATGTAAGTAGTGTAACGAATCTGGGCCGCAGCGGTGTTGCCGATTGGCTAATGCAACGTGTTTCGGCCTATGTTCTGGCACTGTACACAGTGGTTCTTTTCGTCTTCATTATTGCCAATCCCGGCATGAGCTACGACACCTGGGCAGGCCTATTCGGCCAAACCTGGATGCGTATTGTCACGCTGATGGCTCTGCTTTCGATTGGCGCGCACGCTTGGGTTGGTTTGTGGACAGTAACGACTGACTATATGAAATCAGCCTTGCCGCGCTTTCTGGTGCAGGCCGCGTGCGGTTTGACCATGTTCGTGTATGTGGTTTGGGGTATTCAGATCCTGTGGGGGTTTTAATTAATGTCTAACATCAAGACCATGACCTTTGACGCCATCGTGATTGGCGGCGGCGGTGCTGGTATGCGCGCAGCGCTGCAGTTGACTGAAACCGGCGTTAAAGCCGCGTGTATTACTAAGGTGTTTCCAACTCGCTCGCACACTGTGTCTGCCCAAGGTGGCATTACCTGTGCGATCGCCAGCGCGGATCCCAATGACGACTGGCGCTGGCACATGTATGACACCGTTAAGGGGTCAGATTACATTGCTGATCAGGACGCGGTTGAATATATGTGTTCTGTAGGTCCGCAAGCTGTATTCGAACTTGAACACATGGGTCTGCCATTCTCACGCACCGAGCAGGGTCGTATTTATCAGCGCCCGTTTGGTGGTCAGTCCAAAGGGCCGAATGATTCTACCCAGGCAGCTCGCACCTGTGCTGCGGCCGACCGTACCGGTCACGCGCTCCTGCACACGCTGTATCAGGCCAACCTGAAGCGTGGCACTACCTTCTTGAGTGAATGGTATGCGGTAGATCTGGTCAAAAACGCGAAAAATGAAGTTGTTGGTGTTGTTGCCATCGAAATCGAAACGGGTGAAGTGGCTTACATCAAAGCCAAAGCAACGGTTCTTGCGACCGGCGGCGCTGGCCGTATTTATGCCTCTACCACCAACGCCCTTATTAACACCGGCGACGGTATCGGCATGGCCCTGCGTGCCGGCTTCCCGATGCAGGACATGGAAATGTGGCAGTTCCACCCTACCGGCATTTACGGTGCGGGCACGCTTGTGACCGAAGGCTGTCGGGGTGAGGGCGGTTATTTGATCAACTCCGAAGGCGAGCGATTCATGGAGCGCTACGCGCCCAATTCCAAAGATCTTGCCGGCCGGGACGTTGTTGCACGCTCCATGGTTATCGAGATTCTCGAAGGCCGTGGCTGTGGCCCTGAAAAAGATCACGTTTTGCTGAAGCTCGACCACTTGGGTGAAGAGACCCTGAATCTGCGTCTGCCGGGTATTTGTGAACTATCAAAGACCTTTGCCCACGTAGATCCGGTGAAAGAGCCTGTCCCTGTTGTTCCAACCTGTCATTACATGATGGGCGGTATTCCGACGAACGTTGGCGGTCAGGCGCTGACCCAAGACGATGATGGCAAAGACCAGCCCATTCGTGGTTTGTTTGCCTGTGGTGAAGCGGCTTGTGTTTCAGTTCACGGTGCCAACCGTCTTGGCGGCAACTCGCTTCTGGACCTGGTCGTGTTTGGTCGTGCAGCTGGTCTGCACATTGAAGAGCAGTTGCGCAACGGCTTTGAAGTAGACGGCGCCAGTGAAGCCGACATCAAGCGCGCCATGGCGCGGCTAGATCGTCTGGCTAACGCCAGCGAAGGTGAACACGTGGCGGCGGTTCGTAAAGATTTGCAAACCTGCATGCAGCTGTATTTCGGTGTATTCCGCGACGGTGAAAGCATGAATAAAGGTCTGCAGCTGCTGAATGAAATCGGTGAGCGTGTCCGCAACACCCGCCTGACCGACACCAGCAACGTGTTCAATACCGCGCGTATTGAGGCGTTGGAGCTGGATAACCTGTTTGAAGTTGCTTACGCCACTGCCGTATCAGCGGTAGAGCGAAAGGAAAGTCGCGGTGCTCATGCCCGCAACGACTTTACTGAGCGTGACGACGAGAACTGGCTGAAGCACTCGCTTTATTTCCCGCTGGACAAGCGGGTTGGCAAGCGCGATGTTAACTTCTCGCCGAAGACTGTCGACACATTCCAGCCGACGATTCGGTCGTATTAAGGGGACGAAGACTATGTTGGTAAGCCTTTATCGTTACAACCCGGAAGCAGACAACGCCCCGTTCATGCAGGATATTGAGGTTGAACTTCCGAAAGGTAGAGACCTGATGGTGCTGGACGTGCTCAATCTGCTGAAAGAAAAAGACGTCACCCTGTCGTACCGGCGATCATGCCGTGAAGGCGTGTGCGGCTCTGACGGTATGAACATGAATGGCAAAAATGGCCTGGCGTGCATCACGCCGGTGTCTCAGGTGATCAAAAAAGACAAGCTGGTATTGCGCCCGTTGCCCGGCTTGCCGGTCATCCGTGATCTGGTTGTGGATATGAGCCTGTTTTACAAGCAGTATGAAAAGGTCATGCCGTACTTGGTCAACGATCAGCCGGCGCCCGCTATAGAGCGTTTGCAGACGCCGGAAGACCGTGAAAAGCTTGACGGTCTTTACGAGTGTATACTATGCGCATGCTGTTCCACGGCTTGCCCGTCGTTCTGGTGGAACCCGGATAAGTTTATTGGCCCCGCAGGCCTGTTGCAGGCTTACCGCTTCCTGGCGGACAGCCGTGATACCGCCCAGGCCGAGCGCTTGGCTGATTTGGACGATCCGTTCAGCGTGTTCCGCTGCCGCGGCATCATGAACTGTGTCAGCGTGTGTCCGAAGGGCCTTAACCCGACTCGGGCGATTGGCCATATTCGGAACCTTTTGCTGCAGCGGGCAACTTGAGCAGAAAAATGTAATACAGACGTTATACTGTGTCTGCTGAGTAAGACCCTTGAAGGCCTCGCCAATTTGGCGGGGCCTTCAACCAAAGGCGTATAGTCAATAGTCTGGTAGCGGTTCAAACTTCGTGTACCGTGATTGTCAGCCGCTAGATGGCTTGCACTGCGTTGCCAAGTATAAAAAAATTTCAGGGAAGCAAGCATCCGTTCCGGATGTGGCGGCCAAAGTCGACAGCGTAAAAACCCGTATTGACTGGCATGAGGCACTGGCCGACCATTACGGCTTCCCGTACCAGCCCAAGGTGAGCTATTCAAAATGCACGAAAGCATCATGGAGCAGTTGTGGCAAACTTCCCATCTACAGGGAAGTAATCTTGCCTACGTTGAACAGCTTTTTGAAACCTATCTTTCAGACCCTAACGCCGTTCCTGAAGAGTGGCGAAGCTACTTCGACAAGCTTCCCAGTGTCGATGGCTATCAGGGCAAAGATATTGCCCACTCCGCAATCCGCGAACAATTTAAGCATATTTCCAGCAATCAGCGTTTTCTGGCTAGCAATACTACGCCAGCAGGTGCCGTGCCCGATGCGGACAAAAAGCAGACACGCGTACTGCAATTGATTAACGCATACCGCTTTCGTGGTCACCAGCACGCGAAGCTGGACCCGCTGAATGTCAAACCGCGTGAACTGGTTGAAGACCTTGACCCGGCTTTTCATGAGCTTTACAACGCTGATAACGACATCGAGTTCCAGACTGGCTCGCTGAGTTTCGGTTCTGAAACGATGAAGCTAGGCGACATCATAAAAGGCCTGCAACAGACTTATTGCAAGAGTATTGGTGCAGAATACATGCACATTGTGGACACTCGCATCAAGCGTTGGTTCCAACAACGCATGGAGCCGATCCGCTCCAACCCCGGTTTTGATGCCGACACCCGTATTCATTTGCTTGAACGCCTGTCAGCGGCAGAGGGCCTGGAAAAATATTTGGGTTCACGCTATCCCGGCGTTAAGCGTTTTGGCCTGGAAGGTGCCGAAAGCCTGATTCCCTGTCTTGATGAAATTATCCAGCGTGCCGGTTCCGGTGGCACCAAAGAAATCGTTCTGGGAATGGCCCACCGCGGCCGTTTGAACGTGTTGGTCAATATTTTGGGCAAAAATCCGAAAGAACTGTTCGACGAGTTCGAAGGCAAGAATAAGGCGGGCTCAGGTTCTGGTGATGTTAAGTATCACCAAGGTTTCTCGTCCAACGTGATGACCCCGGGTGGTGAGATTCATCTGGCCCTGGCTTTTAACCCCTCGCATCTGGAAATCGTGTCCCCAGTAGTTGTGGGCTCTGTTCGCGCTCGCCAAACCCGCCGCGAAGACAAAGATGGCAGGCAGGTTTTGCCGGTGATTATGCACGGCGATGCTGCGTTTGCGGGCCAGGGCGTGGTGATGGAAACCTTCCAGATGTCACAGACCCGCGGTTTTGGTACTGGTGGCACCGTACATATTGTGATCAACAACCAAGTTGGCTTTACCACCAGCAGACAAGAAGACGCCCGTTCTACCGAATACTGTACAGATATCGCCAAAATGGTTCAGGCTCCAATTCTGCACGTGAACGCAGACGACCCGGAAGCAGTGTTGTTCGTCACTCGGATGGCCATGGACTATCGCAACGAATTTAAAGGCGACGTTGTTATTGACTTGGTGTGCTACCGCCGCCGTGGTCATAACGAAGCCGACGAGCCTGCCGCGACTCAGCCGATGATGTACGAGAAAATTCGTAAGCTGAAAACCACGCGTAACATCTATGTGGACAGTCTGATTGATGCTGGAGTAGTCAGCGAAGACTTCGCCAAGCAGATGGAAAATGATTACCGCACGGTTCTGGATAAGGGGGAACACGTTGTAAAGGCGCTGGTTAAAGAACCAAACGCCAAGTTGCACGTTGATTGGACCCCGTATCTTGGCCATGAGTGGACAGCCAAGTGCAAGTCTAGCGTGCCACTGAAGACCATTCAGAAGCTGGGTAAAAAGCTGAGCGAAGTGCCAGAAGGTTTCATTATTCAGCGTCAAGTGTCTAAAATCGTTAAGGATCGGGACAAGATGACGGCCGGTGCTTTGCCTCTTAATTGGGGTTACGGCGAGATCATGGCCTATGCAACATTGTTAAACGAAGGTTATCCGATTCGTATAACAGGACAGGATGTTAGTCGCGGCACTTTCTCCCACCGTCACGCCGTTCTGCATAACCAGAAAGATGGCGCTACGCACATTGCGCTGACTCATCTGTCTGACGATCAGCCCAAGTTCGAGCTTTACGATTCTCTGCTATCCGAAGAGGCCGCACTGGCTTTCGAATACGGCTATGCGACCACATCGCCGAGCTCGCTGGTTGTCTGGGAAGCGCAGTTTGGCGACTTTGCCAACGGTGCCCAGGTTGTGATTGATCAGTTCCTGACCAGTGGTGAGCACAAGTGGGGACGTCTGTGCGGCCTTACCATGTTATTGCCGCACGGTTATGAAGGGCAGGGTCCAGAACATAGTTCGGCGCGTATCGAGCGCTTCTTGCAGCTGAGCGCGGAACAGAATATCCAAGTATGTGTGCCCACAACGCCTTCGCAAGTATTCCACATGCTGCGCCGACAGGTGAAACGCCCGGTTCGTAAGCCATTGATTGCCATTACGCCAAAGAGCCTGCTGCGCCATAAAGAAGCTATTTCTAGCCTGGACGATCTGACTTCAGGTACGTTCCAGACCGTGCTGCCCGAAAAAGAGCCGTCTGATGCAAAAAAAATCACTCGGGTTATTCTTTGCAGCGGTAAGGTCTATTATGAGTTGCTGGAGAAGAAGAAAACCAGCGAGCGTAACGACACGGCCATTATTCGTATAGAACAGCTGTATCCGTTCCCGGGTGAAGATCTGGATGAATTACTGGCGGAATTCAGCAAGCTCAAGCACGCTGTCTGGTGCCAGGAAGAACCTATGAACCAGGGCGCTTGGTATAGCAGCCAGCACCATATGCGCAACGCGCTGCAACGGCTGAACCCTAAACTGCACCTCGAATATGCGGGTCGTGACGCCTCGGCTGCACCTGCTGCCGGCCACATGTCTGTGCACATCGAACAGCAGAAAAAATTGGTTAACGACGCATTTGAAGTCTGACAAGCCACCGAGCTATCAAGCTTCCGAGCTATCGAACAAAGGAACCGTAATGTCTACAGAGATTAAAGCCCCCGTATTCCCGGAGTCGGTCGCGGAAGGTACTGTCGCGACTTGGCACAAGCAGCCGGGTGAAGCCTGCGCTCGCGATGAGCTAATCGTCGATATTGAAACCGACAAAGTGGTGCTGGAAATTGTTGCGCCCGCTGACGGTGTCATCGAAGAAATCTTGAAAAACGACGGCGACACCGTAGAGAGCGGTGAAGTGATCGGAAGATTCAAAGCAGGCGCTGCTAGCGAGTCCAAGGACTCCGGCAGCAAAGACGCGGTTGAAAGCAAAGACCAAGGCGCCGACGCGGCGTCCTCCTCAGATGCGATTCTGAGCCCGGCTGCGCGTAAGCTGGCTGACGAGAACAATGTTGAACCCAGTGCATTGAAAGGCACGGGGAAAGACGGCCGGATTTCTAAAGAAGATGTTCAAAGTCACATTGATAACGCCAAGGCTTCTATTGAATCGCCTGCTGCAAAGGCAGCCGCTGAGCCTGCGCATGCTGCTGCGCCCGTAGCCGAGATCAGCGCCGGTGAGCGTATTGAAAAACGTGTTCCCATGACCCGCCTGCGCGCCAGTATCGCGAAGCGTCTGGTCAATGCACAGCAGAGCGCTGCCATGTTGACCACCTTTAACGAGGTGAACATGGGGCCGATCATGGAACTGCGCAAGCAATACAAAGAAAGCTTCGAAAAGCGTCACGGAATTAAGTTGGGCTTTATGTCTTTCTTTACCAAAGCCGCGACCGAAGCTCTGAAACGCTTCCCTGCGGTGAATGCGTCCATCGACGGCAACGACATGGTTTACCATGGCTACCAGGATATCGGTGTGGCGGTATCCACCGAGCGCGGCTTGGTGGTCCCGGTATTGCGTGACGTTGACGCACTTAGCCTTGCTGATATCGAGAAGAAAATTGTCGAGTACGGTACCAAGGCCAAAACGGGCAAACTGGGCATCGATGAAATGACCGGTGGTACCTTCACCATAACCAACGGAGGCACCTTTGGTTCCCTGTTGTCGACGCCTATTCTGAACCCGCCACAAACGGCGATTCTGGGTATGCATAAGATCCAGCCACGTCCGATGGCGGTGAATGGTCAGGTGGTGATACAGCCCATGATGTACCTGGCACTGTCTTATGACCACCGCATGATTGACGGCAAGGAAGCAGTGCAGTTCCTGGTTGCCATCAAGGAGATGCTGGAAGATCCTGCGCGTATCCTGCTGGACGTATAGGCACTTCACTTACCGAATCGGAATACAGGATTAACTATGGCTGACAAGTTTGATGTAATCGTAATTGGCGCCGGCCCCGGTGGTTATGTGGCTGCAATCAAAGCCGCGCAACTGGGCCTGAACGTCGCCTGTGTAGAAAGCTGGTCTTCGGATGAAGGCAAACAGGTGTTGGGTGGAACCTGCCTGAACGTAGGTTGTATCCCGTCCAAGGCACTGCTGGAGATTTCTCACAAGTACGAGGAAGCCCAGCACGGCTTTGCCGAGCAGGGCATTATTGCCAACGACATCTCCATTGACATCGCTAAAATGATGGAGCGTAAGACCGGCATTGTTAAACAGCTGACCGGAGGCATTGCGGGCCTGTTCAAGTCAAACGGTGTTACCTCGATTTATGGTCACGGCAAGCTATTGGCAAATCGCCAGGTGGAAGTGACTGACAACGACGGCAAGACCAAGACCTATGAAGCCGATAACGTTATTTTGGCTACAGGCTCGCGTCCGATTGAGATTCCGCCGGCGCCAAAAACCGAAGGTTATATCACTGATTCTGAAGGCGCTCTGGAATTTACTGAAGTGCCCAAGCGATTGGGTGTGATTGGCGCCGGCATTATCGGTTTGGAGTTGGGCAGCGTTTGGGCTCGCCTGGGCTCTGAAGTCACTCTGTTGGAAGCGCAGGATACGTTTCTGCCAGGGGTAGACCAGCAGATTGCCAAGGCCACTTTAAAAGAGTTCCAAAAGCAGGGACTGAACATTGTCATGGGCGGCCGTGTAACGGGTGCAGAGGTTAAGCGTAAGCTGGTCTACGTAAGTTACGAAGACAGCAAAGGCAAGCAGGAGCTGATGGTTGATAAGCTGATTGTGGCTGTTGGTCGTCGCCCGTTTACGGACAACCTGCTGGCAGCAGACTCCGGTGTGAATATGGACGAGCGCGGGTTTGTATTCGTAGACGACCACTGTAAAACCGACGCCCCCGGCGTTTGGGCGGTGGGTGACGTGGTGCGTGGTCAGATGTTGGCCCATAAAGCCTCTGAAGAAGGCGTTATGGTTGCCGAGCGCATTGCCGGCCATAAACCACAGGTTAACTACGACTGCATTCCCAATGTCATTTACACTTCACCGGAAGTAGCGTGGGTTGGGAAGAACGAAGAGCAGCTGAAGGCTGATGGTGCGGCTTATAAAGTGGGTACCTTCCCGTTTGCGGCAAATGGTCGCGCTATGGCCGCCAATTCGGCGGTGGGCATGGTTAAGATTATTGCGGACGAGAAAACTGACCGCATTCTGGGCTTCCACGTGTTGGGCCCAGCGGCGTCAGAAATCGTTGCTCAGGGTGTGATCGCCATGGAGTTCGGTTCCAGTGCAGAAGATCTTGCGTTGACCTGTTTTGCTCACCCGACTCTGTCTGAGTCAGTGCACGAGGCAGCTCTTGCAGTTAACGGTGGGGCAATTCACATGGCCAATCGTCGCAAGAAGAAATAATAAGCCAGAAAGTCATGGGGCGCCGCAGGGCGCCCCATGACTTTTAGAGACTCTTGTTTTAGAGGCTCTTGTTTTAAAGACTCTGGTTTCTCTAGATGCAATCGTTGGGCCGGTGTCATCAGGGTCTATCAAGATGGATTTGCCGCCAGCGGGTTCATCCCACAGGTGTCTATCCTTCATTAAAAAGCAGGACATAAACTATGAATTTGCACGAATATCAGGGCAAGCAGCTTTTTGCTGAGTATGGCTTGCCGGTATCACAGGGCATTGCCTGTAGTACCCCGGATGAGGCAGTAGCAGCTGCAGAAAAGATTGGTGGCGATAGCTGGGTTGTTAAAGCTCAGGTTCACGCTGGTGGCCGCGGTAAAGCCGGCGGTGTAAAGCTGGTTAAAAATACCGACGACATCCGTGCCTTTGCCGAGCAATGGCTGGGCAAAAAGCTGGTGACTTTCCAGACTGACGAGCACGGTCAGCCGGTTAGTAAAATTTTGGTTGAATCCCTGACTGACATCGACCAAGAGCTGTACCTGGGCGCGGTTGTAGACCGTGGTACCCGCCGTATCGTCTTCATGGCCTCCACCGAAGGTGGTGTTGAAATTGAAACGGTTGCGGAAGAAACCCCGGAAAAAATTCTGAAGGCCGAAATCGATCCACTGGTAGGCGCACAGCCTTACCAAGGACGCGAGCTGGCGTTCAAGCTGGGCCTTGAAGGCAAGCAGATCGGCCAATTTACCAAGATCTTTATGGGTCTGGCGAAGCTGTTTGAAGACTACGACCTGGCGCTGTTGGAAATTAACCCTCTGGTTATCACCCCGGCCGGTGATCTTCACTGCCTGGATGCCAAAATCGGCGTTGATGGCAACGCTCTGTACCGTCAGAAGAGACTTCAGGCCATGCGCGATCCGTCACAGGAAGATTCCCGTGAAGCCGAAGCTGCAGCCTGGGAACTGAACTACGTAGCGCTGGATGGCAACATCGGTTGCATGGTTAACGGTGCTGGTTTGGCCATGGGTACCATGGATATCATCAAGTTGGCGGGCGGGCGCCCGGCTAACTTCCTGGACGTTGGCGGCGGTGCTACCAAAGAGCGCGTAACCGAAGCGTTCAAAATCATCCTATCTGATGATGCCGTGCAAGCCGTACTGGTAAATATCTTCGGCGGTATTGTACGTTGCGACATGATTGCTGAAGGCATCATTGGCGCGGTTAAAGAAGTAGGCGTAAAAGTGCCTGTGGTTGTTCGCCTTGAGGGCAACAACGCTGAACTGGGTTCCAAGGTGCTGGCAGAAAGCGGTTTGAACATCATCGCCGCCAGCAGCCTGGCCGATGCCGCAGAGCAAGTCGTTAAAGTCGCGGGAGGCAAATAATGAGCATTCTGATCAATAAAGACACCAAAGTAATCTGCCAGGGCTTTACCGGTTCCCAGGGTACATTCCACTCCCAGCAGGCTATTGAATACGGCACCAATATGGTCGGTGGCGTAAGCCCCGGCAAAGGCGGCACCGAGCACTTGGGCCTACCGGTGTTTAACACCGTACGTGAGGCTGTAGAAAAGACCGGTGCACACGCGACCGTGATCTACGTTCCGGCTCCGTTTTGTAAAGATGCCATCATTGAAGCAGCAGATGCCGGAATCGAGCTGATTGTGTGCATCACCGAAGGTATTCCTACCATCGATATGCTGTACGCCAAAGAGTACGTTGATCGCAAAGGCGTGCGTATGATCGGGCCCAACTGCCCGGGCGTTATCACACCGGGTGAGTGCAAGATCGGCATCATGCCGGGCCACATTCACAAGCCGGGTAAAGTCGGTATTGTGTCGCGTTCTGGCACTTTGACCTACGAAGCCGTCAAGCAGACCACAGATTTTGGCTACGGCCAGTCTACCTGCGTTGGCATCGGTGGCGATCCGATTCCGGGTTCCAACTTCATCGACATCCTTAAGCTGCTGCAAGAAGACCCGCAGACTGAAGCTATTGTGATGATCGGCGAAATTGGTGGCACTGCGGAAGAAGAAGCTGCAGCGTACATCAAAGAGCACGTCACCAAGCCGGTGGTTTCTTACATTGCCGGTGTAACAGCGCCTCCTGGCAAGCGCATGGGCCACGCCGGTGCTATCATTTCCGGTGGTAAGGGTACCGCAGACGAGAAGTTCGCTGCTCTGAACGACGCCGGTGTGAAAACCGTGCGCAGCCTGGCCGACATTGGCAAGGCTCTAAAAGAAGTGACTGGCTGGTAAAACCCCCGGTCATTTTTAAAAACCCCCGTTTCTGTTCTGCAGAGCGGGGGTTTTTTGCTTATAATGCCGGGTCGCCTGGCGTAATATGGCGCCTCTTGTATTCCATTAGAAGGAGTTCTTGCTTTGAGTTCTGTAGATTCCCAGCAACGGATATTGTCGGGCATGCGTCCGACCGGCAAGCTTCACCTTGGCCATTACCACGGTGTGCTTAAAAACTGGGTGAAACTCCAGCATGAATTCGAGTGCTTCTTCTTTGTTGCCGACTGGCATGCCCTGACCACGCAGTACGACGACCCATCTAATATTGAACAAAGCGTGTGGGACATGGTTATCGACTGGTTGGCTGCGGGCGTTAACCCGGGTTCATCCACGATGTTTATTCAGTCTCAGGTGCCTGAACACGCTGAGTTGCACCTGCTGCTGTCGATGATCACGCCTTTGGGTTGGCTTGAGCGCATTCCGACCTACAAAGACCAGCAGGAAAAGCTGCGCGAGAAAGATCTCGCTACCTACGGGTTCTTGGGATATCCACTACTCCAGTCGGCTGACATTCTGATGTATCGGGCAGGGCGTGTACCGGTGGGCGCCGATCAGGTTTCCCACGTTGAAATCACTCGTGAAATCGCACGGCGCTTCAATCATCTTTATGGTCGTGAGCCAGGCTTCGAAGACCAAGCCGAAGCGGCCATTGTGAAAATGGGCAAGAAAAACGCCAAACTCTATCGCAATCTGAAGAAACGTTACCAGGAAGAAGGCGATCTGGATTCGCTGGAAACGGCGCGTGCTCTTTTGAAAGAACAGCAAAATATTTCCTTAGGTGATCGCGAACGCCTGTACGGCTACATTGAGGGCGGCGGTAAAGTGATTTTGCCAGAGCCTCAACCATTGTTGACGCCTGAATCAAAACTGCCAGGGTTGGACGGGCAGAAAATGTCGAAATCCTACAACAATTACATTGGCCTGCGGGAAGCGCCGGACAGCGTAGCGGTGAAAGTACGCACCATGCAGACCGACCCGGCGCGAGTGCGTCGAATCGACCCGGGCGAGCCGGAAAAATGCCCGGTGTATGCCCTGCACAAGGTTTATTCCGATGCGGACACCCGCAGTTGGGTGGAAATCGGCTGTCGCAGCGCCGGGATCGGCTGCCTGGACTGCAAAAAACCGCTGATTGACTCCATTGTGGAAGAACAGCGGCCCTTACGCGAACGTGCGGCCGAGTACGAAGGCAATCCGGATCTGATTCGTTCCATTCTGGAGGAAGGGCGCGAACGCGCTCGCGACGCAGCCCGCGACACCCTGGACGAAGTGCGCTCTGCCATGGGCCTGAGCTATCGTTGAGGTGCTGACTGACCCAGCAGCCCCAGCTAATCCGGCGGCAAAGCCACAGGGTGTGGGTCCGCCGCCCCTGGCTTTAATAGCGGGCAAACCGCTGGCGCAGTTGCCGCTCGATCTTTATATCCCGCCAGACGCTCTGGCGGTGTTTTTGGACGCGTTTGAAGGCCCTCTGGATTTGTTGTTGTACCTGATTCGGCGTCAGAATATGAACATTCTGGAAATCGACGTCAGTGCTATTACCCGCCAGTATATGGAATACATTGCCGTTGTAGAGTCTATGCGATTTGAGCTTGCGGGAGAGTATCTGGTGATGGCGGCCACGCTGGCCGAAATCAAGTCCCGGATGCTTTTACCGCGGCAGCAGATTGAAGAAGACGAAGAAGACGATCCACGGGCAGAACTGATTCGCCGTTTGCAGCAGTACGAGCGTTTTAAAAAAGCGGCAGAAGACATAGATCAGATGCCGCGCCAGGAGCGGGATATCTTTGTTGCCGATGCCTGTATGCCAAAGCTTCCCTTGGTACGCAGCTATCCTGAGGTGGCTATGGCGGAGATTTTACGGGCACTGGAAACCGTGCTCAAACGTGCAGACATGTTTAGCAGCCACCACGTTGAGCGAGAGAAACTGTCGACCCGTGAGCGCATGTCGTCGATTCTGATTCGGCTGCAACAAGGCGGTTTTATTCGTTTCGAAAGCCTGTTCCTGCCGGACGAAGGCCGTCTGGGGGTTGTTGTCAGTTTTTTGGCAATGTTAGAGCTGGTAAAAGAGCAGCTGGTTGAGTTGGTTCAGGCTGACCCGCTTGGCCCCATTCATTTGCGGGCGCGGGTTGCGGTCTGAAAACCCTGATTACTGGTGCAACGAATTATGATGAGTGATGCTGCCTTACCCATTACAGGGATTATCGAAGCGGTCCTGCTGACAGCGGGCAAGCCGTTAACGGTGCAGCAGCTCAGAGAAGTGTTTGACGAAACCGAGCGGCCAACCCATAAGGCAGTGGAGCAGGCACTGGTGGAATTAGAGCAACTTTGCAGCGGTCGCGGTATTGAGTTGAAAAAAGTTGCCAGCGGTTACCGCCTTCAGGTGCGTGAATCTTTTGCTCCCTGGGTGGCTCGGCTGTTTGAAGAAAAACCACCGCGTTATTCGCGGGCGTTATTGGAAACACTCGCATTGATCGGCTATCGCCAGCCTATTACCCGCGGTGAAATTGAAGATATTCGCGGCGTTGCGGTAAGCAGCAATATCATTCGTACGTTGGTTGAGCGAGAGTGGGTTCGAATTGTAGGTCATCGGGAAGTACCGGGCCGGCCGGCCATGTATGCAACCACCCGGCAATTTCTTGACTACTTTAACCTAATAAGCCTGGACCAGTTGCCGCCCTTGTCTGTTAGTCGGGATCTGGACGCGATCGGGCGCGAAATTGAGCAGAAAATAGAACAAACACCATTTCACTGATGCAGGCCCTGCATCGGTCCGTTATTTAAGGATTAACCCATGGCGTCAGAACGCCCCTGGACTACCGGCAAGCCGGCAGCCAAATCAGCATCGAATGCGAACAAGCCGAGCGCTAATCGCCGTAACCCAGCGAAATCATCGGCAAAAGCGGCGAAGCCAGGCAAACCTGTGCCAGAGGCGCTGGCGACTTTGCCAGTAGGCGGTCCTGAGCGAATTCAGAAATTGCTGGCACGCGCCGGTGTTGGATCGCGGCGCGAAATTGAAGGCTGGATGGACGCGGGTCGTCTGTTGGTAAATGGCAAACCCGTTACTCCAGGCCAGAAAGCCACGGTGAGCGATGTTTTTGAACTCGACGGCAAGCGCTTGGAAGTTGCTGCCGCTGCCGAGGTTTTGCGCCGGGTGCTGATTTACAACAAGCCAGAAGGCGAAGTAACCACTCGCAAAGACCCAGAAGGGCGCCCAACCGTGTTCGACCGGCTGCCGCGATTGCGTGAACACCGCTGGATTTCTATTGGCCGGCTGGATTTAAACACCACCGGCCTGGTGATGTTTACCACCGATGGCGAGCTGGCTAACCGGCTTATGCATCCTTCTAGCGAGATTGATCGGGAATACGCGGTGCGTATTTTTGGTGAAGTAGACGACGCCATGATTGAGCGCCTGCGCACCGGCGTCACCCTGGAAGACGGCGAGGCTAAATTTAGCGACATTTCCGCCGCCGGCGGTACCGGTATGAACCGGTGGTTTCACGTGACTTTGTTGGAAGGGCGCAACCGTGAAGTGAGGCGCCTTTGGGAATCCCAAGGCGTGCGCGTCAGCCGCCTGAAACGGGTTCGTTACGGCTCAATATTTTTGCCCAGCAGATTAACCGTGGGTAAATGGGAAGAGTTGGATCAGAAAGCCGTGGATTTGCTGAGCCGCACGGTTGGCCTGGCTAAAATGGCGGTTCCGCAACAGACACCGGATGAAGCGGCGGCGCAGGCGCGCCAGCAAAGAAAGGCCGCTCCGGTAACCAATCGCAGCAATCGTGCGGCAAGTTCCCCCGGGTCAAAATCTGGACAAGGCGCTCGCAAGTGGGCGGTTGCAGACTCTAAACCGCAGCGCAGTGGCGGCAAGGCCCGGAACGATAAACCCCGCGGTTAAAAGTTGGGTGAAGCTGGCTTAGAACAACCGGAGCTGCCATCAACTGATGGTGGCAAACACGCGTGTGCAGTTGCGACCCTGGTCTTTAGCACGATAAAGAGCTTCGTCTGCGCGCGCTAGCCACTGCCCCGAGCCTTCACCAGCGCGGTGAAGCGCAACGCCGCAGCTGATAGTTACCGCCACTGAATGTTCTTCGCTATCAATTTGTAAAGCAGCAATGGCTAAGCGAATACGTTCGGCCACATCTACCGCTGCAAGCTGATCCGTGTGCGGCAAGAGCACTGCGAATTCTTCGCCGCCGAACCGGTAAACGCTGTCGGAACTACGCACGGCGGACTCCAGCGCTTCTGCAGCGCGCTTCAGTACAATGTCGCCAACCACATGGCCGCAGTTGTCGTTTACTGCTTTGAAGTGATCAAGGTCACACAGGATCAGTGAATATGTCTCGTTGTGACGACCGGCTAGCAGCTGAGCTTTCTGTAAGGCTTCGTCCATGGCGCGTTTATTGCCAATCCCGGTCAGTGAGTCAGTCAATGATGCCTGTTCCATGGCGCTGAACTGACAAGCGTTGCGCAGTGGACAGATTGCCGTACCAATGAGCATCTCAACGGCTTGCAGCTCATCGCTACTGAAGCGCTTGCGCCTATGCAGTGACAAGGTGCCAAAATTCTCGCCCTCCAGGTTCAGGCGATACTCACAGCGGTGGGGGCCGCCCATGCCAGTGGTAAACACAAACTCTTGGCGAGCTAGTTGATGGCGATACTGAAAGGCATCAAAAGGAACGATCTGTGCCATTTCTTCTGCCAGCATGGTCAACTGTGCGTCCAGTTTCAGGGTGGTTGAAAGCCGGCGCACCAGGCGGTTGAGAATACCGGGTTCGCTGTTCCATTCCTCAAAACTCTGGCGCAGCTCTGCTAGTTTTTGTGGCTGTGACGCTGTAAGCGGGAAAGGCGATATGTGTTTCACGGTGGCTCAACTCACTCTGTCGTTGCGTGGCAGTTTGCACACTGGGTAGTTGGCAGAGTAAGAGCAGATATTGTGCCTATTTTATAAAAAATCTTATTAATCAATGTCTTGAGAATTGTTTTTTGGTTTTTTTTCAAATTTCAGTGGCTTAATCGGATTTTTGTCAAAAAATCGGCAGACGCACCTTGGTGGGTCCTCGTGTGTTAAACTTAAAAATCATTCACCGTTGCCATGATGAGCCGAGCTACATAGTCTATGCGCTTGAAATCCATAAAGTTGTCAGGGTTCAAGTCGTTTGTGGATGCGACCACGGTAGCCTTTCCGTCAAACATGACAGCGGTAGTGGGGCCAAACGGCTGTGGCAAATCCAACATCATAGATGCGGTGCGATGGGTATTGGGTGAAAGCTCAGCCAAGTACTTACGTGGCGAATCCATGACCGATGTCATATTCAACGGCTCCAGCGCGCGCAAACCGGTGGGCCAGGCTGTAATCGAGTTGTTGTTCGACAATCATAATGGTTCGGCCCCGGGTGAATTCGCCCAGTACAGTGAGATTTCTGTACGCCGCCGGGTTTCCCGCCAAGGTCAATCCGATTATTTCCTTAACGGCACCAAATGCCGCCGCCGCGATATTACCGATCTGTTTCTTGGCACCGGCCTTGGGCCGCGCAGCTACGCTATCATTGAACAAGGCATGATTTCCCGGTTGATCGAAGCGAAGCCTGAGGAACTCAGAGTCTACATAGAGGAAGCGGCGGGCATCTCCAAGTACAAAGAGCGCCGCCGTGAAACCGAAAATCGCATTCGCCGCACCCAGGACAATCTCGAGCGCCTGAGTGACGTGCGCGCCGAGCTTGGCCGGCAACTTCAACATCTTGAGCGGCAGGCGGTTGCCGCTGAAACGTACAAAACCCTTAAGCATGACGAACGTCGCAAAAAGGCCGAACTGACCGTGTTGCGCTGGCAACATCTGAATACCGGGCTGCAATCCGGGCATGGGCGTATTCGCGAGACCGAATTACAACTGGAAAAGCACCTGACCGGGCGTATTCGGCTGGATACACAGCTCGAAAATCTGCGCGCAGAAAATCAGCAGCGCAACGAGCAGTTTAGCCTTACCCAAGCGCGTTATTATGAAGCCGGGGCAGACATTGCGCGGATTGAACAAAGCGTACAGAACAGCCGCGATCGCAGTCGGCAAACCAGTCTGGAGGTTGATCAGGCACTCGCCAGCGAACGCGAGCTGGCTCGCGAGCTGGAGCAAGATAACGACAAACTTGCAGCGTTTGAAGAAGAGTTGGCAATGCTTGAGCCAGAGCAGGAAGAGTCAAGCCTGCGTGCTGAAGCCTCTGGTGAACAGCTCCAAAGCGCCGAAAATGCAATGGCGGACTGGCAGCAACGCTGGGACGATTTCAGCGCTCGTTCGGCAGACGCGCACCGACAGGCCGATTTGACACAATCGAGTATGCGCGCATTGGACAACGCCATTGAACAGCTGCGAATGCGCGGTCAACGGCTGCACCACGAGCGCCATAATTTGCAGCAGCAACTGGATCACGAAGCCCTGAAAGACCAGCGGGAGCTGCAAGCCAGGGTTAGTCTGCAGCGCGAGGCTGCGCTGGAAGTTATTAAAGGTAGCCAGCAGCAGTTGCAACAGCTGCGTTCACAGCAGCAGCAAACTGAGCAACATCAAAATCAGCAACGTCAGCAGGTTCAACGCCTCGAAGCCACGCTTGAATCACAACAACAACTACTGGCCGAGCAGCTAGGCAATACTAACGGTGCGCTGCAGGACTGGCTGGGCCAGCATCAGCTGACCCAAGCGCCACGTCTGGCAGCTGCTTTAGATATTGATGACGGCTGGGAATTTGCAACCGAACAAGTGCTTGGTCGCCTCTCCCAAGGTTTGGTGTTACCGCAGCTTTCAGCCCAACTGAAGTTGCTTGACGATGCTCCTGCCGGTGTTGCGCTGGTATCTGCCGATGCCGCTGCACCTTTGGAGTTGCCAGGGGCTACCAGTCTGGCTGCCAAGGTACGCGGTAATGCGGCCATTATTGACGCATTGGCGAATATTCTGGTGGCAGACAGCCATCAGCAAGCGCAGCAGCAGCAGCCACAGCTGCAACACGGGCAAAGTGTGATAACGCCTCAAGGGTTATGGATGGGGCGGCAGTGGGTGTTAATGCCTGCAGCCGATGCCAGCCAGACAGGGGTAATCGAGCGACAAAAAACCGTGCTGAACTTAACAGCACAATTGAAGCAGGCGCAGCGGAAGCTTGAACTGGCAGAAACCACCAGCGCAGATGCAAATCAGGCGCTGGAACGGACAGAACAGAAGCGTGAGCAAGCCCGGCAAGAGCTTTCTGAAGTAGATCAGCGCCTGAGTACCATTGCTGCTCAGTTAGGCGCTCTGCAAGCTCGTAGCGAACAGATCACCCAACGTTTGGCTCAGATTGACGCTGACGCCGCGGAGCTGGAGTTCGAACGTGAGCGCCAGCATCAGGAACTTGAGTACGCACGGGAAGAGTGGCAGCAGGGTCTCGAGGCAACAGAGGAACACGACGAACACAAAGAATATTTGCTGGCACAATGTGACGAGCTGCGCGATAACCTCGATCAGCTGCGCCAGCAGGCCCGTCATGAGCGCGACCTGTCTCACCAACTGCAACTTACGCTGCAGAGCCTGAACAGCCAGCGCGACGGCTTGCGCCAGACCATCAGCCGCTCACGCCTGCAAGAGCAGAGGGCGGAAGAGCGTCTGGAGCTGTTGCGGCAGTCCCGCGAGCAGGCGGAAGAGCCTTTAGAAGACCTTCAGCTGGAACTGGAAGGCTTGCTTGAGCGCCGGCTTGCCGAAGAAGACAAACTGTCTGAGGTCCGCGAGGGGCTGGAAGATCTTGACCGTCGAGTGCGCGAGGCCGATCAGGGCCGCAGCGGAACCGAGCAACAGATCCAGGAGGTGCGCGCCACGCTGGAAACACTGAAAATGGAATGTCAGGCGCTGGAGATTCGCGCGGGTAACCATTTGGAGCTGCTGAGCGAGCTGAATATCACTTTGCACGCTGTGCTTGAACAGCTGGACGATTCTGCCAGTGAGCAGGAATGGTCTGAGGAACTGGAAAAGATCGCCAGTCGGATACAACGTTTGGGCGCCATTAACCTGGCGGCTATTGACGAGTTTCAGGTGCAGAGCGAGCGTAAAACCTATCTGGACAGCCAGCACGAGGACCTGACCGAAGCGCTGGAAATCCTGGATGGCGCCATTCGCAAAATTGACCGTGAAACCCGTCAGCGTTTTAAAGAGACCTTTGATCGGGTTAATGAAGGTCTGCAGGGCTTGTTTCCCAAAGTTTTTGGTGGCGGGCACGCCAGCCTGGAACTGACAGGCGAGGATTTGCTGGAAACCGGTGTTACCATCATGGCGAGGCCACCGGGCAAGAAAAACAGCACCATTCACCTGTTATCCGGGGGTGAAAAAGCGTTGACCGCCATTGCCCTGGTGTTTGCAATATTTCAGCTTAATCCGGCGCCTTTTTGCATGCTGGACGAAGTGGACGCTCCGCTTGATGATGCCAATGTTGGCCGTTACGCGAATTTGGTGAAAGAGATGTCAAAGCAGGTACAGTTTATTTACATTACGCACAATAAAATCGCCATGGAGCAGGCTGATCAGTTGATGGGTGTGACCATGTACGAGCCGGGTTGCTCGCGACTGGTTACAGTAGACGTGGAAGCTGCCGCGGCGCTGGCGGAGGCCTGATTGGGCCGCGAGTATGACAATCCAGCCATAAGCCGTGTTTGTGCGTTGTATTACGCGGGTTCAATTTTTATAGTACCTACGTTGATAGTACTAAATTTGCTAGTACTGACTTTGATAGTAACAATATTCTCCGATCCGCAAACAGGACAGCAGCACTATGTCACCACTTAGGGAATGGCTAATTGCCATCGGTACCCTGGTCATTATTGGTATTGTCGTTGACGGCATTCGGCGCATGCGCCGCGCGCGCAGAGAGTCTTCGGCTATTTCCTCTGGCATGGGCGCTGATAGCCTGCAGGATTCGCCGCTGGACGAGCATTTCAACCCGGAACTGCCATCAGGCGGTGCTCGAACCATTTCCCGCAACGAGCTGGACCAGGATCGCACGTCCAAGAAAAAATCACGGACCGCGCGCCAGGTGCAAAAACCGACTCGGCCGGTAATCGCAGCTGGCCGAAACAAAAGTTCTGAACCTGCAACAGTTGCAGCGGCACCCAAATCTCATTCGGCGTTTGTGACCGCTGCTGATAGCACCGAAGCTGATAGTACCAACGCAGATCGCGACAGCAGCGAATTTACCGAAGCGCCGCTGAGTGGCACCCACGATCAGTGGGAGCCCGAGCCTTTCAACGCAGACGTAGGCGACACCAATAGCCTTGAAAGCGATTACCCTGATATCCGCGACGCTGATGAAGACGTAGATTCACCTGTCATTGAGAAATCTACGCCCAAGCCCAAGGCAGCGCCTCGGCCCCGCGACCCTTCGCAGCCTTTGCCCGGTGCCAACCGCCCGCCGGCCAAAGAAGTGATTGTCATCAACGTACTGGCCCGCGCTGGTGGGGAGTTTCAGGGCCCGGCTCTGCAGCGGCTTCTGGAAGCTTGTGGCCTGCTATACGGTGATATGGACATCTACCACCGCCACGAAACCACCGATACTGCAAGCCCTGTGCAATTCAGCGTAGCCAGCGCAGTTGAGCCGGGCACTTTCAGACCCGCAGAAATCGCGACTCTGAGTACGCCCGGCATCAGCTTTTTTATGAGCCTGCCCGGGCCGGGTAATGCCCTGCAGGCTTTTAACTTCATGTACGAAACAGCGCAGGCCGTGGTGCGTAATCTCGGAGGTGAACTAAAAGACGAACGCCGCAGTGTGATGACATCACAGACCGCCGAGCACTGCCGCCAGAGGATCCGAGAATTCGAGCGCAAGCAACGTTCAAAACGGGATTAACATGAGCTCAGTCAATACCAGCGTGCGTGACCGGGTTCACCAGCTGCGCACAACCATTACCGATCACAATCATCATTATTACGTGCTCGATGATCCGCAAGTTCCCGACGCCGAATACGATCGGCTGTTCCGTGGATTGCAGGCGCTAGAAGCCGAGTATCCGGAACTGGCGACGGCAACGTCGCCGACCCAGCGTGTAGGCTCCGCGGTAGAAACCAGCTTTGCGGAAGTGATCCACCGTATCCCTATGTTGTCTTTGGATAATGCCTTCAGCGCCGACGATTTACGGGATTTCGATCGCCGCGTGCGCGAGCGCCTGAACCGGGGCAATACCGCGGGTGAAGACAGCATCAGGGAAGACAGTACGGCGGAAGAGGGCTCGAAGGAAGAGGACTCAAAGGAAGAGAGAACCATAGAGTACGTGTGCGAACCCAAGCTCGACGGTCTGGCGGTCAGTCTGCATTACCAGAACGGAGAGCTGGTCCGTGCTGCCACCCGCGGCGATGGTTACACCGGTGAAGATATTACCGCCAATATACGGACCATTGCGTCTGTGCCTCTTACCCTGCGCGGTGGCGATTTTCCGCAAACCGTAGAGGTGCGAGGCGAGGTGTATATGCCCCGCGCCGGTTTTGACAGGCTTAACCAGCGACTGGCTGGGCGCGGTGAGAAAACTTTTGTAAATCCCCGTAACGCCGCTGCCGGCAGTCTGCGCCAGAAAAAATCCAGCGTGACCGCCAGGCGCCCATTGGAAATGTGCGCCTACAGCGTAGCGGTTACTGACGAGTCAGCGCTGCCGCCCACACACTGGGAAGGTTTGCAGCAGGTCAGTGAGTGGGGCTTTCGCATCAACCCTGAAATGTCTCTCGCCATCGGAGCCGATCAGTGCCTTGAGGCCTACGAGGCATTGATGGCCAAACGCGACAGCCTGCCTTATGAAATCGACGGTATTGTGTTCAAGGTAAACCGTCTGGATCTTCAGCAGCAGTTAGGCTTCGTCAGTCGCGCGCCGCGCTGGGCGATCGCACAAAAATTCCCGGCTCAGGAAGAGCTGACGGTGGTTGAAAGCGTGGAGTTTCAGGTCGGCCGTACAGGCGCTATTACGCCCGTGGCCCGTTTAAAGCCGGTGTTTGTCGGTGGTGTTACGGTATCCAACGCAACTTTGCACAATATGGACGAAGTGCGGCGGCTGGATTTGCACATCGGCGATACCGTGTTTATTCGCCGCGCCGGTGATGTGATCCCAAAAGTGGTCAAGGTGGTGCAAAACAAACGGCCCGCCGATGCCTGGGTAATAGAGCTTCCAGCGCAATGCCCGGCGTGCGGTTCAGACGTTGTACAGATTGAAGGCGAAGTGATTGCTCGTTGTTCTGGTGGCCTGTTTTGTCCGGCTCAGCGCAAAGAAGCCATCCGCCATTACGCTTCACGTAAAGCACTCGACATAGAAGGTCTGGGCGACAAGTGGGTGGATATTCTGGTGGACAGCAAAAAGGTTGAAACCATTGCCGATCTGTATCGGCTGTGCAAAGCAGACCTGACCGTGCTGGAGCGCATGGGCGACAAGTCTGCCAGTAATCTGATTGCGGCTATTGACGCCTCCCGTCAGCCGTTATTGTGGCGGTTTCTCTACGCGCTGGGTATTCGCGAAGTGGGCGAGGCCACTGCCAAAGGCCTTGCCGGCTACTTTGGCAGCCTGGAGGCTATTGCCGAAGCCGATGAAAGCGCCCTGCAAGCAGTGTCTGATGTTGGGCCCATTGTGGCTGGGCACCTGCGCAGTTTTTTTGAGCAGCCCCATAACCAGGAAATTCTGCAGAATTTGACGCAGGCTGGCGTCATTTGGCAAACCCAGGAAATTACCGCGGCCAGTATGCCTCTGCATGGGCAAACCTGGGTGCTGACCGGCACTATGGAGCAGATGACCCGCGACCAGGCAAAACAAAAGTTAGAAGGTTTGGGCGCAAAAGTGGCCGGCAGCGTGTCGAAAAAGACGGCGTGTGTGGTGGCCGGTGAAGCGGCAGGTTCCAAACTGGCCAAAGCGCAGCAGTTAGGCGTTGAGGTTTTGAGTGAGCAGGGTCTATTAGACCTGCTGCGTGGGCATGACGTAGAGGTCTGATTGCGCTTGATTGCATCAAATGACAGGGTTGGTGTTATTGGCCGTCAGACGTTAGCTTGGTAACTGCCTGAATCGGCATAAAGACGCAGATAGTCGGTGCTGGTAACTATACCCATTGGCTCGCCAGCGGTATCAATAATCAGGGCTGCATCTAGCTGGTGTGCTAGCATCAGTCGCGCTAGCTGATGTGCATCGGTTTCCGGAAAAGCGGTTAAAAATGCCGGTAACTCGATAGTTGCCAGGCTTTGATCTGCAGCCTGGCCCGGGAACTCGTTGGCCCAAGCCAACAGCCAGAGCTCGTCGACCATGCCTGCAATGATTTTGTTGCCCACCGTAACCGCTAAGTAGCGGGTCTGGTTCTCCTCCATGGCGACCAGTGCCTCCGTTATAGTGGCTGTTGCCGGTACCGATGCTACGCCCGACACACACATAGTCGACACCGGCAAGTAGGCGCGATGCTCTTTAGGTTCGCCGGCGGTACTGCGGCCATACTGCTGGGCTTTACGTTTACCAGCCTGCACCCCAGCCTGGAATTCTGCGTCTGTTGTTTCGCTGTACTCCGGGTTTATTTTTGCGCCTTCGCGCACCTCGCTCACGTCTCCCACCCGGCGGTTGCGAAATATTTCTGGCAGGCGCGTTCCTATTGGCCGGCCTGGTTCACTAACGTGGATAGACATGGGCGTTTCCTTTATTCCTGCTGTAAAACGCGCTCGACACGTAGTCTGTGTGCCAATGCATGGGGTAGGGCAGCTGGCTGGCTACACATGCGATCAGCCAGGTATTCTGCCAACAGCGGTGCGTAGGTCAGACCCTTACTGCCGAGACCGGTGAACATCCAGGCGCCGGCACTAGTCTTCATGCTTTGCGTGGCGACGGCGCCTGCCACTGGTTGATAATCGTGGGTGGTGCAGCGAAAAGCCACTCGCCCCTGCAGAATTTCGTCCGCCACAGCCGGGTGGTTAATGTTTACTACGCCCGGTAGCAAGCGGTCCAGTTCCGTCAAATTTTCCTGATGACTGGCGGTGGTCGGCAGCGGGTTTCCATCGCGTAGGTCGAATGTGGCTCCGGTTACCGATATGCCGTCGTGCTGTGGGTTTAAATAGCGTGAACCACAAATAACGGCGCTGGGCGAGGTGATTGCAGCCGCTGGTAAATGGCTGACTTGTCCGCGGATGGGTTTTAGACGCAGGCGCTCGCCAGGTGCCAGCCATGCCTGTGGGAACAGTTCGGGGGTTTGTGCACCCGCGCAGATAACCAGTTGATCTGATTCTAGATTAAAGAGTTTATCGGACCCCGTCGCCGGATTGCTCTGTCGCGCACTAATTTGCCATAAGCGATCGTTTTGGACCAAGCCGGTTACCCTGCAGTGGGGGTGCACTGTAATCAACGGATGTTGCACCAGGGTCTGGCACAATTGCGACGGCGCCAGCCATCCGCCCTGGGGAAACCAGAGCCCGCCGCGATGAACTGTCACACCCACCAAGTCAGTGGCCTGTTGCGCCGTCACCGGATACAGCACGCCGGCTGGGTAGTGATTGCGGGCCAAAAATTTATGCTGGCGTTGTTGTTCGTGGTCGTTAAAGGCCAGTTGTAAAAGGCCAGTGGCGTGAAAAAAGGGCGCGTGACTGGTGCTGCTCTGATGCGTCTGAAACTGCTGATAAAAACGTCCTGCGAACAGTAGTGCAGATAGCGCTAGCGCCGTTTGCGGCGAATAATCCACCCCCAACTTGGCATAAAGCGCACCCTGCTTATTGCCCGAAGCGGCCTGGCCTGGCGCCAGTGAATCCAGTATTTGCACAGGCACTCCGCGTTCTGCCAGATTGCGCGCCAGGCAGGCACCGGCAATTCCAGCGCCGATAATCACCACGGAATCCGGGCGGCAGGCTGGCTGCGGATCGGGTTTGTTCAGGTCGTGCCAGGCGTCGCCTTGCGGGCCAAAGTGCAGTGTCAGTCGTACTTGCCCATCCGCAAATACCAATCGGTGTAGGCCCGCCACGGTGGGTGGCCAAACTTGTACCAGCTGTTCGCTGAATTCGGCCAGTTGCGGCCAGAGTGAGACTGCACGCTTGAGATCGTCACGGCTAAGGGGGTGTTGCTGGTGGGAAATAAAATGCAGAACATTGCCGGGCTCAGGGCGTTGAGCCATCCAGTTCTGCCAACAGGCCAGAAAATCCAGCCCGAGGCCGAATTCGGCCTCGGCAAAGACCGTCTGCTGAGAGTGCTTGACTCGCTCAACATGCTGAATCTGAATTTTCTCCAGACTGAACTCGTCATAAATTCGGTTCCTGGCGCCGTTTAAGTAAAGCCGGCCATTCTCCAGCCAGGTTATTTCAGCGTGATCCAGCGCCGGCCCTGTCATGGGGCCATGGTTTCAACAATCGACATGCTTTCAATCGTAATCGCCTGAAGCGGAACATCACTCATGCCTTTGCGCGATCCTGTTTTTGTATTGGCAATGGCGTCGATCACGTCCATGCCTGAAACAACTTTGCCAAACACCGCGTAACCTGCACCGCGCGAGTTTGGATTAAGAAAGTCGTTGTCGGTCAGGTTGACAAAGAATTGGGCGGTTGCAGAGTCTGGTGCGTTGGTTCGCGCCATTGCCACGGTGCCACGCAGGTTTGGTAATGACGGCGTGGCTTCGTTGCGGATGGGGGCGCGGGTTTCTTGGGACTGCAGCTCGGAGCTAAATCCGCCGCCTTGAACCATGAAACCTGGAATAACCCGGTGAAATACGGTGCCTTGGTAAAAGCCCGAGCGCACGTATTCCAGAAAATTGGCCACGGTGTCCGGCGCCACATCGGGCCTCAACTGAAGTGTAAATTGGCCTTCGGAGGTTATGACGTCGACGTTAACCAGATCCTGAATGGCGCTATCATCAGCGTTGACGGTGCCCACTAGAGCGCAGCTTGCGGCTAGGACTGAAAAGAAAAATGCGGACAAAAAACGTTTTACAGCGGGCATGCTCTGGCTACCTTGGCAGATTGCGATTAAAAAACGTGGTCAAAGCACGGCAGCGACGCATATCAGACTAATAATGCGTCAGGCGCTGGCCAGAATAGTACTGGATGACACCGCCGTATGCTGGCCACCAGCGCCGTAAAGTTTCTGTCGGCTACTGGCTCCGCGCACTATATCACTTAATCTAGCCAGGCGTTTTTGCATGTGGGCCATGACCCGGCCGTTGTTTTGGTTCAGCTGCTGGCACTGGGTCAGCGCCTGATCGGCTTGGCGCCAGAGCTGGTGGAGTTCGGTCAAGCCAGCTGCGGCAATGAAGCGGGAAGGATTGCCGCTCTCAGGACGAAAACCCATAGCTACCAAAGCGTGAATCTTAAGTTTGGCGCGTTCGCGAATTTGCTCCAGCTGGGCGTTCTTTTCGTCGGTCAGTGCCTGCAGCTGTTTCATGTCAGAGGTAGACAGTAGTTCTTTCTCCTCGCGCAAAAGATCCGCCATAGCAGACAACTGGCGGATATCTTGCGCAAGAAGGTGTTTTAGATCATCAATAGCGGCCATAATTTATTCACCCAAATATGCTTTTATCCATATCAAGCATTTTCTGGGCCAATTGTTGAGCGTCTACTTTGTAACTGCCATCTTCCAGAGCGCTGCGAATCTTAGAAATCTGCTCATCGTTCATTTCCGGGAAGTCGCCCAGTTTTTGCTCTAGCTGTTTAAGATCGCGGGCCTGGCTGCTCAAATTAACACTCTCACCGCGGGCCTGCGTACTTTGTGCTGTGGCCTGATCCGCAGTTGCGTTTTTGGCCGCGCTGCCGGCTTTATCGGCGGTGGGGCGCTGCGTGTTGATTTGGCTTTGGTTGATTCCATTGAAGTCAACGGACATGTTGTTACCTGCTGTATTGGTTGCTGCGCCGATTGGGGCGCAAAATATCGTCTATAATTGCGTAACGGCGGCGGCGCGGAAAGCTTTAATATGTTTCTACAAAAAGTAGCCGGCTCGTTTTTGCCGCTTGTGCTTTGGCGGCAAGGGCTTATGCGATGTAACGGCAAGAAAGTGCCGGTTAGCGTCGCCTTATTTTCGTTTGTTTCTTACATCGGAATCTGCACCTGGCCAGGTGCAGTCACCCGACCTTTGATGGTCCGTGAGGACTGCAAGTTTTCTACCAGCACCTGCTCACCAATAGCTGCATTGGCCAAGGCCTTTCCGCGCGAACTCACGGTGAAAGAACCGCTGCTGGCGGTGATCATCACATGGTCGCCACGTTCCACGGCATCGGGGGCCGCAAGCAGATCCGGGGTAATCAGCGAGCCACTGTTAATGGGCCGGCGAACTTCCATACCAATGATTGACTGCGCTTCGGCAATGGTCCCACGGCGGCTGGCATTCACCACAACGGTCTGTAGGCTCACCATATCGGCGCGGAGGCGCTCGCCACGGGCGAGTGGGCGGCTAGCCACCAAAGCCGGTCCGTGAATGTCTACGGTAGCGCTCAGGTACATGCGCCATGGCCGCTCCCCGCTGCACTCGATCAACATAGAGGGCTGGCCGGATTTCCAAGGATCACCGCTGAAATTGACATCCAGTGCACCATTGCATTCAGCCAATGACAATCTGGGGTCGGGTTTTGCACTTTCATAGCTGACTTCATAGCCTGCGGCGGCCTGTTCTGTGGCAAACTGTTGCAAAAACAGATTAGCTGCAGCGTGAATATCGTGTGCGGTAGAGTTTGCTAGCGCAAATGAGCTTAGGCATAGGCCGAGCAGGGCGATGACAAGAGTGTGGTTGCGCATAATGTGAAAGCGTCCTGTTTTGCCGGTGTGTTGGTAAAGTCGGCCGTGCTGCGCAAAAATAATTCCGGTGGCATCACGATTCGCGGGCACTGGCCGTTAAACTTGACATGCAGTCGCCATATTTTGGCGCATGTCAGAAAAATTGCTCTTTCAAGACTCTTAAGCGAGCAAAAACTATGCCGGTTAGCCCGGCCGTCGGGAGAAAGAACTATGGCAGGTGTATTGGACAGCGTTAACCAGCGTACGCAGATGGTCGGTAAAAACCGGCTGGAGTTGTTATTGTTTCGGCTCCGCGGGCGCCAGATTTATGGCATTAATGTGTTCAAGGTAAAAGAGGTGTTGCAGTGCCCTAAGCTGTTCAGCATTCCCAGCAGCCTGCCGGTGGTTCGCGGCGTGGCCTACACACGCGGCGCGACTATTCCGATTATTGATCTGGCGATGGCGATTGGCATGCCGGCCATCCCTCAAGAAGATCTGGCCACCAGTTTTGTGATCATTACCGAGTACAATCGCAAAACCCAAGGCTTTCTGGTAAGTGGTGTGGAAGGCATTGTGAACATGAACTGGGAAGATATTCTGCCACCGCCCAAAGGCGCAGGCCGCGATGTATACCTGACAGCCGTCACCAAAATTGACGACAAACTCATTGAGGTCATTGATGTAGAAAAGGTTCTTTCGGAAGTGGCTCCGTTAAAAGAAGACGTTGGTGAAGACATTCTCAGCCGCAATGCATCGCGGATTCAAGGTCATCTTCCGGTGTTGGTGGTGGATGATTCCAGTGTGGCCCGGCGGCAGATCGAGCGTTGCCTGAAAGCGATAGGCATGGATGTTGTCACCCATAATGACGGCAAGCAGGCGTTGGATTATCTGGGAGAGATCACCGCCGACGGTTCGAAGGCGACGGATCATCATTCGATGATGATTTCTGACGTCGAAATGCCTGAAATGGACGGCTACACACTGGTTGCGCGCTGCAAAGAGAATCCGCTGATTAGCGAACTGTTTATTATGCTGCACACTTCCTTGAGCGGTGTGTTTAATAAAGCG
>NZ_AAXY01000025.1 GCF_000169375.1 Marinobacter sp. ELB17
CACCGCAGAAGCCAGATCAGACACAACGGCAACAGCCAAAGCAAAGGCAAACACGGGGCAGCGCCGGCCAGCTGCAAGTGAAGTCGAATGCACAACTTAAACCCAGTCAATTAATGTCTTGACTCAGGGGTCCACCACATTCTTCACCTTTAGGTAGTCTCGTTCGGCTTGAGTCAGCCCAATGTCATTTGTAGATTGGGCGGTTGCAGGATTCAGAGTCAATAGAAACCAGCCTGCAATCAGAGTGATGAAGAACCTTTTAACATAATATTTTTGGCTAGACTTTATGTACAAGACTTTTACTCTGAACCATCTTGCACGTATTTGTTTCTTATACATTTTATGTTTTGCCGTTAGCAAGAATATCAAAAAATCTCCATGTGGCTTATGCACCACGCTTGCATCTATAATTTCAACTTTTTGAAAACCAGATTTTTTTCAGCATCAACAATTGGCTCTCATTAAAAACCAAAATGGTAGACGCCGCTATCTTCTGTATGGAAACGTCCACCTTCCTTGTCAAGATCAGATATAACAATTATTCCGCCATTATTTTGCAGAGAATGGAATTTAACGAACATCGCACCAATACCTTTTACATGGTGCATTGTCATTGAAGATATAACCCCGTCAAATGTATCAGTGAAATCTGTAGATTCTAAGTCAATTTCCAGGATATCAATGTCCCAATCAAGACTGCCTCATTTTCTATCAAACTGATCATGCCCATCAAGCACTCCCTTTCCGATGGCGACGCCCACCAGGACAGCCAGCACCGTATTGGACAAGGATTTGAGTTGGTCGACGTGTCCGGCAGCGCTTACTGCAAGCAACAGTCACTGATCTATCATCAATTCGTTTACTGGCGCCGGAAGCTGGCTCCGACTGAAGACTGTTGTTTTGCGCAGTTAGGAGAATAGATCTTTCCCGGTTTTGTGAAAGGAAAAACCGGGACAGGTTTATTTTTAAACACTATTTCTGGTACAACTAAAGCCCAAATTACATCTATGAATCTGACCCGACTTCCGGTTTCCACGCTCCTGTTTCCGGGAATCCTCAATGCCTGACTGGCGGAGGTGGCATGAAGTCTCTCTCGAACACAGGGTTTGCGCTCTTTGGTGCAGCGCTGATCGCGATCAGCTACGGGCTCGCGCGCTTCGCCTTTGGTCTATTTGTACCCCCTATCCGGGCCGAGCTGGGTCTTACGCCTGAAGTAATCGGTATCATCGGCGCGCTGCCGCTTGTCAGTTTCCTTCTGGCGACGTTGGTGGCACCGCTCTCCGCCGATCGTCTCGGTGCCCGCAACACGGCCGTCCTGTCGTGTGGTTTCGGCGTCGTCGGTATGGCGCTTATCAGCCAGGCGTCTGGTGCTCTGTCGCTCGGAGTGGGCGTGTTCGCGTGCGGCATCTGCACAGGCCTTATGATGCCGGCGCTCACGGCCGCCATGCAGGCTATGGTGAGCCGCGCGGTGCACGGCCGTGTCAGTTCAGTCATGAATGCGGGCACCAGCATTGGCGTGGCCGTTGCCGTACCGGTGGTTCTTTTCCTGTCTGGCGCCTGGCGCTCCGCGTACCTGTACTTCGCCATTCTGGCGGGGATTGGCGTCATTGCCGCGTGGTACTTTATCCCTTCCGTGTCTCGGGTCATTCCCGCGAACGCTGCGTCGACAACTCCAATCAGCGCCCTGCAGTGGTGGCGTCTGTTCAGGCTTTCGCTGTTTGCATTCGTGATGGGCTTCGTTTCCTCTGCGTACTGGATCTTCGCACCCGATTTAATGGTCACCCTCGGCGGCCTACCGCCCTCTGCAACCGGGTGGCTGTGGCTAGCGGTTGGTATTGCCGGCATCGGAGGTGCCGTGGTGGCCGACCTGGCCGATCGCAACAACCCACCCATTACACACTCACTGATGCTGGTGATGTTATCCGCGAGCTTGGCACTGCTTGCTGCCAGCCCTGATCAGCTGGTACTCGCGGCATTCTCTGCGCTGGTCTTCGGTCTGGCCTATATGAGCCTGACGGGGCTCTATCTGATGACCGGCATTCGCCTGTTGCCGGGCCGATTGTCGATGGGGCCGGTACTGCCGTTCATGGCTGTCTCGCTCGGGCAGGCAACTGGCTCGCCCGTTGTCGGCATGCTGGTGAGCGAATTTGGCTACGCCAATGCATTTGCCACCTTTTCCGCGATCGGCATCCTGGTAGCAATGTTGTCGCCCCTGTACCCGCGCTACATTGACCATGAGCCCGAGGAGGAGCAGATTGAAGACCAAACCGGCCTGCAGGCGGCCTACAATTACCAGCTCCTGGACGAAGATGGAGAGCCTCTGGCACCCGTCGCGGATGAGGCCGAGAACCCTTAGCAGACCACAGCATTTTGCTAGAGTCATCAGGATTCGAATAACACTGGTTTTATGACTATTCCTGCAGTTTTTATCACTAATAATCCGCTGACAATACCGTAGATTGCTTTTAAAGGTGGGTGACGACTCAGTTTATTGGCATTTTTTGATCGGTCGTCTGACGCAACTCGTACATGCAGGCTCAATCGGTTAAGGAGTAAGTTATGAAGATTTGTGTTTCACCGCAGGCACTGGGCGCGCTGCTGATAACGATGCTTCTAGTCGGTTGCAGTGCCGTTGGCAACGGGAATCACAGCGCGGCCGCCGCACCAAACGCCCCGACACTCGAGCCGGTGCGCGGAGAAATGCGAACCGTCGCAATGCTGCAGATTCGCCCCGGCAACGTTGCCGTCAGTGCGGAAGGCCGTGTTTTTTCCACCATCCATCCGATGGACGGCGATCACGACGTCCAGCTTATTGAGGTGACCGGCCCCCACAGCTACCGTGCCTGGCCGTCCACCGGGGTTCAAACGCACAATGGTAACTACCAGGATGCCACGATCGACTCGCCGCTAGGCATCGCACTGGATGGCCAAGGTGGGCTCTGGATTACCGACACGGGCAAGCATCTGGGCAAAACCCGAATCTGGGGGTTTAATATCGCCTCCGGTGACTTGATCCGGAAAGTAACCCTGCCAGCAGATGTGGCGCCGAAAGGCAGTTTTATTCAGGATCTGGTGGTTGACCGGGACCGGGGCTTTGCCTATCTGGCGGATATCGCCAATCCCGGCCTACTGACGGTAAACCTGGCAAGTGGCGAAACCTGGCGCTTTCAGGGTCATGCATCGCTTCAACCGCAGGCCGATGCGCGCATGGTGATCAATGGCGAGGCCATACAGTTTGGCGGCGCATCAGCGAACGTCGGGGCCAATCCCATCACCCTGTCGGATGACCGCAGCACCGTCTACTTTGGCGCCATGAATGGTCTGGACTGGTTCAGCGTGCCAGCCAGACTGTTGCGCGAGCATGCCAGTGCCCAGCGAGTTGCGGATGCGATTGTCCGGGTTGGGCCCAAACCGGTGTCTGACGGTGCCGATACCGACGCTGCAGGCCGACACTTTTTCACCAACCTGAATCACAACGGCATTGATGTGCTGCCACCCGGAGGTAATTTGGAACCCCTGGTACGAGACGAGCGTCTCAGCTGGCCTGACAGTGTCCGCATGGGCCCGCAGGGCTGGCTCTACGTTGCGGTCAACCAGCTGCACAAAGCGCCACCGTTCACAGGTGGTAAAGATCAAGGCAAGCCGCCCTACTCTATCTACAAGGTCTGGATTGGAGAGATTGAGAAGTAATACTGAAATCCATCGTGGCAGCTCTTACTCTGGCAGGCCTGCCACGCCTGTATCGACCATCGTTTGTATGTCACCCCCGGAATAGCCACAGCCTGCCAGCAAAGCCACGGTGTCCTGACCGAGGGCCGGGGCGCCTTGCAAAGGTTGCGTTGGCGCGGCTGAAAATCGGGCCGGGGCGCGGGTCTGGCGAATATAGCCAGCCTGCGGGTGGTTGTACTCCACCAGTAAGTCATTGGCCTGAACCTGTGGATGGTTCAACACCTCCGTGCGGGTCAGTACCGGCGCGCAGGGCACCGACTCTTCTTCTAGTCTCGCCAGCCAATGCTCTGCCGAGTCTGACATGATAACGGACTGGATCAGATCAAGCCGAGCGTCGATGTTTTTCTGCCGTAGCTCTGCCGTCAAGAACCTCGGGTCCTCGGCCCATTCCGGCCGATTCACAGCACGGATCAGCGCCTGCCACTCGCGGTCATTCTGCACCGCGATGGTGACATAACCGGTGGTCGTCTCGTAGATCAGATCCTGAAAGCTGGCGGCGGCCTGCTGTGGCAATTCGCGTTGCACAAACGTTTGGCTGCCCATGTCAGAACTCCACAGAAACGCGATGATGGCGTCCAGCATGGACAGCCGGACATGTTGACCCTCACCGGTGCGCTCGCGGGCAAACAGGGCCGCGGTGATGGCCTGGGCAGCCGTTACGCCGGTGAGTTTGTCAGGCAGGATGGTTCTGACCAGTTGCGGACGCCGTTCGTCAGTGCCCGCCTGCACCGTGGCCAGACCAGACAGGGCCTGAATCAGCGGATCGTAAACCGGCCGCTGGGCGAAGGGACCGGTGTCACCAAACCCACTGATGGACACCATAATCAGGTTCGGAGCAACCTTGCGCAATTCGTCCTCGCCCAGGCCCATCCTGTCGATCACACCGGGGCGGAAATTCTGCACAAACACATCGGCGGTGGCCACCAGCTTTAACAGCGCTTCGCGACCCGCCGGCTCTTTCAGGTTGAGCGCCACCGACTTCTTGTTGCGGTTGTTATTGAGAAAAGACGCTGACACATTGCCCTGCCGATTGGCGGCAGACCGAGTGAAATCGCCGCCGGACGGATTCTCGACCTTGATCACCTCGGCGCCCTGGTCTGCCAGCATCATGGTAGCCAGAGGGCCAGACACCATGGCGGTCAGGTCAATAATTCGGATGCCGTTGAGTGGGCCAATCATGTGAGTGCTCCTGTCGTCAGCTCAATTTATACCCGGTTCGCCATAGCCCGCGTACCTTTGGAAGATGGTTTTATATTTGCCACCGCAATGGTACCAAATACATCGTGTGTCCGGATGACAGAGACGTAAAGTGGTGTAGTTGTAGCGTAGCGAAAACCGCGCCGATTTTAATCGTCCAAGTGAATTTGCTTTGTTAAATTTTAACTCGCCTTTCCCGCTTCTGTTGCTTCAGGAACCTCAACAAGACTTCCAGTTTTACAATCGTAAATATAACCATAAATAGGGATATCGCGAGGAACCATTGAATTACTTCTAATTCGCTCTACATCAGATAACACGCTTTTAGCTTGATCCGTAATAGTAAGCCACTCGATAAAATTACCGTCTGTCGTGCCACCACCAGCATTACTATCATGCCAGCCTGATGCGTCAACACTGGCTGTTTTTAGACTTCCAGACAACAAATCACCCATAATCTCATTATTGAATGTTTCCATTCCGCAATCTGTATGATGGATAACAAACCATTCTTTTGTACCAAGTAATTTGTAAGAAATTACTAATGAACGGATGGCATCATCACTTGCTCTGCCGCCTGCATTACGAATCACATGGGCATCGCCTTCGGCAAGACCTGCATATTTAGCGGGATCTAAGCGTGCATCCATACATGTCAGGATGGCAAACTGCCTGCCAGGAGGCATTGGCAAATTGCCTTTATCTCCAAAGCCAGCTACATAATTAGCATTTGCTGATGCTACTTCTTCTACTATTTTACTCATCTTCATTCCCCTTTGTGGTTCAGCTTATTTTATTGTGGTTTCCACTGCGGCGATTATGGAAACCTAACTCCTAAACATTTAATAGTCGTGCGCAGCATGACCATTAAATGTCTGTTGGACCAAGCATCCAGTGCCGCAGCTATCGAAAGGTGCATAAGAATAAAGTAATTTGAAGGCAAGGCCTGATCGGAAAATCTGGCGCCAGACGCGAATCAATGCCGGCGAATTTTGGTCTCATTAGATCCTTCACGAGGCGGCTCCTTGTTGTGATTCCCCTCAGATTACCTCTCAGATACCCGTTTTTCCAGTCTTGGGTCGCATAGACGCCCAGCTCACAAGGAACTGTCGGTTTCCACCCAACGGATCAAGGCGGGGAAGCTAGCCCTGTTCCAACTGGTGGGTGGCCATCCATCTTCAACTGACCGGGCGAGGGTCGGTAATAACGGGCCAGCGCGGTGACCACATAGAGATAAATTTGCTGGGTTCGGGGGGAGAAGCCATGTTGGCACATGGCCTGGATCATGGTTTGACGTAAGGGTGTCATGAAGGTACCTCCTCTTTTGAAAGCCCACTCGGGCTACTCAAAAGTATCCGTCAATCTACCGGATCTTGCGGAAAATTCCCGGGCCCACTCGCGACCGCGAAGCGGTTTGGTTCAACGCTGCGCTAAAGGGCGTATTCTGGCGTCGCTTTTCAGCGGATTGTTAAGTGGCATGATTTTTAGATCAATCACGCTCTTCGCAAAGCTGTATCTGTGCTCCAAAGGTTTTATCCATTTTTAAGTCTCTCACCCACCAATTAAGCAGACCCTTTCTGTCTAAACTACTCGTGGGTAAAATGCCTTCTTTTGTTAGTTCATCAATGGTGCCGTGGATATCGGAAACTTCGAGAGACATCAAAAAGAATCCTTCGCCATTTTCTTTCAAAAACCGCCCTGGTATAGAGTTAACCTCTGTTGGTTGAACCAATACGATCCATTGTTCGCCTACCTCCGTTCTGGCTGTTATAACACCTCGGCCTGGTAACTCATCCCTTATAAAGTCATTCCCGCCTAATATCGCTTTATATCGTAAAATAGCTGAATTTAGGTCTTTAACTATAAAGTTTATGTGATGAATCTTCCTAACGGTCATATTGAGTCCCATGTTGTACGTTCTACCATTGAACGCGAAGCTAATGTGCGCGGTTTACGGCGTTACGGTTGAGCGAGTTGTTAGCAGCTTCGGCCTGAAGACGTTCAACCAGCCCGACCTTGATAATTGACTGCCGCGTGACCTTCCTCAAGCTTTTTTCGAAATTTCTAGCTTTCATAGAGTTCTACCTTGCTCCGCCAGGGCCTGATCCTCCGCAACGCCGCGGGTTTTATTCGCCTTAGGTAGCGTGGCATAAAGAGATGCAATAACGATCAGTGACCCACCGAACCACCCCAGCGGTCCAATGTCTTCCCCTAGCCACCACACAGCAAAGATAGCGCCAAATGCTGGTTCCGACCCCATCAACAATGAAACTTTGGAGCGACCCTTGCCTGCTCTGTACTCCCTGATGAAGAATGGGAACAAGCAGAGGAAAGCTTTCCCTGATTTAGCCTTCACGTCAAACTGCTGGAGCGGACCACTCGAAACCTTCGTCTTAACGCTGCAGGTGAGCGAGTTTTCGCGCAATGCCGGATAACTCTAGACTCTGCACGCGATGTGCTGGACGTAGCGGATCGGATTTGTGGGGAGCCTCAAGGGCGGTTGAAAATCGGCGTACCCAAGGCTTATGGTTCCCAAGTATTGAAAACCATCATTCCGTCTTTCCTGAACACGTATTCCAGTGTCGAGATTCAGCTTCTGGTTACCGACAGAACAATGGATCCATTTTACGATGACGTAGATATTCTGGTGACAATCACCGATAAACCGATCGAGAGCTTAGTTGCCGTTTGTCTGGGCGAGGTACGTTCGGTGCTTTGCGCATCTGAACGTTACATTGCAAAAAGAGGACATCCTGTTCATCCGAGTGAACTGGCTGACCACGACGGCCTTTCACTGGGCGAGTCAGCCCTCGACAACGTCTGGTCTTTTGCCAAAGGGCGCGAGACAGCGAGCGTTACGACCTCTGGTCGCTATATTGCCAACCACACCGAAATTCGTAAAGACGCGGTTCTAAACGGATTCGGAGTGGGCCTGTTTCCCGACTTTTCGGTAACGGATGAAATTGAAACGGGGGTTATGATTCAAATACTGGCGGATTGGTCGATTGTTGGGAAATACCAAGGACAGGTAAATCTGCAGTACCCACAATCACGATATATCTCACCGTTGGTCAGAGCGTTTGTCAATTTCGCCAAGGGAAATTTAGGGGTCGGGGCAGTTCAGGTTTCGTAACAACGAAACAGGCTAGCGTAATAGTGGCCCGGCCAGGCGCTGTTTCTGTGCCCGGACAGCTTCCGTCAGAAAGTCCATCAAGGCATGAATCCTCACTACGCCTCGCAGGTCCGGGTGCATCAGAAACCACAAGCCGTATTCCAGCTCGGGGATGGGATTTGTGAGCTGGATAATGTCCGGGTCTTCGTCCGCCAGATAACAGGGCAAGACGGCCAGCCCCATGCCAGAGCGAATAGCACTGAGTATGCTGACCAGAGTATCAACACGGTAGACACAGGCTGCCTTCAGCTCGTTATTGTCCATCCACTGATCCAAGGCTGAATCCTTTAGTCTTGGCCCCGCACCGATCCAAGGCTGGCTGACAAGCGTCTCGACGGAAGCCCCCGGTGTCAGACCAAAGCTTCGGTGTGCGTAGACGGCCTGGCCAATGGTGGTCAGCGGTCGGCCGATCAGATTTTCAGGGGGACGGTTGGATGGGCGAATGGCGACGTCCGCTTCCCTGCGTGTCAGGTTGAACAACTCGTTGGAGATGGCAACATCCAGCACGATGCTTGGATATTTACGCCGGAATTGCGTGAACAGAGGCGCCAGCAATCCCATCAACAGGGAGTCCGTTGTGGTCGCCCAGATTTCTCCACTGGGCTGCAGGTCGCGACCGGCGACTTTACGTTCGGCTGCCAACGCGGCCTCATCCATAATTCTGGCCGTGTCGGCGAGTTCTTCCCCTGCAAGAGTTGGCCGGTAACCGGTACGACTCCTCTCAAAGAGCGTAACGCCCAAGCGCTGTTCAATATCTCCCAACCGCCGGAAAATAGTCGCGTGACTTACACCCAGGGCGCGTGAGGCGCCAGATAGAGAGCCTGCGTTTACGATTGCAAGGATGATCTCAAAGTCATTCCATGCCAGAAGACTCCGTGTTTTCTGGGTAACGGTAGAGGACTGTTTGCTCGGCTTCCCTGTTTTTTTTTGCAAAGTCTGTACTCATCTTTTTGGAATAGTTTGCATTTTAAAACAACAGTAGCATGTACCTGAACCCATGAGAAAACCAACGCTCCCGTTTCTAGGGGCGATGTTATGGAGATCAGAGGCATGATGATTTCAGAAGAGGTACTGTATTTTCAGAGTGGCGGCCCGGTTACTCACCGGGAAGACGGCGAAGTGGCAGACAGGAGTGTCGACGACTCACTTGAGGGAACTATCCCGCTCAGATACCGGGATGGGGTGGGAGGTATTGATCTTGAGCAGGTGAGGCGGGATCAGCTCCAGGCTCGGCGACAGGTCGTCCGGGCGATGATAAGACGCTTGAAAACGCTGCTGCGTCGGCGTTGAGAAGTCTTAGGCGCGAACGCGATAGAAAGCCGAATAGCCATTTCGGGACTAATACCAGCCCTGCCGTTCAGCACGGCGCTTAGAGTTTTTCGGCTTACCCCCAATGCTTCTGCGGCAACCGTTACAGACAGGCCAAGGGGTTCCAGACAAAGCTCTCGCAAGACTTCACCCGGGTAGGGTGGGTTGTGCATCAACATCGGCGGTACCTCAGTGGTAATCTTCGTAATTCACTATCTCGGCATCTCCGTCCTCAGACCGGAACGTCACTCGCCAGTTACCACTGACCGTCACTGACCAAATTCCGGTGCAATTCCCGAGAGCTCGTGCAGTCGAAGGCCTGGTAAGTCCATATCATTGACGTCTGACGCTGCATTTAGCCTACCGAGAATAAGCCGAAGCCTCTTTGCATGAGCGGCCTGAATCCCTGCCGGTGCTGCCAGACTTGAAGAATTTAGCCAAGCCCTTGTGTTTGAAGCTTCGAATCATTCCTTGAATGTACCCTGCAACGTATCGGGTATCAAAACCACATAACGAGGCTGTAGAAAAACCCTTCTCAGAGCCTAATCCGCAGCCACTCTGTTGTTTTTTTAAACCCTGCGATCAACTGCTGCAAGTTTGATCATTTGCTGGCAACACTACAGCATTATTGATATCCGGCGCTGAACACTCTACACATGGCCGTCTGTGACCTATATCTGGCCATATCCTAGCCCCGGTTTCATGCTGCTAACTGCCCATAATTCGCCAGCTTCTCAATATTATGCACCAGGCAATACAACTGCCACTGACCCTGCACTTTTTTCTTAGTTCGCAGGCTGATGCGATTCAGACGTTTGTTACTGCCAATGTTGCCGAACACGGGCTCAACCACGGACATGCGATGACCGTAAATCGCTTTGCCTTGTTGGCTATCGACTCGGTGTTTCATCCAGTCGGTATACGTCGGGCCGCGCCTGAGTTCCAGAGTGTAAGAGACCTGTCTTCCTTTGCCTTTACGATGATCTGCTGAGCTGGGGTTTTGCATACATTGATGCTTTCGCGGGCAGTGGCGGCACTGCAATAATCGCCCTTGGAAGTGGGCTCTGGGTACGCCATTTTGGTCGGTTCGGGTGCCTTCGTGGCGCAGGGATTCTCCGGCGGGACAGATGCACGTCATCGTAACCGGGTCGAACTGGAATTCACTGGCCGGAATCACGTGTCTCCAACCGCTCTTCGATGGGGTTTGCGGGCGCTTACCATACTTTTCTTTCTGCTCGGCGAACTTGGGATCACGGCTGCGGAAGCGATTGTCCGGGATGTAACCGTTGATCTGGTGTTCATGCAGATACTGCATGTTCGCTTCGTTAGCGAAGCCGGTGTCAGCGGTCACGATCGCGCCGGTTTGATAGATGTTGTCGGCAATGCCGAGCTTTTTATAACGACGCTGAACCGTCTCCAACACCGGCTTTAACGTGTGATGTTCCTGGCCTTCACCGAAGGCTTGTGCATTGATGATGACCTGGTGTTTCTTGTCCACCGTCGCCACGCCGTTATAGCCCTGGATCGTGCCTTTGCTGGTGGTCATCTTGCCGCTTTCGTTATCGGTGATGTTGCTTTTCACTTCCTTGAGTCGTTTACCCTGGCCCAGCCTTGGGCTGTTCGTCTTCAGGAAACGGTCCACTTTTTTCATCGACTCATCCAGAGAGAGCACGGTTTTCGCCCTTCGAATATCTCGATCCAGTTCCGCTTCCGTCTCCGCCTCATCCCGTTCGTGATGCTCATGCAGGTGGTGGCGAATCAGTCGCTTCAGCTTGGCCCGCTTTTCGCTCAGCTCTTTAAAGGTGCCAGACCATTCCTTCGCCGCGTCTGATGACATTTTGCAGCCATCTATGGCGAACAGTTCGTTGCCCAAAAGACCCTGCTCATGACACACCAACAGTATTTGCTCGAACAGTTCTTCAATCTCATCGGCGTGCTGGCTGACGAACTTAGCCAGGGTGGTGAAGTGCGGCACGGTATCGCAGGACAGCGCTTTAAAGAGGATGTTGGTCTCGCAGCACCACTGGATCTCGCGGCTGGAGGTGATGCCTTTGGAGTAAGCAAACAGAATGATCTTCAACAGAATGGCAGGATCGTAGGCCAGTCGGCCGGTGTCGTCGTTGCGATATTTCGGGTGAAACACCGTCAGATCCAGCTTGTGTTCGATCAGGTAGTGAACCGCGTGCTCGAAGGTGCCGGACTGGAGTTATTCTGGTAGTTGATGACCACCATGGAATCTTGATCGTAGTTGTAGTGCTTGAAACGAGGCATACCGACGGCTCCCTGTCTGTTTTCTCAATACTACCAAAATCGGTCCGACTTGGGGTTTTTCTACAGCCTCAACGCCGCCATTTGCGGAAACTGAAAGTTGTCCGCAACATGGCCTTACTACATGCCTGCCGCGACCAATGGTTCGATATGGTGACTCGGACGATTTGCTGACAGCTCATGTATGGACTGAAGATTGAGCCAAAATTCAGGTGTTGTACGTAGTGCCTCAGAAAGAAGCCATGCTGTTTCTGGCGTAACACCGCGCTTGCCACGAACAATTTCGTTGACACGCTGCACTGGAATACCGACATGGGTAGCGAGCGCTTTTTGCGTTAGCTCCAGAGGTTCCAGAAATTCTTTGAGCAAAATGACCCCTGGATGTGTTGCGATTCTATTGCTAGGAATCATGTGGTACCTCCAAAGTGTTAATGATAGTCCACGACTTGGACATCAGTTGCGCTATTCTCGGTCCAGCGAAAAATAATGCGCCACTGGGCGTTAATACGAATGCTATAGAATCCCTTGAGTTCACCCCGTAATGGCTCGAGCCTGTTGCCCGGAGGGGAACGAAGGTCATCAAGCGCCTGCGCAGCATTCAGAACATCGAGCTTGTATAGCGAGAGTTCATGTATCTGGCCTGGGAGCTTTCTGGCATAGCGGCTAGATATACCGTTAAAGAGGTCAGAGGTACCTCGGTCGCCGAACGATGTGATCATATACCGAGATTAACGGATTCACGGTATTCATGCAACGCCTAAAAGGGGCATGTAACGCTTTGCGCCTGACCCCGACAGGGGCGCACTGGCGCAACTTGTTAAGTGGCCTCTAGCTGACATTTGGAAACCAAATACCACGTTCAGTGCATACGCCCATGTTTGGAATAACGTGGTCTCGATCGAGGGTTTGCACGTCGATGTTCTCTATATAGTCATTCAGCACAGGTTTTAGGCTCATGATATAGCTGTTTGAATGAATTAGCTCCAGGGCCTCATCACTCGACACGGCCGTAACACCTATTCCGCGGCACTCTACCGCAGTGAACCAATATCGAATCAAGTGTGGACTTCTCATGGCCTCTTAACGCCTAGCACAACGGCGTAGTAATGTTGGCGACTTTGCTGCGTGTTTTTGCGGCAAAGGTGCCAATATTACGGAGTCCGTTGGTGCTACTTGTTAGCATTTTTTTGATGTGCCACATACTCATCCAGTAACTCACGAATCATTTTTTGATACTGCATGTGGTTAGTTTTGGCGGCCTGCTTAAAATATGCAACACTCTCGGAACTTAATGAAATAGTTACTTTAGTATTTTCACTTTTTAATTTCAGCTCTTCAGGTGAAGGTAAGAAGTCAGCAACAAGTCTTACTTCACCAATTGGCTCATCAGTGTATTGAATTTGCTTGTTCATATAATTTTCTCCCTTTTCTCCAGTAACCAGCACCAATAATTCTGATCTGGTTATTTCGATAAGTAAAACGAACAGTTAAGATGCCTGAATTTTCTTGATTTAAACCAAAACAAAAATAACGTTTTTCATCTTGGCTATGTACAACATCTTCGGCAATAACACGTCGATCATCTTTGAATGCATGTTGAGCATCGTAAAACGATACGCCATGCTTTTCTTGATTTTCGAGGTTTTTCGCCTCATCCCACTCAAAGTTTGATTTATTCATAGGGAAATTATAACGGTAGTATGGGCATATAGCCATACTCGGTTTGTATTTTTATGCTAACACCTAAGCATTTAATGGTCGTGCGCAGCATGACCTTTAAATGTCTGTTGGACTAAGCCGCCAACGCCGCCGCTATCGAACGATGCTTAAGGATAAAGTAATTTGAAGGCCGGACCGAAACGGTACATCTGGGGCCCTGTACGAAGCAATGTCGGCGGGTTTTGGTCTCATTCGATCCTTCATGAGGCGGTTCCTTGTTGTGATTTCCCTCAGATTACCTCTCAGATACCCCTTTTTCCAGCGTTGGCCCGCAGAAATGCCCAGTTCCTTTAGAACGGCTGTTTTCCAAGCACCGAACCAGGCGGAGATGGGTTAGCCCGTTGGGATCACCGCTGGTCTAAATCGTGGAATCTGGCGAATCATGCGAACCACACCGCTGTCACAGAGTAGGCACGGCCAGCATCGCTGAGACGCCGGGCTCTCCAGTGTCGCTTCTGGTTTGGGTGGCTGCGATAAGCAGTGCCGGATAACCGCCAGTTTGCGGCGTCGAGTGCAGTTGCTCAGGTAGCCAAAATGGCGAATTCGCATAAAGCCCTTCGGCAGGATATGCATCAGGAACCGCCGCACGAACTCCTGGCCATCCAGCCATTGGGTCTTCAATCGGGAATGATCCCGATAGTCCTTATAGCGGAAGGCGATACGGTCATCCTCCATCGTCAACAAACGCCCATTACTGATGGCGATTCGGTGAGTGTAGCGAGCCAGATAATCCACCACGCTCTCGGCCTGGTTCAGGCAGTGTCGGGTGTAAACCACCCACTCGTGTTGCATCAGGCCGTCGAGCACACCATCAATCTCACCGTTGCGGGTCACCCGGTGCAGTTCGCCTGCGTTCACCGCCGCCCTCAGCAACGACACCATGCGCCCTCGAAAACGCCGGGATAAGGCCCGTACCGGGAACAGATAGTGGCTTTTGGCTTTGCGCCAATCACCGGTGCCGGTCAACACTCCGCCGGGGATCAGGCAATGCACGTGCACATGTCGGCTCAGGTTCTGTCCCCAGGTGTGGAGCACCGCTGTCATACCCAGTTCGCCGCCGAGATGCCGGGTGTTGCGCCCAAACTGGTTAAGCGTGTCCCAGACTGCGGCGAACAGACAGCGATAGATCACGTCGGGATGGAGCTGAACCCAGCCGTTCAAGGTGTGAGGTAGCGTAAACACCAGATGGAAGTAAGGCACCGGCAGTAACAGGGAGCGCTGACGTGCGCTCCATTGTTCAGTGGCATGGCCCTGGCATTGCGGACAATGGCGATCCCGGCAACCGTAATAACAGACGGAGCGGGCCTGGCAATGATCACAACGCATGTCCATACCGCCCATGCGGGCGGTTCGGCAGTCCGTTAGGCGGGCGCAGACTTTACGACGGTGACTGTCCAGTGTCTGACCCGGGAGAAATCGCGCCAATAGGCTTTGAACGCTCAGTGTGCCCGCCATCACGCACCTCCGAGACTTGCGATCAGGTCTGCGGGACCCCCGTTTTGGGGTGTGACACCTGGCAACCAGTGCAGATACCGTTGAGTGCTGCGCAAATCGCTGTGCCCCAAGAGCCGTTGCAGCTCATGAATGGGCAACCCCCGCTCCAGCTGGTGCGTGGCGTAGGCATGGCGCAAGGCGTGAATGCCACCGCATTTTTCAATGCCACTGGTGGTCTTGGCGGTGTGGTAGACCTTCTGAGGCGTGGTGATATGAAGGTGTCTGTCCGGCAGTAAATCGCTGGAAAATAACCAGAGCATGGGATGGCGAATCTGCCAATAGCGACGGAGCGCCTGGAGTACTCCGGGAGCCAGGGGCACCATCCGGTCTTTGGCGCCCTTGCCTTGTTCAATCCGCAGCAGATGGCGTTCACCATCAATGTCTTTCACTTTCAACGCGACCGCTTCGCTGACGCGCAAACCGCATCCATAGGTGACGGATAACAGGGCTTGATGCTTGGGGTTAAGAACAGCGGCCAGAAGGCGCGTGACTTCCTGGCGTGTCAGTAATTCTGGAATGCGCTGAGGTCGCTTGGGCAGCACCAACGTTACATCGAAGTGCGCCCAATGCAGCACCTTCAGATACAGAAACCGAATGCCATGGAGGTAAACACGGCAGCTGGCCGGTGACAGGGAACGCTCCTGCACCAGATAGTTGAAAAAGACGTGTAAGTCTTCCACCTTCAACTGATCGGGCGAGCGCCGATAATAACGGGCCAGCGCGGTGACTACATAGAGATAGCTGTGCTGGGTGCGGGGGGAAAAGCCATGTTGGCACATGGCCTGGATCATGGTCTGACGTAGCGGTGTCATGACAGTCACTCCTCTTCTGAATAGCCCACTCGGGCTACTCAAAAGTATCCGTCAAGACACCCAATCTCGCAGGAAATGATCGGGCGTAGTCGCTACCGCGAAGCGGTTTAGTTCAACAGTGATTAGACCGCGTTCCGCGATATTGCAGAAAAGGGCGCTCCACATAACTCCGCATTTTCCTTTTCTCCCGAAGTCTCAAATTCTCACATTACCAAGAGCTTAGCTCATTCCAGCCACTGTCGCCAAGTAATCGCTTGACCTCTCGTTTTTGCTCGTACAATAAGGCTGTATGTAGTTACAGCTTTGAAAAGTGCAAACTATTATGGACGCCAGGCAACCGCGACCGCAGGCTCAGTGCTGGAAGGTTTTTCGTGCAAAACTGTGGTGTGTGGCGGAGTAGTTTTCTAATCAAGATCATTACGTATCGAGAAAACAGCTTTGCGGAGGGAAAATGCGCATCAATCTGTCTATATTACGTCTACATGAGAAAATCGAAGGAGATACGAAGAGTCGAAAAGACTCGTAAGTTATTGATTCTAATGGTGCTCCGAACCGGAATCGAACCGGTACGACCGTGAGGTCGAGAGATTTTAAGTCCTTTTGTTTGAGTTTGAATAATCCCTGTTCACTATTAAGAGCTTTGAACTTTCAAGTAGTTAGGCCATAATAGTCCCTCGTGTGTATGAGTAACTTTGAATTAAAGTGATGCACCAGTGATGCACCAGCGAGATACGGGGACGCCATGACCGATACCAAAAAGCCAGCCAAGCAAACGCTAAACAAGACCAATCTAAACCGGATGGAGGCGACAGACGGAAAGCGCCTTATTGTTTGGGACACCGCAATACAGGGCTATGGCGTTCGTGTTATGCCGAACGGTAGCAAAACCCTATTCTTTCAAGCCCGCTTTAAAGGTGAAGTTATCCGCGTCACCATTGGCCGATTTTCAGGCGAAGCCGCCAGCGCAGAAGCAGGCCGCAAGCGGGCCAAAGGGATCAACGCAGAACTGGCTAATGGTATAGACCCCCGCCCCGAAAAAAAGGCCGCAGAGGCCGCCACGTTTGGCGACATGATGACGGGTTATGTGGATCTGCTGGAATCCAAAGGCAAGAAATCCGCGCGCAACGTGTCTAATCAGATCACCGCAGACATTGAAAAAAAGCAGCGGGCAATCTGGAGCAAGCGGGCTGCTGATGTAGACCTAGACGATTGTATAAAGATCGTTGCCGCTGTTAAGGATGCGGGAAAGCTACGCCAAGCCGACAAGATCCGCTCTTATATTCGTTCAGCCTTTACCGAAGCAATCAAGGCGCGTGGCAATGTGAACGCCCCGGCGAAGTTGCGGAATATGAACATCAAGATGAATCCCGCCCGCGATATGGTAAAGGTGGAAGGATCGAGCCAGGCTAGAACGCGCGCCCTTTCCGTTTCGGAATTTCAGGCGTACTGGGCAAGAGTAAAGGCCCAACCGGAACCCGCCCGCTCCCTTGGTATGCTGCACGTTCTAACCGGCGGCCAGCGTATTGTTCAGCTATCCCGCGCCACCCTGCACGACATAGACCGCGACACCCAAACCTTGACCCTGCTGGACTACAAAGGCCGCAGAACCGAACCCCGCCGCCATTCAATCCCATTGCTACCTGACGCGCTGCAATGTATCGAAAACGTAACCGGCGCAGGTGAATTTGTGTTTAGTTGTGATGGCGGGCTGAAGCCTGCCCACGAGCTTTATCTAAACGATCTGGTGAAGCGTATCCAGAAGGATATGGAAGCCGCCAAAGAGCTTGAAGGTGGAGCGTTCACCGCTGGCACTATCCGAGCAACCATTGAAACCCGGCTGGCAGCCAAACCTTACCGCGTGAGTTCTGACGTTCTGGCGCAATTACTTAGCCACGGCTTAGGTGGCGTTCAGGCCAGGCACTACCAACACCACGGATTTCACGAGGAAAAACTAGAAGCACTCGAAATGCTGCAACGCATGGTAGAAGGCCAGCCGGAGCCAACGGCGCAAGTTATACCGTTTAGAAGGGAGGCCAGCGCGTGAGGATGCCGGAAGAAACAGAGAAATGGATCAAAGAATGCACCGATTATCTGAAAGGAAAGATGGCGCGTGACCAGGAGTTCGAGCGTCGTTTACCGGGAGAGTGTGAAGCGTTACCGCTCAGAACCGAAACTAAGATCCGATTAGAAGATGCCCTGAAAAAAGCCAAGGCGTTACGGGATTCTCTTTATCCGCTCGTTATGCAAGCCCGCGACATTCCCTTTCTTGGAATGGAAAAAAGAATCAACGACGCTTGGCGAGGGGCAACAGATGCAGCCGTGGCATGCACCTTGGCACTAACTGACTCAATACCAGAACCCGGAAACCGGGCGCTGCAATATCAGTATCACCGGAGTGCCGTTAAGTTAGCTGCCAGCTTTTTTTCAGAGCCGAGCCGCAAAGAAACATTGGCAATCGCAAGGAAGATTATTGAACGATCCGGGTTGAGTGATGATTATTCAGAGCGTTCGGAGCAAGAATGGTGGAGTTCAGTCAGGGACGACCTTTATAAAACTGGCAAATAGCACCCCCGGTTTTTCAATACCTATCTGCTAATAGTCAAAGCACTTAAAAATTCATTCTGACCTCACGTTCAAACACCTGTGAGGTTAGATCATGCGAAGCACCACTTCTTTACAAACTACGCAATACAGCGCCGGCACCCTGCCCCCGGAAGCATCCGTAAACATGCCCCGGTTATGGGATCAGAAAGTTCTGGCCGCCTACCTTGGAAAGTCTACAGCATGGTGCGAACGCGCCCGCTGGGCCGGTGATGGCCCCCGCTTTGTAAAGCTGGGCCGCCACGTTCGGTACAAGGCTGAGGATGTTCTGGCATGGATAGACGAAAACGCCCGCACCTGTTCAGGTATGGAGGGCGCATCATGAGCTTTAACACCCTAACGCCAAAGGCCCGCCAGTATTACCTGCAAGACCGAATCACCAAAACAATGGATATAGCCGCCGCGTCTATCGCCGTTGGTGAAACCATCGAAAGCATGATAAACGCCCGCGCCGAAGCTGGCACCGAGAATCTGGACGTTATCAACAATGATGGCTTAATTGGTGGCCTGGCTGCTGCCCTGCGGATACTCAACGAGAATCAGCTCGAAACATTGGGGGATCTGAATGAAATGGTAGCGGGGTACTGGCCATGAGGAAGGCGGCCCCCGCCAGCGTGGAACTGGCAGAGGGCGCAAATCAAATACAGCATGTGGATTATAGCACTGCCCCGCACCCCTACCTAGAACGCAAGGGTATAGACCTGGCTGAACTGCAAGCCGCTTGCCATTGCCTCGTAGAAATCCGCCAGATCAGGTTAGGTACCTTTTCTGGCCCCGCCTTGTTCCGTCAATTGCCGGATGTTGATGGGATCGCCCACGGCTATGAGCGGATTTTATCGGAGCGAATCAGCATCGACGCAGATTCAAAACCAAATGATAAATTCACGACTAAAGGCGGAAAGGTAGCTGGAACATTCACACCAATTGGTTTTGATGTTTCCACACTAAAGAGCATGGATGGCCGCCTTATCGTCTGCGCCGGCCTGGCCGATGGCTACCGCCTACATGAAGCGACCCAACTGCCTGTTGCGTGTGGCGTAGGCGAGGCAAACATACCCGGCAACATTGATGCAATCAGCAAAGTGAACCCAAATCTGAAAATGATTGCCGCAGTGGATAACGATAAGGCTGGCAAGTTGGCTGGCGCAAAATCTGGCTGTTCCTGGACTTGTCCGCAGTCTGCAAAGGATTGGAGTGATGTTTATCAGGAGTCTGGCACTGATGCCGTTCTGGCTGAATATCAGGAGGGTATGACCGCGCCGGCAAAGCCGCAACCGGAGTCAAAAGAAGAAGCCGACGAAGAAAAGCAGGCGCAATCAGACAAGATTGTCTCGTTTGTCCAAACCTTCAACGAGCTGTTCCACGATGACAACGATACTGCTTATGCCCGGCACATGGACACCGGAGAAGTTAGACCGCTGGCGGGCAAGGCATTCCGGCACTGGCTAACTGCTGCCTTCTACGAGCAAAACGAAAAGGCTGTCAGGGATCAGTCGTTACGTGAGGCCCGGATGACGCTTGAGGGTATCGCCATGCAAGACCATCGCCCGGTGTATATCCGTGTGGCCAGCATTGGCGGTAATCATTATCTGGATCTGGCAGAGCCGGGGCAAAGCGCCACCATCTGCCTGATGCCCGGTAAATGGTCGATTCAAGATGCGCCGGTTATGTTCAGCCGGTCTGACAGCTCCCAGGCATTGCCGCGCCCTGTTCCTGGTGGCGATATTAGTCAACTGTGGAAGATTGCCAACGTGATGCCGAGCCAACAGATTCTGATTGTTGCCTGGCTGGTGGAATGCCTACGAACAGATACGCCCTTTCCGATTCTGGAAATGTTTGGCGAGCAAGGGTGTGCAAAATCCACCACACAAACAGCTTTCCGAAGGCTTATTGATCCGAATGCCGCCGACTTGAGAGCCGCACCCAAGTCTGCCGAGGATCTGTACGTTACCGGCGGCACAAACCACTTTATTAGTCTTGAGAACATAAGCCACCTGCCGGCACCGATTCAGGATGCTCTATGTGTCATTGCTACCGGAGGAGGATTCGCCAAGCGCAAGCTATACAGCGACAGTGAAGAAATCGTTATCACCCTGAAACGCCCAGCGATTCTTAACGGCATTGTGGCTGCAATCACTCAACAGGACGCGGTATCACGAGCAATCAGTATAGAGCTGCCGGTTATTACCAACGCCAGCCCGAAGAACAAGTTAGATGCTGAATATGAAAAGAACCGGGCCAGCATTATCGGCGGATTGTTGGACATTGCAGCAAAGGCGCTGGAATACCTGCCGGAGATGAGCTTGCCGGCGGATCAGCGGCCTCGCCTGGTGGAGTTCGCATATCTTGGAATGGCCGTTGCCAAGGCCATGGGCCAACCGGTTGATGTCTTTCTTGAGCAATTCAACGCAGCCCGCCAGGACGGACTCGAGCGAACCCTCGACGCCAGCCCCGTAGCAAGTGCAATCAGGGATTGGGCAGAAACAAACCCGGACCGGATAGAAGAGCAATCAGCAAAACACTGGCTGAATGTATTGGAAGACTACAAGCCTCGAGGCTGTGATTCATGGCCCAGATCCCCAAAAGGTTTAGGTGATGCAATGCGACGTGCGGCACCCGCACTCCGACAGCTTGGTATTGAGTGCAAATGCCTCGGGAAGATTGGCTCGACGGTCAAATGGTGCATTGGTCAAAAAAAGTCTTCGATTCAAAGTCGTCAATGTCTTGAAGTCGTGCACGAATCAGAAAATCAGCACGACTTGACGACTTCCACGACTTCAGATCAGAGAGTTTTTTTAGGTGAAGGCCAGAACCCTGAGAAAAGGAGGGTTTTTTAATGGGCGCTATCGACTACCTGCACCAACATGGCCTCAACGCAGAAAGCCTATCTGATAGGCAGATTGCTGTCTGGCCTGAGATCTCAATCACTCCTGAAATCGAAAGCTGGATCATTCAGCACAAACAGGAATTGATTGCAGAGTTACAACAGGACAGCAATCGGCAAAACCCTGATGTGATGGTGGCAGAGATCGCCGCCATTATTCAGGCCGACCCCGACCAGTTACGCACCCTGCTGAGTGCTGACGACCTGGACGACATAGCGCAAGGCTACAACAGCCGAACTTATATGCTCGACTACTTTCGTCTGATGCGGGCTGATGGAAAGTTGCCGGTATATGCCGCAGATGGAGAGTGCGACAGATTCGCCAATCAGGAGCAAACGTCATGAACCTGACCCCGATTGATGCAACGCTGAATTTTATGGAATGCCTGGAACAAAAAAAGGAGATCCCGGAGGATGTTAAAAACTGGCTTCTGGCTGGCCTGCAACGCTACCGCGCCGGTTATGAGAAAACCCTGGATGATGCCCTTGGTTTGTCCGTTGGCCCTGGCCAGGCACACGACAGGCTCCCTGCGGTATGGCGTCGGGGGGAGCGCAACCGGCTAATCAGGCAAGCCGCCGCCAACTTGGCCGCCGATTACCCGAAGGTACTCACAGCTAAGCTGATTGCTTTCGCCATGAATACGGCGATACCAGCCCTGCACACGCTCAAGAAATGGGAAACGGTTGTCATTCTGGCAAAGCTGCGCAATATCTGTATGAACCAGGTGGGTGATTCTAACTTGGCTTTAGGCTGGAAAAGAACGCTCGAAATCATAAACGGCGACGGCTGTTTATAGCCTGATTATTCCGACAAAACCCGCAGTATTTCAGACACATACCCAATATTTTAATATGGTTCCAGTCATCACAGGAGCCAGATCCATGACGCAAAAAATTAAAGCCCTATTAGCCCAAAACGAAATCTATATTTATGGCCCGATTGGTGAAGGCAACGTCTCTGCTAAAGCCTTTGTTGACGCCCTCAAGACCCTGGACACCGCCCAAACCGTGAATGTTCGCATTAACAGCGAAGGTGGCGACGTTAGCCACGCGATTGCGATTTACAACGCCCTGAACGAACTGCCAGACGTGATGATTCACATTGATGGCCTGGCCGCGAGTTCTGCCTCGTTTGTGGCAATGGCCGGCAATAAAACCCTAATGGCAGGCAACGCAATCCTAATGATTCACCGCCCCTGGACAGGTGCCGTAGGTGATTCTGACGCCATGCGCCAAACCGGCGAAATCCTGGACAAGTTCCAGCCCATTCTGGTGAGCGCCTACGCCAAAAAGACCGGCCTCAGTGACGACAAGCTAAACGAAATGCTGGCCGCCGAAACCTGGCTCACCGCTGCCGAAGCCCTGGAACTGGGGTTTGTTGATGAAGTCATCGAAGCAATGGCCGTTGCCGCTTCTGCCGATCTATCAGCGTTCGATCAGGTGCCGGAGCGGATCGCCCAGATCCACAACCACGCCCGCGCCAACTTCCAACAAATTCAGGACATCGTTGATTTGTTCAAAGGCGAACGCGTCATCGAAAACGTCACCGCCCAAAGCCTGATGGCGAACGGCAAAACCACACCCGAAGCCGTGCGCGCCCACCTAATGCACGAATTGGGCAAGCACCACAAACCAACCTCTGGAGTATTCGCAATGGATCAGAACGAGCACCTTAAAAACTTTATGAGCGACGCCTCAGACGCCATTCTGATGCGAAACAACATAGCCGTGAAGAACGTATCAGCCGGAGCGCGGGAACTAGCCGGAATGAACCTGGTGGCAATGGCTGAAAAGCACCTGAACCTGACGGGCAAATCAACCAGCCTGATGAGCAAGCGCCAAATTTTAGACACCGCTTTCGCTGCCACGCATTCAACCAGCGATTTCGGAAAACTGCTAGGCAACACCGCCGGCAAGTCACTGCGCCAAGCCTACGAAGAAGAATATGGCTCACATGAGATCTGGACTGGCGAAGTTGAAGTGCCCGACTTCAAAGACCAAAGCCTGGTTCAACTGAGCGAAGCGCCCGACCTGGACAAAATCGCCGAAGGTGCCGAATACAAATACGGCACGTTCTCAGATGGCGGCACGACCTTCCGAATTGAGAAATACGGCAAGCTGTTCTCGCTGACCTATGAAGCCATGATTAACGATGATTTGCAGGCGTTCACTCGCTTGCCGCAGGCTTTCGGCAAATCGGCCAAGCGCAAAGAGTCGGATCTGGTTTATCAGGTATTGACCGGCAACCCGACGCTGAACGATGGCGTGGCCCTGTTTCATGCAGACCACGGCAACTTGGTAACAGGCGTAACCGGCCTAACGGTTGAATCACTGGCAGAACCCCGCTCACTGATGCGTAAGCAGAAGGGCTTAAACAGCGCCGCGCCGATTAACATCACGCCCCGCTACCTGATTGTGCCGGCGGCAATGGAAACCCGCGCCGAACAACTCCTGGCGTCAATCGTTGACCCCGCACTGAACAACGACACCGTGAACCCGGCATTTATTCGCGGCCTGACTCTGGTTGTCGATAGCCGCCTGGATGAAGTGAGCGAAACAGATTGCTACCTGGCAGCCAACCCCGCCCAGGTGGACACCATCACGCGCTGCTACCTGGCCGGAACCCCGCGCCCCTATTACGAAATGCGCGAAGGTTGGGAAGTGGACGGAATGCAGGTTAAAGCCCGTATGGAGTTCGCCGCTGTTCCGGTGGACTACCGCGGCCTGGTGAAGCTGCAAAGCGCGTAATCAAATGCGGCTGCAAAGCCGTCAATGAGCCTTACCGGCTTTCCTCCCGGTAGGGTTAGCGGCTCTGGTACATGGCCCTGACAATGTACCCACGACAGCACCCAGGCTGTAGCCCCTCGGCATGGGTGGCTGGTGAAGGTAGGGACACCCGACAAAAAAACCCTACAGCCCGGAGCGTACCAGCGCGGGCAGATGTTGGCAGACCATCCGCAAAAAACTGTCACCTACCCACCCCCAGGGGGGATCTATGAAGCCGAACGAACTCAAAGCCCGATACACCAACCACCCGCTGGGATGGGCGCTTCAGCAACTTGAGCAGGCACCCGCAAGCGAAACCGGGCAGGCGTCATTTGTAATGGCCCTGACGATTTCAGAGTTGCTGTGCTGGCAAGGCGAGCTAACCGAAGCCGAGCGCGATTGTTTCCACAAAGAAGCAACGACGCTTGCCGTGCGAGATCAGGTGAAGCATTAAAAAAAGGTACTCCCGGACGGGGTGGCCATGACGGGTGCGTGGAAGCTCGAGTTCTCGCTACTTACGAAAATTTCAAAAGGCGGTTGTACTATGATTGACGAACCAAAACCCCATTGGCTGAACCAACAACAGATGGCAAAGAGCCTTAACCTGACTGTTTCCGCGTTCGCACGATGGGAAGTTGAGCCGGTGGCAAGAATCGGCAAACAGGTTTTTTACGATGCGTATTCAGTATTGGAAAATCGGCTGAGTAAAGCAGGCCCGGCCGGCAGCAATGGCGACATCGAAGCGGAGCGCCTGCGGCTGACCAGCGCCCAGGCAGAAGGCCAGGAGCTAAAGAACGAACTATCGAAAGGAAAGATCGCGCCCATTGAAATTATCACGCTGTCACTGTCTACCGTGGCCGGAGCCGCCGCCGGCATCCTGGACAGCCTACCGCTCAACATCAAACGCCAATACCCAGAACTGAGCGCCCAAATGATTGAAGCTATCAAGCGGCAATGCGTGAAGGCTCAGAACGAAATCAGCCGGCTGGATTCGGTTGTCGTCGATAAGCTGGAAGACTACCTGAACGAGCTGGAAGCATAGCCGGTGTGTCGTTTCTGGAAACGCTGCCCATCGCACACGCGCCCGTGAGCGTTCTGTTTTCACTGTCGCTTGTAGACAGTGAGCTGCCCATCGCACACGCGCCCGTGAGCACTCCCGAAAGTTTGGGAGCCTTGCCATTACCTGCAAACCCGCCTGTGAGTATTCCACCGATGGGGGAGAACCGGCAACGCCCTAAACTCTGGACACAGCAAAACGGCCACGTATGGCCAATATGGGCCAAGGGCAAGAAATCAAAGCAGAGTTCAGATCTAAAGAAGTGCCAGTACCCTCCTGGCAGTACCACCACTAGGCAGGTGGCGCGACCGCTAGGCAAATCCATGCGAGCGGTTTAAAAAATGGTGCCCGGAGCCGGAATCGAACCGGCACGACCAATGGTCTCAAGATTTTAAGTCTTGTGTGTCTACCAATTCCACCATCCGGGCATTTATTTCTACACGATGCACCAGCGATGCACCGCACTCAAAACCTACCAGTAACCACTTGATAAACTTAGACTTTTAATCAACCAAAAATAGATTTTAAGTCTCTTGTGTCTACCTATTCCACCATCGGAGCATTTCGAGGGGATGTTTTTGAGCGGGGAATTGTATAAGGCCGCGTTCGCTAACGCAATTCGGATTGGCTTCTAATTTAAAAGATCTGTTCTGAATGCACCGCAACACCCCGGTAAATGTAGCCGGCAATGCGCGGCGCATTTTCCAGATAGAAGGTGTCTAGCTCAACGATATCAAAGTCTGCGCTGCGGATCAGTTCGGCAATGGGTCGGTTCAGGTGGCAGCCGCCGCCGATGCGCTTCCAGGCCGGCGTTATTCGGTGTTGCCAGCGCTGAACCTTGGCATCCGGTGATTCGCCGTGCTCCAGAAACAGCAGTTTGCCATCGGCTCGCAATACTCTTTTCATTTGGATCAGTGCTTTTTCCCAGCCGGCGATGCTGCACAGTGTAAAGGTGAGCACCACTGTGTCTATGCTGGCGTCTGCAAGCGGAATTTCCTCGCCCGGCAAATCCAGCCACTCTAGGGGCACTGGTGATCGGTTGGCATTTTCGATGGCTTTGTGACGCATGCCGGCCGACGGCTCCAAGCCGTATACCCGCGTAACCTCGCTGGGCTGGTAAAGCGCGAGGTTGATGCCTGAACCCATTCCCACTTCCAGCACAATACCTTTTGCCCTGGGTACCAGGCTCTGGCGCAACGCCATCAGGTCGTCACTGGCGCACACTTTGGCAATCAGGTGCGGCAGTATTTTTTCTTGGTAGAATCCCATTCGTGACACGCCCGTAAGTTATTAATTTTTTTGGCTAAGCTATAGTCTCAGCACGTCGTTACCTTAGGTTCTTAATATAGGTCATGAGTGCGACAATCTGTCCGACGCGCGCGGCTGTATAAGCTAGTACGATGCAGTAACCTGCTGGTAACAACAACACTAAAGATACCAAAGGCTGTCGGCGCCAGGGGCATTAGCCCCGTTGTCTTGTGTGAGACGTTACCGGAGGTTCTATGGAACTCGATCCCATCTTATTGTCGCGAATACAATTCGCGTTCGTGGTGTCTTTCCACGCTATTTTCCCAGTATTCACTGTGGGTCTTGCCTCTTATATCGCCGTGCTGGAAGGCCTGGCCTTTAAAACAGGTAATCAATCGTGGGTTCGACTGTCGTCGTTCTGGACCAAAGTTTTTGCCGTGGTTTTCGGCATGGGCGTGGTATCCGGGATCGTTATGTCGTTCCAATTTGGTACAAACTGGAGCAATTTTTCCCAAGCAACTGCAAATTTTCTAGGGCCAATGTTGAGTTATGAGGTGATAACGGCGTTCTTCCTGGAAGCTGCGTTTTTGGGCGTTTTGTTGTTTGGCCGTAATAAAGTTCCGCCCGGTGTGCATCTGTTCGCGGCCATTATGGTGGCTACCGGAACCTTCATATCGACTTTTTGGATTTTATCGGCCAACAGCTGGATGCACACACCGGCAGGCACTGAACTTCGTGACGGCGTTTTCTACGTGACGTCCTGGAGCGAAGCGATTTTCAACCCGTCTTTCCCCTATCGCTTTGCCCACATGGTGCTGGCATCGTTCCTCACAGGTGGCTTTGTCGTGGCCGGCGTGAGCGCCTGGTATCTGCTCAAGGGCCGCGAAGTAGAGGCCAACCGGAAAGCGCTGTCTATGTGCCTGTGGCTGCTGTTGATCGTGGCGCCGACTCAGGCGGTGGTTGGTGATTTCCACGGTTTGAATACACTTGAACACCAGCCCATGAAAGTGGCCGCTATGGAAGGCCACTGGGAAACCGGTACCAACGTGCCGCTGTTGCTGTTCGCTATTCCAGATCAGGAAAACCAGACCAATCATTTTGAAATTGGTATCCCCAGTCTAGCCTCCCTCGTGCTTACCCATGATTGGAATGGCGAGATTTTGGGTTTGAACGAAGTCGCGGTCGAAGAGCAGCCACCGGTTGCGATCGTGTTCTGGTCTTTCCGCGTCATGGTGGCCCTTGGTTTGCTGATGATTCTGTTCGCGCTGACGGGTTTGTTCCTGCGCCGTGGCGATAAATTCTGGCGCACCAAATGGTTTTTGCAGGGTCTGCGTGTCATGAGCATTACGCCGTTTATTGCGGTATTGGCCGGTTGGTTTGTGACCGAAATCGGGCGCTCGCCCTGGCTGGTTTACGGCATGCTCGATTACTCAGCGGCCATTACACCGTCACTCACCGGCGGCATGGCTCTATTCACCCTGATTGGTTACGTGGTGGTGTATTCGATGGTGTTCTCCGCGGGTGTTTACTATTTGATGCGGGTTTTGTTTGAAGGTCTTGAGGCGGATTATGAAGAGCCTGAATCACAGACCGAACGGCCGAAGCGTCCCCTTTCTGCGGCGCACACTAAATTTGAAATTGGTAAAACCAATGGGCAACCAGCGAACCAGGGAGGGCACTGATCATGGAAATGATTGATCTGGCATTAGTATGGGCGTTCATTATTGGTTTCGGCGTGATCATGTATGTGATGATGGATGGCTTCGATCTGGGCGTGGGGATTCTGTTCCCCTTCGCGCCCTCAGAGCAGGATCGCGACACCATGATGAATTCGGTGGCGCCTGTTTGGGACGGTAACGAAACCTGGCTGGTGCTTGGCGGTGCCGGGCTGCTTGCCGCATTCCCTCTGGTTTACTCCATATTGCTGCCCGCTCTGTACATCGGGGTGTTCCTGATGCTGGCGGGGCTTATTTTTCGCGGCATTGCGTTCGAGTTCCGCTTTAAGGCGCGCACCTCGCGCTATTTGTGGAATTGGGCGTTCGCCGGTGGCTCTACCGTGGCAGCCTTTGCACAGGGGGTGGTGGTGGGTAGTTACATTCAAGGCTACGAAACCGCCAATCGGGTTTACGTCGGTGGCGCGCTGGATTGGTTAACTCCGTTTACCGTAATGACCGGCCTTGGCTTGATTGCCGGCTATGCGCTTTTGGGTTCCACTTGGCTGATCATGAAAACCGAAGGCCGGCTGCAAGAATGGGCATATAAGATCAGCTTGCCTCTTCTTGCGGCGGTTTTAGTTGTGTTCGGTATCATTGGTGTATGGACGCCGTTCGTGGATGACATGGTGCGTAACCGCTGGTTCGACAACCTGAGCATAATCTGGGTGCTGCCGGTTCTGACCTTACTGTTTGCGTTTCAGATTTTCCGTTCCGTGCGCAACCGGCTTGAAGGCATGCCGTTCGTGGCCACCATCGGACTGTTTATCACGACGTATTTGGGGCTGATTGTGAGCCGCTGGCCCTACGTGATACCGCCCAACTACACCCTGTGGGACGCAGCATCGGCGTACAATTCACAGCTGTTCCTGCTGATAGGTTTACTGGTTGTGATCCCCTTTGTGCTGGTGTACACCGCCTGGACCTACTGGGTATTCCGCGGCAAAGTGCGCGCCGGCGAGGGATACCACTAAGTGGCTGAGCCCGAAGCGCGAAACGCTAGCGCCTTGAATAACGGTGGTACCAGTGATTCGTCGCCGGCACCACCGGGTGCAGAGGTGAAACAATGGTTAAAAAGCTTGGCCAAGGCACACAGCAAAAGCGTTAACAGCACGGCGGTAGCTGGTTTGTTTGCAGGCTTTGCTACCATTGTACAGATGACCTTGTTAGCCACGATTATTCACCAAGGTTTGGTGGAAAAAGTCGCTTTAACCGCACTAACGCCCTATTTTCTGGGCCTGCTGGCCACGCTGGGCGTTCGGGCACTGGCTCAAGGCTGGCAAACCACGTTGGCGTCACGTTGCAGCAAACAAGTGCGCCAGCAGGTGCGTCAGCAACTTAACGATTGTTGGGAAGCTACCGGGCCGGTGAACCTGAACCAGTCTTCTGCTGGCACTCACAGCCGCGAATGGCTTGACCACGTTGATGCTCTGCACGGCTACTTCGCACGTTTTCTTCCGCAAATGCTGATTGCCACCCTGCTACCGCTGATGATTCTGGCGTTTGTATTCTGGCTAGACTGGCTAGCGGGACTATTTTTACTGTTGGCGGCACCACTGATTCCGTTGTTCATGGCATTGGTGGGTATGGGCGCTGAATCACTGAATCAACAGCACTTTCAAACCGTCAGCCGCCTGTCCGGCCAGTTTCTGGATAAGGTGCGCGGGCTGACCACTCTGCAACTGTTTCAGCAAACCGGCCCCGCTTCCGAGGTTCTGCAACAGCGCTCGGACCAATACCGGTTTATCACCATGAAAACCCTGCGGGTGGCGTTTTTGTCGTCAGCCGTGCTGGAGTTCTTTTCGTCTGTGGCCATCGCCGTTGTGGCCATGTATGTGGGCTTTGGCCTGTTGGGCTACATCGATTTTGGCCCGGCAGCGGATTTAACGCTGTTTTCCGGTTTGCTGGCATTGTTGCTGGCCCCGGAGTTCTTTCAACCCTTACGCACGCTGTCACAGCACTATCACGATCGTGCATCCGCCCTGGGTGCCGGCGCTGAAATTTTCAGCCGGCTTAACGCGTCAGAGCCGATTGGCCCGCGGGTTCACCCTGCTCCCTCGCAGGACAGCCCCGGGGTAATGGTTCAGGACGTCAGCGTTGGCTTTGGCTCTGGCTTTGGCAAAAACAAGCTGTTGTTTGACCGGGTGTCGTTCAGCGTCGGCCGCGGGCAAGCACTTGCGCTAACGGGGCCGTCCGGAGGTGGTAAAAGCACCTTACTGAATATGATAGCGGGATTTATCGCCCCACAAAGCGGTGCCATTACCATTTTTGACAAAGCCCCCGGCCAACAAGCGTTTGGCTGGTTAGGGCAAAAAGGCTTTTTGGTTGATGGCACCTGGGCCGACAACCTGCGCTTAACCGCACCGCAGGCCAGCGATAATGATATAGCTGCCGCGCTGGAACAGGTTGGCCTGGGCCCTTTGCTTGCTGAGCGCGCAGATGGCATTCACAGCAAAGTGATGGAAGACGGCCAGGGCCTGTCGGGTGGGCAGTCACGGCGCCTGAGCCTGGCGCGCATTCTGGTGGCAGATTACGACCTGATCCTGCTGGATGAGCCCACGGCTGCACTGGATGCCGAAAGCGAACAGCACATCGTGCAAACCCTGTCCAAATTGAAGCAGCAAGGAAAAACCCTGGTGTTTTCCAGCCATCACACGGCATTGCTCACACTGGCTGATCGGGTACTGCAGGTGGTGAATGGCCGGTTACAGGCCGCGCCTGAAGGAGGTCACTATGATTAATGCCCTGCGCCCTTGGTTGCGGCTGATTTTTCACCGTCGTAACCGCTTGCTGATCGGTGCTTTTCTGATTCTACTTACGCTGCTTGCGGGTATCGCTCTGTTGGCGCTGTCTGGGTGGTTCATTACCAAAACAGCCCTGGTTGGCCTGTTGATCGCCATGGGTGTTCAGGCCACGATCGAGCTGTATCTGCCCGGCTCGGCCATTCGCCTGTTTGCGGTTTCGCGTACGGTATTCCGCTACCTGGAACGAATTTACAATCACGAAACCGTGCTAAGACTGTTGGCCGACATTCGGGTAACCCTGTTTAAACACCTGGCCCTTGTGCCCCGCAGCCAGCGCTCGCCAATGACCGGCGCACAATGGCTGTCACGCTTGCTCACCGATGTGGACGCGTTGGATACTCTTTACCTGCGCCTACTTGCCCCGACGGCCCTGGCGGCGCTGGTAAGTGTTGGGGTTATTATCTTGGCCGCGGCGGTGTTTAGTGTGCAAACCGGCGTTTTGGTCGCTGCGTGCCTGGGCCTTTCCTTTGTGGTGGCAACGGGCGCTGTCTACATGGGCACCCATAGCCTGGCTCAGACTCAAAGTGAGCGCCAGGACACGCTACGAAGCCAGCTGGTTCAGCACATTGAAGGTTACGCAGAGCTTACCGCCGCTGGCCGTGCCCGTAACCACAGCGCTTTGCTGATGCAGCAGGCCGAGCAGTTAACCAGCGAGCAATGCAGTATTGAGGCTCGGGCTGGCTGGCACCTTGCCGGCTCAAGCCTGTTGATAAACCTGGCAGTCGTGGTGGCTCTGTGGATGGGGTTTAGCCTGTACCAGCAGCAAATGCTGTCGGGCCCGGTGCTGGTTTTGCTGCCCATCGCTTTATTGGGATTAGGCGAGGTGTATGGCGTGTTGCCCGACGCGTTTTCCCGCCTTGGCGGCACTGTGGCAGCTGCCCGGCGCTTGAACCGCGATACCGCAGAAAGCGCCGAGCACGGCGATGTCACCTTGGCGAAGACGACTGGCCTGGCAACGCCTGAGAACGGCGATTTTGCGGTCGCGGTTGATGATCTGCAGCTGCGCCACGGCGACAGTCAGCCTTTGCTGGCCCGCCCTCTCAGCATCAAGCTCAAGCCCGGGGAGTGGCTAGGCTTTACCGGCCGATCAGGCAGCGGAAAATCGTCCCTGGCAGACGCTCTGAGCGGGCTGATAAACCCATCAGGCGGCAGCGTTAACAGCCTTCCTGTTGCTTACCTGACTCAGCAAACCTATCTGTTTGACGACACCTTGAGCATGAACCTGAAAATGGCCAACCCGGAGGCCAGCGATGCCGATCTATGGCAAGTGCTGGACCTGGTCGAGATGGGGGACCGCTTTGGCGGCGAGCCGGCCCAGCTGGATACCTGGCTGGGCAGTGGCGGCAATTTTCTGTCTGGCGGCGAAGCCCGGCGCATCGCGCTGGCGCGAGTGCTGCTAAGCCCTGCGACCGTGTTCGTGCTAGACGAGCCATTCACCGGTGTCGACAAAGCCCTGCGCGACCGCATATGCTGCCGCTTGGAGCAACGTTTGGCGGGCCGTACGGTGATCAGCCTGGCTCACAGTGTGGATGCACTGGCAGGTGGCACCGCTACGATTGCGCTTTAATATAAATATAAAAATTTCGGGGTCTGCTATGTCTTCGCAAATAATACTTCCACGCATTCTACAGGTTGGCGCCGGTGCCAGCGACGAATTACCCAATGTACTTGCCAGCCTTAATTGCAGCCGGCCGCTGATTATTACCGACAAGATGATGGTCGAACTGGGCTATGCAGACTCGCTCAAGGCGTGCCTGTTGCAACGTTCGATCAGTGCTGATGTGTTTAGTGATACCGTCCCGGAACCCACAGTGGGCTCTATTCAGGCCGGCGTTGAGCAGGTTCGCAACGGCGATTACGATTGCATCGTCGCCCTTGGCGGTGGCAGTCCGATTGACAGTGCCAAAGCGATTTCGATATTGGCCCGCTTCGGTGGGGTAATGAGCGATTACAAATTTCCGCGCATCGTCAATGAAAGCGGTATTCCGGTGATTGCGGTGCCAACCACCGCCGGTACAGGTTCGGAAGCCACCCGTTTTACCATCATCACGGATGAAACCAGTGATGAAAAAATGCTCTGTGTGGGCATTGGCTTTATGCCGGTTGCGGCGCTGGTGGACTACAACCTGACCCTCACCGTACCTGCCCGAACCACCGCCGATACCGGCATAGACGCCCTGACTCACGCGATGGAGGCTTACGTCAGTCAGAAAGCGAATCCGTACAGCGACTCCCAGGCGCTGGCCGCCATGCGTTTGCTGGGACCCAATCTGCGCACCAGCTATAAAGACGGATCCAACAAACCGGCCCGTGAGGCCATGATGCTGGGTTCAACCCTGGCGGGCATCGCATTTTCCGCTGCGTCGGTGGCGTTGGTGCATGGCATGAGCCGCCCTATCGGCGCTGCGTTTCATGTGCCGCACGGTTTGTCGAACGCGATGCTGTTGCCGGCCGTTACCGAGTTTTCCATCCCCTCAGCGCCAGAGCGCTACGCGGACTGCGCTCGGGCCATGGGCGTTGCTGACGAGGCCGACACCACCAACAGCGCCAATCAGAAACTGCTAAAAGAACTCTATGCGCTCAATGAAGAGCTTCAGGTACCAACCCCTGGCGGCTTTGGTATTGATCGCGCCAGATTCTTTGAGTTAATACCGACTATGACTCAACAGGCCCTGGCGTCAGGGTCCCCCGGTAACAATCCGCGAGTGCCAACGGCACAGCAGATCGCCGCGCTTTACGAGAAGCTCTGGTAAGCCAGCAACATGCCGTTGACTGGAGCCCCGCTTTAGCGGGTTTCCAGTACGTCAAAGCTCAAACCGGCACGGCTGGTCAAGCGCTCCAGCAACGGCTGGCCCAACAAGGATGCCGGGGTCCAGAAACCACCGTCCCGATTTTTCGGAATATCAAATGCCAGGCAGGTTGCCGCTTCGCCGAGCATGCGGCTGGTGGCACCGTAACCCGGGTCGCGATCGCCTTTAACCCGGGTAATGATCGTGCGCCCGTCAGCCGTTTTTCCCACAAATCGTATGTCAAAAAACCCAGCCTGCTGGGCGTCCGGGCTTGGGCCTTCTCCCGGCTGCGGCACGAATTTTTCAATAGCCCAGCGTGTTGGTTTCACCGCAGAACCCATAAAAAACCCTGCCAATGCTGCAGTGATACCGTAAGCAACCAACCGGCCCTTCACACCGCGGCCGGTCATAACAGCTTCGTCGTAAGTGAATTCCTGGCCGTAGCGGGCATTTTGCAGAGCATTGGAACGGTGAATGACACGGGTGTTGATGGCGCCCATCACAAACGGTGCCAGCCAGCTGTTTAGGGTTTTATCAAACCCGGGGCCTTTCAGCGAAGGCTGACGGGTTTTCGAACGGTGGCCAGTTGGGCTGATGGAGAACGGGTTCGCCATAGAGCGTCGCAGTTCGGGATCGGCGGCCATTTCCTTGGCGATGTTGATCATTGACGCGACTGTGCCGCCGGAGAGTGTTCCTTTGGCCGCTTTCAAGCGCATACGTACATCCAGGCACACGCTGCCAAAAGCGCTCTCTGCCTGTTGCTGAAGGAACCAGACACCCATATCTGAAGGTATAGAGTCGAAACCACAGCAATGAACGATGCGTGCGCCGGATTCTTTCGCCGCCGCTTCATAGCGCGACACCATTTTGCCAATCCATTGTACTTCGCCGGTAAGGTCACAGTAATCAGTGCCGGTTTCGACGCAGGCTTTAATCAGTGGTTCGCCGTAAAGCGCATAAGGGCCGACCGTAGAAATGATAACCCGGGTGCGCATGCACAGTGCCTGCAGCGCTGGCTCGTCGGTGGCATCGGCGACCAGTAACGGCAAATCGGCAGCGCCTGACCCCAGCTGGTTTCTGAGTGTTTCAAGCTTTGACTGGGAGCGGCCGGCTATGGCCCAGGAAACATCACCACCCACGCCATGGGTGTCGTACAAATACTGAGTCAGAATCTGACCGACAAAACTGGTGGCGCCGAACACCAACAGATCGTAAGGGGGCTGTTTGCTTGCACTCATCACTTTTCCTACCTGCGTTTTCAAACGTAACTTCATAAAAAAGGCACCAAATAAGGTGCCTTTTTCAATAAAACCAGAAACTTATTACGCTTTCTTAAGTTCTTCTTCAAGTTTCGGTATTGCTTCAAACAGATCCGCAACCAGGCCGTAGTCTGCTACCTGAAAGATAGGTGCTTCTTCGTCCTTGTTAATCGCAACGATCACTTTGGAGTCCGACATACCCGCCAGATGCTGAATAGCACCAGAGATACCAACGGCAATGTACAGCTGTGGCGCAACGATTTTTCCGGTTTGACCTACCTGCATATCGTTGGGCACGAAGCCGGCGTCAACAGCGGCTCGAGATGCACCGACAGCGGCACCCATCAAGTCGGCGATCTGCTCCAGCATTTTGAAGTTTTCGCCGTTCTGCATGCCACGGCCACCAGAGACGACAATCCCGGCGCTAGCAAGATCAGGGCGGTCCGATTTGGCTTTTTGCTCACTAACAAACGTGGACAAACCTGCATCTTTTACCACGTCCAGCTGTTCCACCGATGCCGAGCCACCTTCTGCTGCTACCGGGTCGAAGCCGGTTGGGCGCACGGTGATCACCTTAACACTATCGCTGGATTTTATAGTGGCGATGGCGTTACCCGCATAAATCGGGCGAACAAAGGTGTCTGGGGCTTCAACACGAATGATGTCAGAAATCTGAGCCACATCCAGCAATGCCGCTACGCGGGGCATGGTGTCTTTGCCCGTACTGCCGGCAGCTGCCAGGATGTGGGTGTAACCTTCGGCCAGCTCAACAATCAGCTGGCTAAGATTTTCACCCAAAAAGTGGCCATAAACCGCGTTATCAGCAACCATCACCTTATTCACGCCGTCAGCCTTTGCTGCAGCTTCCGCGATGGCAGCCACGTTTTCACCAGCAACCAACACATCGATGTTGCCACCGATGACCTTGGCGGCTGCGATAACACTCAGGGTCGCCTGCTTCAGGCTGCTGTTGTCATGTTCAGCAATTACAAGGATGCTCATCAGATCACCTTCGCTTCGTTCTTCAATTTGTTAACCAGCTCTGCCACGTCTGCAACTTTGATACCTGCCTGGCGTGAAGCCGGGGCTTCCACTTTGACAATCGTCAGGCGCGGAGTGACATCAACACCCAGATCAGCCGGGCTAATGGACTCTAGAGGCTTCTTCTTTGCTTTCATAATATTGGGCAAAGACGCATAGCGGGGCTCGTTCAGACGCAAGTCGGTGGTAACAACCGCAGGCAGCGTCAGTGAAACGGTCATCATGCCGCCGTCTACTTCGCGCGTTACGTTTACTTTGTCACCGTCGATCACAATTTCAGACGCGAACGTACCCTGGCTCATACCTGCCAGCGCGGCCAGCATCTGGCCCGTTTGGTTGTTGTCTGAGTCGATGGCCTGCTTGCCCAGAATAACCAGATTGGGTTGCTCTTTATCGGCCACAGCTTTCAACAGCTTGGCAACCTGCAAAGACTGAATCTCTGCGTCTGTCTCAATGTGGATGCCACGGTCTGCGCCCAATGCCAGAGCGGTGCGGATCTGCTCCTGACAGGCTTTGGGGCCAATAGAAACCACCACAATCTCGTTCACAACGCCCTTTTCTTTCAGCCGAACCGCTTCTTCAACAGCGATTTCGCAGAATGGGTTCATTGCCATTTTGACGTTAGCGAGATCAACGCCGGAGTTGTCCGGCTTTACACGCACTTTTACGTTGTAGTCAACTACTCGTTTTACAGCAACCAGAACCTTCATAGATTCCTCGTTCTTCTACGATGTGTTTAAAGACGTATCAGCAAATTCAATGGAAGTATTTGCTGCAGGAGTGCACCAATACTGCCGATAAAGCGAAAGCGGGTCAATACAAATGGCGCCGTTTAGGTCATGCCGGCACAGCCGTAGCGGCTTGAGAACAGGGAGGAAATCCCCACAAATCAATTAAAACAAACGTTTGTTTGGCGTACCAGGAAGACGCAAGAAGAGTTACTATAGATACAACGCTAGCTTAACTTTAGCAGCACGCAGTCGTCTGCAGGGTTTTTTACACGTATAATAGCGCACAGATTTTGAAGAGCCCGGTTCAGTCGTGACTGTCCAACATTTAAAAAATATGGTTGAGGAGACTAACGTGGAACGCGAATCGATGGAGTTTGATGTCCTGATCGTCGGTGGTGGTCCTGCTGGCCTTTCGGCAGCCTGTCGCCTGATGCAACTCGCCCAGGATGCAAGCCAGGAATTAACGGTTTGCGTAGTGGAAAAAGGCTCCGAAATCGGCGCCCACATCTTGGCCGGTACCGTTTTTGAGCCAACCGCTTTAAACGAGCTGTTTCCAAATTGGAAAGAGCTGGGCGCACCGTTGAATACTCCGGTCACCCGTGATGATATTTTCCTGCTGAAAGATCAGGAAAAGGCCACAAAGATACCCAATGCTTTTGTGCCAAAGAACATGCACAACCACGGCAACTACATTATCAGCCTGGGTAATTTCTGCCGCTGGCTGGGTGAGCGTGCCGAAGAGCTCGGTGTTGAGGTCTATCCCGGTTTCGCGGCTTCGGAAACAATTGTTGAAGACGGCCAGGTGAAAGGCATTATTACCGGTGATATGGGCGTCGCCCGTGATGGCAGCCATAAAGACAGTTACATGCCCGGAATGGAACTGCGCGCTAAATATACCTTGTTCACAGAAGGTAGCCGCGGCCATTTGGGCAAACGGTTGATCAACGAATTCAAACTAGACGCTGGCAAAGATCCCCAGCACTACGGTCTTGGCATTAAAGAGCTGTGGGACATAGATCCAGCCAAACACGAACCGGGCCTGGTCGTGCACACCACGGGCTGGCCGCTGAGCGAAAGTCACTCTACCGGTGGTTCTTTCCTGTATCACCTTGAGGGTGGCCAGGTGTATGTGGGCCTGATTACCGATTTGAACTACAGCAACCCGCACCTGAGCCCGTTTGATGAAATGCAGCGGATCAAACACCATCCAGAAATCAAAAAGCATCTGGAAGGCGGCAAGCGCGTGTCTTACGGCGCCCGGTCCATCACCAAGGGCGGCTTTAATTGCCTTCCGAAGATGAGTTTCCCAGGAGGCCTGCTGCTAGGCTGTAACGCCGGAACCCTGACCTTCTCCAAGATTAAGGGCTCTCACACGGCCATGAAATCTGGAATGATAGGCGCAGAAGCGGTATTTGAAGCGCTGAATGCAGGTAAAAGCGGCGAAGAGATCACCAGCTTTGAAGACCGTTTCAAAGATAGCTGGCTCTATAAAGAGCTCTACAAGGACCGTAACTTCGGCCCCAGTATTCACAAATTTGGCCCGATCATTGGCGGTGGCCTGGCGTATCTGGAGCAGAATATTCTGGGCCGCAGCCTGCCTTTCACGTTGCACGACACCGTGGCCGATCACAATACGATGAAACTGGCTGCTGACTGCAAGTCGATCAGCTATCCGAAACCGGACAATCGACTAACCTTCGACAAGTTGACGTCGGTGTTTATCTCTAACACCAACCATGAAGAAGATCAGCCGGTTCACTTGCAGCTGAAAGATCCAAGCATTCCGATAGAGCACAACTTGCCGAAGTACAACGAAGCGGCTCAGCGGTATTGCCCCGCTGGCGTGTATGAGGTGGTTGAAGCGGAAAATGGCAGCGGCAAACGCTTCCAGATTAACGCGCAGAACTGCGTGCACTGCAAAACCTGCGACATTAAAGACCCTTCCCAGAATATTACCTGGGTAACGCCAGAAGGCGGCGGCGGTCCAAACTACCCGAACATGTAATAGTATCAGGCAAAAAAAAGGCTCCCGAGGGAGCCTTTTTCACGCACAGTTCACAATGGATCAGTGAACGTGACCGTGTTCCTGTTCTTCGTCTGTTGCGTCGCGAACTTCAACAACTTCAACATCAAAGTGCAGGTTCTCGCCAGCCAGGGGATGGTTGGCATCAATAGTGACGGTTTCGTCACCTACTTCAATTACGCGTACCACCTGAGGGCCGTTCGGCGTCTCTGCCTGGAACTGCATACCCGGTTCGATGGACTCTACGCCTTCGAATGCGCTGAGAGGAACCGGCTGAACCAGCTCGTCGTTCTTTTCGCCATAGCCTTCAGCAGGAGCCACTGAAACTTTCATGGCGTCACCGACGGCTTTTTCATTCAGTGCGCTTTCCAGCCCACTGACGATGTTCTGCGCGCCTTCCAGGTAAGACAGCGGCTCCCGACCTTCTACGCGGGAGGAATCGAGTTCTTCTCCCTGATCATTGGTGAGAGTGTAATGGATGGATACAACGCGGGGTTGTGCCATGTGATCTCCTTGCGTGTCTTAAATGACTGTATTGAATTCGTGTATACCCAGCTTAACAACGACTAAACCGCGATACTCGTCATTTTTTGGGGCGCAGGCAGACTTTTCAACCGTTGCCGGTCAATTTATAGAAATTACCTTTGCTGAACACACCAACCACGGTTTCACCGTCTACTATGCGCTCAACGGCCAAATCCGCCAATTCGTAGTAAGCCGCCGTCACCAGTCGTGCTTGCACGCCATGGCGCACCGTTATCAACGGTCGGGGCTCACCGGTTTCCCGGTAAGTCTCCATTTGCAGCGGGTGGTCAGCGCAAATACTGAGGACTTCTCCCACATTGGTGGTTAGCGTTAACGTTTGTTGTTCGCCCTGCCCGCTCACCGTTAACGAATGAGCCAACAGTGGTGTGTCGTCCACTTGAATGCGCCATTTCTCGACCGGTGAAATCAGGTAATACTCGCCGTCGTCTTCTAGCCGCAATATGCTGGAAAACAGCTTCACCAGCGCCTCGCGCCCTATAAGATTCCCTTTAAACCACCATTGACAGCTGCGATCTATGCGCATTTCCATATCGCCGGAGAGCGGCGGATGCCAGTCTTGCAGTGGCGGTAAACCTTTGGCAGGAACAGACTTTGCTAGCGGTTCCAGATCTATCGACTGTTGGCTCATAGAAACCTCCCTTGAGGGGTCGCTGCGGTGAAGGTCAGGGGGAAAACGGGTTTTCAGATCAGCGCAGCCGGGGCCAACGATGGGCATGTCCAGCAGCACGGCTTGGGCTGTCATGAACGCTGCGCCACGCCAGTGGCCGTCTGTCAGCAGGCTGGTGAGCACGCCTACCAATGGCATGTGCGATACCAGCAACAACGGTGAAGCCGTATTGGCCCGTAAGGCGCCCAGGCAATGGGCAGGATCGTCGTCTGGCGTAATGAACAGCTTTTCTTCAACCGGACAATTCAATATTTCGGCCACTATCGCAGCGGTTTGCCGGGCACGAACCAGCGGGCTACACCATATAAGCTCAGGGCGGCTATCACTTTCCGCTAGCTGGGCGGCCACTCGGGCAACCTGTTGCCTGCCCACGTCGGTAAGCTCGCGCTGATCATCCTGTGCGTGCCGGCCCGCTTCGCCGTGGCGCATTATAAGAAGCTTCATCAATAACCTCTAAGCGCATGATTAACATTAAAAACGTCGATATCAAACCGCTATCAAACCGCTATCAAACAATGGTACGCGGCAGGATAAACTCCACATCGGAGTTTTGCGCGGCCGTCATCAAGCCGCTGATAACAGCCTTTACAGACGCATTGCCATATAGAATTTCGTGTAAGCCGTGCACCAGCGGCATTTGAATACCCATGGCCTCGGATTTTTCGCGCACCAGTTTCAGAGTGTAAATGCCCTCTGCAACCTGCCCCAGCTCCGCCGCAGCTTCATCAAGCGGCTTGCCTTTGCCAATTGCGTAACCAATACGGAAATTCCGGCTTTTGGCCGATGTACAGGTAACAATCAGATCACCAACGCCGGCCAGCCCCAGGAAGGTCATAGGATTGGCCCCCAAACTGACCGCAAAGCGGCTCATTTCCGCCATGCCACGTGTAATCAGCATGGCTTTGGCGTTTTCGCCCATCTCCAGAGCCGAGCCTAGGCCGGCGACGATGGCATAAATGTTTTTCAATGCACCCGCCAGCTCCACGCCGTACATATCCACGTTGGCGTAAACCCGAAAATACTCGCAACCCAGCAGGTTTTGAACGCAGGCGCGCACCTCTGGGTCTTCTGACGCTATGACGGTGGCGGTCAGATCACGATTTACAATCTCCGCTGCTAAATTGGGGCCGCTGAGCACACCAATACGGCATTGAGGAATTTCATCCTGCAGTATCTCGCTCATTAGCTTGAAACCCTGGGCTTCAATACCTTTGGTCAGACTAACGACTATCTGGCCATCGCGAAAACGACCGGCGTGCTGGTGAATGACGTCACGGAAGGCTTTTGATGGAATGGCAACAAAGACAATCTCAGCGCTGGCAACTGCGCCGGGCAAATCTGTAGTGGGTTCGATATCGCCGGCCAGCGCAATGCCGGGCATGTAGCGCTCATTCCGACCGGTTTCGCGGATGCTGTCGGCTTGAGCTTGGTCACGCATCCAAAAATGCACCCTATGGCCATTTTCAGCCAGCACCTTGACCATGGCTGTACCAAAACTGCCGCCGCCAAGCACCGCTACATCATGGCGGGCTGGCACATTGGAAGCGTTGCCCTGCGCGGGCGCTGCTGTTTTTTCGAACATAGGTTTTTCACTTTTCAGGAATAATCATCCCGTTTTTCGCTCAGCCGGTTTCTTCGAATTCCAGGGCGTGAACCAGATTTTTGAATTCTTCCCGATTGTGGCTGTTCATGCCCATCAATATTTTATGGGCTTCCAGTACCTTGTCGCGAACCTCTTGTTCACTCGCCTTCAGCTCCGGAATTTCTTCCAGGCGCTCCATGCTGGAGACCGGCTCGTTGACAATAATAAAAATACTGTCGAAACCCATCGAACCGATGATGCGTGTGATATCCGGGTGGGTGGAAATCAGGCTGGGCGTGCATCCGCTCTGTTTTTTGGCGGCCAATGCTATTTTTGCCAAAAGTCCCAGGGTTGTGCTGTCGATGACTTCCGTTTCAGACAAGTCGATGACCACGGTTCTGAAATTGGGATCCTGAGTGATGGACTCAACCAGGTTGTCCAGGGTCGAGCACAGATTCAAGCGTATTTCACCAACAAACCTCAAGACATAAATGCCTTTTTCTTCCGCTTGCAGAATTTTATAACCAGCCATTTTCCACACTGCCACTGTTTAGGACGACGGGCATTCTGAATCACGTAAAGCGTCAGTGACCGACACCATAGCGATATCATCGGGTAATTCCGTCATCTCATCGAGATTCAAAGCCTCGCTCAAAGAGGCGATAGTGTGACTACCTCCTGATACGAGTTCAAGTAGTGTTCGCTCCTTTTCATCCAGGCTTTTAGCCGGTATGACCTCCAGGATACCGTCTGAAAACATCAGCAACCGGAACGGCGCCGTCAGCGCCAGCTGAAATACCTGCCATTCAGGCTCTTCAAACAGCCCGACGGGAAGCCCGCTACCTTTCAAAAATTCTGCCGGCTGATTTTCAAACACAATAATAGGCATTGGGAGATGAGCACCTACCGTGTAGCTCAAAACCCGTGTTTTCAAGTCAATAATGCCCATAAAAATAGTAACGTGCTTTCCCAGGCCGGTATCTAATAGTTCTGAATTTATACGTTGTAAAAAGAGCTCAGGGTGCATGATTTCATCATTAAACCCGCGCCTTAAGTCACGCCGCAGCCTGCTGGTCAGATTTTTCAGTAATACCGTAACAAACGCAGAGCTGGCGCCGTGGCCAGACACATCCGCGATGTACGCCATGACTTTGTCATCGTTTAACTTGAAATAGTCCAGAAAATCGCCGCTCAGAAACAATGATGGCTTGATCAGGTGATCAATAACCACGCCGTTCACTTCCATGTTGTGTTCTGGCAGCATTTTCATCTGCACTTTACGACCGGCCCGGTGATCAGCGCTGAGTTCAGACATACCCGATCGCAGCTCCCGGTTGGCGTCTTCCAGCTCTTGACGGTATAGCTGATTCAAGCGATTGATCCGTGCTCGCTCAAGCAGCTTTGCAATCACATCGTCCAGAGCTTTACGGTCTGAACTGCAGGGTTTTAGCAGGAAATCTGAGGCACCGGCTCGCATGACCGCTACAACATCAGCACCTGTGGCCTGTTCAGCGCAGGCCACAATCGGTATAAAATACTCGCTGTCTTCGAGGCGGTTTGCCACTTCCCGAATGGCGTCTGGCGGTAAATCTGCAAATATGATGTCGGGTGCTGGCCCCTCGTAAAGCGCGCTGGCCGCTGACGGATTTGAATAACCCAACGCGTAAAAGCCGCGAACTTCCAGGTAACGGGACAGTTCAGCACGCGCATTTGCGTCGGAATCAATGATCAGAATGCGCTGAGTACGCGAAACCATGGCAGCTGCCCTAAACGACTGACGAGAAGCGGAAAACAGAGGGTACAAGGCCTATTCTGGCGTTCCTCTGTGATATAACAACCGGTACGAGACCATTACGAAATCATCACGAAGCCAAGAGTATCATCAATTTTAGGGAAAGCCGATTATGAGGCGCGCCGTAAACGACTTGCTCGGAGCCTACGACAAACTGATTATGGACCCGGTTCACGGGGCCATTCCCCTGTACCGCCATGAAATACAGGTGATAGACCACCCGCTGTTCCAGCGCCTGCGCAATATCTGCCAGAACGACATTCTCAGCCTGGTGTTTCCCGGCGCCACCCACTCGCGATTCTTACACAGCATTGGCGTGATGCACGTGGGCACACGCATGTTCCGCGCGATGATCGACGCCTATCTGCGCGAGCGCCAACTCAGTGAACAAACCGACCTGACCCTGAGCCAACTTGACGCTATCGACTATCTAGCCAAAACCATTCGCTTGGGCTGCCTGCTTCACGACAGCGGCCACTCCAGCTTTTCTCACCAGTTCACCCAAGCTCGGCACATTCGCGAACTGATGTCGCGGCCAGGAAGATTTGAGGATTTGTGGGCCGATGTGGATTTTCGCCAGTACCACCCGCAGCCACCGGAGGAACTGGAGCACGAGCATTATTCTGTGCGCGTGGCGCACGATGTTCTGAGCGCTATAGATCTGGCCGCCGCCGGGCTGAACGCGGTCGACGTTATCGGCATTATGGAAACCACAGAGGTAAAGCCAAGCCCTACTTTCTGCAAGCACGCAGTGACTTTTTGGGAATTTATCGCCGGGGCCGATGCTCACGGCGGCGCCATTGTGGAAAACGATATTCCGGGGATGGTAATGAACCTGCTGTCGTCTATCGTATCCGGCGAAATCGATGCTGACAGGGCCGATTACATGCTGCGAGACGGTTTTCACTCATCGGTCACCATTGGCGGCTTCAATCTGGACCACCTGTTGAGCAACCTGCGCTTTGGCTGGAACCCTTGCGAGCCGTGGCTGGGACTGGCCATTACCCAGAAAGGCCTGGGCGCGCTGGAGGATTTCGTTTACAGCCGTTATCAGATGTATCGCAAGGTGTATGCCCACAAAACAGCGCTGGGTTTTGACTGGCTGCTGCGCGAGGCCATCAACGAAGTATTGGATGATGAAGAAAGTTTTCACTGGATTGATACATGCCTGAGCAATATGCAGTGGTTTGCGGAGTTAACGGACAACTTTTTTTGGGAAGCGTTTCGTAAAGTGGCGCGGCGCCAGCCAGAAAGCTTTTCATTCTGCATCGTGAACCGGGTAAAGCTACAACACCTGGATACCCAGGAAGATCTGAACCCAGACGCCATCGCCCAATACAGCCACTGGCTGGCCGGACAGTTGGCGCTAAACCCGGCCAATGTGGTGACCTGTTCGATGTATGCACGTTTTTCCAATATTCAGGATAATTTCAACGGCATAAAAGTTCTTGTGCGCAACCCCATCAATCGACGCAGATCGCTGCAGAAAATCACCGACGTCAGCGCTTTTTTCAGTAAGTTTGGCGACGGCATCATCACCCATTTTTACACACGGCCGTTTACGCCTGTTCCGATCCACCGATAGCGTCCACAAGGCTTACGGCGCTGTTGTAAGCGCCTTCTATGCGCCCACCTGCCAGCCAATCGCCGGCCAGACCCAATTGCTCACTGGCGAACCAGAGGTGGCCAGGCTGAGGTTCGCCACCGGCATCCGAACGGGCATAAAGCCAGCGGTGGGTTAAGGTTTCAAGCGCCGGTTCGACGTTGCCGCTCAGTTCGGCAAAGGCCGCCATCAAAGCGTCTACCACTTGCTGGGGGTCGTCATCCACGTGGGCATTTGTCCATTCGGGAGTTGCATGCAGCACCCACCAATGGCCCGCAGCAGGTTCATCCGATGCGTTCTCGCGACCCGGCTTGCTGGTGTTATCCGCTACCCAGAACAGGGGTGAATTGGCGACTCGGGCACCCTGGAAGCGTGGCCAGGGGTTAGTGCTGAACTTCACCGCTACCGCCCAACACGGCAAAATCTGTGACACCGCCGTGTTCAGTTCGGTGGCAAGTTGCGCCGCGCTGCTGTCTGCCAGCAGCTCACGAGCCTGAGCCGGCGGAGCGGTGATAATAACTTGGTCAAATGCTCCCAGATTTTGGCCATCAGCGTCCTGCAGATGCCATTTTTTAACCTGTGAGTCACGGTGTAGCCTTGCTACCCGGGTCTGCGCTTGAACATTCAAGCCGGCAGACAAGCCCCGGGTAATGGCGGTCATTCTGGGTGCGCCGACGTAACGCGGCTCGGCGGGAAATTCTGACCAGTCGCCGTTATCCTGCTGATAGCCAAGCAGCCCGTGCCAGGGAACAACGGTTTGCTCGCCGGCATGCTGGTGTAGAAACGGCAGAAAATCCGGATTCCGCGTTGTAAAGTACTGGCCGCCCATGTCCACTGACGTTCCGGTAACCCGCTTTGTAGACAGCCGGCCACCGGGGCCGCGGCTTTTCTCGAAAAGGGTCACATCGTGCCCTTGAGCCTTGAGCAAAACGCCTGCGGTCAACCCCGCCACGCCTGAACCAACAATGGCAACAGAGCGTATAGTGTCGTTAATAGTGCTTACGGTTCCGTCAGAAGAGTTGTTCTGGTACATGGTGTTGCAGTTTCCATCAGTAATTAAAGGCTTAAAGGGTATGACCCCAGTTCGACATTGGTTCTTAAATATCGTTCGATGGTTTGATTCCGACGCAGGCGCGGACAACCTCGACAGTGATTCACGGGCGCTCAACCTAGTTCGCGTTATACCATTTATTGCCCTGCATCTGTCATGCCTGCTGGTCTATTTTACCGGCACCAGCACCTTTGCGGTGATGTTCGCACTGGCATTTTTCTGGCTGCGAATGTTTGCGATTACCGGATTTTATCACCGCTATTTTGCCCACAAAACATTCAAGACAAGCAGGAAAACCCAATTTATTTTTGGGATCTTGGGTGCTAGTTCGGCACAGCGCGGGCCCCTTTGGTGGGCGGCACATCATCGCCATCATCACCAGCATTCAGACCAAGAGCAAGACTTGCACTCGCCCCAGCAGGGCGGTTTTTGGTGGGCTCACGCGGGGTGGTTCACGTGTGACGCCGGTTTTGCCATGAACGAACGCAAAGTACGCGATTGGTTGAAATTCCCCGAGTTGCGCTTTATCAATCGGTTCGACGCCCTGGTGCCGGCCATCGCGGCACTGATGATTTATGGCATAGGTGAAGGCTTGGCAGCTTGGGCGCCCGGGCTGGGAACGAATGGCCTGCAGTTATTAGTTTGGGGCTTCTTTATCTCTACTGTGGTGCTATTTCACGCCACTGTGTCCATCAACTCGCTGTCGCATGTGTGGGGTAAGCGGCGTTTTGAAACCGGAGACGACAGCCGCAACAACTTCTGGCTGGCGTTGCTTACTTTGGGTGAAGGTTGGCATAACAACCACCATCGCTGGCCGCAGTCTGTACGCCAAGGTTTTCGCTGGTACGAAATCGACATTACCTGGTATGGCCTGTGGTTACTGGCCCGATTAGGCATTATCTGGGATCTAAACCCAATTCCGAAAAACGTTCAGGAAGAAACCCGCAAGTTGGATTCCATCAGGAGAATGCAGTCATGACCATCGCGTCAACAATCGAGGTGGGCTCACAACATGCGGCTACGCCTCACGTTGTTAATCGCTTTCGAGAGCTGTTTAACACATTAGACAAAGGCAACCTGAATAAGCTCGCCGGAGTTTATAGTGAGCATATCCACTTTAAAGATCCTCTGGGCGAAGTTCATGGCCTAGATGAGCTGACTCGTTATTTTGCGGGCTCGTACCAGAACGTCATCGCCTCCCACTTTGTATTTGACCATGAAGTCGTTGACGAAGGCACCGTTACCCTTCCCTGGACTATGCACCTGCGCCACAAGCGCATCAATGGGGGCAAAGAAATTCAAGTAGAAGGCATCAGCCATTTACACATTGACTGTGGCAAAGTGAATTATCATCGTGATTACTTCGATGCCGGCCAGATGCTCTATGAAAACTTGCCACTGCTGGGCGGTATTATTCGCAAAATCAAGGAACACGCCGGATGAAAAACGTGCTTCAAAAAAGCAGCAATATCTGGCTTACAGGCGCAAGCTCCGGCATTGGCGAGGCACTAACCCGTGCGCTTGTGGCCGACGGCCATAAGCTGGTGCTTACCGGCCGCCGCCCGGAGCCACTGCAAAGCCTGCAACAGTTGGCTTCAGACCGTATCAGTGTTGCTGCCGCCGACACCACCAGTAGCGATGACCTGGTTACAATTGCGCCGGTTTTAGAAAGCCACGGCCCGCTAAATATGGCCATTTTGAACGCGGGTACCTGTGACTACGTCGACATTGCCAACTACAGCAGCGACGTTATTGGTAACAACATCATAACGAATGTGATGGGTACCGCCCGCAGCCTGGACATCGCATTGCCGGCGCTGCGCCGGGCTCGCGCCGAAGGCGAACCGGCGACTCTGGTCATCGTGAGCTCGTCAGCCTGGTGGCTGCCGTTCACGCGGGCAGAAGGCTATGGTGCTTCTAAGGCGGCGCTCAGCTATTTGGGCCATTGCCTTCGAGCTGATTTGGCACCAGAAGGCATTGATGTCGTCGTGGTATCGCCGGGATTTGTGAAAACGCCCCTGACCGACGCCAATGATTTTCCCATGCCCTTTATTGTAACCGCCGAACAAGCCGCGGAGCGCATTGTCAGCGGCTTGAAGAAAGGCCATCGTGATATTTCCTTCCCCAAACGGTTCACTTGGGCCATGAAGCTCTTGGGCGCACTGCCACAACCGGTTGTCGACCGAATGGCAGCCGCCATGGCGCGGCAATCAGCCGCTAACGCTTCCAAATAACCTGACATGATCTTTGCATAAGGCGAATATTTAATGAGTTTTCAGCGTCAGCGAATTGCTGTCATTGGTGCCGGTGTGTCTGGCCTCACAGCAGCCTGGCTGCTGGCAGAGCACCACGATGTCGAAGTTTTCGAGGCAGCGGATTACGCCGGAGGTCACACCAATACTGAACAAGTCTCTTCGGGCGGTCGTTTCTGGCCGGTAAACACCGGATTTATTGTCTACAACGACTGGACTTATCCGAACTTCATCAAGCTGATGGATCGGTTAGGGGTGGCGTCAGAAGTCAGCGACATGAGTTTCAGTGTCGACAGTCGCCGCACGGGCCTACAGTACAACGGCACGAACCTGAACACCCTGTTTGCCCAGCGCCGCAACCTGTTAAACCCTCGATTCCTGAAAATGATTCGCGAAATCTTGCGTTTCAACAAGGAAACCCGGCAGCAGTTGGCCGATCAAAGCATCGACGACAGCGAAACCCTGAGTAGCTACCTGGACCGCAACGGCTACTCGGCATACTTCCGACATTTCTACATCGTGCCTATGGGGTCCGCTATTTGGTCGGCATCCGAAGTGGTACTTGAGCGGTTTCCGATACGTTTCTTTCTACAATTTTTCAGCAATCACGGCATGTTGTCGGTTGATGACAGGCCTACCTGGCGAGTGATAACCGGCGGTTCTGCGCAATACGTGGGCAAAATGATGGGCCGCCTGGACGGCCGCCTGCGGTTGAATAGCCCGGTGCAGCAAGTGAAACGTGACGCAGACGGGGTTACCGTGGTGTGCGCAGGCGGAGAGCAACGCTTTGACCAGGTTGTATTTGCCTGCCACAGCGATCAGGCGCTGGCCATGCTGGCGCAGCCCACTGAAGCTGAACAACAGATCCTTGGCGCCATCGCATACCAGAATAACGATGTGGTATTGCACACGGACGCCAGTGTGCTGCCGTCGAATCGCCGGGCTTGGGCGGCATGGAATTACCTGATCCCTGCGAGCAGTCACGAGCCGGTATCGGTAACCTACAACATGAATGTTTTGCAGAATTTCCACAGCGCAGACGAGACGTTTTGCGTTACCTTGAATCGTAGCCACGACATAGCATCCGACAAGGTCATTAAAAAATTTGAGTATGCTCATCCGGTGTTCACCCTGGAGGCTGTCGCGGCACAAAAACGCTACGATGACATCGGTAACCAGAACCGCAGCCACTTCTGCGGTGCCTACTGGTTCAATGGCTTCCACGAAGACGGCGTAAACAGTGCGTTGCGGGTAACCCGCGCCCTTGGTGTGGAGCTCTAGCCATGCGCAGTAATCTGGACAGCAGCTACCTAGATAGTAACTACCTGAAGAGTAACTACCTGAAGAGTAACTATGAGCAGTGATTGGTTAGAAGGCAGCATACGCCACCGGCGCCAACATCCTGTGCAACACGAGTTCAGCTATCACACCGGTATGCTGGCGCTGGATGTCGACAACTGGCAGTTGGCCACCACGGTTAGCCCGTTGTTTTCTGTGGAACGATTTAACTGGCTGTCGTTGTATCGGAAAGACTACTTCAAGCCAGACCACGGCCGTTTAGGCCAGGCCCTGCGGGACTATGTTTTTGAGGCCACTGGCTGGACCCCCGATGGCAAAATCGAGCTGATCACCCACCCGCGCTATTTTGGCTACGTGTTTAATCCGGTCAGCTTCTATTTCTGTTACACCAAGGGTGACAACCCTGCCACCGGCGCCGTACCGAGGGTAATCATCGCGCAGATTACCAACACCCCCTGGCATGATCGCCACGCCTACTGCCTGGAAACCGTTGGGCATGCGGCCAACAAAGCGGGCTGGCGCAGCGAGCAATTCGAGTTCGAAAAACGCTTTCACGTGTCGCCGTTCAACGGCATGCATCAGAATTATCGCTGGACCTTCAGCTTTCGTGGACCCCAATTGCGCGTTCACATGAGCGTGATGGAAGAGAATATCCGTCAATTTGACGCCACCCTGGTGGTCCAACGCACGCCGCTCAGTCGTAAGATACTGCATACCAGCTTGCGCCAGTTTCCGCTGGAAGCATTAAAAGTCAGCGCCAGAATATATTGGCATGCGCTGAAACTGAAATTGAAAGGTGCACCGTTTTACACCCATCCGGACAAGTTGGAACCCAACAACCCGGCGTTCAGGCTGGGGCAAGAGGATTGCGGCTTGGATCTTGTACCAGAGCAATCCAATGATCAATCTCAAGGAACAAGTGGAAAGGTTAGCTCATGGAGAATATGAATACGTCTTCAGCGGTTTCGGCGAAAATTACAGCCGCGCGGCGGCCCTCTTCTATGGCTAGCCGGGTGGCGCGTTCACTGGTCATGCAGCAGCTGAACCGCCTGCAACAAGGCACACTGGTTATTCGTGAAGCCGGCGCCAGCGATGTCACCGTAGGGGATGGCAACAGGGCCTACCCTGCCGCCGAGTTGATCATCCACAATCACAGTACGTGGCGCGACCTACTCACCGGCGGCAGTATCGGGGCCGCTGAAGCCTATGTGGCCGGCGACTGGAGCTCCCCGAATCTGGTGTACCTGCTACGCTTTTTCAGCCGCAACATTGATTTGATGAATCGATTTGAAGACCGTTTCAGCTGGGTAACGAAGCCCACCCTGAAGGGGCTGCACTGGCTTAATCGCAATACGCCAGAAGGGTCGCGTAAAAATATCAGTGCCCATTACGATCTTGGCAATGACCTGTTCGAGCTGTTTCTAGACCCCTCTTTAATGTATTCGTCGGCCATCTATCAGGCGCCGGAAAGTACTCTAGACGAAGCGTCGGCCTATAAGCTCGATGTTATCTGCCGCAAGCTGGAACTCAAGCCTGGCGACCAAGTCCTTGAAATCGGTACTGGCTGGGGCGGTTTCGCTATTCACGCTGCCAAGCATTACGGCTGCCACGTGACCACCACCACCATTTCGGCTGAACAACTGGCGCTGGCAAAACAAAGGGTTGAAGCAGAAGGCCTGCAAGACCGCATTACATTGCTATTTGATGACTACCGCGACCTGAGCGGCCAGTACGACAAACTGGTGTCTATCGAAATGATTGAAGCCGTTGGCCCGCAGTTTCTGCCCAGTTACTTCGGCCAAATCAGCCAGCTGTTAAAACCTGAAGGCCTTGCGCTTATACAAGCCATCAACATGCCGGAACAGCGTTATCAGCGAGCCTTGAAAAACGTTGATTTTATTCAGCGCTACATCTTCCCGGGCAGCTTTATTCCATCATTCGGAGCCATGGTGGGCGCCGTGCGCGAGCAAACGGACCTGGTGCTTGCCCACGTTGAAGACATAGGGTTTCACTACGCCCGTACTCTTAATGACTGGTGTCAGCGCTTTCAGGCTCACAGCCAAAATCTTCACCAACGAGGCTATGACGACGCATTTCAGCGCCTTTGGCACTTCTATTTTGCGTATTGCGAAGCAGGGTTCAGTGAACGGGCCATTGGCGTAGCGCAAATTTTGATGGCGAAACCCGGCCACAAACACGCACCCATTCATAGCGTATGATTCCCTCACAAACCTATCGTAACATTCTGAATTTCGTCATGTTCGAGCTTGGTTGGCTGGCCTGCGTTATGCTCTCTCAGGCTTGGGCGCTGGCCATTGTGGCGGTATTTCTGGTGTTGCATTTTGTGTTGGTTAGTCAGCACAAGCTGGATGAACTCCAGTTTATTGTTATAGGTACTCTGGCAGGGTCTGTACTGGATGGCCTTTGGCTGCGCACCGGCATTCTTGCCGACACCAGTGGCGCTGCTGTCATAACGCCGCCCTGGCTGATTGCGCTTTGGGCCATTTTTATGACCTCGCTTAATCATTCCCTGAAGTGGCTGGGCCGCAACCGGCTACTGATGTTCCTGATAGTGCCCATTGCCGGGCCTTTTGCTTACTGGTCCGCCAGCGCACTAGGAGCCGTGACCCTACCCAATTTGCTGCCGTCTGTACTGGCACTGGCCGTGGGGTGGCTGGTGCTGTTTCCGGCGCTGCTGTCTCTGCGCGACTCTCTGTACCCAAGGCTTGCGCCATGAGCGCCCGCAAAGCAAAGCCAAAATTTTGGTGGTGTGCAACGGCTGCTCTTGCCGCAACGTTGGCCTGGGCGCCTGCTATGGCCAACGCCAGCGCCGAGTTCCACTTCACCGGCAGCGCTCGTCCTCTGGGCAGCGCAAACGCCGGCAGCGAGCTTTACCGCGAACAACATACGATACAGGGCGTCTGCCGCGGTAATCAGTTCAAACCGCAGAGCCACAGGGTTGAATATTTTGACGCCAGCTCTGATACCCCGTTCGCCTCCAAGCAGCTTCGCTATGACCGCGGCGAACAGCCTAGCCTGCTGCGCCCTGACGTGGAGTTCGTTCAACCCCGGTTCAACGAGCGCCTGACGGTCGGCTATGATTCAGGAAGTGTTGCCATCGAATGGCAATCACCCGCCCAGGGAGTTGAACAGTTTCGTTTGGACAGCAATAACAGCCTGGTGGTGGATTCTGGCTTTGACAATCTGGTTCGGCAAAACTGGCAGACCGTGGTTGAGGGCGGCTCTGTAAACTTCGAGTTTCTGGCGCCAACCCGCGGCAGTTACTATGGTTTTGTGATGGAGCCGGCCGATAATAAGAGCAACAGCGACCGCATTCGCGCCGATCATCTGATTCAGATTCGCCCGACCAGCCTGTTTCTACGATTGATAGTGGAACCCATTTTGCTTGGCTATAACCAGCAAGGTGCCCTGACCCACTATTCCGGCCTGACCAATATCCGTCTCAACCAGCAAGAAAATATTCAAGCGGATATCGTCTATAGCGTAACCGAATATCCCCCCTGTCCGCTGCTGGCACCGTAGACCATTCCTTAAGCGAAAACCAAGCGCCATTCCCTCGCGGTTTCAATGTGTTAAACTCTCATTAAACTTGTGCCGGAGAACCGTCCCCCATGATGTTTGTGTCATTCAACGTCAACAGCATTCGTACACGCCTACATCAGCTTGCCGCGGTTATTGAGCAGCTGGAGCCGGATTTTATTGGCCTGCAGGAAACAAAAGTCAGCGATGAAGATTTTCCGCTGGCAGACATCGAAGCGCTGGGTTACCACGTGCATTTCCACGGCCAAAAGACCCATTACGGCGTGGCGCTTATGTCAAAAATGGCGCCCGATAAGGTATACAAAGGCTTTCCGGACGATCTGGACAACGCCCAGCGCCGACTGATTACCGCAGACTTCACCGTGAATGGTGAAACCCTCACCGTTATCAACGGCTACTTTCCCCAAGGCGAAAGTCGCGATCACCCGGTGAAGTTTCCAGCGAAGCAGAAGTTCTATGCGGATCTGATGAGCTACCTGGATGAGCTAAAGCTGCGCAATACCAAAGTGGTGGTGATGGGCGATGTGAACATCTCCCCGACGGACAAAGATATCGGCATCGGCGCCGATAACGCCAAGCGCTGGCTGCGTAGCGGCAAGTGCAGCTTTCTACCAGAGGAGCGCCAATGGCTGGGTGAAGTTGAAAGCCGTGGCTATACCGATGTGTTCCGCCACCTTCACCCCCACGAAGCGGATACGTTCAGCTGGTTTGATTACCGCAGCAAAGGTTTCGATCGCGAGCCAAAACGCGGGCTGCGCATTGACTTGATCATGGCCAGTGACAACTTGCTGTCCCAAGCGAAAAGCGCCGGCGTCAGCTATGATGTTCGGGCTATGGATCGCCCTTCTGATCATGCTCCAGTATGGGCCAGATTCACGCTCTAATTATTTTTTCGTCAACCAGGAAGGTGGTCGCGGGTTATGGCAAAGATCAAAACTCGCGATCGCATTCTCGATACCAGCCTGGCGTTGTTCAACGCCCTGGGCGAGCCGAATGTAACCACGCTGCTGATCTCCGATGAACTGGACATCAGCCCGGGCAACCTCTACTACCACTTCAACAACAAAAGCGACATTGTCAGTGAATTGTTTGAAAGCTTCGAGCTTGAAATGCACGACCTGTTGGCCGTGCCTGCTGACGTCAACATAAGCCTGGACCAGCAAAATTTCTTTTTGCACTTGTTGTTCGAAGCGGTAGCCCGCTACCGTTTTTTGTACCAGGATCTTGTCAATGTGCTGTCGCGCCATCCCCGGCTACAGCCAAAATTTCGCAAAATATTGAAGCTGAAGAACACCGCGTTCCACACCATCTGCACCAGCTTCAGCGCCCAAGGGTTTATGACTATCGGCACCGAAGAGTTAGCGACTTTATGTGATCAGTTAACGCTAACCACTTGTTACTGGAGCAGTTTTGATACGCTTTCACATCTTGATGATCGTAATGCGGTGGACCCCGGTCGCGGCGTATACCAGACCATGTGCCTGATGTTGCCTTACCTGGCAGCAGAGGAAAAAGAACAGGCTTTGCTGATCAGCCGAAGTTATCTATAAAACAGTGGGGCTCTGGTGAGAGTGTCACTCTTCCTCATTAAAGCCCGGCGTTAATTCCTTTAGGCGATCAAGTTCTGCTTCCAGGCGCTCTACCCGCTTTTCCAAGCTCATGACATCTTCCTGCCGATACATTCCCAGGCGACGCAGAGCGCCAGATACCCGCTGATCGAACAAATGCTCGAGTTTATCCCAGGTGCCTGTGGCGCGCTCGCGTACGCCTTCTACCCGGTCTTCCACCGACTTCAGCTGTTTCTCGACCACACCGCGGGTGCGGTTTTCCATCTGCTCGCCTTCCTGCACCAGGCGTTCGAAAAAACGACCGGTATCTTCTTCGGCCTTGTTGAAGGCGCCTAGCCCTGCCAGCCAGATCTGTCGTGCCGAATCTTTTATTTTGCCCGGCAGTTGGGCATCGGAATCCTTTATTTTGTCCGGCAGCTGGGCATCCGCATCCGTATTTTTTTCTTGGTCATCAGTCATGACAAAACCTCCAAGCAGGCGCAGAAGCGCAAGTTAAAACTATGCACCCATTGTATTACAGCCGGCGCCCGATTGCAGTGGAGGCTTTCTTTTGCATGTTCGCCGCGGTATGCGATTATGGCCGTCTGTTTTCAAACTCGATTCCGGGAGATAAAGCCATGGACCTCAGAAAAATCAATGACCGTATTTCGGTAGCACCGCAGATTCAGATAGCCGACCTACCCGCCATCGCTGGCCTGGGTTTCAAAACCCTGGTCGCCAATCGCCCGGATGGCGAAGAACCTGGCCAGCCGCTTATGGCGGGTATTGAAGAAGCCGCGCGTGAACATGGCCTGCAGTGGGTATACATGCCGGTGGCCCCTGGGGACATCAGCGATGATGACGTGGAACGCTTCGGCGCAATGATCCGCACAGCCGACGCCCCCGTACTGGCTTTCTGTCGTTCCGGAACTCGCTGTACTGTTCTGTGGGCGCTCAGTTCGGCTGGTGAGACCCCGGCAAAGGAAATAGTTGAAAAGGCCCAAAGCGCCGGTTACGACATCAGCGGAATTGCGCCGCGGCTGGCTCAGCAGGCTCAGAAAAAGAGCTAATAAGCCGACACCCCACTCGCACAGGCCATCAGTCAGGATTCATTCATGCAATTTAAAGGTTCCGAACACTTCCGCCACAACCAACCGGAACGCCTGGGCGTGCTGGTGACCAATTTGGGAACACCCGATGCCCCAACCCCCTCGGCGCTGCGGCGCTATCTGGGGGAATTTCTGTGGGACCCTCGCGTAGTAGAAGTGCCCCGCCCTTTATGGTGGCTGATTTTGCACGGTGTCATCCTGCGCATTCGCCCGTCACGCAGTGCCAAAGCCTACGCCGGCGTGTGGCAGCCAGAAGGCTCGCCGTTAATGATACACACGGCCAACCAGGCCAGCGCCATTGGCGAAGAGCTCAAAGCCCGTTACGGCGACAATGTGGTGGTGGAGTTTGCCATGCGCTATGGCAACCCATCCGTGGCCAGCGCACTGGACGCAATGCAACGGCAAGGCGTGCGCAAAATGCTGGTACTGCCCCTTTACCCGCAATACTCCGCGTCGACGTCAGCCTCCACCTTTGACGCCATCGCCCAAGATTTTGCCAAGCGCCGCTGGCTGCCAGATTTTCGTTTTATCTCTCACTACCACGATTTTCCGCCGTACATCGAGGCCATGGCGGAGCTTATCGAGGCCCATTGGGTAGAGCACGGGCGCAAACAGAAGCTGATGCTGTCTTACCACGGCGTGCCGAAGAAATACCTGACCAAAGGCGACCCTTACCACTGCGAATGCCACAAAACATCGCGCCTGCTGGCTGAGCGTCTGGGCCTGGCAAAAGAGGAATACATGACCACCTTCCAGTCAAGATTTGGCCGTGAAGAATGGTTGAAGCCCTATACCGACGAAACCCTGAAGTCGCTTCCCGGTCAGGGTGTCAAATCCGTGGATGTATTCTGCCCGGGCTTTTCTTCAGATTGCCTGGAAACAGTAGAAGAAATCGACGAAGAAAACCGCGAGTACTTTATGGAATCCGGAGGCGAGGCGTTTAACTACATTACGGCATTGAACGCAACGCAGGGACACATTGATGCGTTGGTCGCCTTGATCGAGCAGAATATTCAAGGCTGGCAAATACCGCAGAACAATCCGGAACACCTGGCTGAGCGCCAGGCCCTGGCCGATGCGCAGCAGGCAGCGGTGTATCCTCACGAAACGGCAAAACTGTAGAAGCTTGTGCGCGCAGGGCTTCCGTTGTGCCCGGGGACAGATTTCAAATCTGTCCCCTTATTAATCTGTCGTCGTCATTTTACCTGTGTCAAAATCTTCTGCATATGCTAGGAGATCCACACAATGGTATCAGTCAAATCGCTACACGGCTCAGCCCAACTGCTTCTGGATGTGGCTGGTGGCGTTACCCGCATAGCCGAACGGACACATCGCACGATTGTCCGGGAGATAAATCCGTTAAACCGGCTGCGTGACATTACAGGATTGCCCTCTAAGGAACGGGAGGGCCACACATATCAGTTTATTCAGTCGACCATGTCTTCATTGCAACAAGGCTTGCATCGATCCCTTGACGGGTTCTCAGCGGATGACGAGCCCCCACACTCGGCACAAAGCGAGAAAGTCGCAGCTGCGTTGAATGGTGTCTGCGGTGATCACCTCGAAGCCAGTAACAATCCCCTGGCGATTACCCTGCATTTCAGAGATAGCCAAGGCGCAAAACTAAGACCTGACTCAGAAAGCGTGGGCGCCATGTTTCCCGACGCCAGTCCGCGCATCGTGTTACTGGTACACGGCCTGTGCCTGTCACACGAGTACTGGAAAGACCACGAAAAAGCGGATTTGGGTATCGAACTGCAGCGCGCCCATGGCTTCACGCCACTGTACCTCAACTACAACACGGGCCGGCATATTTCCAGTAACGGCAGGGAGTTAAGCGAACAACTTCAGGTATTAATTGATGCCTGGCCGGTCGAAGTTGAAGAGCTGGTTCTGATTGGCCACAGCATGGGCGGGCTGGTTATCCGCAGCGCCTGCTGGTATGGCAGCGAGCCGACATTACCCTGGACCAAATTGGTCAAAAAAGCACTTTACCTGGGTTCACCCCACCACGGCGCCGCGCTGGCAAAAGCCGGGCACTTACTCACCTTTGTCATGCAAAAGTTCCGCTACGCCAGCCCGTTTGCACTTGCGCAACACACCAGCGCCGGCATCAAAGACCTGCGATATGGAAATTTGCTTGACGATGACTGGGAAGGAATCGATCAGGATGAGTTTCACCCCGACATCCGCAAGCCAGTTCCGCTGCTAAAGGGCGCCCGGCACTATTTCCTGGCCGCCACCATTGGCGATCACCCAACAGACTTTTCCAGCACCATGGTGGGAGATCTTTTGGTGCGGCTGGATAGCGCAAAAGGGCATCATTCTGATGATTTGAAGACGTTGCGAATACGCCCGGAAGACTGCCGGGTGTTTGAAAAGCTGAATCACCTTGCGTTGCTCGACAACAAGGTCGTGCATGACCAGATACTGGAATGGCTGGCTTGAGAAAACAGCAGCAGAC
>NZ_AAXY01000024.1 GCF_000169375.1 Marinobacter sp. ELB17
AAAGACACCCCACATCCTCGACCCTCCACTCAGTATCAGGTTACGTAAGCTTGTGCTTAGTCACCTAATCCCCACCTTTGAAAAACACCACCTGCTTAACCGTATGGTCGTCTTCGTTTTTGCGTTTGTTCACGCGGGTTTGCAGTTCCGGGGCAGCCGGAGCTTCTACGTCAGAGATGCCGTCGGTGAAACCGCAAACCACGCATGCGCGGATTTGCTCACCGGCGTCGTCGGTGTACATGGTAATTTTGTCCATTTCCGAACAGCGGGGGCAAACGGCTCCGGCGATGAAACGTTTTGGGCTTGGCATTTGATAACTCCATATTAAATGGCCCCTACCAGCCTTGGCCGGCGGGGCGGATTGCCTATGGCAAATGGAGTCAGGCGACTTGCGGGCTGATGCCGGTTTGCTGCAACAGTGCGTCTACCTTGGGTTCGCGGCCGCGGAAGGCTTTGAACAGCTCCATGGGTTCTTGTGAACCGCCTTTCTCCAGAATATTTTGCAAGAACGACTTGCCGGTTTGCGGATCGAAAATGCCGTTTTGCTCAAACAGCGAGAACGCATCCGCCGCCAGCACTTCGGCCCATTTGTAGCTGTAATAGCCCGCTGCGTAACCACCGGCGAAGATGTGGGAAAAAGAGTTGGGGAAGCGATTAAACTCTGGTGATTCCACCACCGCAATTTCCCTACGAACCTGGCGGTGCATATCCAGCGGATTGGTTGGCGCTGTGTCGACGAACTCGGCGTGCAGGCGGAAATCGAACAGCGAGAATTCAAGCTGACGCACCAACCCCATGCCCGACTGGAAGTTCTTCGCGGCTAACAGCTTTTCCAACATGTCCTGCGGTAGCGGCTCACCGGTTTCGTGGTGGGCAGCAATCAGCGCCAGCGATTCCGGGTTCCAGCACCAGTTTTCGAGGAACTGGCTCGGCAGTTCGACCGCGTCCCACGCCACACCATTAATGCCCGACACGTCCATTACCTCCACCTGGGTCAGCATGTGGTGCAGGCCGTGGCCGAACTCGTGGAACAGGGTGGTGACCTCATCGTGGGTCAGCAGCGACGGCTTGCCGTTCACCGGTGGGGTGAAGTTGCAGGTCAGGAAAGCCACCGGCAGCTGCAGGGTGCCGCGCAGGTTACGCCAGCGTACCCGGCAATCCGCCATCCAGGCGCCGCCACGCTTGCCTTGGCGGGCAAACAGGTCTAGATAGAACCAGGCAATGGGCTCGCCGTTACGGCTGATGCAGTAGGCGGTGGCGTCATCGTGCCAAGTTTCTACGTCTGGCTTGGCTTCAATCTGGATATCGAACAACTTTTCTGTCACGCGGAACAGGCCAGGCACCACGTTGTCCACCGGAAACCAGGGGCGCAGGGCTTCCGGAGAAATGTCGTAGCGCTGTTGGCGTAATTTTTCGCTGTAGTAACCAATGTCCCAGGCCTGCAAGTCATCCAGGCCGTGTTCGTCTTTTGCAAAGGCCTTGAGTTCAGCGAATTCCTGCTCTGCCACCGGCTTGGCTTTGTTCGCCAGATCCGTCAAAAAGCCCAATACTTCATCGGTATCGCGGGCCATTTTTGTGACCAGCGAGCGCTCGGCAAAGTTATTAAAGCCCAGTAGTTGTGCCAGGGCGTGGCGGCGTTTTAGGATTTCCGCCATCACCGGGGTGTTGTCCCAATTGCCAGCGTCTGGCCCCATATCGGAAGCGCGGGTGACAAAGGCTTCATACACTTCACGGCGCAGCTCGCGATTGTCACAGTAAGTCATTACCGGGTGGAAGCTGGGGAAATGCAGAGTAATGACATAACCATCCAGACCTTTCTGTTTGGCCGCCGATTTGGCGCCTTCCAGCGCACTTTCAGGCACGCCGGCCAGCTCGCTTTTCTCGGTGATTTGCTTGAACCAGTGCTGGGTGGCGTCCAGAACGTTGTCACTGAAGCTGTTGGACAGCTCCGAGAGCTCGCGGGCCAGATCGGCGTAGCGCTTTTTCTCATCATCGGGCAGATCAACGCCGCCCAGGTGGAAGTCCCGCTGAGTGTTTTCCACTGCTTTTCGCTGGGCTTCGCTTAGTTTGCTGAAATCATCGCGGACTGCCAGCTTTTTGTAGGCCTCGCACAAAACCGCATTCTGGCTCAGCTCGGTGCTGTACTCGGTGAGCTTTTCCAGACAGTTTTTGTACACTTTGCGCAGGTCGTCGTTGTTCATCACCGCGTTCAGGTGTGAGATTACCGACCAAGCGTTGCTCAGTTTGTTCTCAAGCGACTGCATGGGCTGCACCAGAGTGTCCCAGTCGGGTTCTTCGTTCTGCGCCAGGCTGTTAATTTTCATGCGATTTTCACTGAGAATCTGGTCGATCGCTCCTTCCATATGCTCAGTGCGCACGTGTTCAAATTTGGGTAGCAAGTCGTTGGTCAGTAGTGGATTATTCATCGTTCCCCTTCTCAGCGGTTCAAATGTCGGGTAATTTGAAAAGAATATCTATGGAGCAAGGCGATCAGGGAGTTTGCTTTTCAAAACACGCCTCAAAATGTCATGTGCGGTTTGAACTCCACATTCCTTGGCTTCGCCCAGTTTTGCAAAGCAAACTCCCTGATCACCCTCCAACTTCGGATTATTCCCCGTAATAGGACTATGTAATGGCGAATGTACGTTCTCACAAGGGTAGCACGCCACAATTTGGCGAGCGCAACTGGGTAGACCCCAGCGCAGTCGTGATTGGCGATGTGACTACCGGCGAAGACTGTTCGATTTGGCCGATGACGGTTGTGCGTGGTGACATGCACAAAATCCGCATTGGCGCGCGCTGCAGTGTTCAAGACGGCTCTGTGCTGCACATCACTCACGCCAGTGATTTCAACCCCGGCGGTTGGCCGCTGATTATTGGTGATGACGTTACCATCGGCCACAAGGCACTACTGCATGGCTGTACTGTGGGCAACCGGGTGCTGGTGGGCATGGGCTGTATCATCATGGACGGTGCGGTGGTGGAAGACGAAGTGATTATCGGCGCGGGCTGCCTGGTACCCTCAGGCAAGCGTTTGGACTCCGGCTATCTTTATGTAGGTTCGCCGTGTAAGCAGGCAAGGGCGCTGACCGATAAGGAACGCGGCTTTTTTCTATACACCGCCAGCAACTATGTAAAGCTCAAAGATGAATATCTGGCCGAAAAAGCCAACGACTACCATTATTGATCTAAGCGGCCACATGTCCGCACCTGTTGTGCCCAATCTGGCAACGGCTTAGCGCTGCTGGTAGTGCTGACGTTTGGTCGCAGCCTGCTCTCAAGGGCGTTCTATGCCTTTACCAACCGACTGATGTTAAAAAGTGCGCAGTTCGACTGAAGGCAAATGGGCTGTTTATTGGCTTACTCAAATTCATGAATCTGATCGAGCTTGTGTTGTTCACGCTATTGCAACTGCATCCAAAGCACCTCAATCAGATGTGAAGTTTGGTCTTAGACCCGTCTCTCACAACCTTGCTGCTTGGATCCAATGTCGTGGTAAACAGCCTGTCAACCTAGTGCCCGGGTCTTTCCTTGAGCTAATCTCGCGGTAGCTCACCTGTTTAAGGTTTGACTTCTGCCGGAAACTGCTCGATCGGCACGTCTTCCTTGCATATTGGGCCGCGAATGGCAATTTCCACTCGCCGGTTCACGGCACGGTTTTCCGGGCTGTTGTTGGGCACCAGCGGGTTGGTTTCAGCACGGCCGGCGGCAATCACCCGATCGGCAGGCACATCACGGTTCAGAACCAACTCGTGTACCACCGACACCGCCCGCGCCGCTGAAAGATCCCAGTTGGAACGGTAACGGCTGCTGGCGATGGGCCTGTCGTCTGTATATCCGGCCACCACCACATCGCCACGGCAATTTTTCAGCACGTCCACTACCCGCTCGATAATAGGCAGCATTTCTTTCTTGATAGTGGCGTCGCCCGACATGAATGTGGCATCTTCAGAGAAACGGATGATCACCTGGTGTTCGTCGTAGTCGACGTTCAGGGCGCCGCTAGCCACTTCGTTTTCCAGCTCCCGAATCAAACTGCTGGCCAAAGTAATCACGCCTTCAGACACCGGAGTAACGCCGTCGCTGGTCGAGCGCTCGTCGATCAATTCAGGCTCAGCCTGCAACTGTTTGTCTGGATCTAAGCTGCTGTTCCCGTCAGATATCTTGATCGGCAAGCTGCCACCGTCATCCGCGATCAAATTGCCTGAACCAAACGCAACCGACAACGAGCCGGCCATCGCTTTGTATTTTTCAATATCCAGTTCGGCGAACGACAACAGCAGTATGAAAAACGTCAGCAGCAAAGTGGTCAGGTCGGCAAAGGTCACAATCCACGCTGGCGCACCGGCAGCGCCTGCTTTTTTTCGCTTGGGCAGAGTTGCAAGAGCTAGGCGGGCCAAGGCTTAGGCCCCCTGCTCGCGTTTCAGACTGTCGCGCTGCTCGGGGTTCAGGAACGATGACAGCAGTTCGGTCATTACCCGCGGATTTTCACCTTGCAGGATTTTTTGAATTGAAGTGGCAATCAAAAGTTGGTTGCGCATTTCGTCTTCGGCTTTTAACTGCAGTTTATCCGCCAGGGGCAAGGCGATCAGCTGGGCAATAAAAGCACCGTAAAGCGTGGTCAGCAGGGCGATCGCCATAGCCGGGCCAATAGAGGAAGGGTCATCAAGGGTATTGAGCATTTGCACCAAGCCTACCAGAGTGCCAAGCATTCCTATGGCCGGAGCCGATTCGCCGATACCACGGAACACTCTTTCTGCTACCTCGTAACGTTCGGAGCATTGCTGGATTTCGTGGTGCAGGGCTTCTTCCACAAGTTCTGGCGAATGGCCATCAACACACAGATTAATGGCTTTCTCCAGAAACACATTGTCGGTGGTGTGGTTTTCAAGGCCCAAAATACCCTCTTTACGCACCACCATGGCCAACGCGCCCACTTCGCGAATTAGCTCGTCAGGGCGCTCTACGCGGTCCATAAAGGCCGCGCGTGACGCCAGGCGAATAGCGCTCATCAACGAACTCAGGCGGAACTTGATCAGCGTTACCGCAAAGGTTCCGCCCAGCACAATGGCCAACCCGGGCAGGTTAAGAAAGGTCAGCAGGGTGGCGTTAGCCAGCATGGCCAATATCACCACCAGCATCCCAGCAACCAGTCCGACCAGCGTTAGTATGTCCATGCGTTAACCTTCATGTTGACTATTTTCTTCGCTTGATTTGCGCCTGATTTAGTTTGCTGTAAGGGTTCGCAGACTAGCAATAACCGGAGCAGTTTGCGGCCGTACTCCGCGCCATACTTCAAATGCCTCGGCCGCTTGCTCTACCAGCATGCCCAGGCCGTCATATACGCGCTCTGCCCCGTTATCCAGAGCCCACTGGTTAAACGTGGTATTTGTGGCAGCATACATCATGTCGTAAATCACCGTACCAGCGCCGATCAACTCTACAGACAACGGCGGTAAATCGCCCTGCAGGCTAGCGCTAGTGCCATTGATAATGACATCGAAATCGCCGGTGATACTGTCGTACGCTTGGCTGCCAAGCCAGGTAATACCGGCAACGTCAGCAAAGAGCGCCGCCAGATTCTGCGCTTTGGCCGGCGTGCGGTTAGCAATCACCAGCGTGTGCGGCTGTTCAAGTAACAGCGGCGCTAGAACACCGCGTACCGCGCCACCAGCACCCAATATCAAAACACGGGTGCCCTTTAATGCTACTTGGTGATTGTGCAGCAAGTCTTGTACCAAGCCTGCGCCGTCGGTGTTGTCTGCCACCAACACGCCGTTGTCCTGGTACAGAGTGTTGGCCGCGCCAGCCTTGAGCGCGCGGGCGCTGTGTCGGCCAGCCATCTGCCAGGCCGCTTCCTTAAACGGTACAGTCACGTTCAGGCCTTTACCGCCGCGCGCAAAAAACTCGGTTACGGTGTTTTCAAAACCGTCCAGGGGCGCCTGAATCGCCGTGTACTCAAGCGCTTCGCCAGTCTGGCTGGCAAACAGACCGTGAATCCGCGGTGACTTACTATGGCTAACGGGGTGGCCAATCACCGCATACAGATCATTTTTCATCGTTGCCCCCTCAGGAAGCTGTGAGCCAGTCGCGGCCAGTCAGAAAGTGCTCCAGCAGGCGCGCTTCTTCACTACCAGGTGCCGGCACCTGATTATAATCCCAGCGTACCAGAGGCGGCAGCGACATCAGAATAGATTCGGTGCGGCCGCCGGACTGAAGCCCGAACAGGGTGCCGCGGTCGTACACCAGGTTGAACTCCACGTAGCGGCCACGGCGATAGAGCTGAAACTGACGCTGAGCGTCGCTGTAGGGCTGATTTTTGCGGGCCTGGACAATGGGTTCGTAAGCGTCAATGTAACTGTCGCCGATGGCGCGCATAAATTCGAAATCGCGGGCAAAATCACCAGTATTGTAATCGTCAAAAAACAGCCCGCCCACGCCGCGGGGCTCGTTGCGGTGTTTCAGAAAAAAGTACTCGTCGCACCAATGCTTATAACGTGGGTACACGTCGTCACCAAAGGGCGCACAGGCGTTCGCGGCGGTGCGGTGCCAATGCTCGCAGTCTTCGTTAACGCCGTAATAGGGGGTTAAATCATAGCCGCCGCCAAACCAGTAAACCGGTTCAGCGTTTTCCGGCGTAGCGATAAAAAATCGCACGTTGGCGTGGGAGGTCGGCACGTGGGGGTTGTGGGGGTGCATCACCAGCGACAAACCCATAGCTTGCCAGGGCGCGCCTGCCAAATGAGGACGGTGGGCCGTCGCCGAAGGCGGCATGGTGTTGCCCATCACGTGGGAAAAGTTCACACCGCCTTTTTCAAACACCTTGCCGCTGCCGATCACTCGGCTAATACCGCCGCCGCCTTCCACGCGATCCCAGGCGTCGTGAATAAATTCACCGCCACCGTCGGTCACGGCCAGGCGCTGGCATAGGGTATCTTGCAGCTGTAACAGATAGTGTTTGACCGCCTGCGGGTCTGGTTGCTGTGGCATGTTTTCTCCTAACGTAGCTGCTGGCCGGTAACGATATCAATTATACGGCTGGGTTGGCGATTTCCACCCAGCGCACCGGGCACCACCCAGTCCAGCTGGCCATGAAAATAGCCCTGAACCTGCCAGGGCGAACGGGCTGGGGCGCGGCCCGCGGGGTTGCACGAGGTGGAAACCAGCGGGCTGCCTACAGCGTTGCATAGGGCTTTGACCACCGGATGTGCACTCACTCTCACCGCAATCGAGCTGTGCTCGCCACGTACCCATTCGGGCACCTGCTGGTGCACATCGGGTAACAGGCAGGTAACGGGACCAGGCCAATGCTGTCGGGCTCGCTGCTGAAGGTCTTGCGGCAGGGGGTTCAGCAAAAAAACAATCTGTTCGACCGAAGCCGCCACCAGAATCATGCCTTTGTGCACGGGGCGCTGTTTCAGATCCAGAATGCGTTGCACCGCAACCTGGTTCCAAGGGTCACAGCCGAGACCCCAAACAGCTTCCGTTGGATAGGCGAGCACTCCGCCTTGGTGCAGAGTGCGGCGAGCGCAGTGTAATTGCCAGTCGGTCAGCGGGTGGTCTGTTGCCATAGGGGAGTCGAGCCTGAATAAAATCACTGTTGGCACCGGGTTCAGGCAATGCGGACATATCCGCCGGGCGCCGCTGTAGCCAGGCCCTGAAGCTCTAACAAAAGCAGGGACTGCATCAGTTGATCGGCGCTCAGCCCGGTGCTCGAACCCAGTACATCGGTTGATTGCGAATCATACCCTAAAGCCTCCAGCACGGCGATTTCACGGGCGCCCAGACCCTCGGTAGCAGCGCTTTGTACGCTTGCGCCCGGTGTTGTCGGTTCACTCCACCAGCCCCCCAGTTCCTGCAGGATGTCGGCCACGCTTTCTACCAGCGTAGCGCCCTGCCGAATCAGCTGGTGACAACCACGGGCTACCGGGCTGTGTACCGACCCCGGTATGGCGAACACATCGCGGCCTTGTTCTGAAGCCAGCCGAGCGGTAATCAGCGAGCCGCTCTTGAAACCGGCCTCTACCACCAGAACACCCCGGCTCAAGCCGCTGATGATGCGATTACGCTGGGGGAAATGTGCGGGGCGAGCCTGGGTGCCCGGCGGGTACTCGGACACCAGCAGACCATTGGCAATCACCCGCTCCCCCAGACGCTGATGTTGGCGCGGATAGATTTTATCAAGCCCACTGCCAATCACCGCCAAGGTAGGATGGCCGGCGTCCAGCGCACCGGCGTGGGCAGCACCATCGATACCCAGCGCCAGGCCGCTGCTGACTAACAGATTGCATTCGCCAAGCGCTGCAGCAAAGCCCCGGGCGTGGTCCAGCCCGGCACGAGTGGCGTGGCGGCTGCCAATAACCGCCAGTTGGTCACGGCTGAGCAGGTTGGTATCGCCACGAATGTACAATAATAAAGGCGGGTTATGAATGTGGCGCAGCGGCAGCGGATAAGCCGACGACTGCCAGTGCACAATGCCAATACCATTCCGCTCACAGGCGCTTTCTATAACGCGCAAAGCCACCAATGCCGGGTGTTCAGCGTCATCACGGCGCCAGGCAGCAAGGACTTCACAAGCCTCTGCTGGCAGGCCCATGGCTTTATGGCGGGCGCTGTCCAGGTTCAGCAGGTCGGGCAGTTGCGGAACGTGCGCCGCTAACCGGCGCCGCACTCTTAGGCCAAAACCCGGCAGCTGGCTCAGAAACAACCATTGCCGGGCCCGCTCCGGGCTGTCATCACATATCTGGTCAACGGCGGGGTCAGTAAGGTCGGCGCCGGGCGGCGTATCGAACGAAAAAAGGGGTACCTGAGGCACGGGCATTTTCCTTGCGCGCAGAAAAAAGCCGGGCATTCCGTGCCCGGCTCGGGTTTTTACCGGGTTATCAGGGGTTGGTTACCTGATCACCCACCGCCAGCGGCCGGCTGGCTTGCAGCATAAGACCGTAGCTCATTTTTTCGTAAGCCTGGAACACCATCAGCAGACCGGCGCGTTCAGACGGCAGCTCAATGGTTTCGCCAGTGACCGGGTCGCGCACCAGATTGCCACTTTGCAGCACGGCCATCACGTTGCCCGGCTCTATGCCTTCACGCAGGCCCAGATTGATAGCAACAACATCGTACTGGCCAATCTGGTTAACGCCGCCATCTACCGCCATCATCTGCCCGCTTACCGGTTTCGCCGGCGCGGTGGGCACAAAGCTGGTAGAAAGGGGTCGGCTGGCATTCACCAGCAAACGGTCACCAATGCGAATTTCTTCGTTGGACTGGCTCAGCAGCAGCGTCAATACATCGCCGTTGGTGGCAGTAACCTTGGCGGTGCCAATACTACGGGCTTCCAGGCCCAGAAATTCACCGGTTTTCGGATCGACAAATTCATTACCACGGCGGAAAACGCCAACCGTGTTCGCCGGCTTCTGGCCGCGAGCGTAAACGCGATCGCCAGCGCCGGTAACAATTCGGCCGTCTTCACCTTCCAGCACGTAAGGCGCAGCCGCTATCTGTTCCGGGGTAACAATGCGGGTATCGGTTAAAAAGCTGGCGATGGCGTCCAGCGGTATGGCCGGGATCGGCGTATCAATGGCTTCGGAGCGCACTTGCGGCGACAGTTTGATCACACCGTCACCGTTGGCCATTTTCATGATTTTTGGCTGGCCATCAATGTACACCAACGCCAAGCGGTCACCGGGGTAAATTAAATGAGGGTTGGCCACCTGGGGGTTTACCTGCCAGATTTCCGGCCAGTACCAGGGGTTGTTCAAAAAGCGGGCGGAGATATCCCACAGGGTATCGCCTTTAACAACGGTATAACGTTCGGGATGATCCGACCGCAGCTCCGGTGCTGCTTGGGCCCAAGCGGTAAACAACAGCGTTGTAGCTGCCAGAGCGTACAGCAGTTTCCTCATGGTTTAAGTCCTTGATCCCGTGCTTTGATGCTTAAATTCGGTCGGCTGGCGCCCGAAGTCCGGTTGGCTTTCGCCTGCTATTTTTAGCTTAATCTGTTGTTATTCCCGTTACTATAGAAGATGCTCGGTTAATTGTAGTGTTATCTACTCACCGCCGGGGACTTTTAACGTTTGCCCACCCGTACAGGTATCTTCCATAGTTTTTCTCAATTGACTGATCAGTTTGTACTCAATCGCCAAATTGTTAGATAATGTGGACATAGAGCCAACACGCAAATGCCCCGGTCGGGTAAGTATGTCCCGCATCATAAACACCCCGGGGTTGAAAAGCGCAGTACAAGGTCGCATTTCAGACATCCTTTGTACGCGAACGAACGTTGGCATTCACTGTCCAAAGCACGCATTTAAAAAAGTAACGTACTATGATTCTAAACATTCTTGAATACCCGGACCCACGTCTGCGAACTCTTGCCAAGCCGGTTACCACCGTAACTGACGAGATTCGCACCCTGATCGACGACATGTTCGAGACAATGTACGATGCGGCTGGCATTGGCCTCGCGGCGAGCCAGGTTAACGTGCACCAGCAGATCGTCGTGATGGATCTGTCGGAGGACAACAGCGAACCCAAGGTGTTCATCAACCCTAAAATCGGGATACTCGACGGCGACCTGGAAGCCATGCAAGAAGGCTGCCTGTCGGTACCGGGATTTTATGAAGAGGTTGAGCGCATCGAGCATTGCCTCATCAAAGCTCTTGATCGCAATGGCGAAGCTTTTGAAATAGAAGCCCGCGGGCTATTGGCGGTGTGCATCCAGCACGAGATGGATCATCTGAACGGCAAACTGTTTGTGGATTACTTGAGTTCGCTAAAGCGTACACGCATCCGCAAAAAGCTGGAAAAGTTGCAAAAGAAGAGTGCTTAAAGAGTGTTTAGAAAGCGATTAAAACGAGTGCCTGAGCCAGCATTTATTAAGGTGGTCTGGGTGCCACAACAGCCATAAAACTGATGACCGGGCCTTTGCGCCCGGTTTTTTGTATTGAATGGATCAGAGAATTCGACGAAAAGTCCAACAGAGAGCCAAACACTGTGCGTATTGTTTTTGCCGGAACCCCTGATTTTGCCGCCACGGCCTTGAAAGCCCTACTTGCCGCCAAATACAACGTGGTGGGCGTGTATAGCCAGCCAGACCGGCCAGCAGGCCGTGGCCGCAAACTGCTCCAGGGGCCGGTAAAACAGGCGGCGCTGGATGCCGGCATCGCGGTTTTTCAGCCCGACAACTTCAAAATGGAAGACGCCCGCCAGCAGCTGGCCGGCTTGCAGCCAGACGTGATGATTGTTGCCGCTTATGGCTTGATTCTGCCAGCCTCGGTGCTGTCCATTCCGGTTCATGGCTGCCTGAACATTCACGCCTCCCTGTTACCCCGCTGGCGTGGTGCGGCGCCCATTCAGCGTGCTATCGCCGCAGGCGACCCTGAAAGCGGCATAACGATTATGCAGATGGATGAAGGTCTGGACACCGGCGCCATGCTGCTGAAAGTGTCTACACCCATTCACCCTGAAGACACCGGCGGCAGCCTGCACGACCGGCTGGCCGATCTGGGCGGCGAGGCCATTGTAGGCGCACTGCAATTGCTGGAGCAGAACACGCTGAAACCGCAAGCACAGCAAAATGAACAGGCCTGTTACGCCCACAAGCTGGCGAAGCAGGAAGGCCAGATTGACTGGCACGGCGATGCTCAGAGCATCGAACGGCTAATTCGCGCATTTAATCCTTGGCCTGGCACCTTTACCGATTTGGGCGACCAGCGTATCCGCTTGCATCTGGCTCAGGCCCAAAAACATAAACAGGAGCAGAGCGGCAAAAAAGCCAGCCCCGGTACCGTTTTAGCGCGCCAGCGTGAGGGCATTGATATCGCCTGCGGCGAAGGCGTTCTGCGGGTCAGCCAGGTGCAGCTGCCCGGCGCACGTGCGCAAAGCGTGAACGACCTGATAAACGGTGGCAAACAGATTCTGCTGCCCGGCCAGGAGCTGCAATAACATGCAACCACACGCCCCATTACGTGCCATTGCTGCCGAGGTTTTGCTGTCGGTAGAACAGGGCCAGTCGCTGTCGCAGTGCTTACCGCCTTCGCTGCTGCGCCTGCCGCTGAATCTGCGGCCGCAACTGCAGGCTCTGTGTTATGGCACCTGCCGCTGGTTTCACCGGCTTGACGATGAGCTTCAGGGGCGCATGAAAAAACCCTTGAAAAACCACGACCGGGTGGTGCACCACCTGATGCTGGTAGCGCTGTTCCAGCTGCGCTTCAGCCAGCAAGCAACGTATGCGGTGCTGAACGAAACCGTAGAAGCCTGCCGCGCCATGGACAAACCCCACCTGACCGGCCTGGTGAACGGCGTACTGCGCAGCGCCGAACGTGAAGGTGCCCCGGCGGCGGCCAAAGACACAAGCCGTTACAGCCACCCCGGCTGGATGATCGAAAAACTGCGCCACAACTGGCCCGATGACTGGCAGGCCATTGTTGACGCCAACAATACCCAGGCACCAATGACACTGCGGGTAAATGCGCTGCGTTTCAGCCGCGACGAATATCTGCAACTGCTGCTAGACGCTGGCATTGACGCCAGCGCCACGCGCTTTGCGCCACACGGCATTCAATTGGCACGGCCGGTACCGGTGGACGCACTGCCGTGGTTTGCCGAAGGCGCCGTCAGCGTGCAAGACGAAGCCGCCCAGCTGTGCACTACCCTGCTGGACCTGGCCCCGGGCCAGCGCATTCTGGACGCCTGCGCCGCCCCCGGCGGCAAAACCTGCGCCATACTGGAAAGTTGCCCCCAGGCAGCGGAAGTCGTCGCTATTGACGAGTCCGCCCAGCGCTTGCCGCGGGTGCAGGAGAACCTCGACCGACTGGATCTGCACGCCAGCCTGCTGCAAGCCGACGCCGCCGATATTGATCAATGGTGGGACGGCCAGCCGTTTGACCGCATATTGCTGGACTTACCCTGCAGCGCTAGCGGCGTGATTCGCCGCCACCCAGACATAAAATTGCTGCGGCGTGAATCCGACGTAGTACCGCTGGCGCAAATCCAGCTGGGTCTGTTGGTTGCCATGTGGCGCATACTGCAACCGGGCGGACGCCTTGTATATGCCACCTGCTCGGTATTTCCACAGGAAAACCACCGCATTGTGCAGCGCTTCTGCAAACAGCAGACCGACTCTGAACTGATTACGATTGAGGCTCTGTGGGGCCGCACCATGCCCGCCGGGCGCCAACTACTGCCGCTGAACGACGGGCACGATGGCTTTTTCTACGCCGTTCTGGAGAAACCTGTGCTATGAACATTTTGATTCTCGGAGCCGGACAAGTCGGTGGTTCGCTGGCAGAGAACCTCGCCAACGAAGCCAACGACATTACCGTAATCGACAGCAATGGCGCGCGCCTGCGGGAACTGCAGGACCGGCTCGACATACGCACAGTGCAGGGAAAGGCCTCGTATCCGTCGGTTCTAAAACAAGCCAACGCCGAAGACGCCGACATGTTGATCGCGGTCACCAACAGCGATGAAACCAACATGGTGGCCTGCCAGATTGCCAGCATCATGTTCAAGACACCGACAAAAATCTGTCGGGTACGGGCCGCCTCCTATCTTGCCTATCAGGAACTGTTTTCTGGCAAAGACAATGAAAACCTCAACGGCTTCCCAATTGACGTATTGATCAGCCCGGAACAGCTGGTTACCCACCACATTACCCGGCTTATTGAAAACCCTGGCGCCCTGCAAGTGCTGGAGTTCTCCAAAGGCCGCACCAGGCTGGTCGCTATTCGCGCCATCAAAGGCGGGCCGCTGGTGGGCCAGGAACTGGGTTACCTGCGCACCCACATGCCGCGCATTGAGACCCGTGTAGCCGCTATCTTCCGCAAAGACCGCGCCATCATGCCCAAGGGCGACACGGTGATTGAAGACGGCGACGAAGTGTTCTTCATTGCCGATGCCAACCACATCCGCTCGGTGATGAGCGAGTTGCAACCGCTGGAAAAACCCTACAAGCGTATTTTCATCTGCGGTGGCGGCAACATCGGCCAGCGCCTGGCGCAAACCCTAGAAGGCCGTTATCAAGTAAAACTGCTGGAGCGCAACCACGAGCGCTGCATCATGCTGTCGGAAAACCTGCGCAAAACCGTGGTGCTGGAAGGCAACGCCGCCGACAAAGACATACTGCTGGAAGAAAACATCGAGAACACCGACGTGTTCTGCGCCGTGACCAATGACGACGAAGCCAACATCATGGCTTCCTTGCTGGCCAAACGCCTGGGCGCTCGCAAAGTACTCACCCTGATCAACAACCCGGATTATGTAGACCTGATTCAGGGCGGCGAAATAGACGTTGCCATATCGCCCCAGCAAACCACCATCGGCAGCCTGCTCACCCACGTTCGCCGCGGCGACGTGGTGAACGTGCATTCGCTGCGTCGCGGTGCTGCCGAAGCCATTGAAGCCATTGCCCACGGCGACCACCGCTCATCAAAAGTGGTCGGCCGGCGACTGGACGAAATCAACCTGCCCCAGGGCACGACTATCGGAGCGATTGTGCGCCACAACGAGGTGCTGATCGCCCACGACCACCTGCGGGTGCAGCCAGACGATCACGTTATCCTGTTCTTGGTAGACAAGTCGCGAATCAACGAAGTGGAAAAACTGTTCCAGGTAGGGCTGACCTTTTTCTGATCTGCCTTTAGAAATGCTGGCGTGACCAGCGTATAATTCCCCCGTTTTCAGCGTGCCCATCAGCAAAACAGGGCGCCGGGGCACCACACACAGACTGAACAGCAGGCAATCGTCGTGACAGACAAGGCAACGAACACCCCTAAGCCACACATCAAGACGTTTCAAGGGCTGATCCTGGAGCTACAGACATTCTGGGCAAAGCACGGCTGCGTTATTCTGCAGCCCCTGGATATGGAAGTGGGCGCTGGCACCTTTCACCCCGCCACTTTCTTGCGCGCCATAGGCCCGGAAAGCTGGAACGCCGCCTATGTGCAACCTAGCCGCCGACCTACCGATGGCCGCTACGGCGAAAACCCCAACCGTCTGCAGCACTATTATCAGTTTCAAGTGGTGTTGAAGCCGTCACCAGACAACCTGCAGGAACTCTACCTGGATTCTCTGAAAGCACTGGGACTGGACCCGCTGGTTCACGACATCCGCTTTGTGGAAGATAACTGGGAATCGCCCACCCTGGGCGCCTGGGGTCTGGGCTGGGAAATCTGGCTGAACGGTATGGAAGTCACCCAGTTTACCTACTTTCAGCAGGTTGGCGGTCTGGAATGCTACCCGGTCACCGGCGAGCTGACCTACGGCCTTGAACGCATTGCCATGTACCTGCAAGGCGTAGACAGCGTGTACGACCTGGTGTGGACCGAAGGCCCCAACGGCGTTGTGACCTACGGCGACGTGTTCCTCCAGCAAGAGGTGGAAATGTCCACCTACAACTTCGAATACGCCGACACCGAATTCCTGTTCTACAGCTTTGACGTGTACGAGCGCGAAAGCGCCAAGCTCATTGAAGCCGGCCTGCCGCTGCCTGCTTACGAGCAAGTACTAAAAGCCTCCCACACCTTTAATATGCTGGACGCCCGCCACGCTATTTCCGTAACCGAGCGTCAGCGTTACATTCTGCGGGTACGCACTTTGGCGCGGGCCGTGGCCCAGTCGTACTTCGACAGCCGCCGCAAGATTGGCTTCCCGCTGGCCAGCGACAGCATTCGCGCGGAAGTATTGGCCGCGGCCGAAGCCGCCGAAGCGAAAGCCGCAAACAAGATAGAAGGCAAAGTAGACAACAAGGCCGACGGCAAAGGTAAGAAAGCAAAAAACGCGAAGCAGGCACAGCAGGAGAAAGGTAAGGCATGATGATGGCAACACAGGATTTTCTCGTTGAACTGGGCACCGAAGAATTGCCGCCAAAAGCCCTGAAGCAGCTGTCTGATGCGTTCACTCAAGGCATTGTCAGTGGCCTGCAAGCCGCCGGCATTGAATTTGGCGCGGTAGAACCTTTCGCCGCACCACGGCGCCTGGCCCTGCGCATTCGCGACCTGGCCCACGCCCAACCCGACAAGCCGGTGGAAAAGCGCGGCCCAGCCGTAAAAACCGCGTTTGACGACGCCGGCAACCCGACCCGAGCACTGACCGGTTTTGCCACGTCGCTGGGCGTTACCCCCGACGAACTCGACACCCTGGAAACCGACAAAGGCGCCTGGCTGGTGTTCCGCACCGTAGAGCAGGGCAGGACCACCGCTGAGCTGATGCCAGAGTTGATAGAGCAGTCACTGGCCGCACTGCCGATTCCCAAGCGTATGCGCTGGGGTGCTCACCGCACCGAATTTGTGCGCCCGGTACACTGGCTGGTCATGCTGTATGGCAGCACAGTGATTGATCACCCGATCATGGGCCTGAAGCCCGGCAACAAAACCCGTGGCCACCGCTTCCACTGCCCGAAATCACTGATCATTCCTACCCCGGCCGACTACGAAGTGGTGCTGCGTCAGGAAGGCTACGTGCTGGCTGATTTTGCCCAGCGTCGGGAGCAGATTCGCAAGGGCGTGAACGCCCTGGCACTGCAACAGAACTGCGTTGCCGTGATTGATGAAGCCCTGCTGGACGAAGTGACCGCCTTGAACGAATGGCCGGTGCCGCTAATGGGGCGTTTTGAAGAGCGTTTCCTGCAAGTGCCTGCTGAAGCACTTATTTCGTCCATGAAAGAACACCAGAAGTACTTCCATCTGGTGGATGACAACGGCCAGATGCAGCCATTTTTCATCACCGTCGCCAACCTGGAAAGCAAAGATCCGTCACAGGTAATTGCCGGTAACGAAAAAGTGATTCGCCCGCGCCTGTCCGACGCGGCGTTCTTTTACGAAACCGACCGCAAAAAGCGCCTGGACCAGCGCATTGATCGGCTCAAGCCCATCGTATTTCAGGATAAACTAGGCAGCGTTTACGACAAATCTGTACGCGTCGCCGCTTTGGCCGGCAAGATTGCCCAAGCCATTGGCAGCGACCCGGCGCTGGCCGAGCGCGCCGCCATGCTGGCGAAAACCGATCTGGTCACCGAAATGGTGCTGGAATTTACCGATCTGCAAGGCATCATGGGCCAGTACTACGCCACCAACGACGGCGAACACGCCGACGTGGCCAGCGCTCTGAACGAGCAGTACATGCCGCGCTTCGCCAAAGACAACCTGCCCACCACCTTGACCGGCTGCGCCGTGGCCATTGCCGACCGGCTGGACTCCTTGGTCGGCCTGTTTGGCATCAACCAACCGCCGTCTGGCACCCGTGACCCGTTCGCCCTGCGCCGTGCCGCCCTGGGTGTGCTGCGCATTATTATCGAGCGTCAACTTCCGCTGGACCTGCAAACCTGCTGCGACTGGGCGGCGCAACAGTTCACTGACCTGCCAGCAGAAAACCCCGCCACCAGCGTGGTGGATTACATGCTGGAACGCTTCCGCGCCTATTATGACGAGCAGGGCATTAGCGCTGAAGTGTATCTGGCCGTTCATGCTCGCCGGCCCACCCGCCCACTGGATTTCGACCGCCGGGTAAAAGCGGTAGAAGCCTTCCGCCAGCTGCCTGAGGCCGGAGCGCTGGCCGCTGCCAACAAACGGGTGTCCAACATTCTGGCCAAACAGAGCGATAGCACAGTGCACGACACAGTCGATGCCAGCCTGCTGCAAGACGCCGCCGAACTCGCCCTGGCCGAACAGGTTGAGCATCAGACCGACACCGTGCTGCCGCTGTTCGAAAAGGGTGACTACACAGCCGCTCTGCATTCGCTAGCCGATCTGCACCAACCGGTAGACCGCTACTTCGATGAAGTGATGGTGATGGCAGACGACGAAGCCGTGCGCAACAATCGTTTGGCCCTACTGAACCGACTGCGCAATCTGTTCCTGCGGGTAGCGGATATTTCCCTGCTACCCAGCGCCAGCTAACAGGATAGAGGTGAAATAGCGCTGTGCTCATCATTCTGGACCGGGACGGGGTGATCAACCAGTACGAAGGCGGGTATATCTGCTCGCCGGACGACTGGCACCCCATTCCCGGCAGCATCAAAGCCATTGCCCGCCTGTGTAGCGCGGGGCATCGGATTGCCATTGCCACCAACCAGTCCGGTATTGCCCGCGGCTACTACGACCGCGATACGCTAGACGCCATGCACCGCAAACTCGGCCGCCTGTTAAGAATTGCCGGCGGCCACATCGACTTTATTGCCTACTGCCCCCACCACCCGGACGAACACTGTGCGTGTCGCAAGCCTGAGCCTGGCCTGCTGCAGCAAATCCAACGACATTTCAATTTAAAAACACTGGCAGGTAGCGTGATGGTCGGCGATAGCCGAAAAGACCTGGAAGCCGCCGCCAAAAAAGGCTGCCAGCCGATTTTGGTGCGCACCGGCAACGGCCTTGACACCGAACAGGAGCTGCAAACCCGGCCGCTGGCGGAATCTGCCCAAGTGCTCGTCTATAACAACCTGCGCAGCTTTACCGATGCGTTTTTATCCGGCAGAGACTGGTAAAATAAGCGCGTATCCGTATAATGCTTGCCGTTGATCGGCGTGTGGCGCAGCTTGGTAGCGCACTTCGTTCGGGACGAAGGGGTCGCAGGTTCGAATCCTGCCACGCCGACCAGAATTCAACGACTTAGGGCGCATCTTCGGGTGGGCCCTAAGTCGTTTCTGGCTGGGTACAGGTTGGGTACATAAACCCGTCACCACCTTCTGATTCACAATAATTCATTCAAAGTCATTTCAAAGTGCCTCTTCTGCGCACCTTATTGTTCCCGTTAATTTGCATTTTACCACGCCATCCCTCTCTTATTGCAGTAATCACTCAATTACAGCGCCCAACTACCGCTTGCATCCCCGTAGCATTGAATTGCACTCAAAACTAAACGGAGATGAAGATGAAAATTTCGCAGACGAAGATGCACTTCACAGATACGGAGGTGGGGAACTACTACTCAGTATCCCGACACACGATTTGGCGCTGGGTTCGCGAGAGCAAATTTCCTCGTGGCAAGAAACTGAGTTCGGGATCCACCCGATGGCTGAAGTCAGATATCGAAAAGTTCGATCAGGAGGTGCTTCGTCGGAATGAGACCGCGCTCACGGAGTGAACGTTGCACCTAGCGGCAAAGAACTCGTCTGGATTGGCAGGTTATGGGGTGAGTCTCGTTACCAGGTAATATAAGAGGCAACATGCATGGCCCGAAATACCAAAACAGTCGTTATCCGCCAAAAAACCCTGCTGGAGATGCCTTATCTCTCCAGCAGTGGTCTCTCTACCTTGTCGACTTCCGACAGAGACGTTCTTCTTCATCGAGAATCGACTAAGAAAAGCTATTAAAAACATTAATTTGTAACAAATCTACCTCTTGCACCTCCGATGATTTCCGATAGTTTCAAGGTGTACCCCGGATACCGGGATTAACCTGAAATCATTAGAGGTAACCTGTATGACGAACACTATTGAAGAAATCAACGAGTTGGTGAATCAAGCCCTCGCACTCGCCCAGAGTATTGATCTGTTTAAAGAGATCGAGGTGGTGCTGACCTGCCACAAAACCCAGGGACAGGAGTTCGTAATCCAACAGCAGCTTAATGAGCACAGCAACGCCAACCTACTCGCAGGGACTCCTCAGGATATTGGTGATCAGCTGGGCTCAATCAAGAAAAACGCCTGGTTCAGGGTAGCTTGAACGACGTATCTGGCAGGGACGCCGGACTCCATTTTGCGAGGTAATATTATGGAAATTCAGAAACAGGCAGAAATACTCCAGACAATCCTAACAGCCGATCCGGATATCAGTGAGATACATCTCATCTTCCACCTACGCTGGGAGAACTGTATGGCTACCGTGGAACTTTTCTGGAGCATCGATGAGCCAGACCGGCAGTATATGGCTATTGATTTCGACATGAAGAACGACTGGTATCTTCCCGGAAGCTGATCCATCGTTTTGCAAAGCTCTCCGCATGCCTTTCATCCTAAGCATTTAATGGTCGTGCGCAGCATGACCATTAAATGTCTGTTGGACCAAGCCGCCAGGACCATCGGGCTGCGTATAAGGATAAAGTAATTTATGCGCAGAAGCCGGAACGGTAGGTCTGGTGCCAGACGTGAATCAACACTAGTGAAAGATGCAGTGGTGCTGCGAAACCAACATCATCTTTAACGATCAGCAGGGCCAGGCCGTTGGCCTGCTTGCGGAAATCAATCGGCGCCCGGTACAGATAAATCTCCGGCAATGCCAATGACGGGCGCAGGTACCGGCGACGCATCACAACTGCCTCAGGACCGCGCCCAGCAACTCGATATTGCCCGCATGCAATCCGGTGATCGAGATGCCGCCGGGCAATGACACGGTTAGCTCCTCTCCGGGAGCAAACGCGGAATGCGCGCCACCCTGGCAAATCCCGTGACTGCGGACTTCTCATCCGGGTGGTGATCAGACTCTGTCAGCTTCTTGCGCCAGTAGACAAACCGGTGGTAACTGAGCGATTGTTCCTTGCAGAAAGCAGCACCGGACAAGCCAGAGGCCTGCCAGTCAGATAGTGTCTGGTCCCAGAACGGATGTAGGGCGGGGTTGTTCATACGAGATTCCTCCTCGGGTGACAGGCAGAAATCAGTGTGGCGAACTCTGGATTCTGGATACAGGTGCGAATTTATTGGCGCTTACCTCATTGCTGTTCAATAGTCTCTGCTAGACTTCCCGATATGTCGTCATAAAACGCAGGCAGGGTGAGTGATGTCGCGCAGAGGTTGGGTAAACAGTGGACTGGTGGTGGTACTGATTCTCGCAGGCGGGCTGGCACTATACGGCTACCGCTCCCTGCAGTCGGATATAACGCAGCTGACCGATGCACGCTCGACCGCTGAATCCAATGCGGAAGATCTGCGTAGCCAACTGCAACAAAACGAGCAGGCGTTGACGGCAGCTCGGGCGCGGCTCGAACATCGCACCAGCAGTGCGGGTAAACTGGAAGCCGAACTCGACCGCCTGCGTCAGACGCTGGCCGGGGCCAAGGCCGACTTGCAGACTGCGCAACAGCAGGTTGAGAAGCTCAAGGCCCAGCTGGAAACAGCGCAGACGGCGTTGGCTGAACGGGAGGAGCAGGTCGCCGAGCAGGGTGGTCAGCTCAAACGGAGCCGGGATCAGATCGCTGCTCTTACGGCGCAGCTGGCTGCAGCCACCAAGCACGTTGAGAGCTTATCCCAGCGACGCGACGCACTGACGTCAGACCTGAACGCTGCGCTGGCAAAACAAGGTGACGCCCAAAACCAGATTGACGAGCTGACGACGCAGTTAACGCAAGCGACCGGGCAGGCGGACACCCTGACGCAGCAGCGGGACGACTTGACCGCCACGCTGACTGCCACTCAGAGCGCCGCGAACGCACAGCAGACCGATGCGCAGAACCGCATTGCCGAGCTTGAAAAACAGCTGGCGGAAGCCAACGCCGCGCTTGCCGATGCGCGCCAGGAAGTCCGGCAGCATCAATCCGCACTGGCGTCGGCGACCGAGCAGCGCCAGTCTGTTGCCGAGCAATACCAACAAGCACGTGAGCAGCTCGCGCTACAGCAAGCTCGCAGCCAGTCTGCCACCGAGACCATCAACGTGCTGGAAGCCCGGATGGCACAGGAAAAAGCGGCAACCGATAACCTTCAGTCGCGGCTGCAATCCCTGAGTCATGAGAAGGAAAGTCTGGTGTCCCGACTGGAAGATGGCACCACCGTGATCAAGCTGCCGGAGAGCATCGTGTTTAATTCCGGTTCTGCCAGAATCGGCAAAGCCGGCCAGCACACCCTGACGTTGCTCGCTGATGCACTGAAAAGCTTTCCGGATCACCTGATCAGTATTCAGGGGCACAGCGACAGCCGCTCCATTGCTCCTGCCTTGCAGAGTTTGTATCCAACCAACTGGGAGTTATCGGCGTCACGGGCTGCGTCAGCGGTGCGGGTGTTGAGAGAGGCCGGTATCGACCCCAGCCGGATGCAGGCAGTGGGTTTTGCAGATGCCCGACCGCTGGTTAAAGAAATCGATACCGTCAGTCGTCGGAAAAACCGACGTATTGAGGTGCTGTTGTATCCGTCCCAGTTCAAGATAAAAGCCTACCGACCGGGCGGCCGTGAGCTGGCCCGGTAGTGGTTTCCTCCGGAGCTGCCGGACGGTTGATTAATAGTTCGACGGAAAGAGTGCACGCAGCGCCTCTTCGTCCCGCTCTTTCTTGAACGGGTGGTCGGTGCCGACCAGACGTGCGCGACTCGCCGCTGGCCTGTCTTCGATAAGTTGGGTCAGAATTGTTGGCCAGGAAGGAGCTCCTTATTTTTTACTGCCATTTTCCAACTCCGTTATAGCTAATTTTAAAGAATCTTGGGTACTGGCTGGGGGCAGGTTCTGGCCTGGGTACTTGTTGGGTACCTGTAAAACGACTTGCCACGCCCTGGACTCAACCAACACCAATGAATTCTATAAAAACTTATTAAAAACATACAGTTAATAGACTAAAACGGAAACGAAATAGACCTGAATAAACCGAAATGAAACACTAAGCTATTTTATTCGGGACGAAGGGGGCGCAGGTTCGAATCCTGCCACGCCGACCAGAATTCAATGACTTAGGGCACATCTTCGGGTGAGCCCTTTTTTGTTTCTAGCTGTCTAGTGTCACGCTCGATGGCCTGAGGGCGCCCAAATGGTGAATATCTATCGCCCCTCCGGCACCGGTATCAACCCGCCAGCTCCTGCAATAACACTCGCAGACGGCTCATTCCGGCAACCACTTGTGCAGGATCGCCTTTCAGGCTCAGCTCCACCTCGCGTCGACCGTCCGCATGGGGCAGGCAGGCCAGGCGCAAATCCGGATACTCCGCCAGCAGCAACTCCATCAATGGAATCAACGGCCCTTCCGACGTATCGGTCAGCACCAGAGTCTGGCTCACGGTGCGATTGGCCGCCTGGTAGTCGACGTAATCATGATCCAGCACCCATTCCACCATCGGCCAGGCCATTCTGGGAAAGCCGGGCACAAAATGATGGTGATGAATGGCGAAACCGGGAATGCCATTGATCGGATTAGGAATGATTCGGCTGCCAACCGGAAACTCCCCCATGCGCAGGTGCAGCGGATTCAATCGTGAACCCAGCCGTGACCGGATTTCCGCCTCGGCTTCGCGATGCAGGGCAAGGTCTAGTCCCAGGGCCGCGGCCGCGCACTGGCGGGTCAAATCGTCCGGAGTCGCACCAATGCCGCCGAAGCTGAACACCACGTCCGGGCTAGCAAAGGTTTGCGTCAGCGTCTGGGTGATCAACTCACCCTCATCCGCAATCGTGCGCACCCACGACAACTCCAGTCGGCGCTCTTCAAACCGCGTAATCATGGCGGCCAGATGGGCGTCCTGCTTGCGGCCGTTCAACAGCTCGTCACCAATGAGGATGAGACCAAAACGGGGTATTGGCGTGCTATTCATCATTACTCCTATAGGGCGATGAGACCTACACCGCTGAGTCAACCCGAAACTCTACGGCTGAGGGATTCAGCGCAGATAGCTCTCAAGCGCGAACACATGGGGGTCATCGTCACCCAGTGCTCGCAACGCGGTGGCTAGGTTTAGGAGATAATCGCGATTACGACCGCTGGGGCCTTAGCAGTTTACTCACTGCAAAAATTGACAAACTGTTTAAACAGCTGGGTTGAAAATCATCAAGGTCGTGAGCACTTAATCTCCCATACGACTCAACCGGGCGGCCTCTACGATTTCGATCCAGTAGCTATCTATGTCTTTGATAAAGGCCACGTCGCGCATTTTGCCCTGCTCTGGACGTTTAACGTAGGTCACATTATTTGCATCGAACCAGCTAATAGCTAAATCCAAATCGGGAACAGAGAAGCAGATGTGGCCAAACCCCTGGGGTTGCGCATTGCCATCGTGGTAAGCGAAGCCGTCCTGATTTTCCGTTCCCCAGTTGTGGGTCAGTTCGAGAATGCCAGTCTGACTGAAGGTCCAGACGGTTCGGTCGCTCTTGTCCTCGGGTACGATTTGGTCTGGCTGCATTTTCGTAAGGAAATAAAGTGAGAACTGCATTTCTTCGAAATCAACTCGACGCAGGACTGTCATGCCCAAAACGTGGGTGTAGAAAGCAAGTGACTTTTCCGGATTCTTGATACGAAGCATCGTGTGGTTAAGACGAAAGCCCGCTGATTCCTTTGTAGGGGCCTTGACTCCGGGGTAGTTCTCACCAGTGAAACTCATATTCAATTTCCTCTATTATTCCTGTTGGTGGTAGGGAGTAAATTACACAACCCCCTGCTTCAGCATTTGTCCCATTTTTTCAGCTTGTCGCAATGCCAGTGCCACAATCGTCAGCGTCGGATTTTCGGCCGCTGAGGTGGTGAACTGGCTGCCATCGGAAATGAACAGATTGGGAATGTCGTGAGTTTGTCCGAAACCATTACACACGCCATCCTGAGCTTTCGCACTCATACGACAGGAACCAAGGTTATGGGTGGACGGATACGGAGGAGTGCGAATGGTTTCCAACGCGCCAACCGCTTTGTAGATGGCTTCACCCCGCTCGAATGCATGCTCGCGCATGGCGATGTCATTCTCGTGATCATCATAGTGGACGTTGGCAACTGGCATACCAAAGGCATCTCTGACGTCGGTGTTAAGGGTGATACGATTGGTTTCACGAGGCATATCCTCACCCACCAGCCACATACCCGCCATGTGGTCGTATTGGTCCATGGCATGGGTGAAATCACGCCCCCAGGCGCCGGGATTAAGGAATGCGGCCATGAACGGCAGACCGAGAGATAACGTTTCTATCTCGTAGCCGCCCACAAAACCGCGAGCCGGGTTGTGCTGCGCTTCATCCTGAATGATCCCCGCCATGGTGGTACCACGATACATGTGGACCGGTTGCTCGAAGGTTGCGTATACCGAGCCCGTCATGTGCCGCATGTAGTTGCGACCAACCTGTCCGGAGCTGTTCGCAAGACCGTCCGGAAACATGCTGGTGGCTGAGTTCAACAACAAGCGTGGAGTCTCAATTGAATTGCCGGCAACGGCAACCACTCGCGCTTTCTGACGCTGTTCCTTTCCATGCTTGTCGAAGTACACTACTGCGGTTACACGGCCCTTGCTATCGTGTTCAATGCGAGCAACATGGGACTCGGGGCGCAGCTCCAGGTGCCCCGTCGCAATACCGTCTGGCAATTCGGTATAGAGTGTTGACCATTTGGCGCCAAACCGACAACCCTGGAAGCAAAAACCGCGTTGCTGGCAGCCCAGTCGACCATCGCGGGGCTGACTGTTGATTGCCATGTGGCCGGTGTTACAACTGTAGCCCAGCTTCTGGGCTCCGGCATGCATTACCTTGAAATTGTTGTTGCCCGGCAAACCGCCAATGTCGTTGGTGCGGGTAACCCCCATGCGGTTTTCAGCATTGGTGTAGTAGGGCGCCAACTCATCATAATCAATAGGCCAATCAAGTAGATTGGCGCCCTCTACGTTCCCGTATGTGGTCAGCGCATTAAACTCGTAGGGTCGGATTCTCAGGCTGGCGCCCGCCCAGTGAATGGTGGTGCCACCCACCGCTTTCACGATCCAGGCTGGAAGGCCTGCGAAATCTTTGGCGAGGCGAAAGCTGCCCGAAGTGGTGCGGGGATCAAGCCACGCAAGCTGACCAAAAGATGCCCATTCATCGGCCAGAAAGTCTGCCGTGGTGTGCAAAAGGCCAGCTTCAAGAACCACGGTATTAATGCCCTGCTGAGCGAGCCCATTTGCTAGAGTTCCGCCGCCGGCACCAGATCCGATAACAACAACAACGCTGTCATCATCATGGGAAAACGTCTTTTGATTTTCAGTCAATGACATGGGGTTTCTCCGAGCTTTTGTTTTTATGAGGTTTCTATTGATGAGTGAGACTAAGATTCAGCGTGGGTTTATACCGCTGTCCTCCGGCTTCGGGTCTGGTAACCAGTCGAGATCATCAAACCCGGCATTCACGTAGCCACCGTCACCGATAGCACCTTCGTATCCGAAATGCGCAAACGCCAGCTCATTGTTGTACAGAGAAACTACTGCGGTGCTGCGGATCTTTTCGAAAAATGGAGTTTTGGCCATTGCTTCAACGTGGCGAAATTGTTCGGTTTCGTCGAGCCCGGCCCAATTCCCACCGGCAAGTTGGTTTAGCTCCCGCACGCCATCTGGAAGCAACGGAGATGCTACGTCCAAGTCCCGAACAACAAGGGCGTAGACCGCGTCTTCAAGTGTATCGTGTGGAAAAATGTGCCGAGTAACCTTAAGAAGAGTTTCACCTTCAGCGCTGGTGAGGCTGTTCAACGGCATAGACCATGCTCTGGACGGAGCTATTAGCGCGATGGCACCGTTGCTAAAAGCTAGGGTGCCGATCAGGACGTTTTTGCTGTTTCTGAGAAAATTTCTACGCGATATTGGCATGATTACTCCTGCAGGGCCTACGCCGGTCTCTTTGCGCGTAACAGCAGCTTCAGCCCCAGTTTGTTGTTGTGGTTTTAAGTTTTCTTTGGAGTTCCATTATACTAAACACGAAAAACTTCTGTTTGGTATCAATGTTTTTGGTTTTCTTAATTCCACAAAGTGGAACAATAAAGTAGTCGCGTTTGGCTGCGCTTGAGGGGCTACTATGCACGACCGTTTCCAGCTGCTGAAAATTTTTGCGACGGCGGCCCGATCCAGCAGCTTTCGGGAGGCGGCCTGCCAGCTGGGCACTTCGCCACAAACCATTGGCCGCGCCGTGAAGGAGCTAGAGGGCCAGCTCGGAGAGTTGTTGTTCCACCGAAGCACCCGCCAGATTCAGATCACACAATTTGGCGCCACATTCCTGCGCGATTCGAACAGTCTGATTTCGGAGCTGGAATTTCTTTTCGAGCATTCACGGTCTCCTGAAACAGAACCCTACGCAGGACGAGTTGGCATAGTGGCGCCTCATTCTGTAGGTCGTGGCCATGTCCTGCAGTTACTGGGGCCGCTGATCAGGGAGGCGCCAGAATGCCTGATTGATCTTCGGCTGGAAGATGAGGTGACGGACACTGTGGGCGCCCAGATCGACATCGGCGTTCGTGTTGGTGCGCTTCGAGATAACCGCTATGTTGCTCGCCAGGCGGCCCTAGTGCCCCTAATTGTGGTGGCAACACCGGAGTTGGTGCGACAGGTTGGAGAGCCACAATTGATTTCAGATCTAATTCAGAAGCCGGTATCCGGTCGTATTGATCGAGATTCTGGGAGAATCTGGCCGTGGCGATTTAATAGTTTAAATCACACGCCCTCGTCGCCCCGGTTTGTCTCCGATGACCCGGAAGCGGAACTGCAAGCGGTGCTTAACGGCTGGGTTTTTGGCCAAATTGCCGCCTTTCTGGTGATTCCTTACATTCGCGAGGGCCTGCTCGTTCCAGTGTTGCGCCAGTTCGAGCCGCCGCCGCTGCCCCTATATGTTTATCGACCACAGCGGGGGCCTGTCCCACGCCGGGTAAGAAAAGTGTTTGATACACTGACGGAGAGTTTTGCGGATGAGGTACGTTTCCCGTTCCAAGTTTAATCGGGATCTTATTGACTTTGATTAGGTGCCGTGGCGGATTTTCGGGCATGAAAGTTATCGATAACCCGCCCCAACCACTAACGTAGCCGTTAGAGAGACGGCCATGGTTCTGATTTAATAGGCGTTCGAGTCACCGCTGCTTTTTTTGAGTCTGAACGGAAATTTACGCTCATAAACACATAGCGAGGGAAAACGAAAAATTTACTTGCAACTCGATGAAATAATAAGAAAAGAAAGTAATACTGTGTGGAAATTCCTGCAAAATCAAGCGCGAAAAAGCAAGTACCCTCCGTAAAGAAAACACGTACCCACTACTCTAAAACCTTCCGCTAGAATGCGCCTGGCTAAGCCAAAGCGACGCTTCTTGCGCGCAGCCAGACCTGTACTCGCATCCAGCCCACCAGCCATAAAGTCGCCACCCCAAAGCCAATAAACGTGCCCATATTCAGGCCCAGGCTGTCGTAAGTCAACGAGATGCAGAGGGCATAGCAAAGCAGCGAACCCAGGCCTGCGGGGTAGTGCTTGATCACCGCGGCCACCGTGGCTCGCCCGTGGGTCAGGTGCAGAATCACCAGAAAGGGATACATGGTCACCGGGAAAGCTGCCATGACGCCGGCCCAAGCCGGGGGCAACACATGAGCCAGGCCCGTGATCACAAAAATAATGCCCGCAGCAAGACCGGAACGCAAAACCAGCGCCGGCCATGAGAGGCTGCGACGGGCGCCAACCGCCACATCAGGCACCCGGCGATAAAGGCGAACGAATATCAGAATGGCGACGAAGGTAGTCAGCGTGCCGGTGATTCGGGTGAAGTCGATACTGGTCAGTACCAGGCTGGTCAACAGCCAGGCCAGAATACCCAGGGCCGTAGCGCTGAGCACGCCGGGCAGGCCATCACGCCTGGCGCCAAGCAGGTAGCCCCCGCTCAGCGCCAGGGTGGCCGAGAACCCCGCCAACGTATGTACCGCACTTTCGGTGGCGAAGGCCGGGGAAATCTCCAGGCCGATGAAGTACAGGGCGATGGCCGTACCCAGCGGATAGCCCGCTAGCATCCCCGCCATGCGCGCACTCACACGTTCAGCCACCAGCGACAGCCCCAGAACAATGCCAATAGAGATAACCAATTTGGCCAACTGCCAGCTCAGCGGAACATCCACTTTCGATACTTCCTGTTTACTGATTAAAGCGCGTGATAATAGATCAAATTGTAACGTCTATCTTTAACTTTGCTCAAAAGCAGCTGCGCCCTGACCAGCCGTATTTAAACACATCTCTATTAGAGGAATTTCATATTCATGCCCCATCCAAAGGTGCGCAAACCGAAATCATCCGCCGCGTAGACCAACTCTTCGCCTACGCCGACACCATTGAGAAACAGGTGAACAACGCCCTGGCAAGGGTCAACAGTCTGACCCAATCCATCCTGGCTAAGGCATTTCGAGGCGAACTGACCGAGCAGTGGCGTAAAGACAACCCCGAACTGATCAGCGGCGACAACAGCGCCGAAGCGCTGCTGGGAAGAATCAAAGCCGAGCGGGCAGCTATGACGCCGGCGAAGAAAACCCGGAAAAGGTTTCATCATGATTAAGGTTGCGGTCTCACACGCATATAGCTGACCATTTTCGTGGCGTCACAAAATTATTTTTTGTCATGCTTCAATAATCTAGGTTCGGCAGCCGAGTGGATCAGCCACTGCAAACCAAAGAGGATAATATCTCTGACCTGAGCCACGGTATGCTAAGCTTTTGGCAGTATATCGGGTTAAACCATAGCACGCAGGTGATTTGTGGGAAGTCATATTAATATCAATGATTCAGAGGCAAACCTTCTGGGAGTTGGCCTTTACACGCCCGCTGAAGCGGCGGCCTATACCGGGATTCCAGTAGCGCAGATCCGTCGGTGGCTGTTCGGCTATACGTCTGGCAGCAAACATTATGCGGGCCTTTGGCGGCCTCAACTTGAAGGCAGGGCTACGCAAGCTCTAGGATTCCACGACTTGTTGGAAATTCGCTTTGTGCATGCATTCCGGAATTACGGCGTCAGTCTGCAGGCCATTCGCCGAGCCTCTGCCCATGCCAGAGAACTGTACGACCAGCCATACCCGTTTACCTGCAAGCGATTCCAAACGGATGGTCGCAGTATTTTCGCCACCGTTCTTGAGGAAACTGGCGATGACACCCTCTTGGATCTCGTGAAAAAACAATACACCTTCAAACAAGTGATGACCCCGTCTCTTTACCGGGGTATTGAATACCACAATGACTCAGCCCAGCGCTGGTATCCCCTCAACCGCAACCGTCGCGTGGTATTAGACCCGGCCCGCAATTTTGGTAAACCTGTTCTCGCTGAGACCGGTATGACAGTAGATGCCATTGTCAGTGCCTGGCACGGCGAAGAGCGTGATGTAAGGCGTGTCGCAGCGCTTTATGAAGTGCCCGTGGCTGAAGTGGAGGCAGCCATTCAGTTTGAGCAAAGGACCGCCGCTTGAAGTTTTTATTGGATAATAATCTCCCTCCACCATTGGCAAGGGCGCTCCATGAGCTGTCGGCATCCGACGGCCACACGGTTATTCACTTGAGTGAGAAATTTCCCCGCGACACCGCCGATATTGAATGGATTAGTATTCTGAAGGCAGAGGGCGACTGGGTCGTTGTTTCTCAGGATCAATTCAGAAAAAGCGATCTGGAAAAACAGGCGTTTCGTCAGGCAGGTTTAACAGTATTTTGTTTGGCCAAACATTGGAGCAGTGCTCGTTACTGGGAGAAGGCGCATCAGATTGTCCGTTGGTGGCCGGCCATAATGGACCAGTCTGAGCGTTTAATGGGTGGGGCAGCGCTTCGCGTTCCGTGGCGTTTTCATCCGCCTGGGCGATTTGAGCAGATCAAGGGTTAGCCCAATCAGTCATACGCTTTCCTGGAATACTGCCCTCAAACCGCCAAGTGCCGCCGAAAAAGCGCCAGCGCAACACTGAAAAACACCACACCTATGGCCACCAGCGCCAGCATTTGCGGCCACACCACGTCCAGACCTGCACCGCGGTAAAGGATGGCTTGCGCCAGGCTGACGAAGTGGGTGGTGGGCGCCACCAGCATAATTTTCTGCACCTATTCGGGCATGCTTTCCCGCGGAGTTATGCCGCCAGAAAGCATTTGCAGGGGCAGTATGGTGAGTATCAGCAGCAGGCCGAACTGGGGCATGGTGCGAGCCACGGTGCCAATCAGAATGCCGATGGCGGTGGTGGAAAACAGATGAATCAGGGTGCCGAACATAAACAGCCATATTGAACCCTGCACCGGCACATCCAGTATCTGCTGGATCACCAGGGTTACCGAGAGAATGGCCGCCAGCATCACAACCAGGCCGTTAGCCCACACTTTTGCGACCATGATTTCGAACGGCTTTATCGGCATCACCATCAGGTGTTCTACGGTGCCGTGTTCACGTTCGCGAATCCGCGCGGCACCGGTCAGTATAATGCTGATCATGGTGATCAGCTCCATCACGCCGCCAAACCAGGTGCCATGCAGATTGGGGTTAAAGCTCACCCTGGTTACCAGATTGATGGGCAGGGCACCGCCGGCACTGCCGGTTCGCATAAACTCCGCCACTTCGGTGGTCAGCAACTGTTCGATGTGGCGCGAACCGATGAACGCCTGGGTCATGCGGGTAGCGTCGATATTCAGCTGTACGCTGGTCACCCGGCCCTGGCAGATGTTGCGCTCGAAACCGTCGGGAATCACCAGAACGAACGTGTGACTGCCTTTGTCCAGAACCTCGTCAATCTGGCCATACTGGATTTGGTCCGCTGGCATAAACCAGGGCGATTGCAGGGAATCGATCATGTGGCCAGCCAATGCGCTCTGGTCTTCATCCACCACAGGCGCATTGTGCAGTTCCATGGAAGCGACAGAGCCTGCGGTGTACACCATCAAAGTAAACGCCATTAATACGAACGCCAGCAGCACCAGGCTGGCGTAGCTGACCGTTCTGAAGCCGATGTAGGGCAGCTGTTTACCCAGCAGAAATTCGAGCCGGTTTACCGGGGTTACATACAGGTTGGTAATAGAACCCAGTTCTTTTTCCCGCACTATGCCCAGCGTCATCAGAATAGCGGGGATGAAAGTCAGCAGTATGGGAATCACCGCCGGCACCATAGCGTCCAGGCTACGAAAATCCTGGTTATAGCGGTAGCGGGCTTCAACGGTTACCAGGGTCAGGGCCGGTACGCTGCCGTAGGTGCGCTGGGCCAGATCTTTCAGGTAGCTGAAATGCAGGCCTTGCATATACCCCAGTATGGTCTCACCGCGAAAGGGCATGGCGCCGTCTACCCACACGGCGATTTCGGTAGGCCGGCCGCGTTTCAGGTTTTTGCCAAAACCCGGCGGTATCGCCGGAACCAGGCTCAATTCGCCGGATTTCATCCGCTGTTCCAGTTCGGCCATGGTGGCCACCGGTGGTTGCTTTAAAAAGTAGCGGGAACCAGATACGGCAGTGATGTAGTCGTGGCTTTGCGGAGTTTGGTCTTGGTCCAGCACCACGAAGGTCAGGTCTTCCACGTCCATGGCAATGCCTTAGCCCAGAATCATCATCAGCAAGGCCGAACCAATGAACGCAAATGCCATGCGGATAGGGTCACGCCGCAGCTCGCGGGTTTCGCGGCGGCCATAGGCCATCAGGCGCTGAAAACTGAAACGGCGATAGCGCGGCCGGTCGCTGGCGTTTCAGCCAGGCTCGAAAGAGGCGGTTGATACCTATTATCACAAAGCCATCGAATTGGGTGCAAGCTGTGGCGGCGAACCCGGCCAGCGTATTCCCGATCAGTTCTACGGCGCCTACGTGAAAGATCCAGACGGCAACAAAGTGGCCTTTTACCACTTCGGCTGATTCAGCCCTGCCATAAGCTGAGGCCGCTTTAATCGGCGGTCTCGGTTCCAAACCACCATCGCGGTAACAACTCCCGAATTTGCGGCTGTAAAAATCGGTCGTCAATCAGCCAGATCACCCCTTCGTCTTCTGGCGTCCGAATAACACGCCCCGCGGCTTGAGCCACTTTCTGCAGGCCAGGGATCAGATAGGTGTAGTCGTAACCTGCGCCAAAACGCTGTTGCAGGCGCTGTTTCAAAATTTCGTGCCAGGCATCAAAAGGCGGCAGGCCGAGGGTGGCCACAAACGCGCCAATCAGCTGGTCCCCCGGTAAATCAATACCTTCACTGAAAACGCCCCCCAGAACCGCAAAAGCCACACTGCCGGATTCTTCGCGGAACCCTGCCAGAAAATTTTTGCGCTGCTGTGGACTCATGCCTGGCTGCTGTGAACGTTGGGGCACATCTGCGGCGCTGCTGCTCAACGCCACATTGACCTCATTCAGATATTTAAAACTGCTGAAAAACGCCAAATAATGACCCGGCCGCTGTCGATATTGCTGCGCGATCAGCTCGGCAATGGGCATTACCGACGTCTCACGATGAGCCTGGCGGGTGCTGATCTTGGGCGTGAAGTTCAGCTGTAGCTGATCAGCGCCGAACGGGCTGCGCAGGGAGGTAAAACAGCTGTCTTCCGGCAACCCCAGTAAATCCCGGTAATACACGCCTGGGCTTAAAGTCGCGGAAAACAGCAACACCGAGGCTGCGGCCTGAAACCGGTCGCGCAGAAAATCCGCCGGCACCAGATTCTGAATAGTCAGCCTGGCGCGACCGCGACCTTCGCGGCGAAATTCACACAAGGAATGATCGGCGAAGGAATCCGCCAGTTTCATAAAAGCAACGGACTCGAACAGTACTTCCTGCAATGCCAGGTCAGGCGGGTTATCCGCCAGATAATCCGTGAGCCCAGACACCAGGCCCTGCAGGCTGCCAGTCAGCGACACAGGCAGGGTATTTAGAAACACCGGTGATGTGCCCGCTGCGGCTTGGTCACGAATCACTCCTTGCCACGCCCGGGCGGCGCGGTCCAAGTGGGATTTCAAGACTTTGGGCGCGGTTTTACGCAGCTTCAAAAGCCGCTGTTGGTCCAGCTGCACCGAATACATACCGCGGCCGCGATCCACCAGATTGTGGGCTTCATCCAACAGCACGGCCGTTTTCCACTGATTCTGCCGGGTCAAGCTGTGGAGCAGGGCAGACTGATCAAACATCCGGTTTACGTCACCAATCACCAGGTCGCACCAGCGCGCCATTTCCTGGGCCAGAAAGTAGGGGCAAATATTATGGCCGGCGGCGATTTTTGCCAGCGCCTCCTGAGTCAATGTGGAACTGGCCTGGGAGGCTTCAGCACGGGCGTCTGGCAGGCGGTCAAAAAAACCTTTGGCCAGGGGGCAGGCATCGCCGTGGCAGGCTTTGTCTGGGTGCTCGCAAGCATCGGCTTTAGACACCAGCTCCAACGTTCTTAAAGGCCAGATTTGCGGTGCTTCCTGCGCAGCCCTTAGGCGATCTACCGCGTCTACCGCCAGCTGACGGGCGGTGTTGCGGCAGGTGAGGTAGCACAGCACGTCCTGATTCGCCGCCGGCATAGCCATGAGTGCGGGGAACAAAGTACCCAAGGTTTTGCCCAGGCCGGTAGGCGCTTCCAAAAGCAAGGTGCCGCCCTTTAAGGTGTTTTTGTAAACAGTTTCTGCAAGCTGGCGTTGGCGTGGGCGAAACTGCGCAAACGGGAAACGCAGTCCAGACAGGCGAATATTCCTCTGCTCCCGGTGATGGGCTTCGCGTTCTGCCCACAGCCGGTAGCGATCACACAGCACTTCCAGCTCTTGCCAAAGCTCATTGGCGCGCGCGGTTTCGCTGGTCGACGTTTCGCGGTTGTTACCGATGTCGAAGTACACAAGTGCCAGCTTTAACGTTTTGAGATTTTCCTGACGGCACAGCAGAGCACCGTAGGCCCGCAGCTGGGCGCGGTGCAGCGCGCGCTGATGGGCGCGAATACGCGACAGGTCGCCACGGTGGGTTTTGATTTCTTCCAGCAGTCCGGAGTGCGGGTTATACACATCGGCGCGGCCAGACAGCGCCAGGCCCAGGCATTCGCCGCTGACCGGGTACTCGCTTTTATAGCCGTATCCGCGCTTGGCCTGAATCGCCTGGTGGCCGGCAATGCCCTCTTCGGCGCTGGGCGCCGGGGTGTAACGAAAATCCAGATCGCCTGCACGGGCAGCAAACTCGCAGAGTGTGCGTACCGCCACCTTCATGGCGTGGCCTCGCTGGTTTGCCAACGCAGATAACACACGCTGGCGGCGATGCCCTGGCTGGCAAAAAACTGCAGCCAGCGGACCTGGTGATCCTGCAAGCGGTCACCGGGGCCTTTTACTTCAATCATCTCGTAGCACAGCTCAGGGGGCGAGTTTTCGGGGTAAAAGCGGACAAGATCGGGGAAACCGCTGCGATGTTCGCGAATATTCAGCAAAAGGCGCTTAAACAGAATGTGTAAATCCAGCGCGGGAATGCAGTCCAGCGCCAGCGTTATCAGCTCTTCGTTCAACGCCGGCCAGGTCACAAAGGGGTTGGTAATGCCCTGCTTGGCGGCGTAGCTATCCAGTATCTGCTGGCGATAGCCGCCATCGTGTAGCATTGCAAAGCACTGGTCGAACGCGGCCTGGCGCCGGCTGACAAAATCTTCCCTCAGCAAGTCCGCTGGGCCAGTGTGAAACGGATGAAAAAAAGCACCGGGTATGGGCTTGAAGAGGGTGTTCCAGCACAGCAGGCCAAACAGGCTGTTAATCAGGGTGTTTTCCATATAGAACACCGGTGCTTCGGGACTCGACAGGTGGTCACGTACCACCCGCTCCACAGAGCGACCCGTTTGCGGCAGCTTCAACGTAAACTCGCGAAGCGGCGGCAGTTGTGGTGCCAGAGGAGCGGGCTGTTTTACCTTGGCCGCCAGCCGCTTCAGAATCCGCGCCAGGCCCTGGGTTTCGGCGTCGCTGAGTTCAGCGTGCGGCCAATTGACGGCAATAGCCCAGGCTTCATCAAAGCGTTTCATTCGCTCCAACAGCCGCAATTGTTTCAATCGGGCTTCCCGATGACCGCTGGCGGCCAGTGCTTCCAAAGCCAATTTCCGCTCACCCTGACGTTCGGCCTGCCGCCCCAGCTCCAGTAACAGGCGGTCACGGCGACTAGTCAGCCATGGATTGTCGGAAGGTTGCGGCACCTGGGCCCACACGTCAGCGGCCGACATTCCTGTGTCCAGACATTCGCGGCAATGGTGCATGGCCAGATAGGTATCCACTTGGCTGCGTTCGGAGAAAGCCCGGGCTTCAGAGGTGAATTGCACCTGCTCGTAGCGGTGGTGGCCCAACTCCACCAGCACAAAATCCGACCAGCTCTGGCGCAGGTTGCCGAAGAACATCAAACGAACGCGGTCGAACAGGGCCATTGGGCTCACCCGCACTACCGGCGAACCAGGGTCACCCAGCCAGTCCATTACGGTACGGGCATCGGCGTAGATGCCCTTCAAAACCTCGCGCATCTGGGCTTTGGCCAGGTTTTTGGCGAAACCGGCTTGTACCAGAACCGGCGCAAACGCAGGGCGGAGTTCGGCCAGAGTGAATAGGCGAAACAGGTCGTCGAGCGTTACCAGCGGATCGGCATCGAGCCAATCACTCTCAACCAAATCATTTAACGCCTCAGTTTCCGAACTTCCCAGCTCTGGGTACTTCAGCTTATCAGCACGGAACAGATCACCGCTGCGCATCACCATTCGGGTCAACAAAGCGCGGGAAGGACGGGGCAACTCAAAGAACTCGCTCAGCCGGGCATTCTCCGGCGCCGACAGCAGGTCGAAGTGGTGATTAGCCACCCACGCCACCACCGTTTCCATGTTTTCCAGGTAATACAGGGGGTTTTCAAGATTCGCCGCGGCGGGCCTGTCATTCAGGTGATGATTGCTTATGGGCATACGCACAGACTTTATAATAGTTCAAACACCTGTAGTTCAACCGCCCAACGTTTAAATACCTATGTCAGCCGGTTGCAGGCGCACCCCAGCGACTTTCCACACGTTTTCTACCTGTACCATTCTGTAATAGGCGTCCCAGGATTTGCCCTCAGGGCCTTTGAGCTTCACGACCTGAATGTGAAAAACACCGTGGGGCACGCTTTCAGTGAATTCAATCTGGATGGCACTGTGTACGGCAGGATAGGCTTCGCGCACCATATCCACAAACACCTGTGACGATCCAAAGCGGCGCTTAATGCCCTCGGAAGCATAGGCCCAAGCTTGCTCACCGTCGTTGTTAGCAAATGCTTCGATCTGGCGTAGGATCGTGTCGTGAATTTCAGCTTCTTCGTCATTATCGTCGCTAGCAAAAGACTGGGATGCCCACGCAAACGCAAAGCCCAAACTTATTATCAAAAACAGAACAACGCTCTTTGTCGTACGGGTAAGTTGCTGTCCCATGTCAAAACCCTCTTATTGACCATATTTTAATCAATACGGGTAAAAAGGTGCTGCAGACTCCCCACGTGCAAGCGCGGCTTTAATCACGAGCGGATTTTTCTGGCCAAATGATGTTAATCAGTGCCTGTCGTCGTCGATCAGGAAAGGCAATGGTATTGTCTGAGCGGGCAATCGCCAGCGCCTCACCGAGCATGCGGAACAACTCAACGTTCTGGTGCACACACTTCGGAATGGCCTGGCTACGCAGATATTTCAGGTAACGCTGCAGGTTTTCTTCATCCGACCGCCAGTGCTCGCCGAAGGCATTTCGGAACAGAGCCCGCGTCGCAATGGCGCGCCACTCATCGCAATAACCGCTTTCAAGCCTTTCGGGATAAACATACAAATCCTTGATTTCCTTCTGTATGTTTACAACCACGTGTTCCGGCGGGAACAGCAGTCGCATAGCCAGCAGATCGTAACTGTCGTTCAACTGTTCATTTACGGCGCTTTTGACCCACTCTATTCTGCTCATGATCATTCGTTCAGTAAGGTATTTACCTTGCGACAATTTTCTATCACGCACGGTTTCAGATTGTCCGCTTCTGTGGTCACATACGCTAAGCTGACGCATCGGGATTAAACCCCATACCAGACAAGGAAGACCATGGCCGCTCCTTTAACAAGTGCCACCCGTGATAACCCACATATTACCCCCGGTTTTCACGCGATTCACGCCAACCATCTGGAAGACCTGCGCCGGGCCGTGGTGTTTATTTGCCAACAAAACCCGTTGCCGCCGCTGCAAAGCGAGACGTTTCTGGTGCAAAGCAACGGTATTGCCCAGTGGCTAAAGCTGGCGCTGGCGGAAAAGCGCTCAGAGAATGGCAGCGAAGGTGGCTTGGGCATTGCCGCCGGTATGGATTTTCTGTTTCCGGCGCGATTCATCTGGCAGGCCTACCGCGCCGTGCTGCCGGACGGCGACGTGCCAGAGCAATCCCCCTTTGATAAACGCCGGCTGGTGTGGCGGCTTTACCGGCTATTACCAGAACTTGTTCTTACCGATGAGGCGTTCAACCCGCTGGCGCGTTTTCTGGACGGCAGCGACACCGATTTGCGGGCATTCCAGCTGGCAGAGAAAGTGGCGGATCTGTTTGATCAGTACCAGGTGTTCCGCGCTGATTGGCTGGCTGCCTGGGAGCAGGGCCGGGATGTGGTGATTAGCACCCGTAACGGCGAAAAACCGATTGAACAAGATACCCGCTGGCAGCCAATGCTGTGGCGCAAGCTGGTGGAAGACACCGGCGCCGAAGCACACACCAGTCGCTCGCAGATTCACACCCGTTTTATGAAACAGGGCCAACAGGTTGCCGCGCCTTCCCATCCGAGCCGCTTACCAAAACGCATTGTGGTGTTTGGTGTATCGTCTTTGCCACGCCAGGCGCTTGAGGCCCTGTACGTGCTTAGCCGTTTTAGCCAGGTAGTGCTCTGCGTTCACAACCCTTCGCAGTTCTACTGGGCCGATATTGTCAGCGATCGCGAACTGCTCAAAGCTGAGCGCAAGCGCGGTGCCAGCCACCCCACGCTGTCGCAGATTGACGATGCCGACCAGTTGCACCAACACGCCAATCCGCTGTTGGCAGCCTGGGGTAAACAGGGTCGGGATTACATTCGCCTGCTGGACGAATTCGACAATCCCGACGAGTACCGCAACAGCTTCCAGACGCCGGATCAGAAGATCGACATTTTTTCCGAGCACGGTGCAGGTCAGACAACCTGCCTGCTTCACCAATTGCAGAACGATATTTACAACCTGACGCCGCTGCAAGAAATTCGCGATGAACAACGCAAGCTTGATCTGAGCCAAGGGCATCCTTTAACTGCTGAGGGCTCTCTGTCCGCTGAGGGCTCTCTGTCCGCTGAGGGCTCTCTGCCTGCTGAGGGCTCTTTATCGTCTGAGGGCTTCCCAAAAGCTGATGGCTCCGTTGCCTTCCACAATGCGCACAGCCCACAGCGTGAAGTGGAAATACTGCACGACCAGCTGCTGGCCGCGTTTAACGCCGATGACACCTTGCGCCCCCGCGACATCATGGTCATGGTGCCCGACATCAACGTGTATGCACCCCACATTCAGGCGGTGTTTGGCCGCTATACCGCCGGGCGCAAACGCCATATTCCGTTTACCATTTCCGACCAAGGCCAGCGCAACCACGAACCGGTATTGATAGCTCTGGAAACCCTGATGTCGCTGCCGCGCCACCGCTTTGGGGTGAGCGAAATCATCAGTCTGTTAGAAGTGCCCGGCATTCGCGATCGTTTTGAGATTGCCGAAGAGGAAATCCCCTTGGCGCGGCGCTGGGTAGAAGGTGCCAATATTCGCTGGGGCCTGCACGGTGCCCACCGGGAAAGCCTGGAACTGCCAGCCGATCTGGACCGCAACACCTGGCAATCTGGCCTGCGTTCCATGCTGCTCGGTTACGGCATGGGCGACGACGAGCCCTGGGCTGGCGTTCAGCCCTACGGCGAGATTGGCGGTTTGCAGGCCAGCCTGGCCGGGCGCCTTGGCGACTTTGTTTACCGCCTGGAAAAAGTGTGGCAAGACCTACAGGCAAGCCGCACACCGCAAGAATGGGAAGCGCTGTTTGCAGCCATGCTTGAACAGTTTTTCCACAAAGTAGAAGGCCATGACCTTTTGCTGCTGAACCGCTTTCGCCGCCAACTGGAACAATGGCTGGACGACACATTGGCCGCTGGGCTGGAGCACCAACTACTGCCATTAAACATTGTCAAAGACGTGCTATTGGACGGCCTGGATGAAGGCGGCCTGAACCAGCGTTTTCTGGCCGGCAAAGTGAACTTCGCCACACTGATGCCCATGCGCGCCATACCGTTCCGCACTGTGTGCCTGCTGGGCATGAACGACGGCGATTACCCGCGCTCGCGGCCGCCGGTAGATTTCGACCTGATGGCGCAGGACTATCGGCCCGGTGACCGTTCCCGCCGGGAAGACGATCGCTATCTGTTTCTGGAAGCCATGCTGTCTGCCCGCGAACAGCTTTACATCAGCTGGGTAGGGCGCAGCATTCGCGACGACTCACCAAGGCCGCCATCGGTGCTGGTGGGCCAATTGCAGGATCACTTGAACGGCTTGTGGCAACTGCCAGGGCAACCCGATGTCGCGGTAACCGATGCACTGACTACCTGCCATCCGCTACAACCGTTCAGCCGCGACTATTTTCCCCAAAGCCGACACGCCCGCAGCTTGTTCACCTACGAACACGAATGGCGACGTGCCCACGGCACTGTCTCGACGGACGCGCAGCATAAGGCTCTGGCGTACCAGCAGCCGGAAGAACCCGTCACCCTGAATGACCTGTCCGGTTTTTTGAAAAAACCGATAGACACGTTTTACCAGCGCCGCCTTCAGGTGCGCTTTGAAGACGTGGAAGACGACGATACCGACACCGAAAACTTTGATTTGAACGGCCTTGACCGATGGCGCCTAGACACCGAACTGATTGAGCAGGGTTTGCTAAAAGCCAGTAGCGAGGAAGACTTGGAACACCGCCTGGAAACCACCCTGGATTGCATGGCCCGGCGCGGTGACCTGGGCATGGGCACCACCGAGCACCGGCTGCGCAACGAGCTGTCTGGCCGCCTGCCAAATTTGTTCGAACGTTATCAAAGCGCGCTGGCCGAATGGCCCGAGGAAGTCGGCGAACCGCTGGCGTTTGAATATCGTCTGGCCAACAGCACCGGCTCGGTGGAGGTGCTGGACCTGATTGATCACCTGCGCCGCAACCACGAAGGCAATATCTGCCGACTGGTCATCGCGGGCTCCAGCCTGCTCACTGGCAGCGGCAATACCAAAAAAATTCGCTACGCCAATCTGATGCGCGACTGGGTGATTCACCTGGCCGGGCAAATCGCAGCGCAGCCCTTTGAAACCCTGATTCTGGGCAAAGAAGAAAAGCGCAATGTGCGCTTCGCACCTCTGGCAAAGGAAACGGCAAGTAAGCACCTGGACGCCATATTGGCGCGCTGGATGGACGCCAACACGCGCGCATTACCGGTGCACTGTGAAGCCGGTTTCGCCTGGATTTACAGCTTTTATCAAAGCAAAAAATTTCTTGGTGAACACGAGCACGCCATCAGCGACGCCGAGCAAGCTTACACACTGGCGCTAGAACGCGACACCGGCTACCTACGCGGCGCCTTTGAAAGCGCTGAATTATTGCTGGAAAGCGGCGAATTTGAAGCCCTGCTGCACCAACTCTATGTGCCCCTGTGGGAAGCCGAGCAAAACAAATCCGCCGCTGGTCAATTTGAGGACAAGGTATGACAGCTACTAAAAAACCAAACCCCAATCTTGACCCCTTGGTGCTACCCCTGAACGGCAGCACCCTGATTGAAGCCAGCGCCGGCACCGGCAAAACCTTCACCATTGCCATTTTGTACGTGCGCCTGGTACTGGGCCACGGTCAACCTGAAGGCGGCGCCCTGGCCGCGGGCCTGGTACCGCCAAACCTGCTGGTAGTAACTTTTACCGACGCTGCCACCAAAGAGCTTCGGGATCGCATTCGCATTCGGCTGACCCAAGCCGCCGAAGTGTTTTCCAATGTTGCCGGCAACACCACGCCTACGGCAGAAACCGCGCTGATTCACCAGCTGCGGGATGACAGCTATCCAGACCCGGCCACCTGGCCGGACTGCCGCAAAAAACTGCTATTGGCAGCGGAGTGGATGGACGAAGCCGCGGTGTCTACCATTCACGCCTGGTGCAACCGAATGCTCAGCGAACACGCCTTCGACAGCGGCAGCTTGTTCCGGCTTACCCTGGAAACCGACCAAAGCAGCCTGATGGACGAAGTAGTGCGGGATTACTGGCGCACGTTTATTTATCCGTTATCTCCAGAGCTGATGGACGAGGTTATCGACCACTGGAAAACCCCGGACCAACTGCAAAAGGCGGTGCGCAATCTGCTCTTGGCTGTTGATTCCCTCGACGCGGCTAGCGGCGATGTAGAACAGCTGATCGAAGCCAAAGCACAACAGCGTGAAAAGCAGTCAAAAACACTGAAAGCCCACCCCTGGGCGGACTGGAAGCCCGAAGTGACCGACATGCTGCTGGCACTGAACAAAAGCAAACGCCTGCACGGCGGCAGTATGAAACCGATGATTACGGCCTGGGACACGTTACTAGACTGGGAAAACTCCGATGAACTCTACCCGGCCGGGCTGGAAAAAGCCGGCTTTCAGAACCAGACACCAGAAGTGCTTGCGACAAAACTCAAAGGCGATGGCGATGTGCCACACCACCAGGCTTTTGACGTTATTGCAGAACTGATCGCCTTTTGCGAGAACCTGCCCAGCGCCGAGGCCGATATTCTTCGCCACTCGACCCATTGGATTGCGGCGCGGTTGGAATCGGAAAAACAGAAGCGTTCGGAAATGGGTTTTGATGACCTGCTCACCCGGCTAGACGACGCTTTACACGGCCCCCGTGGTGACCAACTGGCGGCCACCATCCGTCGCCAGTTTCCGGTAGCGCTAATCGATGAGTTTCAGGACACCGATCCGGTTCAATACCGCATCTTCGACCGCATTTACCGGGTGGCAGAGAATCATCCGGATACCTGCCTACTCATGATCGGCGACCCAAAACAGGCCATTTACGGCTTTCGCGGCGCCGACATTTACACCTATCTGGACGCCCGCACCGGCGCCCACGAGCGCACATGGACACTGGGCCGCAATTTCCGCTCGTCTCGAACTATGGTGGCGGCGGTGAACCGGGTGTTCGAGTATGGCGACCAACACAGCTCCGAAGGCGCTTTTCTGTTCGGCAAAGGCGATGCCTCAGCGCTGCCATTTCAGGCGGTAGAGGCCAACGGCACCAAGCGCCTTTGGGCCACCAACGGCAAGCTGCAACCCAGCTTGACGCTATGGGCCAGTGAAAGCGAAAACACCGACAAAAGCGGCAATCGCAAAGGCCTGGCCAAAGGCAACGCCACCCTTGATGTGGCTGGCACCTGCGCCAGTGAAATTGCGCGCCTGCTGACGTTAGGGCAGCAAAGTCTGGCCGGTTTTGCGCTGGAAACCGACCTGAGTGACATCGAGCCGGTAGAACCCAAAGACATTGCCATTCTGGTGAACAACCGTAAAGAAGCTGCAGCGGTACGAGATGCACTAGGGCAACGGGGAATAAAAAGCGTGTACCTGTCTGACCGGGATTCGGTACTGGCGTCTCCAGAGTCAAAAGAAGTGCTGTGTTGGCTAAAAGCCTTTGCCGAACCCCGCCAGTTGGCCTATGCACGCGCGGCCCTGGCCACACCTACCCTCGGCTTGCCCTGGGCCTATCTTGACCAGCTACTGACCAACGAGATGGCCCTGGAGCGTGAAATCGAGCGCTTCATGGGCTACCAGCAGCAGTGGCAAAGCCAGGGAGTGCTGCCCATGTTGCGCAGTTTCCTGATGGACTTTGACGTACCCGGCAGGCTGCTACAGCGCGTTGGCGGCGAGCGCCGGCTAACCGACATTCTGCACATTGCCGAACTGCTGCAACAAGACAGCTTGCAGCTGGACGGCGAACACGCACTGGTGCACCACTTCACCGCCATTCTGCGGGCCGCCGACGACGAAGACGAACATCGCACCCTGCGCCTGGAAAGCGACGCCGGGCTGGTAAAAGTGATCACCATTCACAAATCCAAAGGCCTGGAATACCCGCTGGTATTTTTGCCCTTTGGCACCGCCTACCGCGCGGAAAACGAGAAACAGGCGTTTGTGCGTTATCACGACCACAACGACCAGCTGATCACCGTGTTCGACCCCACACCAAACGACGTCGAACAGGCGGACAAAGAACGCCTGGGCGAAGACATCCGCAAACTCTACGTCGCCCTGACTCGCGCCCGGTTTGCCACTTGGGTGGGCGTAACCGAAATTGAAAACTGGCAGCTTAGCGGCTTGGGGTATCTGCTCAGCGGTAACCCTGCCGCCAAACACTCGCTGAGTGGCGCCCTGCAGCAACTGGCCGTTGGCCACAGCGAACTCTTCGTGGAATCGTTACCGGAAGCCACCGGCCAGCACTATGCAGAACCGGCACCTGGCGCCCTGGGGCTCGCACGGGAGTCTATCCGCGAGGCTCGCGAAGACTGGTGGATTGCCAGCTACTCATCCCTGGAATACAGCGGCCTGTCTGGCACCGGCATTGTGTTTGCCAGTGAGTTCGAAGACGCTGAAAGCCAGAACCTGCTCGAAGAAGGCACGCACACCAACGATGATGAAGACGCTGCCATTCTGCTCAGCCACAGCCTGCACTATTTCCCCAAGGGCGCAGGCCCCGGCACCTTTCTGCACGATATTCTGGAATGGTGTGTACAACAGGGCCTGCAACACCTTGTGGACAACCCACCGCTGCTGCGAGAACAGCTCACCCGCCGCTGCAGTACCCGGGGCTGGAGCGATTGGGTAGACACTCTGGAACATTGGATACTCGCGCTGATCCGCCAGCCGCTGCCGCTGGGTGATAGCGGCGACAGCACCAGCCTGGCCAGCCTGAAAACGCTGCGCCCGGAACTGGAGTTCTGGTTTGAAAGCCGCAACGTCAGCACCCGGGCACTGGACAAGCTGGTTACCCAAAACACCCTCAATGGCGCTGATCGCCCTCGAGTGGATGGCGGGCGCTTCAACGGCATGCTCAAAGGCTTTATTGATCTGGTGTTTGAACACAACGGTCAGTATTACGTGCTGGATTACAAATCCAATGTGTTGGGCGACAACGACAGCGCCTATACCAACCAGGCCATGGGCGAGGCGATTTTGGACAAACGCTATGACCTGCAATATGTACTCTACCTGCTGGCCCTGCATCGGCTGCTAAAGGCACGTTTGCCAGATTACGATTACGATCAACACGTGGGCGGTGCGGTCTATCTGTTTTTGCGCGGCATCCATGCGCCGGGAGCAGGGGCGTTTTGCGACAAGCCACCGAAAGCACTGATGGAGCAACTGGATGCCATGTTTGATGGCAAAGCCGCCGCCGCGGAGGTGGCAGCATGAGCAAAACCCGGAATTTCGACAACCAGTTTGCCTTTGATTTGGACGAAACGGCACCCGTTACCGCCAGCTCCCGTGATAACAGGCTTGCCCTGCAGCACACCGATGCTCTAATAGAACAACTGGACGCATGGCAGCAAGCCGGCTGGATTCGCCCGCTGGACGTGCGCTTTGCGCAGCTGATCCGGGATTTATCAGACGAACAAGGGAACGCACCGGCACCCCTGGTTTTACTGCTCGCCGCACTGGTATCCCATCAAGTGGGCCGCGGCCACGTGTGCGTGGACCTTGCAACTCTGATGGCTGATGCCGCAACAACATTGTCACTGCCGCCGGAAGAGCCAACGGCAGCCCGCAGCCAGAACAAGGCAAACCAGGCCAGCTCTGATAAAGAGCTTTTCGCAGATCCGACAAACACCGACCCTGGCCAAACCCGGCCAAGTGATCTGTTGGCACAGGTGTCCGTGCAGGAGTGCCTTACCGTGCTGAACGATGCGTTAGCGGTCAGTGATGGCTCGCACACCACGCCGCTGGTGCTGAGTGGAACCCGGCTGTATCTGCGCCGCTTCTGGCGCTACGAACAGTACATTGCTGCCGGCATTCAGCAGCGACTGGCGCAGCCATCCCCTCTGACTGACCCGCTATCGCCCGCGGCGGCCACTTTGAGCAAGGCGCTGGACGTGCTGTTTAAACCGCAGGGCTCTTTAAATTCTCAAAGTTCTTTAAACTCTCAGAATCCCCAAAGCTCTGTCGATTACCAAAAGCTGGCCTGTGCCCTGGCGGCCCGCAACCGCTTTGCAGTGATTACCGGCGGCCCCGGCACCGGCAAAACCACCACTGTGGTCAACCTGCTTGCGGCCTTGCAGTCAGTCGCAGGCGAGTCACCGGAGCGGGAAGGGCGGGACGGGAAGAAAGGTAGAAAGTACCGCATTCGCCTGGCCGCGCCGACAGGCAAAGCCGCGGCGCGACTGAACGAATCCATCGGCGGCGCTGTCAGCCGGCTGCCCTTGGCACAATTACCGGGGCAGGTCGCCTTGGCGGATATACCCACCAAGGTAACCACCCTGCACCGGCTGCTTGGTAGCCGTCCGGACACTCGCAAGTTCCGCCACAACCGCGATAACCCCCTGTTGGTGGATATTCTGGTGATTGACGAAGCGTCCATGGTGGATCTGGATATGATGGCGTCGGTGTTCGATGCACTGCCGGCAAGCGCCCAGCTGATACTTCTGGGCGACAAAGATCAGCTAGCCTCGGTAGATGCCGGTGCGGTGCTGGGCGAACTGTGCCAGCGCGCGTCTGACGGGCATTATCTGCCAGCGACAGTGCAATGGCTGAAAGCCATCACCGACACCGACATTCCAGCGGTCTTGCAGGATTCAAACGGCCAGCCTCTGGACCAGGCTGTGGCCATGCTACGCAAGAGTTATCGATTTGCCGAAGGCAGCGGCATTCGCCACCTGGCCGAAGCGGTTAACACCAACACGCTGAGCGCCGACACCCTGCAGCAGGCCCGTGACGCTACCTTTGAGGACGTAGTGTGGCTGAATGGCCGCAGCAAAAAATCATCCCTGGAGAGCACCCAAGCGCTGATCTGTGGCCATGCGGTCAGTGGTAGCCAGCAGGCGTTCAATAATAACGGGGAAGGACGAGTTGATGGCAACGGCCAGCCTCTGCCGCCACCGGTGGGTTACCGCCGCTACTTAACACTGATGCAGGATCACAATCTGGACAGCAACAGCACAACCGAGCAGTGGGACCAATTGGCCAAATCGGTATTGCAAGCTTTCAGTGATTTTCAAATACTCTGCGCCCTGCGCCGAGGGCCCTGGGGCGTGGAAGGGCTGAACGACTTGATCGCCCATCACCTGCTGGCGCAACGGCTGATTCCGCGAGCCGAAGGCTGGTACGCCGGGCGGCCGGTGCTGGTTACCGGTAACGATTACAACCTGGGGCTGATGAACGGCGACGTCGGCATTACCTTCAGCGTTCCCTTGGCCATGGGCGCGGTCACGGGCCCGCAAAGCGATGACGAGAAAACACAGACAGTGTTGCGCGTGGCTTTTCCCACCAGCGACGGCAGCGGCGACATCCGCTGGATTTCACCCAGCCGACTGCAACAGCTGGAAACCGTGTACGCCATGACCGTGCATAAAGCCCAGGGTTCGGAGTTCAACCACACCTGCCTGATACTGCCCGACCGAGTAAGCCCGGTATTAACGCGAGAGCTGATTTACACCGGCATTACCCGGGCAAGAAACTGGTTCAGCCTGATAACCGGTGACGCCAGCGTATTCAGCGACAGCGTGGAGCAGAGAGTGGTGCGGGCTTCCGGGTTGGGTGCGGTACTGGGTGGGGCGGCCTTGAACTGATAATGCTGCTTTGACAGTGACGCCGGGAGCAGAAGTTCATTGGAACGAGTGTCCGTCGCCGTAAAAGCATCGGCCGACCTCCGTGCCGGAGTTCCGAAAACTTCTGCAGCCATGAATGGCTGCAGTTGAGCCCTACAGGGACGTACTTGTGGGCGATTTTCGGAACTCCGACACGGAGGTTTGCTTACTCAAACGTGTAACAAATCCTTGTTCATTTACTCTTTTTCAGTCGTCTCTTCATCATCGCTATGCTGTTGCTGCAACCAAAGCCTTGCGTAGTAACCATCTTTCGCCAGCAACTCATTATGCCCACCGCTCTCCACAATCTGGCCCTCGTCCATCACCAGAATAGTGTCGGCGTCGCGCACAGTGGATAGGCGGTGCGCGATTACCAACGTAGTGCGCTGCTGGGTAACCGCATTAAGGGCATCCAGAATGGCCTGTTCAGAGATCGAGTCCAGCGATGAAGTGGCTTCGTCCAAAATCAGCAACGGCGGGTTTTTCAGTAATACACGAGCAATGGCAACGCGTTGTTTTTCGCCACCGGAAAGCTTCAGTCCACGTTCACCCACTCTGGTGCTATAGCCATCCGGCAGGCTACGGATAAACCCATCCAGGTTGGCCTGGCGGGCCGCGTGGTGTATCTCGGCTTCGCTCGCGCCGGGGCGGCCGTAGGCCAGGTTGCTGTAAAGGGTGTCGTTGAACAGCACGGTGTCTTGCGGCACCACACCAATGGCCGAGCGCAGGCTATCTTGGGTAATGTTGCGAATGTCTTGCCCATCAATGGTGATGCTGCCGCTGTTTACATCAAAAAAGCGGAACAGCAGCCGTGCCAAGGTGGATTTACCAGCACCGCTGGCACCAACTACCGCAATGGTGTGGCCTGCAGGTATGGTGATGTTCACGCCTTTCAAAATGGCCCGTTCCTGATGGTAGCTGAAGCGCACGTCGTGGAATTGCACTTCACCTTTTGTAATCGCCAGGGCTTTGGCATCGGCGGCGTCTTCAATCGCCGGTTTGTCGCCCAATAAGCCGAACAGGCGCTCTACATTCACCAGTGACTGGCGAATTTCGCGGTACACAAACCCCAAAGCATTCAGCGGAATGAACAGCTGGATCAGGTAGGCATTCACCATGGTGAAGTCGCCCAGGGTCATCTGCCCACTGGCCACTTCGCGTACGGCCATGGCCATAATGGCCACCATAGAGGACCCAATAATAAACGCCTGGCCAATGTTCAGCACCGCCATAGACGTGCGGTTTTTAAGCCTCGCCTGCTCCCACAAATCCAGATCTTCGTCGTATTGCTCGGCTTCAAAGCGCTCGTTATTAAAGTATTTAACGGTTTCGTAGTTCAGCAGGCTGTCGATAGCACGGGAGTTAGACTGGTTGTCGCGGTTGTTGGCTTCGCGCACGAAGGCCGTGCGCCATTCGGTCACGCGGATGGAAAAAACCACGAACACCACCACCGACACCAGTATCGCTATAACGTAACTGACGTTGAAGGCGACCAGCAGAATGCCCGCCACCATCGCGATTTCCAGCAGAGTGGGCACAATATTGAACAGGGTAAAACGCAGCAAAAAACTGATGCCATTGGTGCCGCGCTCTATATCCCGCGCCAGGCCGCCGGTTTTACGATCCAGATGAAACGCTAATTCGCGAGCGTGAAGGTGGTTAAACACCCGCAATGACACCCGCCGCATGGCACGTTCGGCCACACGGGCGAAGATGGCGTCACGTAGCTCGCTGAACAGGGTGCTACCAAAACGCAGCGCGCCATAGGCCAGCACTAACATCAGCGGAATCCACAGCATCATGTCAGCGCCGCGATTTTGATCCAGATAATCGACGATGTATTTCAATGCAATCGGCGTAGTGACTATGGCCACTTTCGCCATGATCAGCATGCTGACCGCCAGTATCACCCGGCCACGGTATTCCGCCAGGTAGGGCCATAGGCCGGCGATGATTTTCCAGTCCGGCTTGTGATTGGCGGGGTAGTCGTTATCGGCGTAGGGGCGCACAGAGATTCCTTAATGGTCACAGAGCAGAGGGGCGTATGATAAACCCTTTGGCAATACAGATCGTAAGTCTGCGGGAGTTTACAGTACCCACTCATCAGGAGGCACACTATCAACACCGTTCATCGCGAGGCTTTGAAACTGGTTGTCGGGTTTATTCATCCCTATCGCAAAGCCGTTGCTGGTGCGATAGTGGCCCTAGTTATTACGGCGGGAATCACCCTTGGATTAGGTCAGGGGCTACGTATTCTGGTGGACCAAGGGTTGGCCACCGAGTCACCGGCCAATCTGGCGCGGGCTGTGGGGCTGTTTTTTGTTTTGGTTATTGGCCTGGCGGCGGGTTCTTTCGCCCGGTTTTATCTGGTGTCGTGGATTGGCGAGCGGGTGGTCGCCGATATCCGTAAACGGGTGTTCAACCACTTGATTGATCTGAACCCAGGATTTTTCGAGAGCAACCGGGCGCTGGAAATACAGTCGCGATTTACGGCTGATACCACGGTGCTGCAATCAGTGATTGGCTCCACGGTGTCGATTGCGCTGCGGAACGCGCTGATGCTGGTCGGCGGCTTGCTGTTGTTGTTTATCACCAACGCCAAGCTGGCGTCAGTCATAGTGCTGGGTTTTCCGCTGGTGATTGTGCCCATCGTTATTTTTGGCCGCCGTGTGCGGCAGCTGTCGCGCTTGAGCCAAGACCGGGTAGCCGATGTGGGCAGCTACGTGGGCGAAAATTTAACGCAGATAAAAACCGTGCAAGCGTTCAACCATCAGCCCCACGACCGCCAGCATTTTTCTGAAGTTTCTGAAAACGCCTTTGATATCGCCCATGCCCGCATTCGCCAGCGCGCCTGGCTAACCACCATGGCCATTACTCTGGTGATGGGAGCGGTGGGCGTGGTCATATGGATTGGTGGTCTGGATGTGATTTACGGCCGCATTACGCCGGGCGAGCTGGCTGCCTTTGTGTTTTACAGCTTATTGGTGGGTGTTGCCGCCGGCGCCATCAGTGAAGTGATTGGGGAACTGCAACGGGCGGCAGGGTCAGCCGCACGGCTATTCGAGCTATTGCAGACCCAGTCTGAGTTTCAGCGCCCGATCGATTTACCCGAGCAGTTTCCTCAGCCGGTAAAAGGTGAAATACGTCTTGAACACCTGACATTCAGCTACCCTGGCCGCAGTGCTCAGCCCGCCCTGCACAACGTGTGCCTTGAGGTGCGGGCAGGAGAGACGTTAGCGATCGTAGGGCCATCAGGGGCGGGCAAATCCACCTTGTTTGATCTACTGCTACACTTTTATCAACCCAGCGGCGGCTGCGTACGCATTGATGGCACAGATACTCGCGATGTATCACTGCAAGCCCTGCGCAGCTGCTTTGCCTTGGTGCCACAAAACCCTGCGTTGTTTTACGGTACGGTTGCCGATAACATTCGCTACGCACGTCCGCAGGCGACTCAGGCAGATGTCGAAGAGGCCGCGGGCATTGCCCACGCCCATGAGTTTATCGTGGCTCTACCCGACGGCTACCAAACCCGACTGGGTGATGGCGGGTTGGGTCTGTCCGGTGGCCAGAAGCAACGCCTCGCCATTGCCCGTGCGCTATTGGCGGATGCTCCCATTCTGCTGCTAGACGAAGCCACCAGTGCGTTGGATGCCCATAGCGAGAACCTGGTTCAGCAGGCCATGCCAGCACTCACAACCGGCCGTACCACGCTGGTCATTGCCCACCGCCTGGCCACGGTGCGGAATGCAGATCGCATTGCGGTATTTGACCAGGGCCGTTTACTGGCAGTGGGCAGCCATCAGCAATTAATGCAGGAAAACAGCCTCTACCAGCGCCTGGCGCAGCTCCAGTTCCGCAGCCAAACTGGAGAATAGCGTTGTTTCGTGCTACCGTAGTTCTTATAATTTTGCAATAAATCGAGCGAAATTTAATCCAGGCTCGACCAAATATACCCACTCAGGGAGTATAACCGCATGACTAACAAAGAACTTCAAGCACTCAAAGAACGCTACGTAGCAGCCGGAGCCGCAAGCCCCAACGAGCAGTTTGCGGATCATGCCACCAACGCCGAACTGTGGGATGCAGACGGCAAACGCATGATCGACTTCGCCGGCGGTATTGGCGTGCTGAACATCGGCCACCGCCACCCGAAAGTGGTGGAAGCAATAAGAGCCCAGCTAGACAAACTAATGCACACTTGCCAGACGGTCATGCCCTACGAGGGCTATGTGCGGCTGGCGCAGAAACTCAGCGACGTGGTACCTGTTCGCGGTCATGCCAAAGTTATGCTGGCCAATTCCGGAGCCGAAGCCCTGGAAAACGCGGTGAAGATTGCCCGCGCAGCGACCGGTCGCACTAACGTGATTTGTTTCGATGGCGGCTATCACGGCCGCACCTTCATGACCATGGCAATGAACGGCAAAGCGGCTCCTTACCAGACCGACTTCGGCCCCATGCCGGGAATGGTGTACCGGGCTCCCTATCCAGTGCCCTATCACGGCGTCAGCGAAGACGAAGCGCTGCGTGGCCTGGCCATGACCATGAAAGCGGACTCACCGGCCCGCAACACAGCCGCCATTGTCATTGAACCAGTATTGGGCGAGGGCGGCTTCTACCCGGCACCTACCAGCTTTATGAAAGCCCTGCGCACAATCTGCGATGACAACGGCATCGTGTTGATTGTGGATGAAGTACAAAGCGGGTTTGGCCGTACCGGCAAGATGTTTGCAATTGAGCACACAGGCGTTGAACCAGACATGATGACCATGGCCAAGAGCATGGCCGACGGTATGCCAATTTCTGCCATTGTGGGCACCGACAAAATCATGGACTCGTGTGGTCCCAACTCTTTGGGCGGCACCTACGCCGGCAGCCCCACTGCCTGTGCAGCTGCGCTAGCAGTGTTTGAAGTATTCGAGACAGAGGATATTCTGGGCAAAAGCCAGCGCCTGGGCGAAAAACTGAACCAACGCTTTAGCCAGTGGCAGGAGCAGTTTGCCCACGTCGACAATGTGCGTACCCTCGGCGCCATGGCTGCGTTTGAGTTGGTGGAAAATAAAGACACCCGTAAACCCATGCCAGAGTTGGTCGCAGCCATTACCAAACTCGCCAAAGCCAAAGGTTTGATTTTGCTTGGCTGTGGTTTGTACGGCAACACGCTGCGCTTTCTGATGCCGGTTACCATCGAAGACGAGGTACTGAATGAAGGTTTGGCCATTTTGGAGCAGTGTTTGAAAGAAGCTGGCGCCTAATCCGCACTCGCTTACGCTGATAAGCCGGGCCACGCGCCCGGCTTTTTTGTGTCTGTTAGTCACCAGAAATTGAATCGACCGTGCCAGGCTCGGCGTATTTACTTAGGTGCCCTTATTTCTCGTATACTGCGCTCAGTGCCCAGTGAGGCTCGCGTAACTTTGCCAGCCTCGTCGCCGTTTCATCAACCAGGCAGAATCATGACGTCACCGAATACTTCCGCTGTATCCGATCACAAACCCAGGCCCTGGATAGACCTGCTGGTCAGTATTGTTATCCCTTCCGTTATTCTGATGAAGTTCAGCGGCGATGAATACCTGGGCAGCGTAAATGCGCTGATTATTGGCCTGGCGTTCCCCCTGGGATGGGGTCTGTTTGAATTAATTCGCTATGGAAAAAAGAACTTTATCGCCCTATTGGGGATAATCAGTGTAACCCTCACCGGCGGCATTGGCTTGCTGGAACTGGACGCCGGCTGGCTGGCCATCAAAGAAGCCGCGGTGCCTGCGGTGATTGGTCTGGCAGTGCTGGTGTCTACACGCACCCGTTACCCACTGGTGCGCACCTTGCTGTACAACCCCAACGTGCTGGACGTGGATAAGATTCACCAAACGTTGATAGAGAAAGGCAAAGTCGCAGAATTTGAAGCCCGGTTGCTGAACGCCAGCTACTTTTTTGCCGCTACTTTTCTGTTCTCATCCATCATGAACTACGTGCTTGCACGCTGGATTGTGACCAGTGACGCCGGCACCCAAGCGTTCAACGAGGAACTGGGGAGAATGACGCTGGTCAGCTATCCGATGATTGCCATTCCTTCTATGGTAATGATGATGCTCATTTTCTGGTACTTGTGGCGCACCATCAGCCGCTTGACAGGTTATAAGCTAGAACAGGTAATGGCTCCCCATCTGGCTGATAAATAAAGAAATTTTTAAATAAAAACGGCGGGAATGAGAGTCCTCGCTTTTTTTTTGATTCTGAATTTTAGAAAATGTCGACGAACCATAGCGGCGGTGCTCCGAATTTCATACAACTCAATAACACGTGAAGATAATGAGCAAATTGCTGCCATGAAGATGCCCCCGTGAAGCGATTTAAGGCCGGCTCAATATTCCTAGGTAGATTTCTACAAACTCAAATATGATAAGTGCCTGAACCGTAGCGCCGCTTATTTCTAGTGCTATATCAACTATCCGTCTGCCGACGTACGACCGATTTTCTGACATCCTTCCGAGGCTCTGTGCCAAGAACCCTATCTTTCGAGTTGTTTGGAACGCTTCACCCCTTGTTTGGCAGACCGTACCTGAAACCGTCACTGCTCAAGGCCCTGGACATAACGGGCGCAAGGCACGTCAGTAAACCGGGTCGCCTCGCCTCTCGGCATTGACCACCGCTTTCGCGCTCGCCGGCCCTGGCTCAAGCCCAACCGCTCCCCAAAGGCGGGCAAATCGTCGGCGGCAGCGGCGCGATTACACAGTCTGGCAACACCCTGACGATCACCCAAAACAGCGAGCGCATGGCCGCTGACTGGCAGAGTTTCTCCATAGGCGCACAACTTTTTGCAGCCCTCTGCTAGTAGCATTGCGCTCAACCGCGTGCTTGGCAGCGATGTTTCTGTGATTCAGGGTGCCTTAAATGCCAATGGCCAGTTGTTTTTAGTCAACCCCAATGGCGTACTGTTCTCGCCCACCGCTCAGGTCAACGTAGGCAGCCTTGTGGCTAGTACATTAGACATCCGAGCCGAAGATTTCATGAACGGCAACTATCTCTTCAGCGGCAACAGCACTGCCGGCGTAAAAAACGAGGGCCTTATTACCACCGCCAACGATGGCAGCGTGGCGCTAATAGCCGCCCGTATTGAAAACACCGGCAGTATCACTGCCCCGCAAGGCAACGTGCTCATGGGCGCGGGAAGAACCGTGCGGTTAAACCTGGGTGGCCCGGTAAAACTGGAAGTGCAGGAGGGCGCGCTCAACACCCTGATAGAGCAAGGCGGAGCCGTTCGTGCCAACGGTGGTCTGGTGTATCTCACCGCCAAAGCAGCAGGCGACTTGGCCGCAAGCGTGATCAACCACACCGGTATAACCGAGGCACGCGCGCTGTCTACGGGAGCTAAGGGCGAGATTTACCTGATGGGTGATATGGCCCTTGGCAAGGTGGAAGTAGCTGGCACACTGGATGCCAGCACCCCAGAAAATGGCAATGGCGGCTTTATTGAAACATCGGCGCTCACGGTCACAATCAATGACACTGTGCATGTCACAACGGCCGCGACTGCCGGTCAGAACGGGCAATGACTGATAGACCCGGAAGACTTCTCTGTGGCTGCCAGCGGCGGCAACATCACTGGTGCGGTGCTAGGTGAGGCGCTGGCCAGTAATGCAGTAACCATTCAAACCAGCGCTGGCGGCACCCATTGTGTAGGTGCGACTTGCGCTAATGGAGGAACAGGTACCAACGGCGACATTTTCGTTAACGACGCTGTCAGCTGGAGCGCCGCTACCAAATTAACCCTCTCGGCACACCGCAACATCAAAATTAACGCCAATATCACGGCGCAAAATGTAGATGCTCAAGTGCAGCTCGACTATGGCCAAGATGCAGTGGCCAGTGGTAACTCTGCCAGCTACAGCTTGGGTGGCGGAACGATCAACCTGGAAGCGGGCGACAACTTCGTTACTAAACTAGGTAGCGACGGCGTTGCAACGCCTTGGAAGGTTATCACCAGCCTCGGTATAGCAAGCTCCACCACCAGAACAGACCTGCAAGGGATCAACGGTGATCTCGGCGGCAACTACGTGCTGGGTTCCAACATCGATGCCAGCGCTACCAGCGGCTGGAACGGGGGCGCTGGCTTTTTGCCGATCGGGGATAACAACAACAGATTCAGTGGCAGCCTTGATGGGCTAGGCCACACAATTACTGGTCTGAGCATTAACCGAGGGGAATACGTCGGTCTCTTTGGTTTTTTGGGAGCAGGCGCCATGGTTCAAAACCTGGGCCTTATTGAGAGCAACATTTCAGGGAGCGGGCGTGTTGACTCATTGGCCGGCGCCAACCAAGGAACCGTGAGCGCAAGTTACACCAAGGGTAGTACTTTTGGTGGCACATTTTGGGTGTGGATTGATCGGTTGGAACGCGTCTGGGGGCACCATTCAAAATAGCTACTCGACTGGGAGCTTACGCGGTGGTAATCGCCTGGGCGGACTGGTTGGCGTTAATCAGGGAACTGTGACAGACAGCTACAGCACTGTATCTGTTACAGATATGTTCCTACAAGATATTTTTGGTGGGTTGGTTGGACAGAACAATGGAACCATATCCCGAAGCTATTCAGCAGGGGTTGTCACAGCCATTGATAACAGCAGGGGTGGTTTAGTGGGGAACAACACTGGCACGGGTACAGGCATGGTCAACAATGTCGGAGGCTTTGTCGGAGCTGTCGAGGGCGCCAGCATTAGCGACAGCTTCTGGGACACCCAAACCAGTGGCAAGGATGCCAGCAGCGGCATTGGCTCTCAAAGTGGCACCATTACTCTGACCAACGTCACTGGAAAAAGCACTGCCGAGATGAACCAGCTCGCCACTTTCAGTGCTGCAGGCTGGGATATCGCCGAAGATGTTGCAGACACCGGCAGTAACTACTACCCGCGCCTAAAACTGGCGAATGGTTCGCCCTTGTGGCTGATCACGGCAGGGCCGATTACGCCGCTCAACTACACACTTTCCGCTTTGGGAGGTACTTACGTTTATAAGGGTAACGGCTACCTCCTGAACGACTACTGGAGCGAATCGTCCATCTTTGGCGCCACCTATAACGGTTGGACGTTGGGAACCGACTACAGCTTCCAATACGGTGGCAACACGGTGACTGATTTCATTAATGCGGGTACCTACAGCGGGATAGACATCAACATCCTCAAAAGCCGCTTCACAGTGGCAGGAACGGGCATTGTTTGCCTTGCCCACTTTTGCTCAAATTGCGCCTGACGTAGGTCAGTTGCTGCAACAGGAGCGGGAAGTGCCATCATTACCCAAGGCCAGTCCCAACATTCAAATCGCAACGCCATTGAGTGCCACGGTACTTCCCGGCGGGGCAAAGGTATCGCTGAAAGCGGTCAGTTTTACAGGTAATAGCATTTTCACCGGCGAAGCGCTTTCTGATGTGCTCGGTGATGTGACCAGCCAGCCTTACGACCTAGCCGGCCTGCAAGGCCTGGCCCAACGCATTAGCGAGCATTACCGGGCAGAAGGCTATCCGTTCGCTCGTGCTCTGGTGCCGGAACAAAGGTTCGCTGATGGGGTTTTCCAGATTGCCCTTGTTGAGGGCCGCTATAGCAATGTCAGCACCACGGGCGATGCCCGGTTTTCACCCGCCGCCCAGCTCTTCCTGGCGACACTGGCACCCGGGGCTGTGATTGAAACCGCAGCCCTTGAGCGCACTACCTTGATCCTGTCCGATCAACCAGGAATGCAAATTGTACCTCTGATTCGGCCCGGCCAGGAAGCCGGTACTGGCGACTTGGTTGTTGATGTTGCACCAGGACCCACCTTTCGCGGCCAGCTGGATGGGACAATCATGGCAATCGCTATACCGGTGAATACCGAGCTTTTGCGGATCTGCAATGGGACAGCCCGTTCATGTTGGGCGATCAGATTTTTGTGCGGGGTAACGTAAGTAACCAAGGCCAGTGGATGGGCAATCTTGGCTACGGCTTACCTATTGGTTCATCAGGTCTGCGCGGTAATCTTGGCTATGCCCGCACAAGCTACGAACTCACCAAGGAGTTTGCCAACCTCGACGCCACCGGTACCGCCGACATCAAAAGCGCAGGCCTTTCTTACCCGCTGATTCGTTTGCAAAAAGCCAACCTTACGTTGGCCAGCACCTATCAGTACAAGAAGCTTCTGGATAAACAGGGTGCGACCGATACGCGCAGTGACAAATCCAGTAACGTCGTTCCGCTTACGCTTATTTTTGACTACCGTGATGGTCTTGGCGGCAGCGGTGTTACCTATGGCAGCTTCGGCTACAGCCATGGGGAGCTCGACCTGGACGCTGCAGCCGAAATGACCGATTCCGTTACCGCTCAAAGCCAGGGTAGTTTCGACAAATGGAACCTGGACCTGGCGCGCCTGCAAGCGACACCCCTGAACAGCCTCATGCTTTTTAGCCACCTATCAACCCAATGGGCGGGCAAGAATTTAGACTCGTCAGAAAACTTTGGCTTGGGAGGCGCCAATGGAGTTCGCGCCTATCCATCCGGAGAAGGCTACGGGGATGAAGGCTGGTTGGCTCAGGTGGAGGCGCGCTATCAGATGGGAAGTGTCACACCTTTCGTTTTTTACGACGCTGGTTACGTCAAGATCAACGAATCAACCTGGACGACGGGCGATAACGAACGGGACATTTCCGGCCAGGGCGTCGGCGCGCGCTTCAACAACGGAACGTGGAGTGTGGATGCGAGCCTTGCCTGGAGAGGCCAGGGCGGGGAACCGGTCTCTGACACCTCAGATCGCAATCCCCGCGCCTGGGTAACAGCGATGACACGGCTCTGATCGTCACAAAGGCTTCGTTGATACGGTCATGCTTTCTCTAGAAACTCGAACCATAAAAAACCCCGACCTGAGTGCCGGGGTTTTTTATGGTTTCTATCAGGACAATGAATCTGTCCGTCGATCTAAAAGATCAGATATCCAGGTTGGTCACTTCCAAAGCGTGTGTCTGAATGAAGTTACGGCGCGGCTCAACATCGTCACCCATCAGCGTAGTGAACATCTGGTCAGCGGCGAAAGCGTCTGCAATGGTCACTTTCATCATACGGCGGGATTCCGGGTCCATGGTGGTTTCCCACAGCTGTTCCGGGTTCATCTCGCCCAGACCCTTATAACGCTGAAGGGTCAGGCCGCGCTGAGCTTCTTTCATCAGCCAGGCAAGGGCGCCTTCAAACGACAAAACAGCCTGCTTACGCTCACCACGCTGAACGTAAGCTCCTTCTTCAACCAGAGCGTCCAGGGTTTCACCCAGGCGGGCGATGGCTTTGTAAGACGGCGCCTCAAAGAACGTATGGCTGAAAACGTGCTCATGGGCCATGCCGTGCAAATGCACGGTTACCATTGGCAGATACAGATCGCGCTCGGTATCGTGATGTACCGAGAACACGTATTTGGTGCCAGTACGGGTATCCAGTTCCAGGTTATTACCCAAGCGACCTACCCAACTGGCAACGGCGCTTTCGTCTTTCAGCTGTTCCGATGTGAGGGTGTTATTGTGCAGCATCTGCGCCAGCACCTTAGACGGGTAAGCGCGTGACAGGCGGTCAATCATGGCCATCACGGCCTGATAGTCCTTCACCATGGTTTCCAGAGCAGAATCCTTGATGGCAGGCGCATCGGCGTTAACGAACAGCTGCGCACCTTCCAATGCGGTCTGGGTCAAATAGCTCTCGCGGGCATTTTCATCCTTTAGATACTGCTCTTGCTTGCCACGCTTTACTTTGTACAGCGGTGGCATGGCAATGAACACGTGGCCTCGCTCAATCACTTCCCGCATTTGACGGAACAGGAAGGTCAGCAGCAGGGTGCGGATGTGCGAACCATCTACGTCGGCGTCAGTCATGATGATAATGGAATGATAACGCAGTTTTTCAACGTTAAACTCTTCGCGCCCAATGCCACAGCCCAGAGCCGTAATCAGATTACCGACTTCTGCTGATGACAGCATCTTGTCAAATCGGGCTTTTTCAACATTCAGGATTTTACCCTTCAGCGGCAGAATCGCCTGGTTTCGCCGTTCCCGACCCTGCTTTGCGCTACCGCCCGCGGAGTCACCCTCCACTATAAACAGTTCGGAAAGAGCGGGATCTTTTTCCTGACAGTCGGCCAGTTTGCCGGGAAGACCGGCAATATCCAGAGCGCCTTTACGGCGGGTCATGTCACGGGCTTTACGCGCTGCTTCGCGGGCACGGGCGGCTTCAATCATCTTGTTGACGATTAGCCGCGCTTCACTGGGCTGCTCCTGAAGATAAGCTGCAAAGCTCTGATAGAGCTCCTGTTCTACAGCAGTTTTCACCTCGGAGGAAACCAACTTGTCTTTGGTTTGGGAAGAAAACTTTGGGTCTGGTACTTTCACACTGATGATAGCAGTCAGACCTTCGCGAGCGTCGTCGCCGGAAGTGCTAACTTTGGCCTTCTTACCCAAGCCTTCGTGCTCAATGTAGCTGTTCAAAGAACGAGTCAGCGCCGTGCGAAAACCAACGAGGTGCGTACCGCCGTCACGCTGTGGAATATTATTGGTAAAACAGTAGATATTTTCCTGGAAGGCATCGTTCCACTGCATAGCCACTTCTACTTCAATACCGTCTTCACGCTGTTGGGTAAAATAGAACACCCGATTGATAGGGGTTTTGTTGGTGTTCAGGTGTTCTACAAACGCCCTCAAACCACCCTCATATTCAAAGAGTTCTTCTTTTCCACTGCGCTCATCGGTCAGGCGAATGCGTACACCGCTGTTCAAAAACGCCAGTTCCCGAACCCGTTTTGCCAGAATTTCGTAGTGAAACTTGATATTGGTGAACGTAGCTTCTGAAGGAATGAAGTGTACCTTGGTGCCGCTGGCGTCAGTGCTGCCAACCTCGTGCAAAGGCGCCGCCGGAACACCGTGGTTATAAGTCTGCTCGTAGACTTTGCCGCTGCGACGAATGGTTAACGTCAACACCGACGATAGGGCATTAACAACCGACACGCCCACACCGTGAAGACCACCCGACACTTTATAGGTGTTGTCGTCAAACTTACCGCCAGCGTGAAGTACGGTCATGATAACTTCGGCAGCAGAAATGCCTTCGCCTTCGTGCAGATCAACTGGAATGCCGCGACCATTGTCGTGCACGCTGACAGATTCGTCAGGATGGATACGAATTCCAATTTCTGTGCAGTGGCCGGCTAGCGCTTCGTCAATGGAGTTGTCTACCAGTTCGAACACCATGTGGTGCAGGCCAGTGCCGTCGTCCGTATCGCCGATGTACATGCCAGGCCGCTTGCGCACGGCGTCCAGGCCTTTCAGTACTTTGATACTGGAGGAATTGTAGGCTGATTCACTCATTAAAAAACTCCTGAAGGCTGATGGCCGCAGCGTGATAAAAAAATGCGGCCAGCTAATGTTCTTCCGTTACCTGACCATGTTCCACGTGGAACATTCTGAAATCGGGCGTTGTTGTCCCCGGCCATAAGGTGTCGGGCGTCTGCTGTTCGATGGAGGTGATGAACACCTGACACTGCAGCAATCGTAATTTTTCGGCCAACATTTGCCGATGTCGACTATCGAGTTCGGCGTTTATGTCGTCCAGTAAAAACGTGACCTGCTTTCCCAACGGCCGTAAAACCATGCCTTGGGCAATCTTCATCAAAATAACCAATGTTTTTTGCTGACCGCGGGACAGTATTTCCGCCACCGGCCGGCCTTGTATTTTTAGACGAATGTCAGCTCGATTGGGTCCATACAAAGTGTGGCCCATTCGACGTTCTTGATCCCGATGACTCACCAGCACTTCCGACAACCGTTGGGCATGGTCCCAGCCGGGATAAAACTCCAGCTTTAGTTGATTCGCCCAGGCTGCATCGGTTTCCCCGAGAAGCAACCAGAAGGCCTCTTTAAACAGGGCAAACGCTGCAAGACGGGCATCCGTCACTCGATTGCTTAACAGGTCGTACTGGGCATCCCAGGCCCTCATCAACGATTCATCTATTCTACCATTTCTCAGCGTTTGGTTCCGCTGTGATATTACTCGCTGACATTGCTGCCAGGCGCCGCCAAAAGAAGGTTCCACGTGGAACACTGACCAATCCAAGAACTGCCGTCGCTTACCGGGGCCGCCGGCCACAATATCAAATACTCCCGGGTCGATCACCAATACCGGGAGATGTCGCGCCAACGCCGACAGATTGCGCACGGCTTCACCGTCTACTCTTAGAACTGTCTCCTTAAGGCCGACATCTCTGGAAATACCCAAGCGATGCGCATAGCTTGAGGCCCCTGCTTCAGGTGCTGCCTTTAGTTCAGAATTCGGAATACAAGAATTGCGAGCATCGGAGTTACCCGTATCAGGATTTGGAACGCCAGAATTGAACGCGCCAGAATTGGAACCCCTACAATTAAGAGTGCCGGCATCCAGGCCGCCAAACACCGTAAATCGCTGCTGTTGATGTTGAACGACAGCCTGGTGGCGACTGACGCGAAACGAGCGACCCAGGCCTAGGTAGCCGATGGCTTCCAGCAAACTGGTTTTACCACTGCCGTTAGCGCCGTCTATCAGATTAAAAGCGGGGGAGAAGGTAACAGGCTTTGCCGCCAAGTTACGGAAGTGTTCGGTTTGCAGTGTAATCAATGCCATAAAAAAACTAAGGGCCAAAGCCCCTAGTGCAACATCTTTAAGCGGTCGTCCATGAACATGTCCATTTCCGGCGCCAATATGTGTACGTAACGGTCAAAATACAAAAATTGCTTCAACAGCAACGCAAATTCCCGCGGGAAGTGCAGCCCATGGCTTTCACCTACTTTGACCATATCCATCAGCAGATGATTTACGTCGTCTTCGGCCCGGTCCGCCGTGTAAGCAACGGTATCTGGCACCATCTGATCCATCTTGGAGTAAAGCGTGCGCAAATCATTAGCAAGCAAACTGGCTTCAACCGTGTGTCGAGTAACCCCAATGCGGATCATTGCATCGGCCATGCCGTCGAAATTGCCCACCATCACAGTCTGAATAAAATCGTTCACCGCCTGCCAGGTGTCGGGCGCAATTCGCCCAACTATCCCGAAGTCGATAAACCCAACCCGACCGTCGCGCAACACCATCAGGTTACCAGCGTGTACATCGGCGTGAAAAAAATCGCATTGCGTAAGGCTCGAAAACCAAGTGTTCATGGCAGTAATCAGGGTTCCTTCCGGATTGTTTGTGTATCCGCGAATACTGTCCAGATCGGTCAAAGGAACACCGTAAAAACGTTCCATTACTAAAATGCGACGGGAGCTACACTGCTCATACACCTTGGGCACGGTGGCGTCAGTGTTATGAGTGTTGTGTAGAAACTGCCTGAAAACCTCAAGGTTATCGGCTTCCTTGATAAAATCGCACTCTTCCATCATCGTGCGCTGAATTTCATCAACAATATCGGATAGCGATGTCCACGACAGCTTTGGAGCTAAAGTTTCAAGGATTCGGGCAGATACGTACAAAAAGTTCAGGTCCGTAAGCAGAATATTGCGCACGCCGGGCTTTTGCACCTTGATAACCACTTCTTCGCCGTTGATCAACCTTGCGACATGCACCTGAGCGATGGATGCCGAGGCCAAGGCTACCGGGTCTATATCTGTGAACACCTCTTCCACCGGACGGCCCAATTCTTCCTCAATGATTTTGCGGATCACCCGATACGGCAGGCTTGGGGTGCTATCCAGGCAACCCTGAAACTCTTCCACATACTCTTTCGGGAAAAAGGTCGGTGAACTGGCAATGAATTGCCCCAGCTTTATATAGGTGGCACCAAGGGACTCAAAGGTCTGCCGCAACAAACGCGGAGCAGGGGGGCGGTCACCGCGCACCCAGTTAAACCCAATACGCCCAAGCACACTCATGGTCTGACCAATACGAAACGCACCTTTTATACCGTCTTTTAAACGTGTGACCATGCCCCGGAACTCCTGTTATTAAAACCTTTCAGAACTTTTTATCCGTGAGTTGCATACACCGACTATATCCGGGGTGCTCACGCCGGCTGTTTGTGGGGTGCCGCCTGCGGCAACCTACAAACGCATTGGCATAACCACATAGAGGCAACGAGCATCCGTCTGGGATTCGATCAGCGCGCTGCTATTAGGGTTCGACAAAGTGACTTTTACCTGGTCATCATCCAACGCGTTCATGACGTCTATCAGATAGCCGACATTGAAGCCGATTTGAAGGGTTTCACCCTGATAATCTACCGGCAACGCGTCTTCCGCCTGTTCCTGGTCCGGGTTATTGGCAAACACCTGGAGCTCATTGGCGGCCAGATTTAAACGCACACCGCGAATATTTTCATGAGACAGAATACCTGCCCGCTGCAGAGTATTCTTCAGGGTAATGCGATCGGCCAACACTACTTTGTCGCCCCCGCGGGGGATAACCCGGTTGTAATCGGGGAATTTTCCCTCAATCAGCTTGGACGTGAACGTATAACTGCCCACGGTTGCGCGCAAGTGATTATCGCCAATCACCAGGGTGACCGGTGTGTCCACGTCATCCAGTAAGCGCGCAAGCTCTAGTACGCCTTTACGCGGCACGATCACCTGACGCGCTTCTGGGCAACCGGTTTCAACATCCTGATGGGCCATCGCCAGGCGGTGACCATCGGTGGCCACGGTACGAACGTGATCTGCCGCAACTTCCAACAACAAACCGTTCAAGTAATAACGAACATCCTGCTGAGCCATGGCAAACGCGGTGCTATCGAACATACGCCGCAACTCTTTTTGCGGCAGCTCCAAACGGAAACTCTCAGCTTCGTCTTCCACATTGGGAAAATGCTCGGCCGGCAAGGTCGCCAGGGTGAAGTGGCTTTTGCCACAGCGCAGATGCAGGCGGTCGCCCTGCTGGTCCAGCTCGATAGGCGATTCCTCACCCAGCGCACGGCAAATGTCCGCAAGCTTGCGTGCCGGCACCGTTATACGCCCCGGCTGATCTATATGAACCGGAGTGATGCGCGCTACCAGCTCCACTTCCATATTAGTGCCGGTAAGGGTCAGGGTGTTGTCCTCGGCTACCAGCAACACGTTGGAGAGCACCGGCATGGTCTGTTTCTTTTCAACCACGCCGGCAAT
>NZ_AAXY01000023.1 GCF_000169375.1 Marinobacter sp. ELB17
GCAACCGCCAACCGCCAACAAGGACGTTGCTATGAGCAATATTTCCCACTACGGCGCCGGCCGTGAACCGTCGCGAGTTGCTGACGCAGCTTGAAAAGCTGGAATTGCCGGTGCAAACGGTGCCGTCGTTTAGCGAAGTGATTGCCGGCCAGGCGCGCATTAATGACATTCGCGATCTGGAAATCGAAGACCTGCTGGGGCGTGATCCGGTGCGGCCAGACAACGCCCAGGCGGCCTCATCTCTGTTCGGTCGTTCGGTGATGGTGACCGGCGCCGGTGGCGGCGGGTGTTGAACGTTTTGTGCTGATTTCAACCGACAAAGCGGTGCGCCCGACCAATGTGATGGGCGCCAGTAAGCGCATGGCGGAGCTGGTGTTGCAGGGGTTAGCTCAGCGCCAGAGCGGTACGGTGTTCTCGATGGTGCGTTTTGGCAATGTGCTGGGTTCGTCCGGTTCGTTGGTGAGCCTGAAGATTTTCTCGAACTAGAATTGTACGCCCATAAGGCGTACAATTTACCATGTATTTTGAAATCTAAAAGGAGTATCGCATGTTGGCTTCAACGACTTCAAAAGACAGCCCAGAGGCTGGGAAGCGTAACACCGCTCGCTTTAACTTTCGTACAACTGAACATATCAAAAAAATGGTTGAACGTGCAGCAGCGATGACAGGTCAGGATGTGTCGGCGTTCGCAATCGATGCCGTTTATCAGCGTGCCATTGCCACGATACAGGCCCATGAGGTGACACATCTAAAACCCGAGGATCATCATGCCTTTTTTGATGCCTTGAAGAGCCCTCCCACCCCAACGGAAAAACTGCGTGCCGCCTTTATTCAATATGATCAGAGGGTGGTTTTGCGCTGATGCGGAGTGAAATAGTTATTGAGCCGCTCGACGTGAATAAACACGATCGAGCGGCTTTTGGGTCTGGCGTTGAACAAGTTGATAACTTCCTGAAGAAAACAGCAGGGAAGCTTATGAAAGGAGGAACGGCGAGGATATTTGTAGCCACAAGTCCCAATGATAATCCCGAAGAAATTCTCGGCTTCTATTCGATCAACGCACATAGCGTGGATTATGGTGACCTTCATAATCGCTACCGGCGATATGCGTTGCCCGACGGGAAAGTACCCGCAGCGTTCATAGGCATGATGGGGGTTACATCTTCCGCTCAAAGCCAGGGATTAGGCGGTTTGCTCCTTGCCGACGCGCTCAAAGGCGCTTACATCGCTTCATATAGGGTAGGAACGGCGATGGTTCTACTTGATGTTCTCGATTGTGGAAACTCGGCTGATGTAGCTCGAAGACAAACGCTGTATAACAGTTTTGGGTTTCAATGCTTGCCATCGCATCCGCTACGAATGTTCCTGCCAGTAGCAACGATAGCCCAAATGTACAAAGAGCCCTAAGTGGAGTTCCAGTCCAAAGTAGGGACAGACTTTAAGTCTGTCCCTTGCTGGCCGGCTTCTGGAGTCGGCAACAAGGAGGTTGTTATGATCAATATTTCCCACCACGGCGCCGTCTCTGGCGTTACTGGCTCCTGCCACGAATTGAGTATTACTCCCCCTGGTCGGTTGCATCCTTCCGCCGGTATTTTGATTGATTGCGGCCTGTTTCAGGGCGCAGACGCCGCCGGCAGGCTCGCACGGGGACAGATTTCTAAATCTGCCCCCCCTTTAGCTCATCAATCTGTCCCTGCTTCGGCAGGTATTGCCGCCCTCGCTATCGATTTTCCCATTGATCACATTCGCGCACTGGTGGTTACCCACGTGCACATTGACCACGTTGGCCGCATACCGTATTTGCTGGCGGCGGGGTTTAACGGGCCGATTATATGCTCTGAGCCTTCAGCCATTATGTTGCCGGAAATTCTGGAAGACGCGCTGAAGATTGGTTTTACGCGGGATAGGGCGTTGATTGAGCGAGTGCTGGGGCTGATTCGCCAGCGCCTGGTGCCGGTGCCTTATGGGCAGTGGCATTCGGTGTTTGAGGCGGATAACGAAACCGGAGGCTCTCTGGGTATTCGTTTTCAGCCGGCAGGTCACATTCTGGGCTCGGCGTATGTAGAGTGTGATGTTACGGCGGCAGAATGTGATGGAGAGCATGATAGGGCGCACGATGGTGAACACGAAAGCGAGGGTGGGAGTGAACAAGCTGGGCCGGTTACTGAGCGCATTGTGTTCAGTGGTGATTTAGGCGCTGCCCATGCGCCGTTGCTGACGGCCCCGGCGTCGCCAGAACGGGCTGATCGGTTGGTGATTGAGAGCACCTATGGCGATAAGGATCACGAAGACCGTACTACCCGGCGTTTGCGGTTAAAGGAAGTGCTGCAGAGCGCCCTGGCGGATGGTGGCACGGTGATTGTACCGGCGTTCAGTATTGGCCGAACTCAGGATTTGCTGTATGAAATTGAAAGTTTGATTCATGAATTTGGTGGTGAATCGGTGGCGCCGGGTGTGCAATGGCAGGACCTGGAGATTGTGGTGGACTCGCCTTTGGCGGCAGAGTTCACGCGTATCTATCGCCAGTTAAAACCCATGTGGGATGCGGAGGCCCAGGAAGTACTGAGTCAAGGGCGGCACCCGCTGGGCTTCGACCAGCTTACGCTGATTAACAGCCATGCTGACCACCTTGAGGCTGTGGAGTTCCTGGCCAGTTTCAAACGTCCGGCGGTGGTGTTGGCGGGCTCTGGTATGTGCGCGGGTGGCCGGGTGGTGAACTACCTGAAAGCCATGCTTGGCGACGCCCGCAACGATGTGTTGTTCGTGGGCTATCAGGCCGCGGGTACGCCAGGGCGGGATATTCTGAAATATGGCCGTAACGCCGGCGTGCGAACACCGGATCAGGCTGGATGGGTGGAACTTGACGATAAACGTTACCCCATCTGCGCGCGCATTCACCAAGTAGGCGGCTACTCCGCCCACGCCGGGCAAAGTGACTTGTTGAATTTCGTGTTGGGCATTCCCGATGCGCCCAAGGAAATTCGGCTGGTGCACGGTGATGAGGGTGCTAAGGCGGCGTTAAAAGTTGTGTTTGAGCAAGCGCTGAAGGCGAAGCCGGAATCTAGGGTGGTGATTGCTGAGTGACGTGCCGGGAACACCGGAAACCCGAAAAGGGGACAGATTTATAAATCTGTCCCCAGGAAAACGAACTTGAACGATCAGTGGGATGATAGTTCGCTAAAATAAGCCGGGTTGTCCTGAATCGTTGCAAGTACTTTAGCCGCGAGGCCTGTGGGATTGCGGCGTTTAGTTTCCCAGCTTTTTACGGTATCGACACTAGTACCCATGGCCTTTGCAAATTCCGCTTGCGAAACATGCAATGCAGCTCGTATCGCTTTCACATCGGCCACTTCGTGGCGAGTTGTTCGGGAGGCCTGAGCTTTGCCGTGCTTTATACTGATGGCTTCTTCCAAGGATGTCTGGAGTTCGTTAAAGATGCTCATTTGGAAACCTCCCCTTTTAATTGATGAGTCAGCGCTTTCAATGTGATTTTCTCGGCCGGCGTCAAGCTGTCTTTAGTGCTTTTAGGATACGCTAATATTAGGTAAATGATCTCCGCGGAGGCCAGGAAATAAATAACCCTAGCACCGCCGCTTTTCCCTTGATTACCCAGAGCCATGCGTATCTTGCGTAGTCCGCCAGTGCCCTGAATCAGATCGCCTTTGTCTGGTTGAGCAATCAACGTGCGTTGGAGATCCTTAAGTTCATCGTCCGTTGCAATCACTTGTATTTGCCGGGTAAATGTCGGTGTTTCAATAAACTCAATAGCATGACTCACGCGGTGTATGACCTTCGATTGATGCGTCAGAACGTGTACATAGTACATTAAAGTGACGTGGTCTGTCGATGATGGAAATTTCTTGCTGGCGATAGCTCTGAGCGCCCACTGCTTCAATTACATTTCCATCTGTCGTGATGATGTTTGGGTCACTCCGCCAAGCTGTCCAGCGCCTGCTCCAGGTCCGCAATTAAATCCCCCGCATCTTCAAGCCCCACTGACAATCGCAGTAAGCCATCGCTGATTCCCCTTTGTGCCCGGTCTTCGGGTGTCAGGCGGTAGTGGCTGGTGGCGATTGGCTGGCTGACCAGGCTTTCTACGCCGCCCAGGCTGGTGGCTAGCAGGAAGACTTGCAGGTGGTCTTCGACGCATTCTGCGGCTTTGCCGCCGCCTACGACATCAATGCTGAGCATGCCGCCGAAGCCGTGCATTTGTTGTTTGGCGAGTTGGTGGCCGGGAAAATCTGGCAGGCCGGGGTAGAGTACGCGGCTGACTTTCGGGTGTTTTTCCATGGCAATGGCGACGGCCATGGCGTTTTCGTTGTGCTGGCGGACTCGTACGTGCAGGGTTCGCAGGCTGCGCGATAGAAGCGCGGCCATTTCCGGTGCCAGTATCTGGCCCAGGCTTTTGCGCCAGGCGGCCACGGGTTTGGCGAGTTCTGCGCTGGACATGAAGGCGCCGGCGGTTAAGTCGCTGTGGCCGGCCAGGTATTTTGTAGCGCTGTGCATGACCAGGTCGGCGCCCAGTTCCAGCGGGCGCTGGTTGATGGGGCTGGCGAAGGTGTTGTCGACGGCCATTAAGGCGCCCTTGGCGTGAGCACGGCGGGCCAGGTCGGCGATGTCTAATATGGCCATGGTTGGGTTGGCCGGGGTTTCGCAGTACACCAGCATGCCGGGCTTGGTTAGATGCTGTTCCAGCTCATCCAGCTGTTGGTTCAGAAGGAAGATAAAGGGAATGCCCAGGGGCTCGAAATGATTCATCAGCAGTTCCTGGGTGCCGCCGTACAGATCGCCCACGCATACGATGCCGTTGCGGCCATGGGCAAATAGGGTGGCGGAGATGGCCGCCATGCCGGAGGCAAACGCCAATCCGGCCTGTGCTGATTCCAGCTGCGCCAGGCCTTGTTCCAGCTCTTTAATGGTGGGATTGGTGCCCCAACGGGTGTACAGGTTGCCGTCGTGTTCACCTTTTACCACGGCCAGCTGTTCGGCGGTGGTGTCGAAACGGTAGGTGGTGGTGTTGTACACCGGCGAGTAAGGGCTGCCTTGCTGGTCCCGATGGCGCCGGTTGTGGATGATGCGGGTGGCGGGGTGGTGATTGGGTGATGGGCTGTGCTCGGGCATGGTTGAGGCTCCTTTTTGGGGGAGCAGTTTCTCATAAAGCTTATAGCCGGAACAGCGGGGACAGATTTCAAATCTGTCCCCTGGTCCCGAGGTAGAGCTTAAGACGGGGACGGATTTGAAATCCGTCCCCTGATCCGCCCCTGACCCGTCCCCTGGTTCGTTCTCTTGTCCTAGCGGCAGTTCAGCACGGCATCGGCGATGCTTTGTTGGAACTGCTCATAGCCTTCGGGCGTGGCGGGTATGTCTGTGGCCAGTGGGTCCCAGGTGCTGAAGGTGATGTCTAGGCCCTCTGTAATGCTTGTCCACCATTGAGTGTTGAACTGGGGTTCGGTGAGCAGGCAGGCGCTGCCGGTTTGTTTTAGCTGGTTTTGTACTTCGGCGATGTGTTTGGCGCCGGGGCTGAGTGCCGGGTTTAGTGTGAGCACGCCTTGCAGTTGCAGGCCGTAGTGTTCGGCGAAGCGGGTAAAGGCGCTGTGGTAGGAGAACAGGTTCCGGTTTTGCAGCGGTTCGAGTTGCTCGCGGATGCTGGCTTCGCGGGCATTCACGCGTTGTTCAAACGCTTGCAGGTTTTGCTGGATGGCCTGGGCGTTGGTGCTGTCCAGTTTTGACAGTGTTTGTGCAATGGCGCGGGCCATTTCAAGGGCGTGTTGTGGGTCTACCCAAATGTGTGGGTCGTCACCCGTGCCGTGGTCGTGATTGTGTTCATCATCAGCCTGGGCATGCTCGTCGCTGTGGTCGCTGTGGTCGCTGTGGTCGCTGTGTTCTTCTTTGCCAGTGTGATCATTGTGTTCGTCTTCGTCACTGTGACCACTGTGTTTTTCTTCGTCAGCCTGGTGTTCGAGATGGTCATTATGCTCACGGCTTTGATCATCGTCGGCGTAGGGAGTTTCTTCAGTGTGGTTGTCCGTCTGGCCCATCAACTGATGGGTTCTGCCGCTGAATTCGTTATTGGCCAGTAGGCGGGTAAGAAAGCTTTCCACCTCCGGTCCTACCCAGAAGATGGCATCGGCCTGCTCCAGGGCGCGGCGTTGGGACGGGCGCAGGGTGTAGTTGTGCGGGCTGCCGCCCGGGGCGACAAGGCTGGTAACGGTGACGTCATCGGTGGCCACGGCGCGTACCAGCAGTTCCAGCGGTTTGATGGAGGTGACTATGTTTGTGTCGGCGGCTGCGGCTGCGGGTAGGGCAGCGGCGAGTGTTAGCAGGCCGGTCATAAAAGCGGCACGGGGCAGGTGCAGTTGGGTGTTCATGGCTTGGTGTTCCATTCAGGTTTGTCAGGGTAGGCGGCGGGTGAGCCGTTGATCGCTTTAAGAATGTTATAATATTACATAACGAGGTGCGACGCAAATGCCGACTGAAGCGAAAGCGTTGGTGACAATGCGGTTTGCCGGTTTGGTCGTTATAATGGGGAATAACTGACGATTAACGGCCACTTTCTAATCTTTAATGCTCTTATTTTATTCTCTAATGCTCTTATTCCCAGGCTATTCTCGGGAATTTATTTCAGGAATCACCCATGACTTTAGTACGTACCCGAATTGCCCCGTCGCCCACTGGCGATCCGCACGTTGGCACCGCTTACGTGGCCCTGTTCAACCTGTGTTTCGCGCGCCAGCACGGTGGCCAGTTTATTTTGCGCATTGAAGACACCGATCAGGCCCGCAGTACACCGGAATCCGAACAGGAAATTCTGACTGCGCTGCGCTGGCTTGGCTTGAACTGGGATGAAGGCCCCGATGTGGGCGGCCCCCACGGCCCTTATCGCCAGTCGGAGCGCAAGGATTCTTACGCCCAGTACGCGGAAGACCTGGTTACGGCCGGTCACGCGTTCTATTGCTTTCGTACGCCTGAAGAGCTGGATGTGATTCGTGAGGAACGCAAGGCCGCGGGCCTGAATCCGGGCATTAAGGGCAACCTGGAGTTGTCACCGGAAGAGGTGCATCGTCGCCGGGAAGCGGGCGATGCCTATGTCATTCGCATGAAAGTGCCCGATGACGGCGTGTGCGAAGTTGTCGATATGTTGCGCGGTACCATCGAGATCGACTGGGCCCAGGTGGACTGTCAGATTCTATTGAAGTCTGACGGCATGCCCACGTACCACTTGGCGAACGTGGTGGACGACCACCTGATGGAAATCACTCACGTGCTGCGCGGTGAGGAATGGATTAACTCGGCGCCCAAGCACAAGCTGCTTTATGAGTATTTCGGCTGGGACATGCCGGTGCTGTGCCACTTGCCGCTGCTGCGTAACCCGGACAAGAGCAAGCTGTCCAAGCGCAAGAATCCTACCAGCATCAATTTCTATGAACGCATGGGCTTTTTGCCGGAAGCGGTGACCAATTATCTGGGCCGCATGGGCTGGTCGATGCCGGATGAGCGCGAGAAGTTCACTCTGGACGAGATGATCAGTGATTTTGATATTCAGCGAGTGTCGCTGGGTGGCCCGGTGTTTGATGTCGAGAAACTGCGCTGGCTGAATGGCCTGTGGCTGCGGGAAGAGCTCAGCGACGAGCAGTTTCTGCAGCGCATGAGTCAGTGGTGGTTTAATCAGAACGATTTGGCGGCGTTGGTGCCGTTTGTGAAGGGCCGTGCCGACGTGTTCTCGGATGTAGCACCCATAGCCCAATTCATGTTCAGCGGCATGTTGCCGTTGACGCCAGAGAGCTTCGCCCACAACAAATTGGAAGAAGGGCAGGTGAAGCGGGTACTGCAGTTTACGTTGTGGCAACTGGAGGCTCAGCGCCACTGGAGTAAAGACAACATATTTGCCGATGTGAAGTTCCTGGCCAAGGCGATGGACCTGAAAATGGGCGATTTCATGTTCGCTGTGTTCGTGGCGATTGCCGGTACGCCGAATTCCTGGTCGGTGATGGACTCTATGGAACAGTTGGGGCCAGACATGACCCGTGCGCGTTTGCGCCATGGGTTGGAAATTTTGGGTGGTTTCTCCAAGAAGGAAACCAAAAAGGTAGAGAAAGAATACGCTGCGTTGATTGCTGAATAATCAATCTGTTCAATCGGTAAGCGCTATTTGTTTAATTATTAAACGCGAGCGGCAGGGATGCCGGCGGTTTTCGACACACCTGAAAAAAGTGACAGAAAAGGGTTGACGGCTCAGGGGTCGATCCTTAATATACGCATCCGTTGGGGGCCATAGCTCAGCTGGGAGAGCGCAACACTGGCAGTGTTGAGGTCGACGGTTCGATCCCGTCTGGCTCCACCAATTTTTTTCTAGTCCCCTTCGTCTAGCGGCCTAGGACTCCGCCCTTTCACGGCGGCAACAGGGGTTCGAACCCCCTAGGGGACGCCAATACGGCTTGCAGGTTTAGTCCACCGGCAAGCCATCAGAAAAACCACCTTCGGGTGGTTTTTTTGTGCCTGTAATACAGGGTCAAGCCTGGGGACAGATTTGAAATCTGTCCCCAGGCTTCTATCTAAAAGGGGACGGATTTGAAATCCGTCCCCTTCTGGCTCCGTCCCCGTCTGGCTTATCGCGACGCCATGCCCCCTTTTCCAACACCCTCGTACGCCTTCACCCGAATCGAATCTTCAGGAAACTCCTGCTTCAGCTGATCGGCGATGTGCCCGGCGATCAGTTCCACCGTGGTGTCTGTGTCCATCATGTACACGCGGCTGGCGGGCAGGGTCAGGGCGAATTCGCCTTGGTTGGCTTCGTATTCGAAGTGGATGTATTCGGCGCCATTGTCGTCCACAAAGCGGCGGCTGATGTCTTCTTCGGTGCCCACGTAGATGTCTTTCCAGAGTTTGGCCCAGAGGGCTTCCAGGGCTGTGTCTCGCTGTTCGTTGCGGTGGATGCAAATGGGCGAGCGATGACCGTGGGCGATGCGTTGGCAGTTGCCCCGGTGTTTCTTCAGGCCGTGCACGTAATGGTAGTAAGGCCCCTCGAGCACTTCTTCGCGCAGGTGTACGTCTACGGAGATCACGTTGTTTGGCAGTACGGCTTTCAGTTCGTGTTCCAGCAGGGTCGCAACAGCCGCTTTGGTGACGGTCTCGCCGGCCAGCCAAAGCACGGCTTCATCCGGGCCGGTGTGGGCGATCTGTTCGCCGTTGGTGAGCGGCCATACAAAGTGCTGGGGTGTTTGGTCATTCCGCAGCAATCCCGGGTGGCCTTTGGGTACCACCAAGCGGTGGTCTACCTGCGCGTCGATCACCTGCTTGATCACCCGTTTGACGTGTGAAAAATCGAACACCATGCCCTGTTCGTCCAGTTCGCCGCCCAGAACAATGTCGGCAATCCAGCTTTCACCCACTAAGCCGCGGGTTGCGTCCAGGTAGGCGAAGTCGATGACGGTGAGGTTGTCTATAAACAGGTGATTCATGGAACTTCCGCAGTGTTGGAGGGTGTTTTAGATAATAGGCTATTAGATCCAGTGCTACTGGAAAGTGTGCTTGGTGATGTGGTGGGCGACGTGCTGAGTGACGCGTCGGTTGTGCTGTACTGATGCTCCCAGGCGCGCATGTATACGTCGGCTTCGTATTCATAGGGCGAGCGGAACGGCGACAGTACAAAATCAAAGATCAAAAAGAAGCCGCCGATAGACGCCCAGGCGATCACCAAGGTGCTGAGGGTGTTGGCCTGAAGTTCCGGATTGCTGTCGGTGAAGTCCTGCAACAGCGCAATCATATCATTGGACAGCACAACCGGATTAAATTGGGCCAGCACCAGCGGAATCCAGAAGGCGAAAAACACCGGGAAAAATCCGAATGACCACAATACCCGCCGCAACAGATAAACCGCCATGGCTCGCCAGTAGTGATGGCGCACCGCCCGGTGTTTTGCGGATGCTTTTCAGTAGCGCCTGCGCTCATCCCAGTAAGCGGCGACTTCACGGGCCGGAATTGGGTCGCCAGGCGCCTGACTGGTGTTCAATGCCGGGGACGGTTTTGGTGCTTTTGAGTCTGCGGAGTTGCCGGAGGTATTTTCTATTGTGCCCATAGTGATAGCAATAACCTTGTTGCACCGGGTGTGCTGCATGATAACGGATAAGCCGTGTTACGCTGTACCTTTGCGCTTCTTACATCGTATCTGTTTATAGCGTATCACCTTGCAACAGTGCCAGTGTGTAACGATTTTACCGCGCAACCCATAATTGGTTCACTCTCGGTTTAACTCTCGGTTTAACTCTCGATTCATCTCTCGATTCGTTTCTCGAGTCAACAACAGGACAGTTTGAATGGCTGCAACATCTGACAACGCAATGCACCCGGCGTTTGAAAAAATCCGTTCCCACCACATCGGCACCCTGAATCTGGATGTTGAAGAATACCGCCATATAAAGACGGGCGCGCGCCACTTGCACATGGCCGCAGACAACGATGAAAACGTGTTCTTCGTGGCTTTGCGGACGTTTCCGATGGACTCATCCGGCGTGGCTCACATTCTGGAGCATACCGCACTGTGCGGCAGCGAGCGTTATCCGGTACGCGATCCGTTCTTTATGATGATTCGCCGATCGCTGAATACCTTTATGAACGCCTTCACCAGCAGCGACTGGACCGCGTACCCGTTTGCCAGCATGAACCGCAAGGATTTTGACAACTTGCTGGACGTGTATCTGGATTCGGTGTTTTTCTCCAAGCTGGATAAACTGGATTTTGCCCAGGAAGGCCACCGCCTGGAGTTCGACAAGCCGGAAGATCCGACCAGCGATTTGGTCTATCGCGGTGTGGTTTACAACGAGATGAAGGGCGCTATGAGTTCGGCCACGTCTCAGCTATGGCAGAATCTGTCCAGCCATCTGTTTCCCACCACGACCTACCATTACAACAGCGGTGGCGAGCCGGATCACATTACCGATTTGTCCTATGACGACCTGTTGGCGTTCTATAAGCACCATTACCACCCCAGCAACGCGATTTTTGCGACCTACGGCAATATTCCGGCCGTTGAGCATCAGGAGCGCTTCGAAGAGCTGGTGCTTAAGCGTTTTGACAAGCTGGATGTAAAGCTTCCGGTTTACGATGAAAAACGCATGTTCGCGCCGCTGCGGGTAGAGCAGGCTTACGCCGTTAACGAAGGCGAACCAACGGAAGCCAAAACTCATATTGTGATGGGCTGGCTGTTAGGCCACAGTTTTGACTTGGAAGAAAACCTGGAAGGCCAGTTGTTGTCTTCGGTGCTGCTGGATAACAGCGCCTCACCGCTGATGCGCGCTTTGGAAACCACCGAGCTGGGCCAGGCGCCTTCGCCTTTGTGCGGGCTGGAAGATTCCAACCGTGAAATGACGTTCGTGTGCGGTATAGAAGGCAGCGAGCCTGCGCAGCAACAAGCGCTTGAGCAGCTGATTGAAGACACCTTGAAGAAGGTTGTTGACGACGGCGTTAGCAGTGAACGATTGGAAGCGATTTTGCATCAGTTGGAACTGCACCAGCGCGAAATTTCCGGTGACGGTTTCCCCTACGGTTTGCAGCTGATCATGTCCGCTATTTCGCCAATGGTGCACGGTGGTGACCCGGTGGATCTGCTGGATCTGGAGCCGGTTCTGGCTCGTCTGCGGGAGAAAATTCAGGACCCACAGTTTGTGCCGAACCTGATTCGTCGCAAGCTGCTGGACAACCCGCACCGGGTAACCTTGACCCTGCGCCCGGACGACAAGCTGGAAGGCCTGCGTACCGAGTCTATCCGTGCGGCCCTGGCGCAGCGCAAGGCCAAGCTGAGCGACGAAGAAACAGCACAGATCGTTGAGCGCGCCCAGGCTTTGGAGGAACGACAAACCCGCAAAGACGACGATTCAATTCTGCCGAAGGTGGATTTGACCGATGTGCCCCTGCAGATGCCAGAGCCAGAAGGTCGTTTTGATGGCGACCTGTCGGCCACGGTCTATGCCCGCGGTACCAACGGATTGGTTTATCAACAGGTGGTATTGCCACTGCCGTCGTTGAATGAAGAAGAGCTGGCGCTGATGCCTTATTACACCGCGCTGATTTCAGAAGTGGGCTGTGGTGAGCTGGATTACCTGCAGATGCAGGACCGCATCTCCGCAGAGACTGGCGGCATTTCGGCCAGCTTTGTCAGCAAGGGCAAGATTGACAACGTGCAGGATATGTCCGGTTACCTGGTGTTCAGCGGTAAGGCCCTGGCGCGCAACAGTGACGCTCTGGCGCGTTTGCTGAAAGACGTTTACAGCAACGCCCGTTTTGATGAAACCGGCCGCATTGCGGAAATTATTGCCCAGATTCGCGCCCGTCGTGAGCAAGCCGTTACTGGCAGTGGCCATGCGTTGGCCATGAGCGCCGCGGCCCAGGGCATGAGCCCGGGTGCCTGGTTGAGTTTCCGCCTGGGCGGGCTGGAAGCCATTCGCCGCACCAAATCATTGGATAAATCCCTGAAAGAGCCGTCCGAGCTGAAGGCGTTCTGCCAAAAGCTGGCGGATTTGCATCAGAAGGTTGGCAAGCAAAGCCGCCAGTTCCTGTTGATTGGTGAAGACGAGCAACTGCAGCCGATGCTGGACGATGTGAAAGGCCTGTGGCAAAACGCGGAGTCTGCGCCAGACAACGCGTGGCGCATGGAGCCGGTGAATTACACCACCCATGAAGCCTGGCTGACTTCAACCCAGGTGAACTTCTGCGCCAAGGCCTATCCGACGGTGGCGGTTGATCACCCGGATGCGGCCGCGTTGACGGTGCTGGGCGGATTCTTGCGTAACGGTTATTTGCATCGTGCTATCCGCGAGAAAGGCGGTGCTTATGGCGGCGGTGCAGCGCAGGACAGCGTGAACGGCACGTTCAAGTTCTTTTCTTACCGCGACCCGCGCCTGGCCGATACCCTGGCGGATTTTGACAAGGCTCTGGAGTGGTTGGTGGAAACCGATCACAGCTATCAAGATTTGGAAGAGTCTATTCTGGGCGTGATCGGCCAGCTGGACAAACCCCACTCGCCGGCCGGCGCAGCGCGCCATGCGTTTCACAGTGCCTTGTTTGGCCGCAGCGCCGAGCAGCGTGGGCGTTTCCGCGAGCGGGTTCTTGCAACCACGATTGACGACCTGAAACGGGTGGCTGCAGATTGGCTGGCGCCAGAAAAAGCCAGCACTGCGGTGGTCACCAGCGCCGACAATCGAGCGCTGGTGGAACAGTTGGGCCTGGGTATTCAGGAGCTGTAAAGCGGGCTTTAGCAAAGAAGCAACCGGGTTCAGCGATTTCGTTTGAGCCCGGTTGCTACCATAATGCGGGTCGATATTTCTTCCACCGAGTAAGCCGTGGTGTTTAGATACGGCACGCGCTCGCGGCGGTATATCAGTTCTATTTCCTCAATTTCATGCATGCATTGGCTGATAGACGCGTAGCGGGAATTTGGCTTGCGTTCGTTGCGAATGGTGGCCAGCCGTTCCGGCTCGATGGTCAGGCCGAACACTTTCTGTTTGTGGGGCCGCAGTGCCTTTGGTAGCTGCTGGTCTGTCAGGTCTTCTTCGGTAATCGGGTAATTGGCTGCTTTCACGCCGTATTGCAGGGCCAGATATAAACACGTGGGTGTTTTGCCGCTGCGGGATGCGCCCACCAGAATCAGGTCGGCTTCGTCGTAATGGCGAATGCGCGCGCCGTCGTCGTTATCCAGTGCAAAGTTCACTGCGTTTATACGGCGTTCGTAATTGTCGCCGTTCACAATGGAGTGTGATTTGCCCACGGTGTAGGAAGATGCAGACTGCAGTTCCTGTTCCAGCGGGTTTAAAAACGTTCCGAATATATCCACCATAAAGCCGTTTGCGGTAGACACAATTCTGCGGATATCGCTGTTTACAATGGTGTCGAATACCAGGGGACGGGCATCGTCGTTTTCAGCGGCAAGGTTGATGCGCTCCACAATTTCGTGGGCTTTGTTTTCGTCATCAATATAAGGAACGGTGATGCGTTCAAAGTCGATTTTCTCGAACTGAGCCAGCAGCGCGTGTCCTAGCCCTTCGGCAGTCAGGCCTGTTCCGTCTGACAGAAAGAATGCGGTGCGTTTCATCATTTTGCGCGGGATACCCCCGTCCTTCAGGTCGGGGAGGGATAGCGCGTCGTGCGTTAGCGCGACTCGTTTTTCCTGTCTCCCTCCTCCTTTGGTTGGTTGGGTTGGATGTGATAGCCGTAGCCATCCGCTCGTTGGGTTAAAACACAGTGGCGATGGGATATTCCCTGGATGGCACCACTGTTTGTCTGAATATTGAAACTGCCGGTCTTGCGAACGGCGACCCGGCCCAGCCAGGTGCCCATTTTTAGACCCGAAGGCACAACGGCGCGCACCATATCTCCGGTTTGAAACCCCTGTACTTGCTTCTGTCGCATCAGATATCCACGAGGGAAACCGTGCTTCGTTAAGCGTGTGCGCTTATAGCTGCCGCGCCCAGTGGCTTTGATTGCCAAGGTTGGAACGTCCCAACCCTCTACGATCTCAACTTCTCCGACGCAAGCCGCATCCAGCGCGTGAGTCTTTGGAATGCGCAATCGACAGCGATTGAACTTGGTGCGGCCGCCGGTACCCACTTCAACCGGCAGGCCCGTCTGCTTCAGTGTCTGATACAGAGTCCACCGGGTGGAGTTGACCGCTGAAGCGTCTCTTAAGGGCTTTTTGCACTGTTTGAGGATGCGATCCAGCCTGGCCTGGTGGTTCTTCAGCCGCTTGGACGATGCAAAGAAATCAGCCAGAGGCTGCCTGCCTTTCTCTTGGTTGCACGGCCGGCACGCCAAGGTCAGGTTGCTGATGCGACTCGAGCCACCGTTAACTTTTGGGTCGATATGCTCAATTTGCAGCGGTGTGTCTTTGTCGGTGCAGTAAGCGCATTCGCGCCCCCACTTCTCCAGAAGGTATTCGCGGACCTCGTAGCCGAGCAAGGTGCCCTGCTGATATTCGACACCGCTGACTTCCGGGTTTTCCATCTTTTGCGTATCGAATCGAACCAGCTCCTGGCTGATAGACACAACCGGCACCAGAGATCGAAGCCGATTCACCAAGCTTCGGGTGGTATCGACCCGATGCTGGAGGCTCGGAGCTAGCCAGCCTTTCGGCTTGGTTCGATTCAAGAATCTGGGTGCCCGGTAACGCAGCTGACTGCGACGCCGGCGGCGAAACGCCCGGCGTTGATCCAGAGACTTGCTGATGGGGCGGCCGCGATGGGCTAATTCCATCAAGGCCAGAACGTGTTGCTTCTGGCTATTCTCTCTCACCACTGCAATCCCGGTGGTTTTGCTGCCGGGATCGATCTTGATACGGACCGGCTGTGTGATGCCACCGGTACGGTCTTTGAGCCGGATCGTAAACGGATACGCACGCACCACCACGGCTCGCCTACGGTCGAGCAGAAGCCGCGCACGCCTTTCGGTGCACGGCATCAGGGGTTGTTTGCGTCTATCCAATACGAAGACCGACATCGTTTTCCTTTCAATGAATGCCCTTACGGGCCTTGTAACGGAGGCCGAAGCCTCTCTCCCCTCGGGAATGTCTATCACCGGCTCCCGCTTGCGCGGCGACCGGAACCTTCGGCGCTTTGCCTTTCGCCAGCGCGATCCCAGTCTTCCAGAGCGCCGAACTGAGGAAGCATTCGGCGGTGAGTCTTATCGACCTGTGATAAACATAGCGGGTTGGTGTCCGCTTTCCCTGGTCAACCTGGCTTGCAGGGTGTTCTCTAACAAGCCCCGTCCTTTAGGGCGGGGTAGTTGACGTTGGAGCGGTTCCCTAGGTAATTGCCACAAGTTCCAGTATTATACACTCCAAATCCGACACCCCACATTCGACACTCCGCAAAACCGACTCAAGGGAGATGCATTTTGCACGATTACATCATTTGGTTTGAACACCTGGGAATGTCTGATGTGGACCGGGTAGGCGGAAAGAACGCTTCCCTCGGTGAAATGATCAGTAATCTCGCCAATGCTGGCGTGACTGTGCCGGGCGGGTTCGCGACGACCTCTCATGCCTACCGTGAGTTTCTGGCGACCAATGGCCTGAAAGACAAAATTGATGAAACCCTGGACGCGCTGGACGTTAACGACGTTAACGAACTGGCCCGCGTTGGCGCGAAGATCCGCCAATGGGTGATTGATACGCCTTTCCCCGCCGTGCTGGATAATGCACTGGCTGAAGCTTATGCCCAGCTACAAAACGGCAACCCTAAAATGGCGGTGGCGGTGCGTTCCTCCGCCACCGCGGAAGACCTGCCAGACGCCTCGTTTGCGGGCCAGCAGGAAACCTTCCTGAACGTGGTGGGTCTGGACAAGATTCGCACGTCGGTGAAAGAAGTGTTTGCCTCTTTGTTTAACGACCGCGCGATTTCGTACCGTGTTCACCATGGCTTCGACCACAAACTGGTTGCCCTGTCGGCAGGCATCCAGAAAATGGTGCGCAGTGAGACGGCCTCCAGCGGCGTTATGTTTACTCTGGACACCGAATCCGGTTTCCGCGGTGTGGTGTTTATCACCGGCTCTTATGGGCTGGGCGAAACCGTGGTGCAGGGCGCAGTGAACCCTGACGAATTTTACGTGCACAAGTCCACGCTGACCGCTGGCCGCCCTGCGGTGCTGCGCCGCAACCTGGGCAGCAAAGCCATCAAAATGATTTATCACACAAACCCGACCGAGGGTGAGTTTGTGGAAACCGTGAAGGTGGATGCCGCCGAACGTGGCCGCTTCTGCATTACCGATGCGGAAGTGGAAGAGCTGGCCAAGCAGGCGATGATTATTGAAAATCACTACCAGCGTCCGATGGACATCGAATGGGCCAAAGACGGCGACGATGGCCGTATTTACATTGTTCAAGCGCGCCCTGAAACCGTAAAAAGCCGTGCTTCTGCCAACGTGATGGAGCGCTATCTACTGAAAGAGACCGGCAAGGTGCTGGTGGAAGGCCGCAGCATTGGCCACAAGATTGGCGCCGGCCCGGTGAAAATCATCACCAGCATCAATGAAATGGACAAGGTGCAAGACGGCGATGTGTTGGTTACCGACATGACCGACCCAGATTGGGAGCCGGTGATGAAGCGCGCCTCTGCCATCGTTACCGACCGTGGCGGCCGTACCTGCCACGCGGCCATTATTGCCCGTGAACTGGGTATTCCTGCGGTGGTTGGCTGTGGCGATGCCACCGACTTGCTGAGCAATGGCCAGAAAGTGACGGTTTCCTGCGCTGAAGGCGACACTGGTTTTATTTATGAGGGTGCGCTCGACTTTGAGCTGCGCGAAAACACCATAGAATCCATGCCCAATATTCCGTTCAAAATTATGATGAACGTGGGCAACCCGGACCGCGCCTTCGATTTTCAGGCGCTGCCAAACGAAGGCGTTGGTTTGGCCCGTCTGGAATTTATCATCAACCGGATGATTGGTGTTCACCCCAAAGCGCTGTTGAACTACGACACTCTGCCGCGGGATATTCAGCTGACGGTCGACAAACGTATTTCTGGTTACGCCTCGCCGGTGGATTTTTACGTTGACAAGCTGGTGGAGGGTATTTCGACCCTGGCAGGAGCGTTCGCACCCAAGAAAGTGATTGTGCGCATGTCAGACTTTAAGTCTAACGAGTACGCCAACCTGATTGGCGGCGCGCTTTACGAGCCGGATGAAGAAAACCCGATGTTGGGGTTCCGCGGTGCATCGCGCTACATCTCTGAAACCTTCCGCGACTGTTTCGAGCTGGAATGCCGTGCCATGAAGCGGGTGCGTAACGAAATGGGCTTCACCAACGTAGAGGTGATGATTCCTTTTGTACGCACCGTAGGCGAAGCGGCTCAGGTTATGGATTTGCTGGCGGAGAACGGTCTGAAGCGGGGCGAGAATGGCCTGCGGGTGATCATGATGTGCGAGCTGCCCAGTAACGCTCTGCTGGCGGATCAGTTCCTGGAACACTTTGACGGCTTTTCTATCGGTTCTAACGATCTTACCCAGCTTACTTTGGGCCTGGACCGGGATTCCGGCATTATTGCCCACTTGTTTGACGAGCGTAACGACGCGGTAAAAGTGCTTTTGTCGAGCGCCATTCAGGCCTGCCGGAAAGCCGGTAAGTACATTGGTATTTGTGGGCAGGGCCCGTCTGACCATCCAGACCTTGCCAAGTGGCTGATGGAACAGGGCATCGACAGCGTGTCTTTAAACCCGGATTCGGTGCTGGATACCTGGTTCTTTCTAGCAGATCAGAAACCAGACTGATGAGTAGACGCCGCCTGCATCGCATTCATTGCACCCGCAATCGATGCAGGCGGCGTGTCTGGTTCTATCACGATACATTAGAGCGGACCCACACTGATAAAAGGAGTGAACAAATCGTGTCTGAGAAGGTGTCTGATGTTGGCCGCGTGGCCACCGCAACCGTCATAGCCGTTATAACCCCCGATCTGTGCGACGAATTTCCGGAAGTACAGGTGGTTGAACCGGGGTTTCGCAATTTTGGCGCCATCGACAACTTTGGCGGCGAGATTGTTACCGTGAAGTGTTTTGAAGATAACTCGGTGGTGAAGCAGCAGGTAGGCTTACCGGGCCTTGGCCGGGTAATGGTGGTCGACGGTGGTGGGTCAAAGCGTAGCGCGCTGCTGGGGGATATGCTGGCGGAAAAAGCGGCCAGTAACGGGTGGGCCGGGCTGATTATTTATGGCTGTATCCGTGACGCCGACGTGATTGCCAAAACGGCTCTTGGGGTGCAAGCCTTGGGCACCCACCCGCGCAAAACGGAAAAGCGTGATGTTGGCGATCTGAACATTGCCGTGACCTTTGGTGGCGTTACCTTCCACCCGGGGCATTTTGTGTACGCTGACAACAACGGCATTATTGTGTCGGAAAAAGCGCTGTTCTGATTGGCAGACTACGAATCGGGGACATTCGAACCAGGGACAGACTTCAAGTCTGTCCCTATCTTTTGGTTCCGTGTATTGCTAGTCAGTCACTTCGGCAATGTTCACACCTAACAAAAAACCATCACCTTCGGGCTCGCAGCGCAGCACCTCGCACAGGGTTTCCAATGGCGGAAACTTGTCGCTGGTGGGGTGCAGGGTGGTGCGCAGCTCAGAGCCTACAGCCATTCGCTGAGCAACCAGAATCTGCATTCCCGAAGCGCTCAGGTCACGGCACACGCCGGCAAAGGTATTCCCGTTACTGTCTATAATATCAATATCCGTGTTCACCTGCATTCGATGAAAATCACGCTTTTCTGAATATTCCCTCATAGCAGTCAGGCCCAGTTGTCACTTTTACGGGTGGGTTTTAGCATCGGTATCAGCAGTGCCAACAACACACCGCCTAGCACCAAGCCGGCGCCGAGCAGCATGAAATCTGATTCCTTACCGGCTTCCATGCGTTCGTTTTCAGCGGTCAGTACTTCCAGTTCATTACGGATTTTTTGATTTTCTTGCAGCAACTCGCCATTGCGGCGCTCAAGATTAATCGAGCTGGCGGCAATATCCCTGATACGTTTGAGCTCAGCCATAAGTTCGGACGAGCGGTCAGCCAGGCTGCTTTCAGAATTTTGCAGGTTGTCGCGTTCACCGGTCACGTTTGCCAGTACGTCCTGCATCTGGCGTACTTCTGCCTGTGCGGTTTCCAGGTCCTGACGCGCCTTTTTGAGCTGTGTTGCGGCAATCGGTGTCGAGCTCAGATACTGGCTGGACACCCAGCCCTCGGTGCCTTTGGTGGTGCGTACTTTGCTGTAGCCATTTTGGTCGGATTCCAACAGCTCCATAGCGGTGCCACTGGGAACGGCGTTCTCAATGATCCGGAACTGGCTGCCTGCGCCAGAGCGCACCGGCAGGTAGATTTTGTCGTCTACCCACACAGTTCGGGCCTGGGCCGCGGCAATGGACGAGAACACAAAAACGAGGACAACAAGCAGACGAAAAGGGGTCACTGGGCGGGGTTCCTGAAAGTTTCTGTTTGAACAAAAAATGGATAAGAACGTAATTCTGGCACACTGGCTTTGTCGATCAAGCGTGTATTCATTACCAAACGCTCATGGCGACTTTTATCCGACATTGATTGCAGAGCACTAGGGCAATACCGGTTTGAACGGTTTGACCTTTACCTGCTGGTAAACTCCGGCGCTGACATAAGGGTCTGCGTCTGCCCAGCTTTGCGCATGTTCAAGTGATTCAAACTCGGCTATCACCAAGCTGCCACTGAAGCCGGCATTGCCTGGGTCATTGGTGTCTATGGCCGGGTGCGGGCCAGCGACCAATAAGCGGCCTTCATTGGCCAGTGCCTGCAAACGTTCCAGGTGAGCCGGGCGGGCGCTTTGGCGAAGTGCCAGGCTGTCATTGATGTCTTCACTGATAATAGCGTAGTACATAAGGGAGCGCTCTTCGTTTAGATTCGGCGTTTAGATTCGGCGTTTAGATTCGGTCGTATCGGTGATGGCTGTTATAGTGGGTCGCTTTTCGTTTTTACCCTTCCCCGTAATCAGGAATGCTTGTGACCATTATGCAGCAACAGCCAACTCAGCAGCATGACGCGACTATACCGCAACAATCACCGTTGTGCATCGACCTGCATTGCCACAGCACTGCCTCAGACGGCGCCCTAAGCCCCGCTGATTTGCTGGCCCGGGCGCATGAGAAGGGCGTTAGCCATCTGGCCTTAACCGATCACGATACCCTTAACGGCTTGAGGTCGGCGCGCCTTGCCGCTCAGGATTACAATATTGAGCTGATTTCCGGCGTTGAACTGTCTTGCGCCTGGAGAAGCCATACCATTCATATTGTAGGCCTGGACTTTGCCGAGGATGATCCGCAGTTTCTTGCGCGATTGCAGCAGCAGAATGCCAATCGCCACGCCCGTGCCGGCGCGATTGTAGAGCGTCTGGCCAGGTTGAAGGTTGATAATCTGCTAGAACACGCGACCAAACACGCCGGTGGCGATGTGCCTGGGCGCCCACATTTTGCCCAGGCGTTAGTGGATGCCGGTGTGGTAAAGAATATCGCACAGGCTTTCAAGCGTCACTTGGGCGCAGGCAAGCCGGGAGATGTAAAAGCGTATTGGCCGGAGTTGGAAGAAGTGGTGCGCTGGGTAAACGACGCTGGCGGTATAGCGGTGCTGGCGCACCCGCGTAAGTACGACTTGAGCGCGACCAAACTGCGGGCCTTGGTGGCGGATTTTCGCCGTGCAGCTGGCCGTGGTATGGAGCTGTGCAGTCCGGGCCAAACGGCGTCTGATGTGAACTTTCTGGCGCAGCTTTGCCAAAGCGAGGGATTGTGGGCATCTCAGGGCAGTGACTTTCATACGCCTAAGGCGCCTTGGGCAGAGCTGGGACGCATACAAAAAATGCCAGAAGGGCTTTCACCCGTCTGGCATCATTTCAAACAACCCATCGCGTTTTAATTCTGCCGCCCACGCTTTTATAAGCGTGGGCGCGATAACGCAATAGCTTAACGCGCCGAATCAGTCCGGCGCGTGGAACAGCAAGTACAGGTCGGTGAGCGAATCGGGGATCGCTTCTGCCATCTGTGTCGACAGGGTTTCGCTGTCGCGCACGTTCTGGAAATCTTCATCTTCGAATAAGCCCGACAGCGCCAGCATGGGCAGAATCAAATCGCCCACTTCTTCTTCGCTGGCGGCTTCCATCCAGGCGTCTTCCCGTTCCATAAAGGTCTCGATGAAACCGGCGCACCAGTTTTCCAGTGCGTTCATGGGGTCATCGTCTTCGGGCTCGGGCAGTTCCAGGGCCAGGCCCATATCCAGCGCGTTGGCCATGGCGCCGCTCAGTTTCTGCACACAGCGACTGAACACGTCTGGCACCTTGCCGCCAGGAAGGGCGTCAACGCCTGTGGCCAGCAGAAACAACTCGTCTACCGAGAAGTCTACTGGTCCTACAACGCTGGCACACACCAAACCGTGGAAGCCGAAGAAGTCTACTGCGTCTTCACCCCAGGGCTCTGCAAACAGAATTTCTTCCAGGGCTTCAATGTCAGCGTCGTTCAGCATAATTACTCGCTCCCGCCATTTTTGGCAGCGTCCGCTGCGCGCTGGCGCTTACGTACTTCACGTGGGTCGTTATAAGCGCGGCCTGGTGCTACGGGTGCTGCCGGGGTTTCGGATGCTGCGTCGGCTACCGGTGCTACTGCTGTTGGCTGCTCTGCAGCAGTGTCGGCTTTAGCTGCATTGTTGTCGCTGGCGTCCGTGTTTGCGGGCTGCGGCTCTTGCTCATTAGCGGGTTCTGTTTTCGTCGCTTTGGCTTTGCGGGCAGGGGTGCGCTTACGGGTTGGCTTGGTTGCCTTATCCGCGCTTTCGTCCTCTGCGTCGGCCGGCGTGGCCTCAGCGGTATGAGTCTCAGCTTTGGGGGCTTCAGCCTCGACAGCGTCGACCGGTGCGCTATCTGTGTCCGGGCTGTCTACCTCAGGTGCGTCGGCTTTTTCGGCCTTGTCTGCCGCCTTTCGGGTGCCGCCATTGTAGGCATCTATCCGGGAAGGTATGGCTTTGGCAGCAGAAACATGTGCGCTTTCCTCGGCTGCCTCAACAGGCACTTCGGATGCAGGCAAGGCTGGTTTGCTTACCTCTGGCTCTGGCGATTGTTCTACCGGCTTGGCTGCAACGGGCTGCTCGCTGGTTGTTTCAGGCGATGCATCGGCCGGGTTTTGTGCAACCTGCGGCGCTGCTTGCTCTGCAGGCGTTGCAGCAGCTGAAGGCTGTACCTGAGCATCTGCGGGCTTCTCAGCGGCCTTGGCCTTCGCTTTGGCGCGGTCTTCTGCGTCACGGGTTTCCGGCTGCGTGTCTTGCTGATGAATTTCACTGCGAGCTGCCTTGCGCTCAGCCGGGTTTGATACCGGTTTCTCCGCCGGTGAGCCATCACGGCCACGGCTGCGGCGAGGCTTGCTGCGGCGTTTTTCGTCACCACCGGCTTTGCCTGCGACTGCGGGGCTTTGCGCATCGTTCTGGTCGTTATAGCTTGGGCTTGGGCTTGAGCTGCGGAGTTCTGCCGATTTCTGCTCTATAGCCGGCTTCTGATCCGCCTGTTCAGCGTTTGGCTTATTGCCATCGCGGCTTGTGTCACGACTTGAATCGCGATTGGAGCGGCTACGATTCTGGTTGTCGCGGCGACCATCGCGGCGCGTGTCGTTGCCGCTGCTTTGGGTGTTGCCGTTCTGTACATTATTGCTCTGGGCGCTGCTGCTCTGTGAATTGCTGCTCTGGGCACTGCTGCTTTGAGCATTGCTGTTCTGGCTGCCAGCGTTGGTTTTGTCTTCGCTGCGACCTTCACTGCGAGTTCGTCCGCGGTTGCTGCGGCTGCGGCTGTCGTCGGTGCGATTGCTTCGGTTATCGTCGCTGAGATTGCTGGACCCGGAGCTGCTGCTGCTACTGCTGCGCTCGCCACGGCTTCGGGTGTCTTGCTGGTCGTCACGGGCGACGCGGGTTTTGCGACGGTCTTGGCGATCATTACGGCTTGACGTGGGGCGCTGCCTGGAGCGGTCGTCGCCGCCTGCCTGTTTGGCGTTGCGGTTACTGCTGCTATCAGCAGCAGGCTGGCTTTCTTCTTCACCGTTGAAAAAGAGCGCAATTTTACGGCCCAAACGGCTGAACATGCCTTCGTCACGGGTTTTCTCTGCGGCGGCTTTAGCGGGTGTTGCTGCCGGTTTTGTCGCAGGCACAGGCACGGGCGAGGCGGGGCGCACAGATTTTACGGCGGCTTGTTCGCGCACGGGTTTTTCTTGCACGGTCACGTCAGCGACTTCCTCTTCGCGCTCACTGTATTCCTGAGCCACCTGATGGCTGGATACGTGCTCGGAACCGGTTTCGTCGTCGCGCATGCGGATGATTTCAAAGTGCGGGGTTTCCATTTGCGGAACCGGCACAATAACAATCGATACTTCCTGATTGGCTTCAATCGTCGCCAGCTGCTTGCGCTTTTCGTTCAGCAGGAAGGTAGCCACAGATACCGGCACAACGGCACGTACTTCGCCGGTTTTGTCTTTGGAAGACTCTTCGTAAATCAGGCGCATGATGCTCAGCGCCAGGGATTCGATACCACGAATGGTGCCCTGGCCTTCACAGCGCGGGCAGACTTCGCTGCGGGTTTCTCCCAGTGACGGGCGCAGACGCTGGCGCGACATTTCCAGCAAGCCAAAGCGGGAAATCTTGCCGACCTGAACACGGGCGCGGTCGATTTCCAGGGCTTCGCGCATTTTGTTTTCTACTTCGCGCTGGTTACGGGCCGGGGTCATATCGATGAAGTCGATAACAATCAAGCCGCCCATATCCCGCAGACGTAGCTGGCGGCCGATTTCTTCAGCGGCTTCCAGGTTGGTTTGCAGCGCCGTTTCTTCTATGTCGTGGCCTTTCGTGGCCCGCGAGGAGTTGATGTCGATAGACACCAGCGCTTCGGTCGGGTCAATCACGATAGAGCCGCCAGACGGCAGTTTTACTTCACGCTGGAAGGCGGTTTCGATTTGGCCTTCGATTTGGTAGCGGCTGAACAGCGGGATTTCGTCGCTGTACAGTTTGATTTTGTTTTCAAAGGTAGGCATGACGGCGCGCACAAAATTCAACACGTCTTCGTGCACGGCGGCGGCGTCAATCAGCACTTCGCCGATGTCTTGGCGCAGGTAATCGCGCACGGCGCGGATAATCACGTTGCTTTCCTGATGAATCAGGAAGGGTGCTTTACGCTCGCCTGCGGCCTGGGTAATGGCTTCCCAGAACTGTACCAGGTAGTCCAGGTCCCATTGCAGCTCTTCGCTGTTGCGGCCAATGCCTGCGGTGCGAACAATGATACCCATAGACTTGGGTACCTGAACCTGGTTCATGGCTTCTTTAAGCTGGGCCCGTTCTTCGCCTTCAATTCGGCGGGAAATACCACCGGCACGGGCGTTGTTGGGCATCAGCACCAGGTAACGGCCAGCCAGCGAAATATAGGTGGTCAGCGCTGCGCCTTTGTTGCCGCGTTCTTCTTTGTCTACCTGGACAATCACTTCCTGGCCTTCGGCGATCACATCTTTGATGTTGACCTTGCCTTCGATCTGGCCGGGAGATTTTTTGAAGTATTCCTTGGAAATTTCTTTTAACGGCAGAAAACCGTGACGATCAGCACCAAAATCCACAAATGCGGCTTCCAGGCTGGGCTCTACGCGGGTAATTTTACCCTTGTAGATATTGGCCTTTTTTTGCTCGCGCGAGCTGGATTCTATATCGAGATCAAATAGACGCTGGCCGTCAACCAGGGCGACGCGCAACTCTTCGGGATGAGTTGCATTTATAAGCATTCTTTTCATGGAAAGGATGAATTCCTGTCGTTTGATTTAAACAGAAAACCATCGAGAAAGGCATTAGCGAAGTGGAGGCTGCCAGACGAATCAAGCCCTTGCGGGACCCAACTCTGTTGGTTCTAGACCACCGCCGATGATTCCGGTGCCCGCGGGCAGGAAAGGATCGGTTCTGGTGATTGTCTGTAGGCGCATGTTATCCGTTTTCAGGTTCACACAAGTGCTTGGTCTTACGTCGTATTCGTAAACTGGACGGCCCGGCCTTGCGTGGCAATGAATCTTCGTTATGTCGTCCCCGGCGGTGTTCCGCAAGGTTTGTTCCGGCTCCCGTGCCGGTTGGCAGCCAATGTTGGTTCTGCACCGGGGTGTGGGGAGTCTTTCGTTGCCGAGGCTGTAATAATTAAGAGCCCGGCATTGCTATTGCACTTCAAACTAAAGAGCTGCTTCATTTCAAGCTTGCAAGCCACTGCAATTCAAACTCGCAAGTAGTGTCGGTATACTGCAACCGCTCCGGCTTCTGACTGGAGTCTGTCAGGCCGTAAACAAACGGCGTAGCACATCGGAATATAGCAGTATTCCCCGGGCTAAGCAACGCTGCCCGCTTCATTCTAAAGGAATTTCATGTCGCAGAAAAATCCGTCTCCGGAGACCCCACGCCCGGCTGTGTTGTGGGTAACCGTAGATGAAGACAATGACGGCCAGCGTCTGGACAATTTCCTGATGGCGCAGCTGCGGGGTGTTCCTAAAAGTATCATCTACCGCATTGTTCGCAAAGGCGAAGTTCGAATTAACAAGGGCCGTGTAAAGCCTGACACCCGGGTAAAAACCGGCGATCAAGTGCGCATCCCTCCGGTGGTGCGCAAAGAAAAGGTGCCCCAGGCCGCGCCCGGCGACAGGGTGCAGGCGGTGATAGAGGCGGCTGTGGTGTTTGAGAACGAACAGCTGCTGGTGGTGAATAAACCATCCGGTATTGCGGTTCATGGCGGCAGCGGCTTGAGCTTCGGGCTGATTGAGGTGCTGCGGGCCGGGCGACCACAGGCGCGATTTCTGGAATTGGTGCACAGGCTTGATCGGGATACCTCTGGATTGGTGATGGTGGCGAAGAAACGCTCGGCGCTGCGTTACCTGCAAGATGAACTGCGGCACAGGCACATTCGTAAGCATTACCACGCCCTTGTATCGGGCGATTGGCCGGCAGGGATGGGCAAGGTGGCTCAGCCGTTGCTGCGTTATGAGATGCCTAACGGCGAACGCCGGGTAAAAGTGGACAGTTCCGGTAAAGAATCGCTGACGTTGTTTCGATGCCTGGAGCGCTACGACGGTTACAGCCTGGTGGAGGCGTCACCCGTCACCGGCCGTACTCATCAGATTCGCGTGCACGCCACCTTTGCCGGCCACCCTATTGCCGGTGACGACAAATATATGGACGATGCCAGTTTGAAGGCGTTTCGTGCATTGGGGGGCTCGCGTCTGATGCTGCACGCACGGGCGTTGGAGTTGAGTTTGCCGCCCGACAGCGACGGCCAAAGCCCTGCGCTGAAGTTGGAAGCACCTTATGACAACGCCTTCGCGGCGGCCTTACAGAAACTTGCAGCCCGCACAGGACGCAATTCATGAACGTAAAAGTGGTTATTTTCGATTGGGACGGGACCTTGGTGGACTCGATAGAGCACATTGCCGAGAGTCTGCACCTGGCCTCGACCGCCTTGGGTTTTCCGGCGCTTGCGCGCGAGGCTTACCGGGATATTATCGGGCTGGGCATTGAAGAGGCAATGCAGAAGTTATACCCCGGCATTAGCGCTGCAAGCATCGCTGGTATGCGTGAGAGCTATCGTGAGTATTTTTTCAAAAAAATGACAACCCCGCAAAATGTGTTTGCCGGTATTGCCGATACCCTGACGGATTTGCGCGGCGCCGGGCGTCACTGTGCTGTAGCCACCGGTAAAAATCGGAACGGGCTGGATTTCGCGCTTAGCTCCAGCGGTTTGGGCCCGCATTTCGGGATCACCCAGTGCGCCGACGAAACCCGCTCAAAGCCAGACCCAGCGATGTTGGCGCGGATTTTGGAGTTTTATGGTATCAAGCCTGAACAGGCGGTGATGATTGGCGATACTCGCTACGATCTGGACATGGCGCAACGCATTGGCATGCCATCCATCGGCGTGGAGTGGGGGGTGCACAAGCGTGACGTGCTGGGCCAGTATGCGCCCCACGCCATTGTTGAAACGGTCACAGATTTGCGTCAGGTTTTGGGTTTGTAGAAATAAAGCAGTAACCATAGAGGATACGTGATGAGCGAATGGGATTCAGGCAAAAACGACGGCAAGCCAGGCTGGAATGATCAGCCAGCGGCAGTAGCCGCCGCAAGCGAAGGAAAGCAGAGCCGTCAGGACCACAAACTGATTGAAAAACTGGTCATGTCGATGCAGGTGGAGCAGCGCCGAAGCCGGCGTTGGGGCATCTTTTTCAAGTTTTTGACTTTTGCGTATTTGTTCGGGATCGTGTTGCTGTTCAAGTTTCCGCTGGGGCAGGGGCTCGAAAGTGCGACCGGTGGCATGCACACCGCAGTGATAGGCGTAGATGGGCCCATTGCCGCCGATGAGTTGGCCAGCGCCGATAATATTGTCAGTTCATTGCGCGCGGCGTTTGTAGAGCCTGACGCCGCTGCGGTGATTTTGCGCATCAACAGCCCGGGTGGCAGCCCGGTGCAATCCGGATACGTGTACGACGAAATCAAGCGCCTGCGGACTGAATATCCCGATAAGAAAGTGTACGCGGTAATTTCCGACATCGGCGCCTCGGGCGCTTACTACATTGCGTCCGCGGCCGATGAAATTTACGCCAATCGCGCCAGCCTGGTAGGTTCCATTGGGGTGGTTGCTGGCGGGTTCGGTTTTACCGAAGTAATGGGAAAACTGGGGGTAGAGCGCAGGCTGTACACCGCCGGCGAGAGTAAGGGTTTTCTAGACCCGTTCTCTGCCGAGAAGCCAGAAGAGGTGGCGTTCTGGCAAAGCGTTCTGGAAAACACGCACGGGCAGTTTATTGCGGCCGTGCAGCAAGGTCGTGGTGATCGCCTCGCAGACGACCCAAGAGTGTTCAGTGGCCTGATATGGAGCGGTGAACAGGCGCTGGAACTTGGGTTGATTGATGGCCTCGGCAGTGCCTCCTATGTAGCACGGCAGATTGTCGGCCATGAGAATCTGGTTGATTACAGTCGCGCGCGCTCGCCGCTTCGGAATCTGATGGATCAGCTTGGCGTTTCGGTGGGCCACGGTGTGGCGCAGTACGTCAGCGAGCAGCGCCTGGAATTGCGGTAAAGAGCTGCGTTAACTGGAGTTGAGGTAAAAGGTTGCGTTAATACGTTGGTGCTCACGCGCTAGCGGGCGTTTTGCAGCAGCGGGTTGCAGTGCCAGTTAATGAGCATTCGATTGAGAGCAATCAGGGGCAGGCCAATCAGCGCGTTCGGGTCTTGCCCCTGCAGGCTGTCGAACAAAGTGATTCCGAGGCCTTCCATCATAAAGGCGCCAGCGCACTGGTAGGGTTGCTCACGACGCAAATAGGCTTCTATTTCCGCCAGGCTCAGGGAGCGAAACTGCACGCTGAATGGCTCACAATGCTGCTGGCTGGCACCGTTAGAGCTGTCTAGTAAATACAGGCTGGTATAAAAGGACACCTGTTGCCCGCTGCTGCGGGTGAGCTGGCTCACGGCGTTGCTGTGTGTTCCGGGTTTGTCGAGAAGTTCGCCATTGGCCAGGCAGGCGACCTGGTCCGAGCCGATAATCCAATGGTGCGGGTATTGTTCAGCCAGGGCTTCGGCTTTTTGCCGGGCCAGGCGTAAAGCCAGTTCTTGCGGCGCTTCGCCGTTGGCCGAGCTTTCATCAATATTCGGGCTGGCACAGTTGAAATTCAGGCCCAGGCGCTGAAGCAGCTCCCGCCGCCAAGGCGAAGACGACGCCAGCACCAGGGCGGGCGCAGCGTCATTATCGGTTTGCTTGGCGTGGTCGCTGCGGGGAAAAGATGCGTTTGCCATGGTGTATCCTTGTTGGGCTATTCGTAAAACCCGGCCAAAAGCCGATGAAGTCTTTGACACGGGGCCATGTCGCCCCTAGAATTGCGCGCCTATGTCAAATGCGATAAATCCCAAGCTACCCAAATCCGTCGATCCATACAAGTTGGCGGAACAGCATACGGTTCTGGAAGGCGAAGTGCCTACTGGAGCCTTATCCCGTTTCCGCGATGCCGTTATGGGCCTGGATGACAACGCCGTTTGTAGCGTTCGCCTGTCCTTTCGGATGGATCCTGAACGTCGCCGTGTCGTAAGTGGAGAGCTGGCGGCTCCGGTACAGCTGCAGTGTCAGCGTTGCATGGGGCCAATGCAGGTAACGTTGCGTTCACACTTTGAGTTGGGGCTAGTAACCAGTGACGAGCAGGCGCAACGGTTACCGCAGAGCCTTGAACCGTTTTTGACAAACGACTTCAACGCGAACCTCTGGTTTATGGTTGAAGACGAGCTGTTGTTGGTGCTACCGCCGTTCCCGCTCCATGAACGCGACGAGTGCCCGGCGCGGGAAGATCTTGAAGCCCTGGAGCCTGGCAGCAATGCAGAAAAGCCGGCCGGGAAATCCGCCGAGAATCCGTTCAGTGTGCTGGCGGGTCTTAAGAACACGAAGCACTGAAAGCTTTTTTTGAACTGTGTTTTCGAACTATTGTTTCAAAATCGGTTTTCAGCGCATTTCATTTTCATTAATAACCATACGCATGACTTGCAGCGTTTTAGCTCAGGATTGCGTTTACAGGTCAGGAGTTGAATCATGGCTGTACAGAAGAGTCGTAAAACCCGTTCCAGGCGTGGCATGCGTCGTTCACACGACGCGCTGAGCGCCACTGCGCTGTCTACCGACGTCACTACTGGTGAAGTGCATCGCCGCCACCACGTTTCGCCTGACGGCTTCTATCGTGGTAAGCAGGTAATTGAAGCGCGCGACGAGTAATTCCGTTACGGAATGGCTTTGATCTATGCCTGAAACACACACGGTGAAGCCTGTCACAATTGCGATTGACGCCATGAGCGGTGATCGTGGGCCTGCGGTGACTGTTTCGGCGGCGGTTCAGGCAGTGCACGAAAATAAAGCCTTGAGCATCATTCTGGTGGGAATCCGGAGCGAGCTTGAGGCTTTGTTGTTAAAGAGCGCGCCACAGGGTCACAGCCGCATCCGTATTGAGGAAGCGGCCGACGTGGTGCGAATGAATGATCGCCCGTCGTTCGCCCTGCGCCACAGGCGAAACTCGTCGATGGCGGTGGCTGTGCGCCTGGTTGCCGAGGGCAAAGCCGGCGGTTGCGTTAGTGCCGGCAACACCGGAGCTCTGATGGGTTTTGGGCGCAGTATCATTGGCATGTATCCGGGTATCGAGCGCCCCGCGATCGCCAAACTTGTACCGTCGTTAAGGGGTCGCTGCCACGTGCTGGACCTGGGGGCCAACGTGGACGCCAGCGCTGAAAATCTTTACCAGTACGCACTTATGGGGTCTTTGTTGGCCACCGCTGTATCCGGTACGTCTGAACCCCGTGTGGCACTTTTGAACGTGGGTGAAGAAGAGATCAAAGGCAATGAACAGGTGCGCCTTGCATCCCACTTACTGGCCCAGAGCGATACTATTAACTACATTGGCTACGTGGAGGGCAGCGATCTGTTCCGTGATGTTGCCGATGTAGTAGTGTGCGACGGTTTTGTGGGTAATATCGCTCTGAAAACCGGCGAAGGTGTGGCCGGGCTGTTAATTGAGCTGTTGGAACAGGCGTTCACGCGCTCGCTGTATGGGCGTTTCGTGGGCTTGCTGGCCAAGCCGCTGCTGCGGAAACTGTTGTGGCTAATTGATCCGTCGCGTCATAACGGAGCCAGTTTGCTTGGCCTGCAGGGGGTAGTGGTTAAAAGCCACGGTAATGCCAATGAGCGTGCTGTGCTGGCAGCGGTTCGCCTGGCAGTGCGTGAGGTTGAGTGCGAGGTGCCCCGGCGCATTAACGAACGGCTTGATGAAATCCTGTTATGATCAGGGCGCAGAACCTGCGCTGGCTTGGCGCATAGGCTACACTGCGGCTAAATTGATTTTGCCCGGTACTGGCCAAGCACTGATAGCCACTCTGGCGTGTACGACTTGGCTTGCACTATTGGCTAACTTTCGCAAACCTTTAAAGACGATAAGATTCGCCCTATGAAATCAGCCTTTATTTTCCCCGGCCAGGGTTCTCAGTCTATCGGCATGTTGTCTGCAGTCGCCGAGACTTGGCCCATTATTAACAAAACCTTTGACGATGCGTCTAACGTGTTGGGTTATGACCTGTGGCAGCTGTGCCAGAAAGGCCCGATTGAAGAGCTGAATCAGACCATGATTACCCAGCCTGCATTGCTCACAGCGAGCGTGGCTCTGTGGCGCCAGTGGTGTGTAGAAGGTGGTGTTGTGCCGGACTTTTTCGCCGGCCACAGCCTGGGTGAATACAGTGCACTGGTCGCAGCCGAGAGCCTGGATTTTGTGGAAGCCGTTAAGTTGGTGCGGCTGCGCGGTGAACTTATGCAAGAAGCGGTGCCCGCCGGTGAAGGTAAAATGGCTGCTATTCTTGGCCTGGAATCCGCCGACGTGATTGCGGCTTGTGCCAGTGCGGCTCAAGGGCATGTGGTATCGGCGGTGAATTTTAACGCTCCGGGCCAGGTGGTGATTGCCGGTAATACCGCCGCTGTCGATCGCGCGATTGAAGCCTGTAAAGAGAAAGGCGCGCGCAAAGCGATGGTGCTTCCGGTCAGTGTGCCATCACATTGCGCGCTGATGAAAGGCGCGGCTGAAGAGCTGGCAGAAGCTTTAGACGCGGTAAGGTTCAGCGACGCCCGTGTACCTGTTATACAAAATGTTAACGCCGCGGCTGAGACAGATTCCGCCAAGCTTAAGTCAAACCTTTTGCAACAGCTGTATTCGCCAGTACTCTGGACCGATTCGGTGCGCACTCTGGTTGATAATGGTGTAGAAGTGGCCGTTGAATGCGGCAGCGGAAAAGTACTGGCAGGGCTGATCAAACGTATAGATCGCGATTTGGCGGTCTACCATATTGAAGACGAAGCCAACTTGAAAAAAGCACTGGCAGCGTTTCCTAAAGCCTGAAAACAGGCTGAATCTGTTGATTATTCAACTATAAATTCGCACTGAATACTGAATAAGGAAGCATTGCATGTCTCTGGAAGGCAAAGTTGCACTGGTTACCGGTGCTACCCGGGGAATTGGTAAAGCCGTAGCCCGGGCTTTGGCAGAGCAGGGTGCCGAAGTGATCGGTACCGCCACCACCACCGCAGGTGCTGAATCGATCAGCGCCGAATTGCAGGCCGGTGGCTTCAAAGGCTACGGTTTGGTGATGAACGTTGCCAACCCGAAGAGCATTGAAGACGGTTTGAAAACGATCGCCGAAAAATCTGGCGCTCCGCTGATTCTGGTCAATAACGCCGGTATTACCCGTGATAACCTTCTACTACGCTTAAAAGATGATGACTGGGCCGATGTGCTGGAAACCAACCTGACCAGCGTATACCGCACCAGTAAAGCGGTACTGCGCGGTATGGCAAAAGCGCGCTGGGGCCGGGTGATTAATATCAGCTCGGTCGTTGCCAGCATGGGTAACGCGGGTCAAGGTAACTACTGTGCGGCCAAGGCCGGTGTTGAAGGGTTTACTAGAAGCCTGGCAAAAGAAATGTCTGCCCGTGGAATTACTGCCAACTGTGTGGCTCCAGGGTTTATTGATACTGATATGACCCGTAAACTGGACGACGGTCAGCGTGACGCTATGCTGAACGTTATTCCCGCGGGTCGTTTGGGTGAGCCGGAAGAAGTCGCGGCAGTTGTCGCGTTTCTGGCATCGAATGCAGCTGCCTATGTGACGGGTGAAACCATTCACGTAAACGGCGGTATGTACATGGGTTAAGCCCGCAGGCGGGCATGTGCGGTAAACCCTTGGCGCACAATTGGTTACCAACAGCCGCTGCTTGTTTGCAGTTAGGCTATACACTAAACTAGCAGCAATTGGTTGCTTGGTTGACACACAAAGTGAGGACATTATGAGTACAGTTGAAGAGCGCGTTAAGAAGATTGTTTGTGAGCAGTTGGGCGTTAAAGAGTCCGAAGTTCAGAACTCATCTTCTTTTGTTGAAGATTTGGGCGCTGACTCACTGGACACCGTTGAGCTGGTTATGGCGTTGGAAGAGGAATTCGAAACTGAAATTCCTGACGAAGAAGCCGAAAAGCTGGCCAGCGTTCAGAATGCCATCGACTACATCGTATCGCATACCTGATACGCTGACGTTCGGTAGGCAATAAAAAAGCCGCCCTTGGTAATTCAAGGCGCGGCTTTTTTATTGGCAAAAAACGGCTCGAAAGCGGAAGCGGAAAAAGAGAAGGAATCGAAAGTGGGAGCGGGCAGGTGGTGAATGTTGTATGGGCGGAAGAGGGCGGGCTGGCGGCGAATGACCGCGGGCTGGCCTATGGTGACGGACTGTTTGAAACGATTCGCATGCAGGGCCAGCGTGGCGCACTGCTGGGCCGCCACCAGCGCCGACTGCTAGCCGATGCCGAACGCCTGGGTATTACGGTTGCCCACGATGCCCTGAGCCGCGCCTGCCAATTTGCGGCGGAACGCTATGCTTCGGGTTTTGGCGAGAAATCCGACGCCCATTCCGGGACCGGCGGCTGGCCCGGGAAAGGTGGCTGGGTGCTGAAGCTGATTCTTAGCCGTGGCCCGGGCGGGCGCGGCTATCGCCCAGACAGTAACAGCCGCCCGCAGTTACTGATCAGCGCCGGGCCGTTGCCGCCATTGCCGCCTGCAACGGGGGTGGTCGCGGATATTGCACGGCAAAGATTAACGGTTAGCCCACAGTTGGCCGGTATGAAAACCCTGAATCGCCTGGAGCAGGTGATGGCGGCTCGTGAACTGACCGATGGGGTTTTCGAGTTGATCATGCGTGACCACAACGATTGCCTGGTAGAGGGCACCAGAACCAATCTACTGGTAAAAACCACTGCCGGATGGATAACGCCGCCGGCAACGGCTCTGGCGGTAGACGGTGTGATGCGCCAGTGGGTGCTGGATTGCCTGCGCCGCCGCGGTGAACCGGTATTGGAGCGTTCGCTCAGGCTGGCTGACCTTAGGGTGCCGGCCTGCGAAGGTCTGTATTTGCTCAGTAGCGTGCTGGGTGTGGTGCCGGTTTATCAATTGGCTGATGCTCATTTGCCTGTCACCGGCGGACTTGCGACAATCTGTGACCTGCTGACCACTCTGGAATAGATTCCTTGTTTAAAAAACTGTCCTTGTTGAATAAATTAATTCTAATGATGCTGGCAGCGGCGCTGCTGATGGCGGCCGGAACGGCACTGTGGGTGTTCCAAGGCCTGAAAACTCTGGATGTGCCAGGCCAGCTGGAACAGCCGCAATTGTTCGCCGTACCCCAAGGTACCGCTTTTAGCCAGGTTGCCCGGCAGTTGGAGCAACAGAACCTGGTGCCCGATAGCCTGTGGTTGCGGGTATACGGCAAGCTGCATCCGCAGCAAACCCTGGTTAAGGCCGGTGAGTATGAATTTATAGACGGCCAAAGCCCGAAAAACATGCTGCAAATGATGATCGACGGCGACACCAAACACTGGGCGCTGCAATTTATCGAAGGCTGGACCTTTGCCGATGTGCGCAAGGCGCTGGCCGCGGCTCCGCGCCTGCAACAAAAAACAGCAGACTGGAGCCACGCTGAAATCATGACGGCGGTAGGTGCCGAAGGCGAGCATCCCGAAGGTTGGTTTTTCCCTGATACCTATCTGTTTATCAGCAGCAACTCCGACCTTGATGTGCTGCAGCGCTCGTTCGACCGTATGCAGAGCGTGCTGGCGGAAGAGTGGGCTGCCCGGGCTGTGGATTTGCCCTACAAAACGCCTTACGAAGCTCTGATTATGGCGTCTATTGTCGAGCGTGAAACCGGCGCAGCGCACGAGCGTGAGCAGGTAGCTGGCGTGTTTGTGCGGCGCATGCACAAGGGCATGCGCCTGCAAACCGACCCAACGGTGATTTACGGCATGGGTGACCAGTATAAAGGCCGTATTACCCGTAAAGATCTGCAGATGCACACGCCTTACAACACTTACCGAATTGACGGCCTGCCGCCCACGCCCATCGCCCTGGCCGGTCGCGAAGCCATTCACGCAGCCCTGCACCCCGCTGACGGTAAAGCGCTGTTTTTCGTGGCTCGCGGTGATGGCACGCACACGTTTTCCCATACTCTGGCTCAACACCAGCGGGCGGTTCGGCAGTTCCAGCTGAACCGGCGTAGTGATTACCGGTCGTCTCCGGCGCCCGTTGCGCCCGATGAGGCCGCCACCGAGAGCAGTTCCGCACAACAGGAAGTACAGGAAAAACAGCCATGAGTCAGCGGGGCCGTTTTATAACCTTTGAAGGCACCGAAGGGATGGGGAAGTCCACCCAGTTGGCCACTGCCGCGGCCAGCTTGCGCGCTGTGGGTATAAACGTTCTGGTCACCCGCGAGCCCGGCGGTACACCTATGGCCGAGGCGATTCGTGAGCTCCTTCTGGCGCCGCGGGATGAACCGGTGCATGAGCTGACCGAGCTGCTACTGATGTTCGCCGCTCGTGCCCAGCACCTGCATACACGTATACTGCCGGCGCTAACAGCCGGGCAGTGGGTGCTGTGTGACCGTTTTACCGATGCGACCTTCGCCTACCAGGGCGGTGGCCGCGGCACGCCTGCCGAGCGTATAGGGTTGCTGGAAACGCTGGTGCAGGGCGAGCTTCGCCCTGACCATATTGTGCTGCTGGATGCGCCAGTGGAAACCGGCATGGCTCGCGCCCGCAAGCGTGGAGAGCTGGACCGCTTTGAACAGGAAACCGTTGAATTCTTCGCCCGCATTCGCGCGACCTATTTGCAGCGTGCCCGTCACGACCCTCAGCGTTATCACATTGTTGACGCCGGCCAACCGCTGGCGCGGGTCAGTGCCGATGTGAAGCGCTTGTTTCAAGAGATAGTCAGTCTTTGAATATTTGCGCGATGACTGCTTTACTTTAGGGTACGCGGATTCTCCGTGCACACGAGTGAATCCTGAAAGGCGCTTATCCGCGTCAAAGAGCGGAACTTATGCTGAACGCAAAGCTGTTGAAACTGCCTACCGCTTCGCACCAGCATCGCCACGAACATCATCAGGTGGTTGTGGGTGTGCAGGGGGAGGCCGATTTGTTCGTTGATGGCAATGCTTCCCACATTGATGCCTGGCGTGCGTGCCTGGTTCCCACAGGTGCTCGCCATGATTACAGCGGTGACCAGCGTAATCATGTATTGGTGATCGATGTCGATCCTTATATGCCCAGCGTTGGCAGCCGTGCTCACAGCCACCATCAACGCCTGAAACCTCTGTTCCGGCAATCCAGCACCTTGAGCCTGGACAACCGCCTTCAGGGCCTGGTGCAGTTTGCCGCCGACGAGTTTGACCGGGCCCCGGAAAACAGCTCACTGCACCAGCACTTCGCGGGGACGATTCTGCATTGCCTGGCTCAGCGCCTGGCAGAAACGCCGCGGCAACCTGCGCCGCTGCGCAACGTTGTGAACCCGGAAATGGTACGCCGTTTTTTGCTTGAAAATCTGCATCGTGACATTGGCGTTCGGGACATGGCTGCCGTTTCTTGCCTGAGTGTCAGCCGCTTTCACGATCTGTTCCGCCAGAGTACCGGCACCACACCCCATCAATTTCTTTTGCAAACCCGACTCGAGCAAGCCTCGAAACTGCTTGAGAGAACGTCACTGTCTGTGTCTGAAATTAGCCACCGTACCGGATTTTCTTCTCAAAGTGCATTGGCCAACGCGCTGAAAAAGTACCGCGGAACGACCGCGAGTGCTCTGCGTGCTCGGTGTTAAGCTCCGATTTCCTTCCGTTTTCTTTCGATTTCTTCCAATTGCATCTGATTTTTCAGGTTTTTAGCGGGCGAAGTCAATTTCCGCAGGATTTTGCAAATAAACAGTAGAAATTTGAAAGATCGAGATCCGTAGTAATACTAATGTATGCCTATTGGTATCGATAAACAGCCAATCGATTTTCTTGGTATGCCTGCATAGGAGACAGATTTGCTCCCTGGGTATCCGTTTTTGGCAGAGGTGTCTTTATGTTTCGTGCGAGTAAGGTTCTGGAGCCGGCGTTTCAAGAGCAGCCGCGTTCCTTCTTCTGGCAGGGATTAACGGAAAACTATCAGGTAGACGAAGCCGCCTATCTGAAAGAGCTGATACCGCTTGCACAGAGTGACGCCTCCGAGCACAAGGCGATAACCGATACCGCCAGTTCGCTGATTAGGAAAGTGCGCGCGCAAGACGGCGCCGTGCACATGATTGACGCGCTGCTTCAGGAATACAGCCTGGATACCCAGGAAGGTATTTTGTTGATGTGTTTGGCTGAGGCGCTGATGCGTATTCCGGACAAGCACACCGCTGACGCGCTGATCAGAGACAAAATGTTGAGTGCTGACTGGAAAAAACACGTTGGGCGCAGTGAATCGACACTGGTTAACGCCTCCACCTGGGGTTTGATGCTGACCGGCCGTGTGGTGAAGATGGACAAGCGCCTCGATGGTTCACCGTCGAACGTCTGGAACCGCTTGGTTAAACGCAGCGGCGAGCCAGTGATTCGCGGCGCCATGAACCAAGCCATGGCCATTATGGGCAAGCAGTTTGTATTGGGCCGTGACATCAACGAAGCCCTGAAACAGGCCCGTGATGACCGCAAGATGGGTTACAGCTATTCCTTCGACATGCTCGGCGAAGCCGCGATGGCGCAAGACGATGCTGATCGCTACCTTAAAGACTATCTACAGGCAATTGAGGCGGTCGGCAACGATCCTGATCCGAAAAATAACGCTCCGCGGTCGTCGATTTCCATCAAGCTGTCAGCTCTGCACCCACGTTATGAAGTTTCCCAGGAGCACCGGGTGCTCACCGAGCTGTACAGTACCGTGTGTGACCTTGTGCAGTTTGCCCGTGACAAAGACGTGTCTATCACCATAGACGCCGAAGAAATGGACCGGCTGGAATTGTCGCTGAAGCTGTTTGAGAAAATCCTGAAGTCACCGGCCGCATCAGGCTGGGGCGGTTTCGGCTTGGTTATTCAGGCTTACTCAAAGCGCGCTCTGCCGGCGTTGTGTTGGCTGACCAAGCTGGCGAAGGAAACCGGTGACGAAATTCCTATTCGCTTGGTGAAAGGCGCCTACTGGGACACTGAAATCAAGATGTGCCAGCAAATGGGCATTGAAAGCTATCCGGTATTCACTCGCAAAGAAGCCACCGATACTTCCTATCTGGCGTGCCTGCGCTTCTTGCTGAGTGATTACACTCAGGGTGCTCTGTACCCGCAGCTTGCGAGTCATAACGCACACACGGTTGCGGCGGTTCTGGCTATGGCCAAGAAACGCAATCGCAAAATTGAGTTCCAGCGCCTGCACGGTATGGGTGACGCCCTGTACAACAGCATTCTTCAAGAACACGACATTCCGGTTCGTATCTATGCCCCGGTGGGTGCCCATAAAGATCTACTGCCGTATCTGGTTCGGCGGTTGCTGGAAAATGGCGCCAACTCCTCGTTTGTACATCGCTTGGTAGATGCCGGTACACCGATTGAAGACCTGGTGCAAAACCCGGTGCAGGAACTGCAGAAATACGACTCGCTGGCAAACAGTCGCATTCCTGGGCCTATGGATATTTTTGGCGAGCAGCGCCGTAATTCCCGCGGCATTAATATTCACGTGGCATCCCAGCTGGAGCCGTTAATAAACAATCTGCAGAAGTGGAACAGCACCCGCTGGCACGCTTGCCCGGTCATTAACGGCGAGCGCCGCAGCGACGGCGATAAAACCGAAGTGCGCGCGCCTTATGACCAAAGCAAACGGGTAGGCGACGTCGTTTGGGCTGATGAAAAACACGCGGAGGACGCCTTAAAAGTGGCCTTTGCCGGCTTCCCCAACTGGAATGAGCGCCCGGTTGAAGAGCGCGCTCTGTGCCTTGAAAAGTTCGCGAACCTGATGGAAAAGCACATGGAAGAGCTGATCGCTCTGTGCTGCCAGGAAGCCGGGAAAACCATGCAGGACGGTATTGACGAAGTGCGTGAAGCCGTCGATTTCTGCCGCTACTACGCCAACGATGGCCGTGCCCGCTTTGCCAAAGCCATCGCACTGCCAGGGCCCACCGGGGAAAGCAACGAGCTGTACATGGAAGGCCGCGGCGTTTTCCTGTGCATCAGCCCCTGGAACTTCCCGCTGGCTATTTACACGGGCCAAATTATGGCGGCCCTGGTAGCGGGTAATACCGTGATTGCAAAACCCGCAGAGCAGACCAGTCTAGTGGCTATGCGTGGAATGGAGCTGATGCTGGAAGCCGGTTTCCCGGCCAATGTGCTGCAGTTCTTGCCGGGCGACGGCGCCAAACTCGGTAAGGTGCTGACTCCAGATTCACGCATTTCCGGCGTCTGCTTTACCGGTTCGACCCAGGTTGCACATTTTTTGAACCGCACGCTGGCGGAACGCAGCGGTGCTATTGTGCCGCTGATCGCCGAAACCGGCGGCCAGAACGCGATGATTGTTGACAGCAGCGCCTTACCCGAACAGGTTGTGCGCGACGTGGTGCAGTCTGCGTTCGCCAGTGCAGGTCAACGCTGTTCAGCACTGCGGGTTCTTTACGTTCAGCAAGACGTAGCCGATCGCATGGAAACCCTTTTGGCGGGCGCTATGAATGAGCTGGTGGTCGGCAACCCGCAAAGCCACAGCACTGACGTGGGTCCGGTGATCGACCAGAAAGCCAAAGAGAATCTTGAGAAACACTTGGTCAATCTTGAAGCCAACGCTCGGTTGATTGGGCGCAGAGAGTTGCCAAGCGATTGTTCCGCAGGTTATTTTGTAGTTCCGTCTGCCTACGGTATTGACAGCATTAACGATCTGGACGGTGAGCATTTCGGTCCCATTTTGCACGTAATACGCTATGAGGCGGAACAGCTCGACAAGGTTATCGACGAAATCAACGCCACCGGTTACGGCCTTACGCTGGGTATTCACAGCCGTAGCGAATCCACCGCCACCTACATCGAACGCCGGGTAAAAGTGGGCAATTGCTACGTTAACCGTAACCAAATTGGTGCGGTGGTTGGGGTGCAACCATTTGGTGGGCGCGGGCTGTCCGGCACTGGCCCGAAAGCGGGTGGCCCACACTACGTGTTACGTTTCGCTACCGAACGTACTCGCACGATTAACACCACAGCGGTAGGCGGTAACGCATCATTGCTGTCGCTGGGTATTGAAAAGGTTTGAGGGGTGAGATGCTCTTAAATCAGTAGGGAATGGAAACAGCACGAAACGAAAAGAAACGAAATGAAACGGTAGGGAGGCAGTAAGTGTTGTGAGGTCGAGGCATACGTTGTAGGTAGTCGAGCTTTATCAGGCGAAAACAAAGAAAGTTAAAAAAACAAACGGTGCGACCATCTGAATTTACCGGGTGAATGCGCCGAACGGTCGGAGTTGATTCCGTCCTATTTGAACTGGAGGAGTTTCATGGCTATTGGCGTTTGGATCAGTTTAATTGGTTATTTTGCGCTCATGATTGCTATCGGCATTTATGCGATGCGCACATCTACGTCCTCATCCGAAGATTACATGTTGGGTGGGCGATCGCTCAGTCCAAAGGTGGCGGCCCTTTCGGCTGGCGCTTCGGACATGAGCGGATGGTTACTTCTGGGTCTTCCGGGTGCGTTGTACGTATCTGGTTTGGCCTCAGCCTGGATCGGTATTGGCCTGTTTGTGGGCGCGTTCGTAAACTGGACGCTGGTTGCGCCCCGACTGCGCGAACAAACGGTTCATTATGGTAATGCCATTACCATTCCGTCCTTTCTGGCAAACCGGTTCCCGACCCAAGCGTTTTCATTGCGCACGGTGTCGGCGATTGTCATCGTTATCTTTTTTGCCGTTTACACCGCGTCTGGCCTGGTTGCTGGCGGTAAGCTGTTCGAAAGTGCGTTTTCCGGCATTTTCAACTTCGGTGGCCTGAGCGACTACGCCGTGGGTATTATCATCACACTGGGCGTGGTACTGGTGTACACGGTTGTTGGCGGCTTCCTGGCAGTGAGCATGACCGACTTTGTTCAGGGCGTCATCATGATGCTGGCGCTGGTTCTTATGCCGGCGGTTGTGCTCTTTGGTGAAGGCGGCGGTGGTTATATGCAGGCGGCTCAGACCTTGAATGAAATTGACCCCACGCTCTTGTCCTGGACAGAAGGGCTGACCTTTATTGGATGGCTTTCTGCGGTTACCTGGGGCCTGGGTTATTTTGGTCAGCCTCATATTATAGTGCGCTTTATGGCTATTCGTACCCTTAAAGATGTTCCGATTGCCCGCAACATCGGTATGGGTTGGATGGCTATTTCGCTGATCGGTGCCATTTCTCTGGGTGTCTTTGGCCGGGCTTATGCAGTGCGCAATGGTATAGAGATCGATGATCCGGAAACTCTCTTTATCATCTTGTCTGGCTTGCTGTTTCACCCGTTAATTACGGGTTTCCTCTATGCTGCGCTGTTGGCTGCGGTTATGAGTACCATTTCCAGCCAGCTTCTGGTGTCCTCGTCTTCTCTGACTGAAGACTTCTATCGCCTGTTCCTGCGCAAAGAAGCAACTGATCGCGAGTGCGTGAACGTTGGTCGTGTTTGTGTGGTTCTGGTTGGACTGGTTGCTGCGTTTATTGCATCTGATCCCGACTCTCAGGTTCTGGGGCTGGTCAGTAACGCCTGGGCAGGCTTTGGTGCCGCGTTTGGTCCGCTGATTCTGTTGTCGCTGATGTGGCCGCGCACTAACGGTACCGGCGCCATCGCTGGTCTGGTTGTGGGTGCGGTTACTGTTATGGTCTGGATTTCACTGGGCTGGGGTGGTGAGTTCATGGGTGGTCCGGGTGTTTACGCGATCATTCCTGGCTTTATCGCTTCCTGGATTGCGATCATGGCTGTAAGCAGCATGACGGCTGCTACCGGTGAATATCAGCACATCGAGCGGTAAACGAAGAGGATAGGGGACAGATTTCAAATCTGTCCCAGATTGGTGATGAAAGGGGCTCCTTTGGGGCCTCTTTTTTTGTGTCTGGGCATAAAAAACGCCAGCTCTCGGGCTGGCGTTCTTAGGATAGGAAACAGATTTCAAATCTGTCCCCGGTTTGGCTTGGTCTCCGGTTTGGTCCTTACAAAGGCTTAGGCGATATCGGCTTCTGCAGCTTTGCTGGTGTAGTTGTCCATCTTGTCAAAGCTCAGATAGTTGTAGATCTCTTTCGACATGCTGTTCAGGTTCTTGGCGTACTCCATGTACTCTGCCGGTGTCGGCAGTTTACCCAGAATTGCGCCTACCGACGCCAGTTCCGCAGAGGTCAGGTACACGTTGGCGCCATCGCCCAGGCGGTTGGGGAAGTTACGGGTAGATGTAGACAGCACGGTGGTGCCAGCGCCTACCCGCGCCTGGTTACCCATGCACAGCGAACAGCCCGGCATCTCGGTACGCACACCGGCGTCGCCGTAGATTTTGAAGTAGCCTTCTTCCATCAGCTGGGACTCGTCCATCTTGGTGGGCGGAGACATCCAGAGGCGGACTTTAAGGGGTGCTTTGTTCTGCTCCAGCAGTTTACCGGCGGCGCGGAAGTGACCAATGTTGGTCATGCACGAACCGATGAACACTTCGTCGACCTTGTCGCCGGCGACATCGGACAAAATGCGGGCGTCGTCCGGATCGTTCGGGCAGCACACGATCGGCTCTTTGATATCGGCCAGATCAATTTCGATGATGTGAGCGTACTCGGCATCGGAATCGGCGCGCATCAGGCTAGGTTTGGCCAGCCAGGCCTCCATACCCTGGGCACGACGCACCAGAGTACGCGCGTCGCCGTAACCTTCGGCAATCATCCAGCGCAGCATGGTGATGTTGGAGCGCAGATACTCGGCCACCGACTCTTCTGACAGGTTGATGGTGCAGCCTGCAGCGGAGCGCTCGGCAGAGGCGTCAGACAGCTCGAACGCCTGCTCTGCGGTCAGGTGCTCCAGACCCTCGATTTCCAGCACGCGGCCAGAGAATTCGTTGATCTTGCCTTTCTTCTCTACGGTCAGCATGCCCTGCTTGATGCCGTAAAGGGGAATGGCGTGCACTAGGTCACGCAGGGTAATGCCGGGCTGCAGTTCGCCTTTGAAGCGCACCAGCACCGATTCCGGCATGTCCAGCGGCATAACGCCGGTGGCAGCGGCAAACGCTACCAGGCCAGAACCGGCCGGGAAGGAGATGCCCATGGGGAAACGGGTGTGGGAGTCACCACCGGTGCCTACGGTATCGGGCAGCAGCATGCGGTTCAGCCACGAGTGGATGATGCCGTCGCCCGGGCGCAGGGAAACACCGCCACGGGTACGCATGAAGTCTGGCATGGTGTGCTGCATTTCCACGTCAATCGGCTTGGGATAAGCGGCTGTGTGGCAGAATGACTGCATGACCAGGTCGGCCTGGAAACCCAGGCACGCCAGATCTTTCAGTTCGTCACGGGTCATCGGGCCGGTGGTGTCCTGGGAACCCACGGTGGTCATTTTCGGTTCGCAATAGGTGCCGGGGCGAACGCCTTGGCCTTCTTCCAGTCCGCAGGCTTTGCCGACCATTTTTTGCGCCAGGGTGAAACCCTTGGTGCCAACTTCGGGGTCGTCTGGCAGGCGGAAGAGGTCGGTAGCACCAAGGCCCAGTGTTTCACGGGCCTTGGTGGTCAGGCCGCGGCCGATGATTAGCGGAATACGGCCGCCAGCCTGAACTTCGTCCAGAATCACGTCGGACTTGAAACTGAATTCAGAGATCACGTCGCCGTTTTCGTTGAGAATTTTGCCTTCATACGGGCGGATATCAATCACATCGCCCATGTTCATGTCGTCAACCGGCGCTTCGAATACCAGCGCGCCCGCGTCTTCCATGGTGTTGAAGAAAATAGGGGCAACTTTGCTGCCGATACACACACCGCCGCCGCGCTTGTTCGGCACGCCAGGGACGTCGTCACCGAAGAACCACAGCACCGAGTTGGTGGCGGATTTACGGGAAGAGCCGGTACCTACAACGTCACCTACGAAAGCAACGGGCAGGCCTTTGGCGCTAATGTCGGCAATCTGGTTCATGGGGCCGATAACACCATGTTCTTCGGGGCTCAGGCCATCGCGGGTCATTTTATAAGCAGCGCGGGCATGCAACGGAATGTCAGGGCGTGACCAGGCATCGGGTGCTGGCGATAGATCGTCGGTGTTGGTTTCGCCGGTGACTTTAAACACCACCATTTTGATGCTGTCGGCAACTTTGTTACGTTTGGTGAACCATTCGGCGTTAGCCCAAGATTCAATCACGTCTTTGGCAACGGCGTTGCCGGCGTCCATTTTCACTTTCACATCGTTGAAAGCGTCGAACATCAGCAGAGTGCGTTTGAGTTGAATGCCGGCGGGTTCGGCCAGTTCGGGATTGTCTAACAGGTCCACCAGAGTGGTAATGTTATAGCCGCCCTGCATCATTCCAAGCAACTGGATTGCTTTGCCGTTGTTAATTGCTGGGGAGTTGGCTTCGCCTTTCACAAGGGCGGTCAGGAACGCGGCTTTTACATAGGCGGCTTCATCCACCCCGGGCGGAACACGGTTTTCCAACAGGTCAATCAGTACATTTTCGTCTTCGTTTTCAGGGGCGGGCGGCTTTTTCAGCAGTTCCACCAGTGCGGCGGTTTGTTCGGCGTTCAGAGGCTTGGGTGGAATACCCAGAGCTGCACGCTCGGCAACGTGTTCACGGTAGGCTTCTAACACGGTTTGACCCTCATCGGTTGGAGTGTTCCGCTTTGTTGGCGCAACGCGCCTGGCGGAAATGTTATGGTGAAAAGGCTTTAAACTGGCGCTGTATTGTATAGGAAAGCCCTTATAAAGTTAAATTGGACAGAGGTCGGAGAGATTTGTTAGCTGCGTTATACTGGCGCATCAATTTTAACCCAATGTTCGGGATGCCATGAACGACGATCTGCAGGGCACTATTTACGGCACTATCAACAGCACTATCAACAGCACTATCGATAGTACTATCGAGACTAATATCGACAGCACTAACGAACGTATTTACGAGGGTGCTCATGGTAGTATTAATGACTTTTTACTGTGCCGGACGCCTCAGGCCTGGATTGATAATGCTCTGGCGAATCAGGACTTGCTGCTTATTGACCACGCCCACTGCGAGAAAAAAGCGGCTTCTACAGCGCTCAGCCTGATGTACCGCTACGTGGATAACGCCGAGCTGCTGCACAAGATGTCGCGATTGGCGCGGGAAGAGTTAAGGCACTTTGAACAGGTTCTGGCTTTGATGACGGCGCGCGGAATTAGCTATGGCCACTTAACCCCGGCGCGCTATGCCGCAGGCCTGCGCGTCGCAGTGCGCAGCACCGATCCTGGCCGCCTGGTCGATTTGCTGGTGATTGGCGCCATTATTGAAGCGCGTTCCTGTGAACGCTTTGCGACCCTGGCACCGTATCTTGATACCGAGCTCTCAAATTTTTATAACGGACTTCTGAAATCCGAAGCCCGCCATTACCGCGACTACCTGGCTTTGGCCGAACAGGCCAACGGCGGCGCGGTTGACGACAGAGTTGCGGTTTTTCTGGCCATCGAACAAGAGTTGATTGAACAGCCAGATTCCGAGTTTCGTTTTCACAGCGGCCCGCTGACGCAGCCGGTCGCTGACAAACACGCTATTCCTATTTAACGCGAATTGACACAAGAGGGTGAAATGAGCAATTTGATTAAAGAAACCGTCACCAGTGTGCACCATTGGAACGATACTCTGTTCAGCTTCAAAACCAGTCGCGACCCCGGCTTTCGCTTCAAGAATGGCCACTTTGTGATGATCGGCCTGGAAACGGAAGGCAAACCGCTGATGCGCGCCTACAGTATCGCTAGCGCAAATTATGAAGAAGAGCTCGAGTTTTTCTCCATCAAAGTGCAAGACGGCCCGTTGACGTCCAAGCTACAGAAAATAAAAGTAGGTGATGAAATTCTTGTTAGTCGTAAGCCTACCGGTACGCTGATTCTAGACAACCTGCTGCCAGGAAAAAATCTGTGGCTGATTGCCACCGGCACCGGTCTTGCCCCTTTTATGAGCATCATAAAAGATCCGGACGTGTATGAAGCCTTTGATAAAGTGATCATAACTCACGGTGTGCGTTACGCTACCGAATTGGCATACCAGCACGAAATCGAGGCCCTGCCAGAGAACGAGTTCTTTGGTGAAATGGTGGATGGCAAACTGCTGTATTACCCTACGGTAACCCGCGAACCCTTTCGCCACACCGGGCGGCTGACACACGCTATGGAAAGCGGAAAAATCACCCAGGATTTGGGCTTGTCAGAGTTTGATGTCGAGAATGATCGCTTCATGATTTGCGGCAGTCCCAGTATGCTCAAAGACACCTGCGCCATACTCAACAGCATGGGCTTTAAAGAAGCTCGTGGGGGAGATATGGGGCATTACGTTGTCGAGCGGGCGTTTGTGGAGCAGTAAGGTTCTCTTAAGGTTTTCTGCCCGCCGATTGCGTCGGCCAGCGCCACACATTCACTTCGCAATTCGGAGGGTAAATAATGTCAGACAACGTTTACACACCGCCAAAGGTATGGACTTGGGACAAAGCCAACGGCGGTGCTTTCGCCAGCATTAACAGGCCGATTGCCGGTGCTACTCACGATAAGGCGCTGCCGATAGGCAAGCATCCGTTTCAGCTGTATTCACTGGCGACGCCCAACGGCGTAAAAGTAACCGTGATGCTGGAGGAACTGCTGGAGCTTGGCTTTGTGGATGCCGAATACGACGCCTGGCTGATCAACATTGGCGAGGGCGATCAGTTTGGCAGTGGTTTTGTCGAGATTAATCCGAACTCCAAAATCCCGGCGCTGCTGGACCACTCTGCGCAACCGCCGCAGCGGCTGTTTGAGTCGGGTTCTATGCTGTTGTACCTGGCCGAAAAATTTGGCGCACTGTTGCCTGAAGACGCCGCCGGCCGCACCGAAACCCTGAACTGGCTATTTTGGCAGATGGCCAGCACGCCGATGTTGGGCGGAGGTTTTGGCCACTTCTACGCCTACGCACCGGAAAAATACGAGTACCCGATTGACCGCTACGCGATGGAAGTAAAGCGCCAGCTGGATGTGCTGGATAGGCAGCTAGCGGACAATCGCTATATTGCGGGTGACACCTACACAATCGCAGACATTGCGATTTGGCCCTGGTACGGAGCACTGGTAAATAATCTGGTGTACGAAGCAGCGGAATTTCTGGACGCGCAAAGCTATACTCACGTGCTGCGCTGGGCTGCAGAAGTGGCAAAGCGCCCGGCGGTGCAGCGTGGCCGTATGGTGAATAAAGTGACTGGCGAGCCTCATAAACAGCTCCGCGAGCGCCATGACGCCAGCGATTTCGAACTGCGCACTGAAGATAAAATAAACCCGGGCGAGGGCGTCTGAACGGTGGGCCAAAATATTATTGGCAGGCAGTGCAAGTATCGCGGTCGAGCGTCTGCACCTTTGGTCTTGATGCTGGCAGCCGCTCTGGCGGCACTGCTGTCTGGCTGCGAACAAAGCGCGGATATCGGGCTGGCTGGGCAGAGCGCAAATCCGGAGCCCGAGACTCTGGATGTGAATCAGCCGCAGGTGGACGGTGGCGGCGTTAGCGATATTTCTTTGGTGTTGAAACCCGCGCAGCTTGACTGGATTGGCCAGCAGATTTTCCATAACGAATGCGCGGGGCAGTTTCGCTGCCTGGTGCACTGGAACGACGGCGAGGCGTTTCCGTCACTCGGTATCGGTCATTTTATTTGGTACCCGAAAGACGTTGAAGCAGGTTTTGTCGAGAGCTTTCCCACACTGATCGATTACATGGCCCAGCGCCAGCGGTCTATTCCGGACTGGCTGCGGGAGCTAAAGCCGTTTGATGCGCCTTGGGCAGACCAGGCTGCCTTTGATGCGGTGGAGAATTCACCCCAGCTAGCAGAACTGCGAGAGTTTTTGGCGGGCACTCAGGGTGTTCAGGCCGAGTTCATATTTCGCCGCGCGCAAGCATCTATAAAGACCGTTGTTGATGCGGCACCATTGGCCGGGCAGCTTGCGGTAAGCAATCACCTGGCGCAGCTGAGCCAAACACCGGGCGGAGTTTATGCGTTGGTGGATTATGTGAACTTTAAGGGCGAAGGGTTAGCCGTGTCTGAGCGTTATCAAGGTGAGGGCTGGGGCTTGCTGCAGGTTCTTCAAGCCATGCCGGAGCAATCTGCCGATCCGGTGTTGCAACAGTTCCGCGAAGCGGCCGATAAAGTGTTAACCCGCCGCGCTGATCTGGCGACTCAGGCGCGCGAACGCGAGCAGTGGTTGCCCGGTTGGCGCAAGCGTCTGAACACCTATCGCGAGCCGGACGTAATGGCACTGCCGGAATCCTGATCGCCGCCAGCTGGATGCACTCTTATACCCTAGTTATTAAAAAAGCCGGAGTTCATTCACTCCGGCTTTTTTTTCACTTTAGGCGCTTCAGGGTTTGGCGTTAGCCCATGAACTGGCCACCGTTGACCACCAGGTCTGCGCCAGTCACAAAGCCAGCGTCTTCGGCGGTCAAAAACACCACCGCGCGGGCAATGTCGTCTGGCTGCCCAAGGCGGCCCACCGGGATGTCTGCAACAATACTTTCCAGCACTTTCTCAGGCACTGCGCGCACCATCGGGGAATCAATGTAGCCCGGCGAAATCGAGTTTACGGTAACGCCTTTACGGGCGCCTTCCAGTGCGATCGATTTGGTGAAGCCGTAAACGCCGGCCTTGGCCGCAGCGTAGTTGCTCTGCCCGAACTGGCCTTTGCCACCATTAATGGAGGATATGTTTACAATGCGGCCAAAGCCACGGTTGCACATGCCCTCGAACGCGTGGCGGCACATGTTAAACATGGAGTTCAGGTTAACGTTGATCACCTGGGTCCACTGATCTGCCCCCATTCTTTTCAACGGTGCATCGTTGGTGATGCCGGCATTATTGACCAGCACATCTACAGGGCCGAACTCTTTTTCCACGCTTTCCATAAAGACTTTGCAGCTGTCATAGTTGGCAACGTCTACCGGCATAATGTTAACGGTGTAGCCTGCTTCGGCCATGATTTTTTGCCACTGTTCAGCTTTTTTACGCGGCTCGTCGCCTGGGCGGTGAGTGGCGATAACGGTACGATCCTGATCGGTTAGCTGTTTGCACATTGCGGTGCCTAAGGCTCCGATTGCACCCGTCACAATGGCGACACGATTTGGCATATAATTCTCCCTTGGGTTTTATTTCATATTCCGTTAATTCAGCCCAGCAATAGTTTGTGTGTCTGCCGGTTGGTATTTTAGTAGTCTGTTTCAACGATGAAAATCAGGTTACATTTGTAGTGTAGCAGGGCGATATGAAAGCGCTGTTGGGCTTTAGTTGAATACCTGTTGTTTTGTTAAAACGCTTTACGTGTGTGTTTGCGCCGGTGTGCGGTTGCCCCGGATTTTGCTGACCAAAAAAGAGATCACGATGGACGAGTTACACGGTTATTATCTGGAAGATTTGGAAGTAGGCATGACAGCCAGCGTGACCAAAATCATCACCGACGCAGACGTTGTGCAGTTTGCCGAGTTAAGCGGCGATAACAACCCGGTTCACCTGAACGACGATTACGCCAAAACCACTCCGTTCAAAGCTCGCGTTGTTCACGGTATGTTCAGCGCAGCGCTGATCTCTGCGGTGCTTGGCACGAGGTTACCTGGGCCGGGTGCGATCTACATTGACCAGCAGCTGCGCTTTAAGGCGCCGGTGTTTATTGGTGACACTGTTGTGGCGAGTGCGGAAGTACAGGAAATTGATCTGAGACGGCGCCGGGTCAAGCTGAAAACTGTTTGCACGGTCGATGGCAAAGTGGTTGCCGAGGGTTACGCCACCAATATGGTCGATAGCCGCCCGGCCTGATTTAAAACGCCTGTTTGTTCAGCTGCAGCGGCTGGTCCGCTGCGGCTTCCAGCCACCAAACGTGGCTGTCCCAATCCCCTAGCACAATCCGCTCAGCAGGCTGATCATTCACCTGCAACGGATGCCGGGCCGGGCGATGGGTGTGGCCGTGAATCAGCTGCGGCACGTTATGCTGTTCCATCACCCGCACCACTTCCTCTGGCGTCACATCCATAATGGCTTGGGTCTTGCCCTTGTTCTTGGCCATGCTCAGTTCGCGCAGTTGGCGAGCCATCAGCTGGCGGTCTTTCAGCGGGCGAGCCAGCAGCATTTGCTGGGTTTTCGGGTTGCGCATGTTGGCGCGGAATTTCTGATATTCCACATCGGCGGTGCACAGGCTGTCGCCGTGCATCAGCAGGGTAGGGGTGCCGTACAGATCAATCACGGTCGGGTCGTCCAGCAGGGTTGCCCCAAGACGCTTGCAATAATCCTGGCCCAGCAAAAAGTCCCGGTTGCCGTGCATTACATACACAGAGGTGCCGCCGTCGCTGACCTGCCTCAATGCTGCAGCAATCTGTTCCTGCAAGGGCGTGTGCTCATCGTCGCCAATCCAGGCTTCAAAGAAATCGCCCAGAATGTACAGTGTGTGAGCACTCACCGCGCGATCTTTTAAGAAGGCAAGAAACGCCCGGGTAATGTCCGGGCGTGACTCTTCCAAATGCAGATCGGAAATGAACAGCGTGGTCACGCTGCGTTTCCGTCCTCAAGCACTTCGGCTTTTTCGATGATCACGTCGTCAGCAGGAACATCCTGGTGGCCGGCTTTCATCGTGGTGCGCACTGCGCGAATTTTGTCGACGACGTCCATGCCTTCAGCCACTTTGCCAAAGACGCAATAACCCCAGCCTTCCGCAGTTTTGGCGGAATGATCCAGGAAACCGTTGTTTTCAACGTTGATGAAAAACTGCGCGGTTGCGGAGTGCGGGTCCATGGTGCGAGCCATGGCAACGGTGCCAATCATATTGCTGAGGCCGTTATCGGCTTCACTCTTGATTGTCTCGCGGGTTTTGCGCGGGCTCATGTCCGGTTCGAAGCCGCCGCCCTGAACCATGAAGTTGCTAATCACCCGGTGAAATATCAGGCCGTTAAAAAAGCCCTCGCGCACATACTTTTCGAAGTTTTTAGCGGTTTCCGGTGCTTTGTCATAATCCAGTTCCAGCTTGATAGGGCCGTGGTTGGTTGTCAGCAGAATCATCGGGTTTTCCTGTTTTGTGGGGTAAGGTTGCGCGCAATGCTCGTGTTGTTCGCCATTGTACGCAAGACTTTGGCTCGGTGCATGAGTCTGCTGTGCTTTTATGCGTATAATAGCCCGCTCAGATCCACCTCCTTTTTGCAGAGATTGTATGAGCGCCGAGCCCAAGAAAGCCCATAACTTTATTCAGAGCCTGATTGAAGACGCCGTCGCCAAAGGCGCGCACACAGCCACGGTAGTGACCCGTTTCCCGCCGGAGCCCAACGGTTACCTGCACGTTGGCCACGCCAAAGCCATTTGCCTGAATTTTGGCATTGCCAATACCTTTGGCGGTGAATGCAATCTGCGCTTTGACGACACCAACCCGGAAAAAGAAAGCCAGGAATACATCAACGCGATAAAAGCGGATGTGGAGTGGCTCGGTTATCAATGGCAAGGAAAGGTGCACTTTGCCTCGGACTATTTTGATGCCCTGTACAACTTTGCGGAAGAGCTGATTGAGCGCGGCAATGCTTACGTGTGTGCCCTCAGCGCCGACGAAATGGCGGACTACCGCGGCAGCCTTAAAGAGCCTGGCCGCAACAGCCCTTATCGCGAGCGCGCGGTGGAAGAAAACCTGAAACTGTTCCGCCAGATGCGCGACGGTAATTTCCAAAACGGCGAAATGGTGCTGCGGGCGAAGATTGATATGACGTCGCCCAACATCAACATGCGTGACCCGATCCTGTACCGTATCCGCTACGCTGAACACCACCAGACCGGCAATAAATGGTGCATCTACCCGATGTACGACTACACCCATCCGATTTCAGACGCGCTGGAAGGCGTTACCCATTCCCTGTGTACGCTGGAATTCGAAGACCATCGTCCGCTGTATGACTGGGTGCTGGACAACATCAGCGTACCTTGTCACCCGCGCCAGATTGAATTTGCGCGGCTGAACCTGAACTACACCATCACCAGCAAACGCAAACTCAGACGTTTAGTGGACGAGCGCATCGTTGACGGTTGGGACGATCCGCGCATGCCCACCATTTCAGGGTTGCGCCGCCGCGGTTACACACCTGAGTCTTTGCGCACCTTCTGCGACATGATCGGCGTGAACAAAGCTGGCGGTACCGTAGACGTGGGCATGCTGGAGTTCGCCATTCGCGAAGATTTGAACATCCGTTCGCCCCGCGCTATGTGCGTGATGCGTCCATTGAAGGTAACTCTGACCAACTACCCGGCTGACAAAACCGAAACCCTGGTGCTGCCGGTGCATCCGCAAAATCCGGACATGGGCAGTCGCGAAGTGACCTGGAGCCAAACCCTGTTTATTGATCGGGAAGATTTCGCCCTGGAAGCGCCACGCAAATGGAAGCGACTGGCACCGGACCAGGCCGTGCGCCTGCGCGGTGGTTATGTGATGACTTGCCGCGAAATTATCCGCGACCAGAGTGGCGAGATTGTCGAGCTGAAGTGCGAATACGACGAAAACACTCTGGGCGTGAACCCTGAGGGCTACAAGCCCAATGGTGTGATTCACTGGGTATCTGCAACGAACAGCGTGGAGTGCGACATCAACGTTTACGATCGCCTGTTCAACGCGGAAACGCCAGACAGCGATAAAGAAGGCGACATGCTGGACCACCTGAACCCACAATCTTTGGTGGTTTTGAAAGGCGCCCGTGCCGAACGCAATCTGGCGTCGCCGGCGAGCGATCTGCCGTATCAGTTCGAGCGTGAAGGGTACTTTTTCTTCGACCAGAAGCTGACGGAAAATGCTGGCAAGCCGGTGTTCAATCGCACCGTCACCCTACGCGATTCCTGGGGTAAATAATTCACAACGAGCCGGCCTTTTAAAAGGTCGGCTCGTTGCGTTCAGGCCCGCAATGAAACGGTAAACGAGAGCATTTTGTGATCAGAATCTACAATACCCTCAGCCAGAAAAAAGAACAGTTCAAACCCATAGAACCGGGCAAAGTCGGCCTGTACGTGTGCGGCATGACCGTGTACGACTACTGTCATCTGGGCCACGCTCGGGTGTTGGTAGCGTTTGATGTGATCACCCGATATTTGCGCCACAGTGGTTTTGATGTGAACTATGTGCGCAACATTACCGATATAGACGACAAAATTCTGCGCCGCGCCGATGAAAATGGCGAGGTGTACACCTGCCTGACTGAGCGCATGATTGCCGCCATGCACGAAGACGAAGCCCGTCTTGGTGTGTTGTCGCCCAACGCTGAACCCCGTGCTACAGCGTTCATTAGCGACATGATCGCGATGATTGAAACTCTGATTGCCGGTGGCCACGCCTACGCTGCAGACAACGGCGATGTGTATTTTTTGGTATCGTCGTTTGCGGATTACGGCAAGCTCAGCAAGAAAAAACTGGAAGACCTGCTGGCGGGCGCCCGGGTGGACGTAGAACAGGCAAAACGCAGCCCGGCGGATTTTGCCCTGTGGAAAGCGGCGAAGCCTGATGAAGTGTTCTGGCCGTCGCCATGGGGCAATGGTCGCCCGGGTTGGCACATTGAGTGCTCGGCCATGGCCAATCACTGCCTGGGTGACACCTTTGATATTCACGGTGGTGGGCCAGACCTGTTGTTCCCCCACCACGAAAACGAAATTGCCCAGTCCGAATGCGCCACCGGACACACGTTTGTGAATACCTGGATGCACGCCGGCGCCATTCGGGTGAACAAAGAAAAGATGTCCAAGTCACTGGGCAACTTTTTTACCATCCGCGAGATTATGGAAACCTATCCGGCGGAAGTGGTGCGCTACTTTTTAGTGTCCAGCCATTACCGCAGCCAGGTGGATTACTCAGAAGACAATCTTATTGAATCCGGTCGTAGCCTGACCAAGCTTTACAATGCGCTGCGCGGTGTCACTCCGCTGGCCAGCGATGCGGTGGCGCGGACTGCACACGACACTCTGTTCGTCAAGCGCATGGATGACGATTTCAACTGTGCAGGCGCGATGGCGACTCTGCACGCGCTCGCCGGCGAGATGAACCAGCAGCGCCGTGACGGTGACGAACAAGCCGCCGCTGCCAGCGCTACGGTGCTGGTACGCCTGGGCTCGGTGCTGGGTTTGTTACAGCAAGACCCGGAGCTGTTTTTCCAGAGTGACAGCGGGCAGGGCAATGAGTTGAGTGCCGGGCAAATTGAAACGATGATTCAGTCCCGTGCGGACGCCCGTAAAACCCGCGACTTCGCCGGCGCGGATCAGATTCGTGACGAGCTGTTAGCGCGGGGAGTTATTCTGGACGATTCCCGCGAGGGTACCAGCTGGCGGCGCGGCTAAGCCGCCTAAAACGCTGTCTAAACCTTAGTTTATTAAGAAAATACCCCATCCAATTGACTCAAGTGGAGCGGGAGCGACTTTCTTAACATTTGGGTGGGGATGGATAGCGTGACCTCGACAGAGGTCTTGTCTTAGCAAAAAAACTGTGATTATATACAGTATGGCTGAGTTCACCAAAACCTTCAAAGTCCGAGTTCGGGACAAACACGCTAATGTGCTGCGCGGTCAGGCCGCGGCTGTTAACAGTGTGTGGAATTTTGTGAATGAACTCAGTCATCGCAGCATTCGGGAGAGAGGACAGTTTCTGTCGGCCTTCGATTTTCATCCTTATACCAAGGGTGCCGGCAAGCTTCTAGGCCTTCACAGCCAAACACTTCAGGTCGTTGCCCAGGAATACGTCACACGCCGCAAGCAGTTCCGAAAATCCAAACTCGCGTGGCGTAAAACCCACGGGGTTCGCCGGTCGCTCGGCTGGGTGCCGGTGAACACCGGCGCCGCGGTTTGGAGCAACGGGCAGGTTCGGTTCCACGGTCAGCATTATCGGGTCTGGGACAGCTACGGTTTGTCTCAGTACAAATTCCGCTCTGGCTGCTTTTCTGAGGACGCCCGAGGTCGGTGGTATTTCTGCGTGGTTGCCTCGGTAAAACCCGATCGCTGGTGTGGCACTGGCAGCGTGGGTCTGGATTTGGGCCTGAAGACCACGGCCACGCCCAGTTCGGGCGAGCCGCTGCAAGCGGGTCGCTTCTATCGGGATCAGCAGCAAAAGCTGGCGGTGGCCCAGCGAGCGAGAAAAAAGCAGCGGGTGAAGGCGATTCACGCCAAAATCCGCAATCGCCGGCACGATGCTTTGCACAAATTCAGTCGTGAGCTGGTCAATAACAACGGCCTGATCGTTGTCGGCAATGTGTCCAGCTCCGGCCTGGCAAAAACCACTATGGCCAAGTCGGTGCTCGACGCTGGCTGGTCCACACTAAAAACCCTGTTGTCATACAAATGCGAGAGCGCAGGCGGGATTTTTCTGGAAGTTGATGAACGGTACACCACCCAGACTTGCTCGTGTTGTGGCTCTTTGAGCCCCAACAGTCCGAAAGGTAGAGCAGGTATTGGAATAAGGGCATGGACCTGTGAGTGCGGTGTCACTCACAACCGCGATTCCAATGCGGCCAGGAACATTCTCGCGCTTGGGCATAAGCGTCTAGAGGTAGGAATCCCCTTCCAAAAAGCCGGTTAGGCGTTTGGTGGGGAAGGATGTCAATTGGGGTATGATCCGATACGCGCTATCACGTAGAATATTGCGTTCGGGAATTTCTTAACTTACTGAGGGAAATACGATGACATCACGCGTACAGCTTGACGGTCTTCAGGTTGCCGGGAATTTATACGACTTCATTAATAATGAAGCGATCCCTGGAACGGGTCTGGACGCAGGCAAATTCTGGGCAGACTTCGCCAAAATCGTCAACGATCTTGCGCCCCGCAATCGTGAGCTGCTAGCCAAACGCGATTCCCTGCAGGAAAAACTGGACGCCTGGAACCATAATCACCAGCACCAGACTCCGGATATGCACGTTTATAAAGATTTCTTGAAAGAAATCGGTTATCTGGTTGACGAGCCCGCTAATTTCAACATTTCCACGGCTAACGTAGATCCCGAAGTAGCCGTCATGGCGGGGCCACAGCTTGTTGTGCCAATCATGAACGCTCGCTTTGCCCTGAACGCAGTCAACAGCCGTTGGGGTAGTTTGTACGATGCGCTTTACGGCACTGACGCGATCCCTGAAACAGGCGGCGCCGAAAAAACTGCAGGCTACAATCCCAAGCGCGGCGAGCTCGTCATCGAATTTGCCCGTGACCTTCTGGACAGTTCAGCGCCTTTAGCCTCTGGCAGTCACAAAGACGCAGCACTCTATCATGTTGCGGGTGGCAAACTGGTTGTGGATCTGCAAAACGGTAACAACATCGGCTTGAAAGATGAAACCGGTTTTGTGGGTTACACAGGTTCGGCAGACGCCCCTACGGGCATTTTGCTGGTTAAAAACGGCATGCACTTTGAAATCCAGATTGACGCTACCCATCCCATTGGCAAAACCGATGGTGCCCACGTTAAAGACGTGTTGATGGAATCGGCGCTGACCACCATTATGGATTGTGAAGACTCGGTAGCCGCAGTAGACGCAGACGACAAAGTTCTGGCCTACCGCAACTGGTTGGGCCTGATGAATGGCAGTCTGGAAGAAACCTTTGAAAAAGGTGGCAAGCCGTTAACCCGCAAGATGAACGCGGATCGCGTTTACACCGCCGCCGATGGTAGCGAACTGCAACTGAAGGGCCGCAGCGTGATGTTCATCCGTAACGTGGGCCACCTGATGACCAACCCGGCGATTCTGCTGGCAGATGGCAGCGAAGTGCCGGAAGGCCTGCTGGATGGCGTGATGACATCGCTGATGGCCATACACGACCTGAAAGGCAACAGCCGGTTTCAGAACAGCACCCAAGGCTCGGTGTATATTGTTAAGCCGAAGATGCACGGCCCGGAAGAAGTTGCGTTTACCAACGAGTTTTTCGGCCGGGTGGAAGACGCTTTGGGCTTGCCGCGCTTTACCTTGAAAGTGGGCATTATGGATGAAGAACGCCGCACCACGGTGAACTTGAAGGCCTGCATTCACGCCGCGAAAGATCGCGTGGCGTTTATTAACACCGGCTTCCTGGACCGCACCGGTGACGAAATCCACACCTCCATGAAGCTCGCTCCGTTTATCCGCAAAGGGAAAATGAAGCAGGCCACGTGGATTGGCGCTTACGAACAGTGGAACGTAGACATTGGCCTGGAAGCCGGGTTTCGCGGTGTTGCGCAAATTGGCAAGGGCATGTGGGCCATGCCGGATTTGATGGCCGATATGCTGGAACAGAAAATTGGGCATCCAAAAGCCGGTGCTAACACCGCCTGGGTTCCATCACCAACCGCAGCCACCCTGCATGCCACCCATTACCATCAGGTGAGTGTGGCGGATATCCAGCAGAAGCTGGAAAGTCGCGAGCGTGCGAGCCTGGATGACATTCTCACGGTGCCTATCAATCTGAACTCGAAAGACCTGACCGCGGCGGAAATTCAAGAGGAATTGGATAACAACGCGCAAAGCATTTTGGGCTATGTGGTGCGCTGGATCGACAGCGGCGTAGGTTGCTCAAAAGTGCCCGATATCAACAACGTCGGCCTGATGGAAGACCGCGCTACCCTGCGGATTTCGTCGCAATTGCTGGCGAACTGGCTGTATCACGGTATCTGCAATACGCACCAGATTGAAGAGACCATGAAGCGCATGGCACTGATCGTAGACAAGCAGAACGCCGGTGACGCAACCTATCGCCCAATGGCTGATAACTTTGCCGACAGCATTGCTTTCCAGGCGGCTATAGCCCTGGTGCTAAAAGGTGCCGAACAGCCGAATGGCTACACAGAACCCTTGCTGCACGCATATCGTTTAAAGGCGAAAGCGAAATACGGCCAGTAATTCGCCGCCGATGCAGTTTCTACCGCTCAGAAGTCTGTGTGGTAGAAACTGCATTTTGCATTATTTCATTTGGTTATTGAGTTGCGGGCACTCTGAATCGGTTCCCGTGACAAGTCGCTGAACGCCTTAACCCGTACCGAAAAATCGCTAAAATTCTCGCCCTGAATCAGCACGTGTTGCCGAAGTCTCTCCTCCGCTAGCGCGGCATCCCCCGCATTAATTGCTGAATAGATATTGCGATGCTCCTGAATGGAGTCTGTTACGCGACCACGAATTTGAAGCTGCAAGCGACGGTATGGCTTCAAGCGCTGTTTGAGTTGACGCGCTTCGGTTGCAAGGAATGCGTTATGACTGGCGTTGTAAATACAATTATGAAAGTGTTCATTTTCGTAATAGTAGTCGTCCGGGTTTGCTCGGATAGCCGGGTCTTCACAGCGCAGTAACGCCGCCTTCAACACAATCAGCTCATCTTCCGTTATGCGGCGGGCGGCCAAGCGTCCGCACATCCCTTCGAACTCCGCCATCACTTCGAACATTTCGATGAGCTGATCGAAACTCACCTTCGCGATAAAGGTGCCTTTTTTCGGTAATACCACCACCAAGCCACTGGCAGAAAGCTGTTGAATTGCCTCTCGGATAGGTGTTCTGGACACGCCGAACTGTTTTGAGAGTGCTTCGGGATCCAACTTCTCCCCGGGTAGCAGGCGGCCATTAATGATGGCGTCTTCCAGAAAATCTTTGAGCTTTTGGACATTTGGACGCTTCATGCTGGCTTTGCTCCGGCGGTTGTGAACACAGATTTTGCCTCGTGGTCTTTTGATATTAATCGCGCCACGTTGACAATAGTACACATAAAAGATAATGATATATATATCAGCTATGCCTGATGGATATTACAAAAACAAAAGCTTCGGAGAAGATCACTATGAAACTGCCTTTCGCAAAACTGGCCATCGCTGCCAGCCTCTCGTTTTCACTCATTGGTGCAGCCGCAGCCGATACGACATTAAGAGTGTCGCATCAGTTCCCAGGCGGCAAAGGTGATGTCAGGGATGAAATGGTCCAGCTCATGGCCCGTGAAGTAAAAGCCGCCGATGTTGGTCTGGAACTACAAATTTACCCCGGTCAGTCACTGTTCAAAGCAAAAGAGCAGTGGGGTGCGCTCGTTCGCGGACGGTTGGATATGACTTCTCTGCCGCTGGACTACGCCAGTGGACGTCACCCGGAATTCTCAGCAACCCTGATGCCCGGTCTGGTTCGCAGCCATGAACGTGCCCAGCGGCTGAACGATTCTAAATTTATGGATATGATTAAAACGGTTATTAACGATGCGGGTGCCCGCGTTCTGGCAGATGCTTGGCTAGCCGGCGGTTTTGCGTCTAATAAGCAGTGTGTGACCTCGCCCGATACTGTCCAGGGGCAGACCATGCGAGCGGCTGGCCCCGCATTTGGTGAGATGCTTGCCGTCGCGGGCGCCTCAATTGCCTCTATGCCATCGTCCGAAATATATACTGCCATGCAAACCGGCGTATTAGACGGTGCCAACACCTCTTCAGGTTCGTTTGTCTCTTACCGCATATATGAACAAGTCACCTGCTTGACGGCGCCCGGGGAAAACGCCCTCTGGTTTATGTATGAGCCAATTCTGATTTCGGAACAAAGCTGGAGCAAACTCAACGAAGTTCAGCAGAACGCTCTAATGGCGGCCGCCGAGAAAGCCGAGGCCTACTTTGCCAAAGAGGCTGCAGGCCTTGACCAGAAGATGGCCGACGTTTTCGCTGAGAACGGTGTTGAAGTTGTCAACATGTCACCCGAGGACTATCAAGCCTGGCTTGATATTGCCAAAAAGAGTTCCTACAAGACGTTTGCTGAGAATGTCCCTAATGGCCAGGCCCTGATTGACGCAGCGCTCGCTGTCGAATAGGCCGTTAGCCCTCGATTGACCGGGGCATCATGCCCCGGTGACTGTGGTATCAATTCGTGACGTCTCATTGCTGGGGCGATACCTACACCATCCGACTTTGGGGATTCTATGTCTCAGTCTGTAACCCACTCAATAGCATCTCGCAATAGCGTTATTGCAGGTTATATCCGCGTTATAGACACGCTTGCGATTGTCACCGCCGTGTTCGCTGCCATTCTGCTCGCGCTTGGCGTTCTGGTTGTTGTGCAAATGGTTTTCACGCGCTATGTACTCGGTGAAAGCACCATGTGGCAAACAGAGTTTACGACCTATGCCATTACCGCAGCTATGTTGCTAGCAACGCCTTACGTTCTGAAAACCGGCGGGCATGTAGCGGTAACCGTTCTGCCAGACGCTCTGCATGGACTGCCAAAGCGCATCATGCGCTTGACGGCCTCGCTTGTCGGGCTGAGCTTCTGCCTCGCCCTGGCTTATGGTTCTTGGTACTACGTCTACGAAGCATACACCATGGCCTGGACGACCGGCACGGTGTGGAACCCTCCGCTGTGGCCTGCAGTGTTGCCTATGGCCGTTGGTGCAAGCTTGCTATCACTGCAATACGTAGCAGAAATTCTTCGTGGAGAGGCCTGATCATGGATCCCGTTACAAGTGGTATTCTGGTTGTTATAGCGCTGTTGGTTTTGATGGCCATAGGCACCCCCATTGCGTTTGCTTTAGGCGCAGTTGCTCTGGGTGCGTTGATGTTGGACCGCGGCGTTGGTGAGTTGATTTATTTTGGTGAAACTTTTTTTGGCAACATGGCCTCGTTCGGCTTTGTTGCCATTCCCATGTTTATCCTGATGGGTGCGGCTGTTGCCTCTTCCCCGACCGGTCGCGATCTGTATCGCTCATTGGACTTGTGGATGGGTAAACTGCCAGGAGGGCTGGCAATTTCAAATATTGCCGCTTGCTCAATTTTCGCGGCTTTGTCCGGCTCGTCGCCCGCCACAAGTGCCGCTATCGGTAAACTTGGCATTCCCGAAATGCGCAAGCGTGGCTACCCCGACGGTGTGGCTGCAGGCTGTATTGCTGCCGGTGGCACCCTGGGCATTCTGATTCCGCCCTCGGTCACAATGATTGTGTATGGCATCTCTACCGAAACATCGATTGGTCGGTTGTTCATAGCAGGTGCCATTCCGGGCCTTATGTTGGCCGGTCTTTTCATGGTTTGGACGCTGATCGCCTGCAAGCTCCACGGTGGTTATGGCAGCGCCAACCCCGTAGCCCAAGCTGCCGCCCAAATGAAAGAAAACGTTGAAGGCAATATGAAAGCCCTGATCCGGGTGCTGCCCTTCATGATCGTGGTGTCAGGTATTTTGTTTGCTTTGTATGGCGGCGTTGCGACACCTTCCGAGGCGGCCGGCGTGGGCGCATTCCTGTGTCTGGCGCTTGCCATCATTGTGTACAGAATGTGGCAGGCCAAACCGATCACTATTATTATGCGGGACGCGCTGCGTGAAAGCGTGATGATCATGTTGATCATTGCTTGCGCCGAGATTTTTGCTTTTGCGTTGTCGTCTTTGTTCATCACTCAAACCGTCGCCGGCGCCATCGCCGACCTTGAAGTTAATCGATGGGTGCTGATGGGCATTATTAATCTGTTCTTGTTGGTGTCGGGTTTTTTCCTGCCGCCAGTGGCCGTCATCGTGATGGCGGCTCCTATTTTGTTGCCCATTATATTGGCCGCAAATTTTGACCCTTACTGGTTTGCAGTGATCCTGACCATCAACTTGGAAATTGGCCTGATCACACCGCCGGTTGGTTTGAATCTATTCATTATAAAAGGCATAGCGCCCGACATTGCGCTGCGCGACATATTGCTGGGCAGTTTGCCTTATGCCCTCTGCATGGTGCTGGGCATCCTGCTGTTGTGCTTTTTCCCGGAAATTGTCACTTGGCTGCCGGACTTGATTATGGAGTCCTGATTCGCCCTTTAAATTTCCGACACCTCTGAGGAAAGGCATTATGAACATGAGTTTTTTACAAGAGTTGTTTAACAACATTACCCAGCGAGAGGCTTCCCTCTGGCGGCGCGTCGGCAATCTCGACAATTGCGACCATAGCCAGCTGGTAGCGGCCTGCCAGGCGCTGCTTAAAAGTGACGGCGAGGCCTCAAGTATAAGTCTTGCCAGTCGGGCGCTGGAAATTTATGCCCGCTTGGACGATGACGAAAAGCGTTCTTTTTTTGAGCAGCTGGCTGTGCTTTTTTCGGCCGAGCCTGAGCAGATTGATCACGCTTACCTGGCTTATAAGGCGTCACGGACCAATGAAAATCTTGAGACGTTGTTTGAATCCTGCGAGCCACGGCGGCAGGAGCTATTAAGACGGCTCAACCTGTCCAGCGGCGCTACGCACAAGCTGGTGAAGATGCGTGAAGACATGCTCGCCCTTATGGCGGATTGTGCAGATTTTAAAGCGCTTAACGCCGACTTTATTCACCTTTTTGGCTCGTGGTTCAACCGCGGCTTTCTGGTTCTGAAGCGTATTGACTGGAACACTCCCGCCAATATTCTGGAAAAAATTATTCGCTATGAAGCGGTGCATGAAATCCAGGATTGGGATGATCTTCGGCGCCGATTGGATGCCCGGGACCGCCGTTGTTTCGGTTTTTTCCACCCCGCTATCGGTGATGAACCGCTGATCTTTGTTGAAGTTGCGCTCAACAAAGGATTGCCCAGCCAGATCCAGTCTATTTTGGCTAGTGACAGCTACGATATTGACGATCCTGAGTCCGCCGATACGGCGGCTTTCTTCGGCATCAGTAACTGCCAGGTTGGGTTGCGAGGCATTTCATTCGGTAATTTTCTGATAAAGCAGGTGGTACAGGAACTGAAGCAAGAGCTACCTAACTTGAAATACTTTGTGACTTTGTCGCCGGTGCCCAATTTCCGCAGATGGTTGGAAACGACCTGCTCCGATGATGCGGGCATGCTAAGTCCAGAAGCCCAGGAGACACTCAAACATTTGGATGATCCTGAGTGGCATAAGAACGAAGAGCTTTCGGAGCGTCTCGGTAGCGTCATTAAACCGTTGGCGGCACGCTACTTACTAAAAGAAAAAACCACTAACGGCCAGCCACTGAACCCGGTTGCCCGCTTTCATCTGGGTAACGGGGCTGAACTGCACCGCATCAACTGGCTCGGCGACACTTCGGCCAAAGGCATGAAGCAATCTGCCGGGCTTATGGTTAATTACCTGTATGTACTCGACAATATTGAACGCAATCATGAGCAATACAGCACCAGTGGCACCACTGTGTGTTCATCAGGCGTTCGTGATCTTAGCCGCCGGAGCCGCAAGCTGCTCAAAGGAGAGTCTGAAAAATGAGCCATAACCTGTTTGAAACTTTCTCAACCCGTATGCGCGCTCGCCAAAATGCAAATTTCATCGCCACACCAGAAGGGCGCAACTACACCTATGCTCAGGCACTCGATATGAGCGCCACTCTGGCCGCTACTTTGATATCTTTGGGGGTCAGTTTAGGCGATCGGGTGGCTGTGCAGGTCGACAAAAGCCCAGAGGCCATCTTGCTTTACCTTGCTTGTTTGCGCATGGGTGGTGTGTATTTGCCCTTGAACACGGGTTATACCGCGTCAGAGATCGGGTACTTTTTAGGCGATGCAGAGCCAGCTCTGTTTGTTTGCCGGCCCGATTCCCTCGAAGCGGCCAGCCAGGTTGCGGCAGATACCGGCTGCCCTCAGGTGGTCACTCTGGGTACAAAGGGTGACGGCACGTTGATGGAAAAGACCGCCAGCGCGACACCGTTTTCAGGTATTGAAGCCAGGGCTGATGGCGATCTGGCGGCTATTCTTTATACTTCTGGTACGACTGGACGCTCCAAAGGCGCCATGTTGACCCACGGTAACCTGGGCTCTAATGCCAAAACGTTGGCAGAGGCATGGCGTTTTACCGAAACCGACCGGTTGATTCATGCCCTGCCTATTTTTCATACTCACGGTTTGTTTGTAGCCTGCAACGTTGTGCTGATGTCCGGCGCCAGCATGTACTTTTTGCCCCGGTTTGACGTCGACAACGTTATTGGCGCTATGGCGGATGGCACCGTGCTCATGGGTGTGCCAACATTTTATACCCGCCTTTTGCAGGACCCACGCCTGACCCCTGAGCTCACCGCTAATATACGTTTGTTTACGTCTGGTTCTGCACCCCTGACGGCCGACACTCACAATGAATTCCGACAGCGTACCGGGTTCGCCATTCTTGAACGCTACGGGATGACTGAAACCAATATGATTACCTCGAATCCTTACGATGGTGAGCGTCTTGCTGGTACCGTTGGCATGCCTTTATCCGGCGTCGAAGTTCGAATCACCGATGCCGAGACTCACAAGACAATCGCGCCCGGCGATATTGGTATGTTGGAAGTTCGCGGCCCTAATGTGTTCAGCGGTTATTGGCGTATGCCCGAGAAAACCCGCGCCGAACTTCTTGATGACGGCTTCTTCGTAACCGGCGATCTCGCCATGCTCGATGAGCGCGGGTACATCCATATAGTTGGTCGTGACAAAGACTTGGTGATTTCAGGTGGTTTCAACGTTTATCCGAAGGAAGTTGAACAGGTTATCGATGAAATGGTTGGCGTTGTGGAGTCGGCGGTGATCGGTGTGTCACACCCCGATTTCGGCGAGGGTGTGACGGCCGTATTGGTTTTGAAGCCGGGTGCCAAGGTCGAAGAAGCCGATGTGCTGTTTGAGTTGTCTGACAAGCTGGCCAAGTACAAGCAACCTAAACGGGTGTTTTTTGTTGACAGCTTACCCCGCAACACAATGGGCAAAGTCCAGAAAAATCAGTTGCGGGATCAATACAAAGACATTTACGCCGACGCCTAATCCATATTTAGCGCAAAGAGATGTTAATGATCAATAAAAGCTATCGTATCGGCCAGATCGTACCGAGTTCCAACACCACGATGGAAACGGAAATTCCTGCTATGTTTCGCGCGCGCGAAGCGGTTGCACCGGAGCGCTTTACGTTCCACTCCAGTCGCATGCGGATGAAGAAGGTTACCCGCGAGGAGCTGGCGGCCATGGACGATGAGTCCGGTCGCTGCGCACTTGAGCTCTCTGATGCCCAGATAGACGTGATGGGTTACGCATGCCTGATCGCGATTATGAGTCGTGGTGCGGGTTACCATCGGCAGTCTCAGCGACGGTTGCACGCAGCAACCATTGATAATGGTTTTCCGACTCCGGTGATCAGCAGTGCAGGTGCCCTTGTGGAAGGCTTGGCGACATTAGGGGCCAAAAAAGTGGCGATTATTACGCCCTATATGAAGCCACTGACGCAAATGGTAGTGGATTACATTCAATCCGAAGGCATTGAGGTGGTCGATAGCATTGCGCTGGAAATCCCTGACAACCTTGAGGTTGGGCGTCAGGATCCGCTGAAGTTGTTGGAGATCGTCAAGCGTCTAAAGTGGGTCGGTGCAGACGCGGTAGTGCTGTCCGCCTGTGTTCAAATGCCATCACTGGCGGCCATTCAGAAGGTTGAAGACAGCATCGGATTACCGGTGGTGTCGGCCGCCACCTGCACGACTTTTCAGATGTTAAAAGCGCTGGGTCTGGCGCCCATTGTGCCCAACGCCGGCCGCCTGCTAAGCGGACAATATACATAATAGCGCAGGCAAGGGCTCTTTATTGAGCAACTTGCAGGGCAACGCGAAGTTGTATTGAAGAGGGCAGTCGAAATGTCATGCCCAGGCAGATTGTTTTCGGCTGCTCTCTCTGTACCCATGAGCAAGAGTGCCATGCAATTATTCGTTGTTCAGAATGTTTGCTGCGTGCAGCGTATTCTGCAACAAAATGGCTATGGTCATAGGGCCTACGCCACCCGGTACCGGAGTAATGTAGGCGGCGCGCTCCGAAGCAGCGATGAAATCCACATCGCCCTGCAGAGTGCCGTCTGCTATCCGATTAATGCCGACGTCAATCACTGTCGCACCCCGTTTTACCCATTCGCCTTTGATCAGCCCCGGCTTGCCCACCGCGGCTATCAATATATCGGCGTCACGCACAAAACGCTCCAGATCTGCTGTAAAACGGTGGCACACGGTAATGGTTGCGCCTTTCAGTAGCAGTTCCATGCTCATGGGGCGGCCGACGATGTTGGAGGCCCCTACAATGACCGCGTGCTGGCCTTTGTAGGGGGTGCCTATGCTGTCGAGCAGGGTAATAATACCGGCCGGTGTGCAAGGGCGTATGGTGGGTTTACGTTGGCTTAGGCGGCCGACGTTGAACGGGTGAAAGCCGTCAACGTCTTTGTCCGGTCGAATCTTCAGCAAAATGGGGTCGGCGTCCAGCTGGGCGGGCAAGGGCAGTTGCACCAATATGCCGTCTACCAGTGGGTTGTCGTTGAGCTCGTCGATCAGGCTTTCCAGAGCTTGTTGCGAGGTGTCTGCCGCTAAATCGTAAGACAGCGACACAATGCCTGCCGCTTCGCAGGCTTTGCGCTTGTTGCCCACGTAAATCCGTGATGCGGCATCGCTGCCCACCAGAACCACCGCCAGGCCAGGCGCCCTAAGACCTTTGTCGAGGCGGGCTTGTACACCTTCGGCCACCTGATGGCGAACCTTGGTGGCAATCTTTTTTCCATTTATCAGTTCGGCGCTCATGGTTCGTCTTTATGGGTTGGGCGTGAATTGGTCAATTAAAAAGGCTTTGTATTGTCGCACGCTTCCGGGTTCAGGCCAATTAACGCTGGGATTCTAAAGGCTTGGGCGCGGCCACGGGGTGTTTTTTTAACAAACTTTTCAAATGATGGTTGACGAAGGCCCTCGCCGCCGCTAATATCTGCGCCAACTTTGCTGACACACGATGTTGTGCAGTTCAGACGGGGTATAGCGCAGCCTGGTAGCGCGCCTGCTTTGGGAGCAGGATGTCGGGAGTTCGAATCTCTCTACCCCGACCACTTTTCTGACTGTTCAGGTGGGCAAGCGGTTAATGCGCCTGTAGCTCAGCTGGATAGAGCACCAGCCTTCTAAGCCGGTGGTCGCAGGTTCGAGTCCTGCCGGGCGCACCATTTAGCTTCGGTCAGGGGCAGCAAAGTCTTCCAAGCGGTTTTGATGGTGTTTCACGTCTCGGCGTGTGTATATGGTGGGCGTAGCTCAGTTGGTAGAGCTCAGGATTGTGACTCCTGCGGTCGAGGGTTCGATCCCCTTCGTCCACCCCATTTTACCGCTTTGAACCAGATCCGGACCTTGCGACAGCGGGTTTCCGGTTTTTTGCTTTAGTAGACGTGTTAGATCAGCGGCAGCCAAGTTCGGGCGGGCGCAAAAGAATTATGCGGGTGTGGTGGAATTGGTAGACACGCCAGATTTAGGTTCTGGTATCGAGAGATGTGGGGGTTCAAGTCCCTCCACCCGCACCATTATTTGAAAGCCTTGCAGGTTTGCGCCTGCAGGGCTTTTTTCTGGCTTCAGAAAAAAAGTTATATAGAGCAACGTTTCGGATATAAAAGAACGGGTTTTTCGTATCGTAACGGCTTTCTAAATAGTTGGGCGTTAGCTTCGGCTGCGGGGTCAGGCCCGAAAAATGATTGCAGACCTGGGTGTTCCCGG
>NZ_AAXY01000022.1 GCF_000169375.1 Marinobacter sp. ELB17
CTACGGAAATGGTTGAAATCACTTTCAGATGGGGCGCTTCGTCCAGAATCTCTCTGTTGATGACGAGTTTTCCACCTATCAAGCCATGGGCGCTGCGCATAGCCCGGATATAGTCCTGCTGATTGTCCCGCCCCAGGGTATCGAAATAATTCACATGGAACAGCTGGCGTAAACGCGCCAGATGATCTTCGTCCATACGACGCACTACAACAACGCGTTGTTTCATACACTAAGCCCCTGTGGACTGCAGATCAGGCATCTCAAAATGCTCCGCGTCCAATAGAGAAAGAAGTTCTCTACTCTTATCGGCACTAAGCTCGACTAAAGGCGGCCGGATTCTAAGCCAGTCTTTTTCGCCGCTATAATGACCCGTTGCCGCCTTAAGAGCGGGGATCATCTGGAACTGCTCGAACACAGCGCGAACACGGTTAAGACTGGCTTGTTGTTCATCCGCATCAGACTGCTGCCACGATTTTCCCAACCTGGCTATTGCCTCAGGGTTGACGTTAGCCGTAGCACTGATGCAGCCAGCGCCGCCCGCTCTCAATGTCGCGAGTAAAAAACGTTCACTCCCTGCGTAGACCTGAAAGCCTTGTTCAGAAAATTTATCGATTAATGCCTGAGTATTCGACCAGTCACCGGAACTGTCTTTGATGCCAACAACGCTGCTCGGGTAGGCCTTGATGAGACGTTCTACCAGCGGCAGACTAATTGGAACCTGAGCAACAGGCGGAATGTGATAGAGGTAAACGCGCAACCGGGCATCGCCGATGCGTTCAATCACCTCAGCATAGTAGCGAAACAGACCCTCGTCCGAGACGCCCTTGTAGTAGAAGGGCGGCAGCATCAACACGCCAGCACAGCCTAGCTCCACAGCACGACGGGACAGTGTCACTGTATCACCTATTGAGCAACTTCCGGTGCCCGGCATGAGCCGATCGGCAGGGATGCCGGCGGCCACCAGCGCCTCCAGCAACGCCACCTTCTCGACTACGGTCAGCGAATTTGCCTCCGAATTGGTACCAAACACCGCCAGACCGACCCCCTGAGATATTAACCAGCGACAATGACTCACCAGGCGCTCGACATCCGGGCTGAGATCAATGCCGAAAGGGGTAATCACGGGTGACCATACGTTTCCTTGTGACATGGACATACTCATCTCCATGAATCAATTGCATAACGTGTCAAGACATCTTCATCGAACCCAAAGCCCAGACCTGGCGACTGGGGCAGCTTGAGGCGCCCACCATCGAATTCGAGCTGGGTGTCAATGAGTTTGCGGAAATTCAGCACTTCATCATCGGCGAAAAACTCCACCATCGCAGCGTTCGGTGTAGATGCCACCAGATGAATATGCAGATCGTGAAACCAATGGGGAAAGATTTCGACACCGTAACTGGCTGCGGTCGCCGCGATGCGTCGGAACTCGGTAATGCCGCCACACACGGCCGCATCGGTCTGCAAAATCATGGCTGCCTCTTTATCGAGCAGTTCCTTGAAACGCCAGCGCCCAGCCTCTATTTCACCGGTTGCAACTGGCACCGGCGTGCGCGCAGCAAGACGACGATGGTTATCGATATCATCCGGGCTGAACGGCTCCTCGATCCAGTACGGTGAATACTGTTCAGCCATACGCATAAATCGGAGCGCCGATGGCAGGTCAGACCACGCGTTGTTGGCATCCAGCATAACCAGCACATCCGAGCCCACGGCCTCACGAACCGCTACCAGCCGCGCTTCTTCTCCGGCCAGGTCTTCACGGCCAACCTTTATTTTGACGGCCTTGAAGCCCTTCGCCACATAGCCTTTCATTTCCTCCGCCAGTTTTTCCGGCGTTTTGCCCTCAAGGTAGTAACCGCCGCTGGCATAGGCCGGCACACTGTCGGTTTCGGTAGCACCAAGAAATTTATAGAGCGGCAGATTGGCAGCCCGCGCATTGCGGTCCCATAGCGCCATGTCGATGATGCTAATTGCCCGCATGACAGAACCAGTACGTCCGTGCAAAAGCGACTCCTGATACATCTCCTGCCAGAGTCCTTCGACCCTGTGGGTATCCTCTCCGATCAGAATCGGGCGCAACAGATCCCTGACGGCTTGAGTGACTAACGCACCTGCGTTGTTTCCGCCGTAGCAAAAGCCAATGCCTTTCACTCCGTCGTCACCCGTCACCTCGACCAACGCATAATCGCGCTTGAGCACTTGGCGATTCGAGAAGCTGGTTGGATTAATAAGCGGAACATTCACAGTTCTCGCCCGAATCTCGGTAATACGTGCCATGACGTTTCTCCTTAAAGTTGTTTTTATTGCTCAGTTTTTTCAGGTCACTGACGGCGTAAGGTTCTGATCCAGCTGAACAAGGGGGTAGCCTGAAAAACCGACAGGACAGCGATACTCAAGAGCACGATGGCAATTGGGCTATCCAGGAAGACCGCAAAGCTGTGATTGCCGATCAACATCGACTGATGGAAACTGTTTTCCATCACCGGCCCAAGGATCAAACCAATCACCATCGGTGCTGGCGAAACGCCGGCTTTGCTAAGCCAGTAACCGAAGAGACCAAAACCGAGCATCAGACCCACATCAAAGATGCTGTTGTTGATGGCGAAGGAGCCGATAATGCACAACGTGATGATGGTACAAGCGACAAATGCATCAGGTACTTTGGTCACGCTGACGCATGCCTTGGTGAACATCAGTCCAACCAACAGCAAGCCGACATTGGCGAAGATGACCGCCCAGATCAGTGTATAGGTCACATCACCGTAGTCGGTCAGCAGATTGGGGCCCGGCAGAATGCCCTGCACCATCAATGCCCCGAGCAGAATAGCCGTGGAAGAACTACCGGGAATGCCCAGCGCAATAGTAGGAATCAGCGCGCCGCCGACTACCGCGTTATTGGCGGACTCTGGAGCCGCAACCCCAGCAATGTCGCCCTTGCCAAAACGGCTCTTATCTTTGGCAAACCGTTTGGCTTCGTTGTAGGCAAACCAGCTCGCTGTATCGCCGCCAGTTCCGGGAATCACACCCACAATGATGCCGATACATCCGGACCGTAAAATATTGGGCATCAATTGCTTGAGTTCGCGAAAGCTGGGGATCAAGCGATCGGTTATTTTGCTGGCGATCTTCGCGGCCCCATTGGATTTCTCGATCAACCTCAGCGCTTGTGGAATGGAGAACAGTCCAATCAACGCCACCACGAACTCAATCCCGGAAAACAGGTTGATCTGGCCAAACGTCATACGTGGTGTCCCAGTGAGAAAATCCATTCCCACGGTGCTCACCAGCAAACCCAAAGCGCCAGACAGTAGCCCAGTGATCATCGAACCCTGGGCAAGCGAGCCGATGATGGTGATACCCAGCACCGCAATTGCGAACATTTCCACCGGACCGAACTCAAGCACGACAACGCCTAGCAGCGGCGCCGCCGTCAACAGCGCTAGTCCGCTCATGAGGCCTCCGACGAAGGATGCAAACAGCGAAACCCCCAACGCCCTGCCGGCCTGACCTTGCTGCGACAGCGGGTAGCCATCCAGCACTGTCGCTGCTGCTGACGGGGTGCCCGGAGTTCGCAGCAAAATAGCCGAGATCGAGCCACCATAGGATGCGCCAACGTAGAGCGCCGCAAGCATGCTAAGGCCCGACGCCGGGTCCATGTTGTAAGTGAGCGGCAGCAACAATGCCAATGCCATGGTTGCAGATAGGCCAGGCATAGCCCCAACGAAAAGGCCCAGTAATGTACCGCCAAGAATCAGCGAGATATTTGTCAATGTGATGACATTAACCAGTCCCACAAGGATCAGAGAAGTATCCATGATCAATCAACCCCATTCAGGCATCAAAAGTAGTTGTCAGAAAAACGTCGGGAGAAGAGGTATGGGGAGCCCAAGAAAAGCAATAAAAACGATGCAGATGACGGCGACCACCGCGGCGATACCGATGAGGGAAAATACGACCGAAACCGTACGAGTTACCCACAGTACAGCCAGCATGAACGCTACCGTAGAGAGCAAATAGCCAGCGTAATTGATGAGTGCTGCATAGATGATGGCCAGCACAAATGTGATAAAGACGGCCACTAAGCGACTCGGGGCTTCGCTCTTGTCGCTATTGGCATCATCATTTGAATGGGCGTCGCTGGACTCTACAGTCACAGTACGATGGCAGCGCAAACTGATCAGCTCCTGAGCAACTATACCCAGTGACAGCAGCGCTACCGCCATCGAGTATATAAGAGGCATCTGAGCCGCCTGATCAGGATATCCCGTGGAGTCGATAGCAAAAACCACTGCGATGCCTACGCCAAAAATCCCCAGAACCAAGCGGCTCGTGTTCATTGCGTTACCTCGTCCAATTTCTGAGAAAGAGCTGGATGTCAGACCTATTTGGCAACGTCGCTCTTGATCTCTTTCCAGATTTTCTTGTAATCGGTTTCCATGCTTTTCATCATCTGGAGATAGTCATCACCAGTGACGATATCGAGAACAAGCGCCCGCTCCTTTGCGATGGCCTTGAACTCTTCGTTCGTCTTGAGAGATTCAAATGCAGCTATCAGTTCTTCGCGGGCTTTTTCAGGGATACCAGCAGGCGCGCTGTAGCCGCGCGAGGAACCAGCCACCACGTTCATGTCTTTTTCCACGAGCGTCGGTACGTCCGGCAAAAAGTCGACGCGCTCTTTGGTAAATATCGCAAGGGCTCTCAGGTCGCCTGACTGAACGAAGCCATAGACGTTACCTAAGTTGTTGAAACTGGCATCGATCTTGCCACCCATAGCTGCGGTAGCCGAAGGGCCATCACCCTGGAAAGGCACGCTCTGAAATTTCACACCCGCAGCCTGTTCAACAAGGATGGCGGAAAAGAAATCGTCACCGCCAACACCGGAATTACCCACGGTTATCCGACCAGGGTTTTTCTTGGCAGCCGCGAACAAATCTTCAACGGTCTTGAAAGGGCTGTCGCTGGGAACGACGATAATGCCTGGATCAGTAACCACATTGGCAATGGGGGTGAGCTCATCGATCGAATAGGTAATCGCGTCGTTCATGATGTAGTTCGTCACCAGCATCGGGGTATTGGTGATGCTGACCGTGCCGCCATCGTTCTTTGATTGCTTCGCCAGGCGCGTCCATGCAATGGCACCCGCTGCGCCCGGGATATACTGGTTGACCATGTCGACGCCGAGCAACTTGGTCAGGAAGGGCTGGGTCAACTGGGCAAGCGCGTCACTACCCCCGCCCGCTTTGAAGCCCTGCAAGACTGTAATTTCATCGCCTGCCGAATACTCGGCATGAACGGCAATTGGGGCGGTGGCAACGGCCACAGCCAAGACGGATGCGCTGAGAAGTTTCATCTTGATACCCTTCTTCATTGTTGTATTTATTGTGTACTCATGCAGAGTATTTCTTTTCCAACAAGATTGTCAATAATATTATTAACAGTCATACTGCAACCTGAAACCACGAATAATAAGCAACATGCGCTCCAACAGGGCGCTCAGTCAGGAGAATCTCATGAGCCGCGACGGTTCCAAACAAGGCATGTCCACCCGTTTGACGAGCTATGGTGATGAAGGGTTTTCCCTTTTTCTGCGCAAGGCCTTTATCAAGGGTATGGGGTATAGCGACGACGCACTGTCGCGACCGATCATTGGCATTGCCAACACCTACAGTGGCTACAACGCCTGCCATGGCAATGTTCCGGGACTGATAGAGAGTGTGAAGCGTGGCGTCATGCTTGCTGGTGGTTTACCGATAGATTTCCCGACCATCTCGCTTCACGAGTCCTTCTCTCACCCTACAAGCATGTATCTGCGCAATCTCATGGCCATGGATACCGAAGAGATGATCCGGGCTCAGCCAATGGATGCAGTGGTGCTGATAGGTGGCTGTGACAAGACTGTACCTGCCCAGCTTATGGCTGCAGCCAGTGCTGGCACCCCGGCCATCCAGTTGGTTACCGGGCCAATGCTGGCCGGCTCGCACCGTGGTACACGCGTAGGCGCCTGCACCGATTGTCGACGCTTCTGGTCCTCCTATCGGGGCCAGGAAATCGACGACCAGGAAATTGCCGAAGTGAACGACAAGCTTGTGCCCACCGTAGGCACCTGCTCCGTGATGGGCACCGCCAGCACCATGGCCTGCCTGGCAGAGGCACTCGGCATGATGCTGCCTGGCAGCGCTACTGCGCCAGCCGTGTTTGCTGACCGCCTGAGATTTGCCGAACAAACCGGCACCGAAGCGGTTCGCATCGCTCTGGAGAAGATAACGCCAGAAACCATCATGACCCAGGCGGCCTTCGAGAATGCCTTGCGGGTTCTGCTCGCACTGGGCGGCTCGACCAATGCCCTGATTCATCTGACCGCAATAGCGGGTCGCTTAGGGATCGACATCGATCTCGCGGCGTTTGACCGGATGAGTCGTGAGACACCCGTGTTGATTGATCTCAAGCCGTCTGGTGACCATTACATGGAAGACCTTCACCATGCAGGGGGCTTGGCTGCACTGCTGCGTGAAATCCGCCCGCTGCTGCATACTGATGTCATAACCATCAACAAGCGCACTCTGGGTGAAAATATCGATTCAGTGCCTGTCATTCTGAATCAGAACGTTGTCCGCTCGCGTGAAAATCCGATCTTTGGTCAGGGCGGCATAGCGGTGCTGAAAGGCAACCTGGCTCCCAATGGCGCTATCATTAAGCAGTCGGCGGCTTCAGCTCGGCTGATGAAACACACCGGGCGCGCTGTAGTGTTTACATCGATGGAGGACCTGGTCAACCGGATTGACGACCCGGATCTTGACGTTCATGCCGATGACGTTCTGGTGTTGCAGAACATAGGCCCAAAGGGCGCACCGGGCATGCCTGAAGCTGGACTGATTCCAATCCCGAGGAAGCTCGCAATACAGGGAGTCAAAGACATGTTGCGTATATCTGATGGCCGAATGAGTGGCACCGCCTCTGGCACTATCGTGCTGCATGTTTCACCAGAAGCTGCCCACAATGGGCCTCTTGCGTTGGTGCGTGATGGCGACCTGATTGAGCTGGATGTCGAGAACCGGGTTATCGCTTTAAAGGTTAATGACCATGAACTCGACAAGCGCCGCCAGGAAACACCCTTCGAAACGCCTACAGAGAACGTGCTTGGTTACAGAAAGATGTTTCTGGAGCAGATACTGCAAGCCGAAGAAGGGTGCGATTTCCGTTTCAGCCGCCCACCTCTAACGTCAAAAGTTCCACGATGAGTCGGGATGCATGATATTGGCAAAAATTGGTACACTGACAAGCGTCAGATCTGTAAATTTTGACGCCAATTTCCACCCATAGCGTCAATAGTCACCAGAACGCCGAGCGGATACGTCGCCATGACAGCACTGCAAACACAAGGACATGAACTACAAAAATTACCGCTCGGTGTCGATGACATCGTCGCTGCTGTAGAAGAAGAGATAGTGCTGGGACGCCTTCATCCCAAAGAACGATTGATCGAGGAAGACCTGATTGAGCGCTTTGACTGCAAACGCCACATTGTCCGTCAAGCATTGTTCCAGCTCGAAGGTATCGGCCTGATAGAGCGCATCAAAAATCGTGGGGCATTCGTCAAAGCCTATTCCCCCAAAGAAGTCGAGGATCTGTACGCCATGCGTGAAATTCTCGAACTGGCAGGCGCATCGTCCATTCCGTTGCCGGCTCCGCCCAAAATGATCGAAGAACTTGAGGATATACACCACCGCTACACTGACGCAGTAGAACATCAGGACCTGCGTGGTGTATTTCGTCTGAATATTGCTTTTCACCACGCCCTATTTTCCCTTACCGGGAACGCTTTACTGTCCGAGACTATAAACGAATTCGCCCAAAAGGCTCATGGCATTCGTTTTATCGCCATTACGGACACCAAAAGTCGCATGCAGGCCAGAGACGATCACCAGGCGATGATCGATGCCATCAAGCAGCAAGATCGCCCGAGGCTTTGCGCACTCTGTCGCGATCACATCCTGCCCTCAAAAAAGATTTACATTGATTTGTATCGAAACCGGTTCGAATGATAGCCAGCCAGCTGGCCAAAAAGCTGAAACATCTACCCTGACAATCCTTAAGCACGGAAGAGTGCTCGCCTTCTTCTCATACTACAGAGACGCCTGGTGCATCGTTCCACTTGAATCGGTATTTTATCGCTATGACTTTTATCCCTCGCTTTCTCGATAACTCACACTTTGGACAGTCGCTCGGCAAAATTGTCTGCGTTGGACGAAACTATGCTGAGCATGCCAAAGAGCTAAACAATCCGGTGCCCACTGAACCAATTCTGTTCATCAAACCGGCGACAGCCGCTGTGCGCCTGGAAGATACGATTATCGCACCGGCCATTCGCGGTGAAGTGCACTATGAAACGGAACTTGCACTGTTGATTGGTGAGCCGCTCAGTAATGCTACACCAGAGCAGGCCGAGGGTGCTGTTGTTGGGCTTGGACTGGCGCTTGATCTGACCCTGCGCGATGTTCAGGCAAAGCTAAAAGGAAAAGGGCATCCATGGGAAATTGCCAAAGGTTTCGATGGGGCCTGCCCTCTCTCTTCCTTCGTAAAAGTGAGAGACGTGCCGAACTGGGACTCATTGAGTTTTAGCCTGTCGATCAACGAAGAACTGCGCCAAATCGGCAAAGCTTCAGACATGCTATTTTCGGTACCGCAGCTGCTGGTAGAAATGAGCCGCCACTTCACGCTGGAGCCAGGCGACGTTATTTTGACCGGGACGCCGGCAGGCGTTGGTATCCTGCCCCGTGGGGCGACGCTGCATTTTAGTCTGGACGGCGCTTTCGAATTCACAACTCAGGTTGCATCGTAGAAGCCTGTGCTGCCAGGCTCAGTTGTTCGTTTCATAACTATTTAAAGAGACACGCATTATGGCCGTACAAGATCCATTCCATCTCGCCATTCAGGTTCGCGATATTGATGAAGCTCGACAGTTCTATGGCGAGTTTCTGAGCTGCCCTGAAGGCCGCTCGTCCGACAGCTGGGTCGACTTCAACCTTTATGGTCATCAATTTGTCTGCCATCTCAACTCTGCGTTGAAAGAGATGCCCGCAGACAACCACAAAAATCCGGTAGACGGTCACGGTGTTCCAGTTCCACATTTTGGGGTGGTGCTGGAAATGGATGCATGGAATAAGCTGGCTGCAAAACTTCGCGGCCACGGGGTCGCTTTCGAAATTGAACCTTACATACGGTTCAAAGGTGAGCCGGGTGAGCAGGCCACCATGTTTTTCTACGATCCTTCTGGCAATGCTCTGGAGTTCAAGGCCTTCAAGGATCGCGAAACACAACTGTTCCGAACGAACTGAGCCGCCATGGTACCTGTAGAAGCAGCAATAACTTTTGGGGCTGCTTTGCCCTGAATCTTCTCACGATCGCTAACGTGCTGAATTGCGAGCGCCATCAGAATCTGCGCCTGCTGCGATAAAAGATCATCGGTAAACAGCGAACAATGTCCGATCAGTCGGTGAGCGTTTTCATCAGCTCATAGAGCGACGACTTTGCCTCGTAGCCTACGCCGGGAATATCCGGCAGCCCAACGTAACCATCGATCACATCAATTCCATCCGCGAAACCGCCAAAAGGCTGGAACACATCAGGGTAGCTCTCATTGCCGCCCAGGTGTAACCCCGCGGCGATATTCAGCGACATCTGGTGACCACCATGCGGCACTACCCTCCGCGATGACCAGCCCATGGATTCCATAACGTCCAGCGTACGCAGGTATTCCACAAGCCCATACGACAAGGCGCAATCGAATTGCAGCCAGTCTCTGTCTGGCCTCATTCCGCCGTACCGCAACAGGTTGCGCGCATCCTGATGGGAGAACAAATTTTCGCCGGTGGCCATTGGAAGGTCGTAATGCGCTGCCAGTTCGGCCTGCAATGCGTAGTCGAGTGGGTCGCCCGCTTCTTCATACCAGAATAGCTTGTAGGGCCTCAGTGCCTCTGCATAAGCGATGGAGGTCTCGAGATCGAAGCGCCCATTGGCATCAACCGCTAACCTGCTGCCATCACCGACCACGTCGATCACGGCTTCGATCCTCGCAAGATCCTCCTGCAGCGAGGCACCGCCGATTTTCATCTTCACGACGTTGTAGCCGCGATTCAGGTAGCCACGCACTTCGTCTTGTAATTTCCCGTGGTTCTTGCCGGGATAATAATAGCCACCCGCTGCATAAACCCAGACTTTCTCGTCATGCACACCCCCACGGTACCTGTCCGCCAGGAGTTTATAGAGTGGCACGCCTGCGATCTTGGCAACCGCGTCCCAGACCGCCATGTCGATGGTGCCCACCGCGACGGAACGTTCGCCATGCCCGCCTGGTTTTTCATTCGTCATGAGCGCTTGCCAGATGGCGAAAGGATCGAGGTTGTCGTTGGCCTCGTCAACCAGAGTCGCGGGATCCGCCTCCAGCACACGAGCAATGAAGCGGTCCCGCATCAGTGCCCCCTGACCATAGCGACCATTGGAATTAAACCCGTATCCGATGACCTGTTTACCGTCCCGAACCACATCCGTGACGACTGCTACAACGGAACAGGTCATCTTGGAGAAGTCGATATAGGCATTGGCCATTGGTGAGGCAATTGAGACCGTTTTTTCGCGTATATCAGTAATCCGCATCGCTTTCTTCCTCAGTTCAGCGCGTTAGCAATCGACTTACCGCAGTCTGTCGTCCCGGCGGTGCCACCCAAATCGCGAGTACGCATTCCCGGCTCGGCCAGTACCTTCTCAATCGCACGGACGATGTCAGCTGCAGCCTCGGGATGACCAAGGTGGTCGAGCATCATCGCACCTGCCCAGATCTGCCCGACCGGATTGGCGATTCCTTGCCCGGCAATGTCCGGTGCTGATCCGTGGACCGGTTCGAACAAAGACGGGAACTTGCGCTCGGGGTTGATGTTTCCAGAGGGTGCGATGCCAATCGTACCGGTGCAAGCAGGGCCAAGATCCGACAGAATGTCACCGAACAGGTTCGAGGCGACCACAACATCGAAGCGATCAGGGTGCAAAACAAATAACGCCGTGAGAATATCAATGTGGTACTTATCAACGGTGACCGCGGGATAGGCCTTTGCCATTTCGGCCACTCGCTCGTCCCAATAGGGCATGGTGATGGATATTCCGTTCGATTTAGTGGCTGACGTCAACCGACCGCCGCGCCTTTCTGCAAGGTCGAACGCATATCGCAAAATCCGGTCTACACCCGTACGGGTCATCACCGTTTCCTGCATCACGATTTCGCGATCAGTACCGGGAAACATTTTGCCGCCTATCGAGGAATACTCTCCCTCGGTATTTTCGCGCACGATCATCATGTCGATGTCACCCGGTTTGCGACCCGCAAGAGGCGATGGCACCCCACGCATCAGGCGCGCGGGGCGCAAACTCACATATTGGTCGAATTCACGCCGGAACTGGATCAACGAACCCCACAGCGAAACGTGGTCCGGTACCGTATCGGGCCACCCTACCGCGCCAAAAAAAATCGCATCATGCCCTGCAATCTGATTCTTCCAGTCATCCGGAAGCATCTTGCCGTGGGTTTGGTAGTATTCACAGGATGCGAATTCGAAGTCGGTAAACACCATATCAAATCCGTATTTCAAGGCGGCGGCTTCTAGCACCCGCACCCCTTCGGGCATGACTTCCTTGCCGATTCCGTCGCCGGGAATCACCGCAATTTTCATCGTACTGCCTGACATCTTAGTCTCCTTAGTTGTTGCGAATCGCGGCAATAACCGCCTCGGTTATCTGATCGGTCGTGGCGCTGCCACCCAGGTCGGGTGTATGCAGGTCCCGATCGGCCGTAACCATTTCAACAGCATTCATCATGCGCCTGGCCGCGGCAGTCTCACCCAGATGTTCGAGCATCATCGATGCGCTCCAGAATGTGCCTACCGGATTGGCAATGCCCTGCCCGGTAATGTCGAAGGCAGACCCATGAATGGGTTCGAACATGGACGGCGTCACGCCTTCAGGATTGAAGTTCGCGGTCGGGGCAATACCGATCGAGCCTGCCAACGCAGCAGCCAGATCCGAAAGGATGTCAGCCTGCAAGTTGGTGGCGACCACCGTGTCGATGGATTTCGGCTTCATCGTCATCCGCACGGTCATGGCATCTACCAGCATCTTGTCCCATTTCACGTCCGGATAGTCACCGGCGACTTCAGCCGCCACTTCATCCCAAAGCACCATACCGTAGCGCTGCGCGTTGGATTTGGTGACCACCGTCAGCAACTTGCGCGGCCGGGACTGGGCCAGTTTAAAGGCATAGCGCATGATTCGCTCGACGCCAACTCTTGTGAATATCGATACCTCGGTGGCCGTCTCATGGGATTGCCCTCGATGACTGCGCCCGCCCTGGCCAGCGTATTCACCTTCAGAGTTCTCGCGGACAATGACCCAGTCCAGATCACCGGGGCACACGCCTTCAAGCGGGCTCTTTATGCCAGGCAGTATCCGCGTAGGCCGGACGTTGGCGTACTGATCGAGCGGCTGACAGATCGCCAGCCTCAGCCCCCACAGTGTCAGGTGATCGGGCACGTCCGGCGCGCCCACTGCGCCAAACAAAATGGCATCGAAGGCCCGGAGTTGGTCAGGACCGTCTGCTGGCATAAACTTGCCTTCCCGTTTGTAGCGATCGCTACCCCAGTCGAAGTTCGTCACATCCAGCTTGAATCCGCCATCGCTTTCGGCCAGCGCTGTTAGTGCACGCAGGCCAGCATCAATCACTTCAATGCCGATACCATCGCCCGGGATGGCCGCGATCTTGTAAGTTTTCATCATCAGTTTCCTTAGAAAAATAGTCCCATCGGCATCCGTAACAACAGCACGTCAGCCATCATCCACCAGAAGCCAGCCACCACCGCAACGGCGGTGATCGTGCGTATCAACCAAGTCTTTGCAGGGCGACTCTCGTGTTCGGCAAGCACCATCATCGTGCCGAATGCAGCCAGCCCCGCAACAAAAAATCCAAGCACAGGAATGAGGAATACCCACAAGCCGAAGATGATGGTGAGCAGTATCCGGCGCGTGGTCGATGCTGCAGGATCGCCCTTATCCGACGGGTTCCCCTTTCGCAGGAGTACGAAAATAACCAGGCCGATGGAGAACACCACCAGCAAAACCGAGATGGTGGCGGGAAATACCGCGCCCATGGGTGACATGGCGTCGGTAGCCACATAGGCCATGATACCGAGTGCCGCAAACAACACGGCAAGCAGGATCGCGCCCGCATCGAGGCCTCTGGGTGCGTCTGGGGTGGCTGACTTCGGCTGGAGATTCGCCGGGTGTGCTTTCGCATCCATCGCTCGCTCGGTCAAGGGCTGTACCTCGCGTTTGCGGGCACGCCATTCGGTAAAGAACGGATAGCCCAGTGTCAGTAGGGCCGCAAAGATAATGCCGATACTGATTGGCCGGCCGAAGAACATGCCGCTGATATTATCGGTGGCATTGCCAATCAGGTAACTCTGCACGAAGCCCTGTTCGGCGATCGGCCCCAACACCAGCCCAAGAACGATCGGAGACGGGGCGAACCCGTAGCGGTTGAGCACCCAGGCCATCACACCAAGACCAAACATCATTTGGGTATCCTGAATGTTGGAGTGAATGGCGAAAGAACCCACGACCGTCATAAAAGCAACAGTGGGTACCAGCAGCGATTTCGGAAACGACACCACTGATTTGTACGCATACCGCCCAATCAGCAACCCTGTGGGCAACATCAATACGGTGGCAATCAACAGCCCGAAGATGAAGGTATAGACAACCTGGGTTTCGTCATTGAACAGTGCCGGCCCGATCTTGATGCCCTGAACTAATAACGCACCCAGGATAATGGCATCCGGCGGTGTGCCAGGAATGCCCAATACCAGCGTCGGAATAAAACCGCCACCGACGGTGGCATTGTTCGCCGCCTCGGTGGCGATCACGCCATCCGGCTCACCCTTGCCAAAATTCGCGCTGTACTTGGATGAACGTCTCGCCTCTGTGTAAGACACCAGTCCGGCAATTGAGCCCCCGGCGCCAGGGAGTATGCCAACGACCGTGCCGATGACTGACGACCGAACCACGTTGAATTTTGATCGCCAGGCAATACCCATCGCCTCGCGCAACCGCATCCCGCCTTTCGCGACATCGGTGTTGACTTTCAGGTGAGCGGCACGAGTTGAAACCAGATCGAGGATAACCGGTACGCAGTAGAGACCAATCAGTGCCGAGGTGATGTCGATCCCGCCCAGAAACGCTGGAATGTCCAGGGTATAACGCACATCGCCACCGACGACGGCAACGCCCACCATCGATAACATCAGCCCGAGACAGGCCCCGACGAGTCCCTTGAGCGTGTTGCCGACAGAGAGCGCGGAAATCAGTGTAAGCCCGAAAACAGCCAGCCAGAAATATTCTGGTGGACCGAAAACCAGTGCAACCTTTGCCAGCGGCGGTGCAAGCAGCAGTAGCGCGATTGCACCGACCAGACCACCGAAAACAGATGCCAGGTTCGCCAATGTTATCGCCAGCCCTCCGTCACCCCTACGGGCCATCGGATAGCCGTCAAATGTCGTCGCAATAGCCGAGGGGGTTCCTGGCGTATTGACGAGAATTGCCGCGAAGGCCCCGCCGTAGATTGCCCCGGTGTAGATCGCGCCAAGCGCGATCAAACCGGAGGCGGGCTCCATGGTAAATGTAAACGGAACCAGCACGGCTACCGCCATCGTGGCCGAGAGCCCCGGTAGCGCCCCAATGACCGTGCCGAGAATCACACCCATCAGTGCGAGCATGAGATTAAACGGCGTCAATGCATCGAGAAAGTAGCCAAGCAGTTCCATACGGCTGCTCCTTAGTTGCCGATACCAAGCGCTGCAGCGCTCTTGGTGTATTCAGCCTTCATCTTTTTCATGAATTCCGGCATCTGCTCATAGCCAATGTCGGTCAGTACAAAACCGCCGTCCTCCATTTTCTTGATAAATTCAGGGTCTTGATTAATCTCGGTCACAATATCCGAGATTTTCTGACGCATTTCTTCGGAAGCTGAATCCGGCACAGCCACCCCACGATAGGCACCCCCCACGATGTCCAAACCGAGCTCCTTGAACGTCGGAACGTCCGGGAAGGCAGGCAAACGCTTTTCGGAGGCAACCGCCAGCATGCGCAGTGCGTCACCCTGGTTTGTACCCGAGGTGGCATAGTTAAAGCCAGCCGTGGTCTGGCTGCCCAATACGGCAGTGATCGAAGGTCCAGTACCGGAGAATGGAATGTAAGTCGTCTTCACCCCCGCAAGTTCATCAAACTGCAACTGCCCCAGATTATTTGCCGACTTGGCACCAGATCCCGCAAGGGTCACGGCCCCCGGGTTCTCCTTGGCGTAGTCGATCAGATCCTGGAGGGTCTTGTAATCACTGTCCTTGGTGACGAAGATCGCGTTTGGCGTGTAGTGGAAGTAGTTGACCGGGGTCAGCTCATCAGTTTTGTAGCCTACAGAACCTTCCATAGGTTGCAGAACCGTGTGGGGCAGGTTGATGCCCATAACGGTATAGCCATCACCCGGGATCGAGTTCAACTGCGACCAAGCCTGCGCACCACCCGCGCCGGACTGATACTGGATGATCACGTCCTCTCCAGTGTGCTCCTTCCACTCTGCCTGCTGGAATCGCGCGGAGAGATCAGACTCCCCCCCGGCGTTGAAGGGAATAATGTAGGTGATCGTTTTGGTTGGGAAATCGGATTGTGCCAAAGCGGGCATAGCCACCATGAGCGCGAGACTTGTAGCTATTAGGGTTTTTTTGATAGACATCTGTTCCTCCCAGATTTTATTTTGCCCGGCATGGGTCATGCCATTTAGGCCTTTATGAAGAGAGGAGATTTGCCAGTGGAGGCCGCTCGCCAGTTCACGAGTGCCGCAATCCCTCGCCCCCCTGATCGCACCGCATTTGGCACGGTGCGCCAGCGCCACGGGTCAAAATCCCGAAGCACCAACACAGTAATTCATTTTTTTTATGATTGTAATTTCACAAATAACAAAACATTATTGATTTTTGGGAACAGTTCATGAGAGAGGTGAATCCAATGAGCAGCGACAGTGATATGCAGTTCTTTGCCTGTGTTGCTCGCCGCCTCAACCTGTCCAATGCGGCACTAGAGTTGGGTCTCACCGCCTCAGCCGTCAGCCGACGACTCACCCGCCTCGAAAATCGTCTCGGCGTGCGCCTGCTGAACCGCACAACGAGGCGCTTGAGCCTCACCAGCGATGGCGAAGTCTTTCTTTTGGCGTCACACGACATCATTGGCCGGATCAAGGAAACAGAACAGTCGCTATCGCGAGCAAGCGCCGAGCCGCAGGGGCTGTTACGGATAAATGCTACCTTCCAGTTTGGCCGCGAATATATTGCTCCGGCCATATCCCGTTTTGCCCGCACGAATCCGGAAGTTCAGGTACAACTGGAGCTATCGGATGCGCCGGCGAACATGGTCGAGGAAGGCTACGACCTGAACATACGTTTTGGGATGCCATCGTCTTCCCGCCTGATTGTGACACGGCTCCTGCCCAACCAACGGGTACTGGTCGCAGCGCCCTCCTATTTGCGAAAGCACGGTACGCCGACGCGGCTTGAGGACCTTACCCAACACCAATGCATCATCCTGCGCCAGGAACGCGAGGCCTATGACATCTGGCGCTTCGATGACGGTGAGCACGTCCGTGCCACCGGCCAGCTATCCACGAATGACGGGGAAATCGCCGTGAGTTGGGTACTGGAAGGCCACGGCATCATGCTGCGTTCGGAGTGGGATATCGCGCGCCATGTGCGTACAGGACGATTGCAGGTGGTATTGCCCGAAAAGACTCATGAGGCGGGCATCTATGCGGTCTACCCAGAGCGGCTAAACCTGTCCGCCAAGGTGCGCCTGTTCATCGACCTTTTGCGCGAAACGCTCCAGCCTAAAGCGGATGAGCTGTCCTTGAGGCAATTTGAATAACTCAACAGGAGCGCCACTCGGAGGGGGGTAGCTCTTACTGTTAATCACAAGCCCTATATTCGATGCGTATGCATAGAATATAGGGCAGCCTGGCTGCTTAAACCAACAACTCGATGGATTCCATTCGTTTTTGGTAATAAGCAAACCAAAATATACAAAATCGATTTGACCGATTCGATTCCCGTCAGGCACAGAAGCAGGCGCTCCGCCGGAAACCGCTTACATTGCGGCGATTTAAACTTGACGCTGCTTCTCAGGCCTACTTAGCTTGAAGGTATAACTGCAAATCGTATGACCCAGGGAATGGACTATGATCCTGCTCGCGATATTACTTGTTGTGTTCGGCCTTCCCATGTTGGTAGGGGGCGTCTGGCTTATTGCCCTCGGGGGAAGCTGGTACTACGCTCTGGCCGGGACGACACTGATAGTGATTGCCTTGCTGATAAAGCCCCAACGCACCTTCGCACAGACCCTTTACGCATTACTGCTGGCAGCCACCGCCGTTTGGGCCTATTGGGAAGCAGGGTTCGACTGGTGGCCCTTAGCGTCGAGGCTGGGGGTTTTGCTGCTGCTGGCCATTCCGCTGCTGTTTCCCGGACCGGCGGGCCGTCGACATGGCGCTATCACGCTCGCCATTGTCTGGATTGGAGTGGGCCTGTTCACCGTTGCCAGCATTCCTTACGACGCCCACCGCATCGAGGGAGAGCTGACCACAGATGCTGTGATCCCGAATCCCCGGCTCGGGGACGTACCGCAGGGCGACTGGCTCAGTTATGGGCGTAGCAACCTCGGCCAGCGCTATTCCCCGCTGGACCAGATTACACCAGAAAATGTCCGTGGGCTGGAGCTGGCCTGGCAATACCAGACCGGCGACCTTAAGGGCCCGGACGATGTCGGCGAAACCACCTACGAAGCCACACCTCTGAAAGTGGACAATACGCTATATCTGTGTACTCCCCATAACTGGCTGGTGGCACTGGATGCGGATACCGGAAAAGAACGCTGGATCTACAACGCCCGGGTGCCTTCCGAGAGCCAGCGCCAACACCAAACCTGTCGTGGCGTGTCCTACCTCCCTCCAGGCACGGGCCTAGGTGATATTCCGGAGGTAAAAACCCTTCAGTCACCTTCCGAAAATCAGGCCAGCAGGGAATGCGACGCCCAGCTTTTCCTGCCAACCTCTGATGCCCGGCTGTTGGCTCTGGACCCGGTTACCGGAGCCCGCTGCAGCAATTTTGCTGACGACGGATCGCTGAATCTGATGCACAACATGCCCCACAAGCAAGATGGTTTTTATTACTCCACCTCCCCGCCAGTGGTTGCCAACGGCGTGGTAGTCGTCGCCGGGGCGGTCAATGACAACTACGCCATCAACTCACCGTCTGGCGTTATCCGTGCCTACGACGTCAAGACCGGTGAGCTGGTCTGGAACTGGGACCCTGCAAACCCGGACCAGACGCAACCTATTGGCGAGAACGACACCTACTCCACCAGTTCACCCAACAGCTGGGCCGTGGCCAGCGCGGACGAGGAGCTCGGCCTGGTCTATTTCCCCATGGGTAACCGCACGCCGGACCAATTGGGTATGTACCGCACCCCGGAGGAAGAAATCTACTCATCTTCGGTGGTCGCTCTCAAGCTGGATACCGGACAGGTAGCCTGGGTGCAGCAGTTTGTTCATCACGACCTCTGGGACATGGATACTCCGGCTCAGCCCAGCCTGGTGGATATTGAGACTGAGCAGGGCCTGCAACCTGGACTGGTGGTACCCACCAAACAAGGAGATGTGTACGTACTCAATCGGGAAACCGGCGAGCCACTGATTCCCATTACGGAACAGTCAGCCCCCCAGGGCACTATTGAGGGAGACTATGCCGCCGCGACCCAGCCAGTATCTGCCCTGAGCTTTCGGCCTCCAACCCTAAAAGCCTCCGATATGTGGGGCGCCAGCGCCGTTGACCAGATGATCTGCCGTATAAGGTTTCAGTCTCTGCGTTACGAAGGCATATATACCCCGCCTTCGGTCCAGGGCACCCTTGTCTACCCGGGCAATTTCGGCGTGTTCAACTGGGGCGGCATTGCTGTTGATCCGGAGCGCCAGGTAATGTTTGGCATGCCACTGTATATGGCGTTCATTCAGAGGCTGGTGCCCAAAGACAATAACACCCCCATGGGCCCTACCAACCAGGGTGAACAGGGATTGAACGAAAATGCGGGGGCGGAATACGCCGTCGAAATGAAGCCCCTGATGTCGCCCCTGGGTATTCCCTGCCAACGTCCACCCTGGGGCTATGTGGCGGGCGCGGACTTGCGTACCGGTGAAATCGTGTGGAAGCACAAAAATGGCACCGTTGAAGATATGGCACCCATTCCGATACCTCTGGAGCTGGGTGTACCAGGCATCGGCGGCCCCATCATCACCCGCGGTGGAGTGGTATTCCTTGCAGCCACCGTGGATAACTACCTTCGTGCCTACAACCTGACGAATGGTGAAGAACTGTGGCGGGCACGTCTGCCGGCAGGTGGTCAGGCCACCCCCATGACCTATCTGAACAGCCAGGGTGAGCAGATGGTGGTGCAGGTTGCCGGTGGGCACGGCTCTGTTGGGACCACTATTGGGGACTATGTACTGGCTTACAAACTGAAATAAGCGCTCAGTAAGCCCAATCGCCTTTACCCGTAATCAGCGATAACAGTGCCATCGCCAACCAAACAGGATTCACCGCCACCAGGGATCAGACGACTTTCTCCGAATCCGGGTACCAGAATAAAAAGCGCAAAACACGTTGCAACATCTTTCTGGCATAGATGAACAAACTGCTACCCTGGCGGCAGTTGGAGTAGAATGGCGTTAAATCAGATTATAAAGAAACACGATCGCAATACCCGCCGGCGTTACAAACTTCAATATCACCATGAAGGCTTTGTAGGCACCGCCTTTCAGGCCGATATCTTCAGCCAGCCCCTCGCGACGGATGGCCCACCCTGCAAACAGCGCGATAGCAAGTCCGCCCAACGGCATCATGACGTTAGAGACCAGAAAATCGAGAAGGTCGAATACCGTTTTGCCTTCAAAAAAGCCGATAAATCCCAGCGGGTGCACATCGCCCCACAGGTTGAAGGACAACACGGTACCGATACCCATAAACCAGGCAGCGAAGCCCCCGGCCAGAGCGCTTTTAACCCGATTTGCGCCTTTGTGTTCCTCAAGCCATTCGACGACGGGCTCCAGCATGGAGATGGCGGAAGTTATGGCCGCCACCAGCAGCAATGCAAAGAACAGGGCGCCAAACAGGATCCCGCCGCCCATCTGGCCGAAGGCCAGTGGCAGGGTCACAAAAATCAGACCCGGCCCGGCGCCGGCTTCCAGTCCATTGGCAAAAACCAGCGGGAAAATCGCAAGCCCGGCAAGCAAGGCCACGCTAGTATCCAGCACCGCGATGGTCATGGCGGTTTTGGCAATATTGATGTTTTTTGGCAGGTAAGAACCGTAGGCCATCAGCACGCCTATACCGATACTGAGCGTAAAGGCAGCGTGACCAAGGGCGATTAAAACACCTTCCGTTGTCAGACGGCTGAAATCCGGCGAGAACATAAAGCTGACGGCACGGCCAAAGCTGCCGCTGTTCATAGCGTAAAACACCATCACGATAAGCAGCAAAAACAGCATTGGCATCAGCAGGGCGACCGCTTTTTCAAGGCCTGAGCGTATGCCCCGCCCAACGATAAACACCACAATCGCCATAAAAACTGTGTGCCAGAGCAACAGTTCCCAAGGGTTCGCCAGCAGGTTATTGAACTGCCCACCTATGGCTTCTGCATCAGCGCCTACAAACGAGCCGAGCGCCGCTTTACCGATGTAAACCAGCGACCAACCACCGATCACCGCGTAAAAAGACAGCACCAGGAAGGACGCAACCACGCCGTTCCAGCCGATGATGCGCCAGCCTTTGGATGTACCCTCGGCTTTTGTCAGGGTGCGCATGGTTGCGACGGGGCTTTGACTGCCCCGGCGGCCAATCATGATCTCTGCGATGAGAACCGGCACACCAATGAGAAAAATACAGGCGAGATAAACCAGTACAAAGGCACCGCCACCGTTTTCACCGGTGATGTATGGAAATTTCCAGATATTGCCAAGCCCAACAGCCGAGCCGGCTGCAGCCAGAATAAAGGCCATTCTGGAGGTCCAGAGACTACTGGCCTGCTGATGAGGGTGAACTGTTTCACTCATTGCGTTCTCCGTATAATTGTTTTTGTCGGATCGCCATTATTTAGAGCCTCTGTAAGAGAGGCTCTGATTACTTGTTGTCATTGGGTTAACGAATTACTGCATAACACTGCGAATCGCGCTGGCAACTCTTGGCAATACCCGGTCATTCAGGCCTGCTACATTCACCCGGCTACTTTCCAGCATGTAGATGCCATGCTCTTCCCGTAACTGGCGAACCTGTTCCGGTGTTATACCCAGGAACGAGAACATGCCGCGCTGCCGGGCGATAAAGCCAAAGTCACCCACCGGAGTCAGTGCGTCCGCAAAGGCGTGCCGCAGGCCAAGGATACGGTCACACATACCGCTTAGTTCGCTCTGCCATCCGGCGCGCAAGGCGTCATCACCTAAAATGGTTTCAACGATGGCGGCGCCATGAGCCGGTGGCATGGAATAGTGGGAACGTACAACGCTCAACAGCTGGCTGGTGGCCGCCGTGTTAATCAAGCCGGTTGCAGAAATCAGCATCAGGGCACCGGTGCGTTCCCGATACAAGCCGAAGTTCTTGGAGCAGGAAGCAGCAATCACCATTTCCGGTACCTGGCCCGCCAGATACCGAACACCGGCTGCATCTTCCTCAAGACCCTCACCCAGACCCTGGTAGGCCATATCCACAAAGGGCAGCAGCCCCTTGCGCTGGATCATTTGGGTAACGGCCTTCCATTGATCAAACGTCAGGTCGGCACCGGAGGGGTTGTGGCAGCAGCCGTGTAGCAGCACCACATCCCCTGATCTGGCGCCTTCCAGCGTCTCGAGCATGGCGGGAAAATCTACCGTGAACGTTTCTCTATTGAGATAGGAATATTCACGAATATTCAGCCCGGCACCCCCCAACAACGGCATGTGGTTGGCCCAAGTGGGCGTGCTGACCCAGACCGTGGTGTCAGGCTGACACAGCCGAAAAAATTCTGCGGCCATGCGCAGAGCACCACAACCGCCCGGCGTCTGAATCACCGAGGTACGGCCATCACGGATCAGGCTGTTACCGTTCCCCAGGATGAGGCGCGCCATGGCCGCGTTGAAACCAGCGGCTCCGGCCGGCCCGACATAGCTTTTGGTCGTTTCTCCCTCAAGCAGGCGCCGCTCGGCTTCGTGTACCGACCCCATGATGGGCGTCTTGCCCGCATCATCCTTATAGACCCCGACACCCAGATCGACCTTGTCGGGCCGGGTGTCGTCGCGAAACATCTGCATCAGTTGCAGGATCGGATCCTGAGGTAACTGCTTCAGCGACTCAAACATGATCTGCCTCCTTGTTGTCGGCCTGGCGGGTTCGAATCAGTGTCGGGCGGCCTGTGTCGAGGGCTTTGATCAGCTGTGTCTGTTTTTCCTGCACAGCTTCTGCGGCCTGCTCGCGCACCGGGCCATAGCCTCGTACTTCACTGGCCAATTCTGCCAGCTGAAGGAAAGTGTCGTAGTTGCTGACCTCCAGCCCGCTGATAATCCGCTCCACCAGTTGCTGGTAGTCTTTCAGCTGCGCCCGATCCATCTTGCGGTCGGCGGAATAGCTGAACGGATCGATAGCCGTGCCGCGCAGCACCCGGAACTTTGCCAGCAGCTTGAACGCCTGGAACATCCAGGGGCCAAACTGACGTTTCTTCGGCCGGCCTTGGGCATCTGTGCCGCGGTTCATGATCGGCGGAGCCAGGTAAAAGTGCACTTTGAAGTCGCCCTCAAAGGTGTTATTCACTTCCTTCATGAAGTCGGTTTCCGCAAACAAACGGGCCACTTCGTATTCATCCTTGAAGGCCATAAACCGATACAACTGCTGGGCTACGGCACGGGTCAGCAACTGGTTAGTCTCGCCCAAACGCTCTTCAGCTTCGCGCACCTGCTTTACCATGTCCGTATAACGATCGGCCCAGCGACGGTTCTGATAGTTCACCAGATGCGTGTGGCGGATATCGATCAGCTCGTCCAGCCCCGGCTCTGGTTTCACTTCTTCTACCCGCGCCTCGCCGGTATTCAGCAGATCGGTGATGACTTTCACGTCCACAGCGGCCACTCGACCCCAGCCAAAGGCTTCCTTGTTGCGCTCAACCGCCACGCCATTCAGCTCGATGGCTTTCATCAGCGCAGCTTGTGACAGCGGCAATAAACCGCGCTGCCAGGCGAAGCCCAGCATCATTACATTGGAAAACACCGTGTCGCCCAGCAGTTTCTCAGCAATACCATTGGCATCCAGCTGTGCAAAATTGTTATCGCCTACCGCGTTACGGATCAGATCCAGACGCTTGTCTGCCTGCATGTCTGCATCCCGGAACAGCACATAGTCCGCTGTCGGCAGCTCGGCCTCGTTGGCCACCACACGGGTGTAATTGGACCTGAGAACGCTCAGCGCTTTCTGGGAGGAGGCAACCACCAGATCACAGGCAATCACGGCATCGGCCTGGCCGTTACTGATGCGAACCTGGTGCAGTTTGTCTGGCGACGGCGCCATGCGAACATAACTGAGTACCGTGCCTCCTTTCTGGGCGAAGCCAGTAAAATCTAACACCGAGGTACCCAGGCCTTCAAGATGGGCTGCCATAGTGATGAGCTGGCCCACGGTTACGACGCCAGTGCCGCCCACACCACCCACCAACAGATCGTAGGAACCGGTCAACGCAGGCAAAACTGGCTCGGGAATAGTAGTAAGTTTGCTCGTGAGCACAGAGCCTGTGTCTGTGCCGCGAGATTTGCGCAGTTGGCCACCCTCGATGGTTACAAAGCTAGGACAAAAGCCATTCAGGCAGGAGAAATCCTTGTTACAGGAAGACTGGTCAATCTTGCGTTTGCGGCCCAGCTCTGTCTGGCGCGGCACCACCGAAAGACAGTTCGATTGCACAGAACAGTCTCCGCAACCTTCACACACGTGATGATTGATAAACACCCGCTTGGCGGGATCCGGGTACAGGTTGCGCTTACGCCGGCGACGCTTCTCTGCGGCGCAGGTCTGATCGTAAATCAGCACGGTGCAGCCCGGAATGTCACGCAGCTCCTTTTGAACGTTATCCAGCTCTGAGCGATCATGAAAGCTTACATCCGCGGGGAAAAGATGCTTTTTACCATCGTACTTTTCGGGTTCATCACTGAGCACAACAACCCGGCGAACGCCCTCCGCTGCAACCTGCTGCGCGATCATCGGCACGCTGATATTGCCGTCAACAGGTTGCCCGCCGGTCATGGCTACTGCGTCATTGAACAGAATCTTATAGGTGATGTTGATGCCGGCCGCCACGGCCTGGCGGATGGCCATAGAGCCAGAATGAAAATAGGTGCCCTCACCCAGGTTCTGAAATATATGGGGATTGCCGATATACCTGCTCTTGCCAACCCAATTAACCCCTTCGCCACCCATCTGAATCAGCGATTCCGTGTTACGGCCCATCCAGGATGCCATAAAGTGACAGCCGATCCCGGCCAGTGCCTTGCTGCCTTCCGGCACTTTGGTCGAGGTGTTGTGGGGGCAGCCCGAACAGAAATAGGGCAGGCGCTTAACACCTCCTGGATCCTGGGCATTGCTTATGCTGTTGATGGTCGCCAGGCGTGCGCTGAAGTCCGCCCCAAAGAAGCGGCCAAGGCGGGCGGCGAGAAAACCGGCTACTAACTTGGGGCTCAGTTCGCCGACGTAAGGAATCAACGGGCGGCCCAGCTCATCCTGCTTGCCAGTGATTAGAACGTCGCCGGGGTGATCCGGTTCCGACATGGCTTCTTTGATCTGACTTTCGATAATGCCGCGCTTTTCCTCGACAACAAGCACTTCTTCCTTGTCGTGAACAAACTTGAGAATACCGCGTCGTTCAAGTGGCCAGACCATGCCCACTTTGTAGATATCGAGCCCCATCTCCCTGGCACGACCTTCATCAATGCCCAGCAGATCAAGCGCTTCCAGCAGATCCAGATGGCCTTTTCCGGTGGTGACAATACCAAATCGCGCCTGTGCGTTATCAAACAAGCAACGGTCAATGGGGTTGGCCCGGGCAAACGCCTGCACAGCCGCCAGCTTGTGCTCAATACGGGTTTCCAGTTGGGGCCCCGGCAAATCCGGCCAGCGATAGTGAAGGCCGGTTTCAGGCGGGGTGAAATCGTCCGGGGTTACAAACTCTGGCAACAGCGGCAGCTCGACCGACGCAGCACTTTCCACGGTTTCCGAAACCGCCTTGAAGCCCACCCAACAGCCGCTGTAACGCGACAACGCAATGCCCCAAAGCCCAAACTCCAGATACTCGGCGATGTTGGCCGGGTTGATCGTGGGCATGAAAAAACTCATGAACGCTACATCAGACTGATGCGGCATGGAGGACGACACACAGCCGTGGTCATCTCCTGCAACCACCAGCACGCCGCCGTGGGGGGAGCTGCCGTATGTGGTGCCGTGCTTCAACGCATCACCCGCGCGGTCAACTCCGGGCCCTTTGCCGTACCAGATCCCGAACACGCCATCCACCTGACGATCATCATCGGTCTCTACCTGCTGGGTGCCCAGCATAATGGTCGCCGCAAGATCTTCATTGATCGCAGGCACGAAATCTATGCGGTTTTCATCAAGATGTTTTTGAGCTTGCCAAAGGGCCATATCATAAGCCCCCAAAGGTGAGCCCCGGTAGCCACTGACCATGCCCGCTGTGTTGAGCCCCAGTTTGCGATCCAGCGCGGCCTGCATCAAAGGGATGCGAACCAGCGCTTGGGTTCCGGTGAGGAACACCCGGCCAGAGTCACGCAGGTAGCGGTCTTCAAGCGTGTAGTTGTCCAGCTGCGGGCTGCCAGTCTCGGAGCTGCGGTCTTGAGCGATATCGAGTTGAAAGATGTCGGTGGACATGGAACCCTCCTTTTGTTGATTTTATAACCAGAATTCTAGAGGGAAGTTCGCAAAAGGTGCTTGCGTATTAGGCGGAAATCATCTTGGTTTGCGGAATATTCTTTGATAAAAGACAATATAACCGAAGATTCTTTGATAAAAACCAGGTGTTACTAAATGAAACAGGTGGAACTGGACAAACTCGACCAGCGCATCCTTGCGATACTGCAACAGGATGGACGAATCAGTAACCAGCAACTGGCGGAACAAATTGGGCTATCGCCGGCAGCCTGCTGGCGGCGGGTACGAACGCTTGAGGAAACAGGCATCATAACGGGATACAGCGCGCAGCTCGCCCCGGAGCGCATCGGCCAGGGGTTGTGTGTACTGGTCAACCTGTCACTTCAACGACACACTATAGACAGCACAGCGGAGATCGAGCAGCAGGTAAGCAGCTATCCGGAAGTGCTTCAGTGTTTCGCGGTTACCGGTAATGCAGATTTCGTGTTGCGGGTGATCGTGCCGGATATGGCCAGCTATGACCGCTTCCTGAACGAAAAAATATTCACCTTGCAGGGTATTGCACAGGTTAACTCCAACTTCGCACTGCGTGAGATCAAAAATACCCAGACGATACCTTTAGGGAGTGCCTAAGAACTATGCGCTCCAACTGGGGGCTAGTGTTAATAAGGCGAGCACTGCACAGTTGCGATTGCCATTTCCGCACAAGGCATTCGGTCTGCATTGTTAGTCGCGTTATATTTTGAGCACAATCCCTTAGCCCTTCCTTGCGGCAGCTTGGTACAGAACCCTCTCACCAATAGTTACAAACTTTATCATCAAGTTACCGATTCTCCTTTAAATACCGCTCTATTGATCACGGGCGTTAGTGACAATAGAGCGTAATAATCACGGATAACAGTAATGCCCTAGCCTCAAGAAGCCTCAGGCTAAACTTTTATTTGAGCAGCGAGGGCACCCAGGTGGAAAGTGCCGGAAATGTCACCAGCAGCAGAATCACCGCAGCGAAGGCGAAGTAAAACGGCAGTGAGGCTATGATCGCCCTTTCAAATGGCACGTCGGCGATTCGGGCCGCCGTCATTAGCGTCATCCCCACGGGTGGCGTAACGTTGGCGATATTGAGCACCACGATCATCAGAATCGCAAAGTGCAGCGGATCCACGCCCAGCTGAATCATTGCTGGCACCAGTACCGGCGCCACAACGACAAGCGCCGGCAGCACATCCATCACGGTACCGACCAGCAGCAGCAGCAGGCACACCAGGAGTAGCTGGATGAACATCGAATCACTGAAGCCGATGATAAGTCCCGCCGCGTCCTGGGCTATGCCCGAGCGGGTCACAAACCAGCCAAGCACTGCCGAGGTCGCCAATAGAAAGAACACCACGCCCGAGAAGCGCACGGTCACTATCAGTGCATCCCAGATTTTCTTCCAGGTGAGGTTGCGGTAAAACACCACGCCAATAACGATGGCATAAACAGCGGCAAAGCCCGAGGCCTCGGTGATAGTGGTCAGCCCAGACAGAATCCCGCCAAGAATGATCACAGGCACGAACATAGCCGGCAAGGCCACCAGAAAAGCCAACCCTGCCGCCTTGAGCGGCGTAGGCGCCTGTTTAGGGTAGCCACGCTTCCAAGCCAGAAAAAAGCTCACCGCAAGCAGCGCTACGGCCATCAGAAGACCGGGAATGATGCCGCCGGCAAATAGGTCGATAACCGAAATATCGCGCAGCAGTGTGGCATAGATCACCATCACGATACTGGGCGGAATAATCGGCCCGATAATCGAGGAGCAGGCAGTGATCGCCGCAGCATATTCGGCGTCATAACCCTGCCTTTTCATTTCGGGAATCATTATCTTACCAATCGCCACGGTATCAGTGATCGCGGCCCCGGTTAGTCCTGCGAAGAATACCGACACCGAAATATTGACGTGCGACAGCGCTCCGCGCACCCGGCCAAAAAGCGCATTGTTGAAATCGATCAACTTCTGGGTCAAGCCACCCTGATTCATCAGCTCAGCGGTAAAGATGAAATAAGGCACCGCGATGAGCATAAAACCCGAGACACCGGCAAACATGCGATCAGCAATGATGCTGAGCATCTGCTCTCCACCCATGGAAAAACCACCGGCCAAACCGGAGAGAGCCATCACCACGGCCACTGGCATACCGATAAGCAAAAGCACCACAAACGCAACAATAGCGAATATCATGAGCGAGTCTCCGTATCTTGGGTTCCGATAAGCTCATCCATCAGCGCGTCGTCATCGATGAAGTGCTCGAGTAGAGCAAAGCCCTGTGTCAGATGCAGCAAAATGATGGCGCCACTGATCGGCACCACGACGGTGGTAAACTTGGCAGAGATCTGTATTTGGTCAGAGACCATGTAAACCTGGTTTGCGGTCGCAAAGTAGGTCCAGCCATACCAGAGCAGCAGCATTCCAAACAGTCCGATAGTGATCAGACAGATGGCAGCAGCAAGAGTCAGCAGCGCCCTAGGCAGACTGCGAACCAGTAATGTCATGGCCACATGCTCGCCGTAGCGCAATGAGATGGTCATGGAAAGAAAGCCGATCCAGGGTAGAAAAAGTCTCGCTAATGAATAGGTCCAGCTTAGGCTGCTGCCAGTGGCTAGCTTATAGATAAAAGCCGTGAAAGAGATGCCCAACATGATAAGCACGCAGGCTACACAGGCTATAATCGCTGCCTGATTAACCCAATCACTCAGCTGCCGAAGAGGCTGAAGGAGTTTCATTAATGCACCTTAAAAGCAACATCGACCGACCCGAAACTCTTGGGCGGCCGATGGATGAGCAAGCAATATCAGTCGTCACTGGCCAAGCTTATTGCCCAGTATTACTGACCCGTTTTTACTGAACCATAGTTGTCCATGTCAGACGACTTCACTTCTTCACCGACACGCTTCACCTCTGCCAGAAAAGCATCAACCTTTTTCGCGTCGATGCCAAAATCGTTGACGATCCAGTTCTTCCAGGCCGGACGCGCAATATCAGCCATACGCTCACGTTCCTGAGTAGGCATGATGTAGCAATCCTTGAAGGTCTTGCAGGACTCCTGCCAGCCTGCTGTTGCCAAAGCTGCGGACATGCCATGCCCAATCGCGATGGCTTCGCGCGCCGAGGTAACAATCGCTTCCTTCTGCTCCTCCGTCAGCCCCTGGTACCAGTCCTCACTAATCAGCCAAGCAGCACTGTTGTATACGTGGCCAGTCAGGGTGGTGTAATCGGTCACCTCGTGGAAGTTGTAGGTCGTGTTGAGCACCGGCGCGTTGAACTGACCATCAGCCAGACCGGTTTCAAGTGCGGTGATCACTTCACCCCAAGGCAACGGCGTGGCAGACGCACCCAGCGACTTTATGATCGCAACGTGCCCGGGATTCTCCTCGGTGCGGATATTAAGCCCTTTAAGGTCTTCCACCGTCTTAACGAGACGCTTGTTGTTGGTAAACGCCACAAAACCGCCGCCGTCATCAAAGGTGCCCAGATAACGCATATTGGTTTCTTCAACAGTGTTGGACATCAAGTCCGCAAACCAGTCACCGTCGAGAAAAGCCCAGGCCTGACGCCAGTTATCAAACACGAAGGGAGCTGTCATTAGCTGATAATCACTAAAATAAGACGACATAGCGCCGGTAGTGATAATGGTTGACTGCAGGGTGCGCCCGCCTTGAACTTCCTTAGCAGTGTCAACCTCCGAGCCCAGTTGGCTATTGCCGAAGACCCTAACGGTTATCTCACCGTCGGTGCGCGTCTCGACTAGGTCTTTGAAGCGCATCAACGCGGGATAGACGGAGTTGTTGCTCATGTTTTCGGGCAAAATAGTGGCAATCGCCATTTCTTTAGCCTGAGCCTGTACGGCAGCCATAGCCAGTGGCAAAGCAGCGATCACGGCAATACGTGAAAACGTTTTTAATTTCATATGCGTAGAATCTCTAGTTAATGTTTTTGTGCTTATTATCTAACGCCAGCACAGCTGGTCGTTAAAGCCGTAAACCCATACACTCTTCTTTGATTCAGGTGATTCAGGTGATTCAGACTTATCAAAACTTTTAAACAGCTTGAAATCCGCATTGTCTATATTAAATACTAATAATTTCAATAGAGCCTTATTCTATCCAGAAGACATTTTCTTCGAGAATCTAAAATAAGTATTATCCACCAAATGTATGGCACTGAATATCGGGAGTCAAACGATATAAAATAATATCAGATATAAGTGCAGCTAATAAATTGGGAGCGGTAATTTTGGTTAAGGTCTGAATAACTCCCAATTTTCCGCCGTTTTGGTAGAATTCAGACGTACTGGCCCTACACCAGCATGTATTTTACACATCAAAGATTGCTGAACGCAGCCGGCAAAACAGCTTGTTGTTTTTGACAAACCCAGACTACCTCCATCTTCAATTGCACCCCAAAGACCCGCTAGCCAATCCACTCCAAAACGACTTCCCAACGAGTCTTGCACTTTTTAGTGTGGCACTCGCGGCACCGGATTCTGGCACAACACCCATATAATCCGTGAATATTACAGAGCAACAACAGAATCTCGTGGGCAGGTAAACCAGAGGGGGAAATCAGATGGAAAACGAAGCATTGTCTCGTTTGTGGTTAAGTTCTGTTTATAAAATATCTTAAAACAACCCACTGAGATAAGATCTTTATACGGTTTCATCGCTCTCAGTAGCATGAACACTTACAGAGATATTAAAATCTACAATCTCTTCAATAAACCTAGTCTCGATAATTGATAAAGCTCGGTGTTTATGCCAAAAGATATGGACAGGTATGTCAGCAACGCCTTCTTTTGGCGGCAAACGCCTAAGCTTCGACTCTAGGTAGGTCGAAGCAATAAATTGATCAGGCAAAGCACCTATGCCATATCCGGTGTAAATCAAACGCACTGCCTCATCTAAATTATTGGTGTAGGCGCTAATACGACCTGTTAAACCATGGGTTTCTTTGAATACGGTAATTGGGAAGAGGACCTCGCCAACATCTTCACTGCTGAAAGCTACAAAATCTTCTTTCAATAGACTGTCAAAACTTACATCCTTTGCTGCAAACAAAGGATGATGATATCCGCAGTATAGATAATAACGTTGCTTAAATAACAACTTTTGATTAAGAATTTCTGGAGTGTGCCTAGCTAAACAAATACCAACAGCAGGATTCTTTTGTTCGATATCGTTTAAAATATCCTTGCTTGATTTCACCGTCAAATCTAAAGTGATGTTCGGATATTTTTTTTTGAAATATACTAAAAAATCATTATATTTTTGATTGTGAATTCGGCTAGCTACCAGGAGCTTAATCTCGCCTTCTAAGAGATGAGAATTAAAACCCTTCATAGCCTCAATCGAGGTAATTTCTGTAAATATAGTTTGAGCAACTTGCAAACAGTAATGGCCGATAGGCGTGAGCTTTAAAGGCTTTGTGTTACGTATAACAAGCTGACTTCCGATTTGCTCTTCAAGCTTTTTAAGGTTTTGACTGACAGCGGACTGGGTAATTTTTAAGCGATTAGCGGCAACACTAATACTGCCCTCTTCATATATAACAATTAGTACATGAAGTAATGTCCAATTCAAACTATCTGCTAATTTTTTTTGTATCATAATAATTTTAGCATTTATACTCTAAATATATTGATAACTAAAAATGCAAAAGCCCACCAGGATTCGCTAGAGCTTAATATTTATGTGACCTAACCCTGCAGGGGCTCAGCTTGCTTTCCGTCGCTGCCTTTAGAGAGACGCTAGCCAAAAGCGTGTCACTCAAAAACTATAAGATCGATTCTGTAGAACTGGAATTTTATCGGTTTTCGAGTTTACAGTCCAATTGTATGAGCAATAAGCACACTACAAGAGCTTTTCCCACCCTTTTGGCCGATTTCAGGAGCACTGAAGCAGCCTTTGGCTGCGCGCCAGTACGAAACTAGTCAGGTCCAACATAGGGAGCGCCGTTTTTTCTCAGTGGCATACTGTGCTTTGGCAGAATTCGTTCTCTGCACGGCAACTCCCGTGCGAGAAAGTTGCAAAAATGGCTAGTTCGCTAGAAACTCAGGCGCTACGGATTTAAGCAAAATTTCCTTGACTGCTAATCCAAACCTGGGAATGGAGTGCCTGCATAATCCTCTATCTATTATACAGCTTAAAGTTTACAAACTCGCTCATACCATAAGGTCCAAGCTCCCGGCCAAAACCGGATTGTTTAACACCACCAAAGGGTAGCTCTGCCGCTGTTCCTGGCGCTTGGTTGAATGACACCATTCCAACCTCTAACCTCTCGGCAATGAGTTGCCCGCCTTCTATATCGTGTGTATGAATGCATGCGCCCAAACCAAATGGCGTGTCATTAGCGAGCCTGATAGCATCTTCGACATCGTTCGCTTTATAAACTACGGCTACTGGTCCAAACAATTCATCATGGTAGGCTCTCATATCTGATGTAATATCGGCCAACAAAGCAGGTTTGAACCACGCTCCGGGCTTTGACATTTTTCCACCAGACACCAATACAGTTGCACCCTGATCGATCGCATTATCATATTGCGCTTGAATAGTTTGTAACGCTTGATTGGAGGACAATGGACCTAAAAATGTATCTTTATTTAGTGGATCAGTTGGCTCTAATAACTTAACTTTATGAGTCAGTTTTTCTACAAACTCATCATAAATATCTGCGTGCAGAATTATACGTTTGGCCGCATTACAAGCTTGCCCCGCATTGCCGAATCTACCAATAAATGCGCATTCTACTGATCGGTCGATATCCGCATCTGCTAATACAATAAATGCATCTGAGCCCCCTAGCTCGAGTACGACTTTTGTCAGCGCAGCACCCGCCACCTGCGCTACGGCAGCACCTGCTCGCTCTGACCCTGTCAAGGACACACCTTGAATGCGCTTATCACTAATGATTGTTTTAACTTGTTTATTTGTCGAAAAAATATTGTTATACACGCCTTTAGGCAAGCCTGCTTGCGCCAATATAGACATAATCGCTGTCGCAGATTTTGGGCATGAAGGCGCATGTTTCAGTACAACCGCATTACCTAACATCAAATTTGGTGCAATAAAGCGTGCCACCTGGTAGTGAGGATAGTTCCACGGCATAATGCCCAGCAGAACGCCAATGGATTCTTTTTTTACCACAGCGTTTTTAGTGCCGGGTAATTCCGACGTCTCTAAAAATTGCTCACCAAACTTGGCATAATAGCGGAAAATCTGACTAACTAACGCAATCTCCCCTTCCCCTTGCATAACAGGCTTACCCATCTCGCACGCCATGATTTTTGCTAAATCTTCGCATTGCTCCTCATACAAATCAGCAATAGTATTTAATATCACTGACCGCTCATTAACATCACTTTTGCGCCATGCTTGATAAGCATTGTGCGATTCCGCAATGACATCTTGAATCTCTTGATTGGAATGGCTTTGATACTTCTCTTCTATCTCGCCGTTAGCAGGATTCGTTACCTGATAGCTTGTCATGATGTTTCCTTTTTATAGGTGACTGATAGCGCCATAATCTTATGGCACTAACTTGCCAGGATCGGTAATCACATGTAGTAGTACGCTCTTTCGCTCTTTTGTGACAACTTGCATCGCTTCGGCCACACTCATCTTGATATCTCTATCATTATCAACTCGTATGCCATGTGCACCAAAAGCATTGGCTAACGCAGCAAAATCAGGATTGTGTAGCTGCGTACCAGACACCCGATCAGGATAATTTGCTTCTTGGTGTTGACGTATAGTGCCGAACTGTTGATTGTCCATCAAAATTATTAGAACAGGCGCCTGATAACGGATTGATGTGGATAACTCCGCTTCATTCATCATAAATTCGCCATCGCCAGTGACTACTACAGATAGGCGTTCTGGTGACTCTAGTGCTGCAACGATACCTGCCGGCAAACTATAACCCATGGCGCCATTTCTGGTGCTTAGCTGGCTTGGAAAGGTGTGAGTAGGGAGATAGCGCTGCGCCCATAAACAATGGTTACCAGCGCCAAAACTATACACGGCGTCTGCAGGCAATAGCGCTGTTATCTCCCTGATCACTTGCGTCATACCCGCGTATGATTGCCCAGCGCCAACACTTTCACTTTCTTTCTTTGATAGATCACAATCTTTTCTTTGCTGTTGATGACAATGTTTAAACCAAGCGTTACGAGACTCTGAACTTGGCAACGATGCTCTGCTTATCGCTTTGATAAAGCTGATAGGACTGGCGACAATATGCTCAGTGACTGAGCCGCTGTGCCCCCGCAAACTAGTATCTAAATTGACGATATAATTTGGCTTTTCAAAGGACTGTCGTAAACGATAACCATCACTAGCAACGTCACCCAAAACTGTTCCTATTGTCAGCAGGACGTCAGCAGCTTCAATTAATGCAGCACATTCGTCCGAACGCCCATAGCCCAGATACCCAGCATTTGCGGGAGAATCAAAAGCAACTCGGTCCGAAGCGCGCCAATCATGAATCACGGGTAAGTGATTAGCTTCTGCAAACTGCGTTAATTGTTTAGAAGCTTCCGATGTCCAATTTTGGCCACCTGCAAAAACCAGCGGCTTCGCAGCGTTTGATAGGGCATCAAGTATGATATTGAGCCTGTCGTCGGCAACACCTCCTTCGGCAACGGGTATGACGGGATGCAGTTGTCCATGGAACTCCTGCCGGATGATATCTTCAGGCAATCCTACAACAACAGGGCCAGGCCTGCCTTCTAGCGCAGCGTGAAAGGCTTTAGCCACAATCTCGGACGCTCTGGAGACCTCGTCCAATATCAAGACACGCTTGCATTGGCTAGAGAACCATTGGTTAAGGTCAAACTCTTGGAAAGACTCTCGATTTCTATCGGAAACGGGAATCAGACCAACAAACAAAATCAGAGGCACACCGTCTTGCCACGCGGTATGGACACCGGTATAGGCTTGCGCAGCGCCCGGCCCACGCGTAACCATGGCAATACCCGGAGTACCTGTAAACTTACCGTGTGCGTCTGCCATGTACGTACACGCCGCTTCATGACGACACACCACCGTCTGAATATCGGCATTGTAAAGACCATCTAATACCGATAAATAGCTCTCGCCTGGGACCACATAGGCGCGACGAACGCCATGTAATTGAAGGCTATCTACGATCGCTTGACCACCATGAATTGTAGTATTCACTGTTGTTACCTTCTCCAAATGCGAGTTATGGTTTTTTGCCGATATTTTTCAGCTACTACTCAGCGGCGATTACGGTAATTTCCACCAATAAATCGGGGTGCGCCAAGGTGGACTCTCCGCACGCTCGAGCTGGGGGCAAGGTGTCTTCAAACCATTGATCCCATACCTTATTCATCGCCGTGAAATCATTCATGCTTTTCAGCCATACCGTTGCTGATAGCATTTTTGATTTATCACTGCCCACTTCTTCCAGCAAATTTTTGGCTTTATTCAAGCACGTTAAGGTTTGAGCAGATACATCTTCATCGACAGCCCCAACTTGACCCGATAAGTAAATTGTCTGATTATGAATAACAATTTGGCTCATACGTTCATTACTATTTAGTTTCAACATAGTCATTTTTCCCAGTTGTTTCAAAATTTTAATTACCGCTTAGAAAAGCGTTGAGCGTTAAAAGGTTCAACATTAACCGTTAAGGGTTTATTATGTATTAACTCCTCGATGATACGCCCTGTAATCGGTCCTAACGTAAATCCTTGATGACCATGCCCGAAGGCAAACCACAAATTGTTGTGTTTCCCGGAAGCTCCGATAACCGGCTTCATGTCGGGCATACAAGGTCGAGACCCGCACCATGGGTCATTCTCTACTTTATCATTCAATGGCAGAATATTTTTAGCAATATCCAATACAGCTTGCAGTTGTCCAAAATCTTTTCTCGCATCCATTACGGTAATTTCTGCGCCGGTGGTAATACGAACACCCTGCTGCATCGGCCCCATCACAAATCCTTTGTCCATATCTATCAAACTGTGATTGATAGAATTTTTCTCAGTAGTTTCAAAGTGCTGGTGATAACCACGCATTGGAAATAAGGGTAGATTATATCCCAAGGGCTTTATCAGTTGGCTAGACCAAGGACCGGCAGCAACAACTAAATGATCACTATAAAAAATCTCATCATCGGTTACCACTTGCCAACCATTGCCGTCCGGCAGAATTTTTTTAACGCTACACTTACCTATCGTACCGTGCATATCTTGATAGCTCTTGGCATACGCATTCACCAACGCACCTGGATTTGAGACTTGCCAAGAATTTAACCAATGAATCGCACCGATAAACCCTTCAAAATTTCCGTTAGGTTCTAGCTCCTTCAATTCTGCAGGGGAAAGGACTTTATGCTCAACCGCTTGTTCACGCGCTTTTTTAGCGACTGCAACGGCAGTCTTAAATTTATCTTCAGTTCGATGCATTTCGATCCAACCGTCACGTCTGATCAAATCCTCAACCTCGGCAGTCGTGATCATTTTCTGATGCTCACTTGTACAATGCTCAATTAGAGTCTGCCACTCTTTTTCTATTTTTTGGACCGAGAATGGTGCAGAAAATCGCCAGTACTGTAGTAGCGCGTGTTGATAACGTAGAACGGCAGGCCAGCGATAACGAATATCAGTCTTTTTATTCGGTAGTATTTTTATCAGTTCAATCAGCTGTCTAGGAAAAGGATGAACATGAATCGCTTCTCGCTGAATCAACCCTGCATTACCATATGACGTTTCTAATCCCGGTGATTTCTTGTCTAACAGCAGAACCTGAGAATTGTTCTTTTGTAGATGCCAGGCAATAGACGTTCCAACCATACCAGCACCAATCACGATGACTTTATATCGCATATCATCTCCTCTTCACAACAGGTATATAAAATACTATGTTTCTTTCAACATAAGAAAGATTTTATTAACGCCCGATTTTCCGCTGACCGGTAAGTTGATGAAGGCAGCTTAAACTAAGCAATTATCTTAACGAACTATTTGTGTAGAAAATTTTACTTACAGTTTCTGACTGGTTATTAATTTTAATTTTTTGAAATAAGTCCAGATAAAAATGCTTGTAGGTTTTCATTTAGCTTTTCTATACAGTAACCGCCTTCTACTAAGACAATCACTGGCTTATTCAGTGCCTTCAGCTTTTTTGCTAGCGTTTTGAAACCCTGTGTACTGACATGACATTTAGCTTGTGGATCGTCTTTATAGACATCGAACCCTAACACATGGACAATAACATCTGGATTAAACAGCTTTACAATTTCGATTGATTTGTCCACATAATTAAAAAATCCAGTTTCATCTGTACCATGTGGCATAGGAAAGTTAATATTATAACCGTAGCCCTCCCCATACCCTCTTTCGTGCTCGTGACCTGCGACCACGGGATAAAAATTAATAGGGTTGCCATGCACCGAGGTATATAGCACATCTTTACGGTCATAAAATATTTCTTGAATACCCTGACCATGATGCATGTCGGTATCTATAATGGCGATTTTTTGAAATTTCTGGCGCAGGTGCTCAGCGATAATTGCTGCGTTATTTAGATAACAAAAACCACCTGCTGCGCTTTTTCTAGCGTGATGCCCTGCGGGCCTCGTCAGGCATATTTGAATATCATTTTGATGCGTCTCATCATTTAATAACGAATCAGCGGCATTGAGTGCCGTTTGAGCGGACCAATAAATAGAGGTCCATGAATGCTTGCCAATTGGGGCGCTACCATCAGCTTGATACTTAGCCGCTTTTGCCAAAATACCAAGCCCAGAATTGTTGTTCGGCACATAGACTGTGGTTTGAACCTCTTCTCCCATCTTCTCACCCGAAGCCATCCATTCTTCATAGCCATGCTTTAAAAAATTAACATAGTCGAAGTCATGTACTACTAAAATTGGTTCGATCCCTATTTCCTTGGCAGTCGTTACTTCTAACCCCATCATCTGTGGAGCTTTTAATAGCTCAGTCAATCTCTCGGGTGTTTCTTGCGGTTGACGCATTTTCCCTCGAGAAAAATAGCTTTTGGGATGATGAAGCTTTTGCTTTTCGTGACTGTATATTTTCATCTTCTTCGTTCCATTGTTTCTGTCAAAATCTATTTTCTAATTTTTAATACAAGTTTTTCTTACTTACAAAAACTCTAATAACAGCTTTAAAGTTACATCATTTATATTACAATATTATATTATTCACTAGAGCTATTTTAATTAGAAAATATTTTGAAATTTTATATAAGCATTATCCGCTAAATATATGGCACTGAATATCGGTAGTCAAACGATATAAAATTATATCGGATATAAGTGTAGCTAATATATTGAGAGTGACAGCTTTAGAAGAGACATGTAATGCTAAATGCGTGGTATCGATATTTTTAATTTCAAAACTGCGTAGTTTGGCATAAAACCGCTCATTACCAGTTGTAAATCGTCGGCTTCTCGGCTTTGGCTTGACCAGGGCCAAAATGTAGATCACCAATAGTCCTGTCAGCGCCGGAATAGTATTAGCCCATTAACGTCGACTCAAAATTGACCGACCTGAGTCAACATAGCCGCCTCGCGCAATAATCAGGGCGGCGGCCGATGTTGACTCAAGAGACATGTTCTTTTGGTCATACACGTTCTCCAGTCTCAGGGTATTATTCCTTCACTGAGCTGGTCACATCCATTCAACCACTTCACGCTCAGGCTAATGCACTTTCCAGCACCTTTGCGACATGCAAGGCGGTTTTATTGGCACCATCGTGAATTTGATGTCGACAGCTGGTGCCATCGGCAACCACAAGATCATCGGCCTCCGCCTTACGAACCGCAGGGAGAAGTGAAAGCTCGGCCATCTGCATCGAAGCCTCGTAGTGTTCACGTTCGTATCCAAAGCTGCCGGCCATTCCACAGCATGAGGTTTCGATGTTTTTTACCTCTAGTTCCGGTATCCAGCGAAGCACCTGCTCGACTGGCCGGAGAGCATCAAATGCTTTCTGATGACAGTGGCCGTGTAGAAGGATTCTGGATGTTTCGAGGGCTTTTAAATCGAGCTTTAGACGACCAGCATCATGTTCTTTGACCAAAAACTCCTCAAACAGGAAGGACGCCTTCGACAAAGCCACGGCCTGCTCACCGTAGCCATACTGCAAGAACTCATCGCGCAGGGTTAGCAGGCAGGATGGCTCCAGCCCGACAATACTGATACCCCGTTCAACGAACGGCATCAGGTACTCGAGTGTGCGCTTCGCTTCGGCCTTGGCCTTGTCTACCTGGCCTGAGGCAAGATAAGTTCGGCCACAGCACAACGGTCTCTCGCTCGGAGCTTTGTTGAAGTGCACGTGGTAGCCGGCGGCAGTAAGAACCCGTTGAGCCGCTTCTGCGTTAGAAGGCTCAAGGTAGTTATTGAAGGTGTCGACAAACAGCAACACTTCTTTTTCACATACTGCGTTACCCGGCTTCGCGGCAGCGCCGGCCAGATAGTTACCGCAAAAGTTCGGCAAAGCGCGCTGTTCTGCCAAGCCTAAGGTGCGCTTAATCCAGTCTGACAAAAAAGGCACCCGTTCAACTGCAGCAATTACGCTTGAAAAATGCCTGGCGTATGCGGCGTAACGAGGCATTTCAGCCACAAATCGATCTCGAAGTGAAATTCCGTGTTTTTTTGACCAGGCCGAACGTGCCTCAATTTTCATCTTGGCCATGTCTACACCGGTTGGGCAATCACGTTTGCAGCCCTTACAGGACACACACAGATCCAGTGCCTCTTTGACATCGTTGCCGGCAAGGCCGTCTGACCCTAATTGCCCAGACAACGCCAGCCGTAATGTATTGGCTCGCCCTCGTGTCAGGTGTTGCTCTTCCCGGGTAATGCGAAAACTGGGGCACATGGTGCCGGCGTCGAATTTTCGGCAATGGCCGTTGTTGTTGCACATCTCAACGGCTTTGATCAGCCCGGATGTCGGATCGCCCCCACTGCCCGGCGCACTTTGTTCGCCGGTTAACGGATCGCGAAGTACATCCCAACCTGACCAGTCGAGCGCTGGCGCTATTGGTATACCCTTATACCCTTTATTAAACCGGAAGTAGTCTGGATCATCCATTCGCGGGGTATCGACTATTTTGCCGGGGTTCAGCAAATTCTCAGGATCGAAAAGCTGCTTAATCTCCTTGAACGCCGCATTGAGCTGTGGCCCAAACTGCCACGCCACCCACTCTCCGCGACAGATGCCATCGCCATGCTCGCCGGAAAAAGCACCTTTGTATTCGCGAACCAGCGCTGACGCTTCTTCGGCGATCGCACGCATTTTTTGCGCTCCGTCACGACGCATATCCAGAATCGGTCGAACATGCAAAGTGCCAACACTGGCGTGGGCATACCAGGTTCCTTCCGTGCCATGCTTATGAAATACTTCGGTGAGTTTATTGGTATATTCCGCAAGGCTTTCAAGCGGTACTGCGCAGTCCTCAATAAACGAAACAGGCTTACCGTCACCTTTCATGCTCATCATGATGTTCAGGCCCGCCTTACGCACGTTCCACAAGGCGGCCTGTTCGGCAGCGCCTGTCATGCTGACGACACAATCGGGTAAACCCAGGTCCCCCATCAGTTCACTAAGTTTTCCCAGATCGCCTCGCAGTTTCTGCGCATCTTCCCCCGAGAATTCAACCAGCAGAATGGCCTTGGGTTTGCCGATTAACGCTTTCTCGATCACTGGCCGAAACGCTGCATTTTCAATCGCAAGGTCTATCATGGTGCGATCCACCAGCTCTACTGCTGATGGTTTGAGAGTAACGATGTGCTGGGTCAGGTCCATGGCCTGATAGAACTGAACGAAGTTAACCACGGCCAGCACTTTGTGAACCGGTAGCGGTGCAAGCTGAAGCTTGATTCTCTGTGTAAGCCCCAGAGTTCCTTCAGAACCGACTAACAGGTGAGCGAGATTAACCTGGCCGTCCAGGTTATAAGGGCGCGAATTCTGGCAGTTGAAGATATCAAGATTATAACCACCCACGCGACGCAGAACCTTGGGAAATCTTTCCATTATGTTGGCGTTTTCCCGCTCTGCAATGTGCTGTACGTGATAGGCTATTGCGCGAATTCTTTCATTGTCAGGTAGGTTGCTGGTTAAACCAAAATGGCCTTGCGAACCATCCGCAAGTAAGGCGTCGATACCCAGAACATTGTGAACCATGTTGCCGTACTTGATGGACCTTGAGCCACAGGAGTTATTGCCCGCCATACCACCAATGGTGCATTGGGCGGCCGTTGATACATCAACCGGGAACCAAAGCCCATAAGGCTTGAGCCAGCGGTTTAGGTCATCAAGAACCAGCCCGGGTTCAACGACCACTGTCTGTTTCTCTTCGTCAAACTCGACAATCTGATTTAACCAGCGGCTGGTATCCAGAATGATCGCCTCGCCAACAGTCTGGCCGCACTGGCTGGTGCCCGCCCCGCGCGCAAGTACCGGAACTTTTGCATCCCGTGCTATATCAACAGCTAGTTGCAAGTCCGCCTGATTGCGGGGTATCACGACGCCAACCGGCATAATCTGGTAGATGGAAGCGTCCGTGGAGTAGCGTCCACGTGAGGCGTCGTCAAAAAGCACATCACCCGCAAGTTCACGTGTCAAACGAGCGGCGACGTCAGACATCGGTTTTACTCGCGCATTTTGCGATTGTATCTTAGGCTCTGAAAACGCGTTCATCGTTTACTCCTGATCTATGCCGTTATAAACACCGCTATTAATTGACGTGGTGAGGCGGATTCTGGGAGAAGTACTCCAGCGCTGCCAAAACGCCGCTACCCTTGAGGTTCACGCCAGACAACTTCAGACCAGCCTCACAGCCACCTAACGCGGCGATCAAAGTCAGATCATTGCAGTCGCCGAGGTGTCCTATTCGGAACATCTTGCCTTTCGACTTGCCCAGCCCCATGCCCAGCGAAAGATCGAAGCGCTCGTAAATCAGACGCCGAACCGCATCCGCATCCACGCCCTCGGGCATCACGACACCCGTCAGAACCGGGGAGTAGACATCTGGCTCCTGACACTGAACTTCCAGCCCCCAGGCTTCAACGGCCTTACGCACACCGACACCCCAACGCTGGTGGCGTGCAAGCACCTGTTCCAGGCCTTCCTCAAGCAACATATCCAACGCTTCATTCAGGCCGTAAAGCAAGTTCGTGTTGGGCGTATAAGGCCAATAACCGTTTTTGTTGGCCTCAAGAATCTCATCCCATGCCCAGAAGCTTTTTGGCAAATTTGAGGTTTTGCTGGCAGCGATGGCGTTATCCGACAAGGCGTTAAAACTGATACCTGGCGGCAGCATCAAACCTTTCTGGGAACCGGAAATAGTTACGTCCACTCCCCACGCATCGTGTTGATAGTCCGCGCACGCCAGGCCTGAAATCGTATCGACCAATAACAGTGCTGGATGGCCGGCGGCATTGATGGCGCGGCGTACTGCAGGGATATTGCTTGTTACACCGGTTGAGGTTTCATTGTGAACCACACACACCGCCTTGATGGTGTGGCCTGTATCTTTTCTGAGGCGCTCTTCAATCATGTCGGCCTGCACGCCTGCACGCCAACCCTCATATCCGGGCAGCCCCAAGAATTCCGGCTGCAGCCCAAGCCGACGCGCCATTTTTTCCCACAGTGTTGCGAAGTGACCAGTTTCGAACATCAGCACATGGTCACCGGCAGACATAGTGTTAATGAGGGCGGCCTCCCAGGCTCCGGTTCCGGATGCCGGGTAAATAATGACGGGCTGGGTCGTTTTAAAGATAGTCTGAATTTTTTTTAGCAGTTCCAGACCTAGTGCGCCAAACTCAGGCCCGCGATGATCAATAGTCGGGAGGCTCATGGCGCGCAGAATACGGTCCGGTACCGGAGACGGCCCGGGTATTTGAAGGAAGTGCCGGCCTGATGGATGAAAATCAAGTTTCAACATAGGAAATACTCCGCGAGTTTATGGTGCCTATAAATTCTGAATTTTGAATTCACATATGAACCGCATTATGGGTAAATATCGAAGTAATGAACTACTTGATACATCCCTCCTGGCGGAGATTACTAACCTCCTCTGCGCTCAAACCAGCGCCATACAAGATTTCATCGGTGTGTTGCGCAAAGAGGGGCGCCGGGTAACGAATCTGTGAGGGTGTACGGGAAAATTTGCTGGGAAAACCGATCGTTTTCATCTTGCCGATCACCGGGTGGTCGATTTCCTCGACCATGCCTCTGGCGAGAAAATGCTCATCCTGCACGGCCTGGGCGAAATTGTTGATCGGTCCGGCGGGCACGCCTGCAATGTCGCATCGATCCAGCCAATGCGCCGTTTCACGAAGGGACAGGATTTCTTCCAGAACACGTTCGAGTTGCTCAACATTGCGCCCACGGTCGCTATTGGTTAAAAACCGCTCATCAGCAATCAAATCGTCCCGCGCGATGACATCCTGGCAGAAGCGCTCCCAGGTTCGCTGGTTAGCGCAGCCCAGCATCATGTAGCCATCCTGCGTTTTGACGGCTTGATAAGGGGCTGATACGCGATGACGCCAGCCGGTGGCTTCCGGCACGGTGCCTTCGGAGAAGTACGCCGCCGCCTCCCAACTGAACCAGGGCAGGCCACATTCGGTGATGGCTATATCAATCTGTTGACCTTCACCGGTATTCATTTTGTGTATGCACGCCGCCAAAATCGAATAGACCGCGGTGATGCCTGCGCCGATATCGTAAACGGCAATGCCGGTTTTTACCGGTCGTCGACCTGGCTCGCCCGTCATCGACATCAAACCGCTCATGCCCTGGGCCACCAGATCAAAACCCCCTTTATTGCTGTACGGACCCGTTTGACCATAGCCTGAAATAGAGCAGTAAATTATGCCGGGGTTGATCATTTTGATGGTCTCATAATCGATCCCCAGAGATTTCGTCACTCCAGGCCGATAGTTCTCGACAATGACATCTGCGTCTTTGGCGAGCCGATAAAATATCTCCCTCGCGCGTTCATCCTTGAGGTTTAAGGAAATGCTTTTCTTGTTTCGGTTGATCTGGCAGAAACAAGTAGATTCGTCATTAACGTAGGGCCCCATTTGTCGGCTGTCATCGCCACCATTGGCTTTTTCCACCTTAATGACTTCAGCCCCCATGTCACCCAGTACCATGGTGCAATAGGGCCCGGCCATGATTTGCGAGACATCCAGAACTTTTATGTTTTTCAAGGGAAGCATGTGTTTTCTCCGTGTTGGAAAAGCTGTTCAGTAAGCAAGCTATTTTCCGGTCCATTCAAACGGTGTTTTGGTGACGAACTTATTGACCGCTGCTTTGAAGTCGGCACTGGCATAGCAGGTTCTCACCCAGTCATCGCTGACATCCGCAGCCGTCCGTCTGTGTGCCAGCACGCGGTTGATAATTTCTTTGGCAGCGAGCACCGTCAACGGCGCTCGTTGACTGAAGGCCTGTGCCTTTTTGTCGACCTCATCTCTAATGACATTGGCTTCAAAAACCTCGCTGACCAATCCAATGGAGGCGGCTTCCGGTGCCTCGATCAGCTTTGCCGCCATCAGAATCTCCTTGGTTCTAGGGATGCCAACGATGTCCATCAGGCGCGACACGTTGGTAACTGACAGACAATTGCCCAGGGTTTTGGCAATCGGCACCCCAAACTTCAGCGAGGGCGTGCAATAGCGAAAGTCGCAAGCGAGCGCAATAGCTGCTCCACCGCCGACACAAAAACCTTCAAGCAGCGCGATGGTCGGCGTTTTCATGGTTTCCAGGCTATGGAGCACACTGTCGATACGGCGTTCATAAGCAATGCCCTGATCTCCGTGTTCAAAATCAGCAAATTGCTTGATGTCCGTTCCGGCCACGAATGCTTCACCACCATAGCCATAAAAAACGACAGCGCTTACTTCAGCTTGCTCATCGATTTCTTCACAAATGCGCTCGAGTGAGTCATACATACTCCAGGTCATTGCATTGCGGTTTTCTGGGCGATTGAAGCCGACCCAAGCCACCCCTTGACTTACCTTGCAGTCGACACTGCCTTGGCTAGGTTTGTTCATTTCATATCCCCTTCAGCTATCAGGTGCCATAAACCAGGTTCACCAATGACAATGCAAAGGCTGGAACATAGGTATTTATGATGAGAATCGCGAACAGCACACCCAGAAACCAGAGGTTGGTGCGCGAAGTCGCCCAGATGTCAGATTTTGCAATGGAGCACGAAGCAATCAGTACACTCGCCACAGGGGGTGTTTGTTGGCCTATGGCCAGGTTCAATGTAACGATCAAACCAAAGTGAACCGGGTCAATACCCACCGCGAGAATCAGCGGAAGAACGATTGGAACCACCAGGATGATGGCGGCTGCAGAGTGCAGGAATATGCCCAGAATCAGGAAGATGACATTGAGCAACGCTAAGATGATGTACTTGTTGTCGGTCATGTCACTGATGGAGTTGGCAAGCTGTTGTGGGAGTTGAGTCTCGGTGAGATAAAGCCCCACGACAGCAGAGCTCGCCACCAGAAGCATAACCACAGCCGTTTGAACGCCCGCATCGAGACAGGATTTGTAGAAGATACGCAGGTTGAATTCGCGGTAAACAACTGTGCTAATGAAGATGGCAACAACAACGGCCAGTGCAGCACCCTCTGTCGCGGTTACGATCCCGCCAAATATACCACCCAGAATAATGACCGGAATCAATAGCGCCCAAATGGCACCCTTGAACGCTTCCCAGAGCTTTTTGACCCTGAACTCGCCCTCCGAAGGAAATTTATTCTTTTTCGCCAGGTAGTAACACATGGCGGCTAAGCCCAGGGCTCCCAATATCCCGGGCAAAATGCCGGCGACAAACATTTTGACCACAGAAACACCGGACATTACGGCGTAAAGAATCATGGGAATGGATGGCGGCAGTATGATCGCGAGGCTCGCCGCCGAGGACGAAATAGCCGCTGAGAACTCCTTCGAATAGCCCTTCTTTTTCATCGCCGGAATCATAATACTGCCGATAGCAGAAACCCCTGCGACAGCTGACCCCGAAATTTCTGCAAAAAATATCGAAGCGCCTATGGTAACCATAGACAGCCCGCCCTTTATAAAACCAAGCATTGCCGACGCAAGATCAATCAACCGCCGCGAGATACTGGAGGCGTTCATAATGGCACCCGCTAATATAAAGAGCGGAATCGCAATGAGCGGGAACTTCGTCGCACCATCAAACATTACCATCGCGACATTGGGCAATGCCGCGATGCCGTAACTACTGACAGTCGCAACAGCACCAACGATACCTAGCGATATCGCTACAGGCACGTTGATCAGAATCAGGCATATCAGACCAACAAACATGAAAAAAAGGATCATCTTATTATTCTCCTGGGCTCGCTCAAGGCTACTATTTAGTAGTTATTGAAGCCTTGTCGTAGGTGAGACCCGCTTCTTCCAGTTCATGGTCTATGAACCCATCACCTTTGGCGCTGGAGATCACTTCTGGCAGATGTAAGAGCTCGGCGATAATAAAGAGGACAGCCCCAATAGGAATTGCAGATTGTGTTAGCTGCACGGACACACTGGTCAAACTGATCAGCGTCGACCCCTCAAGAATCAGGACAACTTGTGTACCGGTATAGGCGAGTAAAACAAAGAAACCGATGGTGATCGCCTCAGCGACTAACGCAATAGGCAAGCGGATTGAGGGGGGGAAATAGTTGACAACGGTCGGGCAACCAATATGAGCACCCTTGGCTGCGGCAAGTGCGGCGCCATAGTAAGTCAGCCAGGCCAAACCCACAGAGGCGACTTCGTCGTACCAACTGAACGGTGAACCAACAAGCCTCGAGAGAAAACCTACGGTAACAACCGATGCCAGAGCAATCATTATGGCAACGACAATAACTTCAAGAAACTTGAAGTAGGCGTTTTTAAAAATTGTAAGTGAATTCATTTATATTCCCCGAAACACGAGAGCCGGTTAGTACCTACGTGCAAAACATGATCCGCGCAGTGATCGCGAACCATGCACAGCAGGAAGGAATCGTCCTTTATTGCTTGCGGAGCTGACTAACCTTATCCAGCATTTCCTGACCGCCTTCTACTTCATCAGCGAACTTTTTATAGATCGCGTCTGAGCCGGCAACAAACGCTTTCTGATCTGCTTTGTTCACCTGCATCCCTTCAGATTTCATTTTTTCGACCAAGCTATTATCAAGCATTTCGCCTTGTTCAAGTGCAAAGGCTTCCACTTCTTGAGCTGTCTCAATCAGCACATTTCTGACATCTTCAGGCAGTCGGCTCCAGCGCGCGCCAGCCAATACATAGGCAGGTGTGTAGACGTGATTGGTTATTGACAGGTAATCCTGAACCTCGTGGAATCGTTGGGAGTAAATTTGGACCAGAGGATTCTCCTGGCCGTCCATCGCGCCTGTCTGCAACGCAACGAAGGCTTCGGAAAGTGCCATTGGGGCAGGACTCGCGCCATAGCTTTTAAACATCTCAACACGCCACACCCCGTTGGGGGTCCTTAGCTTAATGCCATCCAGATCCGCAGGCACAACGATAGGCCGGACATTGTTGGTTATTTGCCGGAAGCCGTTCTCCCAAACACCAATAACTCTGTAGCCTTTGTCTTCTGCAGCCTGGTAAAGCACGTCCCGCACAAGTTCATCCCGCACGCGCTTCATGTGATCTCTGTCTTCAATCAAATAGGGCATTTCGAAAAGAGAAAATTCAGGTGCGACACTGCTCATGACCGACGAGGGCAAAGCCAGATCTAGTGTGCCCAATTTCAGTTTATTGAGCATCTGGGAGTCACTGCCTAACTGGCTGGAGCCAAAAGGTATGACCTCGGCCTTACCTTCCAGCTTTTCATTGGCAATTCTTGCGAATTCGTTGACTGATTTTTCGAATAGAGATCCCGGGCCCCCTACATGACCAAACTTGATCTGGGTCTCTGCTGCCTGCGCGGCTTGTACACCTAGCGCAAACACGGAAGCGAGCAATGCTGTCTTCAAGATTTTCATACTAGTCTCCGATATTTCATTGTTTTTATTTGCAAGCAAAACCGTCGATAGTTAAATCTCTCCAAAATGACCGTGTTGCCGTTTCATACCACCTTCAAAGATGATCGGTGAGCCTGACCCGTCGATTTCTGCACCAAAATCCATTGTTCCGGTAAAACGTTCGAATCAATCACACTTCGAATATGAATTCATAATTCATAATTCTGTATTAGACTTTAGTCTAATTATGACGCAGGGCCAGTGCCGACAGGCTCCGGTGCATAGAAGAGATTAGATAATTCAGCTAAATGACGGGGCTGGACACTCAGACAGAGCTGGGTGAAGGATAGAATAGATGCATCGGTAAGCATTGGGTGCAAAAAAACTGGGCACACTTTAGCTCCAGTCCTCTTGCTGAAAATGGACAGAATGAACGCGGCCACGTTTCGCTTTAAAAACGAACCATAGCCGCCCTCAGTCTCAGTCGGGAGCGGTTCCTGCCTTAAAACCTGCAGCTTCAATGCCGGCCATCGCTACGTGCTCATCCTCATCTGAAGAAGCACCGCTAATCCCCACTGCTCCGATAACTTCATCGTTTGGGTCAAGAATCAACACACCGCCCGCTACCGGTACGAACTGACCGTCCGCAGCAGCCGCAACTGACGCTAAAAAAGCTGGCCGTTGCTCATTGCGCTCCCCCACCGTTCGGCTGGAAGCACCATTCCCCAAAGCAGCGAACGCCTTGCCCCTTGAGACAGGAAGACGCAGCGGTGCACAGCCATCTTCCCGTTCGGCGGCAATCATGTTGCCGCCCCCATCCATAACAAATGCCGTCAGCGGATCCATATCCCGGGCTCGTGCCATAGCAAATGCACCGTCTACGATTTGGCGCGCCTGCGCCCGTGAAATTTTTACGCTGGATCGAAAAACTTTACCTGCCATATAATTCTCCTAAATCATTCAAGGTTAGCAAATCCACATAAAAGTTCCCGGTCGCGGGGGATGGCCCAGCACTTACGTTCCCAGAACATACAGAACGGATGGAGTACCATCACCGCAAGAGGGCATTTAAGGCCTTTGAGCCTTGCAAAGCGACGCGCTGTACCTTATTTTGAATTCTGAATGCAGCGCACCGTTTAGTTACAGGATTCCATCCTGAGATACAACTGCCACACGAAAATTGCCGGCAGCTCACTACTTGTCTTAAGAAAAGGTCACATGGAAAAGATACAACATAGAGTTCTTTATCAAGAAGCTGCCGACAGAATCAGAGAGTTGATCGAACTCGGCACACTGGCGCCTGGAGAGAAAATTTCCGAAAAAGGGCTCTGCGAAAAGTTCGGCATCTCCAGAACGCCCCTCCGCGAAGCGTTGAAAGTTCTGAAATCCGAAGGTCTGATTGAAATGCTGCCGAATCGCGGTGCCCGGGTAACCCGCTTAACCGCGAAGGACGTCGAGCACACCTACGACATCATGGGCGCCCTGGAAGGGTTGTCCGGTGAAACGGCCTGCCAATACATCAGTAATGCTGAAGTCGCTCATATTCAGGCGCTTCACAATAAAATGGTCGAGCATTTTCATCGTGGTGAACTCAAAGAGTACTTCCGCGCCAACCAGCAAATTCATGAATGCATCATGCTGGCGTCAAAGAATGATGTACTTCTGGAAATGTATAACAACCTTAGCCAACGTATTAAACGAATCCGCTATTCCGCGCAGATGACCGACGCTTACTGGCACAAAGCAGTGAACGACCATGAACACATGATTGAGGCTCTTCAGGATCGCGATGGGAAACGTCTTGGCAACATTCTCCGGAGTCACTTAGGTCATAAGCTGGAGGCCGCCAATCTGACCGGAATGATAACCGACTAATCCAGAGCAACTCGCCCAGCCACCTCGCCTCTGAACCGTCGCTGACACACCAGGGCGTTAACCGGGCCGATACCCTAAATGCCGGGAAATCTCCTCACCGGCTTTCTTCAATTCACCGATCCATTCATTTTTTCTCCGCTCGATCGGCGCAGAAATGGACAGCCCCGCGCTCACATTTCCGGACTTTTCGAAAAGCAGGACGCCAATACAACCCACGCCAATCTCAGCTTCTTCGTTATCCAGTGAGTAGCCCTGTCGAATGCTGGTCATACAAGCGTCCTCAAGCTTACTCAGTGAGGACAGTGTATTGCGTGTATAAGCAGGCAGATTGGTTCGCCGGGCGTAACTCTCAATCTCATCCTCTCCCGCAAGGCCCAGCATGAGCTTGCCCACAGCGGTAACATGCAAGGGTGCGCGACTACCTACGATCTGGTTTACATGCATCATGCGATTCGGAGTCACCTTTTCAAAATAGATCACCACATCACCCTCCCGAATCGTGAGATTGATGGTTTCACCCAATCGGTCACACAATTCCCGCATGTAAGGAAGCGAGACCCCCCGCAGGTCAATATCCGAATGCAGACGATTGCTCAATTGCAGCAATTTCTGGCCCAGACGGTAACCCCCGTTGGAATCTCGCTCAACAAAACGATTGCTGATCAATGACTGAAGAATTCGATACGCCGTGGAAGGTGCAAGCCCAGTCTCGGCGCCCAGCGTTTTCAGTTTGACCGGCTTGGAATAACGCCCAATCGCATCCATTAGCAGCGCGGCCCGGTCAATGACTTGGATCCGGGATTCAGTTTTGACGTCAGTCATCAGGAACTCCGAGTGTAACGGTCAGGTGAGATCAGAGGTACGACTACTAAATATTCTATTATACGGATACTACTTTCCACAATGTAGAAATTATAATAATGCCAGCCCTAAATATTTACCTTATATAAACCAGATACTTGAAATTTCAGTCGGTATTTATCCTTAAAATTCCACATTGTGGAATTATTTCATATTGCGCAAACAAACCCAGGAATCTAGAGTGAAGACATGAAGTGGAGGAGGCAGTCCGGTGACGGGGCTTCTGGTAATCGCAATAACGGAGAGAGAACTCCCTATGTCTGACCAAAACCCAATCTTTATTCCGGGCCCCACGAATATCCCTGACCGATTGCGCTTCGCGATGAACGTGCAGAGCAGCGACCACCGCTCGCCGGGCTTCGTGGAAACACTCTCCCCGCTGCTGCAGGATTGCAAAAAGGTTTTCAACACCCAATCTGGCGAAGTCATCCTATTCCCCGCCAGCGGCACCGGTGGCTGGGAAGCGGCTATCTGCAACACCCTGTCACCTGGAGATAAGGTATTAATCGCCCGCTACGGAATGTTCTCCCGTCGCTGGATTGAGATGTGTCAGCGTCACGGGCTGGACGTTCAGATCATTGAATGCCCGTGGGGCAGCGGCGCTCCGGCGAATGAGTTTAAGCGGGCTTTAAGCGCCGACACTCAACACAAGATCAAGGCGGTTCTGGTTGTCCACAACGAGACTGCAACCGGCGTAACAAGCGATATTGATGCTGTTCGTCAAGCCATGGACAGCTGCTTTCACCCTGCCTTGCTATTGGTTGACTGCGTCAGCTCCCTGGCCTCAATGCCGTTCGAGATGGACAACTGGGGTGTTGATATCGCCGTGTCGGGCTCTCAAAAAGGCTTCATGCTGATAACCGGCATGGCCATACTCGCGGTCAGCCAAAAAGCACTGGTCGCAATGGAAACCGCCAAGCTGTCATGTGCTTTCTTCGATTTTCGCGCCATGATGACGGCCAATGCCCAAGGCGGCTTTCCCTACACTCCACCCTTGCAGCTGATCTACGGTCTGAAAGAAAGCCTGAAAATGCTGTTTGAAGAAGGGTTAGACAATGTTTACGCCCGTCACTTCCGGCTGGCCGAAGGTGTTCGGCAGGCGGCACATGCTTGGGGCATGGCCCTGTGTGCGCAGTCTCCCGATCTGTATTCCAATACCGTTACCGCCATTTATGTGCCCGAAGGGCTCAACAGCAACGAGCTGACCGACCACACGTTTGCAAAGTACGGCGTTTCCTTCGGCATTGGCCTTGGCGAAATGCACGGCAAAGCCTTCCGTATCGGCCACTTGGGTTCGTTGACAGACAGCATGGTGCTATCAGGGCTGGCAACCATTGAGATGGCCATGGCGGATCTCGACTACCCCATTGAACTGGGCACGGGCGTCCGCGCCGCCCAAAACCATTTTCGCGCCACCATCGCGTAACCGGCAGACGCAGACTGACGAGGTGAACCATGAGTGATCACAGGAACCAGATACCCACATTTGACGATGTTTTGTCCGCCCACGAACGGATCAAACCCTACATCCACAAAACGCCAATTCTGACATCCCGTTATCTGAACGAGCTGACCGGGGCCGAACTCTTCTTTAAGTGTGAGAACTTTCAAAAGGCCGGGGCTTTCAAAGTGCGCGGCGCCTGCAACGCCGTCTTTGGGTTGAGTGAAGAGAAGGCGGCCCTTGGCGTCGCCACCCACTCTTCCGGCAATCATGCTCTGTCGCTGTCTTATGCGGCTGGCCGGCGAGGTATCCCGGTAACAGTCGTCATGCCTCATACCGCACCCCAGGCCAAAAAAGATGCGGTACGCGGCTACGGCGGCAAAATCATCGAGTGCGAGCCCTCCACCAGCTCCCGTGAAGCCGTCTTTGCCGATTTAATGGCCGCGTCTGGTGCTGATTTTGTCCACCCTTATAACGACCCCAGGGTCATCGCAGGGCAGGCAACCTGCTCACTGGAATTGCTGGATCAGGTCCCCGACCTGGACATGGTGATCGCGCCGATCGGTGGCGGCGGCATGGTTTCCGGTACTTGCCTGACCCTTTCGAACCTGGCACCGGAGGTGACAATTTATGCGGCTGAGCCACTCAATGCCGACGACGCCGCCCGCTCCCTCAAGGCCGGTTACATCATTGCCGATGATGCGCCCAATACTGTAGCAGACGGTTTGAAAGTGCCACTGAAGGAGCTGACCTGGCATTTTGTGAGCCACTTCGTCTCAGACATTTTTACGGCGACCGAGGAGGAGATCATCGACGCCATGAAGCTGACCTGGAAACGAATGAAGATTGTTATTGAGCCCAGCTGTGCAGTACCCCTGGCGGTCATCCTGAAAAACCCCGAGATCTTCCGGGGTAAACGGGTGGGCGTGATCATCACCGGCGGCAATGTGGATATGGATACACTTCCCTGGACCTGAAACAGACATTGATTAGGAGCCCTACCATGACAACGTTTATTCACCCTGAAGAACTGGAAGTTGGTTACAACATTCCTGCCGCCATCGGCATGGACGAAAGCGAGATTCAAACCCCATGTCTGATCCTCGATCTAGACGCACTGGAGCGCAACATCAAGAAAATGGGCGATTACGCCAAGGCGCACGGCATGCGCCACCGGGTGCACGGCAAGATGCACAAGTCCGTTGATGTGGCACGACTCCAAGAAGACCTCGGGGGCGCCATTGGGGTCTGTTGCCAAAAACCCTCTGAAGCCGAAGTGTTCGCCCGTGCGGGCATCAAAGACGTGCTGGTCTCCAACCAGGTGCGTGATCCACTAAAAATTGATCGCCTCGCCCAGCTGCCAAAATACGGCGGGCGCATTATTGTGTGCGTCGACGACGTTGATAACGTTTCAGATTTATCAATGGCGTGCCAGAAGCATAGTACCGAACTGCACTGCTTCGTCGAAATTGACTGCGGTGCGGGCCGCTGCGGGGTGAACTCCACTGAGGATGTGGTCACCATCGCCCGGGCCATAGATGCCGCACCCAACCTCACGTTCACCGGAATCCAAGCGTACCAAGGCGCCATGCAGCACGTAGCGTCTTACGACGAACGCCAGGCAAAACTGGATATCGCCATTGTCATGGTACAAGACGCAGTAGGTGGTTTGACGGCAGCAGGCCTGAAACCAGAACTTGTCTCTGGCGGTGGCACCGGCTCTTACTATTTCGAGAGCAATTCAGACGTTTACAACGAACTGCAATGTGGTTCTTACGCCTTCATGGACGCCGACTATGGCCGCATTCTGGACAAAGACGGCAAGCGCATCGATCAAGGCGAATGGGAGAACGCACTTTTCATCCTGACCAGCGTTATGAGTCACACCAAAGCCAATAAAGCGATCTGCGATGCGGGTCTCAAAGCTCAATCTGTGGACAGTGGCCTGCCTTTTATCTTTGGCCGCGACGACGTCGAATACGTCAAGTGCTCAGACGAGCATGGCGTCATCAGTGACCCCCGGGGTGTACTCAAGATAAACGAAAAACTCAAACTGGTACCCGGGCACTGCGACCCGACTTGCAACGTCCACGATTGGTACGTCGGCGTTCGCAACGGCAAGGTCGAAACGCTCTGGCCCGTCAGCGCCCGCGGCAAGATGTTCTGATTCAGCCTGCGCAAGCCCTCCGGACGCGATTCGGAGGGCTTGCTAAAATGATAAAGGAGACTAACGATGGAAACTCCGTCTGAAGCATTAATTCAACCGCATCAGATTTTGATCATAAGCGAAGACACCTGCCAGAAAGTGATTGGCCGCCCTGAAGCCTTTCAGGCCGTTGAGTCGGTTTTCTCATCCATGGCTAAGGGGAGCGCCCACAATTTCCCCGTGGTGCGGGAAGCGATCGGACATGCCGGCGCACTTTATGGCTTCAAATCTGGTTTTGACCGCGAAGGATTGGTCCTGGGTGTAAAAGCGGGCGGCTACTGGCCCAGCAACGTCGTTAAGGGGCTGACCAATCATCAATCAACCGTGGCGCTGTTCGACCCGAATACCGGACAACTCAAAGCTCTGGTAGGTGGCAATTATCTGACTGCCATTCGCACCGCCGCATCGTCCGCTGTCTCGATTGCCCATCTAGCTCGAAAGAATGCCAAAGTGTTGGGCATGATCGGTGCAGGCTTTCAGTCGACCTTTCAACTACGCGCCGCGATAGAGCAGCGCGACTTCGAGAAAGTAGTGGCTTGGAATACCCACCCTGAGCACCTGACCCGGCTCGCTGACGTATGCAGGGAACATGACCTACCCTTCGAAGCCGTTTCCTTACAAGCTCTGGGGGCTCAGTCGGATGTTATCATTACCATCACCTCCGCCTCAGAACCTTTGCTGCAGGCCGGCTGGATAAAACCCGGCACACACCTCGCTTGCATGGGTACGGATACCAAGGGAAAGCAAGAAATTGATCACCGGCTTTTGGCGCAAGCAACAGTTTTCACCGACGAAATCGACCAGTCGATCAGTATCGGTGAAGCCCAGCATGCTGTGGCCGCACGAGTCTTACGCGCCGAGCAAATCACGCCCATTGGAGAGGTCATTAATGGCTCACACCAGGGCCGTCAATCAGAGCAGGAGATCACCTTATTTGACGGCACCGGTGTAGGACTTCAAGACTTGGCAGTTGCCTCAGCAGCCGCGAGTATTGCCGAGGCACGTGGGCTTGTTCAGCGAGTCACACTGTAGAGTGAGTTTGCCTCAAGCGCATTGAGCAACACCGCGGGGGCGTTTGCCAGCCTTCATAAAGCGTAAGCTCTCGTTGTCGTGTTCGAGCCCAGAGGCTTGCCGGTTCTGTTCCAGAAAAGCCATGGCATCGGTCCGAAGCGGCAGCTTGAGTGCAACATTGATTTCCCAGCGTTTATAACCCAGGTCCGTCAGTGTGCCGTCTTTCTCGGCCAACAGCGTCAGCGCCATGCGTCGGAACTGTTGACGCCGGGAATAGCTACCCACCAAGGTAGCGGTGTGCATTTTGATTGTCTGATCATTCTTGTGGGAGCCTAGCATCGCTGTTCCTCCTTGTGTGAGTGTTTAACCCAAATGAATGGTTGAGGTCTGCAAACGCGCCTACCTCATTGCCTTGAGCCAGTATAATGGCGGCTTGTCTGCATTCAATCAAACGAAAAGAATTTAACTCTGCCTTCAGATATACTTAAGTCAGATGCCCATGCTTTTTTAGGAGATGTGATCAGGTGACGATGCCGCTGCTCGATAATGAGGTGCTCAGAACATTTGTCGCGATTGCAGAGTGTGGAACGTTTACCGCTGCGGCAAAAGTCGTCCACCGAACGCCTTCGGCGTTGAGCATGCAAATCAAGCAACTTGAAAAAATCCTGGGCAAAAGTCTGTTTGTTCGCGAGCCGCGTCAGGTTCGGTTGACCAACGACGGTGAGGTATTACTGGCATACAGCCGTCGGTTATTGCGACTCAACCAGGAAGCGGTAGAGCATTTCATCGCACCCGCGCTGGAGGGCAAGGTAGGTTTTGGTACCTCAGATGATGTTGGTACTCGAATTCTACCCGAGGTACTCGCCCAGTTTGCGCGTTCCTATCCGGCTGTGTTGGTGGATGTTGTTGTCGGTTCAAGCAAGCAGAATCTGACAAAGCTGGATGCGGGAGAGCTCGATATGGTGCTGGTGACTGTGTCAGAACGCGTTAGGGGCATTCGTGGCGAGGTTGTGCATGAGGAACCACTGGTTTGGGCAGGCAAGGAGGGTTCGTCTGCGCATCTGAACAGGCCCCTGCCGATTGCGGTGGCCCACGAGGGATGCGCATGGCGCCAGATGACATTACTCGCCCTGGAAAACGCCGGCACGCCATACCGGATCGCCTACACCTGCGAGCACTGCTCTGGCCAGGAAGCTGCGATGCTTGCAGACCTTGCCGTTGCGCCTTTCCCCCTGAGCCTTGTGCGGTTACCGCTCAAACAGATTGTCAGCGACGACCTGCCAGAGATAGGCCGTTATCAGCTAGCACTCGTACGCAGAGGCTCCAATCCCCTCAATAACGCTTTGGCTGCCCACGTGAAAAGTGCCTTTCAGAACTTGCAATGATTTTGCCGGGTCAATAACCAGACGTTCACTAACACTCAACCGAGTAGAAAGTTTCCGCTCTTGCCGGCACCTGCCAATAGTGGTTCTTCAGCGTCATCCTTTAAGTTAACCCCCGACAGCTGACGGCGGCAGGCCTCGCGCATCAAATAAAACAGACGATGACAGGCCATCGGATAGCTCAAACCTTCCAAGCGAATATTAGAGATGCAGTTGCGGTAGGCGTCGGTCAGGCCGACCTTGGGTGCGTAGGTAAAGTACAACCCCAGGCTGTCTGGTGAGCTCAGACCCGGTCGCTCACCAATCAGGACAACCACCATACGCGCGCCGAGCCGCTCAGCCACTTCGTCGGCCACGGCTACCCGGCCCTGGCTGACAAGGGCGACGGGCGATAAGTTCCAGCCTTCAGCCAGGGCCTGTTCTTCAATGTGCTTCAGCATGGGCATGGCATTGCGATGCACTGCCAGGGCGGAGAGGCCATCGGCCACGACAATCGCCAGGTCGTAACCCGCTGGGTTGTCCGCACGATGCTGATTCAGTAACTGAGCAGATTCATCATCCAAACGGCGCCCCAGGTCTGGACGCTGCAGGTAGCTGTGGCGGTCACTGGCGGCGCTGTGTAGCAACAGACTATCGCGCCCGTGCTCGGCAAGTTGAGCGCTAAGCCCAGCGTGATCGAAGGGCAGGTGCACAGCATCACGGGCCTGAGCATGGGCGTACTGGAACTCCAGTTGCGCGGCTGTGGGCATGCTGGTGCCGGCGCGACCCAAAGCAATCCGTGCCGACGTGAGGTTGCGCAGTTGCCGCCAGGGGCTCTGGTTCCTGTTCTGGTTATCAGTGGTCGGTTTATCCATGGCGTGCTCGCTCATTTCAATTGCGCTAGAGCCTGACGGAAAGCCGGTGGCAGGCTGTTACCAAAGTGCACTTTTCCATCAGCTTGGGTAAAAATACCCATTTTTGCCAGCCATTCTTCGAATTCTGGCGCAGGTTTCAGCCCCAAGGTCTGGCGTGCATAAAGGGCGTCGTGGAAGGACGTCGTCTGGTAGTTGAGCATGATGTCATCAGAGCCGGGAATGCCCATGATGAAGTTGATTCCTGCTACGCCTAACAGAGTCAGCAGAGTGTCCATATCATCCTGATCGGCCTCGGCATGGTTGGTGTAGCAAATATCGCAACCCATAGGTACACCCAGCAATTTTCCGCAGAAGTGGTCTTCAAGGCCTGCGCGGATGATCTGCTTACCGTTGTAAAGGTATTCCGGGCCGATGAAGCCGACCACAGTGTTGACTAAAAACGGGTTGAAATGCCTGGCAACAGCATAAGCTCGGGCTTCGCAGGTCTGCTGGTCCAGACCGTGGTGGGCGTTGGCCGATAACGCACTGCCCTGGCCAGTTTCGAAGTACATGAGGTTTCGCCCAAGCGTGCCGCGGTTTAATGACAGCCCCGCCTCGTAACCTTCCTGCAAAATGTTCAGACTCACGCCAAAGCTTGCGTTTGCGGCCTCGGTGCCAGCAATCGACTGAAACACAAGATCCAATGGCACGCCGCGGTTGATCACTTCGATGGAGGTGGTGACGTGAGCCAGCACGCAGGCCTGGGTGGGAATTTCGTAGCGCTGAATCACCGCATTGAGCATTTCCAGCATGGCGCAGATTGAAGAGGTGCTGTCAGTGGCCGGGTTGATCCCTATCATCGCATCGCCGTTACCATAAAGCAGACCGTCAAGAATGCTCGCCGCAATCCCTGCCGGATCGTCGGTGGGATGATTGGGCTGCAAGCGTGTCGAGAGCCGACCGCGCAGGCCAAGCGTACTGCGAAACCGGGTCACTACGCGGATTTTCTGCGCTACCAGGATTAGGTCTTGCACGCGCATGATCTTCGATACAGCAGCGGCCATCTCCGGCGTCAGGCCCGGAGCCAGGGCACGCAGACTTTGCTCATCAGCGGCTTCGCTAAGTAGCCAGTCGCGAAAGCCTCCCACTGTCATGTGGCTGACAGCGAAAAACGCGGCTTTGTCATGGGTATCGATGATAAGTCGGGTAACTTCATCGGTTTCATAGGGGACCAATGCTTCGTGCAAAAAGCGCTTCAGCTCAATGTCTGCCAGGGCCATTTGTGCCGCAACTCGTTCGCCATCGTTTACTGCCGCAACACCCGCCAGAAAATCTCCAGAGCGAGCTGGACTGGCCTTGGCCATAACCTCTTTAAGGTCGTCGAAGCGGTAAGTCATGGCACCGACAGTATGGGAAAAACTAGCCATATCAGCCTCTGTTGCAAATAGGAAGGGGCGCTGATTGGTGGTTACGCATCAGAATGCCACCTTCTTTAACTGATTTTCCAGGCGGTTGCCGATCTCAGGGGCTTGCCCCTGAGTACGCTTATCCGACAAACCGGTGAGCAGTTCCCTAACCCTTTCGACTTTCCCATGAACCGATCCTGGAGGCAAGAGTAGGTCATTTCGAAATTGTCGAGGTGGGTTTCCGGGCCGACCCTGCGAAAGCTGTAGTAGCAGTGCGGGCCGCAGTGAACAATTCCTGAAGCGAAGCGCAAGACTCGCCCGGGGTGATAACTTGCTGACGAGCCACGTAGCCTGAATCTATTCCGGTGGCCTCAGCTGCCAGGGTTGCAGTGCCTATGGCGGTCAGCTCTGGCTCAGACGATAACGACAGTTCCCGCTGCAGCACATTCGATAAAAACTGCACGAAAAAAACATTCTCGGTCATCCGGCCATCAAGTGAAATTCTTCCGTTGACGGGTTGGTTGCGCTCAAGGGCCAAAAACACTTCCGCAGTGCGAAAAGCAACACCCTCCAGAACTGCCTGCACCATATCAGTCGCCGTTGTATGCAGCGACAGCCCCATCCAGCTCCCCCTGGCGCTTCTATCCCAATGTGGACAGGCGAGACCAGAAAGAGCAGGCACGAACACCAGCCCTTTGGAGGCTGCCGAACTTGTATATGTGACCGCCAGCTCCGAGAAATCCTTGAACAGCCCCAAACCGCGGCACCAGTTCAGCGCCGAGGCTGCCGAATACACACCGCCCTCCAACGCAAAGACTGGCGGCTCTCCGGATTTCTGCCAGCCAACGGTCTGCGTTGCTTCGTTGCTGAGCTGGCGACCGTCAAAATGGTTGATTCCGAGCAGAAAAGCACCTGTCCCAAAGGTCATTTTGAGGTCGCCAGGACGACGACAGCCGTGGCCATAAAGGGATGCCTGCTGATCGACCAGGCTTGCGGTGAGAGTCACCCGCTTTGCGCCACACCGAATCAGGCCCAGATCGCCAGAGCTCGGGCCGATGACCGGTAGCGCGTCTAGAGGCACGCCAAACAGACGGCACAACTCCGGGTCCCAGTTCAGGGTCTCGAGATTCATCAGCGCAGTTCTTGATGCGGTAGTTACGTCTGTTTCGAAGCGCCCGGTCAGCCGATCCCGAAAAAAAGCATCTGTCGTGCCCATCCGCAAGTGGCCGCGTTCGTGCAAACGCCGAACTTCCGGTAGCTCGGCAAGCATCCAGCCCAGTTTTGATGCTGAAAAATAGGCATCGAGCGGCAAGCCACTTTTCTGCCGCACCATCGCCTCGGCGCCTTGCCGTTTAAGCGCTTCGATTGCCGACTCGGTGCGAGCGTCTTGCCAGACAATGACCGGGGTGACTGCTTCCCCGGTTCTGGCATCCCAGGCAAGACAGCTCTCACCCTGGTTGTCCAGCCCCAAGGCGGCGAGATCACCGCATTCTCCGGCAGCGGCGCAGCAATCCTCTAATATCGCCATGAGTTCCCGCGGATCGTGCTCAACCCACCCTGGCTTTGGATAGAACTGCCGGTGTTCGCGGCTCAGAAGCAGTCTGGACTGGCCATCGCTTCCGAGCGCAATCGCACGGGTACTCGTCGTGCCCTGATCAATGGCGACGATTGTGGTCATCTGTCACTCTCGACCAGTTCGAACGTCGCTGTACCCGTAGGTGAACGTGGCAGTACAGTCAGCGGCACCCGGATTCGGCGCTCCGGCACCGCGGAAAGTGACTTGACTGTCTTGCGGGCTCCATCGATGGAGAGACACAAACGACCCTGTGCCTTGTGAGAGACGCGGAACTGAAAACTGTCCAGCGCGGGCGGCACATCGGTTGGAACTATTCGCTGCGGCACCACGTATTTGAGCGACCCGCCCGCCAGCTCAACCGCGATGCCTGTGGTTAGGCCAGGCAGCTTACCCTCCAGACTTTGGGCAATCGCATGGCCTACGGCTTTGCCTTCCTGCCAGCTCCAGCCTGCCGTTTCGACCGGCCGAAGCAGATTGCCTGCCGCAAAAAAATCAGGGTCGGAGCAGCGTCCAAACTGATCGACCACCGGGCCGCCGGTTTGACGGTCAAGCTCGATATGACTACTGAGCAGAATCGCTGATTCCGGCCGGAAATGGCCGCTGACGATCACACCGTCCGCGTTGAGTCGCTCGATATCGCCGTTAGGCCTGCGAATTGTGACTCCGCTAACGGTGCTTTCACCCTCGATGGTGAGCAATTCAGTCTTTAACAGTAGCGGAATACCGAGGATCCTGGGCAACCACCTTGCCGGCCAGAAAGCCGTCGTTGAAGCGCCCGGCTCAATCATGGCGACGGGCCGAATCCCAAGATGCCTGCAGGTCAGCAAGGCTGAAAAGGAGACCAGTTCCGTGCCAAGGACGACGGGTGCATGGAACGGGGTGATGCCCTCAAGATGAACCAGGCCCTGCAGGGCGCCGGTAGAAACGACGCCGCCGGGTTTGGTACCACCAATGAAGCGGGCTGCTCTGGATGTTTCACGGGCGCCGGTCGCTATCAGAACGCGCTGCGCATGAACAACCCTGACGCCCGCATCGCTGGTCACCGTCAACACCGGGCCGCTGGTTAACGACTGAATGCTAACGCCGGTGTGAATTCTGACGCCGGCCGCCAAAGCCGCCGCAACCAGCCGCCGAGCATAGGCCGGCCCACGCAGCAGCCGGGAAAACTCTCGCAGCCCATAGGGATAGTGATCGCAGTGCCGCGGAATACCCCCGGCGACAGGCTCTCTGTCGAGCACTACAACCGACTGCACGCCGCAACGCCTGAGTTCGGTCGCAGCGGCCAGGCCGGCAGGTCCGGCGCCAATGATCACCACATCTGCCTTGTTTTCTGGCCCATACATTCCAGAAAGCCCGTCGGCGCACGCCGGCCCGTGTGCGGCCAGCTGTTCAGTTGATCCCGGCATGAGACCTCACTGTGCTGCCTGCAGCATCGAAGTACGGCTGGGTCATCTTTGCAAGCTCGGCTGAACAGTAGAACCCCTGACACCGGCCCATTGTTGCCCGTGTCCTGCGCTTGAGCCCGCCGATCGAGCGCACCGCAAGCGGTCCCTCAAGCGCCTCGGTGATTTCGCGCCGAGTGACCAGTTCACAATGGCAGACGATGCCCTTGTTTCCCTCACACTGCCAGTCACGTGGGTAGTTCTCGGCAATATTACTGACCCTAGGCCACTGGATAGTTGCCGGTGGCTGAAACGCTTCACCCGATTCGAGATACCGCTGGTAAATAAGTTTTGCAGTGCCAAGCGCTGAGCTCAGCCCGGTAGACCGTATGCCTCCAACAGTGATGTAGTTGAGTCCTTCATGCGCATGTATCTGATAATCCTTGAACTCGGTGGCCGGGCGCAGCCCCGCATACACGGCTGTAACATCATGGTCGGCCAATGCCGGAAGGATTTCTTCGCCGCGCTGCCGCAACGCGGTCATTGCTGTTTCCGACAGGGCCGCATTGACGCGATCGTCCTGAGCCTCTGCCGTAGGGCCAACAAGCAGGTTGCCGTAGGCAGTCCTGCAGATCACCACGCCTTTTGTGACGTCATTCGGCACCGGCAGAAGAATATGCTTTACCAATGCCGATGCAGGCTTGTCATAGACAATGAACTGACCTTTTCTTGGCTTGATGGAGAACCGAGTGCTGCCCGTCAGTTTCTGATCAATAATATCGCCGTACAGGCCGGCGGCATTGATAACCGTCGTGGCTGAGATCTGTCCCTGAACCGTGTCGAGTTTCCAGCGAACACCGTCGAAGCGACCGCCTTTCACCTCACAATTCCGTTTAATAACAGCCCCATTAGCCAGACCCTGCAATAGGTAGCCGTAGGGCGCAGACCAAGGATCTATGACGTACTCACGAGGGACTGTAAAACTCGCCTTGACGTGTTCTGCAAGTTCCGGCTCGAGTTCATGGGTTTGCCCAGCGCTCAGGAACTGAACGTCTTCCACGCCGTTTTCGCGTGCGCGTTCCATTAACATTGGCAGGCGCTGTTCCTCACCCTCTGTCCAGGCAATGACAAGAGCTCCTGATTTGATCAGTGGCAAGCCCAGGCGTTCGTGGATTTTGAGGTATTCAGCATGGCCAGCTGCAATGCATGAGGCCTCTATGGAGCCGGGTGGTGCATCAAATCCGGTGTGCAGGATTGCGCTATTGGCCTTGGAGGCGCCATCGAGTATGTCGGGGGCTTTCTCGATGACGACCACGCGCGCGCCCTCGAGAGTGAACTGCCTGGCGATCGCACAACCAATGACACCCGCGCCGATGACAGCAATATCAAACTGAGAATTCCGGTGATCAGCGCTCATTGCACCTCCAGTTTTCAATCCGTAACGACATCTCTTTGCACTATGATGGAACTTATTGCACGTTTGTGGTCATTCAGTCAACTTTATGCCCGTATAATGACCACTTTATCGGTTATACGTTACTATTTTGTTGACATGAATGTTTATCAGTGTATTTACTAACGACGTACTAGGGGAATTAATTCTTTGAAGCCAAGACAGCGACAGCAAATCATCCAGGAATTGATCATTGCTCGGGGCGAGGCGAGTGTCGATAAGCTCGCAGAGCATTTTGGCGTTTCGGCCGAAACAATACGCAGGGATCTTGGGGTTTTGGACACATTGGGTGTCATCAAAAAGATTCACGGCGGCGCAGCGCGGGTCAGATTGCACTCTGAGAAGAGTTTTCACGAACGCATGTCTGAGCGCACCACCGAAAAACGTGTAATCGCGGAAAAAGTAGCCAAACTGATTGAACCGAACGAGACCGTGTTTCTGGATACCGGGTCAAGCACTCTGATCTGCGCCGAGGTGCTAGGTGCGATCGAAGGTCTTACCGTTATCACTAATTCGGTGATGATTGCTCAAACGAGTGGCGCGAGCTCAAGAGGTGCTAAAACCTTTCTGCTTGGAGGCTGCTTCGGAGCCGACAACTCAGAGACGGTCGGCCCTCTGGTTATAGAGCAGATACAACGTTTTCAAGCGGATACCGCCGTCATTACCGTCGCGGCTTTTGACGCCGAAATGGGTGCCATGGACTCTGATTTTGATGAGGCCCAGGTTGCAAGAGCAATGATCAGCCGCGCAAGACGCACCATCGTGCTGGCGGATTCCAGCAAACTCGGGCGAATAGCGGCATTTAATGTCGCGAAAACCGAGGACATCGACATACTTGTCAGTGGCAGTAACGTCGGGACCGGCTTCGCTGCAGCCATAAAGACAAAGGGGATTGAGTTCCGGTGACCGGAATTCCAACTGGCGCTGCATTGCAAGGAGGATGAAATGGGTAGTCATTGGCTGTTAAACGCAGTCCGGTTTCACGTTCGGGTTGTCGATCGCGTTTCAGATTTCATCGGGCTTATCGCGATGTATCTCATTTTTGCCATGGTCGCCATCTTGCTACTTGATGCTGTCACCCGCAACGTCATCGAAATTCCACTTCACTGGTGCATAGAAGCGGCGCAATTCACGCTGGCTGCCTACTACTTCATGGGCGGCGCGATGACGTTGAAAAACAACGATCACGTTCGGATGGACTTGTTCTACGACGGGCTCTCAGCCAAAGGCAAGGCAAAGCTCGACCTGGTTACCATCACATGCCTCATCTTTTACCTTGGCGTTCTTCTCTTTGGTTCAATGTCCAGTCTCGAATACGCCATAGATACCAACGAAACCCGCTTCTCTATGTGGAATCCTTCAATGATTCCAATTAAGGCCCTGATGGTTGGTTGCATCGTGCTGATGTTGCTGCAGAGCGTCTCGCTCATCTTCAAACACGTCGCCACGATTTGGGAGTTCGAACTTAAATGAGCTATGAGCTGATTGCACTCCTGATGTTCGCTTCCATGATGGTGTTGCTCATGACCGGGCAGCGCGTATTCGCCGCAATCGGCTTCGTAGCAGCAGCCGCAGGTTTGTTGCTCTATGGTGACGGTGCCATTGAAATGCCGTTCACCGCAGCCTTCAAGCTTTTTAACTGGTTCCCGATGCTGACATTGCCACTGTTCATTTACATGGGCTACGTTATGTCGGAATCAGGTATCGCTGAAGACCTGTACCGGATGCTTCACGTCTGGTGTGGGCGGATGCCCGGCGGCCTGGCGATTGGAACGATCTTCCTCATGGTGATTATTTCGGCCATGAACGGTCTCTCTGTTGCGGGTATGGCCATCGGTGCAACCATTGCGCTACCGGAGATGCTGCGCAGAGGCTACGACAAAATTCTGATTACCGGCGTGGTTCAGGGCGGATCGTCTCTCGGCATATTGGTTCCACCGAGCGTTGTGATGGTGCTGTACGGCATGATCGCAAGAGAACCGGTGAGCCAACTATGGCTTGCCGGCGTCATCCCGGGCCTGATGATGGCCACCATGTTTGTGATCTATGTTGTTGTTCGCTGCAAGATCAATCCCGCTCTCGCACCGACGGTTTCTGACGAAGAGCTCGACATGCCCCTGCGTGAAAAGCTCGCCCTGCTCCGCGCCGGTATCATTCCATTCTTGATCTTTTTCTCAATGACCGGGCTGTTCGTACTTGGCTATATCAGCCTGGTAGAAAGCTCGGCGGTAGGAGCGACTGCGGCAACTCTAGCGGCCGCCTTCAAGCGCAGGCTCAGCTTCAAGGTCATTCATGAAATCTCGCGCAAGACGCTCGCTATTTCATGCATGTTTCTCTGGCTTATATTGGCTGCATTGGCGTTCGGGGCGATTTTCGACGGCCTCGGCGCGGTGCGTGCAATCGAGTCGCTGTTCATTACTCGCTGGGATCTGTCGCCGTGGGAAATCATTATCATGATGCAGGTCAGCTTCATCATCATGGGGATGTTTCTCGACGATACCGCCATGCTCGTGATCGTGGCACCGCTCTACATACCTTTAGTCGATTTACTTGGTTTCGATCTGATCTGGTTTGGCGTGCTGTATACGATGACCTGCCAGATCGCGTACATCACACCGCCTTTCGGCTACAACCTGTTTCTAATGAGGGCAATGGCCCCGAAAGAAATCGGTCTGCTCGACATTTATCGATCGATCTGGCCCTTTGTGGCGATGATGGTGATCACCGTCGTGATCGTGATGATTTTCCCACAGGTAGCACTGTGGTTACCGGAACTGGTGCGCGGAGGCTGATGCAGGCTGGCGCCAGGTTAAAGCAATGACCGTACTTCGACCGTTCACAGGAGTCACACGAAAATGGCTAAACCGACAGACAAATCATCAGTAGAGCAGAGCCCGTCAAACCAGAGCCCCCCGGACAAGATACTCTCATCACGCCGCAAATTTATGAAAACGGCCGGGATTGGTGGCGCCGCCATCGCAACAGGTATCGGTGCCCCTTACGTCAATGCCCAGACGAAGCCCATAAAGTGGAGATTACAGACCTATTCGGGAGCACCACTGGGCGCGCACGTCATCAAACCCCAGATAGACGCATTCAACGAAGCCGCTAATGGCGAAATGGAAATCGAGCTCTACTATGCCGACCAGCTCGTGCCAACGGCGGAGCTTTTTCGAGCCATGCAACGCGGCACGATCGATGCGGTTCAGTCTGACGACGCTACCATGGCCTCGCCCGTCGACATCTCTGTTTTCGGCGGCTATTTTCCATTCAACAGTCGCTTCAGCCTAGATATGGCAGCCATGTTCAAGTATCACGGGCTCAATGAGATCTGGGAAGAAGCCTACGGCGAGGTCGACAACGTCACATGGCTTTCTGCGGGCGCCTGGGATCCGCTGCACATCTTTACCAAGGAGCCAATAAGGTCGCTCGCCGACATGAAAGGCAAGCGCGTTTTCGGTGTACCAACAGCGGGTAGGTTCCTGTCACAGTACGGATTGATTCCGGTCACTGTGCCTTGGGATGACGTCGAAGTAGCACTGCAGACCGGCGAGCTTGATGGCGTGGCCTGGTGCGGTTTCACAGAGGCCTATGAAGTTGGCTGGGCAGACGTTTGCAACTACGCACTCACCAATTCGATAACCGGTGCCTGGTGTGGTTCTTACTTTGCCAACACTGAAAGCTGGAACAAGGTACCGCCACATCTGCAGGCGCTCTTCCGGTCCACAATCGACCAGTCACACTATTATCGCAACGTATGGTACTGGGCGGGAGAAGCAAGACTCCGTGTAGAAGGCGGAAAGCTTGAGCTCACATCACTGCCCAAAGAAGAGTGGGACAAAGTTACCGGCGACGCCGAAGTGTTCTGGGACAAAATAGCTGAAACCAGCCCGCGCGCGGGCAGAGTCGTGCAGATTTTCAAGGACTACTCGGCTCTTATGCAGAAAGCGGGCTACCCGTACCGCTAACCTGTCATTGTTTACTGTTCCGTTCCAACGGACACAAAAAAACCCCCGGGCCCTTTGGCCCCGGGGGTTTTGCCATATAGACGGCTCCGACTGCTTCATATTCAAATGCCGTCGTTGTCTGTCCCCATAGCCACTGAACAAGATTCGTTCCACTGGCGTTTCGAGGCCTTCTATCTCGTCTTATCTACATTTATTCGACGACATTACTGCTTAAACCTGACGACCAGTTCGCGCAACTCACCTGCAATTATCTCTATTTTCTGAACACTCGCCGTGGTCTGTTCACCCTGTACAAGGCTGTCTGCGGCCAGAACGGAGATTTTCCCGACCTGCTCGTTGATCTGTTCAGAAACCTGAGACTGCTCCTCAACTGCCGCCGCCATCTGAATAGCCATTTCTGCGATGTTGCCAACAGATTCCGTAATCTCGTTCAGCATCCCCTCAGCCTCCAGCATGCGCTCAAGACCTTTATTTGCGGCTATGTTTCCCTCCCCGGCGATAAGCACAGAGGCGGAGGAGCGCGAGAGTAATGTCTCTATTATGGCGTGGATTTCTCTCGTGGACTCCTGCGTCCGCCTGGCAAGATTTCGTACCTCGTCAGCGACTACCGCAAACCCTCGACCATGCTCGCCGGCCCTGGCTGCCTCAATCGCAGCGTTAAGCGCAAGCAGGTTGGTTTGATCAGCGATGGCTTATGGGCTGTTTGCTGAACATTGGAAGACACTTCCCCAATGGTTTGCGACATCTCATGAACCGCTGCTTATTTATTATCGGCATACACAATAAAACCTGCAGTGGTTTTTTGTAACCGTAACGTTCATTCCAAAACGCGGTAGCCTCAAGCCACACAACCTGATGAGGTGATATCATGGACACTCTATTTGCCCAGCGCATGTGTGCAATCCAGACATCACAAATAGACGCACTTTATGAAAAATATATTTAATATGCATTTGAACAATAGTTGTATTGTTATACATTGATCAGGTGAGCTTGAGATTGCCGAGGAAATTGTGTAGGAGCTACACGCTGAGATCATCATTTATGGACGGAATTTCTCGTTATGAGCGACATTGAATTTTCTGTGCTGGAAGCGCAGCAAGACATCCATGAGATGATCGCCCAGCAAAAACCGCTGGAGCAGACTCTGGAGGCGATCGCTAATTGGGTAAGCAACATGATGCCCGGTGCGCTGGTGTCCATCATGCGTTTTTACCCGGACACCAACAGCCTTAGCCCGATGCCCAACAGCCGGTTTTCAGCCGATTTTTCCCGGGCGATGGAGAATATCCCGGTTTCCGAGAGCATAGGAACCTGTGGCACAGCGGCTTTTACCAAATGCATGGTCATTACTGAAGACATTCAAAAAGACCCACGCTGGTACGGCTACCGTGACATTGCCGAAGCAGAGGGACTGGCGGCCTGTTGGTCCATGCCGATTTTGACCTCGAAGAAGGAGCTCCTGGGCACCTTCTGCCACTTCTACCGCACCCCGGCCACCCCGACCGCGGAAGCCCGGCGTAATCTCACCCAGAGTGCTGCCCTGGTTGCCCTGGCTATTCTCCGCCACCGCGATACTGAAGACCTTCTGAGTCTCTCCGAGCGGCACCAAGCCCTGTTCGACAACAACCCGTATGGCGTATTCACCTTTGATATGGACGGCCACTTCCAGAGCTGTAACGCAGCGCTGGAGCGCGTCACCGGTTATACGGCAGATCACTTACAGGGCCTTCACTTTAATCTCTTTGTTGAACTCGGTTATCGCGCACTAACCCAAGCGGCATTTGACAGGGCCCGAAACGGTGAGGTCATTACCTACGAAACCATGGGCACGCACGCATCCGGCCACCCCTCCTCTCTAGAAGTCACTAACTTCCCGGTTACCATCAAGGAACAGATTGTTGGCGTATACGGTATCTGCCGGGACATCACCGATCGCAAAGAGCAGGAAGCCCAGATTATCTACCAGGCAACCCACGACCTGCTGACCGGTTTGCCTAACGAGGCCTCGTTTAAAGAGAAACTGCATGACGCTCTGGCGGCAGATGGTGAGCGTGGATCGTTGGTCGCCATGTGTCTGGGCCTGGACGGATTCAAGCCCATTAATAAAGAACTGGGGCACCCTGTGGGCGACCAGATACTCATGACCATTGCCCAGCGTCTAAAAGGGCTGGTTGAGCCTGAGGTGATCGTTGCCCGGTTAGACGGGGACGAATTTTGTCTGCTGATACCCAACTACACTTGCCGAAATGAGGTCACCCAACTGGTTGATCGCGTATTGGCAAACCTTGCCCAGCCAATCGATGTGGATGGTCAGATGGTCCACATCAGCGCCAGTATCGGAATTGCGAGTAACCGCACGCCTCTGGACGCGCCTCATGAACTGCTTCAGTTTGCCGGCCTGGCCCTAGAGCAAGCCAAGCGGCAGGGCAGAAACACCTCGCAATGGTACAGCAGCCATAAAACCGAGCGCAGTCGAAACAGCGTGAGCCTGAGGCATGATCTTCACACCGGGCTGATGGAAAACCAGTTTGAAATCTATTACCAGCCCTTGGTGGACGCCGTCACCGGGCGCATACGCAGTGTGGAAGCTTTGGTGAGGTGGCATCACCCTACCCGCGGGATGATGATCTCCCCAGGTGAGTTCATTCCACTGGCCGAACAAACTGGCCAGATCGTGCCCCTGGGCCTTTGGATTCTCAGGCAAGCCTGCACAGAAATGGCGGATTTCAATGCTAACCGGGAACGGGCACTGCGAGTTGCCGTCAACATATCATCCCTGCAGTTTGTCCGTGACGGCTTTCTGGACGATGTCCGCCGCGTGCTCAAAGAGACCGGCATATCGCCTCAGCTGTTGGAACTGGAAGTGACCGAAAGCGTCTTGCTGGACGGAACAGCGCCCGTTATCGAACTGATGGAAACTCTGGCGTGCTCTTGGTTCTGGATGATTTCGGGACGGGCTATTCCAGCCTGAGTTATCTGCGGGACCTGCCCGTTCACAAAGTGAAACTTGACCGCTGCTTTGTGGAGAAAACCGCAAAAGATCACCGAATTGCCGCCATCGTTCAGGGCGTAATTACCATGGCTCACCACATGGACATGACAGTGGTGGCGGAAGGAATCGAAACCCTGGAGCAGCAGCAAGACCTGGCCCGAAGACACTGCGATATATTACAGGGGTATCTGTTTGCCCGACCGATGCCTCTGGCCGAGTTGAAGCAACTGCCTGACCTCTTGCCGGTGGATTCCGCAATATAAAGAAAGGGAACAGCATCGATTAGGTAACTAGCTCGGAAGCCTAAAATGACCGCCTATAGACTTCAGTAACGTTTCAAATTCTATCTCGGGTAACGGCTTGGAAAATAAGTAGCCT
>NZ_AAXY01000021.1 GCF_000169375.1 Marinobacter sp. ELB17
ACCGACAGTAAATTTGCCTTTAAATTGGATCAGTTTTTCAAAATTACCAGCCAAGCTTGGTGCCCGACGCCAATGCCGAGGCAACCCAGGGTGATGGGATTGATGAGGGCTATAGTCAGCCAAGCCCTGCCTAATTGAGCTTATCCTTCATTTCTGTGCGGTTGCTTTTTGCGGCGCCGCACCACCTCTTCTGAGCGTTTTAATGGATCACCCCTTTAACGACGATTTACGCGCGGTTCTGGACTCACCCGAGGCTTACACTTTCCTGCCATCCGGTTCGTGGATGGAAGGTGGTTGCGCGTTGCTTGCGGAATCTCTGCAGTGGTTAATTCCAGATAGTCAGTTAATGGTTGTTGGGCGTATCGATGAGGGTGTTTCTGATCACGTTTTGATGATTCGGGAGGATGGCGAGGCGATCTACATTGACTACGATGGACTGCAATTTGAGCATGAGCTGATCGAAAAAATGCGGCAAGAGTGTCTTTCAGATTGCATTGGCATTGCGCCGGCCAAAACCTTTCTGTTTACAGATTCTGATTTGTTTTGGTTGCAAGATGATGTGCTTGGATTTTCGGGTTTTCTGGAAAGCAAAATGGGCTCGGTTGACGCTGATCGAGTTAGTTTAACCTGGCTAGATGGTGCGGATTGCGGGCCTGGGCCTGCTTAACTTTGTTTAAGCCGCCAAGGGCTCGCGCCCCGACTCACTACAGAGGTTGTTTTAGTTGTCGTACCGCAGTGGTTGAATTCAAGTGTTTTGGTCTACCTACACTCAATTACGATAAAATCGTATACCGTACGATATTAGGTTTCCTATATTTACACGCTGAATACGCTATATGGCAGCTGTCTCATTGGTGTCCAAAATTTCACATTACGGTTTAAAGGGAATGTATTTTATGAGTAATCTGATGGGGAGTATTGGTCACAGTGAGGGTTCAGATGATGCTCGGATTGCCGCCACTGATGACGTGAAAATACCGTCCTATGGTTTGGAATCCATCATCCTTCACCATTCGTTTAAAAACGTCCGTGGCCGCACCATCCAGGTGGATTGCCGGCAACGAACACATTTGGGTGGCATCAACGGCGCGGGCAAAACATCCATACTGGCTCTGATCCCGGCGTTCTACGGCGAAGAGCCTGAACGTATCGTCGCTAAGAGCTCGGGGCGGCAGTCGTTTTTGGATTATTATCTGCCCTCTCTACAAAGCCTGATCATTTTTGAGTATCAAAAGCACGGTGGTCCCTGTTGTTCGGTGATGTACCGGCACGACACCGGAAAGCTGTGTTATCGGTTTGTTGAGGGATCGGCCACTGAGACGTTCTTTCACCCTGATGTTATGGGTTTGCTGGAAGCTGGGGCTGATAACAGGGAAATCTTTGCCAGGCTCCGCGAGTTGGGCATAAAACCGTCTAAGAAGCTGGATACGATCACTGATTATAGAGCTGTTATTCAGCGCAACGCCCGGTTGTTGCGACGCCGGCCGGCCGAGACACGGCACCTGCGGGACTTGGCTGGCAACTTCGGTTTGGGTGGGCCAGATACGAAGATGGCCCACATCGACCGGTTGACGCACGTTGTACTGAACAAGAACCGCTTGCTGTCCAGCTTTAAAACCATGATCTGCGAAACCCAGTTCGATGATGTACACCTGAATCGCCGGCCCAAGCCTGTTGATCGGCAAACGCTGGTGGATGATATTCGCAGCGTGAGAGATTTCGCCAGTGAAGAAAACAGCATTCGTGTGTGTATCAGTAAGGAGTCGGAACGCCAGGCCACTCTTGAGTCCGCTAAGCAAACTGCCGCAAACGTACGGGCGTCTATTGCTTGCGAGCAAGACACATTGCAGGCGCATCGCAAAGCGGTTGACTTGTCGGAAGAGCGACTGGGCGATCTTGCCGATCTGTTTAACGACGACCAAAGAGCATTAATCCGCGATCACACCACGGTTGCGCAAAAGCACGAGCTCCAGAAATCTCAGCTTGATGCGCTGTACGTGCAGCGCCAGACTTATGACGACAAGGAAGCGGCGGAACTGGATCAGGAACTCACTAACCTGCCAGAGCGCGAGAAATCACTGTCCACGGCAGAGGCCGATTTTGCACAGATGACAAGCCGTGTCGTCCAGGTTGAAGATCAGTACGCCCAAGATGTTCAGAATCTCAATCATGCATTCGCTGACGAGCAGGGGCGCCGGAAAAACAAAGTTCGGGATGCAGGAGATTCGCTCAAAGAGCTTGCCCGCCAGCACCAATCCACTCTGCACAAGATCGAACTCGAAGGCGAGAAAGAGCACGCTAAAATTGAGCGCGAACGAAGCGCCAAGCGCTCGGTGTTGAGCGATCAGCTTACCCGGGCCATAACTCTGCGAGACAACGTAGGTGAAACCCCAGAGGAAACCCTACGATTTGAGTTAGCCGAAGCTGCGGTAGCCGAGGCCGAGCGTGTGGCCATTAAGGCAGATGAAGCCAAGCTCGCGGCCATTATGCTCAAAGATCAGGCATTGGAAGACCAGAACAGCGCGCTAGCGGTACTGCAGCAGACTGAGCGCCGGTTGGTGGCTTTGCGGGATGATGAAGTGTCGTTAAAGCGTCTGCTACATCCGGAAGACGGAACCTGGATTTCTACGCTGCGTAAAGAAGGTGTCGGCTGGGCAGATACTCTGGCTAAAGTGGTCGACCCCGACCTGCTCTATCGCCAAGGCTTAAACCCACAACGAATTGCCGGTGATGGCGCTGACCAGGGCGTGATGGGTTGGAGCTTGTTACTGGATAATGTTCCGGTACCGACGTTTGCAGCGTCCGATGAAGAGTTAATCCGCCAGCTTGAAGATGCTGCATTGGCAATCGACAAGGGCCTTGGGGCTGTTCGGCAGGCTGAAGATGCTGCTGAGGCCGGTAATAAGGCGTACATCGCTAAGCGTAAAAACGTCGAGAAGCTGGAGACAGAGCTGGGATTGGCTCGGGCAACCGTTGACCGCCAGCGTGGTCACCATAGGGATGCACGAACAGATATTCGTCAGGCAAAAGACCAGCGCCAGGCTGCTCATGTTAAGGCTGTGATTGCCATTGAGGATCAGGCTCGGCAATTTGACTCTGAGTCCCGCGATCTTCTTGACCGATCGCTCAACGGGGCATCGTCACAGAAAATGGATCAAATTGGTCTGTGGGCAGACATTGAGGCTCAGGCTCGGCTTTCGATTGAAGCTGCTGAAGATTTGGTTGCTCAGGCTGATAAGGAACACACCGAGCGCCTGAAAAGACGTTTGGTTGCCTATAACCAAAAGTTGGAAGCTGACGGGGTTGATCCAGCCATTATCCAGGGACAACGAACACGAGTAGAGCAGGCACAGAAGACGGTTGATCGAATACGGGCAACCGAAGATTTGGTTGTTGAATACCGTCGCTGGCTAAAGTCCGAGTGGGGTGAGGCGCAAACGTTGACCGAAAATGTGAGCCGCCTATCGGCACAAGTTCAAGACCTCTCGACCAGGCTAAAAGATCTGGAGCGCGACTTTAAGATTGCCGAAGCCGCTGAAAAGCAGATACGACAGACTTCTGATGGAAAAGCAAAACGCCTACATATCCAGATTGAGGACGCGAATACGACCCTCAGAAAATCCCTTGAACTTGCGCCTGATGAGGGCGCTCTTGGTGTTCCCGGTGATTTGGTTGCGCTGACCAAAGATTTGCAAGAGGAAGGCGTTGCGTTACTGGCGCTTCGCAAAGAAGTCCTGATCGCCTTTAAGCGAACCCAAACCGTTCTGAATCGCTACAGCGGCACCCTCATCCATGCTGCGTGGAAAAAATTCACGGAGTATCGGCGCAACCAGCTGAGCGATATTGGTAGCGAGTTTGATGAAGCCTTCCAACTAGACCAAATAGCTGACTTGAGTTTCCTTCTGGACAACGACATACCTCACATAAAAGCCACTGTTGGTCACCTGTTCGCGTCTGAAGCCGGCACACTACAAGACTATTTCGATAGCCTTGAGTCTATGGCGCGTGAAGTGCGCCGCGTATCCAGCCTGCTTCGTCAACAGATGAACCTGAATCAGAAAATTGAATCAATCACGGATATTGAGGTGATCTTGCGCGCCCGGATCGAAGACGATGACAGTTGGCGGCCACTGAAAGCCTTTATTCGCGCGTGGGGAGACTGGCATGCGTTAAATCCCGGTGAAATACCGAGTGAAAGCATCATCATCGCATTCAAAGAGGTCTGCGATACCTTGTCGTCGGCCAACCTCGGGGACAGTATCGAGTCAATGATCGACATGACGCTATCCATGAAAGAGAACGGCAACCCGGTGCGCATCCGAAACGACAACGACTTCCGGCAGGTGAGTTCCGAAGGCTTGAGTTACCTCGCTATTATGGCGGTTTTCATGGGGATGACCCGCTACCTCTGCCCTGACCTGCAAACCCGGATAACCTGGCCCGTTGATGAGATTGGTAAACTTGACCCGCAAAACATTGCCAGACTGGCGGCCATGCTGGAAGAGAACAACCTGACCATGATTTCGGCGTGTCCTGAGTTGAGTCGTCCGCTGCGGAAATTCTTTGAAACCAAGTCATTCATCCGGGGTGGCCAGATCTTCAAGTTTGAGAGCGTTACCAGCGAAGGATCGGACGATGCCCTTATTGAGAGCCTAGCCACGCCACGCAAAGAACTGACCGCGGAGGTCGCAAACAATGTCGGGTAACCCACTGTTTGAGCAAACCGTCACTACCCTGTTGGCTGGCGAGATTATTTGCGAGTACCGATACGACAGTCTTTACAACTACCTCATGATGCAGAATAACCAGCAACAAGTAGCCGGATTTCTGTGCCAGATGAACCGCGTACTGCGCCGAACCGGCAGTAACGACGCGTGGTTGTGCGCGTATGAAGACACCACATCCAAAACAGTAAAGGATGCGATCAGGAGTCGGTTTGATGAGGTTGCCAACCACCTTGAGCCGCTAGTTCATTTTTTACGGCTCATCATGGCCACCGAGGGCAACGAACGACCGATTGTACCCGGTGACCAGATATCCGAAGGCCGCATTCTTGAGCGCGTTTCCAGTGCGCCGTCGCTGGAGACGAAGCTGCGGACGCTCACGGAGAGTAAATACTTTCACAGTAAAAAATCGGACAGTGCTGGCCAGCTCAAAATCGTCTTGGGCAACTTGGAAAAAACAGGTTTTCTAACGCGCATCGGCACATCGGGCAGCGTATATCAAGCCACCGGCAAGTGGAGCTGGCTTTACGACTTGATGACGTTCATCCAAACCCATGAAGGCATCGCGGATAGCGGCATCGACGACGATCAACAGTTGAGGATTATGTAATGGCCAGAACCCATGATGCCCAGGCGGCGTTGGTGGCTCTGGCCAGGCACGCTGACATGATTCTCGATGCCCACCTCAATAACGGTAACCGGCTGCGCGAAACAAGCGAGAATCGCGCTATCTTGGAAACCTTAGAACACCACAGGTTGGTCTGGCGGTACCGGGATGATGACGATCCTGACCCCAACCTGAACAAAGACCTCATCCACCTTCTGATTCATATTACCGGTGCTCAGCGCCGGCGCTGGGCCAGTGAGCAGATTCAAGACCTTTGGGGGGCCCTGGAGGAATTGTTCAAGGATTATCACGAAGCGAAGCGTCTGGGTGCCTATGCCGACAAAGAGCGCCTTGAAAGCACCATCAAAGAACACCTGAACATCATAATTGAGGACATTCGCTCGGCTACTGAGACTTACGTGGGTTATCTGAACAGTGGCTTTTCATACGTCACCGATCTTGAGTTACGTATGCGGGAGAACGAGCGGGCCATTTCCCGGGCCGGCAAGCTCAACGCCTTATTTGACAGCTTTAACATTCGGGAGCTGGCGGATCAGGCCGGTAACGACCCTTTTTTACGGCGCCTCCTACGAAAACACCTACCCGCTGCACTTGAGGAAGGTCGCAAGAACCTTGTTTATGCCCTTCATCAACTTCGATTGATGCTGGTTAGGATGCGCGAGGATCAACGGCTCAGTAAGCTTGTAGGGGGCTTTGAGGAATATTTTGCCAATACGCCAGGTTTTATTCCGTCTATTGCCAATCTGGACTTAGACTATTGTCCGCCCAGACTGAACATCACCTCTGTTTTTCATATCGACGGCCAGCCCGATATCTACGACCCTTCAGACGAGGAAGCTCTGATTGCGATGGCAGAGGCGGTGCGGACCAGCAAAACCAGTGAGCCGATCACCCAGGAAACTGAGCGTGCCGAGTCAATCAGTAACGATCGTGAGGGTGCAGTAGAACTTAATGACAACGATCCGATGGATTTGCTGGCGGAACGACTGGTTCTTCACATCGTTTACGGCAACATTGGAAACAAAGAGATTCGGGCACTGGACGTATTTAATGCCAGTGGCTTAATTGGCGATGCCGCCACATGGCTTCACACCATCGAAAGCGAGCTGGCCGCTCTGCCGGGTGAAGATCGGGAGTGTGTGGATGTGTCTTACCATACCCACCCTCACCTCACGTACCCGGACAACATCTCTATTCATGATATGACTTTGAGGCAAGCCAATGTCGGCAGCGCAATTTAACGCCATTTCCAAAGTCGTCAGGGGGCATAAAACGGATATCGCTGTCTCGGATGTTTGGGCCGAGATACACGAGGAAACGTCCCTTGGCGCCCGCATTGGAAAGCGACTCGTTTTTACAACTGAGGATATAGACAGTTTACGCCAGTACGCCAAATATCTGACCAACCTTGATCCGTTGTTCCAGGATTTATCCGGCAACCGCGTTGAAGTAGCGGCGAAAACGGGCAATGAAAAATTCGGCAACGAATTGGTATTTGGCCGAATGGTGGTGATGGCTACTCTGGGCAATTCTTCCATCCCCCTGCAATCCGGTGAATCTGCGCGGGCGCCGGCAAACGTGCTGATGAGCACACATTTGGACCGCATAGACCTCGACCGACTCCAAAGCCAAAAACTCCTAATCCTTGAAAACGGCACCACCATTCAGCATTGTGAAAAGTTAGTGCTGCCTGAATCGTGGTGCGATGTGCTTGTCGTATACCGCGGTCATGGAGAGAACGTTCCCCACGTTGACACTCTTATTCGTAATCAACCCTCCGAAACGCTTGCGTTCCTGGGCGACTTCGATCCTGCCGGCATTGATATTGCCACTCGCCACGGTAAGGGCGTATTGCTGATCCCCGACCTAGCGGTAATCGCCTCTTTTGATGCCGCAGCGTTGGCGAAAATCAGCCAGCGCGAGGTATTCAACCGGCACCACGTTTCTTTTCGCAGATTAAAAGCGCGGAGCACCGAGGCTTCGTGGCAAGCCATGCTCAGCTACATGGATCAAAGGCAGATCGCCATTATGGAAGAGCATACCGCCTCGAAACGTCTGCCTTTGGTGGTGGGGCCTGCTATACCCCCACTGCAGAGCGAAAACGCAATTAACAAGTGATAATATCTGGCAGCTTCGCCTCGGGCGGGCTGCGCCCTTTGCTTGTATTCGGGAGCGGCTGCGCCTTTCCCTTATCTGCGCCTCACTCTCGGTTCGGCTTCGCGTGCCACCCTTATGCTGCGGCGCTGACCGCAACTTTTCTGTCTTGGCCGGTGGCACGTTCGAAGGCATAATTTCGACGGTAGTACCGTTAACTGGGTGCAAACATTGAGAGCGTGTCGTCATCCCTTCTGTCGTCCATTCACTTCTCTATGGTGCTCAGATCATCAAACAAGCGCCCATTGATGATCGGGTCATCGTCGTAGGCGTCATTGTAACGTTCCATTAGATAAATCGGATCGCTGAAGAAGTCTTCCATCTGGGCAATAATGTCTGGTGACAGGTCGGCTTCCCATTGACGGGCTATGAACGCCAGGTCGTGAAGATCTCGGGCGGCCGTGCGATGGGAGCTTAACTCGTTTTCCCGGGCTGCCAGGAGTTTCAGCCGGGCAATCTCACCCACGGCGTAAACATTGACTCCGTTCACGACTCGAATGCACTGCGGGTCCGGTGTTGTGCGAGCGGAAATTTCTATTTTTATCGTATGGGAAGGCAAGTCCTCTCCTACGAAAAACGTCGGGCGGCATCGGTGTGTTGTCTCGGTTTTTTTCAACTCTTTAAAGTGTAGGAGGCTTACCTTGGTGCCTTTTCCTACCAGCTTTTTTTGGGCGTCCCTGCAGATACTCTTAATATTCAGGTGTCCCTCAAGGGGCACGGTTAAATCAAAATCCAGATCTTCGCTGAATCGCTGTAGGTTGTACGCCAGCAAAAGCGCAGTGCCGCCCTTTAGAACAAGGGGTTTGCCCTCCTCTTTGATAACCTCACAGATCGCCTGCATGATCGCTTGGCGGAATACTGTGTTGTTTGGTCGGGCTCATTGGCAGCTGTCCTCCAGCCAATCCTGGATTGTCTTTGCGCCCTGCCGGGATAAAAACGCCTCGCACTGCTTTATCCATCGGGCCACTTTGTTTAGGTCAACGACATCATCAATGTCGGATGCCTGGATGTTCGGCACTGGTTTGCGCTTAATCTCGCAATGGTGAACCAACAAATCAAACACAGCACGTTCCGGGCTGGCGGCCCAGATGCAGGGCACTGTTACCCCGTAACGAGCGATTGCTGTTGTAGCGTCCCACAAGTCCAAGACTCCCATGAGATACCCAGTATGAGTTACGTGTTTGCCGGCAATTCGCCAGCTCTTCGGGTTACTCAAGCTGCTGGAGTACCAGAGTGCAGGCGGCCGACCATCCTCAGGGGGCAACGACAGTGCAGAAGCGCCCGACAAATAGAACCTCGGAGGCTGAGTTGTTCCTTGATTGGCGTCCCTAGAAAACACGTCCATCAACCAGTCGAGATCAAGGGCATGAGCCACGGCCCGGTAACTGCCGAAGGCCACACTCTCGTCGTTCTGCTCAATCTTAATAATCGTCCTTCGCGATAAGCCGGTTGCGCTTGCCAGAGCTTCCCCTGAAAGCTCACGGGCGTTCCGGGCACGGCGAAGCGCAGCACCGATACCCTCATCGGGCGTGACAGCCTTCTTTACAGTTTTTTTTGTTTCTACCGCTAACACGACGCGCTCCTTGTTTCTGCTTCTGTGCGCAGTATACAGAACTGCGCAGATTCCTGCACATTGTCAGGCATCCGTACCTACCTTAAAATTCCCATTGAGGCTACGGACGAGCATTTCTGGAAGCCTACTCAACAGATGAAACTACCGATTCCCAAAGTTGGATGTGTATTTCTCAACACTGGGAAGAGTAAAAGGCTCAGCGCTTTCACTGGTGCATACTAGCCATATATGGCTATACAAGTATAATTGCCATGAACGTAATGTGTGTCAACTTCTGACTTCATAATTTCACCCGTTAGGGCTGCTCTTACCATGGATTTCACTCAACCCCAAGCAACCCAGTCGATCTCCGGTTTTCCGGTGACCTTTCGAGAGGTTATTTTGCCGGGCAGAGCCCCTGTCTGGGTGCCCCGTGGCATATCACGTCACCCTCTCGGCGCAAGCTGGCGCCTCTACGTGGTTCACGAGGGCGGCCTAATCACAACCAAGGTCGAAGACGACCCCTGCCCGCTTAGTTCTCTGTCCCGTGCGTTCGCGCTCCTGGTTGAATCACTAGAAGGCGTGGTGTCTCGCTTCGTTGTCGATAAGCGAAACCGAGGATTAGGTTTTGAGCGTGATCCATTGATTGATACCGGCTATACCGGTGTTGTTCTCAGCCGCACATCCAAGCCTGCCGGTAAGCGAGTTGAGGTCAGTGCCATGCAAATGGTTAGGCTGCCGGATGGACGAATTGACTCTCGGAATTTCTACGCAGGTAGCATAAAAGAAGAATCCGTAATGGATGATCCTGTTGGTCAATCCACAAGACTTCACGAGTTGATCAGAAAGGCGGTGGCGGCACGCCGCTATTACAACCGCCAGCGCAGTCTTGGCGTTTACTCAACTGCAGCTTATAAATATCTCGAAGTGCCGGATGACATTCGACGGCAACACGTTGAGGCGCCTGATCTCGACATTGTTGCGATTATGGACTCGTTTATTGTTGTGCCGCGGGAGCGTCGGCCCAAAACAACATTCGGTGACCCCGATGCCTTGGCCGCCAGGTTGCAAGCCAGAGATTTGACGGAGCCACACGCTGATGTTTGGCTTGAAGGCCGCAACGTCAAATTTTACAAACGCTTGGTAGAGGGCCGGACGTTCTTCATTCCAACCGGGCTATATCGGGCGCGAGGCGAATGGCGGGTTCGGGTTATTCATACGGAAGGCGTGTTCTCCGATTCGGTGCCTGACGCCGATTGTGAAGGATGCATGCTGACGGGGCTGCGCGAGGCTTGGACCTATCTGGTGTCCTTGTACCGTGAATATCCGGCGACAACTGGCCGAGATAAACCGGTTAAGCATCCTTTGCTCGACACCGGCATACCCGGATTTGTTGTGCAGCCGGCACAATGGGTTTCAGAAAAAACGGGCGACGTTTCTTGGTCATTCTCGTTAAAGGTGAACCAGCGCACCGAGTCTGTCCGAAACAAAACATTAACACTGAGCTACTTACGATTGGATAGGGTTACTGGAAAGGCGCTCAGTCACGGCTTGCGTCATGGGGCGGCCGTAATAGCCTACCGGGCCTACCTTTTGGGTCAGGGTGCATCGCTAGATCAGGCGTTCGTGGGAAAGGAAGCTGTTATTCCTGGCGAGTTTTGGCCAGCGGAGCCTGTGTGCACCATCACAGCTGCCGATCTTTTCTATTACGTAGATCAGCGGCCGCGGACTTTGTAGCTCGGAACGGCGAATCGAACTTCAAACCCGTTATAATGGTCAAATATGACGAGTTATAAGCAATTAAAGGGCGCAAAATTCTATGACTGGCAGAAAGTTTACGGAATTTCACAAGCTGGTTCGCGAAAAGGGTTGGACGCTGGTAGAAATCGGGGAGCGCTGGGGTGTCAGCAAACGGCAAATGAGTCGGGTTGCCGGTAGTTCGTCACAGCGTGATATTGATGCTGCAACGGGGTTGCCTTACAAAACGAAGACTCTTGAAAAGGAAGTTTGATGCTTATTGTTGCAAGCGATTCTTTTTGGCATGAAATGGTAAAACTCGGCGCTGGCGTAGACACCAGCAATATTGTTATTGGTGTTGCTCTAATGGCAGCACTGGTCATGATACCAAGCTACCTCGGGTCACTGAAACCGTCCGAAAGCTCCGTTGAGGCTCTTGAGAGTTGGACTATTGGCTTTGGGGTTTTCACCGGCTTGGTGGCGCTTTTTGTTGGCTATTTAGCATACGGTACAATCACAAAGGCCATGCTGTTTTCAGGGAGTGGCTTGGAAGTTGCGGTTTGGGTCAGTCTTTATGCTGCGGGGATCACTTCATTGCTTGTCTGCAAGCTTTCAATGCACTTATGGGAAAAGGCGACTTTAATATGAGTGTCAGCGAGCGGATTGGCATTACGATTACTATTTTTATTGCGGCAGTGTTTGCCTATGCTACCTTTCCGGCCTTCCAATTACTGCTCATGCCAGGCGCTGATCCACTCTGGGAGCCGTTAGTATCGACGCAGGTTACGGTCGGCATCATTACGGGCGTAATCGTGCTGGGGGTGCTGCGGGCTTTGGTTGGCCATGTTAAAACTGCAAGGGTATCGGGCAGTCCCCTTATACCCACTGTGGTTTGGGCTGTGGGCTTTGCTGTCATCGCAAGCCTGGCATCCCTGTTGATCGCGTACTGGTCGTTCAATGTGACTGCCGAGGTTCTGATGAGCCTGGGAATTGAGTCGTCTGTAGCCTTCGTGATCGGCGTTCTGGTGGCTATCGTCGTTTTAAAGATTTTGTGAAAAGCGAGGATTGTCGTGGCCGTTGTTAAGCGTAGAGGCGTAGCGGCGGCAAATCCCGTTAAGCCACTTCCTGCCCGCCAGCCCACACTCCACGACGATCTGGTTCAGCGTGCTGGCCGGTGGCTTAAGGGTTCGTGTGGCTGTAGTGCAGTCGCAACAGAACTTCGAGCGTTTACCGCCAGCGGTGAAAGTCCAGACGCCCTTGGTTGGCGGTCGAATTATTCCATTCTCGTTGAGTGCAAGGCATCCCGCAGCGACTTTTTGGCAGACCGTAATAAGCCTTTCCGGTTGGACCCTGATTTGGGTATGGGTATTTATCGGTTTTACCTGTGCCTTCCTGGCGTTATAGGAGTGGCTGACCTTCCAGATGGCTGGGGACTGTTATACGCCGAGGGTGAAAAAATCCGACGTATCGCTGGGCCCAAAGGCAATTCGTGGGGCCATGATGACAACAAGGCGTTCATTAACCCCCGAAATTCAGACGCTGAAATCACTATGTTGGTGAGCGTCATGCGGAGGCTGAGATAACGCTACGATCTCAGCACCGTAAGTATGGTTTCCGATTTGGATTAGGGAGTGTTTCATCAACATTCGATGAATGGTGTTGTTTAAACTTTTAGTACCGGCTGTTCCCAAGGCTAAATCTGATCGCTCTTGGTAAAGAGAAACCTCGTACAGAGCAACGCCAATACGGGATCGGTCGGGACTGGGCCACTCATCTCCGCTGCTGAAATAATCGATCTGACTTTGAAGGTCTGACAGAATAACTCTGGCACCGTGTGGCAGGTTGCTGTCAGCCAGAGCAATACCTAAACATCCGGCACACTGATCGAATACAGCGTCCATCAATTGTGCGGAAATTGCCTTCTTTGCTGGTTCATCATCAGAGCTTTGTTTTAGTGCGCGCTTTAATAGAAATCCCTTGGAGTCGCCGCTTCTAAGCATTCCTTGCACATTGCTTTCAATTGGCCTTAAGAAACGATCAGGCATAGTCTCGCTAATCAATTTTTTTACTTCCGGCGATTCAGACGTTGTGAGTGAGGCTCTCAAACTTCCGAGTTCATCTATACTGTCGAGGACGAGAGCCCACCATGCTACATCGCGGTCCATAGTAGAATCTTCTGAGGGCATCTCGTTCAATAGTTTCCGGGCAGAAAAAATAATTTTGGAAGAACTTAGTTCCACTTTTTCAACCCGGCTACGCAAATACGCTGCCGGCTTTCTTATTGTTAGCTGCTCCATTGCTAGGAAGGCTATGCGCAATGTGATGCGCGCGCCCTCTGACAATGAGGTCATCTGGGATCGAGTTCCGGTAAAACTCATCTGCCAAAATCCTTCTGCTTGTGGGTTGCTATTATGCAAACCGTATCAGCACTCAAGGCATAATGGTAGACCACTAAAGCTAACACGAAGTTAGCTTTTCGATACTTTTCGGGTTTTATTAGGGCTTATTAACGATTTTATAAACCAAAAATTTTGAAAGCTCCCCACCTCAGGTCTATGTGGATGGTCCTAATCTGAAATCTTCGTCATCATCCGCTAACGTGTCTTTTAGGACTTCAGTTTCCAAGCCGTGACAGCTCGGGCTTCCGACTTCGGCCATGATCACCCCTTCTATTTTTATTCAACCGGTCAATGATGCTTCGGGGTTTCTTTTCGAAAACGCCGCTAGTTGAGAGCTTATGACACCACCAGCGGCTGCTTGTCGGTAGCCAGGAAGTCGCGGGTTGATTTCCACCGAACCATCAACAGATTGTTAGGGTTGTCTTGTAACGGGTAGCGTCCTGCTCACGGTGCAATTCCTTGCCATCACGTGCCGCGCTTGCACTTTTTTGATTTAAATCCACGGTTACCGATACCTTGGACCTTCCGTTGCATTCTGTGGACTTTTTACGATTACTGCGGTTCCTATCAACGCCCAATAATTTGGTCGAACCTCTTTAACTACTGAAGCTCTGCCTAGCACCGACATAGGCAAACCTGCCATGCTATTAGTCTCCATATTCCCTGTCGGAATAAATGCCATGATGGCCGTGGGTTGACCGTGCATAGTGCTACGCAGGCAATTTGGGCTTCATCAATCGGGGTGCTATAAATTCGTGAGCCATACCGCGATTCCTTAAAAAGCATAGGTCTAGAAAATGACCGGCCCAGACCTTCTTTATTGTCATATCAAAGGTTGCTCAGCACACTTATTATCCTTTGTTGTTGAAACGGTGTCAGCCAATTCTGAGAAACGTAAGGTCTTCGTCAAACTGATCGTCAATGCCAACTTCACCCTTTGGTTGATCGTCGCTAACTACGGGCGTGTCGGCCAAAGGTTCTGGCTCAAGTTCGGGCTTATTTACTGGAGATTGAATTAAAATCTGCTCCCAGGTGGCCAATATTAGCTCTGCATCCTTTGGAGATAACCTGTCCATTGCCGCCAGCATCTCCCGGCCCCAAGCTTTTGTAAGCTCTGGGTGGCTCTCGATGCCTCGACGAATAAGTTCACTGTCGCCGGCCACCACCCACTGATCAAATGAGCAAGCGTCATTCTGACCGCACTGGATGCTCGGATCGGCGCCAGCAGCCACAAGGGCAACTACCACCTTACGGTCGGCTTGGCCGTTGGAATAAGATAATGACGCATTGAACAGTGCTGTGTTTCCGGTTTGGTCACGGGCGTCAATATGGATAACGGCTTGTAGCTTTTTCTCAAAAGGCTTGGAAAAGGTTGGGTTAATCGAGATCAGCTTTTGAAGTGCGGCTTCTGAACTGTTCACTCGGCTTAATTTGGTTTGCCACACGCCATCCCGTTCCTCATGGCTCTTAACCATACCGGTAATGTGGTAAGTGTCGCCTTCAAACATGGTGCGCTTGCCAGAATTGAACCAGATCATCTTGGCTTGGCTGGCGGTGTCTTTAAGAATGGTCATATCAGACGTGCCAAAATCGTTTTCCAGCACAATGATTTTTTCAACCTTGGCACTCAGGGTGAGCTTTTCATCGCAATTGCCGAGCTTCATGCTTACAACTGGATTGGCTTTTTTCTTCTGCAGGTCTGCCTGGTCGTTGTGCCAGACGGCCACAGCCGAGGACAGGAAGCCGGTCATCTTAAATGGCACGTCGCCACGCATGGCGATAGCTTGCAGGTTGCTCCGGAATAGACTGCCTTTAACATCGTAGTTATCACTGCATAGCCAATCGCTGATCTCTTTTGCCGCGGCCTTGTCTTTTTCTTCGACAAGATTTATGTAGATTTTGGGATTGGTTAAGAGCTGCTGCACCATGTCTACGCTACTGTTGCCAAAATCACCGGCCGCTTCCCGGCTGATCCAGTGGCCGTCTTTGCGTACGACTGCTAGCCCAGCGGCCAGGACAGATTCAACGTCAAAATTACGGGAGCGCCCTGAACTGGTGGGGCCAATGTCACCCTCATCGTTATAAAATTCGTCAGACAGCTCGCACCACCGGGTTGCAAGTGATACAAGCTGATCGGGAGTCTTGTGACCGCTGAAGTCGGCAACACACGTTGATCCCACTTGAATGCGCTCGCCCGGGTTATCCGTCTTCTCAAACAGAAATGTCGTGTTTCGTGCGCGCTTCACGCTGCAGTGGTCGCAGTTCGGTGGACAGGTTTGCAGTTCCTTCAGGAGTACAGGGTCATTCTCGACAGCCCGGCTCGCCCCGAACCCTCGTACAACGTTTGCACCGTCTTCGTGATCGATCTTGGCAAAGAAGTTCCAGCCGGGGATAACCGGAGCGCCGCCCGTCACTGTTAATGGGAACATTTTTAGCCTGCCGCCAATCATTCCATACTCGCCTGCGGCGATGACGAAATAAGGTTCTCCTAGTTCCAAACCAAAGGCTGGCATGCCGATGGATTCCGCACGCTTACTAAGCTGCTGCAACTTTTTCATGGCCAAGTCTATGCGAATGTCCGCTATCCGAAACGTGCGAGTCGTGTAGCCATGCTCTGCTTGGGTCTCGGTTATCTGCTGTGCTGACATAGCTCACTCCGACGCACGCCCAATAAACACGGGCTGTTCTGAAAAAAATAACCGAAAAGGTTCATAATTTGAGACTATACTATGTCATGCGATGTTGGGCAGCGATTCCGGCCAAAGTTGTTCACTTTGGTTGTCAGTATTCGCCTGTTTTAGTCAGTTTTTGAAATGAGTGTTCAGATGCACCAAACACGGCAATGGAAAAATATCGTCATAACGAAAATTCAGGCCTTTCGGCGCCAGGGTTTCCGAGTCACCGTGACGGCCAGTCCCGCGAGTGTTGTTGTCATTGAAGATGATCGCGGCAAGTATCTAACGCTGACCTACTCAGATGCTGCGGCGTTTATCGCCGTTTCAAGAGAGTTGTCAAAAATTCATGCCTTAACCCTGGCTGACGCCTACCGACTGCAGGGTGTCCGAGCGTTACAGGTGCACCTGCAAATGCTTATTCCGCTTGATCAATGCCTGAATCCTGAGGGCATTGACAGGGTTAAGCTAGGGAGGAAATCACGTTGATTGGACCCATCATTTTCCTTGGGTCAACTGCTCGTGAAGCTCTATACCGGTTGCGAAACGAGATTCAGGCCAGTCAGTCGCGCGCAGAGTTGGCTGTTTCAATCAAAAAACTGGTCGCCATCACACAGGTTATTAAGGTTGGGCTAGGCAACTTCTCACTTCACCAGCCATTCGATAAGGCTTGGTCGGTAAAACTGGTTCAGTCATCCTCAATTTTTATTCTTAACGACTTCCTTTGTTCTTCACAAGCACAGCTAAAGTCAGAGTCACCAGGCACCCTTGAGTTCGCGGAATGGCGTGATCGTTGTATAGAGTTCACCACTCATCTTGAAAGCCTACTTGTGGCAGTGGTCACGAGCGTTCGTCATAAAACCTTGCGCGAATGGATTTCTGATGTTCGGGCTGAAAGTGCCTTTGCCAACTCTGTTGATCCGTCTTTGTGCAGCGCTGACCGAGAGGAATTTTACGACTTCAATGACGCGACCATCGCGAAAGAGTTGGGCAGCTTACTTGGGCAGCAATACAGCCTGACAGAATTGTGGCTAGAAACGGCCCTGTCTTACTATCGAGGCCAATACCCGGCACGAAAGGCTGAAGTGGTATCACTTGGCTTGGATTTAGCAACACTGTATACGGCACAGATAAAGCACGCATCAAAAGCACTCCATAATCACTCTCGCTCGATCAGCGCATTGGACGAAAGCTCCGATGCCATGCAAAACCACGAACTTAGTGAATTTATAGCGGCGGCGTTTGCGCAATGGATAAGTGCTGGGCATTTCGTATTTTCAAGCGACCGGAAGCGTCGATACAGCGCTCCAAATTTTTGGAAGGCCATCTTGGAAGCCAGTGGTACTCAGGTGTTGTGTACCCCCCATTTACCCAATGAAAGCTGTACCAAAACGTGTTTTGGAGTACCGCTATCACCACTATCACTTGCACAGGTACTCACCAACCAAACAGCCTACGCTGTGCCAGAGAAACCGTTACCAGATTATCGAACCATCACCCGGTACATCGTTTGCCAGACTTTAGATGGGCTTGTCGATTTGACGACCGATCCTAGTCTAGAAGTTAATGCGCTGCTGGTTTGCCCTGCGGACAAAGGCTGGATAGTCATTATGAAGAATGAAGATGAAAATTGGTGCGTTGGGTTCGCTGGGGGTACAACTGTTTCTGGCCAATGTAAGCCTTACAATATTATTGCTGATACGTTTATACCTGATCAACCTGCCCAATATCTGGGCATATTAACCAATGTCACGTCCTCGGGGGCGCTTTACGACCAGCTGCTCGATATGGCTGATACCGTGGCTGTGTGACGGCATCCTGACCGCAGATCCCCTAGCAGCCCTACTCCGCTAACCCGGTGTTTTTCTTGTATCGGTGTACTGGCAATGTCATTAAAAACGGTTCGAGTTCAGTCAAACCCCTTCGCTTTCGCTTTGGTGCATTGGCCGGCGCCATGGAGTAGGTCGGCTCCTTCCGGTAATAATCAGCCGGCGCTGCCTCGTAAAACACTGGCAAGCGGCTTTTGAAATCCAAATAAGGCTTACTGGGCTCATTCTCTTGCGCTTTCGCACCCGCAATTCCGCTCAATTTGATTGATATCCTCAAATCATTGCTCTGGCCCTTTTTCAAGCAAAAATCAGGGTCAGTCACCCCAGCCACCGTTTCAAAGTCATACCGAGACTCGGGGTGATCGTACTTACGCTCCAACATATCCAGCAACTTCACACGGTCAATGCGCACGGACGAAGGCGAATCAATCCAGCGCCAACGGATGCTGTACGGTAGCTCATCCACTATGGGGATTGTTCTCACAAGCTGGCGGATATTCAGCTTTGAATGCAGTAAATGGCGCACCAATGATCCTGCTGCTTTTCGACTTAGGTTCACCGGTGCGTTCTCGCTCAACATTCCCAATATGTCGTGCATATCTCCCCGTGTATTGCTCAATGGGTCGAGTGCATCCCGGAGCGTTACCAGCAAGTCACTAAACTCGTGTTTGAGCCGATTTAGTTCATGCAATGCTTTTAATGTATGCGGTGAAGCGCTCACAGCGCCGATATACGCAACCGTTTCCTTCTGATCTTGATCCTTACGGTAATACCAATTCAAAAGCGCCTCTATCGCATGGAGACGCGCTTCATCGGCGATTTCGCATTTAGGCGATTCCATTGTGGCCGGATGGCCATTCTGCCCATCCGACAACAAACGAGCGCGCGCAACGTGCGCTTGCTCTCTTAACGCACTAAATACCGAAGACAGGTTGCCCAATATTTGCTCGCAGTACGCTTTACGATCCTCTTTGCACAGATCGTTCGGGCTCATGCCGTCCATGGGCATCTGCAGCGGGGTCTCCCATGCCTTGGGTATTAGACAATGGGTTGGATCATGCGCTTCGTTGTCGTCGTTCAAAATTGGCTCAGCATTTAAGGCTGCGCCAGCCAACTTCAATTCTGACTGCATTCGCGGAGCGTTAGCCATTCCATCTTCCCTCTTCCCAAAAAGTTTTAACGTCCAGCCCGCGGGCTCGGACTTCATCTTCTACACATTCGCGGATCTGCCAGTAAATTTGTGGCTCATGCGGAAGCTCGCGAGCGAATATGGACGCCAGGCGCCGGGCAAAGTGCGGGCAGCTGTGTGTTTCGGCGGCGAAGTTGTAACTAGATAGCTTGGTAGAGCCGAACAGTGGCGAAAGCTGAGATTGCTTAAACGCCGGATCAATACCCATTATTTTTTGCAGTAGCCACGTGCCAGACGGTGGCTGTTCAAGAAAATAGTTCAGATCGTTCAAGTTACTCATGAAGTAACGCAATAAAATCGATGTTGGCGCTTCAATGCGGATCTTCCCGCGGCTCCGGTACCGGTAAACCGCTTTTACCTGAACACCAAGCACCCAAAACATTTCGGATGAAGTGATGCCAGCCTGCAAACGGAATGTTGCAAAGGCATCGTTACGCGCACCCGTAATAGGCCTTGAACCCGGGTCTTTGTGCAGGTATTCCTCGTCGGTCACCGGGCTTTTATTCAACCAGTTGCCTTGTACGAAAACTTCCTCCGGGTCCAGGTTTCTTGACAAGGCTTCACGGCGGCACACAGACAGGTATTCCTGGTTGAACCATTCTTCCCACTTTTCATGCACCTCTGCCCAGAAGGCCTGTAGTAATGGCTCGTTCATCCATCCTGTAAGCGAATCCCTTTCTCGCAGGATCGTCCAATCTTGCGTGATTGACTCATACAATGGGTTTTTCCGATCTGCCGAGAACATATGGTTTGCCGCGTAGCGCTTGAAGCAATCGCGAAATATGTCAGCAAAACGACTCATAATTACCATTTGTAGCCGAATTACGGTCAAAGAGGTCTCGCCAGACGTACTTAGATCTCCGGGGAGCATTTTGTACGATGAAATAGCGGCCCGCCCAAAAACAGGTGCAAACCCCTTTTTCTGGACCGGCTGATCGCGCCCCGCTGTGAAAGCGCTGCGTACAGGCCCGGAGCCAGGTAAAAAAGGCGCAATGATGTCCCACACCTCCGTGTTCGATGGCCGTTTAACCAGACGCGCATATTTTGGGTGCCGCATCAGCAGTCGAATCAGAATGGCCTGGTGTGGGTGTACCATAGGGATATCGTGCCTGGCCTTGCCTTCCCGCGGCGTGTTCGCAGCGCGATACGACGTCTTTGCATGCCTGAAGTGACTGATCCGGTTCGGCGGTATGTGCAGCGCCATTGCAAGGTCTAAGTCGCGAAGCTCGCTTTCTCCCCATTCAGCAGCCATCAAGTTGGCTAACTCGGCCAGGTGTCGTCCTTCAATGGGAGTTTCTGGGCAAAGGCTGGAGGTAAAATTAGCTGTCATAATATCCATCTATTTCGGTTTAACGATGCCATTAAGGTTAGCATAATTCAGATATTCATTATCGTATCGGCTATTGTTTGAATGAACTTTTGCTGGTTTTTTATCTCAAAGATAGTGTCTATATGACTTTTTCTTAATTTTTCTTAGACAAATTTGACGCAGCTCATTACTATACTGTTTATAAGGTTATTCGTTTCGCCTGCAGGCTTCCTGCTTGGGCGTATTTTCTGCGTGTCGCAGTGGTTATGAGGGTATTCTGTGTCGAGTATTGGGGCAAAAAGTTTCTTCTTTTTCGAAGGCAAAAACCCTCCGAAACAACTTACCTTGTCTAATCCAAACTACTTCCAGCATGCCAATTTACGTCTTCCGCGCAAGGGAATTACCTTCCTTTATGGGAACCGAGGCCCTGGCAATCTCATAGGTGCCGCGGTGCGCCATGCCAACGATAAGGGTCTTGGTATTGGGTTGGTCGAGGTTAGGGTCAACGTGGGCGAGTGGAGCCCGGATAAGGCCAGGTTGGAAGCGTTTTCACGTTGCCATGTTCTTAATTTGCCGGCGCGAGCCTCAAAAGAAGTCATGGACGATGTAAACAAAAAATGGAATACCTGGCTGTCGCTTGATGGGGCCCCGGTTGAGAAGTTCCCAAGGCAACCGTCACTGCGGATGGACTTACTCGACAAGTTGGTTGAGCAGGAGCCTTATTGTGAGCTGAACGCCATCGTTTTTGATGCCATGACGATCTTTGGATTGGCTCGTTTTGTTACCGTCTATAACATGGACGCGATTGACTATGATTCTATGGTGGTTATGCCGCGGGATCTGACCAAAGTGAGCTTCACTGTTCCAGGCTGACTAGCAGCTTAATGGGAATCACCCAGCACAATTGCTGGGTATATATTTTGGCTCAACTGCGGTTAACATCCACAAAACCCTGACCTCAATTGACCGACGGGTTTAAAATCGCTTTGAGCATTATTGTTTAAGGCACGTAGAGAAATTACGATCACCACCACCTGCCTCAAAGTATCCTAAGTCAGACCGGCTAAAACCTGCTGGGCAACCGTACCGGGGATTATTGCCTTGACATGGCGTGTAAGCTCTAATTCTGTTTCCTGTCTTCATGTATATGCCGCATTGAGTACCGGCAGGGCATTGAATCCCAAGACGTTGTGCCGGCGTCGGCAAGTCTGCTCTCTAATTGACTAAGCTTTAATCATACACTCTTTTCATGGCGTCAAGATTTTCTTGCGCAACACGCTCGGCGTCCTTTGCATGTACATTAATGACGTCACTAACTCCTCCTGCGATGTCGTTAACAGACGATATGCCTGGGCTAGCACGCATCGTTATAGGTTTAACTTCCGCGATACCGTGATAAAAACCAAGTTCTTCACGTTTATCCAAACTGTCAGCTTCAGTAGTGAATTCGCTGCTCCCAAAAACATTACCAGCAATGACCGATAAAGCGCTCGCAAAGCTTATGGCGGCTATGAATTTTATTGGCTGAAAATGAAAGATCATACTCACGTCCTTTTTTGGGTGCTACTCTATTTAACATTCACGACGTTGACTAGTCTTGTTGGAATAGCCCGCACGGTATAAAAGCCAACCGGTATCTTGGCGATTATAATTCACCTTACGTTCCATCACTATACGACTACTTATTTCACGACGATCTACTTCTTTGCCGTCTGTAGTAAGGACTCGAAAGGTCTTTTTTGTATGAAATTTGCAAATACTCCCAGTATCAGTACGGTACTCACAATTTCGATTGTCCTTGCCCCAGCAATGTCTATATGTTGTCACTGACCCCATTTGCTTGCTTGCAAACATATCTACATAATTGCTGTTAACAATAATGTCTTTGGTCTCAACACTACCACCGGCTGGTTCACCGGCTCCTGCGAGCCTCTTCTCAAGTGCGGACATTTTTATCTGCATACGCTGCTCCATCGCCCAAGCCTCGTCACGCGCCTGTTCTGCCTCTTCATTGATGACCTGAACCGCAGATTGCGCGGCATCGTCCAGTGATGAGTTGCTTGCGGGGCCGTTGCCTTGGGAGTAACCCGCCATAATGGGCGTCTCAGCCGCTACTCCTGTATAGAAATCAATCTTGTTTCGGGAGCTAAGTTCGTCTGCTTCAGTTGAAAACTTTGATGAGGCATAAGCACCCTGAGCGCCTGCGACGACCATTAGAGCAATACTTATAAATTTTACTGAATTCTTTGCCACGGCTAACTTCATTGGTGCTTTCCTTTATTAAAATTTAGGGAATTCTTTGTGTTTAGCAGCCAGAAAACTGGGGCCCACTTGCTCTATTTATCCTTCCTAGTCGCTGAAATGTTTTGCCCGTTACGTGCCCATCCAGACGCGTTGCTGTTTCCCTACATGCATAGGTATATTGAGGGTTTCCTCGCCGATCGCAACCGCCTTTAAAGTGATATTTTATACACTGGTAAGGACCCAACTCGGTGGTGTAACCCATCCTAGTGGTTTCCGATACTGTGCCTGCGCCCGACGTTGGTGCGCTGGCGAGCCTGCGCTCTAAGGCGCTAATCTTTAGATTTGTCGCTCTTTTCATAGCGTCAAGATTTTGTTGCGCAACACGTTCGACATCCTCTGCCTTTTCATTGATGACACTACTTGCGGTTTGTGCAGCGTCGAGAACCGACGATTACCCTACGCCTGCGTTAGCACCCATCGTTATGGGTTCACCGGTCGCGATACCGTGATAAAAACCAAGTTTTTCACGATTACCCAGGTTGTCGGCTTCGGTGGTAAATTTCGAGTCGGCATAGGCAGACCCCCCCCAACTAAGCGTCAATGCGGACGTAAAGCCCACAAGAACAGCAAATATTTTTATATCCAGCCATAAGTATTCTCTCTTCAGAAAGCAAGCAGTTTTATTTAGAAGACGGTTTTCGAGTTTCTAGCCTTCAGTTTTCGCCAGTGCCCTACTGCAGCGATGAGGGATTCAGACTTTTTGTGTCAGAACTTTCTTTTTTCAGCACTTCTTTCAGTGCGTTGTCATCTTTTACAGCTGATGGTTTGCTAGGAGACTCCGCTGACTGGGCTGCATCCGGCGCCAGCGTTGTGCTAAACGATTTTTCCAGAGCATTTACCTTATAAGGCTCAGCCGCACCAACAGTGTTAAAGAGCTGCCCCCTGTCTCGCTTGTCGAGGGAGTCCGCTTCCGTCGAAAAACTTGACGTAGCATTGGCAGCTCCAACAACTGAACAGAAAATAAATGCCAACCTGCAGCTAGTGGCCAGGTATATGGTATTAATCATGGGTTTCATCGTTTATTTCCGCTTAGATCCACCGTTATAACTTCGCATGATGTATCTTTATCCATAATAAGGATCAAGTCAATTTTTATGACGCGTAACCAAGCTCTACAGGCTCTCTGTGGCCAGATAATGCCGGAAATTGAACCTCAAACACCTCCAATTATGCGTGGAACCTTCAAATGAGCAGCACTCAACCTCTTGGTCGCACGGCCACGCAGGGATATCTGAACCTTCTAATCTTCTTTGTTGCCGGGTTTGCCGCGCTTTCCTATCAGATTGTTAGCTATAAACTGATATCAATATCCGGGCTCAGCGATGCAACCTCGGTAGCCACCAGCCTGACCGCATTTGTCGCGCTTTCGGCCGCTGGAGCTCTGCTTTCGACCCGAATTTCTCCTGCTCTGACCGGGCCGCTGGAAATATTGCTAGGGGTTTACGGGCTGATTGTGTTTGGCGGGCTGAAATACTTTGGTATTGAGTCCGTATTTATGATCTCAGGAACGATGAGCGCTTCAGTAAAAATGATCCTTTTTGTCATTGTTGTTGCCCCAATAGCCGTTCTAACTGGAGCGCTAATACCGTTGCACCAGCATCGAACGACCGATACGGTAAATCGTTCGGGGTTCTCTGCTTTCAAGCCGGTCTACATACTGTTTCACGTTGGTGGCGCGATATCCTTAATGCTCATTGAGGGCTACGGCTTCCCATTATCTGGATGGCCATTTGTAGGATGCTTAATAGCTGCAGTGTCATTGGTGAATGGTTTCACGGTGATGCTGTACCGGGCATCATCATTGAGTCCATGCTATCGATCCAATACAGTGCAAGCACACTCTTACTCCCTATTCTTTGGATTACTCTGTCTTTCTATTGTTACAGGTTATTTTGGAATATCTAGTTATAAAGCGTTTGATTATTTAGTTGGTCCAAACATTCGTAATTACTCGACGATCACGGCATTTATATTCCTGGGACTAAGCTTATCTGCCGTTTTGGCAGGAAGGCTGCAACTTTCATTTAGGATGATTGCTGGTCTAACTGGGATAGGAATCCTCTTGCTGTATGTCGGAATTTATTTTCTGAACATTCTGATTCCACTATTTATGGATACGGGGTTCAGTTCATGGATACTATACTTCGCTGTTGCGGCGATACTGATAATTCCCTCTTACGCACTTATTGGCGTCTCTATACCGTCCGCGATCCGTTTAGGTGTAAAAACTGAACACGCTTTTTTTGTAATCTCCATAGGAAACGCCATTGGCTATTGGGCGTTTATTTTTCTTGGGCAATACAATGTAGATGCTCTAATTCTCTTCGTAGTTTCTATTTCTCTAATTAGTTTTAGCTCAAAAAGACTTGTGCTTTTGTCAATTCCAGCAATTGTTATCGCGTCCGTACCAATCGTCCTTGATCAGTATTTTGCTACCCATCACATTATTCTTGCAAATAGAGTCATCAGCGACTTTAAGGTTCTTGAGCGAAATGTTTATCGGCTGCAACCAGGAACGAACGTCCTTGAAGACGATTATATGAGATATGAATTTAAGGTAATAGAGTCATGGAGCAGTTATGGCTGGACCACTGACCATGTACGATTGAATGGGTGGCAGGATGATGATCTCATATTTACCGATGATTACTTAGTGATCGATGGATTTGTGAGCCTTGAAATGAGTGACCCTAAAAGAACTATGTATGCCGAAGCTGCAGCAGCCGCAATACCTTCTCTATTTGCAGCATCCAAAAGAAAGGCTTTAGTTCTTGGCGGTGGAACGGGCGTGAGCGCATCACTCGTTGCTGACTCTTTCGATGACGTAACACTCGTCGATATCAGTCCTGACACTAACAGTCAGCTTTCCTACTTTGAGCCTCTGAATGGTGGAGTGGGAGATAAGGTCAGCATTGTAAAAAGGGATGCGCTGTCCTATTTATCCGAGGGCAGTCAAAGCAATGCTGAATATAACTTAATATTTTCGACGGTCACTGGTGCGGGCTACCAGTCCTCAGCGATGCTCTACACCAAAGAATTTTTTCAGGTTGCAAAGAAGTCGCTGTCAGACGATGGAATATTTGCGTTTTGGATGGATGATCGATTTAACCAAAAAGATGGTGCCCCTCAAATACTATCCGCGATGCTATCTGAATTTGAGTACGTCAAGCGCATTGTCGTACACCCCAAGTCTCCATGGGATGAGTCAGAGCCCGACTCAAACTCTGATTTGGCCTACCAGGTGGTGATAGCTTCCAAGCAACCACTTGAACTACACCGCGAGTCGTCCCAAACAATAGTTGATTTTCTATCTACTAATTACAATGCCGTACATCCTTTTTCTGACAACAGCCGTTACGCCAACGCCGATGAGATAATCGATGAGCGGCGCCTTATTGAACCTGGGTTTGGGGTTGGTACTGCAAGTCCGGCAAACATGGATCAGCTAAGTTTTGCGTACCATTACTATATGCACTATGAGCGAATGAACAAAATAATCTTGGATTTCCGCCGCAAGAATGGTAGCTGAAATACAAAAAAACGCCCAAAAATGGGCGCTTAGTGTTTGCACTTTCTACTGTGGGTTAGGGTGTAATGTAGTTGCTCGGATCTATGTTCAGGGCCGCCTCAATGTCCAGGATACCCATACCGTGTAGCTCAGGTTTGTATCCGGCAAAGCTATTATCAGCTGTGTTCAGTAGAACCTGTAATACAGCTCTGTTTGTCAGGGATGAAAACTTTGATTTGACAGCTGCTGCTGCTGCGGTTACCAAAGGTGCTGCAAATGACGTTCCAGATTTACGTATAAAACCACTGTTAGAACTATGGCTTGCCACTGACAAGTTCACTCCTGGAGCAGCAATGAAACGCTCTTGAATGGTTATGTCAGTACCTGGGCGATTTGAAAAGCTGGCAATAGACCCACTATTATCCACGGCTACAACCATGATGAGAGTGTCACGAAGATTATCATTCGTATAAGGAATAAGTGTTTTTTCATTACGATCGTATTTCAAGGCGTAGCATCTTTCGTAAGCATACCCTTGTGGGTCTCCTGAAAAACTCCCGTCAGGATCTTCCGGACATGCAGAAGTACTGCTCGCATAAATCTCAGTAAGATCCAGTTGAGCGTTTCCTGCGGCTCCGATTATCGCAGAATTTGACACTTCAAATTCATCATAGACGGCTTTCTCTGAATTTCCAAAGGTAGCTACGTTTAGGTATGTTCCAGTTCCGTCAATAGAAAGGTTCAAAAAGTCGACAGCAAACGTTTTGTCGAAATCTGCGGTAGCCAGGATTCCTGCAAGCGCATTTGGCGACCCACCTGCCGGATCAAAATCGTTATCAGCTAATGACCCGGAGTACAAAACGTCCATTGCCAGTAGCGTGCTATCCGAAAGCAAGCCGGCATCTTTCCCATAAATTAAGGAAGCCACCGCAGTACCGTGAGACACCAAGCCGCCAGTTCCTTCCGGCTCATAGCCATCGGAATATACTTGTGAATATTTATAGGTTGAATCCCAGTCGGCATCCAGCGGATCATTTGTTACAAACGCACCGCTTCGCCCATCAATGCTCGTCCCAACAAACTCATCATGACTGTCGTTGATTCCAGAATCAGCAATAGCGACAACCACATTTATTGCTCTCAGTGTGGATGGAGCGTTGATCAGGCTCTTGGCATCGCCGTTAACGACCGTGGGTGTTGGTGTTACAGGTGTTGTTGTAGAACCTTGTGATGAGCCACCGCCACCACCACCACCACCACAACCTGCAAGTGTCAGTGTGCCTGCAAAAATGGCCATGCTAATTAATGTAGTTTTCATAAGTTAACCTTGTTGCGTATGAGAATTATTAGCTTACTATCTAGTATACTCTGGCAATTTATTATCGCAAGCATATTGACAATTATATTTTTTTATGAAACACGAAAAACGCCACAACCCTTGCGAGCGTGGCGCCTTTAACGTCCAATTTTATGAGCAGCGAGTGGTCACGCTTATGCGCCCCATGTCAGATGGCGCCTCTTCCCACGAGGCGCTGCCTTCGTACAAGATGAACATTCGCACCCTCCAGGTTGCAGCGCTAACGATATCAACCGGCGTCCGTATACCGGCTATGAAGCGGGTACTGGCTGTTGATGCTCCGCCCACAAAAATCACAGGGTAGGTAAAAATCTGCGCGGTTAGGCCTGCCGGGCACGATGGCTGAGGAATAATCGTTGCGCTCGGCACTTCTGTCATAAATTGAGGGGTACGAACAGCTAAGCGATACGCTTCTTCAGCGAGTGCGTGGGTTTCGGATGCCCAGGCCGCATTGGATCGTACATACACATCATTTACGTTGGCGCTCGCAATATTGCTTTGAGCCGCGGCGTTTTCGTTGCCAGCTTCATCTCGTGCGATCATCGCCCAGTTATCGTGCTCGGTAACCAGTGGACCTTTCATCACTGTATTGCCGTCACGACGGACAAACACTGTCGATGTAATTGAGCTAGTGATTGACCCTGTTAGGTTGGCCGCAATTATGGAAGCTCGAAAAGCACCAGGATTAGCTACCGGGTCAATACCGCCATCAATAGAGAATACGCTCGCGTGAATGTAGCCATCTACTTCAAGGCGACTATTAATGCTTGAGGCAAGAAGTGCAGCAATTTTTGCACTTGGTAATCCTCCAGATCTTACCGATCCAAATGTGATGTCTGCCCGGGGCCCAGTAGGAACGCTCCAGTCAAACGTTACAGACGGAGCAGGCATGCCGTAGGAACCGTTGAAGTTAGTCGGGATATCGCACGATAAAAGGTAATCACTTGGCGGCTGTAAGCCTCCACACACGGTACTCTTCAGCCAATCCGTTCCGGTTACCGTGAGTGTTGCTGGTGGTGTCACGCCCTGGATGGTCATATACGCAGCCAAACCGTTCACGTACTGCGCAATCCACATAGCCTGCTCGTTAGCGGCCTGCTCTGTGCGTTGCTTGGATATAAACGTTGCCGCGCCCGCGAAAAACACCGCAGCAACGGTCATTGTCAGCATAAGTTCCGCCAACGCAAAACCGGCGTTAGAACGGGGATTGAGCTTTTTCATGGCGGATGTCCTGATCAGAAATAGTCTTTGGTGAACCAAATTGACACATCACTTGGCGCGCTATCGCATTGTGCTGCAACGGCCACAATGTCAATTGGATTTAACTGCGGGCCAAAACCGGTAGTATTGAGAACAACCTGCCCATCTATTGCAATTCGTGAGGCACTAAATGCATAGGATGCAAAATCAGAACAGCCCTTTTGGGGAACATCTTCTATATCAGCGCGCATTGTTTGGTTAGAGGGATCTAAGGCTCCGTCAACGACGAAATTGATATTACTGCCCCACGCGCTCGACACAACGCCTGGCGCAGTCACACGGTTCGTTGGCCATAATCGAACCTGTGTACTGGTTGCCATGTTAAAGCCGATAAAGCTCGGCTGTCTTCGGAAAATAAGCCGTAAATCATTAATAGCCATCTGGATGATGCCACCCTCACGCTGACTAATTTGGGTCGCAGATTGGGTTGCGATAACCCCAGCTATGCCCGAAAGAACGACAGCAATTATGGCAACAGTAAGCAGCAACTCCGTGAGCATGTATCCACGCTGTTGTTTTTTTCCGGCAGAAATGGAAGTTTTGGTTTTCATGATCGTTTTAGCCTTCGCATCCGCAACATCGGTGATAACGTAAAGACGGCAGGGGCCGTTTAGCGAATCCTGCCGTGGTCAATAAACTATCCAGTTAATCAGCTATTTTTTCCGTAGGTGAACATGATGGTCACGCCTTCACCACAGGCTGCGGCGGCGCCGGCAGAATCAACCGGGTCCAACGCAGGAACGCCACGCTCATAAACGGGGGTGCCAGCAACTGAGATACCCAGAGCCGTAGTGCTGGCTGTTGCTAGATCAGCGCAGGAGTCCTGACTTACGTTTTCGGAATCAATTGAGAAAAGTCGACTTGCAACCTGTCCAGACACAGCCGTTGCAGGAGAAACCACATTGATTGCGCCGCCCCAAGAGTTAAAGATGGCAGCTGGACCGGACACCATGCTCGTTGGCCATGCTTCGATTTGCGTGCTTACAGTGTTGTTTAGACCGGAAAAATCAGGCTGACTGCTGTAGATTGTTCGGATTTTATTTGCGGCACTATCAATAAGGCGTGATTCATTCTGTGCCGTCTGGCCCGCACTCGTGGTTACCGCAATTGCGGCTATAGCACCGAGAACCAAAGCAATAATACCCAGAACCAAGAGCAATTCAGTCAATGCATAACCACGAACGCTCTTCCGGAACCCATTTTTCATAGTTTTAAAATCATTTGTACGCATGTCCAATACCTTTTAGGTTAACGATAACTTTTAACACAGCGAGATTTCGCATGAACCACTCTATTCGAATCCTATCTAACCCTCCCAATGACACTTAGGGTGATTTTATCTGCTACATTCCTGCTCCTGATTGAATGCTTCCGGTGATCGAGTACATGGTGGTAACGGTGAACCCAATCACGGTGGCCGCCACAATCAGCATTACGTTGCCGATTAGCTTCGAGAATCCCAGCATCGTTTTAACAGCGTTTTGCTGAGCATCGTCCGCAATTTCGGTCATCTTATGCGCAAACTGATCTGCCTCACCGCGACTATAGATCTCCAGTTTTACGATGATCCAAGGTGTGAAAAGTTTCGAGGCAAGCGCTTTGCCTGGACCCTTCGCGGCCAAGCCCACTCGGATGTTGATAAGGGCGAGACGAATGTAATGAACCATGTAAGCAGACGCCGACGACTCTTCCATACGATTAAGGGCGCCACGTATGGTTTCTCCCGCCAAGATTAAACTTGAAAGAGTTGTTAACAGTGTTGCAGCAGTCGTTTGCCGAATGACGTTAAGAGGCGGAATGCTGTGCAGTTTTTCACGAACATCACCAACGACGAGTTTGTTGGTAAAATACGTAAGAAGGATCAAGCCAGTGATGACAAGCAAGGCTATTGGAAGCCATATTCCTATGTTCTGAGTTGCCCAGTAGAAACTCTGTTCGGTAGGTTCCCACTTTTCGAGAGGCTTCAACATGATCAGCGTCTGAAGCAAGTTATTGCCGATCCAGTACATGGACACTACAACGGCTATTCCCATACCAACGGGGTAAAGAAGCCCTTTTATAAAGGTGTCCTGTATTACCGAACTTCCATGGGCTGCGCGCTCTGCGGCTTTCAATCCATCCGAAAGGCTGCCTTTACTGCCAGCCATGAGCATCATAACCTCCGCTTCAGGTACCCGGTCGGTAAGTAGATCGTGCAACGTTTGCCCTCCGCGAAGACCACTCTCAGCATACCGATAGAGCTTCGCAACTTTTAAGATGCGACTTTTTCCCAGTATTCGGGTCGCAGCTTGCTCCTCGAGAGTTGACGCAACAAGACCACATGCATTCTGCAAGTTCATTCCCGATTCGAGAAGAGTTCGGAGAAACCCGTAAAATTCGACACGATCTTGGGCTGGTATATTCTGGAAAAATGCGGCTAATTTTGTTTTCATTAGAAGTTATTACTCAGCAAGTTTAGGTGGCCGAATGAGCCCTCAATATCTCTCGGATCAATCATTCCCGATAGCATTTTACTGACAGCGTGTGACGCGGCGGTAAGCCCTGTTACTTGGTTGTCCAGTGGTAGTCCTTGATTCTTTTCGCGTCCGAGAGACAACCAATGTTCGAGCGCTTCAGATAGGTCTAAAGAACGAAACAACCGGCGCATTTTCAGGTCTGGAACCACTACCTCAGCGCAAATAGTCATTTCTGCAATACCTTCGGGAAACTCTCTGCTCGTTCCCCTTACACATATTTCATGGGCGTCAAAATCTGGAACAAGTGCTAGTAAACGGTTTTTTTCTTCCGCTGTTAGGTGCTCGTCAATGTTTCCTGCTGTTAAGCGGGTTTTTGATTTTGAATCCATGACAGGTAGCAGCATTTGAAAAATAAGTATTGAAATAAAAGATGGCGAACCAATTGTTTGAGCAGGCAGTCCAAGCGCCGGGCTGGATAACCTCTCCACAATCTCAATGGCACTTTGAGCGTGAACAGTGGTTAAGAGAGTGTGTCCCGTCTGCGCACCTGTTGCTGCAGCAGACGCCGACATTTGATCCCGGATTTCTCCGACCATCATACAATCAGGGTCCCTTCGTAAATTGCTCTTAATTGCCATGGCAAATTCTTTCGGGTCTGCATTATCATCGTCAGAAACTGCTATTTGAAAAGCCGGAAGCTCGCGCTCAATAGGTGACTCAACCGTCAATATGTTTACGTCATCGTTCCGGTTCAAATATTTCACGACGCCGGCAAGTGTGGTGCTTTTACCGCTACCGGTTGGTCCAGCTAAAATAACCATACCGGACGCCGCTGACGCTGCGGATTCAATGCTTTTCGCCTGCGCCGTGGTAAAGCCCAGATTCACGAGATTTATTAGCTTGTCGATATCCCGTCTATCGTTAGCCAGAATTCGTATGCAGGCGTGATATGCACCATCATCACCAGGAGCGTGCTCATAGCGACAATCAAGCGTTATGAATTGTGAATATGTGACCTTTATTCGTATCCGCTGTTTGATATTGCTTTTCCAGTGCGAATGTTTCCCACCTTTACCAAAAGAACTGAAGCCCACGCTTAATATGTCGTCCGCTTTTTTTGGCTCCCAGTCTTCATGGTCACGCATAGATCCCCATACTCGAAACCGAACACGACAGTTATCACTACGACGGAAAAAGTGTAGATCTACCGCCTTTGCTTCATAAGCACGCTTAACTAAGTTTTCAAACTCTAATTCAGCATCCGTTTGTGAGCCATCTTCACCAGTATCGTTCGATAATCCTTTTTGCTGTCTGTACAGAATCAGTACGTCTTTCGTGGCATGAAGAGTAACCAATTCGACTTTTGAATTGTCTTCTGCGCTGTATGCTTTAGTAACACGCCGACGAACCGCAAGTAGCGCATTCAGATTCGTTTCTTGGAAGCTCATTGTTACAAGAATAAACGGATGACCGGAGCTAGGACTTTCGGCAACAATCACTTCCGCTTCATGTTCACTATCGACAAATGGCTCTTTTGTCCCAGCTGCTTCTAGTTGATAATTAAGGCGACCATATATATCTTCAAGCTCACCTTTTGTTTTAAACTCAAACTGCTTTCTTTTATTTTGTACTTTCAGTGCTTCTTGCAGTTGGGTTTGCGTTATAAGCTTATTGGCGATTAAAATGGAGCCAATTCGGACCTTATTATCGGGGCGCTTCGCGTTGTACTCTGCTTGCTTTTTCAGAGCACGATTCAAGTCATCCACACTGATTAGGTTGAGGTCCCTTAAGACCTCGCCCAACGACTTCTTGACTCCACCTTTAGATGACATTAACTAAGCCTCAGGTTACCGGATTTGCTTGATATGAACTGTGGCTCCATTATAGCGCTCATTAATTACTGTAATTTCGTCAAGACCAATTTTCGCAATTTTCCACTTTGATATTAAATCTCCAGGCTGAACTTGTATAGATCGGCCCTTGACCTCTAATACAGCACCGTAGTTACTCCCTGAACCATTATTCCTGAAGACTTCTACGATAGTGGCATTGCCCATCAAGCCAAGTTCTTTTTCTTTAGCAATTCGTTCTGCTTCAAATTGCTCTTCTTCAGCCGTTAGCTGTCGCCGTTTTTCACCACCGGTTTCATCACTAAATTGATTTTGCATTGACGGAGCAAAGAAGCGCGATTTACCGGCGCCTTGATCTGGCGCTGTACGCACCGTTTCTTTGCCTACGTTTTCAAGCTTAAATTCAGCTTCACTTAACGTAATAAGTCGGTTATATCTTTCAATCGAGTGGTCTAGCGTTTCCAGGTGCGTTTGCTTCAGGATGTAATCTTCCACACTTTCAGCCTGTGCAGACCCACCAACAACCGAAAATGCAAAGCACATTATCACTGACGTTTTAACTAATACTCTCATTAGCGGATTCCTTCTTTAAAATATAGACCTTTAATTTCAATGTTTTTTCCACCCCAGTTTAGGTCTACTTTATCAACTGAAATAGAATTCAGGTTTTGCAGCAAATCTATTGCATAAGGGTATTGTGCAAGCGGCACATTCAATGCCCATGACCCGGTGTGAAATACATTTGTACTGCCTAGCAGATTTTTTTTTGAAAACATCACTTCGGAAGCAGCACTTATTGCATAGCTTGAGCCTTCAAAGTAACGAGCATACTGCATGAGGGCCAGTCTGAATTGGTTTACGTCGGCATCCTCCATGAACTCTGGAGTTTTGATATTCTCATCATCAAGAATGCCAAAACCATAACCAAACATGCATGATCCCTGAGTCCCATCCATCGACACCAAAACTTCATCGCAATTCTGTTCAAGCCCTTCGCGCAAAACCGCTGGGTCAGTGAGATTTGTGTTTAGATACCCAACCGTACACTTTTGCGCTTCACAAGCGCCTGTTTGTAAGACCCATCCGCCGAGTTTAGCTTCAAGTTTGCCAACTCTTTCTCTTAATAGGCTTTGCAATAGTAGCCCTCCCTGGGCTTTCTTGGCCGTTTCAACTAATAGCGCCGCATATTCAGTTTTAGCCATCTGCATTTGCAGTATTTTCCGCTTGCGTGCTTCCTCTGCTGTATTTTGGCTACTGCTAAACGAAATGTAGAGAAAAGACCCACCAACAATCGCCAGAATCGTGCACAAAACCGCAATGATAACCAACGTTTTTTGAGAGGTTGTTCCTGACGAGCCTCCTCTTACTAAGGCTTTCTTTTTTAGGCTTCCTGACAAGTTAAAAAGAAGCGGTTGTGCTTCAACTTCTCCTATCTGGTTTGCAGTGAGCTCACCGCAAGCGGAACCCATAAACCCGACGTCTTCCGTCGAAATCATTTCAAAGATTTCGTTTACACGCTCGTCGATTTCGCTTATGTCGCCCGTAATGTCTGTTCCAGCAATTACTTGTCCGTCACGTACGGCGCAAAACCAAACTGTGTCAACACCATCCTGCTTTACATGCTCTGCTGCGATAACTGTCCCGGACAGAAATGATCGAGCAACCCATGCTGCAATAGAGGGATTTCCTACTTTTCCACTACCCGATTTAGAATTCAGAATGCCGACGTTTAAAGAGCTTCCGGCTCCCCTAATTATTGGTATTTCAACCACAAGCGACTTATCATTCAGTGCCTGTTTTTTTTGAATTTTCCAGTCGTTTTTATTGACGGTATCCCATATGAGCTCTGCGATGCAGTCAACGCTCGCACCACCGGCCGAATCCGTAAGCGCAATGACACTCATATCAGAACATGCCTTCTTGAATGTGAGGGGTTATCATAATCAGAAGTACTTGCTGATTGTTACTTTTGCTGGTTCCGCCACCCAATCCCCAGAACCCTGCAGATCCGGTCCCGCTGATTTTATTCGTTGTTTTCTCAGAATTAAAGGCTGCCAAAATCCATGTTTCACCGTTACGTAGCCATGCTCTTTGAACAACTGTATTTCGGTTGCGCGTAGGTGTCTGAACAATGGTGGAATCAAAATTGATCAGTTGAAGGTTATTTGATAGCTCCAAAGCAACCTGCAACTGAAGAACTGAATCACTTACTACCCGGGGGACTAATGTTGCATCAAATCCCGTTGTAATTGTTGTAACCTCGACGTCACTAATGACATTATTCAGGTCACCAGAAGTCTCTTGTTGAGAAATACCGCTAATGTAGCCAGTTTCAGACAATACCTTGAGGCTAGCCGGCTGATTGCTCAACGTCGTTACTGACTGCTCATTGATCTCTGTAGATTCCGTTTCTTGTGCAAGCATTTCTAAGGCAAGAGAAGCGCCAGTAGATGTGCGGATCACATTTAATATATTTGGATTTGCAGCGGTGGAAACAGCGGCGCTATTAAGACCAACATCAAAATCGCCATTATTAACGGTGTTCAGAATATTATTCCACGTCAAATTGAAATCGTTGGCATTTTCAACTGTTACAGACGCGGTTCTAATCTGAAGATGCACCTGACGTCCATAAACGTCATTGATATCTTCTATGAAAGATGTGATTTCTTCCATAGACTCTGGCGTATCAACGACTATGATGTTGCCCGTCGATTTTATAATAGTTGCTTCACCAAACGATGTCAGAAGAGTTTGTACTCCGTCGCTGATCTCTTCCCAATCGCCGCCTTGCAGTTCCATTTCAGAGGTTTGGTTGATAACAGAGTCTTCTGAGCTGCCACCCATGCCAATTTTAGTTTTAGCAAGACCTGGGAAGAAAACTTGGAAATTCTCTCGCGTTAACCGGTAAAACGTAACCCGGTTTCGGGCCTCATCATACTTCCAGGCAATACCTAGTTGAGTTGCGACGCTTTCGATAAGTTCAGATGCGCTGCCATCGACAACAATAGAGATTCGCTGTTCAAGTGGCGCAGTAAAACGTGTACCACCATTCGATGAGGCAGACCCTAGTAGAGTTAAGACATTTCCATCATCGATGCCTGCACCTACTCCCGTCGAGTCAACACCAACAGCGTTTGCAAGGTCAGTTCCAACACGCTGCACATCTTCATTAGGCGAGAGATACAAATCGGAGGCCAGAAAAATATTTACTCCCGATTTTTCTGCAATGCGGCTAACCATCTCGGGTAGCGTTCGATTATATTGCGCAATTTCTACAAGCTTGCGTTTCAGTGTCGGATACTGCTCGTATTCAACAACCGTGCCCGCGATTAACCACGGAGTGTCAGTTTGAAAAGCGCTCATCTGAGCGAGACGGTTGTCTGCTGCCAGCTTCTGCATCTTGAGCGACTGTGCTGACGGCAAGTATGATGGCTTATCTGCCTTCGTTTCTGGGTACCAGGTTGCACACCCGCTGAGGCCAAGGCTGGCCAATACCAATGTAGTTAGTAAAAAACGCTTCATTGAGTTCTCCGAATTAACGCTGTGCAGTGGCTACGAATACACGCAACACACCGTTGCCATGGAACTTGGCATCAAAAATAGTTTGTTGGCGCACGATGCTGAAAAAATCTTCTGTTGCTTCAGCGAACGTTCCAGTGAACGACTGGTTTGCGGCGAAGCGGACATCGCCATCTTCTGGCCGTGGCTGCCAGACCAGCTCGTAACCAACTGTTTTAGTCCAGCGCTCCATTGCTTCACGCAACTTCTCGCCTTTTAGAATAAAGAACTCAACAACTTCATCTTGTTCCGCAGCGGCTGTCGCTTCCATTATTCCGCGAGTGCCGCGCATGGCCTCCGGAAATCCTGCCGATACACGCTCAACGGATGGCAAGTGGTTTGGAGTACTCGGCTCCAAAGGATTAGCTATCGGGTTATAAGGCAGTTTATTAGCCTCGACGTCAGCCATCGTGACTGGCTCATCAATCACACCGTAGGGAAGGATCGTATTGTCGGTAGTATCAACACCAGCAACCGCGAACGGCGACAGACCAGCAATGCAAAGCATTCCGGCCGAGACAAGAATTTTCATTGTGGGCACTCCATAGTCTTCGGAACAATTGCGGCATTCATGTCGGTGTCATAAAGGCAGATTCGCCCACCAAACCCTTTAGCCACTTCGGCCATTATTTGGGTCTTATTCCCGGTAAACGTGATGGTTTCATTTACTGTCTGGGGGTCAATCAACCAATGCGTAGTCTCATAGCCAAAGATGAGGGCCAGGTCGCGCATCACAGCCTCAGCGGAATCACCGGTATAGATCGTGAATGCACTGTCTGTGCTTGGCTTGATCTCACGGCTAGACATTGGGGAAATTGAGGTTGTTGAAGCTCTTACATCAGCGTTACTAGAAATTGTGGTTTGGCTGCTTTGCCCGACTCGCTGAGTACCTGCACGGGGGTATTGCTCTTCCATACCGTAATCAACAGGGCGATCGAAGACCAAGCGACGACCATCCTTAATGAAAACCTCGTTTCGGTTGTGGTCAACATGAAATTGCATGCCGTGACGCTGACCAAGGTTGCTAAGTACGTCTATCCAGGTTGCGTCCTTCATGTCCCAGCTCACTAATAGCTGACCGTCTTGCTCCAGGTTCTTGGCCCGCAAAACCTTCCAGCTTTGCGGTACCAAAATCTTTAAGGCGTCCGCCAGTGGCATGGGGTCACCATAGCTAGGGGCTGACTCCGTATACCCGTGTTTTCCATACTCGTGAAGAGCTAAATACGTATTATCAACCCAGACGGAATATTCAGACTGATCAAAAACCGTAGTGGCCTCGCTAACTGAAGGCTGATCTTTTTTTATCTGGAAGGCTGCTTGGGCTGTGCCAGCGAGGAATGTCCCTGCTATTACTAACGTTATTGCAGTCGCAATTGGTTTCTTCATGCTAATCCTGTTTAATTCCCGTTGATCTGCCTAGTTGGGCTTATAATACCTCATGCGAAGTTTGTAATGGCTTGAACACACAAAAAACTAGGAAAATTTATGTCAGATGTACTCGTGATCGTCGAGTCGCCGGCCAAGAGCAAAAAAATTCAACAGATTCTAGGCAGTGGGTATATCGTTAAAGCGTCTATTGGCCATATCCGCGACCTGCCCCAGAATGAGCTTGGGGTTGATCTGGACACTTTGGCACCAACCTACGAAATATCCTTTGAGAAGAAAAAAATCGTAACTGACCTAATTCGGCTCTCTAAATCGTGCGCAAAGACAATTCTTGCGACTGACGCAGACCGTGAAGGCGAGTCGATTGCGTGGCATTTAAAGGCTTCGTTAAAACTGCCCGACAATGTAGAAAGGGTGCTGTACTACGAGATAACGGAAACCGAAATCCAGAAGGCCTTTGCGAACCCTGGGGAAATCGATACGAACCTTGTAGCCGCGCAAGAGGCCAGGCGCATTCTTGATCGCCTCATTGGCTACCTGGTATCCCCTGCCTTGTGTCGGAAGTCCGGCATTATCTTATCTGCTGGGCGTGTGCAGTCGGTAGCTGTGCGAATTGTTGTGGACCGCGAACGCGAAATAACCTCATTTATCCCCAAGGCATTTCAGTCCGTAACTCTTGCCTTGGCAGATCATCCAGAGGTTAAGGCGAAGCTCGATATTCGCCCATTTGTGGCTGAAAAGGACAGCCTATGGACTCAGGCGCAAGCCCAACCCTTCTTGGGCCCACAACAGGTCACCCTTGGGCGGTTGGAGGAAAAGCCCTCAAATGTACTACCAAAGGCACCGTTTACGACCGTGGAAATGCAGTCGGCAGCCGGCAAAGTATTTGGGATGGGTTCAAAAGAAAGCATGGCGGCGGCGCAAAAGCTTTATGAGCAAGGCCTGATAAGCTATCACCGGACAGACAATGGAAATCTGTCCGAAGAGGATAACGCAAGAATTCAGGCGTATTTAACGTCTGAGGGCATCCCTGTTACAACAACCATCCCTAAGTTCAAGTCAAAGGCGGGAGCACAGGAGGCGCACGGCGCTATCCGGCCCACCGACGTTTCTGTACCGGTTGCTGGGCAAAACACAGCTGAGCAAAATCTCTATTCACTCATACGTGAACGCGCAATGCTCAGTGTTATGCCAGCTGGCATTGATCAAGTGACAAAAATGCTTTTTTCTTCTCACAAGACTGTATCTGACCGCTTTGGCAATCCGGTAAACCCTACCTATATGATTTCAGGTAAAGTCATTAGCAGTTTAGGGTGGCGCAAATACGCACAAGTAGAGATCAACACGACCAAAGACACACCACTACCTCTACTGAAGAAAGGCACTGTATTTTCTGGCATGGTCACAACCAAGGAAGATTTTTCAAAACCACCATCCCGCTTCAACGAACACAGCTTGACTGTCGCACTTGAGCGCGCGGGGATTGGCCGGCCAAGCACTTACTCCGCCATTTTTCAAAATATCACTTCACGCGGATACATCACGTTAGACACAGATGGCAAATCCAAAACTCCGAACCTTCGGCCAGGGCCCAACGGTTTCTACATCGTAGATGCTTTGAAGCAATTTAACTTCATGAGCTACAAATACACTCAGGGTGTGGAGGCATCTCTTGATAAGGTCTCAACAGGTACGATGGGTTACCTTAATATAGTGCGCCCTGTTCTGAAGTCGCTGCAAGAAGACATTGAACACAATCTATCAGGCGAACTATTGGTTAAAAGCGAGTCCTGCCCTAAATGCGGCAAGACCGTAGTGCAGCGTTCAAAATCTGCAAAAGGTAAAAAGAAAGCCAATACGTTTTGGGTGCATCACGATGCCAGTGATGCGGCTGGTTGCATTCAATTTCTCTCTGACGAAGGCGGCAAACCAGTGATTCCTGTCAAGGCCCCAGAAGCACCTTGTCCGGGCTGTAAAAAAACCGTCGTCAGGCGAAAAGGCAAAACGTCAGGCCACTACTGGATGCATATAGACAAAGCCGATACCGAAGCGTGCAGCCATACATTCCTTGATGACAAAAACGGGGCACCAGCCCTAAAAACAAACACCAAATCACCGGCGTAGGAGGTATGGCGCGGCAATACAGCACCACACAGCAGTGCGGCTTTTAGCGAAAAGGCGTCTAAGTGCAGTGAATGCCTCTCCGTTACTCATGGGTGCAAAGATTGCGCTTTAACGATAACACCTTCATAAATGACCCGCCTTCTGCTTCGCATCGCCAGGCATAAAAAGCCTGCCACACAAACGAGGCAGGCTTTTGTCCTAGTGGGCTTAGAAAAAGCCCATGACGCCGATGCTTACTTGACTGGTGCTGGGGTCTAATTTCAGGTCGCCAAAAGTTTTTTCGTCGTGCAGTGTTCTGGTCCATTGTACGCGCATGGCGAGTGCATCTGTAATCTGCGCTTGAATACCGAATCCTATGCTCGCGCCCGCCGATGACTTGCTGTCTTTGAAATTGGCTACAGAACCGGGCGTGCTATCTTCCAGGGTCAGCTCAAAGTCCGTGGATTGATATCCGACGAGGCCGTAAAACTGTGTCGACCGTGCAATGTCAGTGCCCAATCTCGCGCTGATTCCATAAGACATATCGCTGGTAATCAACTGTCGTGCTGCAGTTTCTGTTTTTTCAAACTCCGCGGAGCTGGCACCTGCGTTGACCTCTATGGCAAGTATGCCGTTTGGAATTTTGGCCTGATAGCCTGCAAACGCCGCACCGGAAACCCCAGAAGCCGAATTTCCTTCTACTAACGAGTTGCTTGAGCTGCCTTCCAGTGTGGTGTCGTTCCACCCAGTCTGGGCGCCCAGATAAAAGCCGGTAGCCGTGACAGTAGGTGCCGCTGACGCCATCGGCGCGCAAATAATAAGCGCAGCAATTGCGCCAATAAGCTTGGATTTTGTGTAGTTCATCGTATGACCTCTGAGGTTAACTGGCAGTGTCAGTTGTGTTTAATCGGTGTTTTTTGTGGCTGTTTACATAGCCAAGATTTAGGAAGTTTTTTTTCGCAAGGTACTGAACATTTCCATGTAATGACTGAACCAAGGATTCCCGGTATCAGATTGAGGGTTGCCTAAATGCTTGTCCGCCTGCTCTTTCCAGGTCTGAATAACAGGCCGAAACACAGATTGGTCAGGCCAGAATCGTAGATTGGCGCCAAACTCATTTAAGTATGCGCGGCGCTCTTTTTGCGGGAGCTTGCGCACACCTTTTAGCCATTCATCGGCGCTCCATGGCTCGTTAAGGCTGCTTGTAGCAGTCGCCTCACGCATCAGCTCATCGTTTCCGAAGCACTCAATGTCTTCAATTATTTGCCCGGCACTGGCGCTTCCGGCAAAGTTGGGCTGTATGGCGCCAACTGCAGCGCACCGAAAGAGCGAAAGCAGCTCTCCCTGGGTGATCCAGGGTGCAAAGATCAGCGTCCCTCGGCGATGATCCAGTGCAAGGTCAACATGGCGCGCCCAGAATAAAAGCGGATCGATCGCTTGCGTTGTCTTCGAAGATACGCCGTGGGCTTTGAAAGCCTTACTGATGCTTTCAGGTGTCGCCGGCCTGGCTTGTTCGCCTTTGGCGCCAAGGTGGTCCCGTGGCTCTAACATCAGCCAGCATGGGCTGTTATCTTGTACTGGACGGTAGTCGTAATAGCTAAGCTGACAGCGGTAATCCGCTGCCAGCCATACCGGCTCTGCCTTCGCCTTAAAGTTGCCAGCCATCGCTTCAGGTAGCAGCTTTCTTGCTATTGGGTGCGAAAAGAAGCGTGGAGTTCTCAATGACATTCCCTTTCATCTATATGAAGTTATTGATCCAAAAAGCCTTCTACCGCTTTTTCCGAACTTGCACCGGAAAGAGAATCGCCAATGGCAATAACAAAAGGAACCAGCAATACGCACAAGACGCCACCAATGATTAGCCAAGCCTGGTGTTCAAGTGGGCGTTGGTTTTTCTTAGCCATAACAGCCGAAATAATGCCAAAGCCTGCCATGACGACACCGACCGAGCCAAGAATCACAACAATGACGGGGACAATGGTTGCGAATTCTTTCCCAATATTAACGAACCACGACGAGATCCCGGCAGCAGTTTGGGCAAATGCTGTGCCTGGAACAATCATGGCCGTCAAAAAAGCAAAGTACGCTTTCGTCATTCGCTGGCTAACACTGATTTTCAATTTTTTGGATCTTTTTTTAATCATTACATTGCTTCCTGTTTTGGGTTCTTGATTGGTTATTTAGGTTTTTAAAGTGTTAGTTGACTGGAAAATACCCCAGTTTTTCCGGTGAAACTTGCAATCACATCGTCTAATGCAAACTGAAACATGCATAAGAATGTTGCCGCTACAAGCCTTGCGGCCCCACTCCTAAACATTTGATACCCGTTTTCCTGTGGATGACCTACTCGCGAGAACGCCAACATTGACCGAAGCGCAGTAACCCAGCCAACAAAAATCAAAAAGGACACAATCACGATAAGCAGTGCTGCCGTGGGGTCACCACCTGTGGGCGCCCCCGAGTAACTCAGCGCCTTCATGGTTGACTTGGAGGCCACTTCATGTCCAAAAACCGACTCTGCCATCGCCCTCATCAAAATAACGAGCTGAACGGTTGCTGGGCCTATGACAAAGCGTATTGCGACTGACGATGTTGTAACTTTGTTTTGGTGTATTGGATTCTTCATTCGCATGAAGTCACGCACAGCACCGGCAGAAATCAATATCCCTACGCCCGGTACGATCAACGTAAGCAAGACATCTTGAAGCACCGAAATTTCTTTCCCAAAATTGAGAAAGTAATCGATAGCATTGCCAACAGAATTTTGAATGCCGCCTATGATGTCGTCTTTCATGATCTCTCTGCCTAGCGCTTATTAATGGTGCCGCGAACTGTTTTTACTTGATGGTTACCAGGATCAAGTGCCGTAACCTGGCCCATACCTGGGACTTCGGTTCCGACAGAGACCGCGTACGACATGCCGTCAAGTCGGAAAACGACTGCCTTATCAGGGGTCACTCCGCGCACATACCATGTCGCTACGTACTGATCTTCATCGCGAGGGTGATCGGCAAACGTTATGGGCTGTTTTTCGACATAAACGCCTGAATAATGCTTTGGTTCAACTAGTGACAGCAGAGTTTCACGACTCAACCATCCCGTTTCTGGCAGCCCATGTTCGCGTTGTAGTCGCTTAATCGCGCTACGGGTATTTTGTCCCATGATCCCATCGATAGTGCCTGGCTTGTAACCATAGATCGCCAGTTGGCGCTGGAGCGCTTTAAGTTCGGCGGGCGTGCCAGGGACTTTTGCGCTGTAAGCAACTGGATCTGCAGTTTGACTTGGCTTTGAGCTTTCCTTTGATGTTGAAATCGGCACCTTTTGTTCTACCTGCTTCTGAGTTTTAACGGTTTTTACTGGTGTTTTTTCGACAGACTCTTCTTTTTGCCCAATGAGTAGTTGCTCCAGTTTTTCTTCTAGGGCAACTACACGAAGCTCAAGGGCATTGATCGTATCTTCTTGCTCGCCAGTGTCGGTTTTGAGCCCACCAATATCGCTGGTATGAGTTGTCACCAGTTGCGCAAGAGCTTGAAACTCCGGTAACTGGCGCATTTCAATCAGATCACTTGTTGCACCATTGTTAGGTGCCACCTGGCGGACGGGTAGCGTAAAATCTGTGGCGGGCAGGTACTGTGAGCTGTCGGCAACCGGAACTGCAGGAAACACTTCGGTTACGCCCTTGTTTAGTACGGCTTGTAATTGGACTTCATCAACAGGAGGTTGGGCTGGCACTTGATTTACAGGAAATGCTTGCAGCTCTACGGGTGCACGCTCCTGCCGATTTGCATTTTGTATAGACTCGTTAGCTCTTTGGCGAATCATCTCACGAGCAGCATCCGAAGCCTGTTGCATTTGCACACTGTTCACAGCGTCAGCGGGAAACATGAAATACGACAGTCCGCCGACGCTCATAACCGCTGCAAGGGCTAGGCCTGTGTAGCTCTTCCATCCAAGTTTGAACTCTTCATTCCCCTCGCTGTCTGGCCCGTTACCAGGCTCGTCCGGAGGGTCTTGATTGTCTCCGGAGTTGTCACCACTATCCATTTCGAGAGTTGGTAGATCTTCGTTAAACTCAAGACTCAAAGCGTCGTCATTTCCATAGGCTTCCCCAAATTCGAGCGAGTCACCAAAGTCACCTTCGTTCGAATCATCTGTAGGATCATTTGGAATGACAAAATCTTCACCATCTGAGTTTGCGTCAAAGTCCGGCCCGTTGTTCTTGATCAGGTCATCATCATCTTTTGCCATTGTGCTTAATCCTGCTTCTTGAATAACTTTGGAATAGTATAGCTTGTGCGAAAACGTGTTTAGCCAATAAGAAGTTAAATAGCACCAAATTTACTATCTTTTATTGGCTAACCGGGTCAGAGAATCCGCTTTGTATGCGCGCCAATGACGCTTTCCGATCTCGTGTGATTTTAGTGTCCAGCTCACAAACGGTATCTTCGAAAAGAACGGCGATTTCTTCGAGTGGATCAAGCGTTACTGTGATTGGCCGGTTCAGGTTATCTCTAAAGGCGGTTTCAAATAAACGACTGAACTCTCCTATAATTGTCCAAGTAACCTGCTTGCCGTCTGGGTCGCGATTTACAGTGGATTGTCCGCCTTCAGGTGTAGTGATTTCACTTTCAGTTGCACGGTTGTCGGCTAAAATTGCAAACGCTGACAACACCGTTCCAAGGCCGAAACCCCCGTAACGGTAAATGATGTGCCGATCCACGTCGGATGACATTGCCCACAATGTAGTTTCTGGGTCGAGAACATACCCGCTGACGCCGTATCTTTGACCGTCGGTATCAAACAGGGTGTTGATCGTTAGTTTCATCTTGGCGCCGAATTCATTTAGCTCAAACTTCCCCATACCGGTGAATCCGGCGATATCACCGTCGAGAAATGTTACTCGAACAGGGCCTTGGAAGTCGGTATTCAGTGCAATATCGCTTTGGGCATAGCGGAACTCGCCACCCTTAATCAGTGGTGTCTTACATTGACCCTGGCTAACTGAAGCATCTGAGCCTTTAACAAACTGGGTGGTTCCGTCTTCGCTACGGGACACTCGCGCCAATTGATTCGGGCCTTCGATGCCGCTATTGCCTGTACCGGCCGCATTGACTGAAAAACTGGCATTCACTGGAGGTGCTGCATAGATTGCAAGCACCTGACTTGCAGATTCAAAGCGGCGTTGCTGAAGTTCTTGTCGCGCCTGCTCTGCAGCTAACTCACGCACTCTGGCAGCTTCTCTAGCGCGAAGCCGCTCTTGTCGGGCAGCATCGCTCTCGAATTGTGAATCGATGTTATTGCCTTGCTGATTTTCTGCGCCATCAATCCTTGTAGCTGGAGGGTTGATGGATACAAGGGACACGTTATCGGGGGTGGGTACCGGCATAACGTTGTTCGAGCCGGCCTGATCGTTATAGTCGTCAAGCAAATCGCGGGACTCTTGATTAAGGTTTTCAGAGGTTAGATTTGGTCGTATCTCAGTTGTTGAAGCTCGGATATCAGTGTTGCCGGCCTTGACAGTTTCTTCACCCGTGTTTCTTCTGTTTGTGCGCGGGTCGTCCGAGCCAAATAAAGAGTTGTACGCGAATGTCCCAACCATTCCGACAATAGCTACCAGAACGATAACGCCAATGAGGATGCCGCGGCCTTCGCGGGAGAACAGGAATTTGGCTGTAGATTGTTCTTGAGACATCGTTTACTCCTTAAATGACAAATAGATGCGCTGGCCTGCTTCGTCCAGAACCATGATTGGGTTAATTCTGGGCAAAACATAAATTCGCAAGTTGTCTTGAATGGGAGTTACGCCGCGAACGCCAGCTACAGGCGCGGGCGCGGTCACTGAGTAGTCGGTTCGCAGGTACATGTACTTTGGATTTCCTTTGTCAATCCACGCGCTGACCCGCCTGTCGCTGCTTTTGAGTTTCTTGTAGCCTTCCGGGGTCACGTTATAGGCAATCTGGTTTAATGTGTTGTCGAGGCTGGTACCAACTGTCTCGCTTCCATCCAGTGGGTCAAGGTCAACGGCTGTCATGCCAGATCTTGCAGAGAGACTGTGCTCAACAACCGAATTGGGTCCTCGCTCGGTAATGCGTATGTGCTTCAAGGCGTGGTATTCGTTATTTTTACCGGTCACGGTGATTGTAATGGGTAAAGAGAGCCCTTTTAAGAAGACCGAAATTGATTTTCGCCCAGCGCCATTGTTAGCCAGTAAGACCAGGGAATTATCGCTACCCTCGGTTTGTATGACATCGGCTAAGCTGCCTGTCTGGCCAATGTATTGAATTGGCCATGGCTTGCCTGTGATATCTGTAAAGACTACTGCGGATGGGTAATCTGGCGTAACAAACACCTCGGGGATGCTGTCTGCACTTCCCGATATACTCACGAGACTGCGCAGCGGCTCAACATCTCTTAAAGGTTGAAATGTGGCGTTTTGGTCTATTAGTTGGCGTTCTCGGATTAGCACTCGTTCTTTAGGGTCAAGGTTGAACAGAAAGTCGAGATCACTCGGCATTTCGGACACGTCTACCGGTATCTGTACGGCGTCAGCTGTAATTTTGGACTTCGGCGCCCCGCCATCTGCTGCAGCTACGAAAATCGGAGTTAACGCGAGCGTGGCGATAGCCAGTATTGTTGCGTGTAGGCGCATGTTAATTGCTCCGGTTTTGGACGTTATATTTCGCGAGCATTAGCCCACCATCAAATTCCACAGGATTCGCTCGCGCTATCCATGCAGTAAACAGAATCGGTTGAGTTATCTTTTTCCGTTGGCCTTGGACAACGTCGCCTGAATCATAGATGAGGTCCATTGGAACCTCGATAATCCACACTCTTCGATTCTGGATAAGTTGTTCGTTAATAATCACCGGTTCATTAACGATGTTGGCACGAAGGATCAAAAACTCATCCTGAATCTTCGTGAGTATTCCAGATGTAACTAGGTCTTCATTAAAGCTGTCCAGCGTTTTACGGCGCGTGAAATCAAGCGCTTTATTCAGCGAGCTTCTGTAGTTGACGTAATCCAGGTCATACAGTGTCGGTATGTTTCGGCGAGTCCAGTCAAGGATTACCGTTCTAGACTCAATTGGGGCATCCAGTAATGGAAGTGGAAAAATTCGTCCATCTGCTGTGGTTGCCAACAATTTGGGCTCCGGACGCGTTGCACTTTGAATTGAGTTCCATCCAAGCGACAGCATGAGACACAGTGTTAGACCTAGTATCACCTTGCTTTTGAATCGTGAGAGCTTCGATTCAGACACAGACATAGCCGCGAGGGCTTCTGCACCGTGCAAGTGCGAAACCGTATTGGTGTTCTGCGCCATCGCAACACCAGGCTTCACATTGGGTACAGGCTTACGAGCCGATGACGTTTTAGCGGGCTTCCGACTCTTTTCCGCATCCCCTTGGATGCTTTTTGCTTTTGCGTTCATAAATCCATTCGCTGTCGATGCGGGCTCAGAAGGTGGTCGAGGCGTACCTCTACCGAAATATGCGCTTATGTTACCTCATCCGACGTTGTTATCTGGTCCAACGCACCAAAATTACCGTTCAAATATTCTAAAACCTTAAAATCTTGCATTTCGCCATTTTTTGAACATCGCATAGTATACTGTTTTCAGTAACCTCTTAAATTTATTGGAGCATTTATGTACAACCCTATGGCCGTGGAAAAACAGCTACTCACACCCGTCATTGCCCGCAAAAATACGAAGTTAGCAATGGCTATGCTTGCCACACTCGCCCTTGGGTCGTTTGGAAGTGTTGCCAATGGAGCAGATGTGCCCAGTGTCAATGCAGGGAGTGAAGCGACGGATGGGACTTCTATTGCTACGACTCTTGGGTATTCCAGGGCTAGTAAGGCCGTGCGAACAGTATCGATGGCGCTTCCATCGGTCGTTATTATTGGCGAGTCGCCAGGGCCGGCTAACACGACGATAGTTCTGGTTCATGTGTCGGGTAGTGCTGATGTGACGCCTTTATACGTGCTTGGGGATAACCAGACCGTCATTTCTGGGTCTGTGATTCAGCCAGTCACGCCTATAAGTGCATCGACAGTGACTGCGTCCTTTCTCCCCGAGGGAACTGAAGTTGAGCCCGAACTACCGGCTTCTGTTCCAGCGCCTGCCTCGCCTGCTGTCTCATCTCCACCAACCGAAATCCCAGCTCCAGGAGCTTCCCGGCAGGTTGATACTAAAAAAGACACCGATTCCTTTGTTAGAATTCCGGCGCCACCGGTCCCTGTCAAGTCGGATGTCGTTGCAGATGCTGTCCAATCGCCAGACAGCGCGCCGGATCTTAAGGCGACTGCCGAGGCTGTCCCAGCTATTTTAATTGACTCAATCGAATCCATGGTTGGGGGTGCCGTGTTTGGGCCAACTGTGAAGCGCGTCCTGGATACAGACCCGGATATCGATGCGGTCAGAAACATGGAGTCTCCACGAGAACTACAGGATGCGTACTACGAGCTGGTAAAGGGTTTGCCAGCTATCGTTCAGGGTTCTGGGCCTCGCCACATTTATGTAATGTTTGATCCTAACTGCCCGGTGTGTCACACCTACTACTCCCAGGTTAGCAACGATGTTGCATCGGGTCGTGTGACCGTTCATTGGTTGCCGGCTATCATCTTCGCGGATCAGCGCTCAAGCCTGACAGTCTCGGCCGCATTGGCCGCTAGCGTGAACAGTGACGATGGTGGTGTTGGTATGCTGAAGCGCGTCATGACCGAGCCAGGCTTCATTAATGCGATTGATCAGAGTGATCGGGTGCCAGCTTTAACGCCCTTCATGGAACCGGTTTTGAAAAATACAGCGGTTATGGCAATGGCAAAAGCAGAAACACCCCTGCTTATTTTTCAGACCTCGGAAGGGGGCCTTTCGATCAGCGGTGGTATACCGGTAGGTGGGTACATTGGCACAATTGGTGCGAAAAACCCATGAACCACTAGATGTGGGTGTTCTTATAAGATTCGCTTGTATATGTAGTGGTATGTCTCTATTATTTCCAAAGACGATGTACTATACGATAGTGACATTGCTAAATTAGAAAAGAAAAGGAGGTCGCCATGACCCGCAGAACTCACATGTTTGATAACCCTGAAGCTGGTCGCGCGATGCGCATTCCTGTTAAGAAGGGCTTGGAGTTGGCTGTCAATCAGCGGGCCAACATGGACCAAAGCACCCTGTTGTCTGTATTGGAGGACCGGAGCCGGCGATTCTATCGCGCCAAGTTAATCTATAAATGTGGCGCATTTGGGTATCACATACTTGGAGACTGGATGTTCACGATGTTCCGCGAGCAGCTAGCTGGAATGATGAACGTCCAGGACCTCTGGGACGCGTATGTGGATGGTGTGAAAAAAGGTGTAACACGCTCTCAAGCCATTCAAAAGGCCCCGCTGCTACCCAGGATGGAAATGCACGTTGAGGATTGGATCTGGTGGGCCGAGTACATTATCGGAGTCTGTAAAAAAGGCGACGAGCAGCGCTGGACAATGGACGCCCTTGAGTTGGGCTCTGCTATTATTGATGGTGGCTGCGTTAAAGTGGTCGGCCACAACCCGAAGCTGGTTAAGACACCCGCTAACCCGGGCTGGCAGGCCGTCGCCTGGTGGCCGTAACGTTGGATGGCAGCGTAGGATCTATAAAAAAGCCGCACCAATTGCGGCTTTTTTATGCCTATTGAAGCCTCTGTGTCTGTGCCCGGGCGTTCGCTTGTTTTCAGCCGCGGGCTTGCCAATTATCCCATTCGCTGTTCCGCTGGTGAAGACTGCGATGCAGTCGATGGGCCTTGTACAGATTCAGCATTACGCTGAGAGCTGCCCAAGGATGCGATGCGTGAAAATGCGGACTGACACATGTTTCGCAACGCCCCGAACATATCTGAAATGCTCTCACCAAGCGGTTTCCCGCCCATAGAAATTTTGTCGAGTAAACTCTTTTGATGGTCTTCCATGTCCTGGCCTGGATTAGCCGCCAGTTTGTCGAAAGCATCAATTTGACGGCTTGCTTCTCCGTTATCAAGTTTATCGATGGATCGGCCTTCACCGTTCCCCATTACAAAATTATTAGTGTCCTTTTGGTACTTCTCCGAGGCGGCCATCATCGCGTTAACGCCCTGCTCTGCTCTGCTCTTGTCGTCGGGTGAAGCTGTTTTCAGGCGGTTTTCGAAGTCGTCCCGCGACACCAATGGGATTTGTCCAATCTCGTTGAGCCGCAATGCCGATTCAACCTGGCTAAGCCCGTCTGAAATGGATTGCTTGTAGGTTTCACGAATGCTGTTAGCTTCTGCTATTACCGGGGCTGCCTGCTTATCGTTAAATTGCCTCACCCGTTCGGCAATGCCCGATGCGCCAATGGCAGCGGTTGCATTGGTTTCCGCTGTCGGTGTGATGGGATCACCGGTCGCTGAAGGATCGTTTGCATGATTCGGTACATGTGCCGCACTTTCGTCTTGCCCGTCATGTGCATATAGGTCATCGTTTGCTGATGGACCTCCGATAATTCCAGGTTGAGTTGATGGGCCCTCAGAGCCCCCCTGCGGGTTGCTATCCAGCCATTCAGCGCATTTCGAGTAGGTCATTGAAATCGCAGAAATAGCAAACTTAATCGTCTTATCCGCAGCGGTAATAACCGTTGTAGCGAGCCCGGCAGCAGCAGTTGCCAAAAGCTGGCCATTTGTTGGTGGTAGATTCGGCTCAGGAGGCTTTGTCTCATCATCTGTCTTTGTCTTTGGCTTATCCTTATCCTCGCCTTCCCCTGGTGTAGAAGATGGGTCACCAGGGATTGGCGTGGCCGCAGCTGCGGCTGCCTTAGCGACTGCATCAGATTTACTTCGGTCGGCGCTTAAGCGCTCCAAGCGCTTTCCGGTCGTCTCAAAATTGATCTGCATGCTCTCTTTGCTGTCGAGGTTTGTGGCCACCTTGACGGGCTTATTCGCACTGTTTGGCACCAGCCCATCTGTCAGACTGAACTTCACTGGCTTGGTCATTCGCGAGCCGCTTAGCGGATTCACAACGCCAATATCTGCAGCTTCGCCAAGGGCAGCCAGCATGTGTCGTGCTTCTTCGTTTTTCGGTTCAAATGCACCGGTGTCAGAATTGTACTGCAGTAGATTTGCATCTTTGCCAATCAGCATCGGCTCCAGCATTTGTGATTGGCGCATTTTGTCAGCCAATGCATGAATCCTGCTCCGCGCTTCCTGGGTTGGACCTTGCTCGGGCTCTGGTGCCGGCACCTCTCCCGCTTCATTAATGACAGCTTCTGGGATGTCGTTTTTAAAAACTTCGGGGTTGTCTTCATCAGCCAAGGCAAAATCGGCAAAGATATCGCCTATCGCGTCCGACTGAAGGGTTTGGTCTTCTGAATTTTCGCTCATATGTGCCTCCGAAAGTGTTTAGTTTGCGTGTCTAAAACGAAATTGCGCATTGATGATGGTGCTTGATATGGCTACTTGTTGTTGCTCGATAAGGTGCAAAGCCTCGTCCTCACACAGTGCTGAATGCCTGAGAGTGCTGGATTCGTATCGGTCGATCCTGGCGGACTTGAGGTTCTTTAGCTGAGCTTCTGTGCCAATGTTCGTTGCAACCACCTCGGTTCTGAAGCTGTGCAATAATTCGATAAGGCTCGGCAGTATTGGGTCGTTGAAGGTGTGGCTTGTGGACGTATCAGGCCACTGGCCAGCCAAATAAATGACCTGGACATCGACCTCTTGCGCCATCTGGAGGTTAAGGTGGCTCATGCCAAACTCTGTAATGGCAAATCGAACGCCGGTGGATTCATTTAAGTCAGTGATCATTTCATTTAGCGACCGAAGCTGGTTGGCCACAACTGAATTGCTGTTGACGTTCAAGGCTATGATTACCTGGTTTGCCACCTCTTTGTAGGTTCTCAGCATGGCCAGGATGCTTGATTGAGTTTGCATCAGGATATCGGCATCCAGCGAGATCGTGATGCTGGTGTCATTACCCGGGACCAAGAGTTGCCATACCCTGCATTGATTCAGTGCAGACTTGAGTGCGAGAAAGCTGCATTCTTTAGCCAAGCCAAGGCGGTCGCTGGCTTGCATGATATCTGCGTGTTTCAAACGAACTTCCGCGCCATCGTATTTCACGATCGATGCAAAGCTAGCGCGGAACCCTGTCAGCGAATCAGTGATCGCATCTTTAGCCGGGATAAATTCAAGCTCCAATTCCTGGTCCTGAAGCGCAACACGAAGAACGCGCTCTTTACGCCAGTTGCTCATGCGATCGCCTTTCACGACAGAACTGACATCATTGAAATAGGCCACGTTCATGGGCGCGCGCAACCGGTGCCCCATGTTTGACATAGAATCCAGTGCTTCAGCGGCTTGGGCAATCCGTTGCGCAAGGTCAACGTTTTTGCAGGATTCCAGTACCCCTATTCGCGGGCGACTTACCCACTGCAGTTGAGTATGTGCTGTACTGAATTTCAGGGTGATGCCTTGATCCAATGCCATTGCGAAGTTAGCAATACAGGTTCGACCATGGCCTTTTGGTAGATCGCTATGGACCTGAATGCCCAGCTTGCCCTTGATAGGTATAAGCGTGTGATCCCCGATGTGCAGGTCAACGAGCTCTCCAATGGCGCCCTGAATCATGAAGTCTACTTCCCCGGGCTGATCATAACCTTGCTTAAATGTGTCCAGGGATGGCAGTTGAATCATCAGAAATGCCGCTGACATTTGCTCTAATCCTTCGCCCTGACTCTGCATGGTTTCGCTGTCCTTCGTGGTGCTAATCATTGGCTTCTACTTTCTCTGTAGGGTCGTTTTCAACGGCAGACGGGCAACTCTTCGTCATCAGAGTTCGCCTCGTAAATGTGCTCGTTTACGGAATTCGTGTCAGCCTCCAGTGGGCTGTCGTTTGCAGTGTCTATCATAGGCTTTCCCGGCGCCTGACCGACGGATTGAGTATGATTTTGTTCAATATTTTGTTTTGCCATCTGGCCAGAATAAAATGCCTTGAAGAGCTGGTCTGGTGTTTTAAAACTGGCTTGCTGGCCCGCCTTCAATATGTCCCCAAAGAATTTCTTGATTCGACCAAAGGTGGTTGCCGGCTTTTGATGGCTTTCTATTTTCAGGCTACCGGCAACCCATGATTCGTAAGCATAAGCTTGTGCTTCCCACGGGTTGTTCTCGCAATGAGGAATTAAGTGAGCCCTATTTGTGCCTTCCAAGGTCTCACACAGATCATCAAATAGTGGTGAGCCTGGGGTGTACGCGCGATCCAGCATTTGCTGGTCACCCTCATTTAGCAGCGCTGACTGGGCAAAATGGAACGCTTCATGATAGGCGGTACCCATGCGGGCGCCGTATGCTAGGTCAATGACCCCTCGAACATTGCGCTCAATGCGAGATCCAGCGGCGTCCAAGTCGCGATATTGACCGGCCACCTTTTTCCCATTGTTATCTTGTAGGTGCTGGGACCACTGAACCCAAACTTGATCGCCACACATCCGCGCCACTTCGTTCATGACACACTCAGCAATGATTTGGTGCTCACAGGTTGTGATAGCCTCAATGGAGCCGGTGTCGTGGCTGTATAGTATCGGGAGTGTGGTCTTGCCCAGGTGCTCGTGGTTGACCTCAATATCTTTCTGCTTAACCGTTTTGAAGAGCCCTTTGAATGCTTGATCCAAGTTCTTTAGTTGATCTCCAGATGGGTACAGTTGTGCCTTCGAAGGCTTGTCTTTGTCCTGCATGCTGATGGGTAACCCCCAGCTTTCCAGCTTATCCTTGCGAACTAAAAAGTCATTCTGGAAATTTGGATATAACTTCTGAAGGCCCGTATGAACCCACGTTTCAAAACTACGCGCAAACAACTCTTCAGGTGTATTCCAGTAGGCCTTCACTTTGTCTCTACTGCGTGACCTGTTGGCGTCTGCGACTCTTGCACCTTTAATTAAAGATGACTCAGCGTACCGATGCTCGGACGCCTCTTGCAGCGTATAAGGCTGCCCATCTTCTTTTTTTGGCAGCTCGTAACGAATGTTTTGTAGGATTGCACCAATCGCTTCGGCCACGGGGTTCCGCAAATTACCAGAGATAAATTTAGGGTCGCTTGCTGTGGCTTTTAACTGCCTGTCCAGCGTTTCAGTGATATCCCCCCCGCTACGACTACCAGGCATGCCGCGGGAAAGCCTATAAAAATAGTTCGCAAGCGCGTGACCGTATTCGTGGGCGGCCGAGCCTGCGCCTTTCATGCGCGTCAGGTTGATCACGTTGTTGGTTGGCTCAAAGTGGGCTAATGCCGCATTGCGGCCACCGCGGCCGCGCGAGCCGAATGCCAGGCCCAGCGACCCGCCCAGACTCATTGCCAGGGGCGGAACACCCAAAACCTTTGATAGATCCATAAACCCGTCATAGGTCTGGTTCAAGTATTCGGTCCGGTCAGCCTGAGTCATGGAATTACCGTACTCAATACCGGAGAACCCGAAAGTGGTGATCAGGGTTTGTTCGTCAATGCTGGTGTCAGCTCGATGGTTATCTCCACCGGTCCGAACCAGGGCTGACAGCATTGGCATGGCCCCAGTCTCATCGGTAATTGCTTGACGTCGATTGACGCCCGTTTTTGCGTCCTTTATTGGCCATTTTGTGTTCTGGAGTGACTTTCTGCTGGCCTGGCGAAGCCAATATTCGGGCACGGATGAAATGGCCCAGCTAGGCCCAGCAATAAAGTCGCCGGTAAACCCAATTTTCATGAACTCTCTGGATGCCGTAGTTAACGCCTGCATGAGTGCACCAGACGGCAAAATGGCGTCCTTAAGCTCGTCTTTTGTTCGAATCTCGCCCATCGCGTCTCTAAAGGACAGAACAAGCTTTGCAAACGCCTGATTCGCCTCTGGGACATTAGCAGGTGGCACCGGCATGATGTCTTTGCGCGCCTCCGCAAAAAAAGCGGCAACGATGGGCTCCATTGCCCGAGCACCATCATCAATAGCTTCATCATCCGGACTTTCCAACGAGGTCCAGTCGGGCGTCTCCCACAGTTTCACTTTGGTGATGTGCTTCGCCTGATCTTCTGATGAAGCAAATAACAGGTTGCTTAAGATCGCCGTGGATTTGCCGCGCAGATCCTTAATTGAGAGCCCGGCGACCACCCCTTTGTCCTGACGCTTGCCGCGCTTGCCCTTACTGACGGCCGGTGCATCCGGAAGGTTGTTTTCCGAATTGCCTTGGTTGAACTTTAATCGCAGGGCTTCACGATGTTCGTTGAGCACGCGCAGTGCCTGCGGGCGCATAACGGTGGCAGCATCAAATGCCGAGAAGTCCCAGCCAGACATGAAAGAACTCTGCGACGATTTCATTTCAAGTAGCGCTTTTTCAACCGCCAAAGCCCGATTGTTGTCCGCGGCCAGGATGCCGTCACGCGTTATAGCCGTTACGTCGCTGTATACTTTATTGCGCGTACCCTTCGTGGCCATAATGATGATTTCATTATCGACGGAACTCACCAGCTTGTCGGACACCTTCTGACAAAACTTCGATTTGTTCGCAAACACTTTCAAATGCTTCTGTTCATCAATCCAAAGTTCAATAGCCTCCATCATCTGATCGCGTTTAGCACTGTCGTCCCGCCAGCTCGGCACCAATGTCAGCAAGCTGTCGCGGGCGCCCTGGCAGTGTTGTAACAGGGCATCAGGCTGAAGGTCACCCATGGCCTCCACAGGTATGTTTTCAAGCTTGGCGATACCCGTGTTTTTCAAGGTACCTGTTAAGCTACTGCCGAAGTTGTCCATATCCGCAATGAGATTCATGGTGAAGATATTCAGTGGCAACTCATCCAAAGAATCGGGGTGCACGATTTCGTCGTGTATCGGTTTGCCAAATTCAAGGCCGTGGTCTGCGTGTAGAGACACCATGCGGCCAAGGCCAGCCAGAACCTTTGTGTAGTCGTGTCGGAAGGGTCGGGTATCTTCTTGTGAGAACAGGTTCGATACGGAAAGGATGTTAGTGCCTGTAAACAATTTATCGTGATACGCCTTCTGCGTTTCAAAATTCAAGTTTTCACTGGTTGCAGCAATGGTTATCTGGAATGGGCGCTTTTGTGACCGGCTCTCGATCCAGCCTGTCGACGTCATAGCTTGCGTTACCTCACGAAAGTTGTAGGACAATAACTGGTTAATGTCAGTCTCGGCGGGATGCTCATGGCTCAATTTAGTGCTTTGACTTAAACGAATGCTGGTGCCGTTAAGGTAGGACAGTTGCCCTACCCAGTCTAAGTGGTTACTCAAATCACAGTTCATCATGCCGAGTGCCTGGGCCTTAGAGCATTGCGGCAAACCTGCTTCGTGCAGGGCATCTATGATCACGAACGCTGGGTGGTCCGTTTTTTCAATGTCGGCCAGCGACGAATCGGTGATATCGCTCAATGCCTGTAGGATGCGTTCGTTCGTCTCGGTAACTCGGACTATGTTCGGCGACAGCCCGTTGATCCAATCTCCGGCACTTTTGTAGTTTGGAAACATGGTATCCAAAAGCGTTGCACAAAATTCTTCAGCATTTTCAGCCAGGATGTTCAGGCTCTCAGTGGTATTTGTATTCCTGATGCGATCCTTACCGGCCCGGTGTGCGACGAATTGCGATGCCGCGTATAACGGTTCTATCGCTGGCTTAATCAAGCCACGCGTCCACAGTTTTGCCTTGGTGACTGCATCGACATCTTCTTTTAACGAGTCGATAAGCTCAGGAGATAGCTCATCAGCGGTATCGCTTAAACGAACAGCCCAGTCACGCAGGGCTTCACGCACCCGAACTGTGTGGATTGGGTGTACACCAACTCTGCAGATTTCCTGGGCGCGAACTTGCTCAATTTCGGCACCCGTAAGGTCGTTCGTGTAGTCATTCGTTCCCAATGCTCTGGACGGGTACACAGCAAAGAAGCCGCGTTCACCGTTGGGCGTTGGTGGCTGCGCACGATTGAAGTCGTCCATGATCATGTCGCGCAGAAAAACGGTCGCTTGGATCTCTGAATCGCCCATGCCATCTTTCATGATCAAATCGCGGGTACCGCCGTACCAGTATTCGATCATTGTGTGGCTTTGTGCTTCTGCTGACGGAGTGAGTGGAGATTCCCCCTGCAGGCGCCCAAGCCGGAACATGGACTCCAGCAAGCGCAGCTCTTCGTCCCAGAAATCCGGATCGTTTTTCAGGGTTTGATCAAACGGTGACCCGATTTCCTTAGGCGTCAAGCGCTCCTGCGGTTTCAATAGATCGGGGTTTACCGGCACTAAAGGCTCGTACCGCACCGGTGGAGCTGGTGCTGAAACGACTGATTCGGCATTCACCGGTGCAGGGATGTTCAATCCATCTATGCAGTCTGCGGTGATTCGCTTCCGACTTGGAAAATAAACACCATTGATGGTCTCTGTTAACGTCGATGAGCTGACCCACAGCACATCGAACGTATCCGGGTCATGGTCTACGACCGCACCCTTGCCGCGCTGACCGTTGACCGTCCAACTGATATCGGAACCCACAGCCGGTCGGTAATCTGGAGTCAGTGAGTTCGCCAGCAAAAGATTTGCCGGTAAGGGGGTGCTTTCAGGGTGAGCTTCCCCGCGCTCATCCGCCAGCCTGTCAGCCCATTCGCGCAAATTGGGCGGCCAATTCTGCAGCGGGCCGTACGCTTGCCCTGCTTTAACAAGGCCCAAGCCTATAATTGGTTCGGTAACCGCAGACAGCTCGCCGGCTAAAGCACCGGCTACCCAGCGCTGAATGCGTAGACGGTTGTGCATCCGGTTGTTCTGGGTTTCGTTAAGCGTTTGTTCGGATAGCTCATCTTCACGTTGAGCTAATGATGTCTGAATTTCGGTTAATAGCAGTTCTGGCTGATATTTCCACAGCGATCGAATGCATGCCTGTACCTCCAGGGGCACCGCAGGCTCAGTAGAACTGGCCGGCTTTAACATGACCGTCTGCTCGGATGTGATCAAATCCAAGGGTGCATTCAAAATGCGGCCGATGTTAACCGCAAGGTCGTGATCGGCACGCTTTGGATAAATAAGGCGCCCTGCACTGCCTGACTGGAAACCTAAACTGTGTAGGCTGGCAGTCTGTGATTCGGTAAGAGTACCCGGCACATTTTCTTTAATCAGGGCAAACCAGAATGTCGCATTAAACACGGGCGCCACAACAAGGTCGCGCGTTTCAAGTCGAGGCCACAGCATGGGCGGCTGATCACTTGGTATGCGATTCGTGGCGGGTGTATTTTGCTGTATTTTCAGGTCTGCCATATATTAAGGCTCCGGTGAACTTCGTATCGTCTAACTTATACAATAATATTGGGTTTGATTATAGCCGGTATCTGCATTCATAACTGCGATAAAATGCCAACCAAAGTGAACGATCGGTCAATCCTTGGGCAGCCATTGGCCTTACAGCTTGGCGGGCTTTCCCAGTTGGCTGGTGATACTTTCGGGCTGACCTGTGACATCAAGAAGCCAGCCCTCCCACCGCTGTGCACGGCCGGAATCGGGGGTCATGGACGGTATGTACATCTTGTTGTTGCGTCTTTGCTCGGCTAGGCGGCTAAGAAACCAGTCCTGATAAAATAGCTTCCCGGATACGCGTTTCTTTGCCTGCAGAAGTCCGCGCCAGGCATCGGCCAATACCTGTCGTTGAACCTGTTGTTCGTGACTCTCAAGCCAGGGAGTTAACCACGACATATAACGGATATCAGGATTGCCGATAGACCAAAGCGCACGAAGCTTGTTCCAGGGGTGTTCCGGTACCATTTTCGCGGTGCACCCCGACTCCGGTATGCCAAACCGTGCGGCGGTAATCATTAGCCCCTGGCGGTCCATAAGGGCCTCATAGCTCAGCTCAGTGAGTATCCGGCTGTCCTTAACCTTGTTGAAGATTTCATTGTCCATCGCCGTTGGCTGGTACCCGGGCTGGAACGGTTCAAGGCTATCGGGATCTTGTTGCTGTACCTCGGCATTGGCTGGAACACTACCGGTTAGTGCACCTTCAATCACAAGCTGATTGCCGGCTAACTGGTTAAACAGCGTTTTATTGCTCTGCGCCGCACCACACGTCGCTAGCTGAGGGTCTGATGAATCCGTGCTCTCTGGACTGTCGGGGCCTTGGGCCCTGGGTACATCAACACAGTGAGAAACCTCGTGCCAGAACTCAGTGGCATCACCGTACTGAGTCAACCACCGGCGTTCTGTTTCCGAAAGACCTTGGGCCAGCGCGGGTGTGGCCAGCTGTAGGAATTCATCGATCACCGGTGAAGGCTCCACCATCACAAGGCACGTTGTCGCCTCTGCGTTGTAGACCGTGTACGAGCGTTCTTGTGTTTGCGCTATCTGAGCCGTGCCTTGATTGAGAATGCTCATGGCCATCTCAGGGTCTGAAATCTGCCATTCTTGGATTTTTGAAAAATCCGCATTGGCCCTGCTATAAATCGATGGTTTTATATCATCCAGACGATAAGCCAGGGTCATCGTCTCCGCCTGGCGAGGGTTGCTACGAATAATGCCCTCATGGATGCCTATATCCGTCTCAATGGAGCGCTGCAAACTGATCACAGGGCGCTCGGTGCTGGCGGATGCCACGATACTAAGGCATGCCTCACCGGCGTTCATTTTTCCAAGGGCCGATACCTCACCCGCTTCGCGGAGAATGTGAAGACCCCGGGCAACTTCGTCTACTGTCGTTGAATGCACCCGAGCTAAAGCGTACTCATTGCTATTGCATGCCTCTACCCAGGCCAGCGTGTTCGGCGCATTCACTAATGCGTTTGTCAGGCCCCCACCGTCCTGATCGGGATTTGCTGTCGCTGTTGTGCTGAAACTGGCCGTGACGATGGCTGTGACTAGGGCGAAGGCAGCATGTCTGTTGTGACTATAAACGGGAGGCATGGCATGGGTTCCGATAGGCTGTTCAGTGTCGTACAGCATACCATGCTGCAGAAACCTCCAGAGCTGATCGGGATGATTCAGTACGTCGACGAATTCGGCGAATAACCCGAGTCTTGAATGGTTGACTCAGGCGCCATTGCCGTAGTCATAGCGCTATCCGGCTGATCATTTGCCTTTGATGACTGGTGTTTAGCTTGTAGGGGGATATCGCGCAGCTTTATTAGGTTGTCCTGAATGCTGCTTGGAAGTATGAGTGCGTGCTTCGGGCGTGTTAACGCCACATAGAGCAGGTTCACCCGCTCGCGCTCATCCATAGACAGTTCAACCCCGCACTGCAGTTTTGCGACCAGCTTAGGATCAAGCGCCAGGTCACCGGCTAGGTGCACTTGCGACCACTCCCGGCCCTTGGCTTTGTGGGCGGTTGTCAGGATGACATCTGCCTGGGCTTCCGTGGTGTCCCGTTGCCGGGCAATGGTATCGATGAGGTCGAGGGCTCTGTCCTTATACTTTTCGGTAATCCTGATTAAATGCCCTAACGTCTGGTCATTCAGCAAGTGCGCTGTTGCTTTGAACTCGTTCCAGTTGTCATAGCCGCTCAAGTCCGGATGCTTAACCTCCTTGGTTTGCCCGCGATACAGGGCATAGGACGACTTTATCATTTGGGTAATCTCGCTGGAGCTTCCAGCCAGATAAAACGATTGCTGACGCTTGCTGGCCGCTAATACGTGCTCCAGCAAGGTAATGTTATGTCGCGCAATGACGGTGACCGGCTTTCTTGGGTCTGGCTTCCCAATTCGCTGCCCTGCCCCCTGAATTTGGATCGATGAACCAAGACCGCGCAGCACTCGGTTGGCTAAGCCTGCGACCTCGGGACCGAAACGAAACGATCGAGTGAGGTTGTAGCTCGCCACATCCTCTTCTTTTGAGAGCGCTTCCAAGGCATTGATCGAACCTCGCCACCCATAGATTTGTTGCTGGGGGTCTCCGACAAAGATTTTTTGGCCACGCTGGCCGCTGATTATGGATGCCATAACTGGGTTAATATCTTGATATTCATCACATAAATACCGTGGCACTGAGAATTCAGGCTGCCGCAGTTGCAGGATTTTGACGTACGTATCGTGCAGAATCGGGAAATCCGACGCCTCATCCACCATCTTTGCCCAGATTGCCTGGGACGCATCGCAGGCTGTCTCTTGAATGTATCGTAGGCTGGCTTCATCCATTTGCGCCCGGATTTTTGCTGGAATTTTCTCAATCGGAACATGATGCCGGCTTAATTCAAGGTCGGCCGAGTATTGGAATTGATTGATGGTCTCCAGGATAAGAGCCGCGGCTTGCTTTGTGGTCAACGGAGCTAGAGCCAGGCAGTCTGTGTTCTCCACCACAGTACGCATGGGGATGGTCCGACCATCCCGGGCAGCTTCAAACTTCATCCGGTAATCATAACTTGAGCCAATCACAGCGTTAAACGCGAGGGAATGACCGGTCATGGCACGCACATGAGGTGGCAATCGGCCTTGGATGTCTTCCTTCATACGGCGGTTATACACCAGATAAATGCCGGAACGTTGGTCGCTGGCGGCTATACCAGAAAGGGTCAACGTTTTACCCGAGCCAGCTACAGCAATAATTGCCATATTTCCGCCGTGCCTTGCATGCACAATGCTGTCTTTTTGCTCGCTGGTTAGCCGGAAATTACTCATACGGTACGAATCGTCATAGTATTTAGGGCTCTTCGGGCATTTCGCCTATTCGGGTACCCTATAATGGCGCCATATCCAACTAAGGACAGGAGTTACACAATATGGCTTTATTCAGTGTAAAGGTGCGCCATGAGTTTTGCGTTGATGCAGATAGCGAGGAACAGGCATTGGAAATTCACGCTCGCGAACAGTCTATAGCTATCAGCGATGGCCGGTACGGAGTCATTGATGCGCCAGTTGCAGTGGCTGTTCATCGTGAATCTGATTTAAGTGAAGGCGCTCTGGACGAAGTTCCCCTGAACGCCTTTGACTTCACCGCGCGTGAGCGCTTTCGTCGCGATTAATCCCCCACCCTATCGTGGGGCATCGATGGTCAAATCGTCGGCGTCCCACTGATCCCCGGCTTTGTGCACAAGATCCCGCAATGTTTCTGCTTCCCGGCTGATATGAGTCAGCAGAGATGCCGGTACTTGATGACCTGACTTAGACTCTGATAAACCCCTCAATGTGGCGTCCAGTGATGCCAGTGTGCTGATCAAGTCATTTCTGCTTTGGTCATACTGTGCAATTGCAGTTTTTACCTGCAGGCCCGGTACCGCCTCCGGTCCGTTATAAATATCTTCAAACACTTTACGGACAAACGTGGAACTGCGCATTTCTGAGCTGTCGAGCATCGTTGACGTAGCTGATCCGACAATGGCGTTTGTCGCATGATCAATCCACTCTGGCGACAACTTTGGCTGGCTTTGTCCCCATGCCTTAGCAACTACGGCGCGCATCTCTTTGCTTCCAAAACCTCCAACTTCCAAATCTTTCAGCGCATCAATCAGTATTCCTGGCTCTTTAGGCAGGGCGCCTACCTTGCCGGAACACTGTGCCCAGACTCGCAAGGCAGCCTTATCAACAAACTCGACGTTCAGCCGGGGCAAACGCTCAGGTGCCATGCGCTGGGCCTTGGCCTCCCCTGCCATCTCTATGTCCCCCAGGCGCTCATTCGCTTCGAGGCCCCCGTTTACCGATCGTAGTGAATTTTCGTAATCAACTCGTTGCTTCGGTGTGAGTGCATCCGTTTGGGTTTCCAGAAGATCAAAACGCTCTTCAACCAGGCGCTTCCAGAGTGGCTGGGGTGCTTCTATCAGTTCCGACCCACTCTCACTGTCCAGATTCATTGCAATTTGATGAGTGTTTATGCCAAAAACGGCAATTCGCTCAGCAAGAGTCTTACCTTTTGGGTTCCAGATACTTTTGCCAATTTCTTCTGCGAGCTTACTGATGTCCTTGTAGTCATCGAAGGTCAGCTCTTCCCCGCCGTACGAACGACTCAAGTGCTCTTCTGTACGAGCAATAGCCGGCGCAATCTCAAATCGACGGTCAATCGCCAGGCTTGAGCTCACCTGGTCCAGCACTTCTAGGAACAAGTAGATATTTTCTAGGACTTGCTGGTGCATTTCACTAACGGACTCAGAATCTCTCATCGTGGTATTCCTTCAGCTGTTGTAACAGCTATAGAGGTAGTTATGCGATGTCCGCATTATAGGCTGTTTCAATGCTGCGAGTACGGAAATGAGCGTTTTGTGTACACTTTGGTTGACAAAGTGACTCACTAGTAATATCTTCGCCATATTCGTATAAACTACCTTATTTCGTTTTACTGCGAATTTAACTGAGGATTTGTGATGGGCGCTCAGCAACTTTCACTCATTGATGACACCTTAAATGAGCTGGATGAGGTGGGGCAGTTTCTGCCCGACAGCTTCTCTAGACGCGACAGCGACAGCGCCCGCAAGTTAATCACCAAACTGTGGCAGAACTCGGAGAAATCGCTAAAGTCTTCCGCTAAAGCTTTGTGGCTGAAGAAACACCAGCACTACACATGCGAATCACGTCTGGCGCGTAACCTGAGTCGTCGCATCATGGTGGATGAGGCAGTCGTACTTCGCTGGCGGATCGAAGATCAATGGCCAAATGTGGCTGAAGGCCGCGGAGTGGCCTTTCGACTCATGGACTTTGGCGATACAGAGTACGTTACTGACAATGAAGACTTTGTAGATCCTCTGCAGACATTTATTGAAAACGTCTTTGTCACGAATCGACAGCAATGTATCTGGGGGAGGTATTGCCGGTTACAGGGAAGTCTACTCCCGGAAGAGATACGGCCCTACGATGTTGCTTTTGTCCTGAATGAAACTTCCCTGTCGACACGTCACTTCTATGCTTTGTTCCAGCAAGAACCTTATGCCTTTGCTCGCTACCTAGACGATATCAACCTGGATATGCGCCGGCTCTCACGATTTAAGGTCAACGTCCCTATACACATTCTTATGACCAAGAATCAAAGAGTGCGCGATTTGGTGTTGGGATTTGCTCAGCAGGTTTATACCAACCGCGGTATCTCCATTCCAACCTTGGCTCAACGGCTAGACATGCCGGCCTTCGATCTTTGGCGTCTTGGTGATCTGCATGGAGAATGGGTGTTGCCAAGTCAGCAAACGCTCAATCATCTTATCGCTGAATCTGTCGTCAAACATTTCGTCTAAAACGAAGCGATAGAACAAAAACCGCTTTTAAGCCTCTGCCAGCAATGGACAGAGGCTTTTTTACATGGATTGTCGCCATTTATGGCGTTGGGCGTGAGTATTGCGTCTTGCGGGCTTTTCGCTCTTTGCTTGTATTCTCATCGGGCTCCCGCCCTCTGCTCATGATTTGGGGCGGCTTCCGCCTTCCCTTCCCCCCCCCTTAGCCTAGCTCGTCAAGATTTCGGATTGTGCGGAAAATGCGGGCGGGACTTCTTCGAATTTCGCGTTCGCTTTTGCGGGCAAGCGCTTGCGCGTGAACGATCCACGCGACGGCCAATGGCCTATTTGCATCAGCTGCTTATGCCGCTAGTCCCTATTAACATTGTTTTTTCGCTACCTAGAACTGGCAGGCTTTGCTGGCGGCATTTAAAATGGCTTGTAGAGGTGCTTGCTTACCACCCCCTATGGGGCCATTGATTCCGTATTATTCAGGTGCCCTGCGGCCTCCTGGGGCCTGAGTTTGATTCTGGTTAAGGGGGCGATTTACTTCTGTGCGGATTTTCATTGGGTTAACTGCATTAGTCAGCATCAGGTTGCCGCCGCTGATGCTTTTTATTTCGACAGTTCCGTAGTGCAGTAATTGACCAAGCCAGCTTTGATCGACAATTCGACAACCCTCTATATAAGAGCGTTTAATTTCATCAGGTGTTCGCCAGATAAGCCCTGTCTTTTGAATGACCCGGCGCGTTGTCACGGATATCTCCGTGGAGATGATCGCTAGAAGCCGGAAGTAGATCAGTGCGGCTCCCTGGAGCGCTGTTAAGCCGCCGATCGGCAGCAAGGTGATCAAGGGATTATCCATGATTGTGTTAACGGGACTGGCTTTAATCTGATCCCACTCAACGGTACCGGCATAGGACATGACCACGAGACCGACGATGCAGAATAGCAAAGGGTTAAGCAGAGTGATCCAGTGTAAGCGGGTTTGGTAAAGAATTATTTCACCGGGCTCTAGGTTTGAGGCCGCGTAGCTGTTGATTTGTAGTGCCATGGTGATCGACCGTTATCCTGGGAGTCGTTTCAGTGTAGAGCCTGCGCTCAGTGAGTGCCTGCCTTGGGGTACCCCTGTTGCACAGCATACTAGATTGCATGACCTTAAAGGCGTTGTTAGGGCTTTACAGTGGCTCTTAGACTTGAGATATCGACTGATTTGGTATTTGGATGTGCGGTATAGAATCAGCAGCGATGGTAGTCAGGAGAGGCTGGCGGATATGAGCGATGTGATCAGAACTGAGGACAATATGTGACTGTGGTGGATTATGCGAAAGTGAGGCACCCCAGTCAAGGGGTCGAAAATCGATATTTTGTGGCTGGCTCTGAATCGTGGGCGGAGTTTTTTTGCTCTCGTGCTGGTTAATATTTTCTGGTTATCAAAGGATAAAAACAAAGGATAAGGAGCCGCAAACGTTAAGTAAATCAGCCAGATGGAAGTCTAACTAACGCACAGAGTTCCATATAACTAACGCACAGAGTTCCATATGATTTTAGCGATGCGGCCTAAAAAGCCCTCATTTTCGGGACCGATTTTTCAACTGACGCACAGAATTCCATATAAAACGGCCAAATCCATCGTTTTTGAAAAGATTTTTTCCTTATTTCCGTCATTTTAGGTTACTTTTTGATCATAATGTAGGAGTAAATCATCTGACGCACAGAGTTCCATATAACTGACGCACAGAGTTCCATATCAATATCTTAACTAACGCACAGAATTCCATGTATAAACTACTGTATATAGCCTCCGAATATAATTTGTTATATTTTGTTACTCGCCTAGAGGTGTCGAGCCTTCAAGGCTCAATCTACAAACATAACCTACTGTTTTACAACACTTAAAAGTGTTATTTGAGAAAATTGCAAAAACGTTGCTTTTTTGAACCAGCAATTTTTAAATCGTTCAGAAGGATTAATTCGAGGCTCGGATGACCGGCGTGCATGACGAACTAACGCATAGAGTTCCATATGGTAGGCACTGGGCCTGGACTCACGCGGAAAGCAGTATGGGTCTGTTTTTTAACGGAAGGGCATGCTGAAAGCGCTGTGTCTGAATGAAAACGCTTGTGTAATGCTTCACGTAGCTGGCTTCAAGCATCAACTAATGCGAAGAGCTCTGTATTAGACATCGAACTCACGCACAGAATTCCATATGCTACGGTGTCCGATTCTGAACTAACGCACAGAATTCCATATGGCAGGCACTGGGCCTGGACTCACGCGGAAAGCAGTATGGGTCGGTTTTCAACGGAATGGCACGCCGAGAACGCTTGCGTAAAGCTCTGCGTAGCCGGTTTCAAGTATCAACTCAGGCGAAAAACTCTGTATTGGACATCGAACTCACGCACAGAACTTTATACCCAGTCGTCCAATGTTTCGATCCATGGCTGATATAGTTGGTCCTCCCCTCCCCTGCTCCAAATAATATGGGTTAAGCAATTGAGCCCTTAATCTGCGCAATGCGTTTTTTTCCAAGCTTTTTCATTCTATGAGCGTAGGACTTGTTTGCATTTATAATGTCCGAAATAAAACGTTTCGTTGGAAATATTTCATAGAACAGATTTGTTACGGCGCGACCTGTTTTTTCTTGACGCTTAACGCTCCATCGCTCAATGATCCCTTGTGCAACCAACTGGTTCAGTGCCCGACTAACCTGCTCATTCAAACGGTTACCTGCACCTTCGGTACGTCTTCCTGACTCGGTTAGTAGCTGATTTCTTGATGGCGAATATGGGTCATCAGAGCTTGCATATATGTAAATGCTTGCCATGCGCGTGAAAATATACCGGGCGAGAGAGCCCTTAATCATCATCAGATCGCGATAGTTAACATCACGAAACTGCAGCGACCGAATACTCTCACTTACCAGGGAGTGAAAACTGACATAGTGCTGCTGATACTCCGCCCCTGCTGCACCCTCCCAGCCTCCAATTGCCATTTGTGGAAAAAAATTCTCATCCCACGTTTTCCCAGTTTTTGTATCCATTATTGTTAAGCTCGCCCTTCGGAGAATCAGTATGCTTCTTTTAATATCTTTGTAAGTGGCAGCATGTCCGTGAGCCGCCAGTTCATTGCGCAGGGCGTAGATTGAAAACTGCACTCCTACCCCGCCATTCTTTGTTGTAATGGCTCCCCCACTCACAGCAAGCTTCCGAAGGGCAATCTCAACTAGCTCTTCCCGAGCTGATGGAAAAGCTAAGTATTCCAGTCCGTCATCGTCTCGAATATTGCCAGCCGTGATGACTGTTTTGTAAATGGTGTTTTTTATTGTAAGTTCTCGCTCTACACTACTGGTTTTCGCGTTGGCCAATAAGACCGCTGGGTTATCATAGACGTATTTGGGCGCAAGGTCGTAAACACGCAAGGAGCGCGTTATGTCTGGGCTGTCGTCGTCGGATAGGAAGAGGTCCAAGTTCATCTGATTAACCGACGTGTCCAGAGTGTCTTGTGCTTTTCCAATTACATCTAAATGTTCCATAATCTGTTATCCGGATCTACTGGTTTGTTGAGCGTTCTTGGTTCTCTATTTTGGCATGTTGGGTCTGCGTTTTTAGCCCTCGCTGATATATTTCTTTTCTAATCTCACTTTGTGGTCGCGACCACTAATTCGTGACTGGGTGTATTAGAAGTCAGATTTTGCTTTGATTTGTCTTTGTGGTCGCGACCACTAATTCGAGGCCGGTCGTTATTGGAGCCTGATTCTGCTCCGATATCGCTTTGTGGTCGCGACCACTAATCCGTTGCCAGGTGTAATTGGAGTCTGATTCTTCCCTGATTTAACTTTGTGGTCGCGACCACTAATTCGTGGCCGGTCGTTATTGGAGCCTGATTCTGCTCCGGTATCGCTTTGTGGTCGCGACCACTAATCCGTTGCCAGGTGTAATTGGAGTCTGATTCTTCCCTGATTTAACTTTGTGGTCGCGACCACTAATTCGTGGCCGGTCGTTATTGGAGCCTGATTCTGCTCCGGTATCGCTTTGTGGTCGCGACCACTAATCCGTTGCCAGGTGTAATTGGAGTCTGATTCTTCCCTGATTTAACTTTGTGGTCGCGACCACTAATTCGTGGCCGGTCGTTATTGGAGCCTGATTCTGCTCCGGTATCGCTTTGTGGTCGCGACCACTAATCCGTTGCCAGGTGTAATTGGAGTCTGATTCTTCCCTGATTTAACTTTGTGGTCGCGACCACTAATTCGTGGCCGGTCGTTATTGGAGCCGGATTCTGCTCCGGTATCGCTTTGTGGTCGCGACCACTAATTCGTGGCCGGTCGTTATTGGAGCCTGATTCTGTTCCGGTATCGCTTTGTGGTCGCGACCACTAACTTTACTCATCACCACTGACTATGATTTCTCCGCCATTTTCAAACCCTTTTTTTCAAGTATCGCAAGGATGGCACTTTCAACCTCGCCGTAAATATCTGGATCGATAGCCGCTTCATGAAGAGTAAACGACAAGCTTGATGCACCTTGCTTTGTCGTCAACACTTTGCCTTTCTGAGAATTAAACGCCTTTCTCGCCGGTGCTTCAGTTTTAGCAGTATTACGACTTCTAAAATCACTCGCACACTTCTCAATCAACTTAACGGCATTATCAGGTTTCTTTGCGATTGCGTCAGCCAATTCTACAATTCGGTCAATTAACTCCGATCTGTCAGTTCCAACCTCTTTGTTAGTCTCAGCCACAAGAGAACGCAGCGCATTAAGGCTAAATGCATAAAGATCAAAAGAATCAATGAAGTCCTGCGGCATGTCTTCTGCAACACGAATATAGTGAGAGGCAGACGTTCGGTCAATTTTGTACATCACCGCTAGATCCATGGTGGTTTTCACCAAACCTTCGGCGAGCACTAGCTTGTAGAAATTGGCCATTGACCACTGGCATGGTCTGGATCGACCTTCATTCTCACTTCTCTGTAACTGCAAGGCTTCTAGATCAGACAGTTCTTTAACAACTACTGGCATTGGTCGAGATGGGTTGACTCTCATTGCAGCTGATAACCGTTTAAACCCAGCTATCTCTTCGTATTCGTAACCTTCAGGATTAACTACAGACAGCTTTCTGACCAATATTGGACTAATAACCCACCACGCTCGAATCTCGTTTACTAGATCCTCATAATCGGAGTCACCATCAAGCTCTGCCATTTGCCGATCCTGAAATTTCCAGGGTGTGATTTTAGTCGGCAACACAAATGTAGGAATTTCATTCTCAATGAGCGCCGCTAGGGCAGGGGATGTCACAGACTCAGTGTTTCTACGCTGGCTCATCTGGGGCAGGGGGTGGGAGGGTACATTTTGCGTATCGGCCGTCGCAGAGCCGAAGTTTCGCTTTGCTCCCTCTTGAGATAGCGTTTCAATGGACGCTTGGGGTTTGCTGCGAAAGGCGCCAGCCCCACGTGGTTTACGTTGCTTTACTGTTGGTGCAACGGAGCCGCTATTTTCACTCGTCATCATCACTCTCCATATCCCATAGAGTTAAAAGGTCAGAATACACTTCGTTAACCACCGCGTTCACCACCCCTTCCGCGCGATTGTAAGCTCCACGCGATCCAACAGGTTTTTCGTTAGCCAGTATTGTTGACATACCGGTTGCCGCAGCTCCGATTTCCCTGCTGTGGTGCATCATTGAGTTCATAACCGCATTGCCGTATAAAGCGCGTAAGTCTCCTTCATTTCTTTTATGAGCGGATACTTTAACGCTACCCTTTATTGGATCGGCTGAAATTCCATCTTGAAATTGACTAATGAGAATTCGAAAGTAAGAGAAACATTTTCCGGTATTACTGATAAGTCCCGCTAGGCCGTCCGTGAAGGCTACCAGGGAGGCTCTATCGAGCATTTCAGGTCGCAAAGACGTGATGACACCATCAGCCGCTAGCAAGCCATTCATGGTATTCATTCCAAGGGTAGGCGGGCAATCAAGCAAAACAACATCGTAAAAGTTCTTTATATGGCCTAGAACCGCTGCAACGCGATACTCTGGAGCGATCTCGGTTTGCGCTTTTTCCTGGCCTTGATACTGGGCGATCAATTTAATCTCTAAATCGTTTAGTGATGAGTTTGCCGGGACCAAGTCTACATTGTGAAAGTAGGTTCCCCGGACGACACTGCACAATGGATCAAGGATACCTGACGGATTTTCAAGTAGTAGGCTATTTGGTAGGTCTTCATCTTCGAGTTCCAAATCGGGCACTAAACCACCGCCAATTTGGGTTGCTGAGTGCTGTGCGTCCAAATCCCACACAAGAACTTTTAGTCCTTTCATCGCCAAACCGTGAGCTAAATGTAGGGTATTCGTTGTGTTACCGACACCCCCTTTAAACTTTGACATCGCAAGTACGATCGCGTTACTTAGGACTGGACGCTTATAGGCCGTTCCGGCAGCCACGCGTAACCCGTTGATACGGCCAAGGCTCCAACGTCCACGCCCAGCCAAATTCTTTGGCGCTTCCGGATCGTTCTCGCGCAGCCAATTGGCAGAACGTCCGATCATTTCTGCCGCTTTCGTTGCCCCCCAAGTTCGCTCGTGTCGATGCTGTCCGTCACCCCTCTGAGTATTTTGCTGATCACGCAACGCAACAAGTTCATCGGTACCTTGGTCGTTAAGGTTGCAGAAATACTCATACGTATCCTCTCCGGGACCCATCCATTCATTCCGTGTCATCATACCGTTTCACCTGTGGTTTAATTAATATTCGATTTTCTAGCAATATTCTACTATTTACGCACTTTAGCATTATTTTAAACCTATGTGCCAATTCCTACACTTTTAAATTTCATCAGCCGCGTTGTTCAGCTTGGGTAGTGGCTTATTGCGAGCAGCTGCGTTCTCACCGAAAATAGCGGGAAACCCCTAAATTCATTTATGGGGATGTTTGGGATAGGTAATGATTATGTTTGCAGGGGGTAGGGCAGGGCGCTTGCATACAGAAGGGTCAGGTTTTGCTAAAATGATGCTGTGCCGGTGATTTTTAGCAAACATTTCCGATGGCTCAATATGAAACCGGCCCTGGTGGGGGCCGGCGACCGCATCAAATGAACAAACAGCTAGTCAGCGTCGACTGCTGCTATTGTCTGGGTTCGGTTGACTGTAAACGCGGGGCTGTATTGCTTTTTGCTCTTGTTCAATGGTCCGACGACCGGAGTCTGCTGTGGTCTTGGGATTGTCATAAGAGAAGGCCATCGCGTTATAACAAGGCATCACATACAACTCTTTACTATTCAGGAATTCTTTAACTCGACGATCGCCGCTAATTTTCGAAACTCGACGTGCCGTATTCACAAGAAATTGTTTTGCCACAGGGTTTGGCTCACTGGCCGCAATCTCACCCAGTAGGTCGTCCGTGTATCCGTCAGTTGCGCGCATCTGAGTCATAGAAAAAAACATGTTTTGGTACATGCCGCACAGATTTACCACCGTAGAAGACCTGATGTCATTCTGAGCACTCTGGGCACTCTGGGCCGCAGCTACGGTGGAAAAGCTGATTGCATAAAAGGTTACCGTAAGGGCTAGTGCCTTGATCGATGGTGCTTTATGGCCCTCGTACTCTTTTAACATCAGTAAATCTCCAGTTCGGCAGATGAGCCTGGTCACTATATTTTAAGGATATTAGACTACCACAGGTGGCAAACTTTACCCTTGATGCTCGCTATATAGTGTGTTTTATGCAGATGCATTCGCTTGCGAAGAACCTGCTGGAATGTTAATTTTTTGCGCATTCTTCCTTAACTTTAAAAAGGTTATATTAATGGCCAGAACCAGCGTCGGCGAATACTACACAAAACGAAAGCTCGTTGATCAACTGCAGCGAGAGCTTGAAGAATTAGAAAAGTCTGACGCTTTGAAATCTAAGCTGCAGGTCGAGGGCGATTTGAAGGCGATGCTTGCTAAATATTCGGTAGAGCCCCAAGACTTGGTTGATGCTTTGGTGGCTCTATATCCTGATGACGTGACATTAACAAGTTCACCGAAGATAGCTAAGCGAGCGTCTAAGGCGGCTTCTAGCCCTGCTCGTGGGAAATCGAGCGTAACTCCCCCACGCAAAGAAAAGATCTTCACAAACCCTCATACTGCAGAAACCATCGTGACAAAAGGCTCGAATCATCGAGTTCTTAACGAGTGGC
>NZ_AAXY01000020.1 GCF_000169375.1 Marinobacter sp. ELB17
ACTTACGAAGAATTGATTGAACGGCTAGATCCGAACGTCTACGGCAGCCTGCGTCAGTCTATTGAGCTGGGTAAATGGCCCGATGGCCGCAAAGTTAGCCGAGAGCAGCGCTCCATCAGCCTGGAAGCGGTAATTCACTACGAAAACACCCACAACATGCCGGAAGAAGAGCGCACGGGTTACATAGACCGCGGCGCCAAAGCCGGCACCGATTGCGACCCCACTGTGCGCCTGCAGAAAAAAGCCGCCAAAAACGCTGTTAAAAATGACGCTTTAAATGGCACTGTAAATGGCTCTGTAAATAACGACAGCGACGACAGCGACGGCTCCGAGCAGTACACCGAGGTAAAGGTTTGAATCAAGCACCTGTAAATCCGGTGGACGTTAGCGGCCGCCTGCGTAAAATGCCCGCCAGTGCCGGCAATCCAGTCAGCTCTCCAGTGCAGTACCAACTGCGCCTGGGTGATGATCATGTCGCACTGAACGAACTGATCGGCCAGTCCGTCAGTATCGAGTTTGACGGCATTATCCGCTGCATCAACTGCGACCGCGTCACCAAAAAAAGCTTCAGCCAAGGTTTCTGCTTTCCCTGCATGCGTAAGCTGGCGGCCTGTGACAGCTGCATCATGAGCCCGGAAAAGTGTCATTTTCACCTGGGCACTTGCCGCGAACCCGAATGGGGGCAGGCCAACTGCATGGTCGAGCACGTAGTCTACCTGGCCAACTCGTCGGGTTTAAAAGTCGGTATCACCCGCGGCACCCAAGTGCCTACCCGCTGGATTGACCAGGGCGCAGTAGACGCCATCCCCATGTTGCGCGTTGCCACCCGCCAGTTGTCCGGTTTCGTGGAAGTGGCCTGCAAAGCCCACGTGGCAGATCGCACCAATTGGCGTACCATGTTGAAAGGCGAAACCACCGAGCTGAACCTGGCCGCAGAACGCGACAAATTGCTGGCCCTGGTGGCCGAAGAACTGGACGCCCTGCGCGCAGAACATGGCCCAGACAGCATCCGTGCGGTGCAGGAACCGTCTCTGGGTTTAAGCTATCCGGTAGACGTTTGGCCACAAAAAGTAACATCACACAATCTGGACAAAACACCCCGCGTGTCTGGCGTACTGCAGGGCGTAAAAGGCCAGTACCTGATTCTGGACACGGGCGTGATCAACATTCGCAAATACACCGGTTATCAAGTCCGCTTCTGCGCACCGGCGAACACGGGAGACAGCAATGCCTAGCAATCAGCCGCAAACCATTTACCTGAGCGATTACAAGGTGCCCGCCTATCTGGTGGACACCGCCGACCTGCGGTTTGAACTGTTCGAAGACGGCGCACGGGTGCACAGCACCTTGGCTTTTCGCCGTAACCCCGATTTCCAGGAAAGCCAGGAAACCGGCGCGCCCCTGCAACTTCACGGCGACAGCCTGAAATTGGAAAGCCTGGTATTGAACGGCGAGGCTGTGGCCCAGAGCAACTACAGCGTCAGCGACGAGCTGTTGACCGTTAACCAGGTGCCGGAGCAATTCACTCTTCAAGTTATCACCTGGATAGAGCCGCAGAACAACACCCGCCTGGAAGGCCTGTACAAATCCGCCGCCATGTTCTGCACCCAGTGCGAAGCCGAAGGTTTCCGCTGCATCACCTATTTCCCGGACCGTCCAGACGTGATGGCCCGATTCAGTACCCGCATCGAAGCGGACAAAACCGCCTATCCGGTGCTTTTGTCGAACGGCAACCCCGTCGAGCAGGGCGACCTGAGCGATGGCCGCCACTTCGTGACCTGGGAAGATCCGTTCCCGAAACCGGCTTATTTGTTTGCTCTGGTCGCCGGTGACCTGTTGGAAAAGCAGGACAGCTTTACCACCATGAGCGGCCGCACCGTAGACCTGCGCATGTACGTAGAGCCGCGCAACTCTGAAAAATGCGAGTACGCGCTGGACTCCCTGAAACGCGCCATGGCCTGGGACGAAAAGACCTACGGCCGCGAGTACGACCTCGACATTTTCATGATCGTTGCAGTCGATGATTTCAACATGGGCGCCATGGAAAACAAGGGCTTGAACATATTCAACTCCTCGTGCGTACTGGCCAGCCAGGAAACAGCGACAGACATGGCGTTCGAGCGCATTGAATCCATTGTCGCCCATGAATATTTTCACAACTGGTCCGGCAACCGGGTTACCTGCCGTGACTGGTTCCAGCTCAGCCTGAAAGAAGGCTTTACCGTGTTCCGCGACACCCAGTTCTCTGGGGACATGGGCTCGGCCACGGTCAAGCGTATTGAAGGTGCCACTGTGCTGCGTACCGCCCAGTTTGCCGAAGACGCAGGCCCCATGGCTCACTCGGTGCGCCCGGCGTCTTACATGGAAATCACCAACTTCTACACCCTGACCATTTATGTAAAGGGCGCCGAAGTGGTGCGTATGATTCACACCCTGCTGGGGCCGGATCTGTTCCGCAAAGGCAGTGACCTGTACTTTGAACGCCACGACGGCCAGGCCGTGACCACGGACGACTTCGTCAAAGCCATGGAAGACGCTTCAGGCCGCGACCTTGGCCAGTTCCGCTTGTGGTATCAGCAAGCCGGTACGCCGCAGTTGGCGATCAGTGACGAATACGATGAAAGCGCCGGCGTTTATCGCCTGCACATTGAACAAACCCTGCCAGACACTCCGGGCCAAACCAACAAGCAGCCTCAGCACATTCCCTTTGCCCTGGGCCTGTTGGGCAGCCGCGGTGAAGCTTTGGCGCTGGCGTTAAGTGCCGAGGAATTGGCCAGCGGCGACGCACCGCAAGAGCGCGTGCTGGAACTCACCGAAGCCAGCCACAGCTTTGAATTTCACGGCCTCAGCGAACGCCCGGTGCCATCCCTGCTGCGGCACTTTTCAGCACCGGTGCGGGTGAGCTATCCGTGGACCCGCGAACAGCTGCTGTTCCTGATGAACCACGACTCAGACGGCTTCAACCGCTGGGACGCAGGACAACGCCTGGCCATAGACGTTATCCAGCAGATGATTGGCGCGCCAAAAGACGTCACCGTAGATGCTCGCCTGGTGGGCGCTTTCCGCCACTTGATCAGCGATTCCGATCTGGATCAGGCGCTGGTGGCCAAAATGCTGGTGCTGCCCACGGTGGCTTATCTGGCCGAACTGACGGATGGCGCCGACGTGCCTGCTATTCACCGGGCCCGCCGCCGGGTGTTGAAGCACCTGGCGATTGCCTTGCGCGACGAACTGGTGGCCTGCTACCGCCGCAACATCGACAGCGGCTCGTACCAACTTGGCCCCGAAGCCGTTGCCCGTCGCAGCCTGCGCAACACCGCGCTGGCCTGGCTGCTGCTGATTAATGACGAAGAAGGCCGCTCTCTGGGTTTAGGTCAGTATCGCGACGCCGACAACATGACCGACCGCATGGGCGCCCTGAAGGCGTTTGTGAACTCCGGTTACGACGAAGATCGTGCGACCACCTTGAACGATTTTTACCAGACCTTTCAGCACGACCCCCAAGTGGTGGAACAGTGGTTCTCGGTACAGGCGGCCAGCCGTCGCACCGGGCAGCTGTCACACATTCACGCGTTACTGGAACACCCGGCGTTTGATTGGAAAAACCCCAACAAAATCCGCGCGGTGATCGGTGCGTTCGCCGGCCAGAACCTAGTGAACTTCCACAACCCGGACGGTTCCGGCTATCAGTTCCTGGCGGACCAGGTCTGCAAACTAGACGACAGCAACCCGCAAATTGCCGCGCGGCTCGTAGGCCCGCTGACCCGCTGGCGCAAATTCGCCCCCGAGTACAGCCAGCAGATGCAGACAGCGCTAATGCAAATTCGCGACAAAGAAAACCTGTCCCGGGATTTGTACGAAGTAGTACACAAAAGCCTGGCGGACTAGTCGTTCCATCACAAGGGGACGGATTTCAAATCCGTCCCTGCTCTACACGTCCCCCGCTTTACAAGTCCGTCTCCGCTGTTTCCCCCAAATCCCCCGCCCCACCATAAAAATCGCACTTTCGGGCGATAGCAACTTGCCAGAAATGCACTACACTCAACCCATTGCAGCGCTTTACGCATATCAAATACAACAACACCAGCAATAGGAAATCGAATGGCCATACGCAACAGGCGTCCAACCTGCGCCTGCCCGGGGTTTGCTGCCGCCATTAGTTTGGCTGCGCTCTGCGTTTTAACACCTTCAACGGCATTCGCCGTCGCTGACTTACTGGAAACACCCGCTCGCAGCACCGAATTGGCCACGGTCAGTTTGCTGAACGACGTTGCGCGCGCAGGCGACAGCGAGCGCTTGGTAGCCGTCGGCGAACGCGGCCACATCATCTACTCCGATGACGGCGGCGCAAAATGGACCCAAGCCAGCGTGCCGGTGTCGGTCACCCTCACCGGGGTTGATTTTGGCTCGGCCAGCCACGGCTGGGCCGTGGGGCATAGCGGCGCGGTGCTGCACAGCAGCGACAGCGGGTCTAACTGGACTCTGCAGATGACCGGCATTCAGGCCGCCAATCTGGCCATTGCCGGTGTACAGCAGGAAATCGAGACTACGGAGCAGCGCCTCGAAACCGCTGCGGAAGAAGACGTCGGCGATCTGGAATGGGCACTGGACGACCTGGTGTTTGGCCTCGAAAACATGCAGGCAGATCTGTCTGTAGGGCCGGTGAACCCGTTTCTGGACGTGTGGTTTGAAGATGCAAGCCACGGCTTTGTGATTGGCGCCTACGGCATGATTTTTCACACCGCTGATGGTGGCAACCAATGGCAGGACTGGGCGCGAAAACTGGACAATGGCGACAAATATCACCTCAATGCCATCACCAAAATCGCTGGTGGAGCGCTGGTGATTGCCGGTGAAGCCGGGCAAATTCACGTGTCTGAAGACAACGGCATCACCTGGGATCGCCGCGACAGCGGCTACGAAGGCTCGCTGTTTGGCGTGACAGGCACTGGCAACAGCGGTGAAGCGCTGGCCTTTGGCCTGCGCGGCACAGTGATGCACACAACCGATAACGGCCAAAGTTGGGAACGCTTACAAACCGGCTCCAGCACCACCTTGAATGATGGCGCCAGTGCCGGCGAACGCCTGGTGTTGGTGGGTAACAACGGCACCTTGGTGATTCGCAATGGCGCAAATGACGAGTTCAAGGAAACCCTGCGAGCCGATCGCCTGGGCTTGATGGGTGTTGTGATAAATGGCCCGCAGAGTCTGTTGCTGGTTGGCGAGGGCGGCGTAGTTCTGGTGGAAGGTGACGCAGGTATGGAAGAACAAGGGGCGGTTGAATGACAAATCCAAAGCATGCCAGAGGCGAACACTACCTCACCACACCCAAAGCCGAGCCCTTTCTGGAACGGCTGATTTTCAACAACCGCATCACCATACTGGTTTTGTTCGCGGTGCTGACCGCATTTCTGGGCTACAACGCGGTTAAAATCCAGCCCGATGCCAGCTTCGAGCGGATGATTCCCCTGGAACACCCGTACATCGTGAACATGTTGGAACACCGGGACGACTTAGAGAACCTGGGTAACTTCGTGCGCATTGCCGTGGCCACAAAAGACGGCAGCGATATCTTTACCGAAGAGTACATGGAAACTCTGCGCCAGATCACCGACGAAGTGTTCTATCTCAGCGGTGTTGATCGCAGCGGCCTGAAATCCCTATGGACCCCCAACGTGCGTTGGGTAGAGGTCACCGAGCAGGGTTTTCAGGGCGGCACCATCATCCCGGACAATTACGACGGCAGTTCTGCTGAAAGCCTGGAGCAGCTGCGCCAGAACGTATTGCGTTCAAGCGAAGTGGGGCGCTTGATATCCGATAACTTCCGCTCTACCATCGTGTACGCACCGCTGTACGAAAACGACCCGCAAACCGGTGAACCCCTCGACTACGCTGCTTTTTCCCGCCAGCTGGAAGAGAAGATTCGGGAAAAGTACCAGGCTCAGAATCCGAACGTCAGTATTCACATCGTCGGCTTCGCCAAAAAAGTCGGCGACCTGATTGAAGGTATTGGCGCGATTGCCTGGTTTGCCGGCATCACCATTGCTTTGACCACGCTGTTGCTGTTCTGGTACTCCCGCTGCATCGCCGGCACTCTGGTGCCGGTGCTGACGTCCATTGTGGCGGTATTCTGGCAGTTAGGGGCGCTAAAAATACTGGGTTACGGGCTAGACCCGTATTCGGTGCTGGTGCCGTTTCTGGTGTTTGCCATTGGCATAAGCCACGGGGTGCAGCTGGTGAACGCCATGGCGGTAGAAGCCGCACGCGGTTTTGACCCGCTCAACGCCGCTCGCCTGGCGTTTCGGGCCCTTTACATTCCCGGCATGCTGGCGCTGATTTCCGATGCCTTTGGCTTCTTAACGCTGCTGTTTATCGATATCGACGTTATCAAAGACCTGGCCGTAGCCGCAGGCTTGGGCGTGGCTATCGTGATCATCACCAACCTGGTTCTGCACCCGCTGCTTATGTCGTACATCGGCATTACCGCCGGTGGTATTCGCCACGTGCAAAAACAGGGTGAAGAAACCGATCGAAAATGGCGCCGCCTGTCAGCGTTTGCCAGCCCAAAAGCTGCGCCTATATCCGTGCTGATCGCACTGCTGGGCCTGGGCGTTGGTGTCTACCTCAAGCAAGACCTGAAAGTAGGGGATTTAGACCAAGGCGCCCCGGAACTGCGCGCCGATTCCCGCTATAACACAGACAACGCTTTCATTATCGATAACTATTCCACCAGTGCCGACGTGCTGGTGGTTATGGTGAAAACCCCGGTTGAACAGTGCACCCAGTACAGTGTGTTGCGGGCCATGGACACCTTGCAGTGGGAGTTACAAAACACGCCAGGTGTGCAATCCACCGTCTCGCTGGCAGACGTGTCGAAAATCGTCACCAAAGCGCTGAACGAAGGTAACTGGAACTGGTACGCCATTTCTCGCAACCAAACCATCATCAACGCTTCGATTCGTGATGCGCCATCCGGGTTGATCAACACCGATTGCAGCCTTACGCCCACGTTGGTGTTCCTGGAAGATCACAAAGCCGAAACCCTGCAAACCGTAGTGAACGCGGTGGAAGTTTTTGCTGCCAACAACAGCAACGAAGACCATACCTTCCTGCTGGCGGCGGGTAACGCCGGGGTAGAAGCGGCCACCAACGACGTCATCGCCAAAGCCAAAGACTGGATGCTGGTGTTCGTCTATGGTGTTGTCAGCCTGCTGTGCTTAGCCACCTTCCGTTCCTGGCGGGCAGTGCTTTGCATCGTGGTTCCGCTGGGGCTTACCTCTGTGCTGGCGGAAGCCATCATGGCCATGAGCGGCATCGGCATCAAAGTGGCCACCCTGCCGGTGATAGCACTAGGTGTGGGCATAGGTGTGGACTACGGCATCTACATTTACAGCAAGCTGGAGAAATTCCTGCTGGAAGGTAAATCCTTGCAGGAAGCTTACTTTGAAACCCTGCGCTCCACCGGTAAGGCGGTGATATTCACCGGCATTACCCTGGGCCTGGGTGTGGTTACCTGGATTTTCTCACCCATCAAATTTCAGGCCGATATGGGCTTGCTGCTGTTCTTCATGTTCATCTGGAACATGATTGGCTCTATCTGGCTGTTGCCGGCGCTGGCGCACTTCCTGCTGAAGCCGGAACAGATGCGCGAGAAAGCCCGCCTGGCAAACGCTAAAAGCTAGCCGAGTAAACCGCCCCGGCAGCAATTCCGGGGCGGTTTTTCTTTTTACTCAGGCGCCTGGTGTCCCTTCTGTCTAAAGTGGTCAGATTCATTTATCCGGCTGGCGGGTCTATGTTTTAATAGCCTGCCAAAAGCTGGATTTTCTCGCTCGCGGGGCTTTAGGGTCATGACAGTAAAAAGGACAACCAAGATGACGGTGAAACTGAAAGCGTCCGTGTTGGCGATTACCGCGGCACTGAGCCTTGGTGCAGCCTCTGCCACGGTTTCTGCTCAGGAGCAGCGGTTCATTACGATCGGCACCGGCGGCGTTACCGGTGTGTACTACCCGGCAGGTGGTGCTATCTGCCGCCTGGTCAACATGGACCGTGAAGACCACGGCATTCGCTGCTCAGTTAAAAGCACCGGTGGTTCTGTCTACAATCTGAACGCCATGGCCCAAGGTGAGCTGGACCTGGCCGTTGTCCAATCAGACTGGCAGTTCCACGCTTACAACGGCAGCAGCCAGTTTGAGGGCGACGGCCCCAACAAAAAACTGCGCGCGGTTTTCTCCATGCACCCGGAGCCGTTCACCGTTGTTGCCAGCAAAAGCTCGGGAATCACCACCTTTGAAGATCTGAAAGGCAAGCGAGTCGCGGTTGGTGACCCGGAGTCTGGGCAGCGTGCCACCGCCGAAACGCTGATGAAAGAAATGGGCTGGAAGATGGACAAATTCGCTCTGGCCGCCGAGCTGAAAGCGGCCGATCAGTCCCAGGCCTTGTGCAATGGCAACATCGACGCCTTCTTCTACACCGTTGGCCACCCATCAGGCGCGATAAAAGAAGCCACCACCTCCTGCGACAGCGTTATAGTCAGCGTTGACAACAACGCCACCAAAAAACTGATCAACAACTATCCTTACTACCGCAAAGCCATCATTCCCGGTGGCATGTACCGCGGTAGCGATGCAGACGTAACCACCTTCGGCGTTGCAGCCACCGTTGTATCGTCTACCGACGTACCAGACGATGTGGTGTATCAGGTAGTGCGTGCCGTGTTTGAAAACTTCGACAGCTTCAAACGCCTGCACCCGGCCTTTCATAACCTGAACAAAGAAGAAATGGTGTCAGATGCCCGAAGCGCCCCCCTGCACCCGGGCGCCGTCAAATACTACAAAGAAGCCGGCCTGATGCAGTAAGCAGAACCCTCAGGTAGGGGGCGGATTTCAAATCCGCCCCCGCTTTATGTCCCGCTCTACGCCCCACCTGCCCAGCCAAAGGGGACAGATTTCGAAATCTGTCCCCGATTTTCCGTCCCCGGTCTGCCACTTGTCCCTAGGGGACAGACTTTAAGTCTGTCCCCGATTTCGAAATCTGTCCCGCTCTACAACCTAAGCAGAACCCGCCATTAACCCACCGAGTTCTTTTCTGTTAGAATCCGCACCAATCTCGGCACCGCGGTTGTATCGCGGCAGCCACAAAAGAAGGCGTAAAGCGGAGACATAGGGGACAGACTTCAAATCCTTCCCCGGATGGCAGCGGGCACATGGCAGCGGGGACAGATTTCAAATCTGTCCCCTACGTACGTTTACCCGCTCTACGTTTCCCCGCTCTACGCCCTCGCTACACAAGTGGTCTCTGGTATAGATCACCGCTGAGCACCCTTAGGAGCACACCATGCCCGTAGTAACCCTGCCTGACGGCAGTCACCGAAGTTTTGCCGAAGCCGTCACTGTGCACGACGTGGCTGCCGACATTGGCGCCGGCCTGGCCAAGGCCGCATTGGCCGGTAAAGTCGACGGAACACTGGTCGACACCAGCTACCTGATCGAAAACGACGCCCAACTCGCCATTATCACCGAGCGTGACGAAGACGGCCTTGATGTTATCCGCCACTCCACCGCCCACCTGTTGGCCATGACGGTCAAAGAGCTGTTTCCGGAAGCCCAGGTCACCATCGGCCCGGTGATTGACGACGGTTTTTACTACGATTTCAAATACGATCGCCCCTTCACCAACGAAGACCTGGCCCGTATTGAAAAACGCATGGCAGAACTGGCCAAGCAAGACTTGCCGGTTTCCCGCTCGGTTATGTCCCGCAGCGAAGCCGTAGAGCTGTTCAGCAGCATGGGTGAAGAGTACAAAGTTCGCATAATTGAAGACATTCCCGGCGCAGAAGACCTGTCATTTTACCGCCAGGGTGATTTCATCGACCTGTGCCGCGGCCCCCACGTGCCCAGCACCGGCAAAATGAAAGCCTTCAAGCTGACCAAGGTATCCGGTGCGTTCTGGCGTGGTGATACGAACAACGAACAGTTGCAGCGTGTCTACGGCACCGCCTGGGCCAATAAGAAAGACCTGAAAGCTTACGTGCATCGCATCGAAGAAGCCGAAAAGCGCGACCACCGCAAAGTCGGCAAAAAGCTGAACCTGTTCCATATGCAAGAAGAAGCTCCGGGCATGGTGTTCTGGCATCCGGACGGCTGGACCATTTATCAGAAAATGGAACAGTACATGCGCGATATCCTGCATCGCCACGGTTACCAGGAAATCAAAACACCCCAGATTGTGTCCCGTTCGCTGTGGGAAAAGTCCGGCCACTGGGACAAGTTTAAAGAAGGCATGTTTACCACCGAGTCGGAAAAACACGACTTCGCCATCAAGCCCATGAACTGCCCGTGCCACATCCAGGTGTTCAATCAGGGCCTGAAAAGCTACAAAGACTTACCCTTGCGCCTGGCGGAATTCGGCTCCTGCCACCGCAACGAAGCGTCCGGTGCGCTGCACGGACTGATGCGCGTGCGCGGTTTTACCCAAGACGACGCTCACATCTTCTGTGAAGAAAGCGACATCCAGAACGAAGTGTCGAAGTTCATCGACCTGCTGCACGAAGTCTACAAAGACTTCGGCTTTACCGAGATTCTGTACAAGTTGTCTACCCGCCCCGAAAAGCGCGTAGGTTCTGACGAAGTCTGGGACAAATCCGAAGCCGCACTGGAACAGGCTCTGAACCGCGAAGGCGTGAAATGGGAGCTGTTGCCGGGCGAAGGCGCGTTTTATGGCCCGAAAATCGAGTTTTCCCTGAAAGACTGCATCGGCCGGGTATGGCAATGTGGCACCATTCAGGTAGACTTCAGCATGCCGGGCCGTTTAGGCGCACAATATGTGGCGGATAACTCCGAACGCAAAACACCGGTTATGCTGCACCGCGCGGTACTTGGGTCGTTTGAGCGTTTCATCGGTATTCTGATTGAAGAATACGAAGGCGCATTCCCCAGCTGGCTAGCCCCAACACAGGTTGCCATCCTCAATATCACCGATAATCAGCGGGAATATTGCGAGAATCTTGCAAAAAAGTGGGATTCTTTGGGCTTTAGGGTGAATGCTGACTTGAGAAACGAGAAGATCGGCTTTAAAATCCGCGAGCACACAATTAACAAGGTTCCCTTTCTTGTGGTTGTCGGCGACAAAGAAGTCGAGAACAACACCGTTGCGGTGAGAACCCGCAAAGGTGAAGATTTGGGAACACTATCGCTCGAAGCGTTCGAACAGCTTCTGCAAGAAGATGTTGGGCGCAAGAGCAGAACCAAGTTGGAGAATTAATTATTAAACAGAGAGCGAATCGGGGTGCGCGTACACCAAAGGCGCCAATCAATGAGAACATTGATGCAACTGAAGTCCGTCTGATTGACGCCGAAGGCGAGCAAGTGGGTGTCGTTTCAATCGCAGAAGCCCTCAGGATGGCAGAGGAGGCGACCCTGGATCTGGTGCAAGTGACAGATTCCGATCCGATCGTCTGTAAAATAATGGATTATGGCAAGAAGATCTTCGACGAGAAAAAAGCGAAGGCCGTTGCCAAGAAGAAACAAAGACAGACGCAAGTCAAAGAGCTTAAGTTCCGTCCAGGAACTGAAGAAGGGGATTATCAGGTAAAACTACGCAACCTGGTACGTTTCCTTGAAGCCGGGGACCGCGGCAAAATCACTGTTCGCTTCCGTGGCCGTGAGATGGCACACCAAGAAATTGGTATGAAACTCATGGAACGCATTGAAGTAGACATGGAAGAAATGGCAACTGTAGAGATGCGTCCGAAAATGGAAGGCCGCCAGATGACCATGATTATCGCGCCCCGCAAAAAGAAGTAAGCCTGCTGTTGTTGCTTATTCCCTGCCAAAGGCGGGGGATTTGTGTTTCAGGTTTACAGTCGATGTATCAAAAAAACAGAATGCGGAGTTTTAACAAATGTCGAAAATGAAAATGAAAACGAAAAGTGGAGCGGCCAAGCGGTTTAAGAAAACGGCCACCGGCTTCAAGCACAAGTCGTCCTTCACCAGTCACATCTTGACCAAGAAAAGCCCGAAGCGTAAGCGTCAGCTGCGTGGAACCAAGCTTATCTCCAAGTCTGATGTGGCTTCCGTAAAGCGCATGCTCGGAGTTTAGAGCACAGCGCACCCCAAACGGTTTTTAAGGTAGAAGGATTATAGTATGGCTCGTGTTAAACGTGGTGTGGTTGCACGCCGTCGTCACAAGAAGATTCTAAAGCAGGCTAAAGGTTACTACGGTGCCCGTAGTCGTGTGTACCGCGTTGCCAAGCAAGCGGTTATCAAAGCAGGTCAGTATGCGTACCGTGACCGTCGTAATCGCAAGCGCGCCTTCCGCGCACTGTGGATTGCGCGTATTAACGCCGGTGCCCGTGCCAATGGCTTGTCTTACAGCCGCTTGATCGCTGGCCTGAAAAAGGCCAACGTGGAAATCGACCGTAAAGTTCTGGCCGACCTGGCCATGAACGAGCAGCAAACGTTTGCTGCGGTTGTTGAGAAAGCCAAAGCATCCCTGTGATCGCTTAAGCTCTATCATCGATCACGAATCGATCCGCTGCCAAGCAGTAACGGCCTGGCAGCGTTTAATAGGGGAAGGGCACGCTCTTCCCCTATTTTTGTTTCCGGATTTCGTTTGTTTATAGACTTCACTTTTTATAGATTTCACCTGTTTATGAATGTAAAGGGTGACGTCTTCATTTCTGGTTTGGAGCAGGATCAATGGAAAACCTGAAGCAGCTGGTTCAGGACGGGTTAGCGGGGGTGGCAAACGCCGACAACCTGCAGGCGCTTGATCACATTCGTGTGGAATACCTGGGCAAAAAAGGGGCGATTACCCAGCAGGCTAAAACACTGGGCAAACTCTCTAGCGATGAACGTCCCGCTGCCGGCCAGAAAATCAACGACGCCAAAGGCCGGGTAGAGCAGGCCATCAACGCCCGCCGCAGCGACCTTGAGCGCATCGCTATTGAAACCAAACTGGCCAGCGAAGCCATTGACGTAACCCTACCAGGCCGCGGCCAGGAACTGGGTGGCTTGCACCCGGTTACTCGCACCCTGCAGCGCATTGAAGACTTTTTTGCCAGCGCCGGTTACAGCGTGGAACAAGGCCCGGAAATCGAAGACGACTACCACAACTTCGAAGCCCTCAACATTCCCGGCCACCATCCGGCCCGTGCCATGCACGACACTTTCTATTTTAACCCCGGCACTCTTCTGCGCACCCACACCTCACCGGTTCAGATCCGCACTATGGAAGCCGGCAAACCGCCGTTCCGCATGATCTGCCCTGGCCGCGTGTACCGCTGCGATTCCGACATGACCCACACCCCCATGTTCCATCAGGTGGAAGGGCTGTTGATTGAAAAGAACGTCAGCTTCGCCGACCTGAAAAGCACCGTGGAAGCGTTTTTGCGGGTATTTTTCGAGCGCGACCTGAAAGTACGTTTCCGCCCGTCTTACTTCCCATTTACCGAACCCTCGGCGGAAGTAGACATCGAATGGGGCCGTGAAGCCGATGGCAGCATCAAGTGGCTGGAAGTCATGGGCTGCGGCATGGTGCACCCCAAAGTGTTCGAGCACTGCGGCATAGACGCCGAAGAATACCGTGGCTTTGCCTTTGGCATGGGCGTAGAACGCTTGGCCATGCTGCGCTACGGCGTCAACGACCTGCGCATGTTCTTCGAGAACGATCTGCGCTTTCTGCGTCAGTTCCGTTAAATACCCTTTTGAAACGGGACGGCACGCCAGCCAGAAACGGCACGGCATTTCAGTCAACAGGCGACACCGCAACAGAACAAGGCAATTACCATGAAATTCAGTGAACAGTGGCTGCGCGAATGGGTTAACCCGGCTCTGGACTCCCAGCAGTTGATGGACCAAATCACCATGGCCGGCCTGGAAGTCGACGGCTTTGAGCCGGTGGCGGGCAAATTTACCGGCATAATCGTTGGTGAAGTGCTTAGCGTAGAAGCACACCCCGATGCGGACAAACTGCGAGTGTGCCAGGTCAGCAACGGCAGCACCCAGGTGCAAGTGGTGTGCGGCGCCCCCAACGTGCGCGCCGGCATCAAAGTACCCTTCGCCGAACTGGGCGCCGTACTGCCCGGCGATTTCAAAATCAAAAAAGCCAAACTCCGTGGCCAGCCTTCTGTCGGCATGCTCTGTTCCGGCGCCGAACTGGGCCTGTCTGAAGACCACGACGGCATCCTGGAATTGCCCGCCGACGCCCCCGTGGGCCAGTCGTTCGCCGATTACCTGCAACTGAACGACATTGCTATCGATGTAGATCTAACCCCAAACCGCGCTGACTGCCTTTCTATCAAAGGCCTGGCCCGGGAAGTGGGCGTGCTCAACAGTTTGCCCCTTAATACGCCGGCTATAAACCCTGTCGCGGCTGTACACAACGAAGTGCCCGATGTGCGCGTAGAAGCCCCCGCTGGCTGCCCGCGCTACCTGGGCCGCATTCTGCGCAATGTGGACTTAACCGCGCAAAGCCCACTCTGGCTGCAGGAAAAGCTGCGTCGCTCCGGCACTCGCTCCATAGACGCCGCGGTAGACGTCACCAATTACATCCTGCTGGAACTGGGCCAGCCCATGCACGCCTTTGACCGCGCCGAAATCGACGGTGGCATAGTGGTGCGCATGGCCAAGCCAGAAGAAAAGTTGGTGTTACTCGACGGCCAGGAAGTGACCCTCACCGAACAGACTCTGGTAATAGCAGACCACAGCAAACCCATCGCCATTGCCGGCGTAATGGGTGGCGAACACTCCGGTGTTCGCCCAAAAACCCGCGACCTAGTGCTGGAATCTGCCTATTTCGACCCGATTACCCTGGCCGGAAAAGCCCGTCATTACGGCCTGCACACAGACGCAAGCCACCGCTTCGAGCGCGGTGTAGACTACAATCTGGCCCGCAGTGCCATGGAACGCGCCACCGAGCTGCTGATCAGCATAGTGGGCGGCGAAGCCGGCGATGTTGTCGATGTCACCAGCGCCGAACACCTGCCAAAGCCGGTGTCTATCGTACTGCGTGAAAAGCGTTTGGCCGACGTATTGGGCCTGGCCATCGCAAACGCCAAAGTGGAAGACATCCTCACCCGCCTGGGCCTGGCGGTAGAAGAGCGGTTAGACAACGGCTGGAAAGTCAGCGCGCCCAGCTTCCGCCCGGACATCACCATCGAAGAAGACCTGATTGAAGAAGTAGGGCGCATCTACGGCTACAACAACCTGCCGGTCACCGAACCCACAGGTTCACTGGGCCTGCGTCCCAAAGCCGAAGACACCCGCCCGCTGAGCGCCATCCGCAACTATTTTGTCGCCAACGGTTACCAGGAAGCCATTACCTATAGCTTCGTGGACCCGAAAGTGCAGGAACAGTTAGATCCGCAGAACGAAGGCATCGCTCTGGCCAATCCGATCTCTGCAGACCTGTCCGTCATGCGCACCACCCTGTGGAGCGGCCTGCTAAAAACCGTGGTCCACAACCAGAATCGCCAGCAGCCACGCATTCGCCTGTTTGAAAGCGGCCTGCGGTTTATGAAAGAGGGCGAACGCATTCTGCAGCAGCCCATGCTGGCAGGCGTCGTCACCGGCAACCAAAACCCCGAAAACTGGGTGAACGGTCGCAGAAACGCCGACTTCTTTGATGTAAAAGGGGAGTTGGAAAGCCTGTTCCGCTTGCTGGGCATTACCGTAGATTTTCGTGCTGGAAAACACCCGGCGTTGCACCCCGGCCAGACCGCTGAATTGCTGCGCGACGGGCAGCCGGTAGGGTGGTTGGGCACCTTGCACCCTCAGGTGCAGAAAAATATGGAACTTAATGGCACAGTTATAATGTTTGAGCTATTCTTAAACCCAATCGTTACCGGTTATGTGCCTAATTTCAAAGATGTTTCAAAATTTCCAGAAGTTCGTCGAGATTTGGCTATTATTATCGGAAGCGACGTGAAATTTGCAGACGTCGAGCGTGTGGCAACACACCACGCCGGCGAGCACCTAAACGCACTGCGTGCGTTCGATGTATACCAAGGCGAAAGCCTCGGTAAAGGCGAGGTTGAGAGCGAGAGCGAAGGCAATCGAAGCCTGGCACTCAGCTTGTTCTGGCAACACCCGCAGCGCACACTGACCGAAGACGAAGTGCACGGGCTGTTCAACGGCGTAATAGAAGCCCTGAAAGCTGAATTGGGGGCAACACTAAGGAGTTAACGGATGGCGGCTTTGACAAAAGCGGAAATGGCCGAGCGCCTGTACGACGAACTTGGCCTGAACAAACGTGAAGCCAAGGAAATGGTAGAGGCCTTTTTTGACGAAGTTCGCGGCGCACTCGGCCATAACGAACAGGTGAAATTGTCAGGATTCGGCAACTTCGACCTGCGCGATAAAAAAGAGCGCCCCGGCCGCAATCCAAAAACCGGCGAAGAAATCCCCATCTGCGCCCGCCGCGTGGTCACCTTCCGCCCCGGCCAGAAACTCAAAGCAAAAGTAGAAGCCTACGTCGAAACCCAGCAATAGAGATTAAGGGACAGACCTAAGGTCTGTCCCTGCTTGAGCAGAGATAGTGGAGATAGGGGACAGACTTCAAGTCCGTCCCCGCTTGAGTACGAGATTAGGGACAGACTTCAAGTCTGTCCCTGCTTATAGCTAGATTGGAGCTGAGCAATAAATATGCTAGAACCCAGCAACAACAACGAACTGCCGGTTATCCCCGGCAAACGCTATTTTGCCATCGGCGAAGTAGCCGAACTGTGCGCCGTAAAAGCCCACGTACTGCGCTACTGGGAACAAGAATTCCCCCACCTGTCCCCGGTAAAACGCCGCGGCAACCGCCGCTACTACCAGCGCGCAGACGTCATCACCATCCGCCAGATTCGCAGTTTATTGTACGATCAGGGCTACACCATCGGCGGCGCCAAACAGCAGCTGTCCGGCGTAGAAGCGAAAGATGATATCTCCCAGTACAAACAGTTAATACGGCAAATGATTCGAGAGCTGGAAGAGGTGTTGGCTGTCATGTAGTTGACAAAGTCAACTACTTCGCAATAGACCAAAAATTTCTGCAATATCCCCTGCCAGTCAGATCCTCTGCCATAGTCAGACGATGCGCGCATCGCATGGACAGGCACTCGTTTTTGGGGCTCAAGTTCACTCGTGATGTGAATGACACCTTGCAGCAAGCGATGCGAATGGCCTCTAGATGTCTGATGGTCAAGGGCGAATGAATCCGAATCCGTTGTCCGACAGGAGATCCGGGATCTGGCCCGATCCGGCAAACCCAACGCGCATGCGTTTCAGGGCATTCCCGGTGGCGAAACGCGTTAGCAATGGAAACGACCTCCTTGACTCACGGATCACCTAGTGTCTGTGCGATGGCATCGCAGATATCAATGGGAAGCCAAAGCTTTAGACCGCTCTCATCGATAATCTCGAAATCATCACCGCCCCGGCTAAGGTAAAACGCCTTCGCGTCATTGTCTTTTGCGTCAATCACCAAGCCGACACCTCCGACTCTTTTGGAGGTCTCTGATGCTTCTTTGATCGCAAAGGTGAGAAGGCGCTTTCCGTAGCCGGAGCCCTTGTATCGATTGTCGACGGCCATTTTTGCAAGGAGTAAGGCAGGGACAGGATTTTTCAGTTTCCGCGCAGGCTTGCACTCAACGGGTAGGTCAACGGTTGTGTAGGTTAGCGTGATGTACGCCATGATCGTGTTTGGATCGGAGGGGGCTTCTATCACGAATGTTCGGGTTATTCGCTTGTCAGATGAAGCTCTGGCGCTGTGAGCCAGGAATTCATTCAGGTCAGCATAACCGCAATCAAAAGCCTTGCGGTTATGGCGTTTCTGGATCGGCGTGAGCCTCGTTCGTTGCATTAGTGTCATTTACGGACTCCTTGTAGTCGAGCGCATCCTGCATGAGCTTGCTCGATGGCTTCCGAGGTTTCCGATCCAAGATTTCCAACATCCTATTTCCTGTCTCAACAGAAACCCGAATGCGGGTAATCCGATCCACCACCTCTTCAGCTTTTGAGCGGGCTGCATCAATGAGAAACTGGCTCATTGTCATCCCAGATAGCTCAGCAGCTTGCGCAATAAATTGCTGCGTTTGTGTATCCACTCGTGCGACGAGACGGGGATCTCTACCCGCCTGATTAGTCTGAGTTTTCATTCCCTTTCTCCCGGTATTTATATGATTTCCCGACCGAGCGTTTTTTTCTTAAATGGCCCTTATTGGTCAGTGTCGGAAACGATGATAACAAGAGCTCTCATCTATGTCAATTTGTGTGACAAAACGGCACACAGAGTTTGGAGCTGTGGACTTGAAGAGGTCCAGCCTTCGCTATTACCTGATTGACGAGGGGCGTTACACTGATGAAGAATTAATCAGCAAGCAAACGCCGTTAAGCGGCGTATTAGGAGTTGAGAACGCCGGTCATAGTTGGGAAGCTCTGCAGCAGGCACTCGTTCTTGCTGCGTTCTCGGAAGTCATCTTGGTCGGCAGCGTTAACTGCGGCATCAATATAGGGGACAGACTTCAAGTCTGTCCCCGCCTGGGCTTGGAGATAGGGGACAGACTTCAAGTCTGTCCCCGCCTGGGCTTGGAGATAGGGGACAGACTTCAAGTCTGTCCCCGCTTGCGTCCCTGCTTAAAGTCTGCCCCTGGTACAGCCCAGATCGAAACCCAGCAACAATAACGAACTGCCAGTCATCCCCGGCAACCGCGACTCCTACCAGCGCGCCGACGTCATCACTATCCGCCAGATCCGCAGCTTATTGTACGACCAGGGCTACACCATCGGCGGTGCCAAACAGCAACTGTCCAGCGTAGAAGCGAAAGACGACATCTCCCAGTACAAGCAGTTGATCCGGCAAACGATTCGAAAACTGGAAGACGTACTGGCTGTTTTATAGTTGATAAACTCATTGTTTAACAAGAAGTAACAAAGTTCCGCAGTATCCCCTGTCAATCAGATCCTCTGCCAAGTGCTTCTACTTGTAAGCTCGCCTCCGTGGCAAAACTCTCGTTCTTTTATCTTTTCGCAGCAAAAAATCACCCTCATTGGTGATAGCAGAAAGCGCAGAGCGAGCACCAGAATCCATGGCCAACCAAGCCAAGAAAGCCTATGCTTGAGCGAAGGAGAAGGGCCGTCACTAACCAGAGGGCTCTCGTACACCAAAGCAGGCAACCATGCTATGAGATTGAATGCCAAAGAAATTCGGGTAATCAAAGCATCGGTGAAATCCGTCTTTGGGCCTGAAGCCGAGGTTTCGCTGTTTGGTTCACGTGCCGATGACACCGCCAGAGGTGGCGATATCGACTTACTGGTTAAGGTTGATAGCTTGGTAGAACGCCCGGCTTGGGATGTCGCAAGGCTACAGGCAAAAATCATCAAACAGCTGGGCGAAAGGAAAATAGACGTACTTCTGGATGCACCTAACATGCCGGATGCTGCAATCCACCAGATTGCCCGGGCGCAAGGAATTGCGTTGTGAAAGCATCACCTGAAGAAATTAGTGGCGGCAAATCACTAAACACCACAGGCTGAGGACGGTCAGCGGATGTCTTATACCGTAGAGGGGCTGTTGCTGGGCACTTGGTATTTTGGGATATTCCTCATGCGTTCCTGTTCCCTCTAATGAAAAACCTTGGCGTGGTATAATGGAGTTCGTTGAATCAGGAGGATGCATGGCAACGAACCACCACGATACCGGTTACAAGGAATTGTTTAGTCACCCGGAGTTTGTCCAGCAGTTGATCGAAGGATTTGCACCTTTCGAGATCGCGGATCTGATGGACTTCAGCACACTTAAGAATCACAGCGGCAACTACATCACACCGCTGTTTGAGGAAAAGTTCGAAGACGTAGTGTGGTCGGTGGAAGTGAACTGGGAAGGCATCACTCAGCGGGTGTTTTTATACATCCTGCTGGAGTTCCAGTCCAAAGTAGACAGCACCATGCCATTGCGGCTGATGCACTACGTGGCCTGCTTTTACGATCACTTACTGAAAACTCGTGAAACAACGGCGCGTCAGGGTTTGCCGCCAATTTTTCCGATAGTGTTGTACAACGGTTCTCGACGCTGGTCAGCCCGTCAGGACATCTACGAAATGGTGCAACCGGAGCCACCGGAGTTTTTGCGAGTATACCAACCGCACCTTCGCTATTACCTGATTGACGAAGGGCGTTACACTGATGAAGAATTGATCGGCAAGGAAACGCCGTTAAGTGGCATATTTGGCGTTGAGAACGCCGGTCATAGTTGGGAAGCTCTGCAGCAGGCGGTGGATCGGATTGTTGAAATTATTAAAGCTGACCCGAACAAAGATCGGGTGGACAAAATCATTACTCGTTGGATCAAGCGCCATTTACAGAGAGTGGCTCCTAAGGCCAGGCTTGATTTGGATCGGTTGAGCAGTTTGGTGGAGGATAGAGATATGTTGGCAGAAAATCTTGAAAATCTGGCTAAGAAAGAGCGACTTGAGGGCATGCTGGAAGGGCGCCAGGAAGGGCGCCAAGAAGGTGAACACATGAAGGCTGAACAAATCGCCCGTAACCTGATTGCGATGGGTCTGCTGACCGATGCCCAAATTGCGACAGCTTCTGGCTTGTCCGATAATGAGGTCAAGGTATTTCGTAAAGAGCAGAAACACTGATAACTCTGCCATAGTCAGACGATGCGCGCATCGCATGGGCAGGCACTCGTTCTTGCTGCGTTCCCGGAAGTCATCTTGGCCGGCAGCGTCGACTGAGGCATCAATATAGGGGACAGATTTCAAATCTGTCCCCGGTCAGCCATCGTCATCTAGTAAGTCATGGACAGGCACTCCCTTCTTTTTTCTTTTCTTCTATCTTCCGTAACCTTACGGCAGCATAGCGCAACTTCCTGCTGAGCTTCTGATTCAATGAATGCCTCAACCCTATCAGGAGGCAGTCATGATTCCATCAGCCCCCGTCGTCCATAAATGTTTCAGCCTATCCTCTGGCGCTGTCGTTCGCCGCCAACGGGTGGCGTTTGAGGTGGGAGCCCAACACCGTCAGTACTTTGATGCTCCGCGTTAATGTCGTATTTTTAAGTCACTAATTGGCTAAAAAGCCTTTTATGTCTTATAATTAGTACATTGTTCATAGATATTGGATATACTCCAGCTTCGGTGTGCAATTAATGTATCATTACTGATACTTTTAGCCCCTAAAGCCTCATTAGTGAGTTAATTTTGTAACATTATGAGCGAAATAAAACGCAGCATGTCAGACTTGGCCATCCTCGATGAGCTGGGTCGGCGCCTCAAGCAAGCCCGGCTGGAGCAAAACATCACCCAGCAGCAGATCGCAGAGGGCATGGGTGTCAGCCGAGCAACGTACATCCGGCTTGAAGACGGTAACGGGAAACTTGAAGTTCTGGTTGCTGCCCTGCGTGTTCTCGGAAAACTCCCGGCGTTGGATGCCTTCTTGCCAGATGAGCCTTATTCACCGATCGAGGCATTAAAGAGTGCTGGCCACATTCGCCAGCGTGCACGCCCCGGTAATGATCCCGTTGAACAGGACAAAGGAGACCTGGACTGGTGAGCACCGTTACGGAAGTTATCCTATGGGGGAAGAGTGTCGGTGCCCTGCTGTATGACACAGACACCGGTCTGTCGACGTTCGAATACGATAAGGGTTGGTTGAAGCAGGACGTTTCGATTTCCCCGCTCCACCTACCTCCTCGGGCTGGGAGGTTCAATTTCCCCTCATTGCCACCGGAAACGTTCTTTGGACTGCCGGGTGTGTTTGCCGACACTTTGCCAGATGACTTTGGTAATGCCGTTATCAACGCCTGGCTGGCTCGCCAGGGGATCCCAAAAAGCTCATTCAGCCCGGTTGACCGCCTCCTATACACCGGCAACCGTGGCATGGGTGCCCTGGAGTACAAGCCAGACAGCCGGAACACTCAGACTCAGGTATCAGGAGATATCAAGGTCGATACACTGGTCGAGTTGGCTCAGTCCGTGTTGGACCAAAGAGCTGGCCTGGACGTGGCCATATCAGAGGGTGATGAGAACAATGATGCAATGAGTGCCATTTTCCAGGTGGGCACATCGGCGGGTGGGGCTCGCCCCAAGGCCGTTATTGCCGTGAACCGTGATCGTTCTCGGGTAGTATCCGGCCAGACTCCCATACCCAAAGGATTCACTCACTACCTCATTAAATTTGATGGGGTCAAAGAGCGATCATCCACCAGCGAGGTCTTTGGTGACCCGCAGGGGTATGGCCGGATGGAATATGCCTACTACCTGATGGCCAAGGACGCAGGCATCAATATGGCACCGTCTGAACTGTTGATAGAAGGGGAGCGGGCCCATTTTATGACGCAGCGTTTCGACCGGGACGGTGACCGCAAGCGCCACTACCAGTCCCTATGCGCGATGGACCATGCAGACTTCCGGAAACCTGGCCAGTACAGCTATGAAGAACTGATGACCATTGCCCGAACACTCGGGTTGCCACGGGTAGACGCAATCGAGATCTTCAGGCGTATGGTCTTCAACGTCATTGCCCGGAACCAGGACGACCACACCAAGAACTTTGGCTTTCTGTTGGACCATCCAACGGCCGGTTGGCGTTTGGCACCGGCGTTTGATATCGCCTACAGCTACAAACCCGGTTCATACTGGGTGGACACCCATCAGATGACCATCAACGGTAAACGGGATACGTTCACTCGCGAGGATATTCTCGCAGTCGCAACCCAAATCCCCCGTTTCGAGTCAGATGCCCGGGCCATTATTGGCCAGGTAACTGAGGTGGTGAGCCAATGGCAGGATTATGCTCGCCGAGCGGATGTCCATTCGGAGCTGTCACAGGAGATTTACTCCAACCTCCGGTTGTCCTTGTAAGTGTAACTTTCTGGTTGGGGGTGTAGTGGTCAGCAAGAGACTAGGGGACAGACCTTAGGTCTGTCCCTGGTACAGCCAGACCAAAACCGAGCAACAACCATGCTAGAACCCAGCAACAACAACGAACTACCGGCCATCCCCGGCAAACGCTATTTCGCCATCGGCGGCGCCAAACAGCAGCTGTCCGGTGTAGAAGCGAAAGACGATATCTCCCAGTACAAACAGCTCATTAAGCAGATGATTCGCGAGCTGGAGGAAGTGCTAGTGGTGCTTAACAAGGCTTGACGGCTCAAAAAGATAAAAGCCAATGAGCTTAGCCACGGACCCACACGGACAAAAGATTTAAAGAAACCAACGAATTGTTTTAATGTAGTTTTTCGTCCGTGCGTGTCCGTGCGCGTCCGTGGCAAAAAAATTCCTACGTCATTAAAAGAAAGCTATCGTACCTGCCAAAAAAACCCTAGTCGTGTTGATCTCCAGGTTTGAAATTGAGTCATAAAACACCCATAATATCGTCAAATGGTTTGTGGGTGACTCAAATGGCAAAAACTTCTGCACGCACATACTCCCGATACAACCGCGCGGCGCTGCAGCTGCTGGCTGCGTTGATTCGTTCGGAGCGGCTAAAACAGAAGCTCAGCGCGCAGGAAGTGGCTGACCGTGCCGGAATCTCTCGCAGTCTATTGCAAAGAATCGAAAAAGCAGATCCAGTCTGTGCGATTGGTTCTGTCTTCGAGGTGGCTACCATTCTATCAATCCCTCTGTTCGAGCAGGATTTAAAAGCTCTCGACAGAGCCTTAACCACTGCACAACAAACTCAGGCCCTACTGCCAAAATCAGCTCATAAACCACGGAAGGAAGTAGACGATGATTTCTGAGAAAGACACGGAGGCTTTCGTTTGGATCTGGCTTCCGGGCGAGGTAGAGCCGGTTGTGGCTGGTAAGCTGGAAGCGAATGGCGGCAGGCTGCTGTTCAACTATGGTAAGAGCTATCTGGAGCGAACTGACAAAAACCCGCCTGCTATTTCACTGTATGAGCCGGAACTCCCGTTGGAAAAAGGCGTGCAGTTGCCGCTGGAAGGCCTAGCAATGCCCGGCTGTATTCGTGATGCCGCGCCGGATGCCTGGGGTAGGCGGGTAATTATGAACTACCCGCAGCTAAAGCGTACGGGTTTCTGAAGGACAAGGATTTTCTCTCGTCCGTCGAGAATTTAGAGCATCACTGATCACCGCCTGAATGCCAGGACTTACACAATCTCCGCTTCCTGAAGACGCCAGCTCCTGCGCCTTGTTCGCTTTCTTTCGTCGCACTTTGATCGTTCGGGGTGTTTTCTCTATCGAGAACGCGTCACTCCGAACGTGCGTAATGCCTCGCTGTTTGATAACACACGCGGCGTTATCATCGGCGTTGGCGGCGTAGCCGCACCCCTGGCACTGGAACGTCGCTTGCGACGGTCGGTTGCCTTTTTCAGTGTGGCCGCACTGCGAGCATTCTTGGCTGGAGTAATGCGGTTTTACCCGCACCATCAGTTTGCCCCGGTCTTTCAGTTTGTACGCGGTAAATTGGCGAATCTGGCCCATGTTGACCGAGTGAATGGCTTTATTAAGCCCGCGCTTCGCGCTGGCGCCGTTGGCCAGCCAACGTCCAGTGTCTTCACACAGTGTCGCTTTGGGTTTGCGAACCATGTTGCTGATCTTGAGGTCTTCAAAAGCGGCAATAAGCGGGGTGTTATCCGCAATGTTCTTGGAAATGTGGTGCGAATTGTTGTTCTGAATCTGGGCCTTTTTCTCGCTGTATCGGCTTATTCTGTGCTGTATTTTTTTCTCGCCACCGGTGCGCTTTCGCTTCACGGTACTGATTGTGCGGTCATTGGCGCAAGCCATTCGGGCGTATCGGCGTTGATACCGAGCGCGGCGTTCTTCCAGTTTCGCCAGGCCGCAAGGGCTTCATCCGGCAAATGGTACACGCACCGACGACCTGTGACTGGCGTTTCACGCCCAGGTCAAAGCCTTCTACTTGGCTTTTTAATTCTTCATCGGTGAGCGACACGGCGTACTGGCGAACGGCGCTCTCGTTCATTACATCCAGTTCTTTGTGGAAACTCATCGACAACCAGAATCGGCGTCCTTTGCGTGATAAAAACAGCGCTTTGCCCGCGGCTTTCGCCGCGAACGGCATCACCACGCCGGTCAGGTATTGACCACGATGGCGTTTGCCCGAATGGGTTTTGAGTTGAATCAGGCAGCGGTTTTCGTCCAATAATTGAACGTCGAACAGCTCATTGGTGACGTAGCAGTTTCGCTTTTTGTGCTTGGCCCGAACCGTGGGACGACTGCGGATGCCTTTGAGCGAGGCTTGGTAGGACTCAAACCATTTGGCCCCGGCGTTGCGGCGGATTTGCGATGGAATGTCTTTTAAGAATGGCAAGTCGGTTTGAAAATGCGCGGCAGCGGCATTGATCTCAGGCCGAAGCCCGGGCGGTTTTCCCGCCAGCGCCCAGGCTTGATAATCCGCTTCCGAGGCAAGCGTTTTCTGGTTGTAAATCACGGTATAACCGCCAATCCATTGGGCAATCGCCGTCGCCGCTTTGGGCGACAACTGATCGGTAATCTCAATGGATTTTCCGTGCTTTACAATCATCGCTCAACGTTACACCATGCTGATAATTGAGTCTAGCCTAGAGGTTGAAAATGATGGAAGAAATGAATTGGCGAAAAGGCCGAAGCGTAGTTTATAAAAACACAATTCACCTAGTCTTTGTCACAAAATACCGCCGTGCAGTGTTTACCGATGAGATCCTGACCGCATTGGAAGCGATCTTTCGAGAAACCTGCGAGCAGATGGGATCGGAGTTGATCGAGTGCAACGGCGAAGGCGATCACGTTCACTTGATCGCGAGCGTTCACCCTCGACATTCGATCTCGAACTTTGTGGGCAAACTGAAAGGAAAAAGCGCCTACGTCCTACGCCGTGATTATCGCGAAGAGATCAGTCCCTGGCTGTGGGGCAACCACTTTTGGAGTCCCAGTTATTGCGCCGTGTCTACCGGTGGCGCCTCGCTGGATGTGGTAAAAAACTACGTCCAAAAACAACAAAGACCGACCTAAGACCGGGCTATCCCTCCGCTGAAGCCAAAGGGTTTGCGCCCGGCAATTCTTCGATCAATAAACAGTTAGGTCGTCAGGGTGCAAATGTTGACCCTGCGTACCTGAACGAACTGACTTACCTGCTTGAATCCGGGTCGGACAGGATAGGTGCACTGGATTTTCAGCACTCAGCCACTGAATATCGGCCGCGTTCAGCTCAAAGCGCCACCTTGTCAGAGCTTCTGGCCTCAGCCGAGCGCGTAGAGCAGGGCATTCCGCTTACGCCGGAGTTAGATCAGGCACTTTTTCATGGAAGCTCCATCGGGGGCGCTCGTCCCAAAGCACTGGTTGAAGATAACGGTATTAAGTACATCGCGAAGTTCTCCTCAACCACAGACCTTTTCAGCGTGGTTAAAGCTGAGTATATTGCCATGCGCCTAGCCAGCCTCGCGGGGCTCAATGTTGCGCCAGTCCGGCTGACTAGAGCGGCCGGTAAAGACGTTCTTCTCATCGAGAGGTTTGACCGTGAACGAAGGGAAAACGGATGGCTCAGAAAGCCGCTGGTTTCAGCGCTGACCATATTAGGCCTGGATGATATGATGGCCCGATATGCCAGTTACGAAGACTTGGCGGAAGTCATTCGGCACAGATTTACCAAGCCCCGCCAGACTTTGCGCGAACTCTTCAGTCGGCTTGTATTTAACGTTCTGTGCGGCAACACCGACGATCACGCCCGCAATCACGAGTACGATCGCAAATAACTGGAAAGTGGTTTGTGAAGAGGCGGAGCTATTTCCGGTCGACGCAGAACTCCTATGGCGCCGGCAATTTCTCAACCCATTCTCCGTAAATTGAAGTAAGTACAAACTCCACGTTCTGCAGGCTACCTGGTTGACGAAGGGCGCTATACTGATGAAGAATTGATCAGCAAGGAAACGCCGTTAAGTGGCATATTTAGCGTTGAGAACGCCGGTCATAGTTGGGAAGCTCTGCAGCAGGCGGTGGATCGGATTGTTGAAATTATTAAAGCTGACCCGAACAAAGATCGGGTGGACAAAATCATTACTCGTTGGATCAAGCGCCATTTACAGAGAGTGGCTCCTAAGGCCAGGCTTGATTTGGATCGGTTGAGCAGTTTGATGGAGGATAGAGATATGTTGGCAGAAAATCTTGAGAATCTGGTTAAGAAGGAGCGACTTGAAGGTCACCAGGAAGGGCATCAGGAAGGGCAATGTGAAGCCAGGAAGGAAACTGCCCGTAACCTGGTCAATCGCACTGAAATGAATGACCAGATGATCGCAGAGATTGCAGGTCTGACAGTTGATGAGGTCAGTCAATTACGGTCAGAGATCAAGCACTGACCAAATTTAGTTGACCACTACATTGTTGCCGGCAAACCTATGGTTGGTGTATCAAAAGTCCTCAGTCCAGCTGCGCCGCACACAGCGGGATAAGACGTGGTAGTGAGGGCTGCCTGCAACACTGACCTAGGATGTGGGATGTATAGCGGGATGCATCGGGATGCATGGACAGGCACTCTGAAACTGTTAAAAATGTCTTGTTCTTCCGCTCGTGGGCGTTCGTGAGTGTCCGTGGCAAACTCTATCCAAGGATGGCAAGGAAACAATAAGAAATGAAACCACGCAACGGTCGCTACAACCCCAAGCGCAAGCTACAAAAGACATTAACGGCAGAGCAGCTCAGCGCCCTGGCCAGGGCTGTCATATACGGTGGCAACCCCGAACACAAAAGAAACCCCGGAAACTTCGGCCTAACGCCTTCGGCAGACCCAATGCCAGAGGCCGACCCCATGAGGAAGGAAATTCTCGAACGCTGGTATCAGCCGACCGATAGCGAAGGCACAGATCATGCGATTTGAAATAGACTGGCTGGCCCATCAGCATAAATCAGTAGGTTCAGAAGAACTGCTGACCCGCTGCCGCATGGCTCTGCAATTCAGAAGTCACCCGCTATTCCGCCATGAAAACCAACTGGGTGAGCACCAGGTGCGAGACGCCATAAACGTTTCAGCCTATCCTCTGGCGCTGTGGTTCGCCGCCAACTGGTGGCGTTTGAGGTGGGAGCCCGGCTTCAACCCCAATGACGGCCGCGAACTGCACGACTGGGAAATGACTCACCACCTCGCCGCCGCCGGTGAAGGCTATGCCTGGCCAGACCTTACATTTGCTTCCGATGGTGAGAGCATTCAGGCTGGCTTGAAGCCTAGCCGGGGCAACACCGGGCCAGTTCGCTATATCGAAAGACTGGATGCCTGGGTGCCGGCAAACGAGTACGAAGCAGCAGTGGACCAGCTTGTTAATCAAACGCTGGAAAGACTCAGCAACAGCAAAGAACACACACATCTTCACGAACTTTGGCAAACCGTGTGCGAAGAAAGAAAAACACCAACCATTGCCCTACAGAGGCAACTGGAAGCCAGGCTTGGTTATGATTCGGAAGAAGCGCCAGGCTCGTTACTGGCCCTGCTCACCGACCTCATAGCGGCTCATGGAGAAGGTGCAGTCCAGGAGCTGGCCTGCCTCGGGCGTGACAGAACGGAGAAAACCATCGAAAGCGTTGAGGCTTGCCTTTCAGGTACTGCGGACTCGCTTAAATTGCCGCTGAAGAGTGTTCGGAGAACGGTCGAACTGCTTTCGGACGGTAACCCCAGCCAGCCATGGGAAAAAGGACATGATGCGGCGAACACAGTTCGCAGCCAGCTTGGGGTAGACAAAGGCCCCTTGAATAACAGAAAGCTCGCTGAACTGTTGGAAACGCCGCCTCAGTTTCTGGAACATAGCCAGACAGCCCAGCGATTACCGATTGGCATTGGCGAAGTGGCTGACAATGGCAGGGCCAAAGTGGCCTTGGGTAAAAAGCGCAAAGACGCCCGTCGCTTCATGACAGCAAGATTGATCGCAGACGGCATTTACGCCGGAGAAACCGGAAACTGGTTACCCTGCACCGATGCAACGACCGTGCGACAAAAGTTTCAACGAGCATTTGCCCAAGAGTTCCTTTGCCCCTACAACGACTTAGTCGAGTGGATGGACACCACATCCCCCGATGAAGAACTCATGGAAGTGGCGGCAGAGCATTTTGAAGTCTCGCCGCTGCTGATCAATACCGTGATGGTAAACCACGGCCACATCCCCCGATCAGAGCTGGAAGCATTCCAGCAAGCTGTTTAAAAAGAGCCCAGCAACCCAAGCCGTCGATCTGCCAAGGACCTTCACGGAAAGGCCCGGCACGATCTGGCCGCCACCTGGCTTAGAAAAAAGCTCGGCGTCAGTCATAATGAGCGCATTGAACCCGCCGATATCTTGAAAGAATGGCGGGTGATCGTCGACCCGTTTTATCTGGAGAATTGCCCTTTGGATGCTATAGCCTGTACGACGAACTTGGCCTGAACAAACGTGAAGCCAAGGAAATAGTAGGGGCGTTCTTTGACGAGATCCGCGGCGCACTCAGCCAAAACGAACAGGTGAAATTGTCAGGATTTGGCAACTTTGACCTGCGCGACAAAAAAGAGCGCCCGGGCCAGAAGCTCAAAGCAAAAGTTGAAGCCTACGTTGCCACCGAGCAATAAACAGATGGGGACAGATAGGGGACAGGCTTCAAGTCCGTCCCCGCCTGGGCTTGGAGCTAGGGGACAGACTTCAAGTCTGTCCCCGCTTGCGTCCTGGGAACAGGAATTCCCTCATTTGTCCCCGGTAAAGCGCCGCGGCAACCACCGCTACTATCAGCGCGCCGACGTCATCACCATCCGCCAGATCCGCAGCTTATTGTACGACCAGGGCTACACCATCGGCGGTGCCAAACAGCAGCTGTCCAGCGTAGAAGCGAAAGACGGCATCTCACGGTATAAGCAGTTGATACGGCAGATGATTCGAGAACTGGAAGAAGTACTGGCTGTTTTATAGTTGATAAACTCATTGTTTAACAAGAAGTAACAAAATTCTGCAGTATCCCCTGTCAATCAGACCCTCCGCCAATCGTTGCTCCTTGTAAGCTTGCGCCAAATGCGTAGAATTGCCGCTCCTATTCTTTTTTCCAATATGTACGGTTTTGCGCGGCTTTAATAACGCTCTCTGTATGTACAAAAATTTCGCCCATAACACTGGAAGCGGGTCGGTGGGGCGGTAGCGTGCTTTTTCGAACTAATCTAATTTCACGGATTTAAATGCATGAATAATTCCTATCCCCATTCGCAGGAAGATCAAGACAGGTACTCGGACGAAATTAGCCTGGTCGACCTGGCAACAACATTTATCCGCAGGCGCAGGGTTTTTTATGTTGTTTTTTTGATTTTCACGCTAGGCGGCCTGGCTTACGCTTTGCAAGCGTCGAACAAATACGAGTATGTCAGCCTGGTTCAAGTTGCACAAAAGGGTGGCGACGTGTCCCTTCAGCCGCCGGCAGTGGTCATCGCGACTTTGGAAAACCGCTGGCTACCGGAAGTTCAGACGGCTTACCGTGCCAAAAATGATACAAAGTTGCCATTTAGTATAAGTTTCAACAACCCTGAAGGCACAGGCCTAATTCAGCTAACCAGTGAAACCGCGCTGGAACACGGCGACGATGTGAAAGCGGCGCATGCGGCGCTCATCGATTATCTAAGTCGTTATCAGGCTGAACGGATCAAGCAGGATAGAGTCAGTCTGGAGCGTCAAATGAAATCGGCTGAAACCATCATTGAAGCTCTCAGAGGCCAGCCGGACACAGGCGAGGCTTTAGCCGCTGCCATTCAGAGAGTGGCTGGCCTTGAAAGCGCACTGGAAAATCTTGATGAAACTGAAGTGCTTGTGCAAAGCCGTCAAAGCGCCGAAAAGACAGGCCCAAAACGCAGCCTCATTGTGATCTTGGCTACGTTGCTTGGTGGCATGCTAGGCGTATTCATGGTGTTCATGGCTGAGTTTGGCGCTAATGTCAAAATGCAACTGGCAAAGACTCGTACCATAGATGATTAAGGCGCTCGGCCTATAGCGGAAGAGTAATGGCTAATACAGAGGCAGAAATTCGGTTATATGAACGTGGCGAAGGGCGACACAAGCATCGTTGGAAGCACGATTTTGCCGGTTTTGAACCCGGCGACAAAGGCCAAATAGGTAAGTGCCCCAAAAGCATCACGGAGCAGTTGGCCACTGAAATTTTGAATCAGGGTGTGCCATACTACGATGACTTGGGAGACGAAATTCCGTCTAAGATTTACTCTGTGCATAAAGGTGTGATTTACGAAGCAGCACCTACAATGCCGGGTATTTCATGGCATGGCTATCCTTGGCGGGGTAATTTGAGAGGGCGTAGACCACTATCGAGCAGGATAGTAAGAAAACTCAAAAAAATGGCAGAAAAATCCGGCCACTCTAAAGAGTTCGAACAATGGTTAAAACAGTACGGTTAGGCTCCAGAGAAGGCTTCTTGCTAGAGCTGACGCTGGTTGATCGGCGGGGAAAAGCTGGCCTCGTTTGGGGTGAAGGCAAGCTCCTTGTTGGCGGCCTGCTGGTTATAGCAGACAAAGACGGCTGTCCTACTAGCTGGACATGGGTAGATTTGCTGGAATGGCTTGCGAAAAATTGGGCTTATCTGTTGCTGGAGCAAAACTTCCCATTTCAGGTGTCAGCCATGGGTATTTCCACGTTAATGAGAGATTTGGAGAAACGCTGGGAAAACATGGCCGAGGAACGAATGGAAGATGAAGAAGAGCAGGCTTTTCGCTTTCTAGATCGGCACGATCTGGCCTGTGCGTTCAAAGGAATTTTTTTCCCTGCTACGTATTTAATGCGCCAAGGCGCCTTGATGGAAGTTTTTAGCGCCGAACACAGTAGCCATGTGCGCTTAAACCTACAGCGGGCAGTAAGTGACCTTGAAGACATTGGAAATTATTTGGCGGAAGTCGCAAATACAAAAGAGGTGAGTAGGGGCAAGTTGGCTGCTGAGCAGTGGTACGCTCGAGAGACATGCTTAATCGCGCAAGCGGTGCCGCTGTTAACCGGGTTAAACACCGCAAGTTTGGCGCAGCTAAACCCTGAGAACGACCCTGAGTATTGGGAGTACGATCCGGAATCTCCACTGGCGGACGGCGAGCTGATGGCCGCAGCACGTATGACCAGTGGCGTACTTCTAGCCGATCAGCAATTACAGGTCTTTGATTTAATTCGCGGTGCAGCGAAAATAGCAACACCAGAGCTAGATTCGCTTTCTCGTAGTCTTTTTAAAGACTTTAAAGACATCGGCAAGCCCTATGATCAGGGTTACTGGGTCGCCATTTGGTTACGCCGCAAATTAGGGAAGTCTGATTCGGAAGGTGTAAAGCCGTCAGTCTTTCTTGAACGATGGAAGATCCCGGTTGATGACTTTGATATGCCGGATTCCATACTTGATGCGTTTGCATGTTGGGGGCCGCGTCATGGCCCCGCGATATTCGTAAATAAGGCGCAACAAAGCACGTCAGCTCACGTGCATGGTGAAAACACAACCCTCGCCCATGAAATTTGTCATCTGCTACTGGATCGCGATGGTGCCCTGCCGGTTGCAGAGGTACTGAACGGCAATAGCCCCGAGCGCTTGGAAAAGCGTGCTCGCGCTTTTGCAGCGGAACTTCTGCTACCCAGAAATGTGGCCGCAAAAGAAGTGCGAATGGCAGCCTCCGTGAACGTTGCCGTTACAACGCTGTCTTCAGCGTACGAAGTCAGTACCGAGTTGGTGTGCTGGCAGATAATCAACTCCGATGCCTACGCCACTTTAACGGACGATGAACGTAACTGGCTGCAGGGCAAGGCACAACGAAAAGTGTTTGCCGACGCGTAGCGTCAAGGCTGTATTGTCGACAGAAGCCCTGAGTAACCGCAGGCCTTTCTATTTTTCCCTGTGTCTTTTCGGATAAAAGATAGATAGGTGATAAGGAGCCCTTATCGGTTTTATAAAATCGTTAATAATCAATTAGTTAATTTTTCAGATTTCCAATTTCGGAAAAGCTATTCTCAAAAATTCGTAGGTATTATCGGGCAAGGCGTGTTTCCAGCTTTGGAAACAGAATCTGGTCACTTTCCAACGCTGGAAACATACTTTCCAGTTATTCTCACCGATTGCGACCCAAAAGCCGTTTCCAGCTTAAGAAAGTCATTTTCCAAACTCAGAGATCAAGTAAGTAGCGAGCGATCGCGCTTCACTGCGATGCAACTTTAAAACTGTAGATCTTGCCGTAGCGCCTTACGCAGAGAGCAAAAAAAAACATGCGCTGATCGCCATCGTCGCCACGATTCTTGGCGGCATACTAGATGCGTTTGTTGTAGTATTAATAGGTTTCACTCGCAGCCGCAAGGAAAACGCTTAACAAGTGCTTACCAAATTAAAAAGCAATACCTTCCTCGCTGGCTCAGCCATATATCTGATCTCTAACATATTGAACGCAGCGATACCTTTTGCGCTGCTTCCGGTACTCACCCGCTATTTAAGCCCAGAAGAGTACGGTGAGGTCGCAATGTTCCAGACCCTACTTGGGGCCTTAACCGCATTTATCGGGCTGAGCATGCACGGCGCTGCAGTAAGAAAATTCTATGACGGCAATCTCGGCGAGCGTGACCTTCAAGAGTTCATTGCTGCCTGTTTACAAATCCTGTTAGTGACCAGCTTGGCGACCCTAGCCGTTGTATACATTTTTAATGATCAGTTATCGCAATCGTTAGGGCTCGAATCACGCTGGATCTTGCTTGCTGTTTTTACTACCTCGGCGACGGTCATAGCCGGAATCCGACTCGGTCAGTGGCAGGTGCGAAAAAACGCAAAGTGTTATGGTGCGATGCAAGTCACCAAGAGCTTATTCAATGTTTCTCTATCTCTTCTTTTGGTTGTTGTGTTTCTACAAGGCTCGGGAGGGCGAATTACTGCCCAGGTCTGGGCTGCTGGAGTCTTTGCAATAATTGCGCTCTGGCTGTTAAAGAAAGACAGCATGCTCAGGTTTTTTGTCTGGCGTCCTGATTTTACCCTTGAGGCGCTTCGATTTGGCGTTCCCTTAATACCGCATGTTGGCGGTGTATTCTTACTGATGACTGTAGACCGGTTTGTCATAAATTCTGAGCTCGGGATCGCACAAGTGGGGATCTATATGGTTGCGGTGCAGTTCGCTATGGCTGCATCGTTGGTGTTCGATGCGATTAACAAAGCTTACGTTCCTTGGCTATTTGAAAGACTCAAGCGTAATGATGAGCAAGAAAAACGAAAAATAGTTCGCTTTACCTACATCTGGTACCTCTTTATCCTTGGCGGAGCCGGTCTCACATTTTTGTTGGGGCCATGGCTAGTTACATTTGTCGCCGGTGAAAAATATGCGAAGGCCGGGGATATCGTAGGATGGTTGATGCTGGGTCAAGTTTTTAATGGCATGTACCTAATGGTCACGAATTATATTTTCTTTTCAAAGCGTACAGGCCTGTTGTCAATTGCCACAATGTTTTCTGGCGTGGTTAATCTTGTACTGCTCCTAATTCTTATTCGTCAGTTTGGCCTTGAAGGAGCAGCTTATGCATTCTGTATATCAATGGGGCTTCGTTTCTTATTGACTTGGTTTGTGGCTCAGAAACGTCATCCTATGCCTTGGCTCAAAGCTTTCTAGAAAGATACAAAGGACAATTTTGCATGTTAAGAGATTCAACTATTCTGGTTACTGGTGGCACTGGTTCTTTTGGTCACCAATTCATTCCGATGACCCTGGAGAAATACAACCCCAAGAAAATCATTGTGTTCTCTCGGGATGAAATGAAACAGTGGGAAATGGCCAAGTTGTTTCAGGGTGATGACAGGCTGCGCTTTTTTATCGGAGACGTACGCGATAAAGACCGCCTCTACCGTGCGCTGGACGGGGTTGACTATGTGGTACACGCTGCAGCTACCAAAATTGTACCAACTGCCGAATATAATCCGTTCGAATGTATAAAAACCAATATCAACGGCGCCATGAACCTGATTGACGCCTGCATTGATAAAGGCATTAAAGGTGTTGTCGCACTTTCCACAGACAAGGCCAGCAGCCCGATTAATCTTTACGGTGCCACCAAACTGGCGTCGGATAAGCTGTTTGTTGCTGGCAATTCCTACGCTGGTGGCCACAGCACCCGTTTCTCTGTGGTGCGTTATGGCAACGTCATGGGCTCCCGAGGTTCTGTGATTCCGTTCTTCATGTCGATTAGAAACAAAGGCGTTTTGCCAATTACCGATGAGCGAATGACACGCTTTATGATCTCATTGGAAGAGGGGGTGGATCTGGTCTGGCATGCATTTGAAGACATGGTCGGGGGCGAAATTTACGTAAAGAAAATTCCTTCCATGAAAATGACCGATTTGGCCCGGGTAGTCGCGCCCGAAGCGAAGCAAGAAGTGATCGGTGTTCGCCCCGGTGAAAAGCTGCATGAACAAATGATTGGTGCAGAAGACTCCTACTTCACGTATGAATATCCTGAGCATTTTAAAATCCTCCCTAATATCAACAATTGGGGAAATTGTCCGAGCCGCATCAAGGATGGCAAAAAGGTAGAAGAAGGCTTTGTGTACGCAAGCGATAGCAACACAGAATGGATGGCGGACGAAGACTTGCAGGCTTGGATCGATCGCAACTCCAGTGACATTGGAAAAATTTAATCATGATTCCTTATGGCAAGCAGGACATCACTCAAGCAGATATCGATGCCGTTGTTAATGTACTGCAATCAGATTTTTTAACTCAGGGGCCAATGGTTCCTCGGTTTGAAGAGTTGGTGGCAGCGCACGTAGACGCCAAACATGCGGTTGCCGTCAACAGCGCCACCTCCGCGTTACACATTGCCTGCATGGCTCTGGGGTTAGGTGAGGGCGACTGGTTGTGGACCAGTCCGGTGACCTTCGTGGCTTCTGCAAACTGCGGCTTGTATTGCGGTGCTAAAGTGGATTTTGTGGATATAGACCCAAAAACCTATGACCTGTGCCCGGTCGAACTGGAAGCCAAACTAAAGCAGGCGAAGATAGATAACCGCTTGCCCAAAGTGGTTGTGCCCGTACACCTGTGTGGCCAACCCTGCGACATGGCCGCCATCAGTAAATTGGCACAAGAATACGGCTTTAAAATCATTGAAGACGCATCCCACGCCATTGGCGGCAAATACAAAGGCGAATTCATCGGTAACGGGCGCTACAGCGACATCACCGTATTCAGCTTCCACCCGGTAAAAATTGTGACCACCGCCGAAGGTGGCATGGCCATGACCAACAGCGCCGACCTTGCCGAAAAAATGAATCTGCATCGTAGCCACGGCATTACCCGCGACCCGCACCTAATGACCCATGCGCCCGATGGCCCTTGGTATTACCAGCAGATTGCACTGGGTTATAACTACCGGATGACTGAGCTACAGGCAGCGTTGGGCGTTAGTCAGATGGAACGGCTGGATGCCTACGTGACGCGCCGGCACGAGCTGGCGAAACGTTATGATCAATTATTGGCTGATCTGCCTTTAACCTTGCCTTGGCAGCACCCAAACAGTTACAGCGGCCTCCATCTTTACGTTATCCGCCTGCAACTGGAAAACACCAACCTTAGCCACTTAGACGTATTCGAAGCCCTGAGAGAGCAGGGTATTGGTGTGAACCTGCACTATATTCCTGTGCACATTCAGCCGTATTTCCGCGAAATGGGCTTTAGCGAAAACGATTTTCCGCAATCTATGGCCTATTACCGCGATGCGATTAGCTTGCCTATGTTTCAAGGGCTTACTAACGAACAGCAGGATACAGTGGTGGCGGTGCTAACAGAGATTCTGAGTAGTCAACCATGACGGCGGGGAGCCGTGTAGCGATCATTCCAGCCCGTGGCGGCAGCAAGCGCATACCCCGCAAGAACATCCGTGAGTTTTGCGGCAAACCGATGATTGCTTGGTCGATTGAAGCGGCACTCAGTAGTGGATGTTTTGATCGCGTCATCGTTTCAACAGATGATGATGAAATTGCCGAAGTGGCAAAAAAGTATGGAGCGGAAGTGCCTTTCGTGCGCTCGCCAGAATTGTCAGACGATCACACAGGCACTATTCCTGTAATACGCCATGCTGTCGACCGGTTAAACCAGCATGGGGTCCTTGTTGAGTATGCCTGTTGCATTTACGCCACCGCGCCGTTTATTGCTGTAGAGGATATTCAGCGAGGCTTCCGCCTCATGCAGCAACAATCCAGCGATTACGCGTTTTCAGTCACCAGTTACGCCTTTCCGATTCAACGAGCTATCTGCATTACCCCTACAGATAGGATTGCGATGTTCAGCCCCGAACACTTCAATACCCGCTCCCAAGACTTGGAAGAAGCGTGGCACGATGCTGGGCAATTCTACTGGGGTACAGCGGAAGCTTGGTTGCAGGAGCGTGCACTTTTTAGTGAACAAGCCATACCCGTTAAACTACCTCGCCATAGGGTGCAAGACATCGACACTCCAGAAGACTGGAGTAGGGCCGAATGGATGTTTAAGGCCATGCAGGCTTCAAAAGGCAATCAATGAACATTGTTTTCAGAGTTGATGGTTCCATTCAGATGGGCACAGGCCATGTCATGCGCTGCTTGACCCTGGCTGAAGAACTACAGCGCCTTGGGCACAGTTGTGTTTTTATCTGCCGGGAGCATCCTGGGAATCTGGGCGAGTTCATCACCAATAAAGGCTTTGTTGTTCATTTACTATCTACTACGAGCGGCGTTAATTTCACGGTAGAAAACGACGATACGGCACATGCCGAATGGTTGGGGGTAAGTTGGCGTATAGACGCAGAACAGACGCTTGCTGCTCTTGGTTCTATGGAAGTAGATTGGTTGGTTGTAGACCACTACGCCCTTGATGCTCGTTGGGAGAGACTGCTGGCAAAAGCCGCAGGCCAGATCATGGTGATTGATGATTTGGCGGATCGACATCACGCCTGCGATCTTTTGTTAGATCAGAATCTGGGACGTGAGATTACAGACTATGATCATAAAGTTCCGGAACACTGCACTCGGTTGGTTGGTCCCAATTACGCACTTTTGCGCCCTGAGTTCGCTCGTTTACGCGAAAAAAGCCTAAAACGTCGCAAGATGCCTGAATTGAAGCGAATACTGATCTCCCTTGGCGGTGTAGACAGGACAAATGTCACTGCTCAGGTGTTGAACGTATTGAATGACTCGCAATTATCATCTGAAACTGAATTAGACGTCATTATGGGTGCAACAGCACCTCACCTAAATGATATCCGGACCCAAGTCAGTCACACCCGGTTCAGAGCAACGGTAAGCGTTAATGTTGGTGATATGGCCGAGCGAATGTGTCGGGCTGACCTAGCCGTTGGGGCGGCAGGCAGTACATCTTGGGAACGTTGTTGCCTTGGATTGCCAGCGTTGATTGTCGTGCTTGCTGACAATCAAAAGTCGGCCGCACATGCTCTAAGTGAGCGGGGGGTCGCAATTGTCGCGAGCAGTTTGACATGATTGGCATCGTGATTAATAGACTCATTGCCGATGATAATCTGATCCAGCATTTTCTAGTATGAGTGAATCTGGCGCCCAGTTGGTAAATGGCACCGGATGTGAGCAAGTAGTACAACATCTTATTAGTCGATAATTTTTAATCCAGATTTTCAATTAATTGTATTAAATAAATTCGTTTATCACACTAGACCTATTTCAGAATGAGGAGTTAAGCACGATGTATAAAGACTCAACTGGCAATTTTCATCTTCGGTCGCTGGAAAGAAAGCACATTGATTCTGAATACATTTCGTGGTTTGAAAATAAAGATGGGCATTTAGATTATTTTACCGGAAGCGGTCGAGAATTTTCTGAAGAGCTTATCGTTGAAGATTTTCAAGCAGGGATTTCGAGTGGAAAATGGTTCTATTACCTTATAGAGAGTGCTTCAGGCGATAAAATAGGAAACGTAAAAGTAGGTCCTATCGATCATCGTAATAATACATCTGATTTAGTTTGCTTGATTGGAAATAGAGATTTTTTAGGAAAAGGTGTTGCAAGTAGGGCAATAAAAATTGCGAATACAATTGCTTTTGATAAATATGATATTCGGCGTCTTCATGGTGGTATGTATGCTAGTAATATCTCGTCGATAAAAGCGTATACGAGAGCTGGCTGGCATGTAGAGGCTACCTTTAAGGGGTATTACTGGGTTAATGGAAAGTCAGAGGATAGAGTGTGTGTTGCGTGCCTTAATCCGAAGTACTTTCCTAAAGAACCAGAAGCGGTTATGGGTCAATTGAAGCATGGAGAATAATCGTGGAAATCAGTAAGCGTAAAATTGGCTCAAAATATCCGCCCTACATCATTGCAGAACTTTCTGCGAACCATAACGGCAAGTTTGAAACAGCGCTCAAGATCATTGAAGAAGCCGCAAAAGCCGGTGCAGATGCGGTAAAGCTACAAACATACCGGCCAGACACGATCACGCTGGATTCCGACGCCGATGAGTTCAAGATCAAAGGTGGTTTGTGGGACGGTAGAACATTGTATTCACTGTATCAAGAAGCCCATATGCCCTGGGAGTGGCACAAGCCGCTGTTCGAACACGCCAGAAAGATCGGGATTCCTATTTTCAGTTCACCCTTCGACAACACGGCGGTAGACCTGCTCGAAGACCTGAACGCCCCAGCCTATAAGATTGCTTCTTTTGAAGCCGTCGATCTTCCGCTGATTCGCTATGTGGCCAGTACGGGCAAGCCAATGATTATCTCCACCGGTATGGCTGACGCCGAGGAAATCAGTGAAGCCATAGCCGCAGCCAGAGAAGGCGGCTGCAAGGAATTGGCGATACTGCACTGCGTAAGTGGCTACCCGGCCCCAGCGGAAGACTACAATCTGCGCACCATACCCGACATGATGGAGCGGTTTGGTTTGGTAACAGGCTTGTCTGATCACACCCTGGACAACACCACGGCCATTGCCAGTGTTGTGTTAGGTGCGTCAATTATCGAGAAACACTTCACTCTGGACCGGAAAGGCGGTGGCCCTGATGATAGCTTCTCCTTAGAACCCGCTGACCTTGCCGCGCTTTGTAGGGACAGCAAAACAGCTTGGAATGCGCTTGGCAAAATCGATTATGGGCGTAAATCCAGTGAGCAGGATAACGTCAAGTTCCGTCGTTCCCTGTATTTTGTCAAAGACATGAACGCCGGCGACATTGTTACCGCAGACAGCGTGCGCAGTGTACGTCCCGGATTTGGGTTGGCGCCCAAAAAGCTAGAGTGGGTTCTCGGGCAGAAATTGAACAAGCCCGTTAGCGCGAATACCCCGGTAAAAGAAGATAGTTTCGCTTGATGGGTTGGTACAGCGATCTCAAAGCGGTACTTGCCGGTGAGCCGGAACCTTGGCTGGCTTACTTGCACGGTCAGCAGCTTGATAACCTCTCGTTACTCAAAACGAAGAGGCCACGCTATCGAGGATTGGTTCTTCAAGTTGCAAAATATGTAGCATTTCTTTTGCGCGATCTGAAATTTAACCAGCGCCCCGAGCTGAAGTGCTCGGCCAAGTTTTTTGTATTTGCTGGATCTGCCAACCAAATAGGTTCCCTCAACCAAACAATTGATTCACTGAAACAAAGCGGCCAAAGCGTTTTAGCAGTAGGCAATAAGGCTTTTTTAGACAATAGTGATCGCGCGGCCCGTTATGTTCCATTTTCCCTGAATATCGTTGATGTTCTGCGTTCAATCATTCTTTTGACCACTAGGGGATTTGGGCTATACAAAACACTGAGAGCCACACATCCAGTGTCTGTTGATTGGCATTTTGCGACATTTTGTAGTGTCTATAATTACCTAGTCTATTTCCATCGCGTGCTTAGGCAAGTGAAACCTGAATTTGTGATTACCGCCAATGACCACAATGTTCCCAACCGATGTTTTTTGGCGGTTGCGCATCAGCTAGGTATCAAAACGGTATACCTGCAGCATGCATCCGTAAGTTCGATATTTCCTGCGTTGCGGGTTGATTATGCATTTCTGGATGGCCAGTGTGCGCTGGACACCTATCGACAGTGCGAGCCAAATCAACCAGCCACTGCTCGAAACGTACCGATACCCCAGGTAATTCTCTCTGGCCAGAAAAAGCACCTCAAGAGATCAGAAAGCCGCAATACCCACGTGGTTGGAGTCGCCCTAAACACTTTAGACGACGTTAAGGCCAGCATAGAACTTATCAATGCGCTTGCACGCGAAGGGTTGTCGGTGCGGCTACGCTGGCACCCGGGCCAGGCGGTGAAAGACACGAAGCAGTTCCGCGAAGCATTTGCGGCCAACGAACGCGTGTCATTGAGCGATCCACGGCAAGAGCCTATTTCCAGTTTTATGGAACGCATCGACTGGCTTATCGCAGGCAACAGCAGTATCCACCTAGAAGCTGCTCTAGCTGGCGTAATGCCTATCTATCATGAACTTACACCACCAGACATGCCAGATTACTACGGCTACGTAAAAAACAGTCTCACCCAGCCAGCGGATTCTGTTGAAGATTTACTGGCACTGGTCAAAAGCATACGAGACAACCACGTCTCGAATGCCGAAGCGATTCGTTATTACAGCGCTACCTACCTTACAGAGTGGGAAAGTAGAGAGGGAGAGTTGGTTGCTGAGTGTTTGAAGAGGCTTTGCACCGGGGAAGGGCTGCCGGTTGAGGTGGTGCGGTTTGAGCTGGAGGTTCCGGCGAGGGCTGCGGCAGGGGTTGGGGCTTGCTCAGCGTAGATGAGCGCTAAAATTTTTTGGTTTAAAAATTCGCAAAATTCATGTTTAAACCGGAAGTTCTAGATAGGCATCCCGAGATTACGTGAATTGGTATCTCGCAAATATTTGGTGCGTTTGCATGTGCCTAGGGTCTGTTGACAATTGCTCGTAAGTCTTTGAAAGGTAAGAGCAAGCTCGTATAATGAAGTTCCGAAACAACAATCATACGAGCCCGCAATGCCCAGATACATGCTCACAGAGGAGCTGTGGTCCAAGCTAAGAGAAATACTGCTTCAATTCAGTCTGTATAACAAGGCAGGTCTGCGCAAAACAGTCGAAGGCATTCTGTTCAGAATGCGGACCGGCGTGCCCTGGAGAGATCTGCCAGACCGTTTCGGCAGATGGAATTCTGTCTACAAAGCGTTCAATGACTGGTCGAAAAAAGGCCTCTGGAAAAAGCTCTTCAACGTGCTGAAAGCAGACTCCGATCTGGAATGGGTCTTCATTGATGGCAGCTATGTGAAAGCACACCAGCACAGTGCCGGAGCCGCAGGTGGCTACGACGAGAATATCGGTAAAAGCAGGGCTGGCAACACCTCCAAGGTGCATCTGGCGGTGAATGCTTACGGCCTGCCAGAGGCATTCACCATTACAGGTGGTCACATCAATGACTGCACTGAAGCGCCAACACTCATCGAAAAAATTGACGCTGCGCAGGTGCTGATAGCGGATAAAGGCTACGACAGCCAGATAATACGTGACAAGGGAGAAGCCCTCGGAATGAGCGTTATTATTCCCAGAAGGAAAAACTCGATAAAGGGAAACAAGGGGCTCGACCGGCATTTGTATAAGCTCAGACATCTGGTCGAGAATGCGTTTGCCAGACTCAAGCATTATCGGGCCGTCGCCACCCGATATGACAAACTGACTCGTAACTATGAGAGCATTGTGTCATTGGCTTGTGCATTTCTCTGGCTGCCAATGTGAATTGTCAACAGACCCTAATGGTCTAGGCGGAAAAAACGGTATTACACTAGTCTTTGTCTAGCGCGGTAACCCGCAGCAGAATGCATATATCGAACGCTACAATCGCACTCATCGCCATGAATGGCTGGCCCAATATCCGTTCCATTCCATTGCGGAGGTTCAGAAATAGGCACAGTAGTAGCTATGGACCTACAATAACGAACGACCCAACATGGGTCTTTGGGGGCATTGGCCCACAACATAAATTGGCCGCTGTGGCCTGAACTCTACTTTTGAGGCCCTCCAAAAATCGGGAGATTACCCGAGAAGGTCAGTTTTTGAGGTACCATTTTAGATGCGGCTACTGGTGCTTGGTGGATTGCTTAAATTCTTGTAATCATGGCGCCTTTAGCCGCTTCTTTTTATCTTAATATAATAAATCCGGGCTAAAGTCAATTATGTTTTTTTTTCTTAATCACAGGTTTGCAATTAGTACCTGAGTCGATTGCGTCCAAGAACGTAGGAGCAGAATTTCTTGCTAATTCCACTTCAAATTTTAACAATATTTCTTTTGTTTTACCTTCTAATTAAAAAGCGACGATTCGACTTATTTACTTTTTCTGGTTTTTTTTATTTTATTTATTTTTCGCCAATAATTTTAGATTTACTATATGATCCGTTTAGCCTGAGAAAGCTTCAGCCCTCGGAAGAAGTGTACATAATATTGTCGATGGTAGGTCTGGGCACGTTTTTGTTTGCTATTTTAAATGACTATTTATTTTATAGTGCTAACAGAACTCGTAACCCTTTTGTTTTAAGTAATAATTTGTATGCTCTAAAATATCTAAGCTTAGTTCTATTGTTATTTCTAGGTTTCATTTTCTATATTTATGGTTTTGAGTCCATGGTTCGAATCAAAATTGATGAATTTAATATTCCTTACTTTTCAATAATAGTGTGGTTCGCGTTGGTCATACTTTCGTTGTCGTTGAGAAATAATAATTGGTTGGCTTTTTTAATTTCTGCTGGGTTCATTATCTTTCTGCTTTTAGCGGGAGTTAGATCGTACTTTGTTGTCGGAGTCTTCATCGTGATTTTCATGACTTTTGGTAAGTCAAATGTGCGTTTGATCAGTCAATTCAAGTTGTTTATTTTTGGCGTTCTTCTAGTTAGCGTCATTTTTGGTTACAAGCCTGTTTACAAAAGCGTTATAAACGGGGATTTTTCCAATGCGTTACGTTTCTACTCGTCAGTATCAGTTAATGATTTGGCTTATGTAATCGTCGAGCCCATGTATGTATCGTCTCATTTGGTATACGTTGTTTCTGATGGCTTAGATATGAGTTTTAGGTATTTTTCTGAGCAGCTATCCGGAGCGATTCCGTTCCTCAAGGGCTTAATCACTCGGCTTGGATGGGATTTTTTACCCAGTTTTCAGACAACGATTCAAGAAAAATACTATGCAGGAGTCGAGTATGGGGTTGCTTCTAATTTTTGGGCAGAAATTTATTCAATAGGAGATTTTCCTCTAGTATTTTTATTTGTGCTAGCTTTAAATGTATTTGTTCTTTACGTTAATCGTATTTTTCAGAGTGGCGGGTTTTATAAGTCGATATGGGTGCCCGCTGGTGTCTATTTTTCTTTTTATGTACATAGAATTGATCTTTCGATTTTTTTTAGCGTTATAAAATATAGTGTTATTTTTTTGATGTTTATATTTCTAGTTTCACAACTATTTAAATATGCTCAATCTTGTTGGCCGAAAAAAATATCAGGTCTTGAATAAGTTCTAAGAAACCTCTGAATAATTCTCCAAAATCAACGATGATGATACCATCACTAACTCGGCGGTCTCCAACTCCAAGTGCAACACCCGGTTTAATGAACGCCTAATGGCGCTTCCTGGGTACGGTTGATCAGATCCATAAAGACCTCCAGCGGCGTCTTGAAGCCTAACCGCTTTCGAGGCCGTGTGTTGAGCTGGAAGGCAAAAGCGTCCAGCTCATCCTGGCTGAACACAGACAGATCAGTTCCCTTGGGCATGTACTGCCGCAACAAGCCATTGGTGTTCTCATTAATGGCTCGCTGCCAGGGGCTGTGCGGGTCAGCGAAATAGATCGCCGTGCCGGTCTTTTGGGTGATCTCAGCATGTCGCACCAGCTTGCGGCCTTGATCGTAAGTGAAGGTCTGGCGCATCTCCAGTGGTACCCGATTCAACGCGGCGCTGTAGCCCTGAACGGCCGCTGTAGCGGTGCCACCGTCCATCTTGGCCAGGAACACCAGACCACTGACACGCTCCACCAGGGTACCAACAGCTGAGCGATTGAAGGCACCCTTGATCAAGTCGCCTTCCCAATGCCCAGGCAGCAGCCGTTCTTCGACTTCCGGCGGTCGCAAGTGGATGCTGACCAGATCCGGGATTTGTTGGCGACGATCAACCCCGCCAGCACGGGGGCGGCGCTTGGTGTGACCCTGACGCAAGCAGGTAATAAGCTCCTTACGCAGCTCGCCGTGAGGCTGGGCATAAATGGCTTTGTACACGGTCTCGTGTGAGACTTAAAATTCGCGATGATGAGGAAACATAGCCTTCAGTGTGCCGCTGATTTGCTGAGGAGACCACTTGTTTCGCAGCATGTCGACGACCACCTCATGGAGGTCAGTGCCCTCGACTAACTTGCGCAGGTGCCGGCAGTGCAAACGTGCTGAACGCGCTGCGAGTCCTGCTGCTTTGGCATCATAGGGTTGGCCTTCAATCGTACGACGCTGCAATCCCCGGCTCAGGGTGCTGGGTGAACGGTTCAGCTCACTGGCAATGGCACGAAGGCTGAGGCCCTGGCGCTTCAGGAACATGAGCGTAACGCGGTTGGTGGTACTGAGGTAATGATAGTGTTTTCCCATGGCAACACGGTACTCGATTAGAGGGTGTTGCACTTAGTTATTGAGCGCGCGCCCCTCTAAATAAAAAATTTTATCGATAAAGGCAATCATAAGTTATGGGTGAAGCTTTAGGCATATATTTTCTTAGTGTTGTTATACCTGTCTATCATGACTGGCCAAGACTCCAGTTATGTCTAAATGCATTGGAGTTACAGTCATTTCCAAAAAAATCATTTGAAGTTATTGTGGTGAATAATAATCCCTCCGATCGTCCACCTGAAGGTTTTTGGGTTCCAGATAATTGTATAATTGTCGAGGAAGCGAAACCAGGATCGTACGCTGCGAGGAATAAGGGAGCCGCGCAAGCAATTGGAGAGGTTTTAGTATTTACAGACGCAGATTGCATACCGTCTGTTGATTGGTTGAAGTTGGTCTCTCAATATTATGAGCGAGGAAGTGGAATATTGTCTGGGCGTGTTGAAATGTTCAGTGTTTTGAATAAAAAAAAATTAAGTTTCCCGGAATCCTACGATTATATTTATGGAATAAATCAAGATATCTATGCTGAAAATGATGTAGGTGCTACTGCTAACCTAGCAGTAGATGAATGCTCATTTAAAAAATTGAACGGGTTCGACGCCAAGGTGTACTCTGGTGGCGACGTTGATTTTTGCAATCGAGCAAGCGAATGTAAAATCAATTTTTTCTACAGTGACAAAGTGTACGTTAGCCATCCATTGAGGTGCAGTTCTCATGACTTATTGTCAAAGGCAAGACGTCTTTTGGCGGGTAAGCTAAAAAGAAATTTTTGGGGGGGGCTGGTAGTGGCATTATCTCCACCATTAGTTCGGCTGCATATTCTTTTTTTCAAAAAGAAAGCACCCTTAGACGTGAAATTTAAGGCTATATTTTTTTTATTTTTCGTGAAAATAGTACAGGTATCTGAGATGGTTTTGCTTCTGGCGGGTAAAGCAGATGAAAGGCAGTAAGATTTCACACTTTAAAATAGGTAATGAGTGGTCTGTATTGTCATTCTCTGGTTAAATCTTTAAAGAAAAAGAATATGTTATTCTTAATTTTTTCAAAAGTTTTTTTCATTTTCTGTTTGATCAGAATTCCTTTTATTTACGGCCGTTTTTCCCATGGGGATGTAGCTGCTCCTTAATTTTTGGAGTTGTCGTAGATTCTCAACGTTTATATGCGATCTCAATTACTGCTTCGTTTAAGTAGCGCAACGAGAGAAATTCATGATTTTAAATATAGTATCAGATCCAAGAAGCGGCGGTGCTGAATTGCTTGTGCGAGAGTTACATAAGCTTTATTTGAGTCGGGATCTTAACTCGAAAGTGATATTTTTATCCGGATCACCTTATGATATTGGAAGCAATGAAGAAATAATTGGCACCAACTGCAGAAGTCCTTTCAACATATTTCGTATTCGTAAACAACTAAAGCGTTGCCTCAAGCAATCGAAACATAACTTAACAGTTCACGCCCATTTGACCTGGCCTTTGCTTTACCTAGCTTTAGCTACTATCGGTCTAAAAAATTTAAAACTTGTTTATACGGAACACAATACGAGCAATAAGCGCCGTAAAATTCCCTTGGTTTGGTTAGTGGAGCGACTGATATATCGTCGATACTCGAAAATAATTTGTATCAGCGATGGCGTGTACGAGTCCCTTGCAAAGTGGGTAGGCCTTCGGCTTTCAGACCGGCTCGTAACTATCCAAAATGGTTCGCGGATATATCAGGTCTTTGAACGACTTCATCTGGCAGGGCGTAAACCGCGTCTTGTTTCAGTAGGCTCGCTTACCTTTAAGAAAAATTTTGCTACGGCAATCCGTGCAATTGCTCGGCTTAGAGATGAAATTGACAGTTACGTAATTGTTGGCGAGGGACCTGAGCGAAATAAGCTTGAGCAGCTCATCCGTCGAGAAAAATTGGGGGATAAGGTTGAGTTGCTGGGTTGGTCAGACAGCATTGAAGCTCATCTGCGAGCGGCAGATATTCAGGTCATTCCATCGCTTTGGGAGGGTTTTGGCTTAGTGGCGGTTGAAGGCATGTCGACCGGCCTTCCTGTTGTTGCCTCGGATGTAGCAGGCTTAAGAGAAGTGCTGGATCCAAACAATCTAGCCGTTACCCTCATTGAGAAGGTCGAAAGTGAGGATGCCTGGGTTTGGGGGTTGCAAGCAGCTATTGACAATTTGCATAGTCAAGGCCCTAAAGAATTAGCGCGTGCTGCTCGCACACAGGCAGAGAAATTCACGTTGGAAAAGATGGCCGATCAGTATCTTGAGGTTTATCGCGAAATTTCCCAATCACAAAAGCAAAGGTGCTCCAAAAGCTTATGAAGTTATCTCTTCTTGAATCCAAAACTTGGCTAATCACTGGCGTAGCCGGCTTCATAGGTTCCAACTTACTTGAGCACTTGCTAAAACTGAACCAAAATGTTGTCGGCTTGGACAACTTTGCCACCGGCCATAAGCACAACCTAGATGAAGTGCAAAGCCTCGTCACCCTGGAACAATGGTCCCGTTTCTCTTTCACCGAAGGTGACATACGAAACGAAAAAGATTGTGCGAAAGCCTGCGGGGGGGTGGATTACGTCCTGCATCAAGCTGCCTTGGGATCAGTACCACGCTCCATTAACGACCCCGTCACCACAAGCGCAGTCAATATCACGGGCTTTTTAAATATGCTAGTAGCTGCCCGGGCGGCAGGGGTTAAAAGCTTCACCTATGCCGCCAGTAGCTCAACCTATGGTGACCATCCTGCGCTTCCAAAGGTTGAGGATAATATCGGTAAGCCACTGTCACCCTATGCCGTTACTAAGTATGTGAATGAGCTGTATGCGGATGTGTTCGCTATAACTTACGGTTTCAAAACCATCGGCTTGCGCTATTTCAATGTTTTCGGCAAACGGCAGGACCCTAAAGGTGCCTATGCGGCGGTTATCCCTAAGTGGACGGAAGCCATGCTATGCGGTGATAATGTATTCATCAACGGCGATGGCGAAACCAGCCGTGATTTCTGTTTCATTGAAAATGCCGTTCAGGCGAATCTCTTAGCAGCTACGGCTGATGAAGCCGTCAAGAATGAGGTTTACAACGTAGCGGTGGGTGACCGCACCACGCTCAATATTCTTTTTGATTCGCTCAAAGAAGCTTTGGCGGAAAACGGGGTTGTTTATGAGAAAGCGCCCGTATATCGCGATTTCCGTCCCGGTGATGTGCGGCACTCTCAGGCAGATATCAGCAAAGCGGCTAGCAAGCTGGGTTATGCGCCGGAGTATCGGATTGTTGAGGGCATTTCCAAGGCAATGCCTTGGTACCTTGCTTATAGACTTTGATTTACCTGAATCCGTGACTTCACGCGACCAAATTAACTCTTAAAGTCTTTAATAACAAGGGTTTAGAAGGTATAATGCCATATTATGCCCACTCACCCAGTCAGTGCATCAACCCATGCGTACTTTTACTCTCCAGCAATCAAAGACCGAAGTCTATACACCTCACGGCGGACTGGCCCTGGTGGGTCATTGCTTGAACCGGCACACCTCTCTGAACAAGACGGCCCGTACCATCGTCAAGCGTCACGGCATTCCGAATATGGACCTGATCCGGACCTATCTGGGCCTGATCACTCTGGGGAAAAGCGATTTTGAGGCGGTTGAGTCGGTCCGCACGGATCCATTCTTTAAGTCCGCCATGGGGATCAAACAGGCACCGTCCTCGGCCCGATTGCGGCAACGCTTTGATGAAGACGCCAAGCTGTTGATCCCTGTGCTGGAGGATGCCAGTGGCGAGTTTTTGGCCTCCATAAAGGGCCCGGTCACCCCGCTGGCGATGGGGCACGTGGCTCTGGATATGGATGTTTTTCCCATGGACAACAGCCAGACCCGCAAGGAAGGCGTCAGTTACACCTACAAAGGCTACGACGGTTATGCTCCGATTGCGGCTTATTTGGGTCAGGAAGGCGGGTGCCTGGGTTGTGAGCTGCGCCCCGGCAGCCAGCATGCCAACAAGGGTTTTATCGATACTCTTGGTCGTGTCTTGCCGCGCGCCCGCTCTCTGACGGCAGCCCCAATCCTAGTGCGTTTGGACAGCGCTCATGATGCCCGTGAGAATCGGAACTTTCTGCGCCAGCAGGAACACATCGATTTCCTGATCAAATGGAATCCCCGCAAACAGGATCCGTTGGCGTGGGCGGACAAAGCCCAATCACAAAAAGCGTGGACGTTGAACCGTGACGGCAAGATGGAAGCCATTCTGTCGGAAGCTCTGCCAGACGAGCCCGGCGTTCGCCGAATCGTCAAGGTGACGGTGCGCACCAGCGATGCCCGAGGCCAACTGTACCTGGAGCCGGAAATCGGTCTGGAAGGCTGGATCACATCACTGCCTGCCCACGTGGCGGATGAACAGCAAGTTATGGCTCTGTACCGCGATCATGCCACCAGCGAACAATTCCACAGTGAGTTCAAGACCGACCTGGACTTGGAACGTCTACCTTCGGGCAAGTTCGACACCAACAACCTGGTGATGGCCTTCGCTACGCTCGGCTACAACCTGCTGCGCTGGATGGGGCTGAGGCTCACCGGCCCGGATGCGCCAATACGGCACCCGGCCAAACGCCGCCGCCTAAGAACCGTGATGCAGGAACTGATGTATATGGCCTGCCGCCTGGTCCACAGCAGCCGCCAGTGTTTCCTGCGTTTCGGCCGACACTGCCCGGGCTTTGCCGTTTACCGCGATCTCTATCGAGGCCTTGCCTCCTCTGGGTAGACAGCCTGGCTCTCTTTCTTGCCCGACTCCAATCCGGCATATGATTTGGATAGAGATACTCTTGCCTGAACACCAAGAATTGATCAAAAATGATCTTTTTTAGCTGTGTCAATCGGAAAGATGACACACGTATTTTTAACATAATCGGAATAGCTTCAAAAAAATAAGTTTGGCTTGGGTCAGCCAAGGCTTTGCCTGCTATATTCGGACGGAGTCACTGATTCAGGATTTATTCAATTAATATTGCGGTTTTTGATATTGTTGTGAAAATAAATATATATCTCTAAAAATCGTATTATTTCTGTCGCTTAAATTTTAATGTAATTTAAACTAAATTTTGCGTTTGTTTAGCATTTTTATATTTTTAATAAGTTTATTATTAAAAAAACATTATTAGGCTATTTATTTGGATGTCAGTTTAATGAAAAAATTAAAAGCTGCAATTATATTAGATGAAAAAAAAATTAAAAATTGGGAGAAGGCGGCGCTTGAAGATGCCCTCGATATTATAGATATAAAATTAATACTGAGTTGTAAGAACACCAAAGTAAAAAAAAGTATCTTTAAAAACTTTCTTTATTATGTTTTAAATATCTTGGCTTTAAAGAACAAATATACCCGGAGCTCTATTTTAAAAATACCTGGTGCCAAGGTGATCGATTTTTATTGCTCTTATGTGGGCGCGTGGCAAGCAATTCCAGAAGAAGTGTCAGAAGAACTGCTAAGCAATAATGTGGATGTTGTAATAAAGTTTGGTATGTCTCTTTTGATAATCGACGAGAACCTAAAAAAAATTCCAGTTCTGTCGTACCATCATGGTGACCCCTCGAAGTATCGAGGGCGTCCTGCTGGTTTTTACGAGGTGCTTTATAACGAAGATAAAAGTGGGATAATGGTTCAGAGGTTGACGAATCAACTTGATGCTGGAGAGGTGTTGGCTTTTGCGGAGTCGAAATTAGTTCATCATTCATATAAGAAATCTGCTCAGCAGTTCTATCAGGTTTCTGAGTTTTTGCTCCGAAAGGCATTGATCAATCTTAAGAATGATCGTTTTTTCTCCATAAAAACGGACGGGAAAAACTATAGACTGCCTAGCAATTTAACTGTATTTCGTTTTTTTTTAGTTCTTCTTAGAAGGAAAATTAATCATGTAATTTACGGAGCTTTTTTTGAGAAAAAATGGAATGTGGGTACTGTCAAATTCAGGCCAGATATGGGCAGTGAGAGTGTGATTTCCTTGTCTGAGGTAGATGAGTTTGAAATCGAATCCAGATATAGTTTTTATGCCGATCCTTTCTTTTCTGTAGATTGCACCAAGGTGCGTTTGGAGGCTCTCAATAAAAAAAATGGTTTAGGTGACATACTAGAGATAGATTTAAGCGATTTTAGTAAGACATCGGTATTATTATCTGGCCTGCATTATTCTTATCCTTTCTCATTTTTAAATAATGGATTAGAGTATTTATTGCCCGAAGTTGCTTCACACTCACATCAATACTTTTTGAACCTTTCAAATTCTCAGGAAATTTCTGAAGTTAAAGGGTTGGAAAGCAAACGAATTGTCGATGCGACGTTATTCAATAGTGATGGCTTATGGTATCTGTTCTTTGGCTATAATGACTCGGCTCATACAGTTTTAAATTTATGGTTCGCAAAGTCACTTGATGAGAATTTCATTAAGCACCCTAGTAGTCCCGTCTGTATGTCTCCATCCTCGGCAAGGATGGCGGGTCGTATCTTAGTCACAGATGAGGGAATGTTCAGATTTGGACAAGATAATAGTAGAGGTTACGGGGCATCTATTACGATCCTTAAGATAACGAATATTAGCTCTACTTTTTATGAAGAGAAAGAGTATGGAAAAATAAGAATGAGCGAGGGGTTGGGTCCACACACTCTGGATTTTGATAGACCTAATGGTGTGGCTCTTGTCGACTACTACAAAAATGAATTTTCTTTGTTTTCTGGAGTTCGTAGATTTAAGGCTCTAGCAGCAAAAGTTTAAATAATTGGTTTTAATTTTGATTTTTTTGGGATCATCATGAAGAAAATTGCTGTTATTGGTTTAGGGTATGTGGGGCTACCTCTAGCTGTTGCATTTGGGAAAAAACGTCAAGTTGTTGGTTTTGATATCAACACCAAGCGCATTGCAGAACTTAAAAATGGCAAGGACTACACCCGCGAGGTTTCATTGGCGGAGCTGGCGGCAGCTCCTCAGCTGTCGTTCACTGATTCTTTGGATGATATTGCCGACTGCACGGTATTTATTGTGACCGTGCCTACGCCTATAGATGATTTCAAAACGCCGGATCTTACGCCGCTTGTGAAAGCCAGTGAGAGCGTGGGCAAGGTGCTGAAAGCCGGTGATATCGTGATTTACGAATCCACGGTTTATCCCGGTGCCACTGAGGAAGTGTGTGTGCCGGTACTGGAGCGCGTATCTGGCCTTAGGTTCAATGCTGATTTCTACGCCGGTTACAGCCCGGAGCGGATCAATCCTGGGGATAAGGAGCACCGGGTGACCACTATTATGAAGGTCACCTCCGGCTCTACACCTGCCATTGCCGAGGAAGTGGATGCCCTGTACGCGGATATCATCACCGCAGGCACGCACAAAGCCAGTTCCATCAAAGTGGCAGAAGCGGCCAAGGTGATTGAGAACACCCAGCGGGATCTGAACATTGCTTTAATGAACGAGCTAGCGATGATCTTCGCCCGGTTGGGTATTGATACTCATGAAGTGCTGGCAGCGGCTGGAACCAAGTGGAATTTCATGCCGTTTAAGCCGGGCCTGGTGGGCGGCCACTGCATCGGTGTAGATCCATACTACCTGACCCATAAAGCACAGGCTGTCGGCTATCACCCGGAAATTATCCTGGCAGGCCGACGGGTGAACGATGGCATGGGAGCGTACGTGGCTTCTGGATTGGTGAAATCCATGATTAAGGCTGGCCACACCGTCGCTAACGCCCGAGTGCTGATCATGGGTTTTGCCTTTAAGGAAAACTGCCCGGATTTACGCAACACCCGTGTGATTGACGTGGTGAAAGAGCTGAAGGAATTTGGCTGTCAGGTGGATATTACCGATTGTTGGGCCGACAGTGCTCAGGCTGAGCATGAATACGGCATCAGCCTGACGGAGCAGCCTAGGAAGAGCTGTTACGATGGTGTGATTCTGGCGGTTCCGCACCGGGAGTATGCGGAGATGAGCGCGAGTGATCTGCGCGGCTATCTGACAGAGGGTGGCGTGCTTTATGATCTCAAAGGCGTGTTGCCACTGGGTGAGGCGGACTTGCGGCTTTAATGATGATTTCAAAAAAAATTCTTTTTGTAGTGAATGCGCCAGAATTCTTTCTATCGCATCGTCTGCCCATAGCTGAAGCCGCTCGGCACCAAGGTTATAGCGTTCATGTTGCAACAGGCGCCGGTATAGCGGTGCAAAAAATTGAAGATTTGGGTTTTACGCACCATGCTATCGCGCTAGCTCGACGTGGCCAGAACCCATTGAATGAGCTAGCGACACTTTTTGGTCTCTTTCGGCTAAACCAGAAAGTAAAACCCGATATCGTTCATTTGATTACGATAAAACCTGTTTTGTACGGAGGTATTGCAGCAAGGCTCAGCGGCGTTCCAGCTGTGGTTGCTGCGGTATCGGGTTTGGGCACTGTGTTTTTAGGACAAGGCGGCTTGGCGGGGGCTCGCCGCAAGTTGGTGTCGCTACTCTACCGACTTGCGTTTAAACAGCGCAGGCTTGCCGTCATCTTTCAAAATCCGGATGACCGTGACACCCTGCTTGCGATGGGATCACTGACCGTTCAACAGGCGCGGATGATCCGCGGTTCCGGAGTTGCCCTCGCAGACTATCCGGTTCTTCCCCAGCCAACGGGGATACCAGTCGTCGTTATGGCTGCCCGACTTTTAAAAGACAAGGGTGTGTTCGAATTCGTGGATGCTGCTCGGTTGCTGAAAGCTCGCGGAATTGCCGTTGTCATGCGCTTGATCGGCGATCCTGATCCGGGAAACCCGAGTAGTGTCAGTGAAGGCGATATGAAGCAATGGCGTTCCGAGGTTTTAGTGGAGTTGCCTGGCTTTTTGAGCGATATCGCGGCCCAATACGCTGCGGCCAATATTGTTTGCCTGCCGTCATACCGTGAGGGTTTACCGAAAGGCCTTGTCGAAGCTGCTGCCTGCGGACGTGCCGTTATAACAACGGACGTGCCAGGGTGCCGTGATGCCATTACTCCAGGTATCACTGGTGTATTGGTTAAAGTAAAAAATGCGACGGATTTGGCAGATGCCATTCAGAATTTAATTGAATCTCCCGATCAATTGCGTCGTATGGGTGAAGCCGGTCGGGAACTGGCCGAAGACGCCTTCACAATCGAAAGAGTTGTCGATCAACACATGCGCATATATCAGGAATTGCTTGTAGATGTCTGAGCTTAAGACTGTTCTGGTAACAGGGGCGGAAGGTTTTTTGGGCGGCGCCTTAATCGCAGAATTACCGCAACACGTTCATTCTGTGGTCGGTAGCGTTCGGCGCGTGACTGATAAGTCCGAATCAAACGTCGTGAGTTCTGGTGCCATTTCGGGCAAAACCGACTGGTCTGACGCATTGGCTGATAAAGACGTTGTCATCCATTGTGCCGCGCGCGTACATGTTATGGACGATAGAGAGGGCGAGCCGCTCAAAGCCTTTCGCGAAATCAATGTCGTGGGTACCCTCAATCTTGCTCGCCAAGCTGCTGCTGCTGGTGTAAAGCGGTTTATCTTTATTAGCTCCATCAAGGTGAGCGGTGAGCAAACCCCAGTGGGCCAGCCATTTTTTACGGATGATGCGCCGTCACCCGGAGACTTTTACGGTATATCCAAGCACGAAGCAGAGCAGGGGTTGCGCGTACTTGCTGTCGAGACTGGCATGGAAGTAGTCGTCATTCGCCCACCTCTTGTGTACGGCCCAGGTGTAAAGGGCAACTTTGCCAGCATGATCAAGCTCGTTGGTAAAGGTTTACCGTTGCCACTGGGTGCAGTGGATAACAAACGTTCGCTTGTGGCTCTGGATAATCTCGTCGATTTAATCATTACCTGCATCGATCACCCCGGCGCGGCAAACGAGACGTTTCTTGTGAGTGACGGTGAAGATCTGTCAACAACAGAGCTGCTTCGAGGCGTCGCAGAAGCCATGGGCAAACCATCGCGATTAATCCCGGTTCCCGGTGGCTGGTTGCAGTTTGGCGCTACGCTTCTGGGAAAAAAAGCCATGGCTCAGCGTTTATTGGGATCTCTGCAGGTTGATATCAGCCATACCCGAAAGTGTTTAAACTGGACGCCGCCTCTTACCGTAAAGCAGGGCCTTCAGCGTTGTTTTCCCGATCAGCAGGATTGAATTTGTGATTCGTACTTTGGATTTGTTGTTTTCACTACTGGGCTTGGTGTTTGGTTTTCCGGTGCTGTTGGTGCTTTACGTTATTGGGTTGTTTGACACAGGCTCCCCTGTTTTTCGGCAGGAGCGGGTAGGGCGGTATAAAAAGCCGTTTACGTTGGTGAAGTTTCGCACCATGTCTGTCGACACAGCTTCCGTGGCTAGTCACCTGGCGAGCAGTTCGTCTATTACCAGGTTCGGGCATTTTTTGCGACGCACCAAGCTGGATGAGTTGCCGCAGCTTTGGAATGTGCTAAAAGGTGAAATGAGCTTGGTCGGGCCGCGCCCTTGTTTGTTCAACCAGGAAGAGCTAATCCGAGAGCGTGATCAGCGTGGTGCGCTTAATGCCCGGCCTGGGGTTACGGGTTTAGCCCAGGTAAACGACATTGATATGTCGACTCCGCGTCTTTTAGCGGAAACAGACGCGAAGATGCTGGCGAATCTTACTGTCCCAGCTTATTTTAAGTATATCTTCATGACGGTTGCGGGAAAGGGGTCTGGCGATCGTATTCCCGGTCGTGAGTAATCCTAGCTGTGTGGCCATGGATGCCAGGGGTAAATATGTTTAAGACATTTCTTCAACTCTCTCGCTTTAAAAAGCGAGTTGTTTCCTTGTCCGTTGATTTTATCGCCCTTTCTTTTGCGCTCTGGGCCTCTTTTGCGTTGCGCCTGGACGTGGCCTTGTGGGAGCCAAACAGGGGCCAGCTGCTGGTTTCCTTGCTTACTGTTGTGTTTACGTTGGGCGTTTTTGTCCGCCTTGGCTTATACCGCGCGGTTATTCGCTACATGAGTGACCGGGCCTTCATAACCATCATCACCGGTGTTGCCGCTTCGGCCTTGCTGCTTGTGGTGCTCAGCTACGGTTTTAGCGTGTTTGTTCCTCGCTCTGTTCCGCTGATCTACTCTGCGCTGGCGTTTATTTTTGTGGGTGGCAGCCGTATGAGCATGCGTATGCTGGTGCAGTACTCTTCCGGGCGTGATAAAGAGCGGGTGGCCATTGTGGGTGCAGGTAAAACGGCTGTGCAGTTGGCTAAGGCGTTGCAACAGGGGGAGGAATTTCACCCGGTATTGTTTATCAGCCTTTTGCCAGCCAATCACAGAACGCTGATTGTAGGTTTGCCGGTGGTTGCGTTGAGTCATTTGGAAGAGGCGGTGCGCAGCTATGGTGTAAAGCGTCTACTTTTGGCGGTTGATGCGGATACCGGTGTAAATCGTCGCGAGTTGCTGACGCAGTTGGAAAAGTTGAATTTGCCGGTACAAACCGTTCCGTCGTTCAGTGAAGTGATTGCCGGCCAGGCGCGCATTAATGACATTCGCGATCTGGAAATTGAAGACCTGCTGGGGCGTGATCCGGTGCGGCCAGACAACGCCCAGGTGGCTTCATCGCTGTTTGGTCGCTCGGTGATGGTGACCGGCGCGGGTGGTTCGATTGGTTCTGAGCTGTGCCGGCAGATTATTCGCCACCAGCCCAAGTGCCTGGTGTTGTTTGAGCAGTCTGAGTTTGCCTTGTACGCTGTTGAGCGTGAGCTTCAGCAGATCAACGCTGCGGAAGGTTTGGATGTGTGTGTTCACCCGCTGTTGGGCAGTGTGGTGCACCGCCGCCGTTGTGAAGCGGTAATGCTTTCGTTTGGGGTGCAGACGGTGTATCACGCCGCGGCGTACAAGCATGTGCCGCTGGTAGAGCACAATGTGATTGAGGGTGTGCAGAACAATGTGTTTGGCACATTGCACGCGGCCGAGGCAGCGGTTGCAGCGGGTGTTGAGTTGTTTGTGTTGATTTCTACTGATAAGGCGGTACGGCCCACCAACGTGATGGGGGCCAGTAAGCGTATGGCGGAGTTGGTGTTGCAGGGGCTGGCGCAGCGCCAGAGCGACACGGTTTTCTCGATGGTGCGTTTTGGTAATGTGTTGGGTTCATCGGGGTCTGTGGTGCCTTTGTTCCGGGATCAGATTAGCAGCGGTGGCCCGGTGACGGTCACTCATCCGGACATTATTCGCTATTTCATGACCATTCCCGAAGCCAGCCAGCTGGTGCTGCAGGCCGGTAGCATGGGTGAGGGTGGCGAGGTGTTTGTGCTGGACATGGGCGAACCGGTCAAGATTGCCGATTTGGCTCGCAAGATGATGCATTTGATGGGCCGCCGCGAAAGAACCGCCGAGCAGCCGGATGGCGAGATAGAGCTGGTGTTCAGTGGCCTGCGCCCCGGTGAAAAATTATTTGAAGAGCTGTTGATTGGTGACGACCCCCAAGGCACGCCACACCCGCGCATTATGATGGCCCGTGAAGTGTGTATGACCTGGCCTGAGGTGGCAGACACGGTGAAACAGCTGCAACACGCAAGCCAGGCGTTTGATTGTGAGGGTGTGTTGTTGATTCTTAAAACCGCGCCTACGGGGTTCGCGCCTAATGGCGGTGTTGGGGATTTGGTGTGGAATCTGAGTCCGCGGCCGTTGGCTGCCGGGACAGCCGGTAAAGCCGGGACAGATTTGAAATCTGTCCCGAGGGCGGAAAACGAAAAGCGGGGACAGATTTCAAATCTGTCCCCGAGAACATCCAGTCCTACCTGCTGAAAATCCTGAGCGTGGTACAATAAAGTTTGCTGAGTCAGGAGGACGCATGGCAACGAATCACCACGACACCGGTTACAAGGAATTGTTCAGCCACCCGGAGTTTGTTCAGCAGTTGATCGAAGGGTTTGCCCCGTTCGAGATCGCGGATCTGATGGACTTCAGTACACTCAAGAATCACAGCGGCAATTACATTACGCCGCTGTTCGAGGAGAAGTTCGAAGACGTCGTGTGGTCGGTAGAGGTGGCATGGGAGGGCATCACTCAACGGGTGTTTCTTTACATCTTGCTTGAGTTTCAGTCCAAAATTGACAGCACCATGCCGCTGCGACTGATGCACTACGTGGCCTGCTTTTACGATCATTTGTTGAAAACCCGAGAAACAACGGTGCGCCAAGGCCTACCACCGATTTTTCCGATGGTGCTGTACAACGGCTCCCAACGCTGGTCCGCTCGTCAGGACATTTACGACATGGTTCAGCCGGCACCACCAGAGTTCTTACGAGTGTACCAACCGCATCTGCGTTATTACCTGATTGACGAAGGGCGCTACACTGATGAAGAATTGATCAGCAAGCGAACGCCGTTAAGTGGCATATTTGGGGTTGAGAACGCCGGCCATAGCTGGGAAGCCCTGCAGCAGGCGGTGGATCGGATTGTAGAAATTGTCAAAGCTGACCCGAACAAAGATCGCGTAGACAAGATCGTTACTCGTTGGATTAAGCGCCATTTACAGAGGGTGGCTCCCAAGGCCAGGCTTAATTTGGATCGGATGAGCAGTTTGGTGGAGGATAGAAATATGTTGGCAGAAAATCTGGAGAATCTGGTCAAGAAAGAGCGGCTTGAGGGTCGCCAAGAGGGTCGTCAGGAGGGTCGTCAGGAGGGCGATAGGCGCGCGTTAGAAGAAAAACGTAAAACCGTTCGTCATCTTCTGTCATTTGGCGTGCTGAGTAACGATCAGATTGCGGTAGCGACGGGGTTGTCGGTCGACGAGATCAACAAGCTGCGAATTGAAGACAAGCATTAATAGAAGAAAAGCAGGGACAGATTTAAAATCTGTCCCCAAGGAGTAAAGCGGACAGCCGGGACAGATTTGAAATCTGTCCCGAAGGCGGAAGCTGAAGTAAAGCGGGGACAGACTTTAAGTCTGTCCCCAGGGAATAAGGTCCTGAACGGCTGGTCGTCCAGTTCAAACTGCAAAGCAACCTCGAAGTCTTGTCCGCCGTAAAAAAATGCCCAAGATGGAAACATGCTCGGCAGTAACCGTTCATTCCAAGACGTCCTGCCACCCCGGTGAATTTCTTTCTAAAGTAACCTTACATTTCCCGGCACGAGGTTATCCCCATGAGAAAATACCGTCCCCAGGAGCAATGGCAGGGACTAAGCGCTCTCTCTTTCGGCTTGACCCCGCTCAGTTGGTTCACTAAATTACTGTTTAAATGCAATAAATGGACGAAAGGTATGGATGGACCCAAGCGAGTGAGCCACGACCAGAATTTCAAGAACCTTATCATCGATTATCCACGGCAAGCCATTGAGCTTTTCAGCCCCGAAGAGGCCAGGCACATTGGCCCGAAAGCACGGGTTGTTCCATTGCGCCAAGAGCAGTTAAAAGAGCGGCTTGGAGAGCGCTTTCGCGAGCTGGATGTCCCGTTGATGGTGGAATGGCCGGGCGGTGAGCGTGAAGCGCTATTGTTCGTGCTTGAGGAGGAAACCGACCCCGACCGCTTTTCGATACACCGCCTGGCCCATTATTGCCTGGATTTGTCGGAACTCTGTAAGACCCGTCGGGTGGTGCCAGTGGTGATTTTCCTGAACACTCGCGGCAGCGAACCTGTTCAACTGAATTTGGGTGGTGACTGCCATGAGTACCTGAGATTCCACTACATTCGCTGTGCCTTGCAGGAATTGAATGCCGAGGACTACTGGGAAAGCAGCAATTTGATCGCCCGGCTGTGTCTGAACCTGATGAAATGGAAAGAGGAGCAGAAGCTGGAAGTCTACGCCCGCGCCGTACGGGGTCTAAGCACGCTGGAACCAGACCCCGAGAAGCAATTGAAGTATATTGACTTCATCGACATTTACTCAGCCTTGGATGATAATGAAATGGAACAATATAAAGCGCAATACCCGCAGGAGAGCAACACCATGGCCACCTTGAGTGAGCGGTTACGAGCGGAAGGCATGCAACAAGGCATGCAACAAGGCATGCAGCAAGGCGTAGAACAAGGCATGCAGCAAGGCGTAGAACAAGGCATGCAGCAAGGCATGCAACAAGGCATGCAGCAAGGCATGCAGCAAGGCATGCAGCAAGGTGAGGCCGCCGCTTTGAAAAAGCTGATCAGCCTGAAATTCGGTGAGCTTCCCCGCTGGGCCGAAGCGCAAATTCAATCTGCCGGTGTTCCAGAATTGGAGGTCTGGCTGGAAGCTATATTGACCTCGGATACGTTGGAGTCATTGCTTAGTCGGCATTAACGAACGAGTTTATCCCCTCTGTTGCGTTGCGATTGGACGAGGTTTTGTGGGAGCCACGGGTTTTGCGCCCAATGGGGGTGTTGGGGATTTGGTGTGAAATCTGAATCCGCGGGTCTGGGATAACGCGGGCGACCGATAAAGCGGGGTCAGCCGGGGCAGCTGGTAAAGCCGGGACAGATTTGAAATCTGTCCCGAAGGTGGGAAAGGAGAAGCGGGGACAGATTTAAAATCTGTCCCCGAGAACATCCAGTCCTACCTGCTGGAAATCCTGAGCGTGGTAAAATAAAGTTTGCTGAGTCAGGAGGACGCATGGCAACGAATCACCACGACACCGGTTACAAGGAATTGTTCAGCCACCCGGAATTTGTTCAACAGTTAGTTGAGGGGTCGCTCCCTCTGAAATTGTCGGTCTGATGGATTTCAATACGCTCAGGAGCCGCAGCGGCAACTACATTACGCCGTTGTTCGAGGAGAAGTTCGAAGACGTCGTGTGGTCGGTAGAGGTGACATGGGAGGGCATCACTCAACGGGTGTTTCTTTACATCTTGCTTGAGTTTCAGTCCAAAGTAGACAGCACCATGCCACTGCGGCTGATGCACTACGTGGCCTGCTTTTACGATCATTTGTTGAAAACCCGAGAAACAACGGTGCGCCAAGGCCTACCACCGATTTTTCCGATGGTGCTGTACAACGGATCCCAACGCTGGTCCGCTCGTCAGGACATTTACGAGATGGTTCAGCCGGCACCACCAGAGTTCTTACGAGTGTACCAACCGCATCTGCGTTATTACCTGATTGACGAAGGGCGCTACACTGATGAAGAATTGATCAGCAAGCGAACGCCGTTAAGTGGCATATTTGGGGTTGAGAACGCCGGCCATAGCTGGGAAGCCCTGCAGCAGGCGGTGGATTGGATTGTAGAAATTGTCAAAGCTGACCCGAACAAAGATCGCGTAGACAAGATCGTTACTCGTTGGATTAAGCGCCATTTACAGAGGGTGGCTCCCAAGGCCAGGCTTAATTTGGATCGGATGAGCAGTTTGGTGGAGGATAGAAATATGTTGGCAGAAAATCTGGAGAATCTGGTCAAGAAAGAGCGGCTTGAGGGTCGCCAAGAGGGTCGTCAGGAGGGCGATAGGCGCGCGTTAGAAGAAAAACGTAAAACCGTTCGTCATCTTCTGTCATTTGGCGTGCTGAGTAACGATCAGATTGCGGTAGCGACGGGGTTGTCGGTCGACGAGATCGACAAGCTGCGAATTGAAGACAAGCATTAATAGAAGAAAATCTGTCCCCAGGGAGTAAAGCCAGCACCAAAGTGGGGACAGACTTTAAGTCTGTCCCCGGCCGGCTCTTGAAATCGGCAACAAGGAATTGTTCAGCCACCCGGAGTTTGTTCAGCAGTTGATCGAAGGGTTTACCCCGTTCGATGCGCCAAACACCGTTGAGTGGGGTTTTTGGTGTCGAGAACGCTGGCCACAGCTGGGAAGCTTTGCAGCAGGCTGTGGATCGGGTTGTGGCGATCATACAGTCGGACCCAAACAAGGATCGTACCGACAGAATCATTACCCGCTGGCTCAAACGCCATTTGCAGCGACTTGGAGCTGAAGTACACCTGGATCAGCTCAACAGTTTGGTGGAGGATAGAGATATGTTGGCAGAGAACTTAGAGAATTTGGTTAAGAAAGAACGGCTTGAGGGGCGTCAGGAGGGGCATCAGAAGGGTCGTCAGGAGGGGCATCAGAAGGGTCGTCAGGAGGGTCGTCAGGAGGGTCGTCAGGAGGGTCGTCAGGAGGGCGATTGGCGCGCATTAGAAGAAAAACGTAAAACCGTTCGTCATCTTCTTTCATTTGGCGTGCTCAGTAACGATCAGATTGCGGCAGCGACGGGGTTATCGGTTGACGAGATCGTCAAGCTGCGCATTGAAGACAAGCATTAACAGAAGAAAAGCGGGGACAGATTTAAAATCTGTCCCCGGGGAATAAAGCGGACAGCCGGGACAGACTTGAAGTCTGTCCCGAAGGCCCCAGAGCAGGGACAGACTTTGAGTCTGTCCCTGGCCGGCTTCTGAAACCGGCAACAAGGAGGTTGTTATGATCAATATTTCCCACCACGGCGCCGTTTCTGGCTCCTGCCACGAGTTGAGCATTATCCCTTCTAACCGATCGTATCCCTCCTCCGGTATTCTGATTGACTGCGGCTTGTTTCAGGGCGCAGACCCACTAACCACAAAACCTTGATTGTGGGTTTGCCGGCGTTTGCGTTGAGCCATTTGGAAGAGGCGGTGCGTAGCCATGGGGTTAAACGCTTGCTGTTGGCGGTGGACGCGGATACGGACGTGAACCGCCGCGGGTGGCTCGATTGGTTCTGAGCTGTGCCGGCAGATCATTCGCCATCAGCCCAAATGCCTGGTGTTGTTTGAGCAGTCCGAGTTTGCTTTGTACGCCATTGAGCGCGAGCTTCAGCAGATTAATCTGGTGGAAGGCTTGAATGTGTGCGTTCACCCATTGTTGGGCAGTGTGGTGCACCGCCGCCGCTGTGAAGCGGTAATGCTGCGTAATTCGGCGTTATGTCACCGCCTAGCCAACACGCCAGTGCCGAGCTTTCATCTGGTTTGTCGTGGCCCAAAAGCGCTTGAAAGGCGGTGATGTGGTAAACTGGTGTTGTACAGAGGAGTACACATGAACGATAGAGACGCTGCGCGGTCAGCAGACCACGACAGTCCGTGGAAGATGGCGCTGGAGGGGTACTTTCAAGAGTTTCTGGATTTATTGTTTCCGGCGATTCATGAACACGTAGATTGGTCGAAGGGTTACAGCTTTCTTGACAAAGAGCTGCAGCAGATCACGGCAGATCACGGCAGATGCCAGCAGCGGTCGGCGTTACGCCGACAAGTTGGTTAAGGTTTACGCCCGTGACGGCAGTGAAACATGGGTGCTGATTCACGTTGAAGTGCAGGGTGAACCAGAAGAAGCCTTCGCCGAGCGCATGTACATCTATCAGTACCGACTACGGGATCGTTACGGTATCGATGTCGTGAGCTTGGCAGTGTTGGCCGACACACGTAAGGGCTTCCGGCCTACCACTTTTCACTATGAACGTTGGGGCTGTGAGCTGACGTTTACCTTCCCCACGGCTAAACTGATGGACTGGGAAGCGTGCTGGGCGGAACTGGAGGCCAGCGACAACGTGTTTGCATTGGTGGTCATGGCCCAGATCCAGGCCAAACGGGTGAAGAACGACGCCACGCGCAAAGACACCAAGGTGGCCCTGATACGACTGCTGTATGAACGGGGCTATAGTCGAGAACAGATTTTACGACTGTTTAACATTATTGATTGGATGATCCAGTTACCAAAAAATCTGGACCCCGAATTTGCACAGGCGGTTTACGCCATACAGGAGGAAAAACACATGCCTTATGTCAACACGATTGAGCGTTTGGGTATTGAAAAAGGGCGCCAGGAAGGCGAACAATTGGGTATCGAAAAAGGGCGTCACGAAGCCGAGCTGTGTGCTCTGAAAGAAAAGCGCGAAACGGTTCGCCACCTGATGTCGTTCGGTGTGCTCAATGACGAGCAAATAGCTGCAGCGACGGGCTTGGCGTTAGACGAGATTACCCAATTGCGTATTGAAGATAAGCACTGATCTCCGCTTTTATAATCTCCCTGCTTTACGTACAAAAAAGGGCAGCCCTGGTGGCTGCCCTTTTTTTGTACGACGTCAACTATCCTGCCCGGTCGGTTACTGGCTCCTGCCACGAATTGCTGGTTGGCCAGTCCGACAAGCAAGCTGTATCCAGAGGGCTCGGAGGCACTTTGGGAGCGAGCCCGCAAATATCTGCGAACCCCTGTAAGACAGGTTCGTAGGGTTCGTTTGGCCGAGATTAACGCTAGCAACCTCCCACTGGCCGGCGAATCTGCATTGTCTCGAAGAACCCTGTTGACGGCCCCCCAAGAACCGGTTTTTGCCGCCAGTAGAAGAGAATGGAAGCAAATCTCCAGGACTGCAGATGTCATCCCAGTACAGGATGATGGAACGTGTAGGGTACAAATCTGGCGGTATGAGCCGAGGCTGTTTGTGAGTGATGGGACCGTTGATCCGTTTTCGCTCTATCAGAGCTTGAAGGATGAGCGCGACGAGCGGATTGAAATGTCGTTGGATGAGTTAATGGAGTAATTAACATGATAGCGGGACTGGATAAGTTTCGAGAGCACTTCGCAAATTATCAGGACCAATACCTGCTTATAGGCGGTGCTGCGGCATGGCACATTGGCCCGAGAGCACGGGTTGTTCCATTGCGCCAAGAGCAGTTAAAAGAGCGGCTTGGTGAGCGCTTTCGCGAGTTGGATGTACCGCTGATGGTGGAATGGCCGGGCGGTGAGCACGCTGGAGCCAGACCCCGAGAAGCAATTGAAGTATATTGACTTCATCGACATCTACTCAGCCTTGGATGATAATGAAATGGAACAATATAAAGCGCAATACCCGCAGGAGAGCAACACCATGGCCACCTTGAGTGAGCGGTTACGAGCGGAAGGCATGCAACAAGGCATGCAACAAGGCATGCAACAAGGCATGCAACAAGGTGAGGCCGCCGCTTTGAAAAAGTTGATCAGCCTGAAATTCGGTGAGCTTCCCCGCTGGGCCGAAGCGCACATTCAATCTGCCGGTGTTCCAGAACTGGAGGTCTGGCTGGAAGCTATATTGACCTCGGATACGTTGGAGTCATTGCTTAGTCGGCATTAACGTAAGGGCTTATAGCCTCTTTGTTGCGTAAAGGAGAACCGGATTCTATTAACGGTTCGAGGCAAGGGGGCAGGAGATAGGGTAGAGAAGACCTGCCGGGTAGTAGCGGCAGTCATGGGACAAGCCGTGAGTGACCATGTTTAATTCGTTTCTGCAACTTTCTCGCCTCAAAAAGCGCGTCATCTCCCTGTTTGTGGATTTTGTCGCTCTTTCTTTTGCGCTCTGGGCCTCTTTTGCGTTGCGCCTGGACGTGGCTTTGTGGGAGCCAAACAAGGGCCAGCTGCTGGTTTCCTTGCTTACTGTGGTGTTTACGTTGGGCGTTTTTGTCCGCCTTGGCTTATACCGCGCGGTTATTCGCTACATGAGTGACCGGGCCTTCATAACCATCATCACCGGTGTTGCCGCTTCGGCCTTGCTGCTCGTGGTGCTCAGCTACGGTTTTAACGTGTTTGTTCCTCGCTCTGTTCCGCTGATCTACTCTGCGCTGGCGTTTATTTTTGTGGGTGGCAGCCGTATGAGCATGCGTATGCTGGTGCAGTACTCTTCCGGGCGTGATAAAGAGCGGGTGGCCATTGTGGGTGCAGGTAAAACGGCTGTGCAGCTGGCTAAGGCGCTGCAACAGGGGGAGGAGTTTCACCCGGTATTGTTTATCAGCCTTTTGCCAGCCAATCACCGAACGCTGATTGTAGGTTTGCCGGTGGTTGCGTTGAGCCACCTGGAAGAGGCGGTGCGTAGCCATCGGGTCAAACGCTTGCTGTTGGCGGTTGACGCGGATATGGATGTCAATCGTCGCGAATTACTGACGCAATTGGAAAAGTTGAATTTGCCGGTACAAACCGTTCCGTCGTTCAGTGAAGTGATCGCCGGCCAGGCGCGCATTAACGACATTCGCGATCTGGAAATTGAAGACCTGCTGGGGCGTGATCCGGTGCGACCAGACAACGCCCAGGTGGCTTCATCGCTGTTTGGTCGCTCGGTGATGGTGACCGGCGCGGGTGGTTCGATTGGTTCTGAGCTGTGCCGGCAGATTATTCGCCACCAGCCCAAGTGCCTGGTGCTTTTTGAACAGTCAGAATTTGCTTTGTACGCTATTGAACGCGAGCTTCAGCAGATCAATCTTGTGGAAGGTCTGAACGTGTGCGTTCACCCATTGTTGGGCAGTGTGGTGCATCGCCGCCGTTGTGAAGCGGTAATGCTTTCGTTTGGGGTGCAAACGGTGTATCACGCGGCGGCGTACAAGCATGTGCCGCTGGTTGAGCACAATGTGATTGAGGGCGTGCAGAACAATGTGTTTGGCACATTGCACGCGGCCGAGGCAGCGGTTGCAGCGGGCGTTGAGTTGTTTGTGCTGATTTCGACCGATAAGGCAGTGCGGCCCACCAATGTGATGGGGGCCAGTAAGCGTATGGCGGAGTTGGTGTTGCAGGGGCTGGCGCAGCGCCAGAGTGACACAGTTTTCTCGATGGTGCGTTTTGGCAATGTGCTGGGCTCATCGGGGTCTGTGGTGCCTTTGTTCCGGGATCAGATTAGCAGCGGTGGCCCGGTGACGGTCACTCATCCGGACATTATTCGCTATTTCATGACCATTCCCGAAGCCAGCCAGCTGGTGCTGCAGGCCGGTAGCATGGGTGAGGGTGGCGAGGTGTTTGTGCTGGACATGGGCGAACCGGTCAAGATTGCCGATTTGGCTCGCAAGATGATGCATTTGATGGGCCGCCGCGAAAGAACCGCCGAGCAGCCAAATGGCGAGATAGAGCTGGTGTTCAGTGGCCTGCGCCCCGGTGAAAAATTATTTGAAGAGCTGTTGATTGGTGACGACCCCCAAGGCACCGCCCACCCGCGCATTATGATGGCTCGTGAAGTGTGTATGACCTGGCCTGAGGTTGCGGACACGGTGAAACAGCTGCAACACGCAAGCCAGGCGTTTGATTGTGAGGGTGTGTTGTTGATTCTTAAAACCGCGCCTACGGGGTTCGCGCCTAATGGCGGTGTTGGGGATTTGGTGTGGAATTTGAGTCCGCGGTCTGGGGTCGCCCGGGCGACCGATAAAGCCGGGACAGCTGATAAGGCCGGGACAGATTTGAAATCTGTCCCGAGGGCGGGAAACGGAAAACTGGGACAGATTTGAAATCTGTCCCCGAGAACATCCAGTCCTACCTGCTGAAAATCCTGAGCGTGGTACAATAAAGTTTGCTGAGTCAGGAGGACGCATGGCAACGAATCACCACGACACCGGTTACAAGGAATTGTTCAGTCATCCGGAATTTGTTCAGCAGTTAGTTGAGGGGTTTGCTCCCTCTGAGATTGCCGGCCTGATGGATTTCAATACGCTCAAGAACCATAGTGGTAATTATATTACGCCGCTGTTCGAGGAGAAGTTCGAAGACGTCGTGTGGTCGGTAGAGGTGACATGGGAGGGCATCACTCAACGGGTGTTTCTTTACATCTTGCTTGAGTTTCAGTCCAAAATTGACAGCACCATGCCGCTGCGACTGATGCACTACGTGGCGTGCTTTTACGATCATTTGTTGAAAACCCGAGAAACAACGGTGCGCCAAGGCCTACCACCGATTTTTCCGATGGTGCTGTACAACGGCTCCCAACGCTGGTCCGCTCGTCAGGACATTTACGACATGGTTCAGCCGGCACCACCAGAGTTCTTACGAGTGTACCAACCGCATCTGCGTTATTACCTGATTGACGAAGGGCGCTACACTGATGAAGAATTGATCAGCAAGCGAACGCCGTTAAGTGGCATATTTGGGGTTGAGAACGCCGGCCATAGCTGGGAAGCCCTGCAGCAGGCGGTGGATCGGATTGTAGAAATTGTCAAAGCTGACCCGAACAAAGATCGCGTAGACAAGATCGTTACTCGTTGGATTAAGCGCCATTTACAGAGGGTGGCTCCCAAGGCCAGGCTTAATTTGGATCGGATGAGCAGTTTGGTGGAGGATAGAAATATGTTGGCAGAAAATCTGGAGAATCTGGTCAAGAAAGAGCGGCTTGAGGGTCGCCAAGAGGGTCGTCAGGAGGGTCGTCAGGAGGGCGATAGGCGCGCGTTAGAAGAAAAACGTAAAACCGTTCGTCATCTTCTGTCATTTGGCGTGCTGAGTAACGATCAGATTGCGGTAGCGACGGGGTTGTCGGTCGACGAGATCGACAAGCTGCGAATTGAAGACAAGCATTAATAGAAGAAAATCTGTCCCCAGGGAGTAAAGCCAGCACCAAAGTGGGGACAGACTTTAAGTCTGTCCCCGGCCGGCTCTTGAAATCGGCAACAAGGAATTGTTCAGCCACCCGGAGTTTGTTCAGCAGTTGATCGAAGGGTTTACCCCGTTCGATGCGCCAAACACCGTTGAGTGGGGTTTTTGGTGTCGAGAACGCTGGCCACAGCTGGGAAGCTTTGCAGCAGGCTGTGGATCGGGTTGTGGCGATCATACAGTCGGACCCAAACAAGGATCGTACCGACAGAATCATTACCCGCTGGCTCAAACGCCATTTGCAGCGACTTGGAGCTGAAGTACACCTGGATCAGCTCAACAGTTTGGTGGAGGATAGAGATATGTTGGCAGAGAACTTAGAGAATTTGGTTAAGAAAGAACGGCTTGAGGGGCGTCAGGAGGGGCGTCAGGAGGGGCATCAGAAGGGTCGTCAGGAGGGTCGTCAGGAGGGTCGTCAGGAGGGTCGTCAGGAGGGCGATTGGCGCGCATTAGAAGAAAAACGTAAAACCGTTCGTCATCTTCTTTCATTTGGCGTGCTCAGTAACGATCAGATTGCGGCAGCGACGGGGTTATCGGTTGACGAGATCGTCAAGCTGCGCATTGAAGACAAGCATTAACAGAAGAAAAGCGGGGACAGATTTAAAATCTGTCCCCGGGGAATAAAGCGGACAGCCGGGACAGACTTTGAGTCTGTCCCTGGCCGGCTTCTGAAACCAACAACAAGGAGGTTGTTATGATCAATATTTCCCACCACGGCGCCGTTTCTGGCTCCTGCCACGAGTTGAGCATTATCCCTTCTAACCGATCGTATCCCTCCTCCGGTATTCTGATTGACTGCGGCTTGTTTCAGGGCGCAGACCCACTAACCACAAAACCTTGATTGTGGGTTTGCCGGCGTTTGCGTTGAGCCATTTGGAAGAGGCGGTGCGTAGCCATGGGGTTAAACGCTTGCTGTTGGCGGTGGACGCGGATACGGACGTGAACCGCCGCGGGTGGCTCGATTGGTTCTGAGCTGTGCCGGCAGATCATTCGCCATCAGCCCAAATGCCTGGTGTTGTTTGAGCAGTCCGAGTTTGCTTTGTACGCCATTGAGCGCGAGCTTCAGCAGATTAATCTGGTGGAAGGCTTGAATGTGTGCGTTCACCCATTGTTGGGCAGTGTGGTGCACCGCCGCCGCTGTGAAGCGGTAATGCGTTCGTTTGGGGTGCAAACGGTGTATCACGCGGCGGCGTATAAGCACGTGCCCCTGGTTGAGCACAATGTAATTGAGGGTGTGCAGAATAATGTGTTTGGCACATTGCACACGGCTAGAGCTGGTGTTCAGTGGCCTGCGCCCCGGCGAGAAATTATTTGAAGAGCTGTTGATTGGTGACGACCCCCAAGGCACTGCACACCCGCGCATTATGATGGCCCGTGAAGTGTGTATGATCTGGCCTGAGGTGGAAGACACGGTGAAGCAGCTTCAACACGCCAGTCAGGTGTCTGATTGTGAAGGTGTGCTGTCGATTCTTAAAACGGCGCCTACGGGCTTTGCGCCTAATGGGGGTGTTGGGGATTTGGTGTGGAACCTGAATCCGCGGCCGTTGGTGGCCGATAAAGCCGATAAAGCCGGGACAGTCGGTAAAGCCGGGACAGATTTGAAATCTGTCCCAAGGAGGAAGCTGAAGTAAAGCGGGGACAGATTTATAAATCTGTCCCCAGGGAGTAAAGCCAGCACCAAAGTGGGGACAGACTTTAAGTCTGTCCCCAGCCGGCTCTTGAAACCGGCAACAAGGAATTGTTCAGCCACCCGGAGTTTGTTCAGCAGTTGATCGAAGGGTTTGCCCCGTTCGATGCGCTTGACACCGTTGAGTGGGGTCTTTGGCGTCGAGAATGCCGGCCACAGCTGGGAGGCTTTGTAGCAGGCGGTGGATCGGGTTGTGGCGATCATACAGTCGGACCCGAACAAGGATCGTACCGACAGAATCATTACCCGCTGGCTCAAGCGCCATTTGCAGCGACTCGGGGCTGAAGTACACCTGGATCAGCTCAACAGTTTGGTGGAGGATAGAGATATGTTGGCAGAGAACTTAGAGAATTTGGTTAAGAAAGAACGGCTTGAAGGCATGTTGGCAGGGCGTCAAGAAGGTCGCCAAGAAGGTCGCCAAGAAGGTGAGCACATGAAGGCTGAGCAAATTGCCCGTAACCTGATTGCGATGGGTCTGCTGACCGATGCTCAAATTGCGACAGCTTCTGGCTTGTCCGATGATGAGGTCAAGGTACTTCGTAAAGAGCAGAAACACTGATAACTCTGCCATAGTCAGACGACGCGCGCATCGCGCCGCGCATGGACAGGCATCCCCTCCTTTCTCGGCGTTCTTTACGTCAAACGCATGGCGGACAGGCACTCATATTGGTCAGAAACCCGTATTTATTTTTGCATCGTGCCCTTGTAGTCGAAGAACTACACTGTGTTTATCCGCACATTCTACGGGGCCATCAGCCTCTACGTGCTATCATATTTTTTTGTTGCTCATGGCAAGAAGAGGTTTGTATGTACGCAATCGAGTTTGAAGCTGACATTCAGAATGGCGTCGTTAAAATTCCCCCGGAGTACGCTCGTCTCAGAAATATCCATGCCCGAGTGGTTGTGATGGTCGGGGAGTCAAAGGCGAATGCCGAGGTAATGGCGTTTTCCCGGCATTCAGCGAACGCTATCGAGGAATGGCAAGACGAGGCCGAGGACGATGTATGGACCTGACCCCAGGGGAGGTGTTGCTGTGTGAGTTCTATTTTTCGGACTTCCAGACTAGCAAACGTCGGCCAGTGATTGTGTTTAAAGATAACCTGCCGTTTGATGACTTTGTTGGCATACCGGTTAGCAGTCAGACTTTGCGGCTGCATGATGATGAATTTATTCTGGAGCCATCCGATATGGCGCTGGGAGCTTTGCCAAAGCGTTCGAAGATCATGGTTCGTAAAACGTTTGTTATTTCGCGGCAGGTCATTGTAAAAAAGTATGGTCAGTTGTCGGATGCGCGGTTTCAGCGGCTGCACGAAGATTTTTGCCATTTTTTCGGGTGCTGCTCATAAACAGGCAGCCCATGACCAATCTCATCTACCAGTGCCCTCCACAGCAACCCGCAAAGCCCTCCTGTGCAATATTCATCATTAGTCGTGGAAATATTGTCGTAAATATTGTCGTGGACAGGCACTTACTCTCCGCCGGTCAGCCCACCAGGACATTTACGAGATGGTGCAAAGTAGGGGACGGATTTGAAATCCGTCCCCAGTTTAGATCTGCAGCAGCCAACCACACCTTCGCTATTACCTGATTGACGAGGGGCGTTACACTGATGAGGAATTAGGCTTGCGCCAGACACCGTTGAGTGGCGTGTTCAGTGTCGAGAATGCGGGCCACAGCTGGAAGGCTTTGCAGCAGGCGGTGGATCGGGTTGTGGCGATCATACAGTCGGACCCAAATAAGGATCGTACCGACAGAATCATTACCCGCTGGCTCAAACGCCATTTGCAGCAACTCGGGGCTGAAGTACACCTGGATCAGCTCAACAGTTTGGTGGAGGACAGAGATATGTTGGCAGAGAACTTAGAGAATTTGGTTAAGAAAGAACGGCTTGAGGGGCGTCAGGAGGGGCATCAGAAGGGTCGTCAGGAGGGCGATTGGCGCGCATTAGAAGAAAAACGTAAAACCGTTCGTCATCTTCTTTCATTTGGCGTGCTCAGTAACGATCAGATTGCGGCAGCGACGGGGTTATCGGTTGACGAGATCGTCAAGCTGCGCATTGAAGACAAGCATTAACAGAAGAAAAGCGGGGACAGATTTAAAATCTGTCCCCAGGGAATAAAGCGGACAGCCGGGACAGACTTGAAGTCTGTCCCGAGGGCCCCAGAGCATTATCCCTTCTAACCGATCGTATCCCTCCTCCGGTATACTGATTGACTGCGGCTTGTTCCAGGGCGCAGACCCACTAACCATGACACCTTGAATGGGGGTTTGTCGGCGTTTGCTTTGTGCCATTTGGAAGATGGTGCGTTTTGGCAATGTGCTGGGTTCGTCCGGTTCCGTGGTGCCTTTGTTCCGCGACCAGATAAGCAGCGGTGGGCCGGTTACGGTGACTCATCCGGACATTATTCGCTATTTCATGACCATTCCCGAAGCCGGCCAACTGGTACTGCAGGCCGGTAGTATGGGTGAGGGCGGCGAGGTGTTTGTGCTGGATATGGGCGAGCCGGTCAAAATTGCCGATTTGGCTCGCAAGATGATGCATTTGATGGGCCGCCGCGAAAGAACCGCCGAGCAGCCAGATGGCGAGGTAGAGCTGGTGTTCAGTGGCCTGCGCCCCGGTGAAAAATTATTTGAAGAGCTGTTGATTGGTGACGACCCCCAAGGCACGGCACACCCGCGCATTATGATGGCCCGTGAAGTGTGTATGACCTGGCCTGAGGTTGCGGACACGGTGAAACAGCTGCAACACGCAAGCCAGGCGTTTGATTGTGAGGGTGTGTTGTTGATTCTTAAAACCGCGCCTACGGGGTTCGCGCCTAATGGGGGTGTTGGGGATTTGGTGTGGAATTTGAACCCGCGGTCTGGGGTAGCCCGGGCGACCGATAAAGCCGGGTCAGCCGGGTCAGCTGGTAGAGCCGGGACAGATTTGAAATCTGTCCCAGAGACAAAGGCTATAACATGCTACTCTGTTCAAATAATGAACAGCCGGAGGCTGCACTATGTACGCTATAGAATTTGAAGCTGATATTCGAAACGGCACAGTAAAGCTACCGGAGAAGTATCGCCTGTTGGACAGCGCTCACGTCAGAGTGGTACTCACGGTAAACGATGAACGCCTTATGGGTGAGCCCGAGGTAGAGCTGGATTTCAGCAACACAGAGATTAAAGCCTTCTCGGGAAGAGATGCGCTAGAACTTCAAAGGACAATGAGAGATGAGTGGTAAGTACCTGCTAGACACCAACGCACTCATTTATGCAATTGACCGTAAACTCAAGTTGCCTAAAGGGCATTACGCGGTATCAGTGATTACTAAGATGGAGTTGCTCTCCTGGCCTCAGTTGTCGCAAGAAGACGAGCAAAAGCTCAGAGCAACTTTGTCAGTATTGCCTGTGATTGAGCTTAGGCAGTCCGTTCAGGAATCAGCCATCAAAATCCGCAGAGCAACCTCATTAAAACTCCCGGACAGCATTATTTCCGCAACAGCCATGGTTGGGGGATACGTATTGGTGACGAATGACGAAAAGCTCCAAAATCGTCATATTGGCGAGGCGATGGGGTTGGATGCGTTGACTGAAATGGGGACAGATTTTTAAATCTGTCCCCAGAAAATCCAGTCCCACCTGCTGAAAACCCTGAGCGTGGTATAACAAAATTTGCTGAGTCAGGAGGACGCATGGCAACGAATCACCACGACACCGGTTACAAGGAATTGTTCAGTCACCCGGAATTTGTTCAACAGTTGATCGAAGGGTTTGCCCCGTTCGATGCGCCAGACACCGTTGAGTGGGGTCTTTGGCGTCGAGAATGCCGGCCAGGCGCGCATTAATGACATTCGCGATCTGGAGACACCATCAAGCAACTGCAATACGCCAGCCAGACCTTTGATTGCGAGAGCGCGCTGTCTATTCTTAAAGCGGCACCGACGGGTTTTGCGCCTAATGGGGGTGTTGGAGATTTGGTGTGGAATTTGAATCCGCGGCCTGTGATAGCTGGGGCCGGGACAGTCGGGACAGTCGATAAAGCCGGGACAGATTTGAAATCTGTCCCGAAGGCGGGAAAGGAGAAACTGGGACAGATTTGAACTCTGTCCGGAAGGCGGAAACTGAAGTAAAGCGGGGACAAACTTTAAGTCTGTCCCCACGGGATAAGGTCCTGAACGGCTAGTCCTCCAGTTCAAACTGCAAAGCAACCTCGAAGTCTTGTCCGCCGTAAAAAACGCCCAAGATGAAAACATGCTTGTCATCCACAGCAAATGCAATTACGGCCCGCTTGCGGTAGTTTGTGATTCGCAGTCCGGGCCGTATGTCGTCACGTTGGTTTCCTCGATGTGGAAACGTCTGTAGATCTTCACAGTGGGTTACGATGGCGTCTGTATAGCGTTTAGCAATTTCCGGTGAAGCCTTCGTGGCAATATAGCGATAGAGCACCGCCAGCTGTTCCATCGCTTCCGGTGTAAACTCAACGGTGTACACCATTACGTTTGTGAAGTGGAGTTCTGGTGTTCTGCTGATAACCGGGCGCGCACTTGGTCGACATTGAGCGCGCGCGTTGGGTCAGCCTTCAATGCATCGTAAGCAGGGGCTACTTGACCGAAGAGCCAGTTCTCCAAGGCACGGTCACGGGCCAGTAGCGCCCGCAAGCCATCGCGAATCACTTCGCTTTCAGTGGCGTATTCGCCAGCGGCAACCTTGGCTTTTACTACGTCGGCCATCTGGTTGGGTAGAGTAATGCTGAATTGTTGAGTGGTACGCATGACGGGCCTCCCGCATAAGATAGGATTTAATCCTACTCCATCCTGCGGAGATAATCACGGTTGCAAGG